>DBGO01000001.1 GCA_002295925.1 Flavobacteriales bacterium UBA852
TTATTTACAAATGCACAACGGGTAGCTTTTGATTTTATTTAAATTCTGCCCCACATTTTTTGCATTTATAAACGGTTTTAAAATAAATAGGAAAAACCATTAATAAAAAAGATATAAGAATAGATATAGTGCCTTTCAACCCTTTTGTTGATTTATAACTGGTATAAATATCTTTTGAATGACAATGTGGACAAATTACAATTTCACCTTTTTCATTGGTAGGCTTACTATTTTCAGTCTCATCTATAATCGAAACAGCTTTTTCAAGGTCTGATTCTAAAATTTTTAATTTTATACCTCCTACTGCTATGTTGTAAACAGGATTCAATCCAACTACATTTTCGTCAAAGAGAAAGCATTTTACCCCTTCGCTTTCAAGTTTTGACTTCATTACGTGAGCATCAATAGGATTATCAAATGTTTTTATTGTTATTAATTCCAATTTTATTATGTTTATTCATTACAGTTGACAGGGTATGTAAATTCGTATAATCTTAACACTACTGAAATTAAAAAACACTACATTAGATAAAAGTAACAAATCTCTTTTACAATTGCAATTGAGCTATTTTTTGCTGTCTTTACTGTAGTACGTTTCTTTTATGGCTTTCTTTATTCTATTTAAGAACAACCAACTTTTTCACCCATTTTTTATTTCCTGCAGTAATATTTACAAAATACGTACCCGGAATTAACGTGTTTTCGTTATTGATATTTACAGGGTTTTGCGAAAGTTGAACGGTTTTGTCAATAATAACTCTTCCCGATATATCTAAAATTTGTATGCTGGCCGGTACAGCTAAATCGGTATTAAGCTTAACGGTAACATTTCCGGCAGAAGGGTTCGGGTATAGTTGAATTTGTTCGTCGTTAATTAGTTCTTCCACTCCTGTTGTTGCTTGAATATTAATATCATCCACATAGCATTTGTTTCCACCTCCCGAAGTCATCTCAAATTTTACGTAAATAGATTGTTCGCCTGCAAAAATTGACAACGGAATACTAAATTCTTGCCATTCAGCAGTTGTTGAGGGGATAAAGTTGCCACTTGTGGGTGAAGCGGATGCCAATTGAGCACCACTTCGGGCAAATCGAACTTGCCAAGTTTTTCCACAATCTTTAGAAAATAATACACGAAGTAAATCGGAAGAAGTGTTGTCAATTTGTGCATAAGCAACCTTAAAAGTCATTATACCTGTAGAAGTTACATTACTAAAATCAATGGTAGGTGAGATGAAAGAATTTACCATACCGTCGGCTACGTTTTGATTGTCAATCATTATGGAAGCATTACCCGAATAGGATGCCAAGGTTGTTCTGTCCCATGCCGTTGAAGTATTAAACTCATATTCCCAACTAAGATTGTTGTTGGTAGAATTTACAGGGAATGCGGCATCTTCAAACCCTTCGGTAAAGGGTGTTGCACCACCTCCGGAAGTTTGTTTTACAATAATCAGTTGGTTTCTGGTATATGAATCACTTCC
This sequence comes from Flavobacteriales bacterium UBA852, assembly GCA_002295925.1. Lineage (GTDB taxonomy): Bacteria > Bacteroidota > Bacteroidia > Flavobacteriales_E > Vicingaceae > UBA852. The sequence goes on from DBGO01000001.1 coordinate 1,485, forward strand.
GGCGCTGTTGGTAACGGTAAGTGAAACATCATAAATGCCGGGCGTGTTGTAAGTAATTGTCGGCATTGAATCGGTTGATGTAGATGGTGTACCACCCGGAAAACTCCAACTGTACGTCCATGAATTATCTTTTGGTGCATTGTAGGATAAATCGGTAAATGTTACGCTTTCTCCCGCACAAATTCTATAAGTTGAGGCGTTAAAGTCGGCTATTGGTGCACAAGTTACCGGAGTATAACCGTCATTTGTTCCCGTTGCAATCAAATTGGATGATGTCCACAAATTGTTTCTGTTTCCGGCAGAAGAGTTTAAAGCTGCTTGCATTCTTGCTTTTTGTCCTTGGGTAAACATTTTAGCACAAGTTGCATAATCCATATAATTTTGCACATTATCTAAACTGTTGCAAGTGTTTTGATTTAAATCGCAATTTAAATTACTCCCAATAGTATTAGGCGTGTCTGATACGCCATCATCTGATGAACAATTTGAAGGGTCGGCATTAGAGTTGGTACTTCCCCATGTATGGGCAAGGTTTAAGTAATGCCCTATTTCATGGGTTAGCGTTCGTGAAGAGAAATTACCTCCGTTTGATGCACCTATGCTTCCAAACTGTGATGCCCGGCAAACAATTCCCTCGTGGCTTGGTTGGGGTGCAGTACCCGGATAGTATGCATACGCACCTGCGCCACTTTCAATATTGGCAACAACCCAAACATTTAAATATTTTGCAGTATTCCAGCTGATGAGGTCTTTTACATTTTCTCCGGCGCTATGCGTTAAGGGTGAATAAGTGCGGGTAATTCCTTCGGTACAATTTCCGTTAGGGTCTAATTGCGCTAAACGAAATTCTATTTCACTGTCGGCAACAATAGATTTAAATACCGGAATAACATCAGCTGTATCACTGTTTAAATTTCTGAAATCTTCATTAATAATGCGAATAGCGTCTAAAACTTGAGCTTTTGATACATTTTCGGGTCCGTACGTGTGAATAACATGAATTACCACAGGAATAATTTTTACAGTTCCCGATTTTTCACCGTAATGCTGCTTGGTATATTCTTTGGCTAAGGAGTCTTGATTTTGCAATAATTTTTCAAGAGCCGGATTTTTTAGCAAAGCTTCTTGCATTACTTGGTCGGTACCGCAAGGTTTTATATTATTTTGAGTACGCGAAATCATAGCAATGCCGAGCATTGCTATGATTAAAAAAACAGATTTATTTAACATATTATGAAATTTATAATTTTTGTTTTACTTCTTCCGTTTCAAATGCTTCTACAATATCACCCACTTTAATGTCGTTGAAGTTCTCGATATTTAAACCACATTCGTAGCCTGCAGCAACTTCTTTCACATCATCTTTGAAACGTTTTAGCGAACCTAATTTTCCGGTATAGATGACAATGCCTTCACGTATAAGTCGTACGTCGTTATTACGTTTTATTTTTCCGTCAAGAACCATACAACCGGCAACGGTTCCAACTTTTGTTATTTTGAATGTTTCTCTAACTTCGGCAGTTCCAACCACTTTCTCCACTTCTTTTGGTGCCAACATACCTTCCATTGCGGCTTTAATTTCCTCAATAGCATCGTAAATGATAGAGTACAGACGAATATCTATCTCTTCTTTTTCGGCTAATTTACGGGCAGATGAAGAAGGTCTGACTTGGAAACCGATAATAATTGCGTCCGATGCAGAGGCAAGCATTACATCCGAGTCGGTAATTTGACCAACGGCTTTGTGAATGATGTTCACTTGAATTTTATCGGTAGATAATTTCAATAATGAATCGGATAATGCTTCAATAGAACCATCCACATCACCTTTTATGATAATATTTAATTCTTTAAAGTCGCCTAATGCAATACGACGTCCGATTTCATCAAGAGTAAGATGTTTTTGTGTTTTAATGCTTTGCTCGCGAATAAGTTGTTGACGTTTGTCGGCAATTCTTCGGGCTTCTTTTTCATCTTCCAATACATGGAATTTATCACCGGCTTTTGGTGCGCCGTCCAATCCTAATATTAAGGCAGGAATCGATGGGCCTGCAGATTTGATTTTTTGTTCACGTTCGTTAAACATTGCTTTTACTTTACCACTGTGACATCCGGCAAGAACTATGTCGCCTTGGTGCAATGTTCCGCCTTGAACCAAAATATTGGCTACATATCCGCGACCTTTATCCAATGATGCTTCCAAAATGGTTCCGGTAGCTCGTTTTTTAGGATCGGCTTTAAGTTCCAATAACTCGGCTTCAAGCACTACTTTTTCCATTAATTCTTTAACACCTTTACCGGTTTTTGCCGATATTTCTTGCGATTGATATTTACCGCCCCAATCTTCAACCAAAATATTCATTTGAGCCAATTCTTCGCGTATTTTGTCGGCATTGGCTCCCGGTTTATCAATTTTATTAAATGCAAAAATGATAGGAACACCTGCTGCTTGGGCGTGATTGATCGCTTCTTTTGTTTGAGGCATCACACTGTCGTCTGCGGCAATAACAATAATTGCCAAGTCGGTAACTTGTGCACCACGAGCACGCATGGCTGTAAAAGCTTCGTGTCCCGGAGTATCCAAGAATGTAATAGTATGTCCGTCTTCCATTTCAACATTGTATGCTCCAATGTGTTGAGTTATACCTCCGGCTTCACCGGCAATAACATTGGTATTTCGAATGTAATCGAGCAATGATGTTTTACCGTGGTCAACGTGTCCCATAACGGTTACAATAGGTGGTCGAGGAACTAAGTTTTCAGGGTTATCCGGTTCTTCGAGAATTTCTTCTTCGGCTTCGTCGGCTTTGATGAATTGAACTTCATAGCCAAATTCTTCGGCAATGATTGAGATGGTTTCGGCATCCAAACGTTGATTGATGGAAACAATCATTCCTAAAGAGAAGCATGCTGATATAATCTCATTTACGTTTACATTCATTAAGTTAGCCAAATCGCTGGCAGTAACAAATTCCGATACTTTAAGAATTTTGCTTTCCAGTTCTTGTTGTTCGAGTTCACGCTCGGTTTTTTCTTGAATAGCTTTACGCTTTTCTCTACGTAATTTAGACGATTTGGATTTTCCTCCTCCTTGAAGTTTTTCAAGCGTTTCTTTAATTTGCTTTTGAATTTCTTCTTCTGTCACCTCAGGTTTTGGAGCACCTTTTTTGCCTTTCTTTCCGCCTTTTTTATCACCAATAGGTTTGCGAACATCAACTTTTTTCTTTAATCTTTTTCTTTTCTTTTTAGAAGTGTCTGCATCATTGTCACTTGAAGCAACAGGTTTGGCTTTTTTAGCCGGTTTTTTCTCAACAGGAAGATCAATTTTACCCAATACTTTTGGTCCTTCGGCTTTTTCAAAAACAGTTTCGATATGTTCCGGTTCTTTTTGTTCCGGCTCCTGAGGTTTTTCAGGTTGTTTAACTTCTTTTTCTTCTTTTTTGGCAACAGGCTTTTCTTGTTCTTTTTTCTCTTCGGCAGCTTTTTTGGCTTTAGATTTTTTTGTCGGACGGGTTTTGGTGTCGATAGATGAAAGATCGATTTTACCGACAACTTTTGGTTGCCCCGGAACTTCCGGCTCTGATGATTCTTCTTTAACCTCAGCTTCGGGATGGGTTTCTTCTGCTTTTGGTTCTTCTACTTCTTCTTTGGCAGATTGTGGAGCGGTTAATTCGGGTTCTACCTTAATGTCCGAAATATCAAAATCTTCCTCTTCAACCTCTTCGGTTACCTCTTCTTTTTTATCCACATCTTCAACCGTAATGGTTTGACGTTTTTCGGATTCCAAAGAGATTTTTTTGGATTGCTCCTTCATCGTTTTTTCCGATTGGAACTCTTCCAATAACGCGTCGTACTGCTCGGGTGTTAGCTTTGTTGTAGGTTTAACCTCTATTTCATGTCCTTTTGACGAAAGGTAATCTACAATTGTACTAATGCTAACATTGAACTCTTTAGCTGCTTTATTTAATCTTGTTGCCTTGGTTTGTGACATATTCCTGTTTTTTCAATTTTTGTTTTGGTTGTTTTTTATAGTTGACAATCAACAACTTGTTTTATCGGTTTTGAAAAAGAAATTACTTTATTCTTCTTCAAATTCTTCTTTTAATATTTGAAGCACATCCTCTACGGTTTCTTCTTCCAAATCGGTACGTTTTACCAATTCTTCTTTGGATAATTTCAATACGCTTTTTGCTGTATCGCAACCGATGGCTTTAAGCTCATCAATTACCCAATCTTCTATTTCGTCTGCAAATTCATCTAATGCTACATCTTCTACATCTTCTTCATCTACATTTCTATACACATCTATTTCGTATCCGGTTAGTTTGCCTGCAAGTTTAATATTGTGTCCGCCTTTTCCGATAGCCAACGATACTTGGTCGGGGTCAAGATATACGGATGCACGTTTGTTCTCTTCATCAATACTGATGTGTGACACTTTAGCAGGGCTCAATGCACGAGCAATGTAAAGTTCGGTGTTGTTGGTGTAATTGATTACATCAATGTTTTCGTTGCGTAACTCGCGAACGATTCCGTGAATACGCGAACCTTTCATTCCTACACAAGCGCCAACCGGATCAATGCGGTCGTCGTATGATTCTACTGCAACTTTGGCTCTTTCGCCCGGTTCACGAACAATTTTTTTAATGGTAATCAATCCGTCAAAAATTTCAGGAACTTCTAATTCGAACAATCGTTCGAGGAATAATGGTGAGGTTCTTGAAAGAATAATCAAAGGCTTGTTGTTTTTCATTTCTACACGAATAACAACGGCTCTTACTTGGTCACCTTTTTTAAAGCGGTCGCTTGGAATTTGTTCTTGCTTGGGCAAAATCAGTTCGTTGTCTTCGTCGTCGAGCAATAAAATTTCTCGTTTCCAAATTTGGTAAACTTCGGCGGTAACAATTTCGCCTACACGGTCTTTATATTTTTTATAAATATGGTCTTTTTCAAGTTCCATTACTTTAGAAATCAAATTTTGACGCATAGCCAAAACCTGACGACGACCGAAACTTTCTATCGGTACCATTTCGGGCACTTCTTCGCCTACTTCAAAATCGGGTTCTATTTTTAATGCATCTGAAAGGGCTATTTGACGGTTAGGGTCTTCTACCTCTCCGTCGGGAACAATTTCACGGTTTCTCCAGATTTCCAAGTCGCCTTTATCGGGATTTAAAATTATATCGAAATTTTCATCGTCACCGTATTTTTTCTTAATCATATTTCTGAATACACCTTCAAGTATATTCATCATAGTAACTCTGTCGATGTTTTTAAACTCTTTAAACTCAGCGAACGATTCGGCTAAATTCAGATTTTCCATAATTGCATCTTTATTTAAATTTAATAATTAGTTTAGTTTGTTTGATATCATCAAAGTTTATATGGTGTTGTTTTGTGATGAGTTGTTTTTTCTTTTTACCTTCAATTTTTTCTTTTGTTTGCGTTTCGATAGTAATGCTGTCGGGTGAAACATTCAACAATGTTCCTTGAAGTTGTTTCCCTTCGTTTGTGCTGACTTCTACTTCTTTGCCAATGTTTTTTTGATACTGACGTAAAATTTTAAACGGCTTGTTCAATCCGCAAGAAGTAACGGTCAGTTCAAAATCTTCTTCTTCACGGTCAAGGTTGTGTTCAATGTTCCGGCTCACCGATACGCAGTCGTTAATGGATACGCCGGTATCCGAATCAATTTCAACGAGTATTTTGTTGTGCTCGTCAATATTGATATCAACCAAAAAAGCGCCTATTTCATCAAGGCGTTCCTGAGCAAGTGTTTCTATTTTTTTCTTTGAAATCATTGGCATAAAAAGAGGGGACTTTTTGTCCCCTCAGTAAATTCTCTCCTAAAATCGGCTGCAAATATACGTTTTTTATTTTATTTATACAATAGTATTGTGGTTTTGGCTTGTATTAGTTTTTGTTTTGACTTAAAAAAGCATTCCAACCTTGGGCGGTAAGTTCAATAATTGAATCGCCTGCGCCAACCATTTGGTATTGATTTTCGTTTCCGGTAACATGTCCGATAACGTGAATATTACTGTTTTCTTTGATTTTGTTAAAATCATCTTGTTTAATGGTAAACAATAGTTCATAATCCTCGCCACCGTTAAGTGCGCAAACAGTTGAGTTTATTTTAAACATTTCGGCAGCATTTACGGTTTGAGGGTCAATAGGCAGTTTGTTTTCATATATCACCATTCCTTTTTTTGATAAATGCCCCAAATGGATGAGCTCGCTGGATAAACCATCAGAAATGTCAATCATTGAGGTTGGAATGACGTTTTGTTCATTAAGAAAGTCAATAATGTCTTTGCGCGGTTCGGGTTTTAAAAATCGTCTGAGTAAATAGTCAAATCCGTCAAAATCGGGTTGTGCATCGTTTGTTTTTTCAAAAACCGATTTTTCACGTTCAAGCAATTGTAATCCCATATACGCAGCGCCTAAATCTCCGCTTACGCAAATAAGATCATTTTCTTGGGCTGTATCGCGATAAGTGATTTTTTTCTTTTCTACTTCGCCCAAAACTGTAATGGAAATCATATTTTCTGCAAGTGAAGAAGTGGTATCACCTCCAATTATATCAACGTTGTATTGTTCGCAGGCAGCCATTATGCCCAAGTACAGCTCGTCTATTGCTTCAATGCTCATTCTTGCGTTTATGGCTAAACTGACTGTGATGTGTGTAGGATTTCCGTTCATAGCGAAAATGTCGGAAAGGTTAACAGTAACCGCTTTATAGCCAAGGTGCTTTAGTGGGGTGTAAACCAAATCGAAATGAACGCCTTCTACCAAAGTGTCGGTAGAGATGAGTTGATAATGATTTTTATCTTTTTTTATTACAGCGGCGTCATCGCCAATGCCTTTAATTGTTGATTTTTGGGTATTTTTAATCGATTTTTTGAATGTTTCTATCAATCCAAATTCACCTATTTTGCTTAACGGAGTGGGTGAAAAACCTTTTTCTTCGAGCATAATTATATCAATTTTTTATTTATAAGGTATTCAGCTATTTGTACGGCGTTTGTTGCAGCGCCTTTTCTCAAATTATCAGCAACAATCCATAAGTTTAATCCGTTTTCAACAGTATCATCCTTTCTGATTCTTCCAACAAAAACATCATCTTTGCCTTCGGCATATCGTGGCATAGGATAGGTTAAAGTGTCCGGATTATCTTGGAGAACAATTCCGGGACTGTCTGCTAATAACTTTCTAACTTCGTTCAATTCAAAATTGTTTGAAAATTGAACATTTACACTTTCTGAATGTCCGCCAACAACAGGAACTCGAACAGCCGTAGCCGAAATGTTGATGTTTGTATTCATGATTTTGTTGGGTTCGGTCATCAGTTTAATTTCTTCTTTAGTATATCCCGAATCTAAAAACACATCGCAATGCGGTATGCAATTTTTGTCAATGGGGTAAGGGTAGGCCTGTTCGCCTTTTATGCCGTTCCGTTCATTTTCCATTTGGACAACCGCTTTTTTACCTGTTCCGGTAATGGATTGATAAGTGGAAACAATTATTCTTTCAATGTTATATTTTTTATGCAAAGGATATAGTGCCATAACCAACTGAATGGTTGAACAATTGGGGTTGGCAATAATTTTATGCGCTTTAGATAAGCCGGATGCGTTGATTTCGGGAACAACCAAAGGGATATCTTCTTTCATTCGCCAGGCGGATGAGTTGTCAATTACTGTTGTGCCGGCTTGTGCAAACAAAGGGGCGTATTGTAAAGATGTATCGCCTCCGGCAGAAAATAAGGCAATATCGGGTTTTTGGTTTATGGCGGATTGGATGTCTGTAATTTCGTATGTTTTGTTGTTAAATGTTACGGTTTTTCCTTTCGATTTTTCTGAAGCTACAGGTATTAATTCCGTTACGGGGAAATTCCGTTCTTCCAAAACTTGCAACATTGTTTTGCCAACCATACCCGTGGCGCCTACAACTGCTATTTTCATAAGAGAATTATTTATTGATTAATTTTTTTACTTTATCGTAATCAACCGGAATGATTAGGTTGTCACCTTCGTATCTTTCGATTATCGTGTTGTTCCCGTAGCGTTTTACCGCTCTGATGTTTGACTCTCGAATGAAAAAATTGTTGAGTTTTATCCAAATGTTTAAAGTTGTGTCTTTCAATGTGTTAATTTTTCTACAAAAATACATAATAAATATTAGTTTAAAGCGTTGTAAATATGCTTTCAGGAAAAATAATTTCTTTAAGAGCAGATTTTTTAACGTTATTAATAAAGAAATTTCTTAATTTAGCAAATCAAACAAAAAAGGAGGATTTATTTTGGAACCAAAAAAGAACCCTAACGTTGACCTCGAAAGAAAGAAAACGGTGTTTTTCTTAATCGGACTATTCGTTTCATTATCGGTGGTTTATATTGCTATAAATTTCCGTTTTTATGAAGCAAATGCCGATAATGGATTAGGTCAAGCATTTGAAGATGTAGAGGAAGAAATTATTCCTATTACACAACAAAACACTCCACCTCCTCCACCTCCTCCACCTCCTCCACCCGCAGCGCCGGAAGTGTTAGAGATTGTTGAGGATGACGAAGAAGTGGATGATGTAGTAATGGAAGATACAGAAGCTGATGAGAACACTATCGTGGAAGAACTTCCTGAAGAAGAACCTGAAGAAGTTGAGCAGATTTTTACAATCGTAGAAGATATGCCTACTTTCAAAGGTTGTGAAAAAGAAAAAGATTCACAAGCCAAACAAATGTGTACACAACAAAAGATATTTGAATTTCTTAATAAGGAAATGAAATATCCGCAAATGGCCAAAGAAGCCGGAATTAGTGGAACAGTATTTGTAAACTTTGTTATTGGCCAAGACGGTAAAGTGAAAGATATTAAAGTGTTGCGAGGTGTTCCAGGCGGTAAAATGCTTGATGAAGAAGCAATTCGAGTAATCAAAAAATTACCTCCCTTCAATCCGGGTAAACAACGTGGTAAACCGGTATCGGTATCGTATAACTTACCTGTGCGTTTTATCTTACGTTAATAATCAACCATATATTATGTGTAAAACGCCTCTTTTAAAGGGGCGTTTTCTGTTTAAATAAACCTCAATTATTATCAATTACAAATGCAGATAGTTACTTATATTTGCCAAAAATTAAAAACGAATGAGTGTTAAATTATCCGAACAAGAAATTGTACGACGAGAATCGTTGAATAAATTACGTGAATTAGGCATAGAACCCTATCCTGCGGCATTGTTTCCTGTAACACATACTACAAAAAAAGCCAAAGAAGAGTTTGAAGAAGGAAAAGAAGTGGTAATGGCCGGTAGAATTATGAGCAGAAGAATAATGGGTAAAGCCTCTTTTGCCGAATTAATGGACAGTGAAGGAAGAATGCAAATTTATGTGAACAGAGATGAAATTTGTCCGGGAGAAGATAAAACACTCTATAATACAGTATTTAAAAAATTATTGGATATAGGTGATTTTATTGGTATAAAAGGGACATTGTTTAAAACAAAAGTTGGCGAAAAGTCGGTAAAAGTTAAAGAATTAACGGTTTTAAGCAAGTCTCTTCGTCCGTTGCCAATAGTTAAGGTTGATGAAGAAGGGAATGTACATGATGCCTTTTCAGATCCTGAGTTGCGTTATCGTCAAAGATATGTTGATTTGGTTGTAAATCCGGGGGTGAAAGATGTATTTATTAAACGCACGCAAATAATGAACGCTATGCGTGAATTTTTTAATGAGCGTGGTTATTTGGAAGTCGAAACACCTATATTGCAACCCATTCCGGGAGGTGCGGCTGCACGTCCTTTTATTACCCATCATAATGCGTTGGATATCCCGCTATACCTTCGAATTGCCAATGAGTTGTATTTGAAGCGTTTAATCGTTGGCGGATTTGACGGAGTATATGAATTTGCCAAAGATTTCAGAAATGAAGGAATGGACAGAACCCATAACCCGGAGTTTACTGTAATGGAAATTTATGTGGCATACAAAGATTATTTTTGGATGATGGAATTCACCGAAAAAATGTTGGAGTATGTTACTAATAAAGTGTTGGGAACAACAAAAGTAACAGTTGATAGCAACGAAATAGACTTTAAAGCGCCATATACCCGATTGTCAATGACCGAAGCCATTAAAAAATACGCCAATTATGATATTACCGGCAAGTCGGAAGAAGAATTACGCCAAGCAGCAAAAGATATGGGAATAGAAGTGGATGAAACAATGGGTAAAGGAAAAATAATTGATGAAATTTTTGGCGAAAAATGTGAGCATCATTTAATACAACCTACATTCATAACCGATTATCCGGTAGAGATGTCGCCGTTGTGTAAAAAACACAGGGATAACCCTGAGCTTACCGAACGTTTTGAATTGATTGTAAACGGAAAAGAAATTGCCAATGCTTACTCTGAATTAAACGACCCGATTGACCAACGAGAGCGTTTCCAAGAGCAATTACGATTATCTGAAAAAGGGGATGATGAAGCAATGTTTATCGACCAAGACTTTTTAAGAGCTTTGGAATACGGAATGCCGCCAACATCGGGAATGGGTATTGGTATAGACCGATTGGTGATGTTGCTTACGGGGCAATCCTCAATTCAAGATGTATTGTTTTTCCCGCAAATGCGACCTGAAAAATAATATTCATTTTTCAGAGATTTTTCTATAAATTGAAAAGGAAAAACTAACCGGCAAAAACGGAAAAAAACAAATAAAATCCTACCTTTATCTGGTTGATAAAAACCAATGAAAAAAAGGTGGACTTATATAACGGTTTTGTTGTGCTTATTGGTATTTTATGCCTCTGCACAGCAAAATAGTTTTAAGTTTCATAACCTTACCCTCAAAGACGGACTTTCGCAAAGTTCAATTAATGCCATTTTGCAAGATGAACAGGGGTTTATGTGGTTTGGAACGCAAGACGGACTAAACCGGTATGATGGTTATGAATTTAAAGTCTATCAACATCAATTTGATGATTCTGTAAGCATTTCAAATAATTTTATTCACTTTCTATATCAAGACAGCAAAAATTATTTTTGGGTAGGAACAGACAATGGTTTAAATCTTTATAACCCCATAACCGAAAGTTTTCGCCGGTTTCTAAACAATAAATCAGAAGGTGCAAATGTCACTTTTTGGGATATGTGCGAACTCGAAGGTATTCGTTATGTTGTTGGCGGTAATCACCTGTATAAAATCGAACAAGGATTTAAAATAGTAAAAATTCCCAACTCATTATTTGGGAACATTAAAAAACTTCAAGGGCGTAAAATAATTGCCGATAATCAACGATTATGGATAGCAACAGAGGGAAATGGTTTGTTGATGTATCAACCGCGAAACCGCCACTTTAAGAGGTTTACCTCTGCAAACAGTAATTTACCTTCGGATATTATTTGGACAATAAAGAAAATAAACAACAAAATTTGGATAGGACATAACAAAGGCGTATCAATTTACAACACTAAAACAGGAGAATTTGAAAACGTATCTTGGATGACAGGATTTTCTGTTCGCTCTTTATTTGTTGATGCACAAGAAAACATTTGGCTAGGCACAGACGGAGAGGGTATTTTTCAATTATCAAAAAAAGGAGAAGTTTCACATATAAAATCAGACCCTACCAATATTTATTCATTGGTAGATAATGTGATACTAAGTTTTTATCAAGATGAATTTGGTTGCATTTGGATAGGAACAGAGCACGGAATCAGCAAGTTTGATATGTTCAAACAATATTTCAAACATTATGTACGAAAAGAAAATACAACCAATACCTTAAGCAGTAATACTATTTGGTCAATATATTATAATGATGCCAATAAGGTAATATTTGCCGGAACGGATAAAGGATTAGATGTTATTTATCCAACCGGTAATATTGATTTTTTTAAACCAATATTCAACGACAAGCAAAGCGCCAAAAACACAAGCATTTATTCTGTATATCAAACAACCTCAGGCAAAGTATTGACAGGTTCGGACGGTGGAATTTTTCAATGGGGAAATAATCGCTTAACGCACTTAACATTCTCTAATCAACAACTCAACAACGACCGTATCTATAAAGTTTATGAAGATAAATCCGGTAAGATATGGTTTTGCGGACGTTCTGCATTGTATTGTTTAGCCGGAGATTCAATTCTTACTTTTGATGAAACAATATTGCCTTCAGTACCGGTTCGTGATGTTGTGCAGCAATCCGGAAATATTTATTGGGTTGCTACAAATGCCGGTGGAGTTTGTCGTCTTGATGTGAAGAGCAGAAAGGTGAAAATAATTTCTAATGCCGAACAATCGCTGCCAAAAATCAGCAATAACTCAATTTTATCTTTATTGTTGGACGAAGATATTTTATGGGTAGGAACCTTTGGAGGTGGGTTAAATAAAATTAATTTAAAAACCAATGAAGTAAAATATTATACAGTTGAAAACGGTTTACCCAACAATGTTGTTTACGGAATTTTAAAAGATGATGCCGGAAATTTATGGATGAGCACCAACAAAGGATTATGTAAGTTTAATATCAAAACAGAAGAAACGGTAAATTATTACGAATCCGACGGTTTACAAAGCAACGAGTTTAATACAGGCGCATATTTTAAAAGCAAATCCGGAATAATGTTTTTTGGAGGAATCAACGGGTTTAATATGTTTAATCCGGCTGAAATTAAACAAAATCCGTATCCCCCAAAATTGGTATTTACCGGTTTTATGGTAAATAATTTAAAATCCGAAAAAACAAAAAAAAGCATTCACGAAGCATTTACGCAACATCAACCGGTTGCTTTGGCATACAATCAAAACTTCATTACCATTACATTTGCCGCCTTACACTACAGTGCCCCTGAAAAAAACAAATACCGTTACAAACTTAAACCCGTAAATGAAGAGTGGATTGATTTGGGTAATACGCATAAAGTATTATTCTCTAATTTAGAACCCGGCGAATATACTTTGGAAGTAGAAGCTGCAAATGCCGATGGCGTTTGGACACCTTCGCCCATTACCCTGCAATTTGTCATCACACCGCCATTTTGGAAAACCTGGTGGTTTCGGATAACGGTAGTTGGCGGATTATTGCTGATTATATTTTTGTATTATCGTTCTCGTATAAGAATGATAAAACGGCAAAAGGAATTGCTTGAAATGCAAGTGTTAGAACGCACAGCACGAATCCGTAAGCAAAAAGAACGCATTGAAAAACAAAAAGCCGAACTTGAACAAAAACAAAAAGAATTAGAACAAGAGAAAGAAAAATCCGAGCAACTCTTACTGAATATTTTGCCCGAAAAAACCGTTACAGAACTTAAAATTAAGGGGAAATCCAAGCCGAGACACTACAATTTGGTGTCGGTAATGTTTGCCGATTTTAAAAACTTTACAAAAATATCCGAAAATTTACGTCCCGAAGAACTGGTGCAAAGACTCGACAGTTATTTTATAAAATTTGATGAAATTATTGAAGAACATCATGTAGAGAAAATAAAAACCATGGGTGATGCTTATATGGCTGCAGCCGGTGTCCCCATTCGTAACAAAACGAATCCTATAGATATAACCTTGGCAGCAATTCGTATTCAGCAATATATGCGTCAAAGTAATGAAAAATTGGACGAAAAAGACCGCTGGTATTTACGTATTGGGATACACACCGGAGAGGTGACGGCAGGCGTAATCGGGTTAAAACGATTTGCCTATGATATTTGGGGCGATACCGTAAATGTAGCCAGCAGGGTTGAAACTGCCGGTGAGCCCGGAAAAGTGAATGTTTCGGGGCAAACCTACGAGCATATTAAAGAGTTTTTTGATTGTGAATATCGTGGTAAAATTCCTGCAAAAAACAAAGGCGAAATTGACATGTATTTTGTCAATAGAATAAAACCCGCATTGTCGGAAGATGCTGAAGGAATGTTACCCAACAAGCAATTTTGGGATTACGTAAATCTGCACATATTCAGTCAAATAAATTACAGAAAAGCCGAAAAATATGTATTGGATTTGCTTAAGCGTGAATTGCCCGAAAATTTGTATTACCACAGCATAGACCATACAATAGATGTAACCGAAGCCGTCGAGCGGCTTGCTTTGATGGAGGGTATTAGCGGTGAAGATATCTTTTTGCTTAAAACGGCAGCACTTTACCACGATGCCGGATTTGTAAAGCAATACGATAAAAATGAACCGATTGGCGCACAAATGGCTGCCGAAGTATTACAAAAATTTGGCTATACAGATGAGCAAATTAAAACCATACAAGAGTTGATTTTGGCTACAGCCATTCCGCAACAGCCAAAAAATAAATTGCAAGAAATTATTTGCGATGCCGACTTGGATTATTTGGGGCGCGATGATTTTCATACCATAGCCGATTTACTCAAAAAAGAGTTGCTGGAACGAGGTAAAATAACCTCAGACCGGCAATGGGATGAAATACAAGTGTCTTTTTTAACTGCACACAAATACCATACACAATCGGCAATTAAATTGCGTCAAGCAAAAAAACTCAAACATTTGGAAGAAATTAAAGAACGTTTGAAAAACTACGGATAATTTTACCAAAACATTCACACAAAAATGTCAATTAAAGCCGCCTTAAGTAAACCTTTTGCCAAGTATATCCGGAAAAAATTGGATAAACTCAATGCCAAAGCTGTTGAATCGCAACAGGAAATGATGCAATATTTACTTAAAAACGGTAAAAATACACTTTTTGGCAAAGAGCATCAGTTTGAAAAAATCTCTGATTACGAAGAATTTAAACAACATATTCCGGTTGTAGATTACGAACAATTAAAACCCTATATCGAGAAAATTTTGCAAGGCGAAAAAGATGTGTTATGGCCCGGTAAACCCAATTATCTTTCCAAAACATCGGGAACAACATCGGGAACAAAATATATTCCCAATACACCGGTTTCATTAAAGCATCAGCTTGATGCCGCCCGCAATGCCATATTGTGTTATATTGCCGAAACCGGTAAAACGGACTTTATTGACGGCAAAATGATTTTCTTACAAGGTTCGCCCGAGCTGGAAGAAAAAAACGGAATTAAAATTGGGCGTTTAAGCGGCATTGTGGCACATCATATTCCGGCATACTTGCAAAAAAATCGTCTTCCCAGTTATAAAACTAATTGCATCGAAGATTGGGAGACAAAAATTGATGCCATTATAGATGAAACATTGCCCGAAAAAATGACCTTGATTTCAGGTATTCCGCCGTGGGTGCAAATGTATTTTGACCGCATTTTGGAACGAACAGGCAAGAAAACGATTGCTGAAGTTTTTCCTTATTTTTCTTTGTTTATTTACGGAGGTGTAAATTTTGAACCTTATCGTGCAAAATTTGAACAAACCGTAGGCAAAAAAGTGGACAGCATTGAAACTTATCCTGCCTCTGAGGGATTTATTGCTTTTCAGGATTCGCAAAAAGAAGAAGGATTGTTGCTTAATTTAGACGGAGGGATTTTTTATGAATTTATTCCTGCCGATGAATATTTTAACGAAAATCCTACACGCATTAGCCTGAAAGATGTTGAGTTAGGCGTAAACTATGCTTTGATTTTGAATACCGATGCCGGCTTGTGGGGTTACAGCATTGGCGATACGGTGAAATTTGTTTCAAAAAATCCGTATAGAATTATTGTTTCGGGTAGAATTAAGCATTTTACCTCTGCCTTTGGTGAGCACGTTATTGCCGAAGAGGTTGATTATTCACTCAAAAAAGCACTGGAACAAATTCCGGCTAAGGTTGTAGAATATCACGTAGCACCGCAGGTAACACCGCAAGACAACGATATTGCCTACCACGAATGGTTTATAGCTTTTGAAGAACCGCCGCAAAATGTTGAGAAATTTGCCCAACTTATTGATGAAAATTTACAACAAAAAAACAGTTATTACAAAGATTTGCGAGAGGGCAAAATGCTCGATACGCTTAAAATAAGAGTGTTGCCAAAAGATGCTTTTCAAATTTATATGAAACAAATAGGCAAATTGGGTGGGCAAAACAAAGTGCCGCGCTTGGCAAACGACCGTAAAATTGCAGATAAACTAACCGCATTATTCCTAAAATGAAGCAACCGTTAAAAGAACAAGCATTTTTTATTTATTTGACGCTGGCGGCAATCTTTATTGCTTCATTGGTTTCGTGTAATTTGATTTTTCAAAAATTTTTCAGTTGGAACCCTTTTGGATTATACAATTTTGAAATTTCGGTTGGAATATTACCTTATCCCATTACCTTTTTGGTAACCGACATCATATCTGAAATATACGGCTTAAAACGAGCCAATCAAGTGGTGAAAGTAGGGCTTGTAGCTACTGTTTTTACAATGTTGGTGGTAGCACTTGCCGATTTGGCACCGGCAACAAGTTGGTCGCCTGTAAGCAATGAAGAGTTCAATAAAGTTTTTGGCTTAACCGGTGTTGCTGTGGGAGCATCGATGACGGCTTATTTGTTGGCTCAATTTATTGATGTGCGCTTATTTCATTTTTGGAAGCGAGTAACGAAAGGAAAATACTTATGGGTGCGAAATAATTTTTCGACCATTACCTCGCAATTTGTCGATACGGCATCGGTTTTGCTTTTGTTATGTAGTTTTGGTGCAATAGAGTGGTCAATGTTCGGGCAACTGCTGTTGAACGGATTTTTATTTAAAGTAATAGTGGCTTTATTCGATACCCCTTTGTTTTATTTGTCAACGTGGCTGTTTAGAAAGAAATTCGGCTTACGCTTGGGCGAAGAAATTCCTGTCGGATAAATATTTATTTCTCTACTTCTTTTACTTTTTTGCCTTTTTTGAAATAAATAATTTTCTTTATTTCTCCTTTTTTAGTGTAGAACGTCCATTTGCCGTGAGGTTCAAAATTTTTATAGCTGAATATTTTCTTAGGCATACCGGTTTCATAATATTCGGTTTGTTTGCCTTCGTATCGTCCGTTTTTAAAGTTATAATCGGCTAATTTCACTCCCGACTCATAGTAGAATGTCCATTTGCCCTCTTTTTCGCCCAGTTTATAATTGCCTGTTTTGTTGATGTTTCCGTTTTTGTAATATTGAATGTAATAACCGTCGAGAACTGAGATACGCTTACCTTTTTTGGTAAACTGAGCATATTTGTTTTCATTGTCTTTCAAATAGTAAGGTTTATCTTCTTCTGAAAAAACCAAGTAAGTTTCCATAGATTCTAATTGACCGTTGTCATACCAATGTTGCCAAACACCTGATTTTAAACCCATGTCATATTCGCCTTCGTAGTCGGGGTTGCCGTTAGGAAACCATCCTTGCCATTTGCCGTGCATCAAACCGTATTTGAAATTACCGGTTTCTTTTTTTGTGCCGTCATCGTACCAACTTTTCCATTCGCCTTCTTCTTTGCCGTTTTCAAATTTTCCGCGCATTACCAATTGACCATTATCTGCCCAGTATTTCCATTCGCCATTTTTTACGCCGTTTTTGTAATATCCTTCTTTAAGTTTTTTTCCGTTTTTATAATAAAAAGTCCATAAGCCGTTTTTCTTATCATTAACATAATCGCCTTCATATTGCAAAATATTTCCCGGAAAATAATATTTCCAATGGCCGTCTTTTAGCCCGTTTTTAAAAGAAGCTTCAATGTCCGGCGTGCCGTCTTTAAAGTAATACATCCATTGTCCTTCTTTTTTGCCGTTTTTGTATTGTCCTTTGGTGCTCAATATTCCGGAAGCAAAATATTCTTCATACGCTCCGTTTAAGGTATCATTTTGATAAGTTTCTTTTTTATAGAGGGAATCATTTTCAAAATAATAAACCCATTCGCCGCTTTTTAGTCCGTCTTTGAAATCTCCTTTCAGTTTTAAATGACCGTTGGGGTAATAATATTTCCATTCTTTTGATTGTTTACCGTGATTGTAAAATCCTTCCGAGGCAATTTTTCCGTCCTTAAAAAATGTTTTCCAGTGCCCGTTGCGTAAACCATCTTTTATATCGCCTTCGGCTAAAATGTTGCCGTCCTCATCACGCTCAATAAGATGTCCAAAACCGTTTTCTACCATTCGGTTGCCTTTCTCATCATAATACTCTTTAATGTATTCGGTGCCTTTGTCGTCGTAAGTGAATATAGCTCTTAAATTACCATTTGGGTAAAACCATTTCCAAGTCCCTGTCTTTTTGTCGCGTTTGTAATTGCCTTTAAATTCTATTTTCCCGGTTTCAAAATACATAACCCAAGTTGAGTCTTTATAACCGTATTTAAAAAAACCTTCCGATTCTATCTTTCCTGATTCGTAATAGGTTTTAAATGGTCCGTGTTGCATAGAGTAGTAAAAGTTACCCTCTTCGGCAATTTTACCGTCGGGGTAATAATTTTTGTACGGTCCGTGGTATTCGCCGTCTTTGTATGTAACTACTTGTTCTAATTTTCCTTCTTTTGAGTAAAATTTCCATTCCCCTTGTTCAAGTCCTTCCTTTACCACGCCTTCGGCTTTTTTGTTGCCGTTGGTCCATTTATATTCGTGGTATTGTGCTTGCGCAAAAAAACTTATGGTTATTAATAATGCGGTAAAAAACAGGTTGTGTTTATTCATAGTCAAAGATTCTTGTAATGAAAACTAATTGAGCACTAATTTATTATTTATTAAGAACGGATATTTTTTGGTTTTGTAAATTTATCAACAAAGTGGTTTTATTAAAATCAACTTGTTTATTAAAAAAGTTCGGGTTTTCAATTTTCGATAAAGAATATGCTATTTTTGTATAAATTAAAATAAAAGAAGAATGAAAAAAGCGATAATATATAGTTTGTTTCTCGGCTTGATAGCTTGTGTTCCGGCTCGTAAATATGAAGAACTGAAATCGAAACAAGATAAATGTGTAGAAGAAAATGCCTCATTGAAAAGCAGTGTGCAAACATTAGAAGATAAAAATAATGAGTTGCAAGCCCAAATAGAAAAATTGGAAAAACAACTGCGCAACCTGCGTCAAGATACATTGGTGCAAGGAAAATCATTGCGATTAATGACAACCAATTACGACCAGTTAAATAAAACTTATCAGTTATTATTGGAGAAAAACCGTGAATTGTTGGCAGAAAACCAAAAAGCAACCGGAAAACTTTCGGCCGATTTGTTGAAAACCCAACAAGAGTTGCAAGCCAAAGAAGATGCGTTGCGCGCGCTTGAAGCTTCTTTGAAAGAAAAAGAACAAAATTTAAATAAACTACAAAGCGAATTGAAACTACGTGAAAAAAGAATTGTTGAACTTGAAGCAGTCTTAGCGCGTAAAGATTCGGCAGTAAATGCCATTCGCTCAAAAGTAGAAGATGCTTTATTGGGTTTCAAAAATGACGGTTTGTCCATTTCGAAACGAAACGGTAAAATTTATGTGTCGATGGAAGAAAAATTGCTCTTCCCATCGGGTAGTTATACTATTGATAAAAACGGGGTGAAAGCTTTGAATAAGTTAGCCAAAGTGTTGGAAGAAAATAAAGACATCAACATTATGGTAGAAGGACATACGGATAATGTGCCATACAAAGGTTCCGGTCCAATTTCAGACAACTGGGATTTAAGTGTGAAACGTGCCACTTCGGTTGTGAAAATATTAACCAAAAACAAAGGGATAGACCCTAAAAGAATCACCGCTGCAGGTCGTGGCGAATATGACCCGATTGCGGATAATTCCACCAAAGAAGGACGTGCCAAAAACCGTCGTATAGAAATTATTTTAACCCCAAAAATGGATGAGTTATTCGAAATTTTAGAATCGAAATAACTTGTTTTGAGGAATATTTACGTGTAACTACTTACGGATATAGCGGTAATTTGCACAAAAAATCAATATCATAGGATAATTTTCAATATTTTAGTGCTCTGAAATTTTTCTCATTTTAGAACTTTGTTTCAAATTGAGAAAATAAATACCGCATTTTTATGAAACAATACGTAGAAGATTTTACCAAACATTTATCACAAGCCCTTGAAATAGGAAATCAAGCAACTTTTTCCATTCCCGTAAAGCAATATGAAAACATTCTTATTTGTGGTTTGGGCGGCTCCGGAATAGGCGGAACGATTATCGCACAATTATTGGCTAATGAATTGCAAATTCCTGTTTTTGTCAATAAAGATTATCATATTCCGGCATTTGTAAATAAAAACACGTTGGTAATTGCATCTTCATACAGTGGAAATACTGAAGAAACGATTGAAATGTTGGCTCAGGCAGAGGTTAGAAATGCAGAAATTGTCGTGGTTTCATCCGGTGGAAAATTAATCGAAATAAGCAAAGAAAAAAACTATAACTATATTCAAATTCCGGCAGGATTCCCTCCTCGGGCTGCATTTGGAATCAGCTTTCCGCAATTGTTTTATGTATTGCATAAATACGGACTTATTGACAATTCTTTTGAAAAAGAAATACAAAAAAGCATTGAACTGCTGGATGCTTCGGAAAATACAGTGCGTGAAGAATCTCTTTCATTGGCTCAAAATTTATTGAATAAAATACCGGTTATTTATTCCGCAGCACCTTACGAGGGTGTTTCGGTAAGGTTCCGTCAACAATTAAACGAAAACTCCAAGATGTTATGCTGGCATCACGCTTTGCCCGAAATGAATCACAATGAATTGGTCGGTTGGGCAGGAGGTAACGATAATTTGGCGGTTGTATTTTTTAGAAATGAAAATGACTATTACCGCACACAAAAACGAATGGAAATTAACAAGGAAATAATTGCCAAATATACGCCACATATCTTTGAAGTCTATTCAAAAGGGGCAAGCGATATACAACGCACGCTTTATTTGGTGCATTTTGGTGATTGGGTATCGGTGCATTTGGCTGAATTAAAGAATATCGACCCTGTTGAGGTAAACGTAATAACCTATTTAAAAGGCGAATTGGCAAAAATTTAATGGTTTTGTTTACGGATTGATTTTCCGAATAATGTCATCGCCGTAAGCAATAATTTTATTACCCAACAACAAAGCCGGAAATATCATCAGATTGATTGGCAGTGAGAAGTTATCTTCCAAATCAATATTAATAAGTTTAATACGAATATTGTTTTGTGCAATGTATTGAGCAACTCGTTGACAACTTATGCAATTGTTCCTAATGTAAATGCAATATTCGTTTTTCATATAATTATTCAAGTTTGTTTATGTCGCGAATCAAAAATTTGTTTCGCTCCATATAAATCAGGTCATTATCTTTCAGGTCGTTCAAAACAGTTGTAACCGTTTGCCTCGACGTAGCCGTAAGGTTGGCAATATCTTGATGCGTTAAAAAATGTTTGACCAAAATCTCATCGCCAATCTTTTTGCCTTGCTCTTTTGCCATATCTTTTATAAAATCGATAATGCGTGTACGGGCATCTTTAAAAATTAAGGATTCGAGTCGTCTTTCAACTTTGCGCAATCGAAAACCAATTAGCTTGGTTACTTTAAAGTTTAGTGATGCATTTTGTTGCATCATCATTTCCATATCTTGCATTTGCATACTGCAGATAATCACATTATTATCCATAGCTTGAGCAAAATCGCTTCTTTTTTCTTCGCCAACCAAACTCAACTCGCCAAAAATCTCGCCGGGTTGTAATATCGCTTTTATAATTTCTTTTCCGTCGTCGGAATAACTGCCAATTTTAACTCTTCCTTCTTTTAAGAAATAAATATTTTTAGAGCTTTCCTCAGGAAAATAAATGTATTCGCCTTTTTTTATCGATTGGTCTCTAATCATTTCAGCCATTTTCATTTTTTCTTCCTGCGATAAACTTTCCAATAAATTAAAGTTCTTGAGGTGCCATAACCGGGTTTCTGCTGACATAGTACAAAGATTTGAAGATTAAAGTTGATTTTTTGTCACTGACACGACGAATGTAGTGAATTATTCGCGCAAAACGAAATTTAAAAACGCTTAGGCGTTTGACTTTTTTTAATTCATTAATTTTATGAAAATTTAAACGCATGAAAATAGTAATTCACGGTGGAGCAGGAGTTATAAATAAAGATAACTTATCCGAAACACAAATAGCCGAATATCATCAAGTGTTAAAACAAGCTTTGGAAACAGGATATGGCTTGCTAAAACAAGGGAAACCGGCAATTGATGCAGTTGAGTCTGCTGTAAAAGTGATGGAAGATTC
Organism: Flavobacteriales bacterium UBA852; assembly: GCA_002295925.1. GTDB lineage: Bacteria > Bacteroidota > Bacteroidia > Flavobacteriales_E > Vicingaceae > UBA852. The sequence goes on from DBGO01000001.1 coordinate 23,623, forward strand.
TCCTTTGTTTAATGCCGGAAGAGGCTCGGTTTTTACCGCTGAAAATACCATAGAAACGGATGCCGCCATTATGGACGGCTCAACATTGGAATGTGGAGCTGTAGCGGCTGTTCAAGGAGTAAAGAATCCGGTATCATTGGCAAGAAAAGTCATGGAGCAATCGCCGCATGTTTTACTCGGTGGCAAGGGTGCAGAAGCATTTGCCCGTAAGCACAATATCGCCTTTGAGCCGCAAGAATATTTTTATACCGACAAAAGAAAAGAACAACTCGAAAAAGCCAAGCAAAAAAATCAATTGAATTTAGACCACTCTGATGATAAATACGGGACGGTTGGAGCTGTAGCTATAGACCAAAATGGCAATTTGGCTGCAGCAACCTCTACCGGTGGTATGACCAACAAACAATTCGGGCGTATTGGTGATTCGCCGCTAATTGGTGCCGGAACTTATGCCAATGATTTGGTTGCCGTTTCTTGTACCGGAATTGGTGAGTTATTTATTAAAAATGTAGTAGCTTACGATGTAGCCGCCCAAATGAAATATTTAGGAGTAACAGCAAAAGAAGCTGCTGAAAAAATAATTTTCGAAACAATGCCTCAAGGTTCCGGAGGATTGATAGCAATAGACAAAAACGGAAATATTGCCATGCCTTTTAATACAAAAGGAATGTTTAGAGGTTACGCCGATAATGAAGAAACAAAAACTTTTATTTGGGAATAACCCGCCCTGCTTTAGATTGTATAAGTTTCAATTTCTTTAAACGGAAATGAAGTTGTAAATATGCTAAGCATCGGTCTTTCAGGAGCTATAAATAACAAGGTTGAAAAATAAAAAGTATAATGTATAAAAAAGCGATAAAATTTCATAAAGCAGGAAAATATCTTGCCATAATTTTTCTAATTACAGTAATAATTTTAAGTATAATTGATTATATTAAAGAACAACAGGAAAAAGAAGAAATTCTAAAAAATCAAGCTTTTACTGTTGGAGAAATTATAGAAGTAGGTCATATGAGCATTGCGAGTCATTATCTTGTTTATACATATAAGGTAAATAATAAAATATTTGAAAAACATCAACCTGCAGATGATTTGCCATGCTTATCATTTAATAATGATAAAAATTGTATAGGTTTAAAGTATTGGGTAATGTATTCTAAGATCAACCCTGAAAAAAGTGTATTATTATATGCTCGTTTTCTTTATGATAACTATCATTTAAAAGCGCTAAAAGAAATAAAACCTTTATTTGTGAATAACCCGCCTAAAACAGGGCGGGTTATAGAGTTGTTATTTTTTGGGGCAAGTGTTAATGCCAAATAATGTATATAACGGGCAAAAACCAACTATTGCAGTCAGTAAAAATACAATGCCCAGCACCAGTAATACAATACCAAATGTTCCGGTTACTACATTTCCGAAATATAATCCGGCAAATACAATGGCTAAAATAATTCTGACAATTTTGTCTGCTGTTCCTACATTATGTTTCATAGCTTTAAAGTTTTAAGATTTACAATTCAAAGATAGGGTGCAGCAATCGGAAAAGTATGTGACTTTTGTCACTACCGGTGTAAAATGATGATGCCATTTTTAGTAAGCTTAATTTCTCCTTGATTTTCAAGCTTTTTCAAAACGCGAGATATTACTTCACGAACCGTACCTAATTCTTGGGCAATTTGCTGATGAGTAATTTTCAACACTTCTTGTTGTAAGACTTTTTGTTTGGTCTTTAAATGCTCCAAAACACGAATATCGAGCTTGTCAAAAATTAAATGTTGAATGGTATGCAATAATTCCAAATACCGTGAATTATACCAAGATAAAATCAACGAATGAAAATCGGGGTAGTTGCTGTAAAGTTGTTTTAATGATTTTGCCGGCAACAATAATGCAGTAACATCGGTTTCGCATACCGCATTTACTTTGCTGTTTTCGTTGTTTAATATTGCATTGACAGACATAATACAACTTTGACCTTTTTCAATATAGTAAAGCAATAAATCGCGGTCTTCGTAAGTGGTATAAACCTTTATAACACCCGAAACAACAAGAGGAATTTGCCTTACATTTTCTCCCTCCGACAACACAAGCGTGCTTTTATCAATAGTAAGTTTATTGCTCGATAATAATATATCTTCGGCTATTTTGGTGTCCGAAATATTCAATAATGCTTTTAATTCAGGAATATTCAAAATGATTGTGTTTGGTTCAAAAATACAATATAAAATTGACTTCTTAACAAGGATATGGAAGTTTGAGATTTTTATGGATTGTTGAAATCCTAACAGACGGAAAATGGTTGAAATAATATGCGTAAAAAACCACTTGTTATTCAATATAAAGAAACTAAATTTGCTCTCTCAATATTTTAATTTTATTGTTATGTATAAAGAAAATTTTGCCGACCGCCACATTGGGCTTACTCCCGAAGATATTAAAGAAATGTGCCAAGTAGTTGGCGTAAATTCTGTAGAAGAGTTAATAAACCAAACGGTTCCCGAAAATATACGTTTAAAAACCCCTTTAAATTTAGACGAGCCGCTTTCTGAACCCGAATTTGCTGCTCATATCAATGAATTGGGCAAAAAAAACAAACTGTACAAATCGTACATCGGTTTAGGTTATTATAATACTTTCACGCCATCGGTAATCAAACGCAATATATTTGAAAATCCGGGCTGGTACACTGCTTACACGCCGTATCAAGCCGAAATTTCTCAAGGAAGATTAGAGGCATTATTGAATTTCCAAACAATGGTTGTTGACCTTACTGCAATGGAAATTGCAAACGCCTCTTTGCTCGATGAAGCAACCGCTGCTGCCGAAGCAATGATAATGGCTTTTAACAGTATGTCGCGAGCCAAAAAGAAATTAGGAGCCAATAAATTTTTGGTGGCAGATACATGCTTGCCACAAACGATAGATGTCTTAAAAACCCGTTCAGAACCCTTAGGAATAGAATTGGTAATAGATAAATGTGAAAATTTCACCTTAACAGAAGGCGTTTTTGGTTTGCTCGTACAATATCCGGATGTAAACGGAGCAATAAACGATTATGCCGAATTGGCAAAAAATGCCAAAGAAAACGATATATTAGTTGTTGTAGCCGCCGATTTGCTGAGCTTAACATTACTGACACCTCCCGGAGAGTGGGGCGCCGATGTAGTTGTCGGTACTACACAACGATTTGGTATTCCCTTAGGATACGGAGGCCCTCATGCGGCATACTTTGCCACTAAAGAGGAGTTTAAAAGAAATATTCCGGGCCGAATAATTGGGGTAAGTAAAGATGCCAAAGGAAACCGCGCTTTGCGCATGGCATTGCAAACCCGCGAACAACACATAAAAAGAGAACGAGCAACTTCAAACATTTGTACCGCACAAGTATTGTTAGCTGTAATGGCGGGGATGTATGCTGTTTATCATGGTCCAAAAAGATTAAAAGCAATAGCTCAAAATATAAATGACCTGACAGCACAATTACACGCATCTTTAAAATCAGCCGGCTTTGAATTTGTAAATAATACTTATTTTGATACAATTACTTTTAAAGCAGAAAATGTAGAGGCAATTAGAGGAAGAGCTTTAGGCAAAAAAATAAACTTGCGCTACAACTCAAACAATACAATATCCATTAGTTTGGATGAAACAACAATCCTAAAAGATATTGAGGATTTAGTAGAGATAATAACAGGAGAAAGAAATCTTTCTTCCGGAAATTCAAAAGGAATACCTGCTCAATTAGAAAGAAAATCGGATTACTTAACCGAAGAAGTATTTAATAAATACCATACCGAAACAGAAATGATGCGCTACATTAAGCGTTTGGAAAATAAAGATTTATCCCTTACTCATTCTATGATTTCTCTCGGTTCGTGTACCATGAAACTAAATGCCGCTTCGGAACTTTTACCGTTAAGTAAAGAAGAATGGATGAATATCCATCCGTTTGTTCCACAAGAGCAAGCACAGGGGTATTTAGAAATGATTAATGAATTGGAAAAAGATTTAGCCGAAATTACCGGTTTCGAAGCCGTTTCTTTGCAGCCAAACTCAGGAGCGCAAGGCGAGTATGCCGGTTTAATGACCATACGCGCTTATCATAAAGACCATGGCGAACCACACCGAAATATTACACTTATTCCTTCTTCAGCACACGGAACTAATCCTGCATCAGCCGTAATGGCAGGAATGAAAGTAGTGGTAGTAAAATGCGACGAAAAAGGAAATATAGATGTAAACGATTTACGCGAAAAAGCAGAAAAATACAAAGATAATTTAGCCGCCCTGATGGTTACTTATCCGTCAACCCATGGTGTGTTTGAAGAAAGCATTACCGAAATAACCAAAATTATTCACGACAATGGCGGTTTGGTCTATATGGATGGCGCCAATATGAATGCGCAGGTAGGATTGACCAACCCGGCAAATATTGGTGCAGATGTTTGCCATTTAAACTTGCATAAAACATTTGCTATTCCACATGGCGGTGGTGGTCCCGGAGTAGGTCCGATAGGCGTGAACAAAAGATTAGCACCTTATTTACCGTCAAATCCATTGGTGAAAACAGGTGGGGAAAAAGCAATCACTGCTGTTTCTGCTGCTCCATACGGAAGCTCTTTGGTATTGCTTATTTCATATGCTTATATCAAAATGCTTGGCGAAGAGGGGTTAAGAAAATCTACAGAAGCTGCCATACTAAGTGCTAATTATATGGCTAAAAGATTAGAAGAAGCATATGGCATTCTTTACACCAACGACAAAGGAAGAGTTGCGCACGAAATGATTTTGGAATGCCGCCAATTTAAAAAAGTAAAAGTTGAGGTAACGGATATAGCTAAACGCTTAATGGATTATGGTTTTCATGCACCTACCGTTTCCTTTCCTGTTGCCGGTACCTTAATGGTAGAGCCGACAGAAAGTGAAAGTAAAGCTGAGTTGGACCGCTTTATTGATGCCATGTTGCAAATCAGAGAGGAAATTGAACAAATAGAAATGCATCAATTACCCGAAGAAAATAACATGCTTAAAAATGCACCACATACTGCAAGCACTTTAATAGAGCAAGAATGGAACTATCCATACAGCAGAAAAACAGCGGTATTTCCGTTACCGTATGTAGAAGTGGCAAAATATTGGCCAACCGTAAATCGTGTTGATGATGCTTATGGTGACAGAAATCTGGTTTGTACCTGTACGCCGATAGAGGAGTATGAAGAACAAGTTTGAAAATTTATTGTATATTTGTAAATTATTAACCAAAAATTAAATTATTATGAAAAAAATTTACTTATTAGGATTATCATTGGTAACCTTAGGAGCATTTGCGCAAAGAACTGCTCAAATTGAAAAAGTTTATCCAAAACAAATCAAAGATAATAACGTAAAAACACCAACTGATACTTTATGGGGGAATTCTGTATTTGCAGGGCCTACTTTTTATAGTTCTCAAAACGGTGGTTATGTGTTTGGTGTGAATGGATATGGAGATTATCAAAAAGCACAACAGTTTTTAGCTATGAATGATTTAGCAGTAGAAGGTGCTGTTTTATGGTTTGGAGCAAAAGAATATACATCGAACATGCCTTCTTCAAAAGTAGTTGTATGGGTTTCTGATATGAGTGGTACCGGAACAACAACTGCAGGTTCAGGGATGCCTGCTCCTGGCACACCTGCTCAAACTTCGGATATAACAATTGCGAATTTGGATACTGCTAATTTTAACTTTGTAAACTTTACAACTCCTTATTTTGTGTCTGGAGGTTTGGACTTTTCTGTAGGTATTGATTTAAGAAATGTTGCAGCAGGCGATACAACAGGGTTAGTTTCTTCTACAGATGGAACTGTTGATGTTGATGAGATGAGTTGGGAACAATGGAATGATAATACATGGCATACAATTAAAGAAGCATGGCAAGGATTAAATGTTGATTTAGCAATCTTCCCAATTGTTGATAATAACGCAGTTGGTATCGAAGAAGCTGCAGGCATCAATGGTGTTAAATTTGTAACATTCCCAAATCCAGCGGTTGACCAAGTAAATGTAACTTACAATTTTGATAATGCTTTTGAAAAAGCATCTTTAGAAATTTACACAATAGATGGAAAATTAGTAGTTTCAAATAACTTAAATAACCTTTCTCAAGGAACTTATACTACATCAATCAATACATCAAAATTAGCTAAAGGAACTTACTTTGTAGCAATTTCTGCTGATGGGAACAAAGTTTTCCAAAAATTAGTAATTGAATAAACTTACCGTTTATCATATATTTAAGCCGATTATTAATTTAATCGGCTTTTTTATTTTCATTTTTTTGTTTTTCAAATCAAATGATTAAATTCGTATCCGAAAATCTAAAAAATAATTAATTATGAAAAAAATTTACACAATTGCTTTAGCTACACTTTTTAGTGGCTCAATGATGGCACAAGCCGGAAAAGCAGAAATTAAAGAAACTAAAACTATTACCAATGTAAATATTAAAGGTGGTAATAATTCAAAAACGCCTACTGATACCACAGGGTGGTCCGGTAGCGGTAACTTTTTACCTGATTTCGCCGTAGGCGGTCAAGTAGTGTTTTACAGCTATACCGGCGGTGGTTATGTTTATGGTAACAACAAAGATGGTGTTAACTACTGTGCACAAGGTTATACAAACCTAACTGGTGGTGATGTTAATGTAGAAGGTGTATTATTGTGGTTTGGTGCAAAATACAACAATGACCAAACATCTTCAATGTCTGTTGAAATTTGGGAAATGGCAGCAAACTCTGCTTTAAATGACGATGGAAACGGTAGTCCTGCATTGGTATCTCCTGGACCATCAGTAATGAAAGGAAGTGAAACATTGTTATTAAGTGCGGCTGATACTGCATGGCCTAACATTACTCCACTTACTTTTACAAATCCTGTTCAGATATGTGGTGGCGTTGATTTCGCAATTGCAGTAAATACTGCAGATTTAGCTTCTAAAGGAGATACCGTAGGTTTAATCTCTGACCAAAATGGAGAAGGTATGGAGTATGCATTCCATAATTACAACGGTAGCTGGTATGTTACTAACTTCTTATTTGGAGGAAATTTAAATAATAATATTGCATTATTTGCTGTTGTTGATGCAAATTATGTTTGTGCAGGTACTGAGGAGTATATGAATGGTGTTCAATTAAGTACTTATCCAAACCCTGCAACTGATCAAATTACTATTTCTTTTGGTTTACAAAAATCATTTAATAAAGTAAATGTATCAGTAGTAGATGTTACAGGTAAAATGGTAAAAGAATTTAATTATTCTTCAATGAATCCAGGAGTATTTAACGAAACACTTGATGTTTCAAACTTACCGGCAGGAACATATTTCTACTTTATTAATGCTGACGGAAGCCGTTTAGCTAAAAAATTCGTTGTTACAAAATAATTTTATTTTTACAACTCTCAAAAACGCTCCCGATTTCGGGAGCGTTTTTTTATGCAAAATAATTACCTTTGGTGTATGGAAAAATATTTACCCTTAGCTATAGAAGCCGCTGTTAAAGCCGGCATCGAAACACTTAAAATTTATGACACTGATTTCGATGTGTATGAGAAACAAGATGCCTCACCGCTCACCGAAGCCGACAAAGCATCGCACAATATTATTATGTCCTTTTTGCAACAAACCGGTATTCCTGTTTTAAGCGAGGAAGGAAAAGAAATGTCCTACGAGCAGCGACAAAATTGGCAAAATTTATGGATTGTTGACCCACTTGACGGAACCAAAGAATTTATCAAAAAAAATGGGGAGTTTACAATCAATATTGCTTTAATAGAAAACCAAAAGCCGGTTTTAGGCGTAATTTACGTGCCTGTTCTTAAAACATTATATTTCGGTTCAAAAAAATCCGGAGCATTCAAAGTAGAAGAAGTTGAAGTTTTTAATTGGCAAGAAATAGAAAAAAACAAAATTAAAATTCCTGTCAACGAAGAACGTCCTTATACTGTCGTGGCAAGTCGCTCGCATTTAAGTTCCGAAACATCAGATTATATTGCTGAAGTGGAAAAAAATCATGGAAATATTGAAACCCTTTCGCGAGGAAGTTCACTAAAGCTTTGTATGATTGCCGAAGGTAAAGCCGATGAGTATCCGCGTTTTGCGCCTACAATGGAATGGGATACAGCTGCAGGGCAAGCAATTATTGAGGCTTCGGGTGGAGAAGTAATTGATTGGGAAACCAAACAGCCTATGTTGTATAATCGTGAAAACCTGTTGAATAATTGGTTTTTGGCTAAGCGTAAATTTTAAACTAAAAATACTTTTCAAAACATAAAAAATTCTACATTTGTTTACTCTTTTTTAAACTTATAAATAAATGGAAACAGCATTAGACCCAAAAGTTCAAGAATTCATGGATAAAGTGCAAGCCAAATATGCACACGAACCTGAATTTGTTCAAGCCGTACAAGAAGTGGCTGAAGTTATTGTTCCTTATGTTGAGGAAAACAAAAAATACAAAGACGCTAAAATATTGGAACGTATGATTGTTCCCGAGCGCGTATTTATTTTCAGAGTGCCGTGGTTAGACGATAAAGGAGAATATCAAATTAATACAGGTTACCGTATTCAAATGAACAGTGCCATAGGACCATACAAAGGTGGATTACGTTTTCATCCTTCAGTAAATTTGAGTATTCTTAAATTTTTGGCTTTTGAGCAAGTATTTAAAAACTCATTAACCACGTTACCAATGGGTGGCGGAAAAGGTGGTTCCGATTTCGATCCAAAAGGAAAATCAGACAATGAAGTAATGAAATTTTGCCAATCATTCATGACCGAATTACAAAAACACATTGGTGCAGATACCGATGTACCTGCCGGAGATATTGGCGTTGGAGCGCGTGAAGTAGGTTATTTGTTTGGTCAATATAAAAGATTGCGCGACGAATTTACAGGCGTGCTTACAGGTAAAGGATTAGAATTTGGCGGAAGTTTAATTCGTCCCGAAGCAACAGGTTACGGCTGTGTATATTTTGCCGAAGAAATGCTCACATTTGCCGGCGATGAATTAAAAGGAAAAACGGTTGTTATTTCCGGTTCGGGTAATGTGGCGCAATATGCCTGCGAAAAAGCAACGCAGTTAGGTGCAAAAGTGGTTACTCTTTCCGATTCGTCCGGTTTTGTTTACGACCCCAATGGAATAGATGCTGAAAAATTGGCTTTTATTATGGAGTTGAAAAACGTAAAACGAGGTCGTATTAAAGAATATGCCGAAGCATTTGATGGTGTTGAATATTACGAAGGAGAAAAACCATGGGGAATAAAATGTGATGTAGCCATGCCTTGTGCCACTCAAAATGAATTGAATGGAGAAGCTGCGCAAACATTGGTAAACAATGGTTGTATTTGTGTTGCCGAAGGTGCAAATATGCCTTCTACACCCGAAGCAATTCACGTGTTTGAACAAAATAAAATCTTGTATGCGCCGGGCAAAGCATCAAATGCCGGTGGAGTTGCTGTTTCAGGTTTGGAAATGAGCCAAAACTCTAACCGCATTGCTTGGACAGCAGAAGAGGTTGATTACAAATTGAAACTAATAATGCAAAGTATTCATCAAACTTGCGTAAAATACGGAAAAGAAGAGCATTCTGATTTTGTAGATTATGTAAAAGGTGCCAATATCGGCGGTTTTGTTAAAGTTGCCGACGCAATGCTTGCACAAGGATTGGTTTAATTAAAACTATTTCTGAAAATTATATTAAATTAGTCGTCGGTTGCAAAATCGGCGACTTTTTTGTTTAATCAATAAAAATAAAAATTGATATTATGATAGGAAAATTTCAAGAACAACTGCAAAAAGAATTACAAGAAATTAAAGAGGCAGGATTGTATAAAGAAGAGCGAATAATTGTTTCGCCACAAGGCGCCGAAGTAGAAATCAATACCGGTGAAAAAGTAATTATAGTGTGTGCCAACAATTATTTGGGATTGTCATCACATCCAAAAGTAATAGAAGGTGCAAAAAACACTTTGGATAAAAGAGGTTATGGAATGTCCTCTGTACGTTTTATTTGCGGTACGCAAGATATTCATAAAGAACTGGAAAAAAGTATCGCCGATTTCTTGGGAATGGAAGACAGCATTTTGTATGCCGCCGCTTTTGATGCCAACGGGGGCGTTTTTGAACCGTTGTTTACAGCCGAAGACGCTATTATTTCAGATGAATTAAACCATGCATCGATTATCGACGGTGTTCGCTTATGTAAGGCACAGCGTTACCGTTACAAACATTCGGATATGAATGATTTGGAAGAACAATTGAAAAAAGCCCAAGCACAACGAAACCGTATAATTGTTACCGACGGTGTTTTTTCTATGGATGGCGACATTGCCAAGTTGAATGAAATTTGCGATTTGGCCGAAAAATATGATGCATTGGTTATGGTAGATGATAGTCACGCTACCGGATTTATCGGTAAAACAGGACGAGGAACACACGAATACCACAATGTGATGGGGCGTGTAGATATTATTACCGGAACTCTGGGTAAAGCCCTTGGAGGTGCAATGGGCGGATTTACGGCTGCCAAAAAAGAAATTGTTGAAATGTTGCGTCAACGTTCGCGACCCTATTTATTTTCTAATTCACTTTCACCAGCCATTGTAGGCGCTTCATTAGAAGTGTTTAAGTTGTTGAGTGCTACAACCGAATTACGCGATAAATTAGAGTGGAACACCAACTATTTTAAAGAAAAAATAAAATCGGCAGGGTTTGATATAAAAGAAGGCGATTCGCCAATTGTCCCTATTATGCTTTATGATGCTAAACTTTCGCAAGAGTTTGCCAATAAATTATTAGAAAAAGGCGTTTACGCTATAGGATTCTTTTATCCGGTAGTGCCGAAAGAAAAAGCCCGGATTCGTGTGCAAATTTCTGCCGCTCACGAGCAACATCACTTAGATAAAGCAGTAGATGCATTTATTGCCGTTGGTAAAGAATTAGGTGTGATAAATTAATTTCAGGACTAACAAGTTTAAAAAGAGGGCGTAAAGCCCTCTTTTTCTATTCAAAACCCGAAACTTTAAAACTAAACATTGCATTACATTTGTATTGTAAAATACATTACTTTTAAACGCTAAATTTTAAAAAAGACAATTACTATGAAGAAAAAATGGTTATTAGGTATGATGTTGGCTCCGGCTTTAACATTTGCCGGTGGATTCCAACTCAACTTACAAGGAGCCAAAGCCGTGGGGCTTGGTGGTGCATTTACAGGTTGGGCAAATGATGCCAGTTCGGTATTTTTCAATCCCGGTGGTATGACACAATTAAGTGGTCACAATTTATACTTGGGTGTACAATATGTTACGCCAAGTGTATCGTTACAAACCGATTTATCGGACAATATCAATCAAACAACAGGAAGTTCAAATCCTGTACAGTTTTATTATGTAGGAAAATTAAACAGCGAAAAATTAGATAAATTACGCTTTGGAATGTTGGTAAACAATCAATTTGGTTCTTCATCTTCTTTTGAAGATTCTTGGGAAGGACGATATATTGTACAAAACATTTCGTTAAAAACATTTATGTATCAACCTACTGTTGCTTATCAGTTGCATGATAAATTCAGTATCGGAGCAGGTTTTGTTTATACATCGGGAAGTTTTAGTTATGAAAAAGCAGTTCCTGTTGCATCTTCAAGTTCTGATTACGGAAAAGCACATTTAGAAGGTTCGGGAAAAGCAACCGGATTTAATGTAGGTGCATTTTCTACAATAATAGATAATGATGAATTGACAATTTCTGCCGGAGTAAATTACCGATCTAAATTAAAATTAGATTTAACTTCCGGTACAGCTCAATTTACTGATATTCCTTCATCATTAGAATATCAATTTCCATCTGAAACCGGATTTACTTCTTCATTAACACTTCCAAGTGTGTTTACTTTTGGATTTAGAGTAACTAAGCACCTAAATGAAGACATGGATATTTCGTTAGTTTATGATTACAACCAAACCGGATGGAGCAGTTATGATACTTTAAGTTTTGATTTTGAAAATGAAGATACTCCCGACAGTAAAACAGTAAAAAACTGGCAAAATACGCCAACACACCGTATTGGGGTTGCATTGGATTATAAAGAAACCATTTCTGTAAGAGCAGGCTTATATATTGATAAAACGCCCATTGAAGATGGATACGTATCACCTGAGTTGCCTGATGCCGACCAAACAGCTTATACTGCAGGATTTTCTTACAAAGTAAATGATATGTTTACTTTTGATTTTTCATTCATTCGCCAAAGCAGTGAGCGTACAGCTTCATTGGATGCCGCCAATTTCAACGCTTCGTACAGAAGAAAAGTAAACGTTTACGGTGTAGGATTAAACTTTACATTTGGAGTAACTGAAGATGCTTCAGCTTCATCAATTGAATAATTTTAAATCAATCAAAAACTATTGAACTATGAAAAAGTCATTAATATATATATCAGCGGTTTTTGCACTGACATCGTGCTTAAAAACCGAATTTGAACCTCGAGAATTAACAGCCGGAGATGCAGATTTTACCAGATATGTTGCCGTAGGTAACTCATTAACTCAAGGGTATCAAGATGGCGGAGTACACAACGAATTGGGGCAACAAGAACATTCTTTCCCCGCATTACTTGCCATGCAAATGAAAAAAGTTGAGCCATCAATGGGTGAGTTTACTCAGCCGCTTGTTACCGGCGATGGTGCCGGGTATAAAAAATTAACCGCTTTAGATCCTGTTGAAGGACCTACAGTTGTTGACGTAGCACCTGATGCCTCTTGGAATTCGTGGGGAAATAAATCGTTAACGTATAATAATTTAGGTATTTCAGGAATTCGTTTAATCGACTGTATTGGACGTAATGCAACTGAACGTACAATCAATCATATTATATTGGGTGGAAATTCCTTAATTCCGGGATGGAATGGACAAACGGGAGAGCCAATCAATCCGTATGCCCGTTTCTTAGATTTTGGATCTACATTGTCACCTGTAGAATATGTTGACCATATTCGCAACAGTAATGCTACATTTTTCACTTGCTGGTTAGGTAATAATGATGTATTGGGTTGGGCAACTGCCGGAGGTATAACAAATGTTACATCTATACCATTAGTAGGAGATATTGTTATTTCACGTCTTACTCCGGTTGATGAGTTTAGAGAAAAATACGATTCAGTATTAACTATTTTCAAAAAGATGGGAGCGCAAGGTGTTGTAGCAACGTTGCCTGATGTTTCTTCAATTCCGTTTTTTAATACAATTACCTTAGAAACATATGCGATTAAAAAAACAATGGAAGATAATAACCTTTCGGATTTTTGGATTGAGGACAGTACAGGTACTGTACGTCCATTAGTGCCAGGTAAAGATTTAATTTTACTTACTGCAACAGATACAATATCTGCAGGTTATGGTTTTTCACCTTTACAACCATTGCCAAATGCTTATGTGCTGGATGAAGGTGAGGTAAACCGTGTTAGAGCACATACGCAGTCGTTAAACAGTGTAATTAAAAGTTTAGCTTCCAACTATGGTTTTGGAGTAGTGGATATGTATTCATTCTTGGGAACGTTAAAAGACGGTTATACATTCAATGGTGTAGATTTTAGCGCATCATACATTGAAGGTGGAGCTTTCTCACTTGACGGAGTGCATCCAAATACAAAAGGATATGCAATTGTAGCCAATGAATTTATTCGTGTAATAAACGAAACATACGGATCAACTATTCCGCCGGTAGATGTAAATGCTTATAACGGAATTATTTTCCCGTAACCGAATAATTATTTTAAAGATTAAAAACCCTAAACAAATTTGTTTAGGGTTTTTTCTTTGTCGTATTTTGTAAAAAAAAATAGAATATGAATATTGCCATATTTGCCTCGGGAAACGGAAGTAACGCCGAAAACATCTATCATTATTTCAAAAAAAATAATTTACCGGTAACCGTTGCATTAATTGTTACCAATAACCCTAACGCATTTGTTATAGAACGTGCCAAAAAAATGAATGTGCCCGTTGAGGTTTTTTATAAAAATGATTTTTACCGGCATCCTGAAAAAATAATTGCCCAACTAAAAAAATATGCTGTTGATTATATTGTGTTAGCCGGCTTTTTGTTGAAAATTCACCCTGAAATAATACGTGCTTATCCCAATAAAATAATCAATATTCACCCTTCGTTGTTGCCCAAATTTGGAGGCAAAGGAATGTATGGCGATAACGTGCACAAAGCCGTAATTGAAGCCGGTGAAAAAGAAAGTGGCATTACCATTCATTTTGTCAATGAAGAATATGATAAAGGTGAAATTATTGCTCAATATAAAATTGCTGTAAATGAATTGGATACAACTGAGACACTTGCCAAAAAAATTCATAATTTAGAATACAAATATTTCCCCAAAACACTGGAAAAAGTATTTCTTGATGAAAAATAAAATAGTCATAATTTTTGTTGTTCTGTTTTCGTTTAGCGGACTTTCGCAGCAGTTTAAGCCGGGGTTAATTGCCGGAATTAATGGTTCGCAAGTAGAAGGCGATGGCTATGCCGGATACAATAAAGCCGGGTTTGTTTTAGGAGGGATGATGCGTACGCGGCTGAAGAATTTTCTAAGTGCACAGTTTGAAATTCTGTATATCGGCAAAGGCAGTAAAAAAATTGCTCGCCCCGACAAAGGCGATTACGATTATTTTTTATTGCATCTCAATTACATTGAAATTCCGGTTGGATTAGTGGCTAAATATAAAACTTTTGATTTTGATTTAGGCTTGTATTACAGCAGAAGAATAGGCAAGTATAAGTTAGAAAATATTTTCGGGCCGGTGCCCACTTATTCTTATCCCGTAAAAAAAGATGATTTTGGCGGATATTTAGGAATATCCTATTTTTTTCATTCCAATATGAGCTTTACCGTACGCAGTGAAAACAGTATCATTCCCTTTCGAAAATTTGTCAATTACGATCAGCAAATCGGTATTTTTAATAAATTGTTCAATCTGGGGTGGTATAATCTTTCCTTAAACTTTACTTTCAGATATTATTTTTATGAGCGCGACTAGAAAAATAAAAATTGGCATTGGTATAACCGGAGCATCCGGCGCAATTTACGCCAAAACATTATTGGATGAATTGGTAGAAAAACCTGAAGTTGAGGTTTATGTGGTAATGTCTGACAATGCCAAGATAGTTTGGGAACTGGAGTTAAAAAATACTGATTATAAAAATTACCCTTTTACCTTTTACGATAAAAACGACTTTTTTTCACCGTTAGCATCCGGTTCTGCCGGATGGGATGCATTTATAGTTGTGCCTTGCTCGGGAGGTACAATGGCTCGTATAGCCAATGGCGTTTCTGACAGTTTGCTTACACGAGCCGCAGATGTTTGTTTAAAAGAACGCCGGAAATTGATATTGGTATTAAGGGAAACACCCTACAATCTTATTCATATTCAAAATATGGAAAAAATTACACTTGCCGGTGGAATTATTTTACCCGCCAGCCCATCTTTTTATCATTTACCTGAAAATATCACTACCTTGGTGAAAACGGTTACAGACAGGATTTTTTCATTATGCTCTATTAAAAATAAAGGCAAAAAGTGGGGTGCGAGTTGATTTAGAAACCTAATAAAATCTGTTAAAAAATATTTTGGTTTAGCTTATTTTCGTATATTAGTAAGTAGCTAAAATCAAATTAGAATTAAAAATTATTCACCGCATAATATTATTGTTATGAAAAAAATCATTATTTTATTTATTACTGTATTTTCTATTGCTCAATTACGTGCGCAAATTGAGTTAAGTTTTAATAATCGCTATCAAGAGTATTACCAAGAAGCATACGAAATTCATCCGCAACTGCCAAAAGGTTTGTTAGAAGCGCAAGCGTATGTTCAATCACGTAACAATCACCTGGTGCCTTCACCTCAAACACAAAGTTGTATTGGCTTGCCTGAAGCATTTACGGTTTTTGGTTTAATAGAAGACGGTAAAGGTTATTTTAAAAATAATCTGCAATTTGTAAGTCAGCTGAGCGGTTATAGTGTTTCTGAAATTAAAAATTCACCACGAATGGCTATTCTGGCTTATGCCGAAGCTATTTATCAATTATCACTACAAAATGGAATAAACTCTTCAAACCCGGAAGATTACATTGGTATTTTAGAGCAATTATCATTTTTACCCAATAATGATCCCGGACAGAATTATGCTTTAAATCTTGAATTATTTGAGATTTACAGGTTTTTGAACAATCCTGATTTTCAGTCTCATTATCAATTGCCAAGTTATACTATTAATATGGAAAACCTGTTTGGCAAAGATAATCTTAAAGTGTTGAGTGCTTCAAAAGTAACATTAAATGGTTCGTTAATTACTTCTAACACAGGGCAGCAATATCAAAGTGTAAACCATAATAAGTTGTCTCCGGATTATCCTCCCGGAATTTGGGATCCTGCGCCATCTTGTAATTACAGTTCAAGAAGCGGTACACCAATTTCTGCCGTAACAATCCATACAATTCAAGGGACTTATGCAGGTGCTATTTCTTGGGCAAAAAATTGTAATTCAAATGTAAGTTATCATTATGTGTTGCGTTCAAGTGACGGACAAGTAACCCAAATGGTTTATGAATCGGATAAAGCTTGGCATGTGGGTAGTGCCAATCCTTACACAATTGGATTGGAACATGAAGGATATGTAACCGACCCAAGTTGGTATACTGTGGCTATGTATCAAGGTTCTGCAGATGTAGTAAGAGATATTTGTGCCAGCGGTTACGGAATAAGTAATTTGCGTACAGCTTATTTCCCATGGGCAAGTACTACACACTACAATCAAAGTTCAATACCCGGTAGTTGTGTGCAAATTAAAGGTCATCAGCATTTTCCTAATCAAACACATACCGACCCAGATCAGTACTGGGATTGGAAGTATTACGATAATTTAATCAATCAAAGTACATCGGTTACAACACTGACAAACGCTTCGGGAACAATTACCGATGCAGGAGGAAGCGCCGGAAATTATCCTGACGATGAACGTCAGTTAATTCTTATTCAACCACCAAACGCTTCTCAAATTACATTAACAACGGTAAATTTCGATTTAGAAAATACATGGGATTATTTATATATTTATGATGGAGCAACAGTAAACGATCCGGTAATTGGTTATTACACAGGTACATCAATTCCGGCTACAATAACATCAACCGGAGGTTCATTATTATTGGAAATGCGTAGCGATTGTGCAACTAATAATCCGGGTTTTGAATTTAATTATACATCAACAGCACCGGATGCAATTCCGCCAACAACACAAATAAGTCCTATTGGAACCGTAAGTTCAGATTTTACGGCTACATTTACCGATGCCGATAATACAGGAGGTTCAGGTGTAAATCAACACTTTTATCAAGTAATAGATTATAATGGGTTTAACTGGTATGCAAATGATTCGAACGGATTTTTTAGCGATAATTTCGACAGTTCGGCAATTGCACCGCATTGGACAACTTATACAGGTACTTGGTCAATCAACAATAATTATTTGGAACAATCCGATGAGGTGTTGGCAAATACTAACATTTCAGCTTATGTTAATCAAACCACAAACAATGAATTTTTATATCACTGGGCAGGAAAAATAAGTGGTTCAGGAACCAATAAAAGAGCCGGATTTCATTTTATGTGCGATGATGCATCTTTGACAAATCGAGGAAATTCCTATTTTGTATGGTTTAGAGAAGATGATGATAAAGTGCAAATTTATGAAGTGGTAAATGATGCTTTTACATTGGTTAAGGATAAATCTTATACATTTAATCCTAACCAATGGTATGATTTTAAAGTAACTTATGATAAAACATCAGGTAGAATAGATATTTATATTGATAATGTTTACGTTGACGGTTGGACAGATTCCACGCCTTTAACAGCCGGAAACTATGTTTCTTTCCGAAGTGGAAATTGTATTTATACCCTAAATAATTTGAAAATTTATCATGATAGAGGACCAACAGCACTAGTCACAGTAGGTCCCGGCTATCCAAATGATATTCGTTATCAGAGTAATCCATCTACACAACCGGCAGGAAAAGTTAAATCTATTGTAATTGATGCTGCAAAAAACTTATCGGCTATTGATATTGAGGATGTGTATGTACAATGGATAACCTCTGTTGATGAGTTGTTGAATAAATACAATATAACGGTTTACCCCAATCCAACTGCTGATTTAATAACAGTTAAAGGGAAAACAATTTCAGTATTAAGATTAACAGATGTTCAAAATAAATTGATTATTGAACAATCGGCAAATCAAACCGGTATAAATACTTTAAACGTACAAAAGTTACCTTCAGGAACATATTTGCTTTATATTTTTGAGAAAAATTCAGGAAAAAACATCCCTGTAAAAATCATTAAAAAATAATTTTAATATGAAGAAATTTTTAGTCTTTACTTTATCGTTAATCAACATAGGAATTGCTTTAGCGCAATATACATCCATTCATCACGAACAAAGCGAATATTATAAACAGTTTGGCAATTTGTCTATTGCCCAATGGGATTCTATTCAAGGGATATTAAAAAACAGACCAAATAAACACGTAAATAAAGCCAATTGTAATTTAACGCACGCGGTTTACGGTTGGCATCCCTATTGGATGGGGTCTGCCTATACCAATTACGATTTTAGTTTACTTTCCACTTTTTGTTATTTTTCATACGAATTAGACCCGTCAACAGGAAACTATCAAACTATCCATGGGTGGAACACAGACAACAGTATTTCAATGGCGCAAGCAGCAGGATGTAGAGTAGAGTTGTGTGTAACAAACTTTGGCTCATCCAATAATAATACATTTTTAACGAACCCTACCGCTCAGCAAACGCTCATTAACAACTTAATAACGCTGTTGAATAACCGAAATGCAGATGGTGTAAATATTGACTTTGAAGGCGTTTCGGGAAATAACAGAAACGACTTAACCAACTTTATGATCAATCTTTCCAATCAGTTAAAAGCCGCAATTCCCGGAGCTTCGGTTACTATGGCAACTTATTCGGTAGATTGGAATAATGTATTCGATTTTGTGGCTTTGGCTCCTTATGTAGATCAGTTCATTATTATGGGATACGGATATTATTATAGTGGGAGTTCTACTGCCGGACCAACAGCGCCCTTGTATAGCGGACAACTTTGGAGCCCTTATAACTTGGTTCGTTCGGTAGAGTATCACTTAAACGCAGGCGTGCCTCACAATAAATTATTACTTGGGTTGCCGTATTACGGAAGAGAGTGGGAAACCACATCGGGTTCACTCCCTTCTTCAACAACCGGAAATTATACTTCTTCCCGTACTTATAAATACATTAAAGACAATACTTCGGGAAATTACAGCAATCGTCGATACGATTATCATTCGTACACACCTTATTATATTTATAATAATGGAAATTGGCGTCAAGCATTGGTTGATGATGAAGAGAGTTTAACGGCTCGATATAAAATGATAAAACAACAAGGAATCGGTGGCATTGGTATTTGGGCACTCGGTTATGACGATGGTTACACGGAGTTGTGGGATGCCATACAGCAAGAATTTACCGACTGTGGAACCGTCCCCTGTACCGATACAATTTATGATATGGGTGGTCCTTACGGTAATTACAGAAATAACGAAGATTATACTTTTACCATTCAGCCAACAGGAGCATCTTCATTGCAAATGGTATTTACACAATTTGATGTAGAACAAGATTACGATACGTTATGGATTTACGACGGAACTTCAACTTCTGACCCTTTAATAGGAGCATACACCAATCCTAATGCCCCCAATACCGTATATGCATCAGGAAATGCTTTAACATTAAGATTTTGGAGTGATGGTGCAACTACTAATGCCGGATGGAAAGCAATTTACCAATGTACATATGATACGATTTCGCCGGTTACAACTGTTGATTCAATTCCTTTAACAGGAAGTAATATAAATGTTTTGGTGAATGATTCGGACAATGTGGGTGGCAGTGGTGTGCGTTATCGATTATATCAAGTAATTGATTACAATGGATATAATTGGTATGCCAATGATTCCAACGGATTTTTCAGTGATAATTTCGATACATCGGCTATAGCTTCATTGTGGACAAATTATGCAGGAGTATGGTCTATAAACAATAATTATTTGGAGCAAACTGATGAGGCAAACAGCAATACAAATATTTCGGCGTATGTCAATCAAAACAATCATACGGTTTATATGTACGAATGGGAAGGGAAAATATCCGGTTCGGGCACCAATAAACGCGCAGGGTTACACTTTATGTGCGATGATGCTTCGCAAACTAACAGAGGAAATTCTTATTTTGTATGGTTTAGAGAAGATGATGATAAATTACAATTTTATAAAGTAACCAATAATACTTTTACTTTGGAAAAAGATGTTCCATTGAGCTTAAATCCAAATCAGTGGTACAATTTCAAAGTGGTTTACGATAAAACATCAGGCGATATTTTAGTATATCTGAATAATCAATTTATTGACTTATGGACAGACAGCAATCCCTTGCAAAACGGTGATTTTATTTCGTTCAGAAATGGAAATTGTATGTACACTGTTAATAATATGAAAGTTTACCATAATCGTCCTGCAGGATATGTTCCGGTAAGCATCGGGCAAGGGTACCCGAATGATGTGCGTTATCAAAGCAATCCGGTAACACAACCTGCAGGAAGATTCAAATCTTATGCTATTGACAATGCCAAAAATATTTCCGATTTAGATTACCGAAATATTTATGTTAATTGGCTGGTTTCAGTAAATGAGGAGAATTCCTTTTCCAATATAACGGTTTATCCAAACCCGTTTAATGGTGATGTATCAGTTATCAATCCACAAAATGAAGTAATTACACAAGTAGAGTTAATGGATTTAACCGGTAAAGAAAACAATATTACAACACTTTTATCCGGAAATAAACTGTATTTATCGCAACTAAATTTATCAAAAGGGGTATATATAATTATTCTAAAAACAAAAAATCATAGATTTGTTCAAAGAATAATTAAAATTTAACACCCCAATTATGAAAAATCGGATACTGGCATTTGGTAACGATAGTGTTTATAGTCAAACAAATAAAAAAATGGCACAAATGGTTGCCATTGGAGGTGTTGCATTATCAACTGCATACGCTCTTTTTGTAAATATTTTATGGGGAGATAAAGTAAATTTAATTTTGGTCAATAGTTTGCCTTTTGCATATTTACTTTTATGGCTTTTATCATTTTCAAAAAAATTAAATGCAAAAAGCCTTTATAACATTTTGCTAGTATCCTTTATTTTATCAACATATTTAGTAATATACGTAGGATATCATTTAAACTACAATGCTCAATATGATATATTATATGTAGCTATTGTAAATATAATGTTTCTAGTGCTGGCTTCAAGACGTCAGCTAAGAATTTATTTTTTAACTGTATTTATACCTGCTGTTATACTATTATTTTTATCTGATGTTGATAAAGTAACCGCTTCAATTTTAGTGGTCATGTTCGCGTTTGGAGCTACATTAAGCTTTATTATTACTTCTCAACGAAATAATTTATATAAAAGGTTGAAGTCGAATGACAATATTTTAAAAGCATTGATACAAAGTACAAATGAAAGTATCATTTTAGTTAATTATTTTTCAAAGAAAATAGTTGATATAAATAACAAAGCGCTTAAAGAATTCGGATATGAAAATGCCGAAGAATTATTGGATAAAAATTATACCGAAACTCTTTTTGCTAACTATGCCGACTTGCAAAATCAACGAATGGAGATAAAAAAACAGTTAAATACACGTGGATTTTTCGAAACTGAAATTGAACTGACAAAAAAAAATGGTACAAAGTTTTGGGCATTGCTTACCATTATTCCTTTTGAAGCAGAGAACGAGAATTTTTATTTACTCCAAATCCGAAATATTGATGATAAAAAACAAATAGAGCAAGAATTGGTAGAAAAGAACTTTTGGTTTGATTTTATAATGAATAATATAGATGAGTTTATTTATGTAACAAGATATTTCAAAGATGGCACAAAAAAAATTGAATATGCTAGTCCTTTTATTCAACAAATATTTGGTTTATCAAAAGATGAATATTTGTCAGACGAAACCAGAGTAATGTTAATCCAACGATATCATCCTGAAGATTTAGAAAAAGCAAAGAAAAAAGTTGACAAATTCAGAGAAGAGAAAAAACCGATAGAAAATATTTATAGGTTTAAACCTATAGGTAGCGAAGAGTATATTTGGATTCAAGAAAAAGTGATACCAAAGTTAGATGAAGAAGGAAATGTAGAATACACTTTTGGAGTGTTAAGAAAAATTGAACAGGATGAGCAAAACTAAAAAAGGCGGCTAATTGCCTCCTTTTCTGGAAATTTATACTTTGAACAATTATTTAAATTGTTTTCCGTCATTTCTAAAAGCCGGTATTCCTGTAATATCGTAACCGGTAATTAAAAGATGAATATCGTGTGTACCTTCATACGTTATTACCGATTCTAAATTCATCATGTGTCGCATAATCGGATATTCACCTGTAATTCCCATTCCCCCGTGAATTTGACGAGCCTCGCGTGCTATTTTTAGTGCCATTTCTACATTGTTCCTCTTTGCCATAGAAATTTGTGCCGATGTAGCTTTACCTTCGTTTCTTAAAACACCCAAGCGCCAAGTTAATAATTGAGCTTTGGTAATTTCAGTAATCATTTCGGCTAATTTTTTTTGCGTTAATTGAAACGAGGCAATGGGTACATCAAACTGAATTCGTTCTTTTGAATATCGCAAAGCAGAATCGTAGCAATCCATAGCAGCACCAATAGCTCCCCATGCAATGCCAAAACGGGCGCTGTCTAAGCAAGATAACGGCGCACCTAATCCGCTTTTTCCGGGCAACAGGTTTTCTTTGGGTACTTTCACATTGTCAAAAACCAATTCTCCTGTAACAGAAGCACGCAACGACCATTTGCCGTGAATTTCCGGCGTAGTAAAACCTTCCATACCACGCTCAACGATTAATCCGTGAATTCTGCCTTCTTCATTTTTTGCCCATACCACAGCAATGTCGGCAATAGGTGAGTTTGTAATCCACATTTTTGCTCCATTTAGCAAATAATGGTCGCCCATATCTTTAAAGTTGGTAACCATTCCGGCAGGGTTAGACCCATGGTCGGGTTCGGTTAATCCAAAGCACCCAATCATTTCGCCTGAAGCTAATTTGGGCAGATATTTTTTCTTTTGCTCTTCACTGCCAAATTTCCAAATAGGATACATCACCAACGAGCTTTGTACCGATGCGGTTGAGCGAACACCCGAATCACATCTTTCCAGTTCTTGCATAATTAAACCGTAAGAAATTTGGTCGAGTCCGGGTCCGCCGTATTCTTCGGGGATGTAAGGGCCAAAAGCGCCTACTTCTGCCAATCCCGGAATGATTTGTTTTGGAAATTCCGCACGTTGTGCATAGTCCTCAATAATCGGACTTACTTCTTTTTTTACCCAAGCTCTTACGGTATCGCGAATTAATTTATGTTCATCGGTTAATAATTCATCAACGTTGTAATAGTCGGGTGCTTGAAATCTGTCTTCTGCCATAATATGTATAATTTTATATCGGCAAATTTATTTTTTTATCTGTAAAAAATCTGATATATTGCATAATAAATAATAAAACATCTAAAACTATGAAAATAAATTACAAATTTTTATTTGCATTTTCTGCTTTAATAGTGGCAAGTGGAGCATTTGTGTTAAATTTACAATCTAATCAAGTTCATGCTTTTGGTTCGGGAGCACCAACTGCCAAAACCGGCTCGCCCGGAGATGGAAGTGATTGTACTTCTTGCCATTCGGGTACAGCTCAAACAGCATCAAACAGCGTAACTATTTCAAGTGATATTCCGGTTTCAGGTTATGTTCCGGGTACAACCTATACCATTACTGTTGAAGGTGTTCAGCAAAACATTACCAAATTTGGTTTTGAAATTACAGCTGAGGATAATGCTAATGCAAAAGCCGGTTCGTGGGCAACAGCCAATAATGAAACTCAAGTGAAATCAAGTAATTGGGTAACACATACTTCTTCGGGAACTGCCGGAAACGGATTTAAAATTTGGACAATGAACTGGACGGCTCCTGTTGCCGGAACAGGTGATGTAACTTTTTATGCCGCTGTTAATGCAACCAACGCCAATGGAGCAAATTCTGGCGATTTAATTATGTTGAATAATATTACTGTTCAAGAAGATGCAAGTGCTTCGGTAAACAATTTAGCTACAAGTAAAATATCGGTTTATCCTAATCCTACGGCTGATTATATTTACATAAAAAGTGAGCAAATTATTGATAATGTGCAAATTTTTGACATTAGCGGAAAGAATGTTTATGCAGGAAAAAGTAATGTTGTAAATCTTAAAACCTTGCCTCAAGGTACATATTTTGTTCGTTTAGAAGTGAATAATACGGTTTCAATCCAAAAAATTGTGAAGTTGTAGTTTAAAACTTGAAAAGGAAAGATTTACATCCTAACATTGTTAAATACTTACTAATTTTCAATTTAACCGGCTTTCTCATAAGTATGCTTTTGGGAGTGGTTGGCGGTTCAGGTGGAGAGACAACAGAGTTGGTGTTTTTAAGTATTTCAGTTATTGGTGTTGTAACCTTGTTAATTTGCACGTTACTTTTTATTTTTCGGTTTTATTTGATTAAGGAAAAATGGTATTGGTTTTTACTTCTTGTGGCAATTAGTATTGCTGAATCAAGTATTATAAACTGGAATATTGTATTGAGTTCCTTTACCCGTTAAGTTCACCACTTACTAAAACCCGATTTATTGGTGCTTTACCTTAATTCTTTTTATATTTGTACGAAAGATGTACTTTGTCTGAGTTTTTGCCTCAAATAGCCGATTCCAGTATTCTTCAACCTGTATTTAAGTTTGATGAAGATACACTTACATCTGAAAAAAACGATAAAGATACAGTTGATTCAAGTAATAGTGCAGCAAAAACAGTCCGTTTGCCATTAGATACTCCTAAAGCAAATCATCGTCAAGAACCAATAAATACAACTCGTAACACGGTAAGTTCAAATCTGCATACAAGTCTAAATAATCAACCTCAAAATAACATTCCGGAAGCCGAAAAAGATTCATTAATAAATAATCCGGACACCGTTGCAAAAGATTCTTTGGTAAAGATTGACTCCAATACACAACAGACAGCAACCGAAGATACTTCTGTGAATTTTCTCCGGACCAAAGGAATTGTAAAACAAGAAACAAACAATCTGTTTTTTATAACAGAGTTGATATTGGTATTGAGCATAGTATTGGTGCGAATTTATCAACAACGGTTATTCCGAAAGTTTATTTACGCTGCATTTTCTTTATCCTTACTCCAAGACTTAGAAAAAGAAAGTAAAACTTTTTCCACACCGGTATTTTTTGTTGGTTTTCTGAATTACATCGTACAAGCCGCAATATTTACTCATTTTTATCTGACGAAAGACACTTTTTTTGATTTTGTAAGTATATTTCAATTGGGGTCAATAATATTTATATTCAATATTGCAAAATACCTTTTTTACCGAATTTCAGGTGTGATTTTTGACCAAAACGACCTCTTTGCCAATTACGGATTGTATCATTTTGTAATTTTAATTTTATCCGGAATAATATTTTTAATCATTAATATTCTTTACGTCTATACAATTCCATCCGCTTATTTACTCATTATTGGAATTGGAATATTTTCTATATTGTTGATATTCAAGTATGTTACGTTTGTTTTGTTGTCTGTTAATCAAAAAGTTTCGGGGTTTCATATTTTTTTGTACCTTTGCACCCTTGAAATTTTACCGTTTATCGTAGCATATAATTGGTTCAACTTGTAAAAACACCAATTTATCTAAATCAACGGGTTACTAAATAGACATTGATTATGAAAGTGAAAACGATTTTAGTATCTCAACCCAAACCACAAACTGAAAAATCTCCTTATTTCGATTTAGCCAAAAAATGTAAAGTAAAAATTGACTTTCGTCCTTTCATCCACGTAGAAGGTGTATCGGCAAAAGAGTTCAGAAAACAAAAAATCACCATAAAAGACTTTGATTCTGTGATATTTACCAGCAAAAGTGCCGTTGACCACTTCTTTCGTTTGGCAGAAGAATTGCGTTGCGATGTACCCGAATCAATGAAATACTTTTGTGTTTCCGAATCTATAGCCTATTATTTGCAAAAATATGTGGTGTACCGTAAGCGTAAAATTTTCCACGGTCAAACAAGATTTACCGAAATTTTGGAAACAATAAAAAAACACAAAGACGGCAAATTTTTATTACCCTGTTCGGATGTGGCAAAACCCGATGTACCCAAAATGCTTGCCGATAACGGTATAGACTTTAAAGAAGCAGTAATGTATCGTACGGTTTGTTCCGATTTATCCGATTTAAAGGATGTTTACTACGATATATTGGTGTTTTTCAGTCCAAGCGGAATAAAAAGCTTGTTGCAAAACTTCCCCGATTTCAAACAAAACAACACGCGTATAGCCGTATTTGGTTCGTCTACAGCCAAAGCCGCCGAAGAAAACGGCTTACGAATCGATATTGCGGCACCATCGCCTCAAGCACCGAGTATGACAATGGCTTTGGAACAATATATTACCAAAGTAAACAAACAAAGCAGAAGCAAAAAAGCATCATAATAAAAACATCATTCACTCAAAACCCTATTTGATTTTTATCGAATAGGGTTTATTTTTTATCAAAACACTGAAAATAAAATAATTTGTTTTTGAAAAATTTAACGAACAATCGTATATTCGCAACCTTAATCTAATAGTGAGAAAATGGCAGTAATTGGAAAAATAAGAAAACACTCAACACTTGTATTGATTGTTATAGGTGTAGCACTTTTGGCTTTTGTTTTAACCGATGCTTTCACAAGCAGTGGAAGAGGCGAAATTCCAGTAGTTGGAAAAATAGGTGATACTGAAATAACCCAACAAGAATTTGAGCAAAAGGTTAACGAAGCAATCAATAATTATGAAATGCAGCAACAACAACCGGTTGATGATAAAACCCGTTCGCAAATTCGTGAACAGGTTTGGAATCAATTAATTTCGGAAACCGTTTTGCAAAAAGAATACGAAAAATTAGGCATTGCTGTTACCCCTGACGAATTATTCGATATGGTGCAAGGAAATAATCCGCATCCGCAAATTGTGCAGGCATTTACCAACCCACAAACCGGGCAGTTTGACAAAACACGGGTGTTGCAATTCTTAAAAAACAAAGACAACGACCCACAAACAGCGCAACAATGGATATTGTTTGAACAAGGAATTAAGCAAGAACGTTTGGCAAACAAGTACACGCAGTTAATCAACAAAGCCATTTATGCTACAACTGCCGAAGCCGCACAATTGAATATAGACCAAAACAAAAAGTTTAATATTTCATACGTCGTAAAACGTTACAATACGGTTAATGATTCTACTATTACTGTAACAGAAGAAGAAATTGCCGCATATTACGAAGAAAACAAATTTAAATTCAAGCAAGAAGAATCCAGAAATATAGAATATGTAATTTTTAGAGTAGACCCTTCAGAAGAAGATTTTAAACTTGCCGAAGAATGGATGTTAAATGCAAAAGAAGAATTTGCCCAAGCCGAAAACGATTCATTGTATGTTACGCTAAACAGTGATATTCCTTTTGATCCTACTTTTTATAAAAAAGGACAATTGCCTCCAATTTTAGATACTGTGTTTTTTAAAGACAGTGCAAAAGTTGGCGACATGGTAGGACCTTATTTAGAAGGTATGACCTATAAATTATCGAAACTTTCTAAAATAAAATACTTGCCCGATTCGGTAAAAGCCCGTCATATTTTGATAAAAACACAAAACCCTTACGACAGTGTAGCTGTAAGCAAAATCGACAGTTTGAAAAAAGCAGTGGAAAATGGTGCCGATTTTGCCGAATTGGCAAAAAAATTCTCTGAAGATTTAGGCTCTGCACAAGAAGGTGGCGATTTAGGATGGTTTGGTCGTGGCAGAATGGTGAAAACTTTTGAAGATGCTTGCTTTAATGGTAAGCCCGGCGATTTAAAAATTGTTCCTTCGCAATATGGTTTACACCTTATTAAAATTGAAGAGCAAAGTGAAAAAACAAAACACGTTCAGGTTGCTACACTTGCCGATATTGTTGATCCAAGTGATGAAACTTATGACCGAGTATTTACCGAAGCCAGTGAATTTTACAACTCAATTGGCGATGCCGAAGATTTTGATAAAATAATTGAAGAAAAAGGTTACACCAAAAGAATTGGCGAAATTAAACCCAATGATTTTACGTTGGCAGGATTGGATATGCCTAGAGAAATCATTCGTTGGGCTTATACTCACGAAGAAAATGAAGTTTCTTCGCCATTAACAGCCGGAGATGCTTTTGTAATTGTAAAAGTAGCCTCGGTAAATGAAGAAGGTGTGGCACCGCTTGAGAAAGTGCGTACACAAGTAGAGCTTTTGGCTAAAAAACAAAAGAAAGGCGAACAATTTGCCAAAGAAATGGAAGGAATAACCGATTTAAATCAATTGGCACAAAAACTTAACACAACGGTAGAAAAAGCCAATAACGTTACATTTGCTTCATTTGCAATTCCGGGGCTTGGTCGTGAGCCAAAATTATTGGGAGCCATTGCGGCAATGAATGCCGGCGATGTCAGCATTCCGTTAATTGGTGATATTGGCGTTTATGTTGTGAAAATTGACAATATAACACCTGCACCAGAAGAGTTTGATGTTTATACTATGAAAAATCAAATAGAACAAGCGCAAAGAGCTCAAGTAAATTATGCTGTGTTTGAAGCGTTAAAAGATAAAGTAGGTGTAGAAGATAACCGACACAAATTTTATTAACAGATAACAAATTCTATTTAATCTAAAACCCATTTACATTGTGTAAGTGGGTTTTTTATTTGCAAAACCAAACAATATTTCACCATAAAAATGTGTTATCTTTGTTCAAAACCATATAGTATATGAAATCTGTTTTTTATTCGTTTCTATCCGTAATACTAATAGCATTAACCATTTTTGGCTGTGATGCCGATGACGAAAAATATTTGCCTGAAGGTAAAGGACGCCCAGGCGAATTAGTGGTAGTTGTTGATACCGCTTTTCAAAATTCTACAACAGGCAAAGTGTTAGAAAATATTTTTATGGGAGAATATCCGGCACTTCCTCAACCCGAGCCGCGATTTGATGTAATTACCATTCCGCATCAAAACTTTTCGACTATTTTTAAGCAAGTTAGAAATATTCTTGACATTCAAATTTTACCCAAACAAAAAGAGGTTGTGGCTGTTCAAAAACACAATCAATGGGCAACCAATCAGCTGGTGGTGAAAATCATTGCGCCATCAGAAGAAGATATGGTAGCATATTTGATGGAAGAAGGCGAAAATATTGCCAATTTATTTGAAGATGAAGAAGCACTCAGAAAAATAAACGATTTAAAAAGGATTGCCTCAGAAGCTCATCGCAAAGAATTGGAAAAAATGTTCAAAATAAATTTACTTATAGATAAATATTTTATTACCGCAAAAAAAGATTCAAATTACATTTGGTATCGAAAAGACCGTAAATTGGGAGATAAATACGCTGTTCAAAATATTTTGATTTATGCCCAACCTTATACGTCTGACTCTTTGCTCGATACAAAAAACATTATTGCAGCACGCAACCGGTTTACTAAAATAATGAAAGGCCCGGCAAAGGGAAGCTACATAAAAGTTTTTGAAGATTACGAACCCGACGTGCGAGAATTTTCTCTAAAAAACACTTACGTAAAAGAAGTCAGAGGTTTGTGGGATATGGAAAATGCCTTTAATGGCGGCCCGTTTGTAAGCTACAGTTTTGTCAATCCGCAAACCAATATGCTCATTACTATTGATGTTTCGGTATATGCTCCCGGAAGCGAAAAAAGAGAATTGGTCAGAGAATTGGAAGCCATTGCTTTAACCCTGACATACTAAATTTCATTAAATTAAAAACCAAAGGAAATAGAATTTTGTTAAAGTACAACAAAAACAAGAAACTGAATGAAGAAAATTGGAATAATAGGACCAAACAATAAAATGTGTAGTAAAGAACTGTACGACTTTGGTGTACAACTTGGGCAACAAATTGCAACAAATAATAGAACTTTTATTTGCGGAGGACTTGGAGGTTTTATGGAAGCAGTTTGTAAAGGCGTTAAGCAATCTACTGATACGTTCAATGGACAGACAATTGGGGTTTTACCGGATGATACACCGGAAAAAGCAAACCCTTTTATAGATACAGCAGTTGTTACAGGACAGGGGCTAGCACGAAATCTCATCATAGTACAAACCGCAGAAATTATAATTGCAGCAGGTGGGGGGGCAGGAACACTTTCAGAAATAGCTTTTGCTTGGCAACTTGAAAAAAAAGTACTTTGTGTAACATTATTTGACGGTTGGGCAAAGAAACTTGCAGGAAAAAACTTAGACGGCAGGCATAACGGCTTACTTATTCCGGTAAACAGTATTGTTGAAATTCTAAAACACATTGACAATGACTAAAGTACTGATGTTTCACAGAGTTTTACCTGATAAGCAAATCACGCAACCTAATGCTTATTCAACTTTTGGAACACTCATTTCGCAAGAGTATTTAGAGGATATATTATCTTTTCTGATAGATAACGATTTTCAATTTGTAACTGTTTCGGAACTTAGAAAGCGAAAAAAAACTGAAAAAATTGTTGCACTCACTTTTGATGACGGTTACTCAGATAACTATGAATTTGCTTTACCATCGCTTCTAAAGTTTAATGCAACTGCAACTTTTTTCCCAGTCGTAAATCCTTGTAAAAACAAGACGGTTTTACCACTTGATATTTATTATCAGTGTATTGATGAAATGAATCTAAGTGAAACGGAACGAATGGAATATATTACAGGAACAATAAAACGAAATTTCTATTGGGCTGAACCAAATCGGCAAATGGATATACTCAATTCACTTTTCAAATCATTACCGCAAAAAAGTAGAGTAAGTTATATGAGTGCCGAACAACTTAAAGAATTATCAGACAAAGGTTTTGAAATCGGTTCGCATGGTATGACACATTCATTATTGATTGCCGATTATATGAATGCAGAAAAAGCATTGATCGAACTGCAAACATCAAAACAATGGCTTGAGGCGATTACTGGTAAGCCTGTTACAGCTTATTGTTTCCCTGCAGGTCGCTACAATGCCAAGATGATAGAACTTGCTAAACAAATTGGTTATACCTCAACTTGTTTGGTGGTTCGCAATAAAAATGAGAACGAGGTTTTGCCCTCGTATGATAGAATTTTTGTAAAACCAAATTCGCTTGGCGAATTGAAAAAAGCATTAAGGATTGAATGAAAATAGTAGCAGTTATAGTAACTTGTAACCGCTTGGAATTACTTCCAAGAGCATTAAAGTCGGTAAGCGAACAAACTCGCAAACCTGATTGCGTATCTGTTGTTTCAAACTCAACTAAAGATAATTATTTTGAAGAACAAGTAATCTGTAATGAATTTGGGTTTAAATTAATTAAGAATTACAGAACCAATAACTATGCAGGTGCATTAAACACAGGAGTAGAAGAAACTATAAAACATCAAGGTATTGAGGATAATATCTATTTCGCATCACTTGATGATGATGATGTTTGGCTGCCCAATTATTTAAAGGAGGTTGAAGAAAATAATACTGCAGATTTTGATTTAATCGCAGCAAGTTATTTAAGAAAAAGTGATGATGAAAATTTATTGATGAATCTGCCATTACAACTTTCCATGAACGACTTTTTAAAAGGAAATCCGGGTATTGGGGGTTCAAATACGTTTATCAGGTTAAAGACGCTTTTAAAATCAGGTTGCTTTGATGAAGCATTGGATTCATCTGTAGACAGAGATTTTTTGGTTCGAGTATTTCAACAAAAACCAAAGTATAAAATTATTCAAAAACAGCTTGTAACGGCATATACTGATAAAAATAGAGAGCGGCTCACAATAAATCGAGAAAAGAAAATAAAGAGTTTACAGGTTTTTTATTACAAGTATCAGTACTTAATGAGTGAAGCAGATAAGAAATATTTTTTTCAAAGAGTAAACAAATACTTTTCAATTGAACAATCAGAAATCGTTATCAACCAGCAGCAAGAAAAATCAATACGAAAATTAGAATTAGAGTTTAAAAATAAGGGAGATTATCAGTTTGTAATTGGTTTTATTGCTGGCAATGAAGCCATTGTTAAAAGAATCGCTAAACAAATTATTAATAAGAAAATACCTGTTGATTTAGTGGTAATTATTGAAGATGTGCCGAAAGGAACAACATTATCGGATACTGAAAATCTCTTTAAAGAAAATTCAATACCCTACTTGATTGTAAAAGACAAAGTATGGAAACAAAACTTGAAAGATGGGCATTATGGAGCATATTATCAGCAGTTTTCTGATATAAATTCCATTCCGTTAGGTAGAACTATTTTACATCATCATTTATTTACGGAAACAACAACTTTTAACAATCCAGTATTTTGGGTTATTGATGATGATGTTACTTTCAGGTCTGTTGTAAACCCGTTGTCAGAGATAAAAACAGTTGATATATTCAACATTATCAACAAAAACAAAGATAAAGCAGAGGCGTTGATTGGTGGAATTAGCAATGACCCGCCAGTTCCATTGTTAAGTTGCATCAGATCACAGTTAGTTGACTTTTACCATAGCATTCTTTCAGGCGGCAAATCTCATTATGATAATTTTTCACTGAGAGAAAAGCCCGATTACTATTATGATTTATCTGACTTGCACACTGACCATTTGGAAGTTCCGATCTATCATTCTTCAATTACCGATGATGATTTAAAGCAAATATTTTCAGGCAAATCACTTTCAAGACCTTCACTGCAAAAAGAAGTAAAAGCAATACACAAGACAATTACACGTAGAGGAGCAAACACAATTATATTTAACCGTGAGTTGCTTCAATACTATCCGGTTATAAGTTTGGAGGTAAATAATAAGCACGCAAGAAGAGGTGATTTGGTTTGGGCTTTACTGAACCAAGTGGTTTCGGGTAGAACAATTTTTGAGCATACATTTTCACTTGAACACAATCGTCCTCTTGCAGAATTTGATTTACAGAAGGAACTCGACAAAGCAGCTTATGATATTATTGGCTATGCTTTTGCTAAAGCAATTCTAAAATCAATAGAAACCATACAAAGAGAAACCCAACCACACCGTCCTAAAGATATTTTTGAAAAACTCATTCATGATGATTTTTATCATCGGTTTTTCGATGCTTATTCTTATTTCCTCAATCGCAGGAAAGCTAGGTTTTTAATGAACTACTATCGAATTTCAGGTTTGACGATGTTGTTGGCAGAACAGAGAACAACAGTAAAAGAATTGTATAACCAATTTGCTGACGAAAGCCATCTTATTGCATTTGAGCAAATTTTGACTGAAGCACTACAAGAAGAAACATTGAGGTCATTTTTTAGTGAATTAACAACAGCAATTTGGAGTTACTGCAAGTCTATTACAGAAGTTTCGGAAAATGATGATAAATACAGAAGCCATATAGAGCAGTTTTTTAACTTAAAAAAGAAATTGCGAAAATTAGGTAGTGGTGCTGAGGGTATTGTTTTTACTGACGATATTTTTGTTTACAAATGTTTTTTCAATATTCTCGACAACGAATGGGAGTTTTTAAAATTAATATCCGAAAGTTTCAGTCAAAGTGATTTTTTAGAAAAAATTGAATGTTTCGAGACGCTTAAATTTCGCTTTATTCGTTATCCATATCACCATTTCAAACCATTACAAAATATTAAGCTTACCAAACTTATTGAATTTTTACAATTTTGTAAGCAAAATGAATTCGTATATACCAATATAAAGCCGAGTAACTTCGTTCAGACAAACACAGGAAAGGTAAAATTGATTGATTATGGTAAATCATTTGAACCTTTTAATCCGGAAAAATATATAAATACAATCAAACGGGCTTTTTTACTCTACAAAAACCCTACAATGAAAATTGAGGATTTTCAAAAGCTTACGGCACAAATAAATATTGGCAATGAACCAATTGAAATAAATGGATGGGAAAAGCTTTGGAGAGCAATAGAGCCAAGAAAAAAAGAGGAAATATTAGATGCTGAAATTGTTTCAATCATAAAGGAGTTTAAACCAGAAAAAGTTTTGGATTATGGTTCCGGGAAATGTAAAACAGCGAAGCTAATTGAAAGAGAAACAAGTGCAAAGGTATTTGTTTATGACATTAATAAAAGCGTATTAATCAACAGATGCAGTGATTTTCAGAGGTATTTTCCAAACGACAGTACTTTTAACAACACTTTTGATTTGGCTTTACTCAATCTTGTTTTATGTGAAGTTGACAACGAAACTTTGAACAGTATTTTATCAAACATAAAAACGGCATTGAAAAAAAGAGGAAAGCTAATCGTGTCGGTTTGTAATCCTGACTTTGCACACGTTCTAAAAACAGAATTTCAAAATAGGATAAATATTCCGAAAAGCAATAATGAAGAAACAATCATTGAAAAAATTAGCAATTCAACTAATAACAAGAGAATTGATTATCATCGTCCAACAAAAAATTACCTTCAGTATTTTGAACAACATGGGTTCAGCTTAAGTAAATCGATTGATACAGAGGGAATAAATATTGAGACACTAGAATATGCATCAGACTTTAAAATTTTCGTACTAATAAATGAAAAGTAGATTACCCTATCAGCCATTTATTATCCTTGGAACCGCAAGGACGGGTTCAACAATGCTTTGGAGTTATCTCAACTCACATCCTGACATCCTTTGTTTAAGAGGTGTTTATGGCTCAACAAACAAAATTAACTTTGGTAAATATTATGGCGAGCTACCCGAAGAATATCATTCATCAGAACTGATAAAGCTAAGAAACGAAAGGCCCATAGAATTTCTTGAAAACTATATTTGGAAAAAATACTCTAAGCCATTCAAAGCAGTTGGCTTCAAATATTTCTATGACCATGACAGACATCTCTCAAATAATGAAGAACTGATTCGTTACTTTAAGTCAAACAAAGCGATTAAGTTTTTACACTTAAAAAGAGAGAATCTTTTGGCGACACTTTTTTCTTACAAACGAGCATTAGCTCAACAACAATGGACTAGAGCCGATACAAACTATAAGACTTCAATTACTATTCAAGAATGTAAAGAATACTTTCAACGAATCCTTTATAATCAAAAACTATTTGATAAATTATTTGCAGGTCGAATATTACAGATAAGCTATGATAACCTTATAAATTCAACTGAACAAACACTAACAAATATTCTGGATTTTATCGAAGTTAAAGCACTTCCACTTACAACAGAAACAATAAAAAATAAAGAAACTGAACTATTAGATAGCATTACAAATTACACAGAACTGAAGAATTATTTCAAATACACAGATTATGCAAAATACTTCAATGAATAATCCATTTAGAAGTCGCACATGTTTCCATTCAAGAAAGTCAATTTCTAAAAGCAAAAACACTCTTTTTTATCAACATTTTCGTAAATAAAATTCCCGCTAAAATTGAATTTTCTTATCAGTAAGCAAAACCTCTTTTCCAAAAATTAAAGCGTAATTGTCATTGGTATGTCCGGCGGGAACATCAAAAAATACAGGATAATCATATTCTTTAACTGCATCCAAAATAATTTCTTTGGCATTTTTGCCGAAAGGAACAGCATTATCGTGCATATCAGTCATTCCGCCTACTAAAAGAGCTTTTATATTTTCCAGCATTCCGGCTAATTTCAGGTTCATCATCATTCGGTCAATGTGATACAGATATTCATCCAAATCCTCAATAAACAATATCTTGTCTTTTGTATCTATTTGTGCAGAAGTGCCGGTAAGACTGTAAAGAATAGATAAATTTCCTCCGGTAATTTCTCCAGTAATTTCTGATGAAGAGAGTTGAGAATTATTGAGTAATGGAACAATATAAGGCTTCCCGGTTAACGCATCAATGGCAGACTGCCAACTTGCCGGCGTATTTGTAGAAAAATTTACGGGCATCGTAGCATGTATCGTTGCTATTTGTATTTGGCGGTTTAAGTATGAATGCAATACCGTAACATCGCTGTAACCGATTACCCATTTAGGATTTTTTTTCAAAGGATTAAAATCAACCAAAGGTAAAAGACGAACCGTACCGTAACCGCCACGAGCACACCAAATGGCTTTTATTTCAGGATTGTTAATGGCTTCTTGCAAATCTTCGGCTCTTTGCTTATCCGTTCCGGCATATTGATGATGCTCATTGAACAAATGCTTACCATAAACAATATTAAACCCTTGGTTTTGCAAAAAATCACTTGCCGGATTTACTTCTTCTTTTGAAATTTTACGTGCCGTAGAAATGATAGCGATAGTATCGCCTTTTTTTAATGCCGGAGGAATAATATTTGCCATTTTGTGCCGAATATGAAAATAAGTAAAAGGTAAAGTTTATTTTTGCACGAATATACAAACTTTTAGCTTTGGAAAATAAAGAACGATATACCGTAACTGCCGCATTGATTTATGCCAACGGTCCAATTCACATTGGGCATTTGGCCGGATGTTACCTACCTGCCGATATTTATGTGCGGTTTTTAAGAAAATTGGGCAAAGATGTTGTCTTTGTAAGCGGAACTGATGAGCACGGTGTTCCCATTACATTAAAAGCTAAAAAAGAAGGAATTTCACCGCAAGAGGTGGTAGATAAATATTATACCATCATAAAAAAATCATTTTACGATTTTGGAATTAATTTCGATGTATATTCTCGTACAACCAAACCTATTCATCACAAAACGGCGCAAGAATTTTTCTTGACATTATACAATAAAGGTGTTTTTGAAGAAAAAGTTACCGAACAATATTACGACCCTGTTGCCCACCAGTTTTTAGCCGACAGATATATAACCGGAACTTGTCCCAAATGCGGCTACGAACAAGCATATGGCGATCAATGCGAAAAATGTGGCGCATCATTGAGTCCAACCGAGTTAATAAATCCTGTTTCAACACTAACCGGCGAAAAACCTGTTTTAAAAGAAACCAAAAACTGGTTTTTGCCATTAGATAAAATGCAACCGGAAATTGAAAAATTTATTGACAGCAGAAAAGGTTGGAAACCAAATGTTTACGGGCAATGCAAATCGTGGTTAAATCAAGGGTTGCAACCAAGAGCAATGACTCGCGACTTGGATTGGGGGGTGAAAGTACCTCTAAAAGATGCCGAGGGCAAAGTGATGTATGTATGGTTCGATGCACCTATTGGCTATATTTCGGCAACCAAAGAATGGGCACAACAAAATAATAAAAATTGGGAACCTTATTGGAAAGATGAAAACACTCATTTAATTCATTTTATCGGAAAAGACAATATTGTATTTCATTGCATCATTTTCCCGGCAATGCTAATGGCGCACGGCGATTATATTTTGCCCGAAAATGTTCCGGCAAATGAGTTTTTAAATCTCGAAGGGAATAAAATTTCCACCTCACGAAATTGGGCGGTATGGTTGCACGAATATTTAGAAGAATTTCCCGATAAACAAGACGAACTCCGTTACGTACTTACAGCCATTGCTCCGGAAACAAAAGACAGTGAATTTACTTGGAAAGATTACCAAGCACGTGTGAACAATGAATTGGTAGCCATTTTGGGAAATTTCATCAATCGGGTGGTAGTGCTTACAAATAAATATTTTAAAGGAGAAATTCCCGTAGATGCTCCCGGTTCAGAACACAATCCTTTTACGGCAGCTCAAGAAGTTGTTCAAGAAAAAATAAATTTTGAATATTTGCCAAAAATTGCTCAAAATATCTTGCAATATAAGTTTAGAGAAGCACTTCAAGATATAATGAATATTGCGCGTGAAGGAAATAAATACTTAACCGACTGTGAACCCTGGAAACGATTTGATAAAAAGAATCCCGAAAGTGCAGTAAATGATGAAGTAGCATCAGAATTAACTTTTTGTTTAAACATAATAGTGCAAATTGCAACAATAGCCGAACCGGTATTGCCTTTTACAGCCGAAAAAATCCGTAATCTGTTGAATATTGATGAAAATACGGTGCAAATTATTGAAACAGATAAGCCCGAAAAGTATGCTTTTTCAACAATTATCCCCATCACAAAAAATCATACAATCAATAAACCACAATTGATTTTCGAAAAAATAACAGACGAAATGGTAGAACAACAAATTGCTAAATTGCATACTGCGAATCAAGATAATCAATCGGAAGAAACATATGAGCCGATTAAACCCGAAGCTACTTTCGATGATTTTATGAAGATGGATATTCGTATTGGTAAAATATTGGAAGCCGAAAAGCATCCTAATGCCGATAAACTTTTAGTTTTAAAAGTGGATATTGGTAGTGAACAGCGAACAATAGTCAGCGGAATTGCGCAATATTACAAGCCGGAAGAACTGGTAAATAAACAAGTTACCGTGTTGGTCAATTTGGCGCCCAGAAAACTACGTGGAATAGAATCGCAAGGAATGATTTTAATGGCAGAAGACAGTGAAGGGAATTTAGCAATGATAAATCCCGAAAGTGACTTTCAAACCGGTGCTACTGTAAGATAATTGTTTGATATTTATATAAAAAAGCACGCTGAGATTTATCAGCGTGCTTTTTTATTGTCGCTTTAAAGAGTTACATTTTTATAAATCGATAATTTACTTGTCCGCTTTTTGTAACAATGCGAATAATGTAAACCCCATTTTCCAATTCATCTACCTTAATTTTATTGTTAAATCCTAAGCGATATTCTCCA
This sequence comes from Flavobacteriales bacterium UBA852, assembly GCA_002295925.1. Taxonomy (GTDB): domain Bacteria; phylum Bacteroidota; class Bacteroidia; order Flavobacteriales_E; family Vicingaceae; genus UBA852. Next base: position 62,644 of record DBGO01000001.1, read on the forward strand.
ATAATTTTACCATTAAGGTCTAAAATATACATTGTTTGATTAAGAACGGCTGTTGAAGTTGTATTGATATGTAATATATCTTTAGCAGGATTTGGGAATATTTTCATATCCAAATTGCTGAAATCCGATATGCTGTTATCATTAAGCACCGTTACTGTGCTGTATGCTGTATCAGTACAATTTCCATTAGATACCACTAACATAACCGTGTACACTCCGGCTGTATTAAAGGAGTGGCTTGGGTTTTGAGTTACAGAAGTAAAGCCATCGCCAAAATCCCAATAAAATGATGTGGCATTATTTCCTACAAATATGAAACCTACATTTGGAATTTGGTTTAAATAAACCGTATCATCACTTTGAACAAAATCGGCAAAAGGAGTAATGTTTACCGCAACATTTACAGTGTCTGAATTTGAACAGCCATTTGTGTCGGTTCCGGTCACGTAATAAGTTGTATTTACAGTTGGAAAAGCCAACGGATTGGCAATTGTACTGTCCGATAAGGTGGATTGGGTATTCCAAGTATAAGTATTTGCCCCGGTAGCATTAAGCTGAACAGAGTAGCCTTCGCAAACACTTGTGTCCGGACCGGCATTTACGTTTGGCAATGGATTAACAACCACATTTACATCATCGGAATTGGCGCAACCATTGGTGTCGGTTACTGTAACTGTTGCCAATAAAGAATTGTATAACACGATGTTTTGTGTTGTATCTCCGGTGTTCCATAAATAAGAATTACCGGTTGATGCAGATAATATTACACTGTCTCCTGAGCAAACTATGGTGTCCGTAATGTTGGTTATCGAAACATTGGATAAAGGATTTACGGTAACCTGTATCGTGTCGTAATCGGTACAACCCAAAGTGTTTGTCGCACTGACTATGTAATTGATATTACTCGAAGGGTTGGCGGTAATCATATTTCCACTTTGTGAAATAATTCCGGTAGATGGTGTCCAGTTGTAGGATGTAGCACCACTTGCATTTGCTTGTAATGTAACCGTGTCACCATAACATAAAGCTACGTTGTTGGATGAGGAAACCACTTCTAATTGACACCATTTAATGGTTGAAAAGTCTTGGTTTGTTCCGGATCCTTTGCTGGTTCCTGTTACATAAATACTTTCAATATTGTCTAATTGCATGGCAAACGCTTGGTCGGAGTTACTCGATGGCCCGTCAAAACGGGCAACCCACAAGGTGTTTCCGGTTAATGTGTCAATTTTAAGAGTTAAATAATCGTTGCTGGTTCCAACACCTGCACTGTACCCGGTTACATATAATGCCCCGGAAGCACCAATAGCAATTGCTCGTCCTTCGTCGTATCCGTTTGCAGGTCCGTTATAGTCGTTTCTCCAAATCAAGTTTCCTAAAGCATCATATTTTAATGTAATAATATTTTCTCCCGTAGCGTTAATGCCTAAGCTTCTTCCGGTAATATATATGTTTTGATTATTATCGGCAATAATGTCGTAAATTTTATCTTCTTCATTGGCATCTCCGTCAAAATACTGTGCCCATTGTTGAGTGCCGTTATTGTCATATTTTACCAGTAAATAATCATTATCAGTGGCTAATCCGCCATAACTCGAACCGCCAACATAAACATTTCCCGCATTATCTAAAGTAATAGCTTCCGGAATATCAAAAGAGTTAATAGAGTTGTTGTTATAACGGGCAACCCATTGTTGTACTCCCGAGTTATTATATTTAATGGTCGCAAAATCCAAGTCGGTACTGCTGCCAAAACTGTGACCTGCAACATAAACATTTCCTGATCCATCAAGGGTTATTTGAGTTGCAGCATCTATGCTGTTTCCTGGGCCGTTGTATGTCTGTGTCCAAATTATGCTTCCGCCGGGCCCGTATTTTAATGTAACAAAATTGCTTCCTTGGCTGCCCGCATCACTTCCGCCGGTGACATAAGAATTTCCGTTGGCATCTACGGCAATGGCATAAGCTTCGTCAAAACCGTTAGATGAGCCGTTATATACCTGAGACCATTGCAAAACACCGTTATTGTCATATTTTAATGTAATGAAATCATAATTTCCTCCCGATACATAAGTGTATCCGGTAACATAAATATTCCCGTTGTTGTCAATTTCTATATCTCTTGATTCGTCCAGTCCGTTTCCTGTTCCGTTGTATGTTGCAAGCCACTGTTGATTGCCAAGAGCATCATATTTAACAGTTACAATGTCATATCCTGAAGTTGCAGAATACGATGTGCCTGTAACGTATACATTGCCAGCGTTATCTATTACCAAATCAGTTGCCGCGTCAACATTTACTCCCGAACTTGTGTACCTGGCTTCCCATAATACATTCACTTGAGAAAAAACAGACGATTGAAGTAAAATGCTAAATAAAATATAAAGTAAAAATTTGTGCATATCATTTAAGTTTAAATTCAAATATATAAAAATTGTTATTAAATATAAGATGAATTGCATATAATTTAAGATAAAGTTTAAAAAAACATAGATAATTTTTGCATATGAAAAATATCATTTTATATTTGTATAACTATGAAGAGGATATTATTTCTTTTTACAATTTGTATATTCATATTCACCACTGCAAAAGCAACTCACATTGTTGGTGGTACCTTGTTGTATGAGCATTTGGGTGGTTCAACTTATCGAGTAACATTAAAATTATACCGCGATTGTGGACCCAGTAGTATTTTCTTTCCTAGTTCTGTTCGTATTGAGGTAAGGCAGCCAAACGGAGCGTCGTTTTCTCCGGATAAGGATATTGTTATTCCGCTTTCGCAAACGGTTATTTTAGACCCACCAATTGATACTTGTGCATTTAATCCCGGTGTTTGTGTCGAAGAAGCCATTTATACCAAAGTGGTGAACCATTTGCCGCCCAACCCGGGAGGTTATCACTTGTTTTATACAACATGTTGTAGAAATGCAAGTATTGTAAACCTTGTTAATCCTCTTAGTACAGGTGAGGCATTTTATACATATATACCAGACAATTCGCAATACATGACAAATAGTTCACCTCAATGGAAAGAGTTTCCTCCGGTGTTTATTTGTCAAGGTCAACCGTTATATTTTGATCATGGAGCCACAGATAAAGATGGCGATTCATTGGTTTATTCTTTTTATACTCCTTTCGATAATAACGCACCAACTTTCCCAGGTAATGTAGCCACATTTACACCTGTTGTTTATAATGGTGGTTTTAGCGCTACCGACCCTTTAAGCGGAAATAGCTTATCTATAAATCCTCAAACAGGGGTGATTACAGGTGTTCCACCTATTTTGGGGCAATTTGTCGTTGGTGTAAAAGCAGATGAATATCGAAACGGTGTTAAAGTCAGTACAATTTACAGAGACTTTCAATTTAATGTATTGAATTGTCCGCCTGTTCCTGTTGCGGCTATTGGTCCTACAGACGGTTGTTCGGGGCAATCCATCCAATTTAATAATGCCAGTGTACCTTTAACAAATAATAGTTTTTATTGGGATTTTGGAGACCCTACTTCTACAACGGATAACTCAACACAAGTAAATCCTACGTACACTTACCCTTCAATAGGAACATACATTGTAATGTTGATTGCACAATATGGGACTCCTTGTGCCGATACAGTATACGACACTTTAATAGTATCGGGCATCACCGCTAATTTTACATATAATGATTCGGCATGTGTTGGTACGCCTGTTACGTTCAATGATGCATCTACAACCACAGCAAATGCAACAGTAACCGGCTGGAATTGGGATTTTGGAGATGCGGCAACGGCAGTAATACCAAACCCTACTCATACCTATTCTTCAGGAAATACTTATAATGTAACTTTAGTGGCTACCTCCAGTGCAGGATGTAAAGATACTGTAGTGAAACCGATGTATATTCAGAGTTTACCGCAAGCGGTTGCAAATGATACGTTTGCTTGTGTAAGTAATCCGGTAATAACCTTAAACGGTAATGTTTATGGTGCCACGGGAGGTTTATGGGTTGGAAATGGTACTTTTTCGCCTAATACTACTACTTTAACGCCAACATATACACCTACCAGTGGAGAATTATCACAAGGTTATGCCGATGTTTATCTTTCCACTACAGGGAATGGTTTGTGTCCTGCCGATGTGGATACCATGACGATTAGTTATTCCACGGGGATAACCGCAAATGCAGGAAGTGATATTTTTGTCTGTAAAGATACGGCATTTATACCGCTCAATGGTTCAATATACACCGCAGCGGGTGGACAATGGTCAACAAGTGGCAGTGGAACTTTTTTTCCAAACAGTTTTGACTTAAACGCTAATTACATCCCCAGTTCGGCAGATACTGCTGCAGGGGTAGTTACTATTATCTTAAATTCTATAGGTAACGGAAATTGCTTGCCCGATGCCGATACAATGCAAATATTTTTCACTTCTACACCAAAAGTAATCATCAGTAACAGTGATACGGCTTGTGCCGGAGACCAATTAATCCCTTTAAATGGGACTTCAACAACTGGTGCAGGAGTTTGGTCAACATCCGGAAACGGTTATTTTACACCAACAGATTCCTTACCCAATACTTATTATTTTGCTGATTCGACAGATAATGCTAACGGTACGGTTTCATTTTATTTTACTTCACTGAATAACGGCGGGTGTAAAAGTTACACAGATTCTATCACTATAGCTTTAATACCGCCTCCGATAGCAGATTTTGGATTTGTTTCACAATGTCCAAATGTGCCGGTACCATTTTCTGACAGTTCTTCAACAGTGTCAACTATAAACAGCTGGACTTGGTTGTTTGGTGATAATACCCAAGCAACGGGGCAAAATGTTACACATACTTATGATACTTCAGGATTCTATACGGTTAGTCTAATCGTTACATCTGTTAATGGATGTAGTGATACGGCAACCAAAACAGTTGAAATTTATGCTATTCCAAATGCTGATTTTACCGTAAATGGTGTTTGTGAAAATGTAACATCTGAGTTTATTGACCAATCAACAGTGTTTAATTCAACGATAAATTCTTGGGACTGGACATTTGATAATTTAGGAACAGATAATGTGCAAAATCCTCAATTTACTTTCCCTGACAGTGGCAATTACAATGTAACTTTAATTGTGCAATCTGCTCAAGGATGTATTGATACTGTTACGAAAGTAATAGCCATTAATCCGCCGCCGGTTGCCAATTTTTCCAGTTCTCCTTCTTCGGTAATGATTGGTGAAAATTTTCAATTTACCGACTTGTCTCAAGTAAATATAGTGGATTGGGTATGGAATTTTGGCGATTCAACTGGAACATCAACCGTTCAGAATCCGTCGTATAATTATTCAAATAGCGGTTATTTCACCGTTTGTTTAACAGTTACCGATACATTTGGTTGTGTAGACAGTACGTGTAATGATGTTATTGTATTTATGCCTCCGGCAGTGCCAAATGCTTTTTCTCCTAACGGTGATGGTGAAAATGATGAATTTAAAGTATTAGGTGGTCCGTTTAAATCACTGGAATTTAGAATTTACAATAATTGGGGACAAGTTATTTTTGAATCGGATAAACAATCCAAAGGATGGGATGGGACCAAAGACGGAGAAGACCAACCGATAGGTGTTTATGTTTGGACGGTAAAAGCGGTTTCCATAAATGGAAATGAATATAACTTAAAAGGAGATGTAACATTGTTGAGATAATGAAAAATTCATCCGGATACATATTATTTATTTTAATTGCTTTATGTGGAAAAACATGGGCACAAGACTTTCATTTGTCTTTACCCGATGCTGCCCCAATGTATATCAACCCGGCACTCACCGGGCAGTTTGACGGGAAATATCGCGCACATTTGCAATATCGAACGCAGTGGAACAGTTTAAATATTAGACCTTTTACAACAGCTTTGGCATCTTTTGACATGCCTGTAAAAAGTTTTGCTTTTGGAATTCAAGTAATGAATAATAATGCGGGAACAGGATATTATAATTCTTTGGGAATATTAGGTTCGGCAGCCTATCGTTTTAGCATTGATGAACCCGGATTTCATAATTTTGCCGCAGCAGTTCAGTTTGGAGGGCTACAAAAAAGTGTTAAAGAAGAAGAGTTGTATTTTGAAAATCAATACAACCCGTTGAATGGAGGATATTTTGACAATAACATTCCTTCTGCCGAAAACTTAAATGCTCAAAATTTTTGGATACCCGATGTAATAGTTGGTTTTTCTTATTTTTACGGTAAAACTGCTGCAAAAATTAACCCTTTTATTGGCTATTCTGTCAATCATTTGAATAAACCAAAAGAAAGTTTCTACCAAACAGCCAATACATTGCCTTATCGACATATTATTCATGGAGGTGTAAAATACAACCTCAATGAACGATTTCAGTTTTTTGGCAAAGGTATTATGATGAAGCAGGTAAACAATACACAATTCAATGCTACCTTGTTGGCGTATTATACAATTAAAGATCCCGGATTGATTCTTTTTGCCGGACCTTCTTTCCGAAATAAAGATTCATTTATTTTTGAAATTGGAGGAAGGTTTAGCGCGTATCAATTACGATTAAGCTATGATTTTAACACGTCATCTTTAAAAACATATACTAACGGAAGAGGTGGTTTTGAGATTGCCTTTACCTATATACCTAAACTTCAAAAACCAAATCCGATAAAATCTTGTCCAAGATTATGATAAGAAATTTATCCATATTATTTATTTTGTTGGTTAGCTTTCAAACTTGGGCGCAAACCAAAAAAGAGCTTATAGCTTTTGGTGATCAAGCGTTTGAAAACGAACAATATGCTTCTGCAGCTTATTTTTATTCACAAATAATAGAAAGCTCATCACTTAAAAAAGAAAAGACCTATCCTTATCAAGCCAATTTTTATTCGGCAACCAAAAAAGAAACCAAAGGAGATTCATTAAATAGCCAATTAGCGCCCAATTATCAAAAAAATCCTTATGTTGTGCACCGATTGGCAGATGCTTATCGATTAAGCCATCAATACAAAAAAGCCGAAGAATATTATAAAATTGCCATTCAACTGGAAGATGAGCAATTTAAAGACACAAAGTTATGGTATGCATCTGTTTTAATGCAAAATGATAAACATGATCAAGCAACGGAATATTTAGAACAATTTTTACAAGAAAATACCGATTCTGCATTAACAATTTTGGCAAAAAATAAATTGGTAGGATGTTTTTTACTTTCTGATCCCGGTTTTTCGAATGATAAAGTTGAATTGATAAAATCCGATACAACTATTAATCAAGGAATTGCTTCTTTTTCTGTAAATTATTTTGGGAACGAAGATAATTTTATTTATGCATCTTCAGGCAAAGATGTTATTGTTACCGACCCCAAAAAGCAAAATCCGGCATATACTTCCGATTTTTATCGTTTTTTCATTAATGTAGATGGAAGCAGAGGTACACCGGTTAATATGGGAATGCCCATAAATTCCGAAAAGATTGAAGGGAGCGGTGTCTTGTCTATTGATAAAACAACTTTTTACTTTACCCGTAAATCGGTTGAATTGCCAACGGATGAAGCTATTTATGTGAGTAAATTTTTTAATAACCAATGGTTGCAACCGTTAAAGCTGGATGAGAAAGTAAATATGCCCGGTTATCGTTCGTGTAACCCGGCACTTTCGTTAGATGATTCCAAATTGTTCTTTTCTTCAAATCGTCCGGGTGGATACGGAGGAATGGATATATGGTATTGCGAAATTGATGAATACGGAAATTTGAGTGATCCCGTAAATTTAGGTCCTGATGTAAATACTCCGGGAGATGAAGTTACTCCGTTTTTTGAGTTTTTCACCAATACATTGTATTTTTCATCTGATGGTCATCCCGGTATTGGTGGACTTGATATATTTTACACCAATTTTGATGAAGATAATAATGCTTGGACAACGCCTAAAAATTTAGGTACTCCTTTCAACTCATCAAAAGACGATGCATATTTTATCATCAATAAAAAACAAACCAAAGGGTATTTAACCTCCGACAGAGAAGCATGTGACTGTACAGAAAAAATGGAGGACTATCAAGGTACTGATTTTTGCTATCAAGTATATGAATTTGATAAACCTGAATTGTGGTTTAAGCTAAAAGGAACAGTTTATAATGCAGAAACCGATGAAATAATTCCAAATGCATTAATTACAATTAAAGATGTAAAAGGAGAGAAAGAACCAATATTTTTAACTACAGATGAAAATGGTGAGTTTTTGCGTGATGTTGATGCCGGCGAATTACTTTTTATTAAAGCCCAAAAAACAAAATTCTTTGGGGATGCCGCAACCGTTTCTACAGAAGGAGTGGTAGTGTCTAAAATGTATGTTCAAGATTTTTATTTAGAGCCAATACCCGCCGGAGAAATTGAAATTCCAGGAATAGAATATGACTTTGATAAAGCAACTTTACGTCCAAAATCAAAAGAAATTTTGGATAAACTCGTGGAGTTTTTAGAACTTAATGATAATATAGTTATTGAAATCCGATCGCATACCGATGAGCGCGGAAGTGCCGAGTATAATCAACGATTATCTGAAGCACGAGCAAAATCTGTTGTTGACTATTTGGTTTCAAAAGGAATTGACCCCAAACGATTAATTGCTGTAGGGGTAGGTGAAAATGAACCTTTGGTGAAAAATGCAAAAACCGAAGAAGAACATCAGAAAAACCGTCGAACTGCGTTTAAAACTATCAGCGAAGATTTTAATAATGTTTTTAAGCCCGCTTCACCTTAAATTCGTCTAAAAATTATCTTTCCGGCAAAACCATTGGTAATTATTTACTATTTTCGTTTGGTGAAATTACATTTTTCCATACTATTTATTTTTTTGCCTTTCTTTTTGTTGGCAGACAACAAAGAAAAAGAAGCAGATAATTTGTTTAAGCATCATCAATACGAAAATGCCCTTACAATTTATAAAGAACTGTTAAGCGCAGATACCACTCAATACGATTTGTATTTCAAAATAGGACTATGTTATTATAATATGCCCGAACAGGATAATCGGGCAACCTTAAATTTCGAGTCATACTTGCAACATACCGATTCCATTTATGAAGCATATTATTTGCTCGGAAAATTGTATCACAAAGCATATCGTTTTGACGAGGCAATGCAAAAATATAGTCAATATTTGCAAAGAGCCGAAAACGACCCCGAACTGAGCGATAAAATATTACATCAGATAGAAGAGAAAATTAAGCGCGAAATAGAGTATGCACAAAATGGTTTGGAATTGATTAATAACCCCAAACAAGTTTCTATTGAGAACCTTGGTGCAGAAATAAATACTGAGTACAATGAATACGGTGCGGTTTTTTCAAGTGGTGAAAAAATGCTTGTGTTTACCGCCCGTTATCCGGAAAATAACAAAAGAGACGAAACTGGTGATTTCTATGAAGACATCTTTTATGTTACATTAGAGGAAGGTGATGTGTTTGATAATCCCAAAGCAGATACAATTGAAACTGAGAATGGTCTGGAAATAGTAAAATCTTTTAAATTTTCAAAACCCGTAAAATTCCGTAATGGTATCAATACACCCAAGCATGATGCTGCCATACAACTGACACAAGACGGGAAAAAACTCTATATTTTTAGAGAAGGAGATATTTGGGTAACGCAAAAAAATGATACAGGTTGGACAGACCCCGTTAGAATAGAAGATAATACAAAGTATTTTGAACCCTCAATTTTTATTTCAGCAGACGAACAAATTAAAATAATTGCCAGCGAAAGAGAAGGATCACTTGGCGGATTAGACTTGTTTTGGAGTAAAAAAGACGATAACGGACAGTGGTTGCCTTTTGAGAATATGGGGCCAAAAATTAACACACCCATGAATGAAGATTCGCCGTTTTTGTCTTTCAACGATTCTACATTGTATTTTAGTTCTACCGGACACAACAGCATGGGAGAATACGATGTGTTTAAATCCACTTTAACCGATTCGGGGTGGAGCGAGCCTGTAAATATGGGGTTCCCGATAAATTCACCGTCAAATGATATATTTTATTTTACAAATGATTTAGAAGATAAAGCTTATTTTTCGTCGGACCGTTCCGGGGGATACGGGAAAATGGATATTTACCGTTTAAATTATGAAGACACTACATCCGGATTTGTTACCGTTTTGGATACCTCGTATGATTACAAAGAACTGCCGTTAGACAGCAATTACAATAAGCAACTGTTGTTGGATGATTTTGAAGAAATACTGCGACTGTGGGGTGATGAAACAATGGAAGATTTGGTGTATAAAATTCAAATTGCAGCATTTAAAATTCCAAAAAACTTTAAAAGTGACCGTTTTAGAGATTTGGGAAAAATTGAACGATTGCACTTAGATGGCATAACCCGATTTATGGTTGGCGAGTTTCAAACGCTCAATGATGCCTATAAGTTTAGAAATTATGTGCGTGAAAAAGGTATTCCCGATGCATTTATTGTAGCCATCTATAAAGGGAAACGAGTGCTGTTGGAGGATTTGATTTTATCTAATTTTAAATCCCAAGCGTTAAAGATTAAAAAATAGCATTTCCAGCTTCTTCAGGATTTGTTAGCGAGTTATTTACCTCTTATTCGTATTAGTTAAATCTAATGGATTTTACCGGCGAAATTTTAGTAATTACCCATGATGGAAGCAATAAAACAACATAGCACAAAGCAAACGTAATAATGTTTATCAATGTAATTTGAAGGACAGAGATGTCAATAGGAACTGTATCTACATAATATGACTCTTGCGGAAGCTTAATCAATTGAAAATGTTTTTGCAACAAAGCCAATCCAATGCCAATTATATTTCCCCACACCATTCCTTTAAGAATCAAATAAGAAGCTTGAATTAAAAAGACCTTTCGGATGAGCATATTGCCTGCACCAAGGGCTTTCATTATACCAATAAAATTTACTTTTTCAAGAATTAAAATAAACAACGCCGAAATTATATTTATGGCGGCAACAACAATCATCAGTACAATAATGATTACCACATTGACATCTTGCAATTCGAGCCAGTTGAATATTTCGGGGTTTTTATCGCGCAAACTTGCCATATTCAGGTCGTAAGGAATTTCTTCATAAATCTTTTCATACGCTTTATCGAGCAAATCAAAATCGGACAAATAGATTTCGAAACCGCCAACTTGGTCATTGGTCCATTTGTTTCTTTTTCTGATATGCGCAATATCAATTAACGCAATGGCTTTATCGTAATGCTCCAGTCCGGTGTTGTATATTCCCGATATTTCAAAATCTTTTGGACGCAAACTGCCGTCTTGCTGAACAAAATAAACGTAAATTTTTTCTCCTGTATGTAATTTAAGTTTGTCGGCAATGTATTTTGAAATGACAATTTTGTTATCCGGTTTATCAGGGTTAGCTTTAAAAACAGTTCCCTCGGTCATATTGTTTTCAAAAAACTGCCAGTCAAAATCTTGTGCAACACCTTTGGTTACAATGCCGTAAATTTCTCCGTTTACCTTTATAATTGCCGGTTTGTATGCATATACTTGAATATGTTTTACTTCGGGCAATTTTTCAATACCTGGATAAAAATCTTGGTGAATATCAATAGGCGTTGACTCAATGGTTTCTTGCGATGAATAAGCCGATACTTGATAATGCCCTGTAAATCCGCTTACTTTATTTCGGATTTCTTTCTGAAAGCCATTTACCACTGCCATCGCCAAAATCATAACGGCAATACCCAAAGTAATAGCCAAAATAGAAATTTTAATTACCGGTTTGGTGAATTTTTTGGCATTATTATCGCTTTTGATAAGACGAGATGATATGTAAAATGGTAAATTTATAGCCGTAAATTTTAACAAAAGTAATCAATTGAAAAAGTATTTCTTCATATTTCCATTCTTATTGGCATTTCAATTTCTTTCGTGTCAAGAATCATCTAAGGCAAAAAGCAATAAACCCGATGAAGTTGAGCCAAAAGATGTTGAGTTAAGCCAAAAAAACAAAAAAATTGTTACCGGAGCAGAAAATACACAAGCATATTTTCCATTGTTGGAAAACAAAAAAATAGGCATTGTAGCCAATCAAACTTCTATCATCGGGAAAAGGCATTTGGTTGATTCTTTATTGCACAGAGGTTTTGACGTAGTAAAAGTATTTAGCCCCGAACACGGTTTTAGAGGCAAAGCCGATGCCGGTGAAAAAGTGAATAACCAAACCGACAGTAAAACCGGTTTGCCCATTATTTCGTTATACGGAAAAAATAAAAAACCTACCGCAGCGCAATTAAAAGGATTAGATGTAGTGGTTTTTGATTTGCAAGATGTAGGCGTAAGATTTTATACCTATATATCTACCTTGCACTATGTAATGGAGGCGTGTGCCGAAAGCAATATTCCGGTAATTGTTTTAGACAGGCCTAATCCCAATGCGTTTTATATAGACGGGCCGGTGCTGGACAGCAATTTTCGTTCATTTGTAGGAATGCACCCTGTTCCGGTGGTTTACGGAATAACTATTGGCGAATATGCCGGAATGATAAATGGCGAAAAGTGGCTGAAAAATAAAGTTCAAGCCGATTTAACCGTTGTGCCTTTGTTGCATTACACACACGATTCACTTTACAAATTACCTGTGCGACCTTCGCCCAATTTGCCCAATATGGCTTCGGTTTATTTGTATCCGAGTTTATGTTTTTTGGAAGGAACAAAAGTAAGCGTAGGACGCGGAACCGATTGGCCCTTTCAAGTAATTGGTTTTCCGAATTGCCCGGTTGGCGATTTTGAATTTACTCCTCAACCCAATGAGGGAGCTAAAAATCCGAAATATAAAGGTGTGAAATGCCGTGGCTATGATTTACGAAAAGAAGGTGAGAAGTTTCCCGAAAAATACAAACAATTGCAATTAAAATGGTTGCTCGAAATGTATAGCGCATTTCCCGAAAAAGAAAACTTTTTCCGTACGTCTTTCGATTTACTTGCCGGAACAGATGAACTGCGAAACCAATTGGTGCAAGGCAAAACCGAACAAGAAATAAAAGCAACTTGGCAACCCGGATTGCAGGAGTTTAAAAAAATCAGAGCAAAATATTTACTCTATCCGTGAAAAGTTATATCGCTAACCAAGTGTAGAAAATTGAAGTTCCGAAAGTTTTTTATAAACACCGTTTTCTTTTTGTATCAATTCATCGTGTGTACCTTGTTCTATAACCTTTCCATTATCCAACACCAAAATATTTTTGGCATTTTTAATGGTTGATAAACGATGGGCAATAACAATCGATGTACGGTCTTTCATCAATACGTCAAGTGCTTGTTGTACCAGTTTTTCGCTTTCCGAGTCCAAAGCAGAGGTGGCTTCGTCCAAAATAAGAATTTTAGGGTCTTTTAAAATGGCTCTGGCAATGGCAACTCGCTGACGCTGACCACCCGATAGTTGCACACCTCTGTCGCCAACAATGGTGTCAAATTTTTCGGGAAATGATTCAATAAATTCTAATGCATTGGCTTTTTTCGCCGCTTCAAAAATTTCTTCATCAGTTGCGCCTGGTTTTCCGTAAGCAATATTTTCCTTTATGGAACCACCAAACAGCATTACCTCTTGCGGAACAATTGCCAACTGGCTGCGGTATTCCGTAAGGTCGAAAGATTTAATGTCTTTGCCGTCAACCGATATGGTGCCGGTATAATTTTCGTAAAAACGGTAAATTAATTGCGTGATAGTTGATTTTCCGGCTCCCGAAGGTCCAACAATTGCAATTTGGTCGCCTTTGTTAGCGCTGAAAGTTACGCCTTTAAGCACTTCAATATCTCTTCGCGAAGGATAGGCAAAATGAACATTATCAAAAGCAATATCGCCTTGAATCCGGTTTTTTATTTGAATTTTTTCCAAATGCACATTTTCGGAAGGTTGCTCCAAAATATCCATTAATTTTTCAGATGCTCCAATGGCTTTTTGCAGTTGCGAATACAAATCGGCAATTCCGCCAAATGATACGCCTATAAATACCGAATAAAGAATGAATTTAAGCAATTCGCCCATGGTAATCCCTTCTTGAGGGTTAATTTCGTGTGCATTTACCATTTTTACACCATACCAAATAATGGAAATAATTGCTCCAAACACACAAAATATAATGAATGAAACAAAGATGCCTCGCCAAAATGCGGCTTTGAGTGAAACTTTTATTACATCGTCCATTTTTTTGCCATAGCGAAACAATTCATAGGCTTCATTGGCAAATGCCTTTACATTAACAATGCCGTTCAATACTTCTTCTACAATAGTGTTACTGTCGGCAATGTAATTTTGAGCTTCTTTAGAAAGTTTTTTTATAAATTTCCCGAAAAGAACAGCTATTAAAGCCACTACAGGAATAATGGATAGCATAAATAACGTTAAGCGTGGAGAAAGAATCAACAAAGCGGTTACACCAACCGAAACGGTAATAATTTGACGTAAAAATTCGGCAATGGTAACGGTAAATGTCTGTTGCAATAGCGATACATCATTGGCTATTCTGCTGGATAACTCTCCTGTTCTACGCGAAGAGAAAAAAGCCATAGGAGAGGTGAGCAGTTTTTTAAAGGTTTCTTTTCGAATGGCTGCCAATGCTTTTTGTGTAACTCTTTCAAATAAATAAATGCGTAGAAATGAAAAAATAGCGTTTAAGAAAAACAAAACAAATAATGCCAATGCAATGTTGTTGATTTTTTCGGCTCGAGCATCAACCAAATCGCCCACAAGCCAAGGGAAAATCATAGTTGCCATACTTGACAACAATAAAATAAACAAGCCAATGCCAAAAGTCAGCCGGTAAGGTTTTATAAATTGAAAAACCCGTAGTGCTTTACGCAAATTATCTTTATTGATTTTTACCTTTTTGAATGATTCGTCATCGTTTTCGTTACTTTTCTTCTTTCTTCCAAATCCGGCCATTTATTTTTTAGTTTTTGGGTTCTATGTGATATTCTTTTCTGTCAAAGCGTTCCAAAGCCAATGCGGCAGGAGTATACACCGGGTTGATTTCAAGTACTTTTTTATAGTCTTGCTCGGCACCTTCAATGTCTCCGGTCAGTTCTTTGCAGTATCCGCGATTAAACAAAGCTTTGTAATTGTTGGGTTCTATTTCCAATACTTTATTGAAATAATCCATTGCTATATCATACACATGCAAATACATTAAATGGATAAATCCCAAGTTGAATAAAGGATTGACTTGTTTTGGAAATTTCTCGTGCAATTCATTATACAACTCAATAGCTTTGTTGTATTGTCCTGTTTCCTGATAATAATACGCCAAGTTATATTTTGCCTGATAATCTTCGGGTTTTACCCTTAAAGCATTTTTAAAATAATCTTCTGCCAACGGATTGTTTTCAGCCTGCATTAAATAACCCAAAATAATATAAGCATCATACAATTCGTTGTTTTGCTCTACTGCCGTTTGAAAACTGCTAATAGCATTTGTTGTATCGCCCATTTTTAAAAAAGCATATCCTTTATTAAAATAAGCGCGATCGTTATACATATCTCTTTTAAGGGCTTCGTTGGCATATTTAAGCATGTCCTCGTAATAGCCGCCGTAATACATCAATTCGGATAACTTAATGTAACCGTTTGGGCTTTCTTCTTTTATTTTTGTAGCCTTCAGATAAGTTTTTTCGGCTTCTGTGCCGTTGCCTTTTTGAATGTATAAATCACCTTTGTAGAGATAAAAATCTTCGTTTAAAGAATCCAGCTTCAGTGCTCTGTCAATATCTTGCAGGGCTTCATCTATCATTTTTTGATTGGCATAAATTTGCGCCCGTTCGTAATATAATTCAGCATTATTTGGATCGTCTTTCAGTGCTTCGTTAACCTTTAAAAGAGAATTCTCCGTTTGTACGGAATCTGTTGAGTTCGTATTGCTTTGTTGGTCGGTAGGTTTGTTACCGCAGGCAAACAACGAAAATAGTATGATTATCAATAATAAACGATGAAACATGATTGAGCAATTTGCTGCAAAAATAGTTATTTGTTTTGAGTAAGTAGTTGAATAATTTAAGTTTATCTTTGAATGAAAATTTATATTGATGAGTTTAACCCAACGACAATTATTTTTAAATCACTTGGCACAAACGTCCGATTTTCCGCTTGCCTTGGAAATTGAACATGCCGAGGGTGTTTATTTAACCGATACTTCCGGAAAAAAATATATTGATTTAATATCAGGGATTTCGGTAAGCAATTTAGGACATCGTCATCCGCGAATTATAGAGGCGGTAAAAAAACAATTGGATTATTATACTTATTTAATGGTTTATGGTGAATATGTACAAAGTCCGCAAGTGCAACTTGCCAAGGCACTCGCCGAATTGCTTCCCGAGCCGTTGTCGTCGGTTTATTTGGTCAACTCGGGCAGCGAAGCCAACGAAGGAGCAATGAAGTTAGCCAAGCGCTACACAGGCAGAAGGGAAATGATTTCGTTCAATAAAGCTTACCATGGCAGCACTCAGGGGTGCTTGAGCATCATTGGCGATGACAGTTTTAAACAATCTTTCGAACCGCTTTTGCCCGAAACAAAAAGAATAAATTTTAATCAATTTGAAGAATTAACGCAAATTACAGAAAAAACGGCTTGTGTGGTTGTAGAGCCAATTCAAGGCGAAGCAGGAATTATTGCTCCCGAAAAAGATTATTTGAGAGCCCTGAGGGAAAGATGCACCGAAACCGGTGCATTACTTGTTTTTGACGAGGTACAAACCGGATTTGGACGTACAGGAAAGTTTTTTGCCATGGAGCATTTTAATGTAGTGCCTGATATTGTTACGTTTGCCAAAGGAATGGGCGGCGGATTTCCCATAGGTGCATTTGTAAGTTCCAAAAAGATTATGGATGCACTCAAAACCAACCCTATTTTGGGGCATATCACAACTTTTGGCGGACATCCGGTAAGTGCTGCCGCCGCTTTGGAAAATATAAATGTGCTGAAAGAAAATAAACCGGCTTTAATCGATTCTGCAGGTCATAAAAGTCAATTGTTTATTGAAAATATCAATCATCCTGCCATTAAAGATAAGCGTGCCTTCGGATTAATGATAGCCATAGAATTTGAGAGTTTTGATATCAATAAAAAAATTATTGATGCCTGCATTGCAAATGGTGTAATTACCGATTGGTTTTTGTTTAACGATAAAAGTTTGCGTATTGCTCCGCCGTTGATTATTACGGAAGAAGAAATTGAAAAAGCATGTTCAATAATTAATCGTTCAATTCAAGAAGTGTTGGGATAAACTACTTGTTGTTATACATGCTCATTGTGCGTGCCAAACCTATTGTTGTAAAGCTTTTGATTATTTCAATGCACACATTTATGCGTTCGGGTAATTTTTCTTGCTCTTCGGACGTCCATTCGCCAAGAACATAATTAACTTGTTTACCACGCGAAAATTCATTGCCTATCCCAAAACGCAAACGTGGAAATTGTTGTGTTCCGATAAGTTCTATGATACTTTTTAGCCCATTATGTCCGCCGTCGCTGCCTTTCCCTTTTAATCTCAGTTTGCCAAAAGGTAAAGCAATATCATCGGTGATAACCAATATTCTTTCTGCCGGTATTTTTTCGGTTTCCATATAATAGCGCACTGCTTTTCCGCTTAAATTCATATAAGTAGTGGGCTTAATGCAAACTAAGGTGCGTCCTTTAAATTTGGTGGTTGCCGAAAAAGCATATCTGTCGGGTTCAAAAGAAAAGTTGGATGCTTTCGCAAAAGCATCCAACACTTTAAATCCTATATTGTGGCGCGTATTTTCGTATTCAGCGCCTATATTACCTAATCCTACAATTAGATATTTCATAAATTATTACGCTTCTTCTGCTTCGGCAGCAGCTTTGTTTGCCATTGCAGCTCTACTCATTTTCACTTGAACAATAACGGCGTTTGGCGCATCCAATACTTCTACACCTTTTACATCTACATCTTTTACTTTTACCGATTGCCCCAAGTCAACATTTGTAATGTCAACAACGATAGATTCGGGTAAATCTGTCGGAAGACCTTTTACTGTAAGACGACGAGTAACTAAACGTAATTTACCCCCTTTTACAACTCCGGTAGAAATTCCTGTAAGCTCAACGGGTAATTTAACAATAGCTTTTTTATCGTCAAAAATTTGTTGAAAATCGGCATGCATTGGTGCATCGTTTACCGGATGATATTGAACGTCTTTTAAAATAGTTTTATATTTTTTTCCGTCTATATCTATTTCAATGAAAAATACTTTGGGAGTATTAACGATTTTTTCAAACGGAATACGGTCTACTGAAAAATGAATATTTTCTTCGCCACCGTATAATACTGCCGGAACTTTTCCTTCTTTTCTAAGTTTGTTGGCTTCTTTAGTTCCGCTTGCATCGCGCAATGTTCCTTTAATTTCTACTGTTTTCATCTGTTTATAAAATTTAATTTATTCTTATCGGTTTATATTAATAATTGACAAATAATGAGCTGATAGACTCATAGTTAACAACATTATGGATAACCTCCGAGAAAAGATCGGCAACCGAAAGTTGTTTAATTTTCGGATGTTCTTTTCTTAAAGGAATTGTATCTGTAACAATTAGTTCTTTTATGTTTGAATTTTCTAATTTCTCATATGCTTTCCCTGATAAAATTGGGTGCGTACATACGGCTCGTACGCTATTTGCGCCTTTCTCGAGCATTAAGTCGGCTGCTTTTGTCAATGTGCCGGCTGTATCTACCATGTCATCAACCAATACAATATCTTTTCCTTCAACATCACCAATCACAAACATATTTTCTATTTGATTGGCTTTAGCACGTTGCTTGTAGCAAATTACAACCTCGCATCCCAAAGCTTTGGCATAAGAGTTGGCACGTTTTGAACCACCCATATCGGGCGAAGCCATAGTAAGGTTTTCTAAATTTAAACTTTTTATGTAAGGTAAAAATATAGTAGAAGCATAAAGATGATCTACAGGTACTTCGAAAAATCCTTGCAACTGGTCGGCGTGTAAATCCATGGTTATTAAGCGTGTTATACCCGCAGATTCAAGCATTGAGGCAACAAGTTTTGCGCCTATGGGTACACGGGGTTTGTCTTTTCTGTCTTGACGGGCATAACCGAAATATGGAATAACGGCAACAACTCTGCGAGCAGAAGCTCTTTTTGCCGCATCAACCATCATCAATAACTCCATTAGATTGTCTGCAGGAGGAAATGTAGATTGAATAATAAAAACATCTGCGCCGCGAACAGACTCCTCGAAAGAAGGTTGAAATTCGCCGTCGCTGAAATCTTGCACAATGACATTACCTAACGATATACCGTAGCTTTGAGCAATTTTTTTTGCCAAGCTTTCGGATGCTCGTCCTGAAAATATTTTTACCGATGCAGACATTTCTAATTTTTAAAGGGGTGCAAATTTATCAATTAATTCACACTACGCCAAATATTTATTTGTATAAGATAAAATATTTTGTGTTTTTTGCCCAAAAATCAAAACAAATTTAATATTTTCGCATTCTCAAAGTTGATAGTTCTTTTTATTTATTGCCCGGGTGGTGGAATTGGTAGACACGCTAGACTCAAAATCTAGTGGTAGCAATACCGTGAGGGTTCGAGTCCCTCCCCGGGTACTCTTGTAACGAACTGTATCACAGCGAGTTAAGAAAGAAGGTTAACGAAAAAAAGCTTTGGTCGTCAGTAGCGTCGTCAGTAGATGAACACTTTGTTCCTAAAAAATTGATGGAAAAAACATTTGATTTCAAGCCCGCCAAATTAGTAAAATCATCTGCCGGAAAAGGCTGGTATATTGTGTTTTACGTTTGGGATGTGCAAAAAAACGATTTAGTTAGAAAGCGAAAGTACATTCCTGCAAAATATTCAACCGACAGTTCCAAAGAAGCTTACGCAAAAGATTTAATCAAAAAGATAAATAAACTACTCAAGGAAGGTTATCATATTGACCGGGTAAAAGCAAAAAAAGCAAAAGAAGAAAACCCGGAAGATTTATATCATGAATTGCTTTTGGAAGAAGCTATTCCAAGGTACATGAATTATTGTGAAAATATTGCCAAAAATTCTCCGGGCGAAATTCACGCAAAGCATGATGTAATTGAACATTTTTTAAAATGGTCGGAAGAGAAGAATTTTCAATTGTACTATTTGTCGGATGTAAAACCTTTTATGGCTCAAAAGTATTTTGATGAATTAATTGAAATTAAAGGAATAAGTGCCAAAACGTACAATAACTCGTTAGGACGGTTAAAGAATTTTTACAACGTTGCCAAGAAACGAAAATGGACGCAAGTAGATAATCCGTTTAATGAAGTTGAACGCCAAAGTACTGAATATGGTGAGAAAAACTTGCCTTATTCGGAGTCGCAAATCAAAGAGATTATTCCATACATAAAAGAGAAAGAGCCGTATTTATATAAATTCATCTGTTTTATTTATTATGCTTTGATGCGTACCACGGAAATTCGGCGATTGAAAATTGAAAATATTGATTTTGAAAAGCGTGTTTTAAAAATATACTCTAATCAAAGCAAGGTTAAAAAATTCGACATTTTGCCGATAGCTGATAAGCTAATGGAAGTTATCGAAGATATGGATTTACAAAATTACCCTTCGGATTATTACATTTTTTCTGCTAAAAGAAAGCCTTCAGAAAAGCCTTTGGGAACCGGTTGGGCAACTGAGCGTTACAAAAAGATTAAAAATCATTTCAAATTAGACAGAAATTACACCATTTACAGTTTTAAGCATACCGCTGTTTGCCGGTGGTACGAAAAAGAAAAAGATATTGTACGCATTCAGCGAATGTGCCGGCATTCATCCATTGAAATGACCGCAAGGTATTTAAAATCATTGGGTTTGCTAACCGACCAATATAAAATTGAAACACTCCCGGATTTATAAAAATATTTTTTCGATTTTTTAAACTACTACGCTACTACACTACTACAAACAGGGTTAAATTATTGAAAATAAGAGAGTTTAGTGTATTTGGATTGTTGCAGGTGTAGTAGTTTGAAATGCAATTGAATTACTACATTGATAAATTAAGGATGCAAAACAGAAGAAATAAATTCAATTGAAGTTGTTCCAAAAAGGAACAAGTTGAAGAAACTTAGTTGAAATAAAATTTGATTATTTCTTTCCCGCCAACCAGACTCCGCAAGCAAATGCTGCGGTATGCGAGAGAATACGCAGCAGTTTTTTTCTTTTGGGATGCTTACGTTTTTTAAAAGCTATTTCGCCTTTGTGGTTAATGGCAAAAGAGCGGTAATTTAACACAGGATATTCACTGATTAGCGGCAACCCTTTTGGCGTAATGGTATGTAATTTGGCAGTTTTTTGATTAAACTCAACACCCGTAATAAGCGTATCTTTTTCAATCATTTTACGAAAGACAGTATCCGTTTTATAGACAAAAACTTTAACCGGTTTTTCAACCGTTTTTATGACTAATTTTTTGTAAGGCTTATTGATAAATACCGTGTCGGTTTGTGTAAGCACCACCGGTTGTTGCGGAAAACAACCCTTAAAAAAGAGTAACGCCGCTAAAAGAGTAGCAAAAACCAATCCGCTGAAAAACGACGAAACAATATGTTTTACAGAAATATTCATGTCAGATAAACATATTCACCGTTGCGTTTACCCGATTGATACAACTGTTGCAATTGTGCAAGCGATTTACCAAAGCGCATTTCAAAATGCGGTTTATCTTTAAACGATTTCCAATCGCCGCCCCACTCAAAACCGATGCTTTTACCCAAGCGCGCAATTTTTTCCCAATCTGGATTATTCCAAAGCGCTTTGCCGTCTTTAATTTCAACCACATCAATCGCCAATCCGTAATTGTGCAAACTCTGCCCCGGTTTGGCATTGGTAACGATTTTTCCGGGCAAAGTTCTGCCTTGCGCATACAGTCGAGCTTGTTCATCCCAAGTTCTCAGCCCGGATACCACGCGCAGTTTTTTGCCCAATTCTTTTTCGGCACGGATAATAAACTCTTTGGCTTTTTCACGCACCAGCGGATGCAGTTTACTGATACGTTTATCCGACACCAAATCCCATGATTTTTCTTTT
>DBGO01000021.1 GCA_002295925.1 Flavobacteriales bacterium UBA852
AGCCTAAATGCACAACGGGTTATAATAATTTTATTCATTGGCTGGAGTTTGATTTAGGTCCTTATATATATATTTCCGGTTACAACAATAGTTATGATTCGTATTTCTATGGAATATTTAACGATAGTAGAGCACCATTGACATGGAAAAATTCTTATTCCTTAGCGTATAATTTACAGCCGTTATTCGGTAAGATAACCGATAATTTTAGCGGTTTGGAAATAGGTTTCCATACTACAACAGTATTTTCTCGATATGATGAAATTTACACGAATAATTTATACGATATGTTTACAAGTTTTCATATAGGATTATTACATATAACAAATAAAGGATGGTATTACGGTTTGCGAAACGAAAATGTATTAAGCCCAATAGTTGAATATGACAAACGAAGAGAAAGTTCAAAAAAAGTTTTTGAATTTTCGTGTCGAATCGGTAAATTTTTCCGTTTATCTGGAAAGAATAAATAAGAACAATATACAGGTTGTTGTAATGGTTTATCACTAGGCATTTATATTGTCCATTTTACAGATTCGGCAGGAAATAAATCCTCTCAAAAGGTTGTTATATAATAATTGACACTACAGTACTTTACCTAAATCTTACAATAATATCAATTAAAAAGGGTGCTGAAAATCAGCACCCTTTTTTTAATGTTTTATTTTTATTTGGCACCTCTGCCCATAGAACCGGTAGAATTAATTCTTTTGCCACCGTTACGAGTTTGCATTTTGGGTTTATTACTGGCACATGACAAAATAAATGCCGATAAGAAAAGAATAAGTAAGCTATAAACAATTGTTTTTTTCATTACAAATCATTTTTATATTTGGATAAAGATAATGCTTTATCTTAAAAACGCAAAAATTTAATAATGGTTACATTTTTCTTTTAAGCACCCTTTTGGCCGCTTCTACAATATTATCCGTATCCAACCCGTATTTTTTCAATAATTCATCGGGCTTACCGCTCTCGCCAAAAGTATCATTTACCGCAACATATTCCATTGGCACCGGATTGTGTTTCATTAGCACTTGTGCAATGCTGTCGCCCAAACCTCCCAAACGGGAATGCTCTTCGGCAGAAACCACACATTTTGTTTTCGCAACCGATTCCAAAATTGCCGCTTCATCAAGCGGTTTAATGGTATGGATGTTAATAATTTCTGCACTGATGCCTTCTTCTGCCAAGCGCTCACCGGCTTGTATGGCTTCCCAAACCAAATGTCCGGTAGCAAAAATACTTACATCTGAACCTTCATTTAATACAACGGCTTTTCCTATCTCAAATTTTTGATTTTCCGGTGTAAAATTAGGCACTTTCGGGCGACCAAAACGTAAATAAACAGGTCCTTCCCATTCGGCAATTGCCAAAGTTGCCGCTTTTGTTTGATTAAAATCGCAGGTATTGATAACAGTCATTCCCGGAAGCATTTTCATCATTCCAATATCTTCAAGTGTTTGATGTGTAGCTCCATCCTCACCGAGTGTCAACCCCGAGTGCGAGGCGCATATTTTCACATTCTTGCCCGAATAAGCAATTGATTGACGAATTTGGTCAAAAACTCTGGCAGTAGAAAAATTGGCAAATGTTCCTGTAAAAGGAATTTTCCCGCCAATAGTCATACCGGCAGCTATGCCCATCATATTGGCTTCGGCAATTCCTACCTGAAAAAATCTTTCGGGAAAAGCTTTGGCAAAGTCGCCCATTTTTAACGAACCGGTTAAATCGGCACACAATGCCACAACATTAGGATTGTTTTTTCCCAATTCCAATAAGCCGGCACCAAAGCCCGAGCGCGTATCTTTTTTCTCTGTATAAGTATATTTTTTCATTTGCAGATAGTTTAAAAATTTATATTGGTTGATGCTCCTGATTTTATTTCAAATCTTTTTTCTTCTGTATAAATTGATTTTTTTGCATTTATTGAACGATAAATTATGCGGTATCTTCCGGGTTGCATTACAATTTTATAGCGCGTAAGGTTTGGATTAAAATCTTTTAGCCATTTTAACTCATTATCTTTTTCCAAATACAAACTCGCATAAGCACTTCCGGGAAATGACAGATTCAACACTCCGGGATTTTGAAATTGAATAGTGGTTGTATGACTTTGCGAAATTTTGATATCACTCAAATTAATGCGCGGAAAGGTAAGAATTTCCAAATCGTATTCGCCAACCAAATATTTTTGCTTTTCATTAAAATCTTGCACATATAGGGTTTTCATTTCACCCTTTTTTCTGACAATGATTTTTAAATCTTCATACTCGTTATAACCCGGCATTTTAAAATTCATATCACCACGCGGAGCATCCACGGCAATAATATTGTGTTTGCCTGGCGTTAACACGATGCTGTCTTTTCTTACGGGTGGCAAAGTATGCACCACCAAATCATAAGAACCCAACGGGTCTAATGGTATAGTATCGGGATTTCCACGATGATTCATCGTGTGCACATAATTGTAACGAATTTGTTTTGAAAAATGGTCGTAAAAAGTCATATTCACGTTTGTCTCGGTAGGATTGCCGTAAATATCAAGCAAGTTTACCTGAACCGTGGTTTTGTTCATTGCTTGAGATATTACAATATTCAAGACATTTTTGAATGTTTGTGTATTTTGAACATCATAAAAATTCCCAACACATTTAAACGCTTCAATTGTGGGTAAATCCAGTCCCATTCCAATTACAAAGGGTTTGAGAACAATATTGTTTTTTTGAAGTGCCAACGCTATGGCACAAGGGTCGCCGTCACATTCCTCTATTCCGTCGGTAATTAAAATAATTATGTTGCGACAATTTGAACAAGGTGGAAAATCATCTGCCGACTTTTGCAGGGAATATGCAATTGGCGTTGTTCCTACCGGATGCAACGATTTTAACTTCTTTTTAATCGCTTCATAATTATTGTAAGAAAAAGGAACTTCTAACTTGGTATCTTCGCAACTGCGTTTTCCTTGAGCCACCGAAAACTGATGACCATAAACCCGCAATGCCACTTGTACATTTTTTACGTGCTTTAAACTATCCATTAAATTGGAAAGCAACGATGTGGCAATTTTTATCTTTTGTTTACCTTCCCATTGTCCGAGCATACTTTGCGAAGCATCCAAAATAAAAAGGATGCGTGTTTTGGTGGGTGGTGTTTGCCCTTGGACAAATATGCCCGTTAAGAGTAATACTGTGAGGAATATTTTTTTCAGGTTTTTCATATACCGGTTGTGTTAAAGGATACTATATCCATAACACATTTTATGCCTAAATTATTACAATGGATAATCGCCAAGAGTTTCGGGCAATTGTGCCAAAGCTTTTTCCAATTGCTCATCGTTGGGAGCTACACCGTGCCAATGATGGTCATTTTCCATAAAATCAACACCTTTTCCCATAATGGTATCCATAATAATCATAATGGGTTTTCCTTTGTTGGCTCTTTCTTTTGCATCATTTAAACCGGTAACCACTTCTTGCATATTATTGCCGTTCATTCGCATTACATCCCAACCAAAAGCTCGCCATTTTGCTTCAATATCACCCAAATTCATTACTTCATCAACATCGCCGTCGATTTGTTTATTGTTGTAATCAATCGTAGCTATTAAATTATCTACTTTATGATGGGCAGCATACATTGCCGCTTCCCAAATTTGCCCTTCTTCTATTTCGCCATCGCCGTGAAGCGAAAAAACAAATCGTTTGTCGTTATTCATTTTTTTTGTTTGGGCAGCACCAATGGCTACACTCAACCCCTGCCCTAATGAACCGGAAGCTACACGTACGCCGGGCAATCCTTCGTGTGTTGTCGGATGTCCTTGCAAACGTGAATTTATTTTACGAAAAGTAGCCAACTCTTCTATTGGAAAATAACCGCTGCGTGCCAATACACTGTAAAAAACCGGTGATATGTGTCCGTTTGACAAGAAAAATAAATCTTGGTCTTTTCCATCCATATCAAAAGGTTGAGGCGTATGTTTCATTACCTCAAAATACAAAGCGGTCATAAAATCAGCACACCCTAAACTACCGCCCGGATGCCCTGATTGAACGTGATGAACCATACGTAGTATATCGCGACGAACTTGCGTTGCTATGTTTTCCAATTCTTGAATTTGAGCCATTATTATGTTTTATTTTATGTTTGTCAAAAGTAAGGGTTTCTGTATTCTTTAATTGCTATTGTTAATAAATTATGAACAACTCACACACTTTTTAAAAATTCCAACGTATCCACATTATCGGCATAATCCCAAAGTTCGGGTTTTTGAGCTTTTCCAAAGGGTAATGCATTTTCTATCGTTTCATCTTCCGAAACTATACATTGAATTTTGTCTTGCAACATAGACAATTGATTGTTTACTGCATCGGTAGATTGATAATATTCATAATGCAGCATTGCCACAGGCGAATGTAATGACACATCTTCTTTTAACAATACAAATCCGTTTTCGAGCAAAGGCACTCTGTCCAACAGATGTATTGCTTTGTTGTAATCGTAATTATTGGCGTATTTATTATGGTAAATAATATCTTTAAAGGGATCGTAAATGGCTTTAAAAAATTGGTCGAAATCATAATTTTCGGGTACATACAGTTTCGACACATTGCGGCATCCCAAACCAAAGTATGAAAAAATATCTTTGCCCAAAGCGGCTAATTCATCTTGCGATTCATTGCCTGAAAGAATTGCCACCGAATTGCGGTTTTTGCGAATAATATGCGGATATTTTCCAAAATAAGCTTCAAAATAACGCGCAGAGTTATTGCTTCCCGTAGCTATTACTGCTTCAATTTCCGAAAGTTTATCGGTGAATATAATTTTTTCTTTCAAAGTACCATCAAATTCTATAAGCCATTGAGCCAAAAGCGGTAACAATCGTTTGTCGGAAGATGAAAGTTTAACAACTGCACGATGCCCCGAAACCAACACACTTAAAAAATCGTGAAAACCAACCAAAGGGATATTTCCTGCCATGATTAAACCTACATTTTTGGGCTCTTTTACAGGAATTTCATAAGCTGAAAGCCATTTTTGCAATTTTTCTTCGGTTAAATTATCGGCAATTGCCGTAAGTGCATCAAATATATTTTCGCGAGTAAACCAACCGTTTTCTTGCTGTGACTGAACAACTGCTTTTTCAAATGCTGAAGGATTATCTAAATTAAATTGATTGATTTTATCTTTGACCTTATTTCCCAATAATACAAAAGAATCGATAATTTGTGTCATAATTCGTAAAATAAAAAGATTAAGAAAAAGTAAAAAATCTTACTTTTGAAGCAAAATTAGTGTAACATTTTAAAACCTGTAAGCAATGGCTATAAAAATAACCGACGAATGTATAAATTGTGGTGCTTGCGAACCCGAATGTCCAAATAATGCAATTTACGAAGGTGGTCAAGAATGGAGAATGTCTGACGGGACAAATCTAAAAGGACAAGTAACCTTGCACGACGGACGTGTAGTTGATGCCGACGAGCCACAAGAACCTTTATCTTTAGATTATTATTACATTGTACCGGATAAATGTACAGAATGTAAAGGATTTCATGATGAACCGCAATGTGCAGCTGTTTGTCCGGTAGATTGTTGTGTGGATGATGAAAATTTCCGCGAAACAGAAGAAGAACTTTTGGCAAAAAAAGAAAGATTGCATTTATAATTATTGCAGCGAAAATAGTTGCCTCAACAAACAATTTATATCTTTGGAACACCGTTTGATAGTTTATCGCAACGGTGTTTTTTATTTTAAATAAATGATAAAAAAACTTACACATATCATTCTGTGGCTCTTAATTATTCCATTTGCAACCCGTGCTCAAGCAGATGCCGAATATTTTATGCAAAAAGAAAATGAAATTGTGCAAAAAATGAACTTGGTTTTGGGCGCACCTACCGAACTTGAGCGCACAAGCTATGCCGACACGGTTTACCGGTTGCTTACAGAAGTTTTACAAAATGAAAATTCTTTCTATTACCCCTTTAACATTATTAAAAAACGTATTTCGGTTGTCCAATTTGAAGATGAAATAAAAATATTCACCTTTACAACCACTACTGCCAAAGACAAACATATTTACCGCGGAATTATACAATGGTACAATCCCAAAACCAAGCAAGTGCAGTTGATTGAATTGAATGATACCGAAAAATTAAACCATAACGATATCAATAAAACTTTCAGTAATAACAAATGGTATGGTGCTTTGTATTACAAAATTATCCGGTTGCCCAAAATGAATAAAAATCAATATGTTGTTTTGGGTTGGGACGGAAATGATTTACTCACAAACAGAAAAATAATAGATGTAATAACCATCGGCAGCAACGGAAATGTAAAATTCGGCTATCCGGTATTGAAAACCGAACAAAACCGAACCGCCAAGCGATTAATTTTTGAATACGGCGATGAAGTGGTTATGAGTTTGAAATGGGAACCCGAATACAATGCTATTGTTTTTGACTATTTGGTTCCGTTAAGCGACCAATTTCATGGTGTTTGGGCATATTACGGACCATCGCTCAACCGGTTTGATGCCTTAATCTACAACAAAGGAAAATGGACCTATAAAAAAGATTTGGACATAAAACTACACAAAACCATTAAGGATAAATTCTATAAATCGCCCAAATAATTTTTCCTTATCCGCAATAAGATATAATTTTTCATTTGAGTTCTTTATCTTTGGCTTATGAAATTTTTGTACCCCGAATTTTTGTATGCACTTGCACTGGTTCTTATTCCTGTAATTATCCATTTGTTTCATTTTAAACGGTACAAAAAAGTTTATTTTTCAGATGTTTCTTTTTTAAAAGCCGTACAACAACAAGCACAAACAAAAAACCGGCTCAAACATTTATTGCTCTTAATTTCACGCATTTTATTTATCACTTTTTTGGTACTGGCATTTGCCCAACCTTATTTTCCGGATGAAAATTCAGAAAAGCAACAAAACGAATTGCACGTCATCATTATTGACAATTCGCTGAGTATGGTTGCCGAAAGTACCGAAGGTGAAAATTTTAACCGTGCATTGCAAGCCGCCCAAGAAATTATTTCTTCTTATCCCGAAAATCATAAATTTATTATCCTCTCAACCGATGGATTTAAACCAAAAATTTTAACCAAAGAAGATGCGCTCGACCAACTGACATCTTTGAATAAAGAAGCCAAACAGAAAAGCGTATCGGAGAATTTAGCAGCTTTTCACAACTTTATAGCTTCTTCAAAATACAACCATCGCTATAATATCTTTTACTTGTCAGATTTTCAAAAATCAACATTTACTTGGCCTACTCAACTCACCGACAGCACCCGTATTACGTGGATTCCACTTACACCTTTACCTGTTGCCAACCTTTCGGTAGACAGTTTTATAACCAACACCCCTTATCACGCTATTTTTGGCAAAGAAATTTTCACAGCCATTATTGGTAACAAAGGCAACGAAGATAAAGAAAACGCATCTGTTCAAACAAAAGTAAACCAAGTTTTGTTAGCGCCCGCAGCCGTTGATATTGCTGCCGGAGATACGGCTCATTTAACCTTTAATTTTGAGAATAAAGATTTTGGTAATTATTTGGGTGAGATAAACATTGAAGATTATCCAATATCATTTGACAATACATATTACTTTGCCTACAAGGTAAATGATAAAATAACGGTTTCGGAGATTGGGAGCGAAAAAGCAAATGTTTTCATTGAAACTCTATTTTCAGGAGACAGTTTGTTTCAATATCAATTCTACCCGCAAAACAATATCAATTATAAAAAATTGGAGCAATCGCAACTCATCATTCTTCATTCGGTAAGTGAACTTTCGAGCGGATTGATGCAATTTTTAAAACAATTTACAGCCGAAGGCGGTTCTTTGGTTATTTTCCCCAATTTAAAGCAAAAGGAAAAAACAAATCAACTGTTAAGTCAATTACAATCTGTTCAATTACAAAACATTGACACGACAACATTGTTTATTTCAAATATTAATTACAACGACCCTTTAATGCAAGATGTTTTTATTAAAGAAAATAAATTATTGAACTTGCCATGGGTACGCCAAAAAGCAATAATGACACGAAAATCGAAGGGCAGTTATGTTTACAATATATTATCTTTTAAAAATGCTCAACCCTTTTTGGCACGCACCGATTTTGATAAAGGAAAAGTATATGTTTTTGCCACTGATGCCGAAGAAAATCACACCAATTTTGGGAAACACAGCTTATTTGTTCCGGTAATGTATAATATGGCATTGCAAAGTGCCGGGCAATATTTACCGGCTTTTTCGCTCAATCAACCTACAGTGGAACTGCCTTTTGTTTTTGAACCGGAAAAAACCATTTTACGTCACGATTCGACCGAAATTATTCCACACCTGATTATTAAAGGTAAAAAAACAATTTTGTTTACCGATGAAATTAACCAACCCGGACATTATTTATTATCTGATGGAAAAACAACCATTCCTTTGGCTTTTAATTTGAAATCGGCAGAATCTGAAATGAAATTTTACACCAATGATGAACTGCAACAATTATTGGAAGAACAATATCGCGAGCAACCGGTCAATATTTTAAATTTCTCTGCTGAGAATGATACGCTTTCCGCAAATCTTAATTTAGCAACCGACACACTTTGGAAATGGTTTATCATATTGGCCTTGCTAATGATTACAGCCGAAATTTTGATTATTAAGCTGTGGAAATAACCTCTTTAAGATTGATTATACTTTGTTTATTTTAAACCGGTATCATAGATTCACACCCAAAGAAAATTTCAATCAAATAAGTATTATTTGCATTAAAAATTCACTATTGTTTAAAAAATGTGTTTTTTTGCATTCTGAAATTTACGGAAAGTGGAATGATTTGGCTGATTGCAACCACTAAAAAAAGTGCTAAAACGCATAATTTCAGCCCCTTTACCTTCCTTTCCGATATTTATAAAACATTAAAATTTTAAGTTATGGCTTATTTATTTACATCAGAATCTGTATCGGAAGGACACCCCGATAAAATTGCCGACCAAATTAGTGACGCCTTGGTAGATCATTTTTTGGCATTCGACCCAAATTCTAAAATTGCTTGCGAAACCTTGGTTACCACAGGGCAGGTTGTGCTTGCCGGCGAAGTAAAAACATCAACATATCTTGATGTGCAAAAAATCACCCGAAATGTAATCAACCGTATTGGTTATACCGAAAGTGATTATATGTTTGAAGGAAATTCATGTGGAATTTTATCCGCCATTCACGAGCAATCGCCCGATATTAACCGTGGTGTGGACAAAGGAAATCCTGAAGAACAAGGCGCCGGTGACCAAGGAATGATGTTTGGTTATGCCACCAACGAAACCGAAAACTACATGCCTTTGGCATTGGATTTGGCACATAAAATCTTAATTGAGTTAGCCGATTTGCGAAGAGAGAAAAACGAAATCAAATACTTGCGTCCGGATGCCAAATCACAAGTAACAATTGAATATTCTGACGATCATAAACCTGTTCGCATAGACACTATTGTGGTTTCTACTCAACACGATGAGTTTATCAAACCAAAATCAGACAACCCGGAAGATATTGCCATTGCAGAAAAAGAAATGCTTTTACAAATTGAGCATGATATAAAAAATATTCTTATTCCACGCTTAATGCGCAAATTACCTAATTATATCGTTAAATTATTTAACGACCAAATTACTTACCACATCAATCCAACAGGGAAATTTGTTATCGGTGGACCTCATGGCGATACCGGTTTGACCGGAAGAAAAATTATTGTTGACACTTATGGCGGAAAAGGAGCTCACGGTGGTGGAGCATTTAGCGGTAAAGACCCCAGTAAAGTTGACCGTTCGGCAGCTTATGCTACACGACATATTGCAAAAAACATGGTAGCCGCAGGCGTTGCCGACGAAATGTTGGTGCAAGTTTCTTATGCTATTGGTGTGGCAGAGCCAATGGGTATTTATGTAAACACTTACGGCACCTCTAAAGTAGAGATGACCGACGGAGAAATTGCTCAAAAAATAGGTGAAATTTTTGATATGCGTCCGGCAGCAATTGAAAAACGCTTGAAATTGCGCACTCCAATTTATGAAGAAGCTGCAGCTTACGGACACATGGGGCGTGAGCCTAAAATGGTAAAGAAAACTTTCACTAATGGAGATGGTTCTGTAAAAGAAATGGAAGTGGAATTATTTCCATGGGAAAAACTGGACTATGTAACAAAAATTCAAGAAGCATTTGGATTATAAATATTTTGCAATAAAAGTTTGCATACTAAAATTAAATACATAAATTTGCACCCCTTTAATTGTAAGGAGTATATAAAAACATAAAGAAATGGACGCTGTAAAATTTGTAGAAAACGACTTAAACCCAATCCCTGAATTACCCGAATTTAAAGCAGGAGATACTATTACTGTTACTTATAAAATTAAAGAAGGTAACAAAGAACGTTTACAAAAATTTCAAGGAGTAGTAATTCAACGCAGAAGCCACGGAAATACTGAAACTTTTACCGTACGTAAAATGTCAAGTGGTGTTGGTGTAGAAAGAATTTTCCCTGTAACTTCTCCGTTTATTGAAAGCATTGAAGTGAACAAACGCGGTAAAGTGCGTAGAGCTCGTATATTCTACTTACGTGACCGTCAAGGAAAAGCAGCTCGTATTAAAGAGCGTATTTTCCACAAAAAATAAATTTAAAATATTTCATCTTTTCAAAACCTCTCGATTAAGAGAGGTTTTTTTTATTTAAAAAAGATTATATTCGCTTTATGCTGAAATTTGCCAATAATAAAAATTTATCCTATTCCTTAATATTCGTTATTATGACTACTGCTTGTACAGATAATAATCATACAAATAAAATGAACCCGCCAAAACCAAAAAAAATACCAAAAGAACTTACCATTCACGGAGATACCAGAACAGATGATTATTATTGGCTCAGAGAACGCGAAAACCCTGAAGTAATTGAATACCTCAAAGCCGAAAACGAATACACCGAAAAGTATTTGGAACCCACAAAACCTTTGCAAGAAAAATTATTCAAAGAAATAACATCAAGAATAAAACAAAACGACGAGAGTGTTCCTTACAAAGAAAACGGCTACATATACATTACCAAATACGAAGAAGGAAAAGAATACCCTAAATACTACCGTAAAAAAGACGAACCCGGCGCAAAAGAAGAACTTTTATTGGATGTAAACAAACTTGCCGAAGGTCACGAATACTACGATTTGGGCGATTGGGATGTAAGCCCCGACAATAAGCTGTTGGCTTATACCGAAGATACGGTAAGTCGCCGATTATTTACTTTAAAAATATTTAATATCGAAACAGGTGAATATTTTAAGGAAACCATTCACAATATCAGTTCGGGAATTTCGTGGGCAAACAACAATAAAACCATCTTTTACACCAAAAAAGATACCGAAACGCTTCGTACAAACAAGGTTGCCAAACACATATTGAACACTCCCGTTGAAACCGATAAAATTATTTTTGAAGAAAAAGACGAAACTTTTTATGCTTTTCAGTGGAAATCAAAATCCAATCAATATATTTTTGTGGGCTCGGGCAGTACACTAACCACAGAAATGCATTATCTTGATGCCAACAACCCCGATGCGCCGTTAAAAGTCATTCAACCCAGAATTAAAGGTGTAGAATATTATGTAGCACATTTGGGCGATTATTTTTATATCCGTACAAATTATCAAGCCCAAAATTTCCGCTTGATGCGAACACCCATTGAAAAAACAGCAATAGAAAACTGGCAAGAGGTTGTACCAAACCGCGATGATACACTTTTGGAAGAAGTAGAATTGTTCAAAAACTACATTGTATTATCCGAGCGTTCCAACGGATTAACTCACATCAGGATATTAAATCCCGAAAAAAACATAGACTATTATCTTCCTGTAAAAGAAGAAACTTACACCATTTACATTGGGCACAACCCCGAATACAATACCACAAAATTGCGCTACGGATACACATCACTAACTACCCCAAACTCTACTTACGAGTTTGATATGGAAACCAAAGAAAACAAACTGCTGAAACAATATGAAGTTCAAGGCGGTTATAACCCTGAAGATTATCAAGCAAAGCGAATATGGGCAACTGCCGAAGACGGAACAAAAATTCCAATTTCATTGGTATATAAAAAAACTACACCCATCAACGGAACAGCACCTTGCATTATTTACGGATACGGCTCTTATGGTTCCAGCATGGATGTATATTTCAGCTTATCACGATTAAGCTTACTGAACCGAGGATTTGTTTACGCCATTGCACATATTCGTGGTGGCGAAGAAATGGGACGACAATGGTACGAAGAAGGCAAATTGCTTAAAAAGAAAAACACATTTACCGATTTTATCGCTTGTTCCGAAACACTGATTAAAGAAAAATACAGCGCACCCGACAAGCTGTTTGCTTGGGGCGGAAGTGCCGGTGGACTATTAGTTGGTGCGGTAGCCAATATGCGACCCGATTTATACCGAGGCATTATTGCCGAGGTGCCTTTTGTAGATGTTGTTACCACCATGTTAGACGAGAGCATTCCGCTGACTACCGGAGAATTTGACGAATGGGGGAACCCTAAAGACAGCACCTATTATTTTTATATGAAATCATATTCGCCTTACGACAACATAAAAAAACAACCCTACCCTGCCATGCTGGTTACTACCGGCTTATACGATTCTCAAGTACAATATTGGGAACCCGCAAAATGGGTAGCCAAACTTAGAGAATACAACACATCAAACAAACCTATTTTACTTTACGTAAATATGGATGCCGGGCATGGCGGCGCAAGCGGACGATTTGCTCCTTATAAAGAAATTGCCATGGAATATGCTTTTATTTTATATGAGTTGGGTATAAATGATTAAAAAACTTAAAAGGCTTTTATTTTTTCACGTAAATACCTAATTTAGAGAAAATTGCTTTTTAAAAATGAAATATTTTCTCTTTAACCTTGTGTTTATATTATATGCTTTAAATATTAATGCAAATAACATAAAAGTAAATAATAGCAGTCTAAAAGAGCATCATTTACTAAAAAATAAATATCGTCAAATCGACTCATTGGTTGTATTGTTTAATAACGAATATAAAGCCGAAAATTTCGAAAAGGCCTTACAACAAATTAACCAAATTCAAAACATTGCCCAACAATTAAATAACGATTCTATAATAGCATTTACAAACGAACGTATTGGAATGCTGCAATTTAAAATTGGTAATTATCAGTTAGCTTCAAAATATTTTTTAAATGCAATTCAATATTACGACAGCACAAAAAATGAATTACAATTAGCAAAAGCATATTCAAATTTCTCAAGCGTTTTAATTCGAATTGGAAATTATGATGAAGCGATTAAATATCTTAGGTTATCAAAAAACATCATATATAATATAGATAAAGATAATAACAAAGCAATAGCCGGAATTGATATAAACATAGGCTTAGCATATGAAAATGCAGGTATTTTGGATAGTGCCTCATATTATTATTTTCAAGCTAAAAATCAACTTTCTGAAAAAGACACCTTATTTATAGCAACCTTGTATAATAATATTGGCGAAGTTGAATTTAAAAAAGGCAACTTAAATAATGCTTTAAATTATTATAGATTATCTAACAAATTATTTAAACAAATAAATTATGAAATGGGAATTGGTTCTACTCTATCAAATATGGCTAAAGTAGAAATAGAGCAAAATAATTTAGCAGATGCTATTAAACACTTAAATGAATCGAAAGCAATTTTTGAAAAACTAAATGCCTTATATTTTTTGGTAGAATGTGAAGAACTTTTAAGTAAAGCTTTTGAAAAATTAAACAATCACAATAAAGCACTATATCATTTAAAAAATTATATTATTCTTAATGACAGCTTAAAGGGAAGTAAAATATTAAAGCAAATTGCTAATTTAAAATTGCAATATCAAATTCAAAAAGAGCAACAAAAAAGAAAAATTTTAGAACAACAAAATTTGATTAAAGAAAAAGAACATCGTATTCAACAAATAAAATATTATATAATTATTGCTTCTATTTTGATATTACTAACAATCACAATTCTTATAATATACAACTTAAGAGGTCGTTTGACTAGAACAAAATTAGCCCAAAAATTAATTGAACAAGAACAATTGAATTTACAATCTGAATTAAAGTTCAAGCAACAAGAAATAGAAAATTTTGCTTCTTATATTCAAGAAAAAAATACATTTTTGGAAAAATTATCCTCTCAAATTAAAGAAATTATAAATCTTCCGGAGCAAGAAAGTTTAAAAGCAAAGCTTAAAAGTGTTTTAAATACAATTAATCAGAATTTATATTTAGATAACGATCGAAAAGAATTGGAATTAAAAATAGATCAAGCCCATCAAGAATTCATCCACAGACTTAAGAATAAACATCCTAAACTAACAAAATCAGATTTAAGATTATGTTCTCTTATTCTTTTAAATTTTAATACTAAAGAAATTGCATCCATATTAAATATTAAGCCTGAAAGTGTGAAAATGCAAAAAAACAGGCTTAGAAAAAAACTGAATATTCAGCCAGGCGAAAACATTTTAAACTACTTGTTATCAATTACTTAAAAATATTGTAAACCCTTTGTAACCCATTCTTTTTTCTTGTAATACTAATTTTTATTCAAATTTGAAATCGGATATGAATTTGAATATAAAAATAGTATTGCTTTTTTGCTACATATTTAGTCAAAATATGTTATGTCAAAACCTTGTGCCTAACCCAAGTTTTGAATATTTTACATCTTGTCCATCGGGTTTTTCGCAAATAAATTCAGCAGTTCCATGGTTTTCCGCAAACACTTACGGCACCCCTGATTTTTTGAATTCTTGTGCACCAACTGGCCTTTTCAGTGTTTCAACACCTAACAACTTTAGAGGGTTTCAAAATGCCAGGACAGGTGTAGGATATGCACATATTTTTGTCATGCCCACAATTGGGCCGAGTGATTACAGAGAATATATTCAAGTTCCTTTAATTTCTCCTTTAGTAGCAGGTCAATTATATGAAATTAGCTTTTACGTATCTTTATCTGATAAATCAAGATATGCCACAAATAATTTAGGTGTTCATATTTCATCATCGCCTACCTATTCTGTTGGGTATTATCCAATGCCCTACACACCTCAAATTAATGAAACAAGTATTATTTCAGACACTTCTAACTGGCAATTGATATCGGGCGTCTATTTAGCTTCCGGAGGTGAACAATACATTACAATAGGCAACTTTTATTATGATTCATTAACTGCAAAAACTATAAACAACCCTTCATCACCAAACTTCTTTTCTGATAATGGTTATTATATTGATGATGTGTGTGTAACTCCAGTGGGCGGCACAGGTTGTTTAGCGGCTCTTCCTATAAATTTATTATCATTTAATGCAAAACAAGAAGGAAATAATGTAAAAGTTTATTGGAAAACAGCAACCGAAATTAATAATAACTTTTTCACAATTGAGCGAAGTAAAGATGCTATTAGCTTTGAGGAAATAGGTGAAGTAAAAGGTGCAGGAAACAGTCATAGAATATTGAATTACAAATTTTATGATGATAGTTCTATTTATGGAATAACATACTACAGATTAAAACAAACCGATTTTGATGGTAAATACTCCTATTCTCAAACTATAGTCGCTGATTTTAAACAAGATAATGATTTAATACTATTTCCAAATCCGGCAAAAACTTATATAAAAGTAAAACATTCTCCATCTGACAATAAATACTATTATTTGATTAAAAATCAATTAGGAATTATTGTAAAAGAAGGCATTCTTAATGAGGATTATATCATCAATATAGAAGATTTAGAAAATAGTGTTTATTATTTAACACTTATAAATGAACATCAAATCATCAAATCATTCAAATTCATAAAAAATTAGAATTATGAAGATAATTAAAACAATATTTTTAATAATTATTTCATTAGTTAATATTACTATTAGCTCACAAAACTTGGTGCCAAATCCTAGTTTTGAAAATTTTGTTAATTGTCCATCGTTAAATTCACAGTTAAATCTAGCAAGTCCATGGACCACTCCTACTAGTGGGACTTCCGACTTAATAAATAGTTGCGCTCCTGTCACAGCTTTTGGAGTAAGTGTACCTTATAATTTTAGAGGTTTTCAAAATGCTAGAACGGGAAATGGTTATGCACATATATTTTGTTATCCTAATGCCACCTCAGCAAATTACAGAGAATATTTACAAGTTCAACTTATAAGCCCCTTGGTCGCAGGTCAAACATATGAAATCAGCTTTTATGTTTCATTATCAGATAATTCAATGCATGCAATCAATAATATTGGAGCCTTTATTTCTACATTTGCACCAAATGCAGGTGGGTATTATCCATTACCTTACACTCCTCAAATATTAGAAACAAATGTAGTATCTGACACGGCTAATTGGGTTAATATTAGCGGATTATACACAGCTTTAGGAGGTGAGCAATATTTAACAATTGGTAATTTTTACAATGACTCCTTAACTACTGCTATAATTGTAAATCCTTCAACTCCACATTTATTTTCAGATTGTGGATATTATGTTGATGATGTATCTGTTTTACCTTATTTACCTCCATCTTCATTATGCGATACCAATTGTAGCCCTAATTTAGCACCTAATCCTGGCTTTGAAGCTACAACCGTAAATTGCGCCGATACAATTTCTGAAATGTTTACTAATTACTCACAAGTACAAGGATGGTATGGTATTGCTTGTGACACTTGTCCCAGCAGTGGCACTACTCCTGATTATTATAACTCTAATTGTAACGGCCCATCTCAAACACTTACTTGCGATGGTAGTAACGGCTCTGTTGGATTTTTCACTTATTTACTTGCTGGCTCAAACTCAAGAGAATATGTTCAAGCACAACTTACCTCACCTTTAGTTGCAGGGCAAGAATATTGTGTATCTGTTGAAGTCAGGACGCCTCCTGGAGTATATAAACCAAGCGATGGATTTGGATTATGGTTTACCAATCAAATGGTAGATATAGATGTACAAAACGGTGGGCAATATTATTTAGGACCCGGATCTATGGTAAATGCATCTCCTCAAATTGAAAATCCATCGGGCAACTTTATTGACAATAACTGTCAAACTATATCAGGCACTTTTATTGCAAATGGAACTGAACAATGGGTTGTGATTGGTAATTTTAAGGATGATGCAAACACTAATTTTAGTACAGGTTGCAGCTTTTTTAATCCATGTGTTGGGTATTTAGTTATTGATAATATTTCTATTAGAGCTGCATGTAACACTACTCCTACACCTCCTTCAATATCTTTATCAATAGACAATGATACTATTTGTAAAAATTCATGCACCCAATTATCAGCAACAGTTTCAGGTTCGAATGCACCTCTTACAGTTACATGGAATAATGGCTTGCCAAATGGCGTAGGCCCTCATACAGTTTGCCCTACTACCACAACAAATTATCAAGCAATTGTAACAGATACTTTAGGAAATACTGATACTGCAACAATTACATTAACTGTTTTAAATTCTTTTAACGATACTGATAGCATCTCCATATGTAACGGAGATAGTATATTTTTAGAAAATAATTGGCAAAATACTTCAGGAATTTACATTGATACTCTAACGTCAATAAACGGCTGTGATAGTGTAATTACTACATTTTTGCAAATATTACCTACATCATCTTCTTCATCCTCATACTCTTTATGCAATGGCGACAGTATTTATTTAAATGGTAGTTGGCAAACAACCTCAGGCACATATTTTGATACCCTTTCAAATTATTTAGGATGCGATAGTATTATAATTTCAAATGTAGTGTTTACCAGTACTATGGTAAATAACAATAATATATCAATATGTCAAGGAGACAGCGTTCTTATTAATGGTATATATTATACTTCAAGCACTACAGTTTATGACACAACCGTTAGTGTTTCAGGTTGCGATAGTGTAAACATTACAAACATTAATGTAATTCCATATTTATTCTCATCTGACAGTGTAAATATTTGCAATGGTGATAGTGTATTGATTTTTGGAACATGGCAAAATACTGCCGGTGTTTATATAGATACTTTAGCTGCATCAAATGGTTGCGATAGTATTATCTCTATTAACTTGTCAATTTCTTCTTTACCTGTAGCATCAATTAATGGTAAGGATACAATCTGTTTTGGAGAAAACACAACTCTTACAGCTTCTGGAGGAAATACTTTTGTATGGTCTACTGGAGACAGCTCTGCTACTATTTCAGTATCACCAATAACAAATACAAATTACAGTGTAATAGTTTACAACAATAGCTGTTCAGACACGGCACAAATATCAATAATAGTAAACAGTTTACCGGTTGTTGACGCTGGACAAAATGTTACATTAAATTATGGACAATCTACTACATTATCTGCAAGTGGCACAAATGGCACTTATATTTGGTCTCCTGATGAATATTTATCTTGTACAATTTGCCCGGTAACCGTTTCAACTCCTGAAGAGACAATTACTTATTATGTAACAGTAATTGATTCAAATGGTTGTTCTGCAAGCGATTCTGTATCAATTTTTGTTAATTATGAAAATGTAGTTTGGGTTCCAAATGTTTTTTCACCAAACGGCGATGGTGTAAACGATATCCTTTATGTACGAGGAAAAAGCATAGAGAGTTTTGAGTTTGTAATATATGACCGTTGGGGAGAAAAAATATTTTCTACAAATAATTTAGATATTGGATGGGATGGAACATTTAGAGGTAAAAAAATGAATAAAGCCGTATTTGTATATTATTTAAAAGGAATTTTTAAAGATGGCTCAAGCTTTTCTCAAAAGGGTGATATAACATTAATACGATAAAATAAATTTATTATGAAATTTTCTTTAAAAATTAAAATAACCGTAATTACAATAATACTTTGTATCAGTTCGCTTAAAGCTCAAGATATACATTATACAATGTATTATGCATTTCCAACATATTTAAACCCTGCAGCTACTGGCGTTTTTAGTGGAGATATTAGAGCTGTTGCAAATACCAGGAGTCAATGGGGTGAAATATCCAATCCATACAAAACTTACTCCTTTTCGATTGATGGTTCTTTATTTTCTAATAAATGGAGAAATGGTTATTTGGGTATTGGGCTTTTAGCACTTACAGATAAAGCAGGTGCCAGTAATTTTTCTACATCAATACTTCAAGCTAATCTGTCAAGCGTTATATATTTAAATCGAAATAGTTCATTATCATTAGGCATAGCGTCAGCATTTAATCAAAAATCAATTAGTATTGATAATTTACAATGGGATACTCAATTTAATGGAACAACATATAATGCTGATTTACCAACATTAGAAACCTTTAATAATAATTCAAAATCTTTTATTGATTTTAGTACTGGAGTCCTGTGGGCATATGGAGACAGAGCTAAAACTATTAGCTCAAATGATAATTTCTTTATTCAAGCAGGTATTGGTTATCAACATATTAACAGACCCAATTTTCAGCTAAACAATGGAATTGCTGATAATATTTATTCCAAAATTGTTCTTCATACTGATGCACATATTGGAATAAAAAATTCAAACATTGCAATTAAACCAAATATTGGAATATTTATTCAAGGACCAACAAGAGAATATATTATATCTACTTTGTTTCGATACATTTTAAAAGAAGAATCAAAATATACCGGCATATTTAGTGCTATGGCAATGTCTATTGGTATAGCATCTCGATTAGGTGATGCTGTATCTCCAATTATTGAATTTGAAAAAGCAAAATTTAAAATAGGAATATCTTATGATGTGAATATTTCAAAATTAAGCAATGCTACAAATGGAAAGGGTGGAGCAGAAATTTATATTAAATTTACTAACCCTAATCCGTTTCAATATGGAAGAGGCACAAAATCAAAATCAAGATTTATATAATTAAATTTAATTACTAACTAAAAACCAAAAACTATGAAAAAGAAACTATCAATTTATTTAACGGCAGTATGCTTATTTGCCGGAATTAACTTAAATGCACAACTTTATTCTGCTACAGATAGTGTAATAATTAATAATGTAAATCCTAATGTTTCGAATTGGGGTAGAGGATTTGAATTCTCACCAAATGTTGATATTTATATATCTCAAATAGGAAAACGTGTACCTGACACTATTGGTAATTATGTACTCGTAATTTGGGATGTAAATAATCAATCAATTGTATATCAAAAAAACAGCACACAGGATTTGCCAACGCAATATATTTACGAACCAACAGATTCAGTTGTAGTTTTAAACGCCGGAACGCGTTATGCTCTAACCCTATATTCTGATATTGGTCCATACTATTTCTCTACTGGAATATCACAACTTAACTCACATTTAACCTATTACTATATGCGTTATTGTAATAATTGTTTTTCTTCTTTATCTTTTCCAAACCAAACTATGACTAGTGCTCACTATGGTATACCCGATTTTCTGTTTAGCTTATGTTATCCTATTGATTTATCCACTACCGATAGTTTAACAACTATTATAGCTAACCAACAGGGTGCATCTTACCAATGGCTTGATTGCGACAATAATTTTGCGCCTATACAAGGAGAGACAAATCAATCGTTCACGGCTACATCAAATGGAAATTATGCATGTCAAATAACATATAATGGCTGTGTAGACACAACCGCTTGTGTTAATATAAATAATGTATCAATATATAACTTACAGTTAGATAAAAAAACCGCCATTTACCCCAATCCATTTACTTCTAATTTTAATATCGATTTATCTGATTTTATTTCAGTAAAAAGTATTATAGTTACCGATGTAACAGGAAAACAATTATTGAATTACAATAACATTACAACAAGTATTTTAAACATTAACTCAAAAGATTGGGAAAATGGTGTATATTTTATAACAATCAAAACAGACAATAACACATTCACAAATAAAGTAATTAAACATTAGTATTTATTGTTTTTAAATTCTTTAAAAGCAGATAGAGCAACTATCTGCTTTTTTTATTATGATTTAATTTAATATTTATTTTCTCTTTATATTGTTTATAATATCTTTAAATAATACATTTTTTAAAAATAATTACAACTTTAACATAAAGTCAATTATTTAAATCATCATTGTTTTGGTTTCTGTAATTTCATGTTTGTGGTTATTTATTCATACATAGCAAAAAACCAATTATCTATATTTATAGAAACATGATGTATAAAACAATTGACGTCAGTATATGATATAAATTCATTACATTAATAATAAAAATATGTTATATTTTATGACAGGCAAAGATAGTTGCAACATCCACTTACTTAATATATAAGAAATTTAGAACAAAACTATAAAGAACGATTAGAACAGTAAAAACGATATGATGATGCTCTTAATGGTAATGATGCATAAGAATAACAAATAAAGTTCTAATTTAAGTTTTATAATTTATACAAAAAATGCTCTAAGATTCATGATATTCTTAGAGCATTTTTCTTTTCGTTTAATAAGTTTTAGAACCCTAATTTTTTACGTAAATGAGGGGGAATAGCATCTTTATGCAACATAATATCAATAGTCTTGTATTTAAAATATGCTTCTGAAGCATAAAAATAACCATCACAATCGTTTTTGGTTCCCCATGAATTTTTTACCACAAAATATTTTGTTCCGTTTTGATCCTTTACCATTCCCACAATGTGCAT
This sequence comes from Flavobacteriales bacterium UBA852, assembly GCA_002295925.1. Taxonomy (GTDB): domain Bacteria; phylum Bacteroidota; class Bacteroidia; order Flavobacteriales_E; family Vicingaceae; genus UBA852. The sequence continues at coordinate 21,784 of DBGO01000021.1, forward strand.
TCCATGATCGTCGGTCGTTTCATAATTGTCAAACGCTTTTTGACGCATTTCTTGCGTAATTTCCAATTCTTCTACCGGTGCATCAAAAGCATCGCTTTGTTTTTCGGCTCCGGCATTGTTGTAATATTTACTGTCTTTTCCCTTTGTTTTTATAGTTGACGGGTCTTTGGGTACAATCGCCAATCCGTCGCGGAAAGAAAATCCCTTTTCGGAAACATCTGCTCCCCAGGCAACTGTATAACCATTCATAATGGCATATTCCATTATTTCCATCAATTCATCCAACGGAACATTGTAAACACTGCCAAAAACCCAATTATCGGGCACTTCCAAAACAAAACTTTCATAAAACGGATGATGTGTAAATGAGGTTACTTCAACATAATCATCCATATTTAAACCTAAGTGCTTGGCATAAGATTGCGGTGTATATTTCTTTCCTTCGTATTCAAATTCTTTTGGAATTTCTCCCAAATACGTATCCAAAACTTTTTCTACCGAAGGTTTCCAAGCAGTAGTCAAATGCCGTTGCTTATTTTTAATAACTGCATCGAGCATTCCTTTCAGCACTGCTTCAAGCTCGGAATGATTGTGGTGTTCTTCACCGTAATTCAATCCTAAATAAACGCTTTCGGGCACTATGCCAAAATTTTTAATGACAAATGGAATATCATGAAATGCTCCTCCTTGACTGAAATTCATTTTTCCGTGCATACGCACATAACGCTCGGCTTTGGCTATGTAAGCATTATGCACTATAAACATCTCAGACAAATTGTGTTTTCCTTTGCCTGTACGTATCAATTCCGACTCAATGAACGAAAGTGATGAAAAACTCCAACATGTTCCGGTTCGCCATTGATTTTGCACTTCGGTTGTTTCGTTATTTTTTATTACGGTAAAATAATAATGTCCGTCTTTTTTGTTTTTTAATGTGTCGGATTGTGCTGTTGCATTAGAAAAAATAAAAAACGCAGCACTCAGCGATAAGATAATTTTTTTCATTTTTATAAATTTTTAATATAACATCTTCTTCTTTTGTGTTGAACATGCTCGTAATTTTTCCAATTGGAAATTACATTATGATTGGTTTCAAAAACACCGGTGGTTTCGATATATTTCATTCCTTTTTTTAGCATGGTATTTTGCAGTTCTGCAGCAAGAATTACGGCGGCACCGGTTGACTGATGTTCTTTTTTAACGCCTGTCAACAACCAGTCCATTGTATCTACTCCGTCGCCTTTTTGAGCTTTTAAAATATAGTTCCATCCTAATGGAAACAAGCTGCCATTGGCTTTTTGCATAGCTTTCGACAAGCTTGGCATTCCTATAACAAATCCAATCAACTCGTCATTAAGCTTGGTCATTTTTACAAACTCCGGATTTAGGTATTTAATGAATTTGTCGGTATAAAATTCTATCATTTTTTGGTTGAATGGGACAACAAATGGCAACTCACTGAAAGCATCGTTTAAAATCTCAAAAATTTTGGGTGCATAAGGCATCAACTCATCTGTTTTGGTAAATTCAAGCACTTCGATACCATAGCGACGTTTTATCAGCGCTGCACCACGCATTCCTTTATTTACGGCTTGTTCGCCAAGTGTCAATCGAAATTCCACCCAATCAATCTCTTTTTCAAAACCGTAATTTTCTATCAGTTTTTGATAATAAGGCAAATGATAAACCGAAGCTATGGAAGGTAAATAATCGAATCCTTCAATCAACAGCCCTTGTGTGTCGAGATTGGTAAATCCCAACGGACCTTCTACTTTCTCCATTCCTTGTTCTTTGAGCCAATTTTCAGCTGTTTGCAATAAGGCATTAGCTACTTCTTGGTCATCAATCATCTCTATTCGGGTAAAACGTCCGCGCTTTTCACCCATTTTTTCTATATAGGGTTTATTCACAATGGCTCCAATTCTTCCTACTACTTTACCGTCTTTTAAAGCCAACCAAAATTTTGTATCGCAAAACTCAAAAGCGGGGTTTTTATCCGGCATTAAAGATTTTAGTTCTTCATCTTTAATGGGTGGTACCCAATATTCATTTCCTTTATATAATTCGAATGGTAAGTTGACAAATGCTTTTAAATCTTTTTTTGACTCGACTTCTTTTATTTCAACTGACATAATTGTAATGATTTTCTGAAAAGATAAATTTAGGTTTTTTAAACAAAAAAAGACCTGAAAATTCAGGTCTTTTTAAATGCTTTATAGTGTTATTAATTTTCATTTTCTTCTTTATCGAAAAATACACGAGTAAAATCTCTGTATTCCATTGCATTGGCAGGGAAATTTTTCACATACACTTGCAATAAGCGAGTATTTTCATCGTAAAAAATCGGCATTATTGCAGCATCATCCATTGCCACTTGATCGGCTTGACGGAATAACTCATAACGTTCTTGTTCGTCGATGGTACGTAAAGCCAATTCAAAAATTGAATCAAACTTGGCACTTTGATAACGGAATGGGTTCATGTATGCTTTTTCGTGCAAATCTTCCGGAACATTTTTACCGTATAATAAATTCAAGAAGTTTTCCGGATCGGGATAATCGGCTACCCAGCCTGCTCGCCAAAATAAAGCTTTTCCTGTTTCATATTTTTCAAGATGTTGAGCAAATTGCAATATCTCAATTTCAACATCAATGTTTAAGTTTTCTTTCAGCATTTTCTGAATAACCTCAGCAGTTTGAACATTTCTGTCGCCTCCGCCACTGTTTATTTGTAATGTAATTTTTGGGAAACCTTCTCCATTAGGATAGCCGGCTTCTGCCAATAATTCTTTAGCCATTTCAGGATCAAAGGTATATCCTTTCACCCCTTCAGCATCGTACCCTTTGAATGGAGGAACAATTCCGTGAATACCCGGACGACCTTCTCCTTGCAATGTATAGGTAACAATTTTTTCGCGATCTATGGCATAATTGAATGCTCTTCTAACATTTTTATCTTTAAATGGATCCAATTTATGTTGGAAACCGTAATAGAACACGCTCATTGCAGGAACCACTTGCATTACAAATGGAATGTTACCGCCTTTTTTGGCATCTTCCAATTCTCCAACTACATCTTTAATCATTTCTAACGGAAGTCGGAAAACCATTTCCAAATTACCTTTTCTAAACTCTAATAATTCGGCTTTTTTCTCTTTAATGAATGTGTATTTTACTGCGTCCAAATAAGGCAATTGATTGCCAAACTCATCCACATCCCAATATTCGGGGTTACGCTCCAACACCACTGCTTCACCTTCTTTAATGTTTTTCACGCGGAAAGGTCCAGTTCCTACACAATTCACACGCATTTCTACTCCGTAAGTATCAAATGCTTCTTTTGGATATACCCAACATGCCGAATGACTTAATAATTTTAAGAATATAGCATACGGATAATTTAATTCAATTTTTAAAGTATAATCATCAATTACCTGAATTCCTTCTACTCCACCCTCCAATGGTTTTCCATTTTGAGTGGAAGCATAATATTCGTTGGCACCTTTTACTTTATCTTTAAATAACCAAAACATTTGGTTTTCGGGAAATGCTTCGCATACTTTATCCAAACAATATTTAAAATCGTGTGCTGTTACTTCACGACCTTTTCCATCTGGGAAACATTTATTATCGTGAAATTTAATACCTTTTCGCAAAAAGAAAGTAAATGTTTTGGCATCATCACTTATTTCCCAACGTTCAGCTAAGCATGGCTCTACACTTAAATCCTCTTGATTTAATTTCACTAAACCTTCATAAACCTGATTGGTAATTCTGTGCGCTACAACTTCTGTTATATTCAGCGGATACAAACTTCTGAAATCCGACACTTCATTCACTCTAAAAACGCCGCCGTAATTCACATTACCTTTGGCTTTTTTATCGTTCCCGTGTTTATTATTGTTATTTCCTCCGCACGCTGCCAATAATGCAACGGCAACAATAGTAATTCCTGCTACTAATTTTCTCATATTTGCGTGTAAATTGATTATTACTTACAAATATAAATATTCAATTTAAAAATCCTAATAAATTTGGTGTTTTATGTGAATATTATTCTTCAATTGTTAATAACACCGGACAATGGTCGGAATGCGCTGCTTTTACAAGATGTTTACAATCAATAACTTTTGAGTTTAATGTTTTGCTTACCAATTGATAATCGATGCGCCATCCGGCATTTCGTTCTCTGGCTTTTGCCATATAGCTCCACCAGGTATAGTTACCCGGCGCCTGATTAAAATTCCTGAAACTGTCGACAAAACCTTCATCTGTTGTGATTTCGTCCATCCATTGCCGCTCTTCGGGTGTAAAGCCGGGAACACCGTTTAATCGAATCGGGTCGTGAATATCTATGGGTTTGTGGCAAATATTAAAATCGCCACATAATATTGTTTCTCTGTTTTTACAGGGTTGGATTATTTGTATGTATTTTTTCAAAAATTCCAACTTTATTTGTTGCCTTTCGGGCTTGGCTGCACCCGAAGGAAAATAAGCATTTACAACCGTCAAATTATTGATTTCTGCTACAATTATTCTTCCCTCTTTATCTATAATTGCATCATTAAATTGTGTTTTAATATTTTCAACCGGAAATTTGCTTAAAATAGCTGTTCCACTATACCCTTTTTTTTGAGCAGGATTCCAAACAATATATTGATAACCAATTGATTTAAAAAGCGATAAATCTATTTGTTCCGGTGTTGCTTTTATTTCTTGCAAACAAACAATATCTGCATTTACGGCACTTAGCCAATCAATAATTCCTTTTCGTACAGCTGCCCTTATGCCATTTATATTGTAACTAATTATTTTCATCTTAAAGAAATAATCTATATTTATGCTAAAAAGCGAAATTTATTGATTTTTAATGACAATTTTCGAATAAATTTTCGTTTTGTATGACGTATAAAACAACGTGAAATCTTTATTATTCATATTTACCCTTTTTTTATCGACAATTATTGTCGGGCAAAATGCATTGGTACAAAAAAACATTTTGCTCAATAACGACACTATTGTTTTAGATGAAAACAGCATTGTTCCGGGAAGTTTTAGCATTAAAGATGATATTGATACCACCAAGATTTCAATATTACCCTTAAAAAGTCTTTTGATAGTGAAAGACACTACCTTATTTGGAAAATCTATTCGTATAAGTTACCGCACGTTTGGGTTTGCATTTTACAAGCCCTATTATCACAAATCTGTCGATACTATATTGAAACATAAATACACTGGCAACAATCCGTTTGTGTTTAGATACAATGTTCAACAAGCCGATGATTATTTTTCGGATGCCTCTTTGAATAAATCGGGAAATATTTCAAGAGGTGTAATGTTTGGCAACAATCAAGATTTGTCGGTCAATTCTAATTTTAATTTACAGCTGAACGGTAAAATAAGCGATGATATCAATATAAAAGCTGTGGTTTCCGATAATAATATCCCCATTCAACCCGATGGCAACACGCAACAATTACAAGATTTTGACCAAGTGTACATTCAACTGTATAACGATAATTTTTCGCTCACGGCAGGTGATTATTTTGTAAAAAAGGATGATTATTTTTTGAAATACAACAAAAGAGCAAAAGGCGGATTATTATCGCTATCGCAAAAGCAAAACAATTGGACGTATAAAGGCGATTTTGCCGCTGCTGTTTCCAAAGGGAAATTTGCTCGCAATGTATTTTTCGGTATTGAGGGAAATCAAGGACCTTACCGCTTAAAAGGAGCCGAAAACGAAACATTTATCATCGTTTTGGCCGGCACGGAAAAAGTATATTTAGATGGCAAGTTGCTCGAACGCGGTCAAAATTATGATTATGTAATTAATTACAATACGGCAGAAGTTACCTTTACTCCCAACAATATTATTACCCAAAATTCGCGCATCATTGTTGAATTTCAATATTCCGATAAGAATTATGCCCGGATGCTTTTATTGACTAATCAATCGTTTAAAAATAAAAAATGGAATATCTCTATTGATTATTTTAACGAACAAGATGCCAAAAACCAACCTTTACAGCAAGAATTAAACGATACGGCAAAAGCTGTGTTGGCAGCAGTTGGCGACAGTTTAAACAAAGCGGTGGTAAACAATATTAAACAGGTAGATTTTTCGGATAATCAAGTATTATATAAAATGACAGATACGACTGTAAACAGTATTTTGTATGATTCGGTATTTGTTTACAGCACCAATCCCGACAGTGCCATTTACCGCGTGGGCTTTTCGTATGTAGGAGAAAATAAAGGGGATTATGTACAAATTCAAAGCGTTGCAAACGGCAAAGTATTTCAATGGGTTGCACCTATTGGGGGAATTCCTCAAGGAAATTACGCCCCTGTTGCCAAACTTATATCGCCAAAAAAATTGCAGGTTATACACACTTCTGTCAATTACAAGTTAGACAAAGGGTTTGAAATCGGTTCAAACATAGCTGTTTCGGATTATGACAAAAATACTTTTTCGGATAAAGATGATAATGATAACACCGGAATAGCGCTTATGACGTATGCGCGAAAAAAATGGCAGAAAAAAAATAAAACCAAAACCACCTATATTCTTCAAGGAGATTATGAATGGATACAAGAAACTTTTACGCAAGTACAACGGATAAGAAATGCCGAATTTCAACGTGATTGGAATCTGCCTTCAATTTTCATCAATAACAAACAAGAATTTTATCGCCTAAAAGCTGAATTTTCTGATAAAAAAATAGGAAAAACAACCCTTGGAACCGAAGTATTCAACAATTACGGAATGTTCCACGCCGTTAGGAATTACTTGCAATCCGAATCAAGATACAAAACATTTCATCTGTCGGCAAACGGCAGTTTCTTGCAACAAACAGGCAATATTAACAGTAATTTTTTAAGGCATTATGTAACATTGTCAAAAAGAATATCGGATAATTTCTTAATTGGTGTGGGAGAAGAAACCGAACAAAATTATTTGTTCGATAAAATACAAAAAGACTCTATTTTGGGCAACAGTTTTGATTTTTTCACTTGGAAAGCTTTTCTCGGCACTGCCGACAGTCTAAAAAACGCATTTAAAATTACCTATTTGCAAAGACAAAACAAACTTCCTTATGCCGGAGAAATGGTTAACGCCTCTTTTTCCGAAGATATTATGGCTCGTTTTATTTTTCGTAAATTAAAAAATCAACAATTGCAAAACACAACCACCTACCGAACGGTGACCATTCAAAACAATAATGTTTATGCCGGGCAAAATGACGAACAAACCATATTATCAAAAACCGATTATTCGGTTCGCTTATGGAAAGGTTTTGTAAGCAGTTCTACGGTTTATCAAATTGGTTCGGGACTGGAGGTTAAAAAAGAATACTCATTTATTGAAGTAACTGCCGGGCAAGGGAATTATGCCTACATTGGCGACATTAACGGAAACGGTGTAAAAGACCTGAATGAATTTGAACCGGCAGTTTTTTCGGATGAAGCCAAATACATTAAAGTATTTACGCCAACAAACGAATATGTAAAAGTTTATCGCAATGTTTTCAGTCAAAGCATTTACCTCTCACCTCGCCAGCTTTTAAAAAACAAAAATGGTCCGGCAAAGTTTATCGGCAGGTTTTCATCGCGCACCAACTGGAGCACCGACCGTAAAACTGCTGACGATACGCAATATTTCAATCCGGCATATACGCCAGTTTCGGATTCAAATCTAATTTCTATAAATGCCTTATTCAATCAACGCATTTATTTTAACAAAACATCGGCAGTTTATGCACTTGATTACGGCTACACCGACAATAAAAACAAAAATTTACTTACCAACGGATTTGAAGCTCGCAATCTGATAAAAAACGAACTGCACGGAAGATGGAATGTGACCAAACAATGGACAGCAGAATATTTTTACACCTTTGGAACCAAAAGTAATTTTTCGGAATTATTTGCCAATAAAAATTATTTTATCCGTTACGAAAATCATTTACCAAAAATCACCTACCAATACGGAAGTAAATTCAGAGTTAGTATTTTTTACGAATACAAACAAAAAATCAACGAATTTTCTATAACCGACACTAGCGTAACCGACAAAATGTTTTACAACAAAATAGGAATGGAATCGCGCCTAAACCTCACACAAAAAGGCAGCATTTTGGCTCAGCTTAATTATATAAACATTGATTACTCAGGACAGCAAAACCAAACCCTGCAATACGAAATGCTCGAAGGTTTACAAAACGGAATTAACGCCACTTGGATGCTTGGCATTCAACGCAACTTGTCAAAACATATGCAATTGAACATAAACTATCAGGGCAGAACATCAGAAAATGCACCGGTTATTCATATTGGTAACGTGCAAATAAGGGCTTATTTTTAATTTATTTGTTAAAATTGATTAATTGCAACCGTTTGTTCTTTGTATTCGCTTAATTTAGTAAACGAAAAATCATTTTATATGTCGATAAAAGTTGAACACATAACCAAATTATACGGCGAACAAAAAGCTCTTGACGATGTTTCTTTTGAAATAAAAACCGGCGAAATTGTCGGATTTTTAGGTCCAAACGGTGCCGGAAAATCAACAATGATGAAAATTATTTGTTGTTATATTCCACAAACCGAAGGAAAAGTTACCGTTTGCGGATTTGACATAAATGAAAACCCTTTGGAAGTAAAAAAACATATTGGTTATTTGCCTGAACACAATCCGCTTTATTTGGATATGTATATAAAAGAATACCTGCATTTTGTGGGTGGAATTTTTCATTTAGATAACTTAAACGACCGCGTTGAAGAAATGATAAAAATGGTTGGCTTAACCAAGGAGCAACATAAAAAAATCGGGCAATTATCAAAAGGATACCGTCAGCGTGTAGGATTGGCACAAGCGCTTATTCACAACCCGGAAGTTTTAATATTAGATGAACCCACAACCGGATTAGACCCCAATCAATTGGAGGAAATCAGAAATCTGATAAAAGAAATAGGAAAAGAAAAAACCGTAATGCTCTCTACTCACATTATGCAAGAAGTAGAAGCCATTTGCGACCGTACAATTATTATCAACCAAGGTAAAATTGTTGCCGATAATACAACTGAAAATTTACAATCTACCGTTGAAAATAAAATTGTTATCCGAATAGAATTTGAACAAAAAGCATCCGCTGATGAAATTTTATCAAACACATCGGCAAATGACGTGAAAATCATATCAGATACACAGTTTTTAGTAGAAGCAAATAATGAACAAATAAGAAATGAATTGTTTCAACTTGCTGTAAAAAATAACCTGACAATTTTAACCATTCAAAAAGAACATCAAAAACTGGAAGACGTATTCAAAGAACTGACAAAGTAATTTTCATTTACCATAAAAAACGCTCCTAATGGGAGCGTTTTTTATTGCTTATTACTAATTATGCGAAAAATATTCTTTTATTCGTTCAAAAAATCCTTTTTCTTTACCTGTAGGCGTGGGTGAAAAATTGGGAGAATTTTGCAATTTCTCCATCATCTTTTTTTCTTCTGCAGATAATTCTTTTGGTGTCCATGCATTTAAGTGAATGAGCAAATCACCTTTTCCGTGGCGTTGCACATGAGGCAAACCTTTACCTCTCAAACGCAACACTTTGCCTGATTGGGTTCCGGGTTCTACTTTCACCTTAGCTTTTCCTTTTAAGGTTGGAACCTCAATAGTTGCCCCTAACGCTAAATCGGCAAAATTGATATAATAATCGTGTAAGATATTCATGCCGTCTCGTTGAAATTTTTCGTGCGGCAGCTCTTCAATTACTACAATTAAATCACCGGATAAACCGCCCATTGGCCCTTCGTTACCCTTACCTGAAAAAGACAGTTGCATACCATCTTCCACACCGGCAGGAATATCGATAGTAACAATTTCTTCTTTTCTGATTAAACCCTCTTCATTGACTCCGGGCGGGCGTTTATCAATAATTTTTCCGGCTCCACCACATGCAGGACAAGTAGATGTTGTTTGCATTGCGCCAAGAATAGTATTGGTTACGCGCGTAACCTGGCCTCTCCCTTGACATTGCGGACAGGTTCGGAATGTAACACCTTCTGCCTGCACCAATTTATTGACCTTTATTTTTTTCTGAACGCCTTCAGCAATTTCTTCAAGTGTCAATTTTAAACGAACGCGCAAATTTGAACCTCGGCGAGCTCTTCGGCTGCCACCGCCAAATCCGCCACCGAATCCTCCACCAAATGCGCCGCCAAAAATATCGCCAAACTGAGAGAAAATATCATCCATATTCATTCCTCCACCACTAAACCCACCATTTCCTCCTACTCCGGCATGTCCAAATTGGTCATAACGTTGGCGTTTTTCAGGATTACTGAGCACTTCGTAAGCTTCTGCCGCTTCTTTAAATTTAGCTTCAGCTTCCGGATTATCGGGATTTTTATCCGGGTGATATTTGATTGCAAGCTTTCGGTAAGCTTTCTTTATCTCTATTTCGGTAGCGTTTCGGCTTACTCCCAATATTTCGTAATAATCTCTTTTTGCCATAATATTTAGTCAATGTTATTGTCCGACAACAACTTTTGCGTAACGGATTACTTTTCCGTTTAATTTATAACCGCGCTCTACTTGGTCAATTACTTTCCCTTTCATATCCTCAGATGGTGCGGGAATACGCGTAATTGCTTCGTGTTCTTCAACATTAAATTCTTTTCCCGTTGCATCTTCCATTGGCTCCAAACCTTTTTGTTTTAAGGTATTGAGTAATTTGTTATAGATTAATTTCACGCCTTCTTTTACATGTTGAGGATCATCGTTTTCGTCCATGGCTTTCATGGCTCTTTCAAAATCATCCAATACGGGTAATAATGATTTGATTACGTCCTCGCCGGCGCTTTTGTGCAAGTCGGCTTTTTCTTTTTGTGTACGCTTACGGTAATTGTCAAATTCTGAATATAAACGCAAAAATTTATCATTCAATTCATTGACTTTTTCTTTGGCTTCGTTTAATTTGTCGTGTAATTCCATTTTTTCGATAGTCTCCTCTATTACTTTTTTAAAGTGGTCCACTTCTTTTTTGGTTTCTTCAACAATATCGTGAACCTTTATATTTTTTACTTTTTGCAATTGAGCTTGCAATTTTTCGTTATGCTCAACTTTATCCATAAAATCTTTTATGGCTTTTTCGCTTTGCTGAATAAGCGATTTAAACTTTTCATTAAAGTCTTTTTCTTCCGCTTTGTGAAGTTCTTCGGATTGTTTTTTTAATTCATACAATAATTCTACAGGCGGAAAATCTTGTTCTTGTGCCTTCTCGTCAGTTTGGGCTGACGAATTTTCATTTGCATTAGAATTATTGTTTACTTTCTCGTTATTTTCAACTGCTTGTTCGTTATTGTTGTGTGTATTATTATCCATTTCTTTCATTTTCCTGTTTTATTGGTTCGCTCATTATGAGCAAATTTATTGCCAAAGGGTAATTTACGACAAAATGGCACTTATTGAAAATTTGAGAGATAATAACTGTGTGAAATAAAATAAAGAGTAGTTCCTGTAATTACATAATAAGAAAGGATAAACAACAGTGTTGTCATTAACGGTTTATTTACCACCCGAGCCATCCGGAAATAATTGACTACCAATAAGAACATTGAGCCAAAAACAATCATCATCAATAGCATTTGATTGTTTGCCGATATGGTTTGATTGACCAAAAATTCTTTTTCTTCAACTGTATTATACATACTTGCAGAAACCGGACGCAAATGACGGTAATACATTATTTGTAAACCAATAACCAAGCCGGTAACAAACACATTTATTAGTACCATAATGGTCAAAAAAAATGTGCTTGGATTTTGTTTTTTTTTACTCATTTTACAAGATTATTTCATCGTCATTTTTATCAAAAATATGATATTCAAGTAAAGCATAAGAGGTTATAGGCTCTACCGTAATGTGACATTTATAGTCTTTTTCCCATTTTTTTCGTAGTGATGTTTTTAATAAACCTTCGGGACGATTGATAAATGCGGCAATATAAGGATGAGTTCTTACTTTGAGCTTTTTCTGATTGGTTTGCTCTGCCAAATAACGAATACTGTTTTCAATTTCATCGACAAACAAAATGGTTGATTGCACTTCGCCTTTTCCGTTGCAGCAAGGGCATTTTTCGGTTACTTCCACATCCATTTCGGGACGTACCCGTTGGCGAGTAATTTCTATTAACCCAAATTTACTTGGCGGAAGAATACTGTGCTTGGCACGGTCTTCTTTCATAAATTCTTTTAATTTATGATAGAGCGTCATCCGGTTTTCTTCTTCACGCATATCAATAAAATCCACCACAATAATACCACCCATATCTCTTAACCGTAATTGACGGGCTACTTCTTTCGCGGCTTCAATATTTACCGCTAAAGCATTTTGTTCTTGGTTATCGCCTTTTTTAACTCCTCGTTGTCCACTGTTTACATCTATTACATGCATGGCTTCGGTGTGCTCTATAATAAGATAAGCACCTGAACGCATGCTGACATTTTTGCCAAAAAGGGCTTTTATTTGTTTTTCTATCCCAAAATGGTCAAATATGGGTTTGCTTCCTGTATAAAGTTTTACAATTTTTTCTTTATCGGGTGCTATTGTATGCAAATAGCCTTTAATTTCTCCAAAAAGGGCTTCATCATTTACGTGAATCTGATTAAAATCGGCATTTAACAAATCGCGCAACATGGCAGATGTTCTGTCCAACTCGCCAATTATTTTTGCCGGTGGCTTGGCTTTTTGCAACCGTTTAAATCCCTCATTCCATTTTTGAGTGAGGTAATTCATATCGTTATGCAAATCGGCCACTTTTTTGTTTTCGGCAACTGTGCGAATGATTATTCCAAATCCTTTTGGCTTAATGCTTGAAATAAGATTTTTCAGGCGATTTCTTTCTTCTTCGCTTTTTATTTTTTGCGAAATGGAAACCTTATCGGAAAAGGGGATTAAAACCAAATATCTTCCTGCAATGGAAAGCTCGGCACTTAACCGTGGACCTTTTGTTGATATAGGCTCTTTGGCAATTTGTACCAATATATTTTGATTGGATTTTAAAACATCACCAATTTTACCGTTCTTATCAATTTCGGGTTCAAGTTTAAAGTTTGACAAATCGGCAGTAGTCATTTTACCGCTTTGCACCAACTTTACATACTTTTGTAATGATTTAAACTGAGGTCCCAAGTCAAGATAATGCAAAAAGGCATCTTTTTCGTATCCCACATCGACAAATGCGGCATTTAGCCCCGTCATTATTTTCTTAACTCTGCCTAAATAAATATCTCCTACCGAAAAATTATTATTGCTTTTTTCGCGGTGAAGTTCTACTAATTCACCATCTTTTAATAAGGCAATAATTACCTCCGATGGACTGCTGTTTATAACTAATTCTACACTCACCTTCTTCTGCTTTTCCGTATTTTAGCTAATTACACTTAACAGTAAAAAAGAGCAGTTTGAATAATCAAACCTATATAAAACACGTATAGGGCTAATTTTAAAGATAAAAATTAGCCTTATACCCAAAACATTTAAAAGAATATTATTTCTTTTTCTTATGTCTGTTTTTTCTTAGTCTTTTTTTACGCTTATGCGTAGCCATTTTATGTCTTTTTCTTTTTTTCCCGCTTGGCATAGCTCAATACTTTTAATGGTTAATAATTATTTTTTTACTTTATCTTTTACACTTTCCACAAATGTTTTGGCCGGTTTAAAAGCCGGAACAAAATGTTCGGGAATGATAATAGTTGTGTTTTTTGAAATATTACGTCCGGTTTTTTGTGCTCTTTTCTTCACAATAAAAGAACCAAAACCTCTTAAATAAACATTCTCTCCGTTTTCCAATGATTTTTTCACTGTCTTCATAAATTCTTCTACAGTTGCTTGAACTTCCATTTTTTCAAGACCTGTTCTTTCTGCAATTTCATTTACAATATCCGCCTTTGTCATTTTTATATTTTTTTAAATTTTAGACCTATTATTTAAAAGGGGTGCAAATATAGTCTTTTAATTTGTATTGAAAAGCAATATGCAAAATATTTCGTTAATATTACATTTATTTACTGCGTATGAGCTTTAATATTCTACTAGTTGATTGGTATAAAAATAATAAGCGCGATTTGCCTTGGCGTAATACTTCGCACCCGTATCCTATTTGGATTTCTGAAATTATATTGCAACAAACGCGAGTTCAACAAGGATTACCTTACTATGAACGGTTTATGGAAAAATTTCCTACTGTTTTTGATATTGCCTATGCCGATGAACAAGAGGTTTTAAACCTTTGGCAAGGGTTGGGATATTACAGTCGTGCACGAAATTTACACAAAGGCACCCGGCAAGTTGCTTTTGATTTAAAAGGCAAATTTCCGGATAATTATGCCGATTGGCTAAAAATAAAGGGCGTAGGCAGTTATACGGCAGCAGCTATTGCTTCTTTTGCGTTTAAAGAAGCTGTTCCGGTGGTTGACGGAAATGTTTTTAGAGTTTTGTCCCGGGTTTTTGATATTGATTTGAATATCGCTTCAAACAAAGCCAAGGGCTATTTTTTTGATTTTTCAAAAGAATTGATTGATAAAAAACAACCGGATTTGTATAATCAAGCTATTATGGAATTTGGCGCACTGCAATGTGTTCCTAAAAATCCGGATTGTTCTAATTGTATTCTGCAAAATAATTGCATTTCATTTTCTAAAAATATTGTGCACGAGCGTCCGGTTAAAATCAAGCAAAAACGGATTAAAAAGCGTTTTTTTCATTATTTCGTAGTTAAACAAAATGATTCTGTTTTCTTGCAACAACGAACCAAGAAAGACATTTGGCAAAATATGTATGAGTTTCCTTTAATTGAAGAAAATTCGGATGATTTATCTGAAGAAAGTATGAAAAAATTAAACATTAAACCAACTGATATTCAACTGATAAAAAGAAACAACAAGCATATTTTATCGCATCAGGAAATATATACTGCTTTTTGGTCGATTAATTTTGAAAAAGCTCAAAAATTGATAAAAAATGCCTCGAAAATTGCTGTTTCGGAAACAAAAAATTATCCAATGCCCAAGCCCATTTATACTTTTATGAATGAATTGATTTCAAAATAAAGAAGATTTGTTAATCCACTTTTTTTCCGGCAAGTAAATAAAGCACCGCCATACGCACGGCTACACCGTTTTCTACTTGGTCCAAAATTATAGCTTGATTACTGTCGGCAACATCACTTGTAATCTCAACACCTCTGTTTATTGGTCCGGGGTGCATTACTGTTATTTCTTTCCCAAGACTGTCGAGCAGTTCTTTATTCAAGCCATACAACATAGAATATTCTCTTAATGAAGGAAAGTATTTTTTGTCTTGTCTTTCCAATTGAATGCGCAACATCATTGCCACATCGCACCACTCAAGGGCTTTTCTTAAATTGGTTTCCACCTCAACCCCTAACGATGTAATATACTTTGGTATCAAGGTTAATGGTCCGCACAGTTTCACTTCGGCGCCTAATTTTTGTAAGCAAAAAATATTGGACAGTGCTACTCGCGAATGGGCTATATCGCCCACTATAACAATTTTCTTACCTTTTACTTCGCCGTATTTTTCTCTAATAGAATAAGCATCAAGCAGGGCTTGTGTCGGATGCTCGTGTGCTCCGTCGCCGGCATTTATAATTTGAGCATCTACTTGTTTGCTTAAAAAATACGCCGCCCCGGGGTTTGGATGACGCATAACCACCATATCCACTTTCATTGCCAAAATATTATTGACAGTATCAACCAATGTTTCACCTTTTTTTACAGATGATGATGATGATGCAAAGTTGATAACATCGGCACTCAAGCGTTTTTCGGCCAATTCAAATGACAGTTTGGTGCGGGTAGAATTTTCGAAAAACAAATTGGCAATGGTAATATCTCTGAGCGAAGGTACTTTTTTTATCGGGCGGTTGATGACCTGCTTAAAATTATCGGCAGTTTGAAAAATAAGTTCAATATCATCTTTGGTAATGTATTTAATGCCCAATAAATGTTTTGTACTTAGCTTGCTCATTAATTTTTGAGTTTGGGTGTATATAAAATAACTTCGTCTTTGTTATCGGTTTCTTTCCATTTTACTTGAACCCGTTGCGAAATGATACTATCAATTTTCTTTCCCACATAATCGGGTTGAATGGGTAAATCGCGGCTGTATCGTCGGTCAATCAGCGTAAGCAGTTCTACTTTTTCGGGACGACCATAAGCCAACATTGCATCTAATCCGGCACGGATAGTACGTCCGGTAAACAATACATCATCAATCAAAATCACTTTTTTATTTTCGATAATAAAATCTATTTCTGTTTTTCCGGGAACTATGGGTTCTTCTCTTCGTCTGAAATCGTCTCGGTAAAACGTAACATCCAAATAACCAATTTGTATTGGTGAAACAACGGCTTTCATTTTATGCAATTCTAAAGCTATTCTGTTAGCCAGATACTTTCCTCTTGGTTGCAAACCCAGAATTACCGCATTTGAGAAATCATCGTAATTTTCTATCAACTCAAAACACAAACGTCTGATAACCAATTGGAATTGAGTAGGGTTTAGTATGACGCGGTGTTGTTCCATTTTCAATGCCCAAAGATAAATGATTCCTTGTTATTTCTTATTTTTCGACACATATTTTTTTTGTGGATAATAATTTTCCTTCTTCAAAAATTTGAATAAAATAAATGCCTTGTGCTACCGATTTTAAATTAACCAACATTTTATTATCCATTATTTGATATTTAACCGGAAGACTTTTTCCGGCTATGTTCATCAAATTTAGTGTTGCTGTATGATTGAAACGTTTATCCGACTCTATCAGTAAAATATTTTTTGCAGGGTTTGGGTAAATACTCACCTTTATATTTTGTTCGGGTTGAAAAATCCCCAATGTTCTGATGCTGTCTTGATACTCTACTTGAGTGATTTGTCCGCTACGCTCAACTATTTTCAACAAAGGTGTACCTTTATTATTGGCTAACCAACTGTATTCTATTTCTGCCGGACGGGGAACGGTTGTGCCAAAACCAAATTGGTCGGAATACGTTGTATCAATTCGGTAAACTGTAGATTTTAATCTAATGGTTTGAAATGTTCCATAAGGGGTTATCAATGTTCCGTAACCATCGATGGTGTCGTAGCGCTGAATTGACTGTCCGTAATAGCCAAATGATGGCACAGACAAACCAAATTCTGCATAATTGGATTCAATATTTCCGAAATTCATCGGGAAATGATACCAAACATCTACCGGCTCGTTTTTTACCGATGTTGGCACGCCGTTTATATTTGCCCCAAAGCCCACATTACTGTATTCACCGGTTGAATTTTTAAAATAATTTATCATTTCGGTTATCTGCACAGGCGAATTCTGATTGTTGGGAAATTCAGCCCGCAAGGCATAATCGGCTTTATGATTTGGGTACAAAAAAGCATTATTGAAATAAAATTGATAAGCCAATGGCGTTGACGATACGCTCAGAAAAGTATCGGCACGTTGCATTTGAGAGGTAAGGTCGGAAAAATCCCACGTAACATTACTTCCGGCAACTGTTAAACTTTGTGAAAAATTGGTATTACCGATGCTGTAAACATAAATATCATTTACATTTGGCATATCATTATTGGTAATTGTAATTTGAGAATTGATAAAAAGAGGAATTATTCCACCTAAAATGAGTAATTTTATTTTCATAATATAAAGATTGAATTTTATGCTAAAAATACACATAATATACCTTTTAACCGCTCTGTTGTTTTTGTTTAACGGATTATCTGCACAAAGTGACAAGACGGACAGCTTAAAGTTAATCCAATTTACAGGCGTAGTATTAGAAGCCGACAGCTTAAATCCGCTTCCTTTTACGCACATTACCATAAAAAATTCACACATAGGAACCATCACCGATTATTACGGCTTTTTTAGTTTTGTAGCTAAAGAAAACGACACCATTATTTTTTCTAACATCAGTTTTAAAAGAGCAGAATTTGTTATTCCCGACAGCTTGCCCGACAGTCGCTATTCGGTGATTCAGCTTATGCAAAAAGATACTTTTTTATTGAAAGAAACGGTTATTTACCCTTGGCCTACACGTGAACAATTTAAAGAAGCCTTTTTACACGCCGACATTCCTGATGATGATTTGGAGCGTGCCAAAAAAAACTTGGCTAAAGAAGATTTAATCGAATACGCCGAAAATATTGAAGGTGACCCCGGAACCAGCTACAAATATGTTATGAATCAGCAATATACGCGTATGTATTATGCCGGACAATACCCCTCTATCAGCTTATTGAATCCGGTAGCTTGGGCAAAGTTTATTCAAGCATGGAAAAATGGCGATTTTAAACGAAAAAACAAACGTAAATCTTACGACGATTAAACCTTGAAACTATGAAAATTGCTTTGATAGGATATGGTAAAATGGGTAAAGAAATAGAAAACATTGCCCTTGAACGCGGCCATGAAATTGTATTGAAAAGCACCTCCAAAACACCTCAAGAAGAAATCGCACAAAAATTATTATTGGCAGATGTAGCCATAGAGTTCAGCACACCAAAATCAGCCGTAAAAAACATATACATTTGCTTTGAAACCAATACACCCGTAGTAATTGGCACAACCGGATGGTATGACCAATATAACGAAGTAAAGGAAACGTGTTTAAAAACAAATAGCACCATGCTTGCCGCTACCAATTGCAGTTTGGGGGTTAATATCTTTTTTGAAATAAATAAGTATTTGGCAAAAATGATGAACAATCAACCTCAATACAATGTTGCAGTGGAAGAAATTCATCACATACACAAACTTGATGCACCCAGCGGAACGGCAATAAGCATTGCAGAGCAAATAATTGAAAATTTGGACAGAAAAAAACACTGGAAAAACGAATTATCCGAAAATACCGAAGACCTTGAAATAATTTCTATCCGCGAAGGTGAAGTTCCCGGTACGCACAAAGTTGTTTACTCATCTGATATTGATGATATTGAAATTATGCACAAAGCGCACAACCGAAAAGGATTTGCCCAAGGGGCTGTAGTTGCCGCCGAATTTATTGCCGGTAAAAAAGGTATTTTTACAATGAAAGATGTTTTGGGTTTGTGAATTAAAAGTTTATCTTTTTGCAAAACAAATAGCTGAAATTTTCGTAATTTTATATAAACAGCAAATTCAATTAATGGACGACGATTTTGATTTCAATGACGATTTTCAACGCTTTAGCGAAAGCATATCGCGTTTTGAAAATATGATAAAAAATGACACACCCGGTTTCTTTGATGTTGAAGAAATTGAATACCTCATTGATTTTTATATGGACAAAAACCAAATGTCGAAGGTTGAAAAAATTATTGAAATCGGCGAATCATTGCATCCTTACAGTATTGAACTACAACTGAAAAAAGCACAGTTTTACCAAAATATTCACCGTCCCAACAAATCGTTGAAGCTGTTAAACAAATTGGAACAAATTGAGCCCACAAACATTGACTTACTCTATCTTAAAGCAAGTGTGTACAGTCAGTTAAGAGAAAACAAAAAATCCATTGAATATTATCAAAAACTGTTACCATTGGTAGAAGAAGATGAATTGGAAGAAATTCTAATGCATATTGCTTTTGAATACGAAAATTTAAGAAACTACCATGAGGCTGTAAATTATTTTAAGCAAGTATTAAAGAATAATCCGGGCAATGAAACGGCCGTTTTTGAATTGACTTTTTGCTATGAAATAACCAACCAATTGGAAGAAGGAGTGAAATTCTTTCAAAAATTTTTGGATTATCATCCTTATTCTTCTTCGGCTTGGTATAATTTGGGAACAACTTATTTCAAGTTAGGATTGTTTGAAAAAGCCATCGATGCATTTGAGTTTGTCATTGCCATAAATGAACATTATACTCCGGCTTATTACGGTAAAGCAGGCGCTTTGTTCGAGTTGGAAAGATACAATGAAGCCATAAATACTTATTTTCAAGTATTTGATATAGAAGAACCCGACGCACAAATTTACCACAATATTGCCGAAAGCTATGAAAAGTTGGAGGATTACACACAAGCAATACAATATTATAAAAAAGCCATAGCACTAAACCCGATATATTCTGATGCTTATATGGGAATGGCTGTTTCTTACAATGAGTTGGGGCAAAACAAGTCGGCTTTGTTTTTTGCTAAAAAAGGCGTTGAATTGGATGAAAAAAATGCCGATTTTCAATATATTTTTGGTGATATTCTTAAAGCCAACGGGTTTTACGAAGAAGCTATTTTGGCTTATTCGAAAGTCATTCAACTGCTACCCGACACAAAAAGCATTTGGCTCGACCTTGCCGAAACTTTCAGAGAATATTTAGATATTGAGCACGCCATTGAAGTGCTGCACAAAGGTTTGGAACAACATGCTGATTATGCCTTGTATCATTATCGCCTTACGGCTTATTATTTAATGAAAAACGATATTACAGATGCTGTTAAACACATGGAAAAGGCAATACATTCAGACGCTTCGGAAGTAACCGAATTGGTTGAGTTTTATCCTGAATGTATAAATTTTGAAGAAATTATCCTTTTGATTGAAAATATAGGTAAATAAAAAAAGCAAGAAATTATTTTTTCTTGCCTTTCATACCACCCTTTCCGGGTTTTCCTTTACGTCCGCCTCCCGATGATTTTTTGGGATTTTTTGCCATTGCGGCTCCGGAGCTTGATTTCTGTAGCTTCTTATATCTTCTGCGAGAAGCAAAATTTTTGTCTCGCTTATTCATTTTCTTTTTAAACTTGGCACTTGACCAATGTTTGTAGAGGTTTTTCTTGTTTTTAACTAATGGTTTGCGCGATACTTTAACATTCGAACGCCATTTGGTTTTGTGCGTAAAAGCATCTCTGCCTTTTTTCTTTTTCTTCTTTTTCTTATCTAAATTAGGATTGTGACGAGTTGCTGAAGCCGTATTTACACCTTTGTCTTTTTTCCAAAATTGTGCTTTTGCATTTTGTGCCGATAATACGGTAAATACAATTGTTAATATTATAAAAAAATACTTCTTCACTCTTTAATTTTTTTTGATAAAAAATTGACCAATCATATAAATGGTTGGTCAATTAAATGTTAACCACTATGGGTTAAAGTTAATTAAAGTATTCGGATTTACCCAAAAAAGAGATTAAAAAGTTATTAAACAAGTTTTTAACAATCATTATTATTCCGTAATTATTATTATTTGATCATCTTTATTTTAAATTTATCATCCATTCCACTTTACAATTTTTTTCTGAACATATTGGTATTGAAGCTTTTCCATAATCATCAAAATAAAGATTAAATATTATAGATTTATTTACAATGAAGTTTTTTAAAGTTGGAAAAGCATTTACTATTTTAATAAATAAGTCTTTAAGCTCTTTAAGCTCATTTAATGTTTTTTGTTTAGTTAAATTATCAAAATTTTTGTATTGTGACCAACCAGTAACTTCCAATACATTCCTATTTTTCATTTCTAACCTTAATTCTCCTATATTAATAGGTCTATTTTCTTTCAGCATTTCTAATTCTATTTTAATTCTATTTCCCATTTTATTACTTTACAACATGTAGTACTCCCAATTTTTAGTACCACAGATTAGATGTTGCTAATTTAATAATTATTGATTTATTGTTAATCATTAAGCAGCTTTTAGATAAAGTTCAACCGGTTTATAATAGAAACTGCTCCTACTTATCTGCAATAAGGTACACTGTTTTCTTACACTCAGCTTTGTATAACTTCGATCAACCATCTTATGTCGAACCTCTACAGGCCTAATTTGTATAAGCTTTTTTTTTTTGAAAAGTTCTCTACTTCCAATTTCCCTATCTTGCTGTAGAGACGTTCGGTTTCAGCTTCATTCTGCTCTTTGGACTTCTCCGAACTGCTGAATACTTTTTCTGATTGTTCTATAAACTCTCGTTTCCATTGTGATATTTGGTTGGGGTGTACCTCAAAACGCATAGCCAATTCGTTTAGCGTTTCTCTTTCTTTTATTGCTTCTATTGCTACTTTAGCTTTATAAGCTGCAATGAATTTTCTTCTTGTTCTTTTCATATTTTCAGGTTTAAAGTTAATACTTTTTTCACTTTAACCTGTGGTCCAGTTTTTGGGTAGTATTACAATAATAGTATTTTTCTCATGTTTAATTTATATTTCTATTTTAATAATGATAATAGTGTATAAAGCTTAAGTTAATAGTTAATTTAAAACACAAATATTTTAAATATTAAAAATTAAATATCTAATTAAGAATTAGAATCATTTATCATACCTAAAAAGGTCAACTCTTGAGTTGACCTTTTCAGTAAATTTATAAATCTTTGATAGTCTATTTTTTTATACATTTTTTTCAACTGCCATTGAAAGCGATTGTATATCTCGGTCGAAAAGATATAAACCGCCTTTATCGTTACCAATAAGGTGTAATTTATCCATTATGGTTCGTGCCAATGCTTCTTCTTCTATTTGTTCGGCAACATACCATTGCATAAAGTTGTGTGTGGTATAATCTTTTTCGTTTAAGCAAATCTCCACTACTTTATTTATTTCGCCGGTAACCATAATTTCGTGTTCCAAAAGTTTTTGGAATACTGCGTTTAATGATTCGAAAGATGCTTCGGGTTTTTCCAATGCAGGAATTTCGGCAATACCGCCACGCTCATTAATGTATTGTACTAATTTAAGCATATGCATACGCTCTTCGTCGGAATGCTTGTAAAGAAACTGAGCGGTTCCGTTTAATCCTTTGGTTTCTGCCCATGAAGCCATTGCTAAGTATAAGTGTGATGAATTGGCTTCTATTTTTACTTGATTGTTTAATGCTTTTTCAATTGTTGGTGATAACATAATATTTTTGTTTTGTTTGGTGAATTATTTTTCTTTAATGGCTAATAATGGTTTTTTACTGTGAAATGCCAACTGATTAGTTACACTCTTTTTAAAGATTTTCTCTAAAAATCCGTGTTTACGGGCATAAACGGCAACCATATCGCTGTTTTGCTCTACAAAACCGGTAATTCCGGATACTACATCATCATTTTCTTCGTAATAATATTCGTGTTTTATGTCTAATAAAAATTCTTCCAAATCCAATGCTTCTATGGCATCTTGAATTTTAGCCTTCTCTTCGGGCTTGGTAATGACGTTTAGTATCTGAATTTCGGCATCGTAAAGTTTGGCAAAATCTTTAAGAATATTCAATGTGTCAAAGTTGTCAATCTCTTTATAATCGGCTGCAAAGGTAATTTTTTCAATTTCTTTGTACTGCGATGTTTTTGGTATTGCCAATACAGGAATATCAGAGTTTTGTATCACGCCTTGTGTGTTGGAACCAATTAATACTTCTTGTATTCCGCTGGCTCCTTTTGTTCCCATAACAATTAAGTCGGCATTTTTTTCAACGGACTGCTCGGTAATGGTTGCAATTGCACCTCCGGATTTTATATATCCTTCGGTTTGCACATCATTGTAGCCCCACTCCTTAATTTTAATTAATGTATCATCGATGCCTCTTTGTGCATCTTCTTTCAACACATCGGTAACCGAAACAATCATTCCGGAAGTTGAGTAAGGAATTTCATAACTGTTAAAAACTATTATTTTAGCTTTTGCTTTGCGTGCCAATTCCAAAGCATATTTGAGCGCTTTATCGGCATCTTCTGAGAAATCGGTGGGTACGAAAATTGTATTAATCATTGTTTTTTTGTTTTTTCAAATATAATAACCATTTTCGGTATTTAAAATGATTTTTGTCAATTTGATTTTTCAAGCAGTTTAAATCCTTTTCCGTGAATGTTTATAATTTCGATATTCGGGTCGTCTTTTAAGTGTTTGCGCAGTTTAGTAATATACACATCCATGCTTCGGGCATTAAAATAAGAATCGTCTCCCCAAATTTTTATAAGCGCCTCGTTTCGATCCATTACTTTGTTTTTGTTCAACACCAATAAGCGCAACAACTCATTTTCTTTAGACGTAAGTTTAGATACTTTATCGCCTATTTTTAATGTTTGTTCGTTGTAATTAAAGGTATATTTTCCTATTTTAAATTCGTTTTGCTCTTCATTATATACCCCTTTGGCTCTGCGCATTACCGCATTGATTCGCGCCAGCAACTCTTCCATACTAAAGGGCTTGGTAATATAATCGTCGGCTCCGGCTTTAAACCCTTCGAGTTTATCGTCTTTCATACTTTTTGCCGTTAAAAATATAATAGGAATTTGTTGGTTTTCTTTACGAATTTCTTTGGCTAAAGTTATACCGTCCATTTCGGGCATCATTACATCTAAAATGCAAATATCATAACTGTTGGAGTGAAATTTTTTCAATCCGGATTTTCCGTCTTGAGCCAAATCTGTTACTATGCCTTTTACGGTTAGGTATTCTTTGAGTAAATTTCCCAAATTGGGGTCGTCTTCTACCAATAATGCGCGTATTTTATCCATTTTCAGTCATTTTCGTTAGTACAAGTATTTTCAAAAGGTAAATATATGATGAATTTTGTTCCTTTCCCAACTTCGCTTTGCAAAGTTATGGTTCCGTTATGCTTTTCAACGATTGCTTTTACATAATTCAATCCAAGTCCAAATCCTTTTACATTATGTATATTTCCGGTAGGAATGCGGTAAAATTTATCGAAAATTTTTGCGTGGTGTTCTTTGGGTATTCCTACACCATTATCGGCAACTTCAATTAAAATTCCTTGTTTGTGGTTCTTGGTTTGGATAGTTATCACCGGCTTTTCGGGCGTGTATTTTATGGCGTTATCGAGCAAATTATAAATAACGTTTGTTATATGCACCTTATCGGCTATTATCTGGTGATTCTCGGCATTTAGCTTGGTAATGATATTTCCACCTTTATTGATGGCTTGAATTTCAATGTTGTCTTTTACTTTATCTATAATTTGATGTACATCAATGGGGTCAAACTTTAGTTTTAAGTCGGGTTTGTCCCAAAGGGCGCTTTTCAAAACATTTTCTACTAAAAGTGCCAAGCGTTCATTTTCTTGCTTAATCATGCGCAAGTAATTGTTTTTTGCTTGTTCCATTTTGGAAATATCAGGGTCGGACAATGCTTCGCAAGCCAATGAAATGGTAGATATGGGCGTTTTCAGTTCGTGCGTCATATTGCTGATGAAATCATTTTTTATTGCCGAAAGCTTTTTTTGACGCAAAATGGTGTGAATACTGAAATAAAATGCACCGATAATAATTAACAAAAATACAACCGACGATGCCAATACCCAACTCATACTTTTGAGTAAGAATGTTTTTTTGTAAGGAAACACTAAACTCAAATAATAAGGATTGCCAAAAAAATCGTTTGGAAAAAGCTGAACGGTAAAACTCTTGGGGTTGTATTTGGTAAGATTGTTTTTTTGTGCAAATACCGGATTGCCAAACATATCAAACACACCAAAGCGATAGCCGGCATTTATTCCACGATGATTTAACTCTACCTTAATGATAGAATCCAGAGCATTTGCCGGCACGCGTTCTTCAAAACTTCGGGGACGGTTATACTCGTAAAGCACACTTAAAAATTCATCCAGTTCTTCGTCGGGAATATTTCGCGTTCCTTGATAAGTTACTCCAAATTTGTATTTCAAGCTTCCGTATTCTGAAGGCATTTGCCCTTCCAATTCTTCCTTTTTAAACACAATATTGCCATTGGCATCTTTTTTTACCTCAACACCTTTTAGCTTGGAATTTAAATCCTTGCCCAACATCATCCGGCGTTTGGCTTCGTATTTTTCTACGCTTAAAGCAATATCGTACAACGCCGATTTTACGGTTTGGGCAAATTCTTCTTCTTTGAGCGTAACAGCACTGTTCACCCAATAAATTTGCAAGAAAATCAATCCCAGCAAAGCCAAGGTAATAATGCTTATCAGAATTTGCAGTGAGTATTTTTTGAGCATCAGTACGGGTTAAGTTATTCGTTTTTACGAAATTATCCAATAAGCCCGGCACTTTGACTTTTTAGGTGTTAAAAGTCCTTAATAATACGATTTTATAAAGCGAATATTAAATTTTATGCACAATTCAATATTTTATGCTATGGATTGCCTGAATATTTTTACCTTTATCAAAAATTTATCTGCAAAATGGCAAAGTTTACGCTTGACTGGTCAGAAGAGGAATTGCTCGATTTTTTACTCATCGGCATTGCCAGTCATTCCAAAGATTACAAACTTTGTTACGAAATAAACAAAAGCTTAAATTTTGATTTTTATCGCACGGCAGATGATTATACTTTAACAATAAAAGGCAAAACCGATCATTTTCCGATGTACACCTTTGCTGACGATGAAAACCTGTTGGATTTTTACTTATTAGGCAATAAAGGAAAACAAGGATTTTTGGTTAAGGAGTTCAAAAATTTTGATTACTTGTTAATGATAAAAGGAAATATAGATTTTGTAGATATTGACGAATATGTGGATAAATTAAGAAGTTTAAACAATGTGCTTACGGCATTGCCCATAAATGTAGAAGAATTAAAATCAAAAGATTATTTAATATTTTAGAAATATGAAATTCGTAGATAAAAAAACCAAAATCGTTGCCACAATAGGACCGGCATCTTCTAAAAAAGAAGTTTTAAAAGCAATGATAGAAAAAGGATTAAATGTATGCCGGCTAAATTTTTCGCACGGAAAACACGAAGAATACAAAAAAATAATTGAAACAATACGGGAATTAAATGTAGAGTTGAAAATTCACACCGCCATTTTAGCCGATTTGCAAGGACCTAAAATCCGTATCGGAAAAATAACCAACGAACCATTATTACTCAACACCGGCGATATACTCACTTTTACCAACAATCCTGAGGCCGACGGAAGCAACAATACAGTGTACATGAATTACCTCAACTTTCCGAAGGATGTTGAAAAAGGTGAACTCATTTTGCTCGATGACGGAAAATTACAATTGGAAATTACCGAAACAAACAAAAAAGATACGGTAAAAGCAAAAGTAATTTATGGCGGAGAATTATTTTCCAACAAAGGAGTAAACCTGCCCAATACAAAAATATCTTTACCTTGTTTGACAGAAAAAGATTTAAAAGACCTTGAATTTGTTCTTACCCAACAGGTAGATTGGATAGGTTTGTCTTTTGTGCGTAATGCAAAAGATATTGAAGAACTAAGAGAAATTTTAAATAAAAACAATTCTGATTCGCGCATTGTAGCAAAAATTGAAAAACCCGAAGCACTCGAAGATATTGACAATATTATAAAAGCTACCGATGCCATTATGGTTGCCCGCGGTGATTTGGGGGTTGAAATACCTATGGAAGAAGTTCCGCTTGTGCAAAAAGAATTGGTTAAAAAATCGATAAAATATGCCAAACCGGTAATTATTGCCACCCAAATGATGGAAACAATGATTACCAACATCAGACCAACACGAGCCGAAGTAAATGATGTTGCCAATGCCGTGATGGATGGTGCAGATGCCGTAATGCTCAGTGCCGAGACTTCCGTAGGAAAATACCCTATTGAAGTAATTGAAGTAATGACCCGAATAGTAAAAGATGTTGAACGATACGAGGGTATTTATCACCACGAATATCCGCCGGAAATGAATGAAGAACGATTCATTACCGATTCTATCTGTTACAACGCTTGCCGTTTGGCACAGCGAACAAACACATCGGCTATTGTAACAATGACACACAGTGGATACACCGGATTTAAAATTTCCAGTTTCCGCCCAAAGGCAGGTGTGTATGTATTTACCGGAAATTACAAGATATTATCCATGCTTAGCTTGGTTTGGGGAGTCAAAGCGTTTTATTACGATAAATTCGTGAGTACCGACCATACCATTGCCGATATAAAATATATTTTGAAAAAACACGGATGTGTAAAAGAAGGCGATTTAATTATTAATATTGCCAGTATGCCAATTTCAGAAAAAGGACAATCCAATATGCTGAAATTAAGCTACATCGATTAAAACTTTTAATTTGTAACTCAATAAAATTATAAATATATGCCGATTAATGTAAGTTTATTAGCAGAAATTGCAGAAGTTGCCGGAGCGCCTGGTTTTGAGCAACGCATCAGAGAAATCGTAATTAGAGAAATTACCCCGCTGGTAGATGAATACCAAGTGGACAACATGGGAAATGTTCGTGCCATCCGCAAAGGAAAAGAAAATAAAAAAGTAATGGTAGGTGCGCACATGGACGAAATTGGTTTTATTGTTACTCATATAGATGATAAAGGATTTGTTCGTTTTCATACCTTGGGTGGTTTCGACCCTAAAACGCTTACCGCTCAACGGGTTATTATACACGGAAAAAAAGATGTAATTGGTGTAATGGGTTCCAAACCCATTCATGTAATGTCGCCCGAAGAAAGAACAAAAATGCCTAAAACAACCGATTATTTTATTGATTTGGGTATGCCCAAAGAAGAAGTTGAAAAAATTGTTTCGGTTGGCGACCCTATCACGCGCGAAAGAAAACTTATAGAAATGGGCGAATGTGTAAACTGCAAATCGTTGGACAATCGTGTATCGGTTTTTGTATTGATAGAAACGCTTAAAGCATTAAAAGGTAAAGAATTGCCTTACGATTTGTATGCTGTTTTCACCGTTCAAGAAGAAGTAGGCATCAGAGGGGCAAATATTGCCGCATTAGAAATTGAACCCGATTTTGGCTTTGGATTAGACACCACAATAGCTTATGATGTTCCGGGTGCGAAGCCCGAGGAAATGGTAACAAAATTAGGCGACGGAACGGCTATTAAAATTATGGACTCTTCAACCATCTGCGATTATCGCATGGTAAAATATATGAAACAAATTGCCGACAAGCACAATATCAAATGGCAAACCGAAATTTTACCTGCCGGTGGAACAGACACAGCAGGTATTCAGCGAATGAACCCCGGAGGAGCCATATCGGGTGCGGTATCCATTCCTACTCGCCATATTCACCAAGTGATAGAAATGGCAAATAAACACGATATTAAAGGAAGTATTGATTTATTGACCAACTGTATTTTAGAACTCGACCAATACGATTGGAGTTTCTAATTAATCTTCCTAAAATAACAACAATAAAAAAACGTCTCCCATTTAGGAGACGTTTTTTTTATCAAGCAATCTTGTTTTTTATTTTTTACCTTTTTGTTTTACAAATTTGTTTAAGGTATTGATAAGGTTTTGTCCGCGAAGGTTTTTTGCCACAATAATTCCATCGCCATCTATCAAAAAATTATAAGGAATTGAATAAACACCATAAACCTTTGCCGGTGCGGCATTCCATCCTTTTAAATCGCTTACATGATAAGGCCACGAAAGATTATCTTGTTTAATGGTTTTTTTCCAACGGTCGGCACTTTGGTCTAACGAAACGCTAAAGACGGTAAATCCTTTTCCGTTGATGAACTTTTTGTCTTTAAACATTTCATACGCTTTTACCACTGTTGGGTTTTCTCTTCTACACGGTCCGCACCAAGATGCCCAAAAATCGATTAACACCATTTTTCCTTTCAAATCGGATAGTTTCATTTCTTTTCCATCCGGGTTAGGTAAAGCAATTTCAGGTGCTTTATCACCTATTTTTGTTCCGGCGGTTTGTAATATCCTGTTCGAAAAACCATAAAACACAACGGCTAAAGCTATTATTCCTAAATAAATGTGAATTTTTTTCATCTCTATAAATTTTTAATTTTCATCTTTTAATACAACAAACTTGCCAAATTTTTTTTAATCTGTTTGTCGCCAAAGATACATATACAATTTATCTGTCAGCTGATTCTTTTAATATCAGCACCCAAAGCATTTAAACGAGTATCAATGTATTGATAACCACGGTCAATTTGTTCAATATTGTGAATTATACTTGTTCCCTCTGCCGATAATGCGGCAATTAGCAAAGAAACACCTGCACGAATATCAGGCGAAGTCATTTCTATTCCTCGCAACGGATATTTTCTGTTCAACCCGATTACCGTAGCTCGATGCGGGTCACAAAGGATAATTTGCGCACCCATATCTATCAGTTTATCTACAAAAAACAAACGGCTTTCGAACATTTTTTGATGTATCAACACGCTGCCTTCGGCTTGTGTAGCTATTACCAAAACAATACTTAATAAATCCGGTGTAAATCCTGGCCAAGGGGCATCGGCAATGGTAAGAATTGAGCCGTCTATAAATTTATCAATGGTATATTTTTCTTGCGAAGGAATATAAATATCATCATCGCGACGTTCGAATTGCACGCCCAACTTTCGAAATACCGTGGGTATAATACCTAAATTTTCGTAAGAAACATTTTTAATGGTTATTTCGGATTGTGTCATTGCCGCCAAACCGATAAAACTTCCGATTTCTATCATATCCGGAAGTATGGAATGTTCGGTTCCGCCTAAATAATCTACACCTTCAATGGTTAATAAATTTGAGCCAACGCCCGAGATTTTTGCCCCCATTCGATTGAGCATCTTACATAATTGCTGAATATACGGTTCGCAAGCGGCATTATAAATAGTTGTTGTGCCTTTTGCCATAACGGCTGCCATAATAATGTTTGCCGTTCCGGTAACCGAAGCTTCTTCGAGCAACATATAAGTACCTTTCAGGTTGGATGCTTCTACACGGTAAAATGAGTCTTTGGGGTTGTAATGAAATTCGGCACCCAGTTTTTGAAAACCCAAAAAGTGCGTATCTAATCTTCTGCGCCCAATTTTGTCACCACCGGGTTTGGGAATATATCCTTTTCCGAAGCGAGCCAACAACGGACCCAATATCATTACCGAACCGCGTAAAGCACTTCCTTTTTGCTTAAACCGTTCGGAAAGTAAGTATTCTATATCAATGTTTTCGGCTTTGAACGAGTAATCTTCTTCGCCTACTTTATGTATTTCTACACCCAAATCGCCCAACAAATCTATCAATTTGTTGACATCGCGAATATCGGGAACGTTTTTTACAATAACTTCTTCGGGGGTGAGCAATACGGCACATAATATTTGTAATGCTTCGTTTTTTGCTCCTTGCGGTTGAATCTCTCCTTTTAAACGTTTTCCGCCGGTAATTTTAAATGTTCCCATTACTGATGATTAGTTTTTTCGGTTACGATTTTTATTCTTGTTTTTGTTTTTGTAATGCTTACGATTGTTGTTAGAGCTTGCCGATTTTTTGTTCCTTGCCAAAATAGCTCGTGTTTCTTCCAACTGCACATCCTCGGCATTTTTAATTTTCAATTTTCCTCCCGAGAGAATCTCCAAATCCTTAAAAATTTTCTCGTCATCCACCGATTCTTTATTCCACGTCAGGTAGTCTTTTTTCATTAAATTAGCAATAGAGAAAATTAATGTTTTGCGTTCTTCGTCATCTTCCAATTCAATGGCTTTTTTTATCAATTCTTCTACCAATTTACCGTAGTGTTTAAATTTTATTCTTTTTTGCGGATAAGGTAAACGCTCGGGTTTGGTGTAAATATCTTCACGTTTGGGCTTGGGATAAGGCGAATCTACATCCAATTTAAAATCGGAAATTATAAATAAATGGTCCCAAAGTTTATGTTTAAAGTCAGGAACATCACGCAAATGCGGATTAAGTTGTCCCATTACATTGATAATGGCTTGTGCTACTTTATTACGTTCTTCTCTATCTTCAATAGTAAGGGCATAATCGACCATTCGTTGAATATTGCGTCCGTATTCGGGAATTATCAATCGCGGACGGCGGGTATTATAGTCTTTCTCTTCAGGATTTAGCATTTTTCAATTTATTGTAATTAACGGTAAATGTAATAAAATTATTAGTGTTTTGGCTTATTATGATATTAATTTAAGCTTAGCATATTTGAGTAAAAGTTGTTTTTTTCCGGCATTTTTAAAATTGATGGATGCTTTACCGTTTTCCAATTCAAGCACCTCTCCTACTCCAAATTTTTGATGCTCCACCAAACTGCCGACACTAATAGGCAAATTAAAAGCACTCTCTTGCGGGTTGCTTTTAATTTCAGAAACTTTTTTAAGGTTTTTTGGTGGTGTTATTGGTGTAGATTTTCGTGTTTCGCTTTCTTTTCCCAATGTTTGCTTAGCTCTGTTGACAGGGTATTTATGTTCAATGTACAACGGGTTGAGTTCATCGATAAAGCGACTGGGTTCGCAATAAATTTGTTGCCCCCATTTAAAGCGTTGCGTGGCATAACTCAAATAACATTGTTTTTTTGCCCGTGTAACGGCAACATAAAACAAACGGCGTTCTTCTTCGAGGTCGGCACGTGAATGAAGAGCCATTTGCGAAGGAAAAAGATTTTCTTCCATTCCGGCAATAAAAACATAGGGAAACTCCAACCCTTTCGAGGCGTGAATGGTCATTAAAGTTACCTTATCGCGGTCTTCATCGGTTTCATTGTCTTGGTCGGTAAGTAAAGCCACATCTTGCATAAAATCGGGTAAAACGGGTGTTTTTTCCGGGTCGATTTTCTTTTGTGTTTCGGAAAATTCTTTTAAACCGTTGAGTAATTCCTGCACATTCTCATAACGCGAAATTCCTTCAGGTGTTTTATCGGCATACAGTTCTTTTAAAATACCGGATGTAGAGGCAATTTGATTCCCCAGTTCATACGCTTCGGTTGTAGCAACCTGCACATTAAAGCTTTTTATCATATCGGCAAAAGCCGATACTTTATTGAGTGTTCCATTATTTAAACCCAAACCGGCGTTTCTGATATTGGCAATAATTTCCCACATTGATTTTCCGGAATTTACGGCAGCCACCGATATTTTATCAAGTGTGGTTTTGCCAATTCCACGTGCCGGATAGTTTATTACTCGCTTTAGTGATTCTTCATCGTTGGGGTTGATTGCCAAACGGTAATATGCCAACAAATCTTTGATTTCTTTGCGCTGATAAAATGATGTTCCGCCATAAATTTTATAGGGAATATTCTTTTTACGCAGTGTTTCCTCAATTGCTCTCGATTGTGAATTGGTACGGTACAAAACGGCAAAATCGTAATTATGTAATTGTTTGGATAATTTTTGTTCCAAAATTATATTGGCTATGATTTTTCCTTCTTCATTATCCGAAGATGCCTTGTAAATTTCAATTTTATTTCCTTCTTCGTTGTCTGTCCAAACTTCTTTTTTAATTTGCTCTTTGTTTAACTCAATGATGCTGTTGGCGGCATTGACAATGTTTTTTGTACTGCGGTAATTTTGTTCGAGCTTAAAAATTTTGGCATCAGGATAATCTTTTTTAAAGTTTAGAATATTTTGAATATTCGCCCCGCGAAAAGCATAAATACTTTGTGCATCATCGCCCACAACACAGATATTTTGATATGCGGCAGCCAATTGTTTTACAATTAAATATTGCGAAAAGTTGGTATCTTGATACTCATCTACCAAAATGTATTTAAACTGATGTTGATATTTGACTAAAATATCAGGGTTTTTGGCCAACAATATATTGGTTTTGAACAGTAAATCGTCAAAATCCATTGCCGATGATTTCATCAAACGGCGTTGGTAAGTATCGTAAATATCCACCAATTTCGGTTTTGCCGATTGACGGTCTTCAGCAATTAAATTGACACTTTTTTTATAATCTTCTACCGATATAAGGTTGTTTTTGGCAGCAGAAATTCGGCTTAAAACCAACCCCGGTTTGTAAATTTTATCGTCTAAACCATATTCTTTAATAATGGTTTTAATCAAATTTTTTGAGTCTTGTGTGTCGTAAATGGTAAAATCGCGTGGAAATCCTATTCGTTCGGCTTCTTGACGTAAAATGCGGGCAAAAATAGAGTGGAAAGTTCCCATCCAAATATTTCGTGCCTCAGACGGTCCTACAATTTGAGCAATCCGCTCTTTCATTTCATTGGCGGCTTTGTTGGTAAAGGTCAATGCCAAAATATTAAAAGCATCTACTCCTTTATTTATTAAATGAGCAATACGATAGGTAAGCACCCGGGTTTTTCCCGACCCTGCGCCGGCAATAACCATTACGGGTCCTTCGGTTGCTTCTACGGCTTGTCGTTGTGCGGGATTTAATTCACTTAAATAATCCATTGATAAAAAGGTATGAAATTTTGTATTATCTCAAAATTACTATTATCCACCGACATTTTTTGACGATAAAAAAACGAAGTATTAACAATTTTCTTTCATATTGAAAATCAACAGAATATCAAATTATTTTTTGAAAATCCACTTTACAAATAAAGATAAAACAGAAATTAACAACACGAATCCCGAAAACCATTTCATCACATTAAAAAAGACGGTTACCAATAAAAGCCAATCATTACTTTTTGGATACATAAGAAGTGCCGTTTGAATGCCAACATTTTCCAATAAATCAAAACCGGCAACCATAAAAGGCAACCCGATCCAATGTCTTTTTGAATTATAATTATACGGATATACTTTTTTCAACAAAAACACCAAAAGAAAGGCATAAATAAACCCATAGGTAAGCGCGTATAAATTATCAACAAGTACGGATGTAAGAAAATACGCTTCACGACCTTTTTCGCCAAGCACTGTAAATAGTTGTTTAGCTTCAGCCGGCATAAATCCAACACGAGTATCCAATATTTTTTGTAGCGGAAAATCTGCATCTATCCGGTTGGGAAAGTAAGGAAAAATGACAGCATTGACAAAAACAATCCAAATGATGCCAATAATGATACGATTGGGCTTGGCATTTCGTTCAACCCAAAACATAATATTTTCACAAAACCTGTTCATTTCATTATCCTGCAACTTGCTTAAATGCCTTGCCCAAATATTCGATGATATCCGAAGCAATCAGCGACTCCATGCTTTGTTCCTCCAATGCTAAATCGCCGGCTAAACCATGCAAATACACACCTAATACGGCAGCATCTTTTGACGGATATTTTTGAGCCAACAAGGCGGTAATTATGCCTGTTAGTACATCGCCGCTGCCGGCGGTTGCCATTCCGGCATTACCGGTTGGGTTAAAATACATTTTTCCGTCGGGACAAACAATAACACTATATGCACCTTTGACAACCACATAGGAAGAGTAACGAAAAGCAAATGCTTTGGCTTTGTCTAATTTTTCCAAATCGTTGTTCCACTTTCCAATTAAGCGTTCCAACTCTTTGGGGTGTGGGGTGAAAATACAATTTGGCGGCAAAAACGAAAGCCACGTTTTATTTTCGGCAAGTATATTAATAGCATCGGCATCAATAACCATTGGTTGTTTATACTCTTGAATCAACAATTTAAGCAAATTTTGGGTTTGCTTGTTTTGTCCTATCCCACAACCTATTCCCAACGCATTGAATGTTGCTGTATTTTTAGGCAATGATGTCAGATATTCATTGTTATCCGAATCGGATTGTACAATAATTTCGGGAATTTGATTTTGAAAAACGGTTCTGTTACATTCGGGAACGTAAGCAGTTACTAATCCGCTCCCGGCACGCAAACATGCTTTTGATGTCAAAATACCTGCACCTGCCATTCCTTTTTGGGTAACCATCAGTAAACTGTGCCCAAATGTTCCTTTGTGTGAAAATTTATTTCTTATCCGATAAACCGAACGAACAATTTCTTCATCCGTTAAAATATAAGGCGTATCAACACTTTTGACAAACTCCGGATGAATGCCTATGGGTAAAATGATGAAATGATGCACAAATTCGGCATTTTCAGGCAGTAAAAAAGCCAACTTTGCAAACTCAAATGTTAAAATTTCATCGGCACGAATAATGGCATTTTTGTCATTATCGGAATTATCTTCGGCAAACATTCCCGAAGGAATATCAATACTAACAACAATATTATCCAAAGCATTGATTTGCTTAATAATTTCTTTCACAAATCCTTCTGCCGGACGAGACAAACCGGTTCCGAAAATGGCATCTATAATTACCGAATGTTTTTTTACCGAAAATGTAAATTCACGTTCAGTTAAATAGTCAATTTCAACTTTTGTTTGTTTTAACCTATCTAAGTTTATCGAAAAATCTTGACTGTATCTTTTTGAAAATTCTACAACATACACTTTAACTGCGTATCCTTTTTGCGTAAGCATACGGGCAATTGCCAAACCGTCGCCTCCATTATTACCTACCCCACAAAATAGAGCAAAAGAATAATCCGGTGAAAAATGATTGACAATCCAATTGACACATTGACCGGCGGCACGCTCCATTATATCGATTGAAGCAATGGGCTCGTTTTCTATGGTAAATTTATCTGCTTCTCTTATTTGCTTTGCCGTAAGAATTTTCATAACTTGTCTCTTTATTCGTGATGGTATTTTTCGCCTTTGATAATGGTGAAAGCTCTATATAATTGTTCGATAAACAGCAGACGTATCATTTGATGTGAAAAAGTCATTGGCGATAAGCTGATTTTCATATCGGCGCGTCGGTAAACCTCTTCCGAAAAACCAAATGCTCCGCCTACTGCAAACACAACCGATGGCACCGATTGTATTTGCCATTTTTCTATTTGTTTGGCAAACTCTACCGAACGAAACATTTTTCCCTTTTCATCAAGCAACACCAGTTTATCAGATGTGTTTACCTGTTGCAACAGTCTTTCTCCTTCGGCTTTTTTTAATTGTTCGTGCGTGTTTTGTTTTTTCACATCCGGCAGTTCTGCATAAGTAAAATTGACATAATGCTTTAACCGTTTTTGATATTCTTCAAAACCTTCTTTTACAAAAGGTGTATTTGTTTTTCCTATGACGATTAACTTAATTTGCATAAAATAAAAAAGCCATTTTTATGAACCGATAAAATTAGCGTATCTTTTCGGGTATTTAACCGTAAAATTCGATAAAAATACTTTATTTTTGTTTTAATGTTTTATGGCTTAATTTTTGCATAAATTGCCTTAAATTATAAAAATTATGACACAACGAGTGGTCTTATTACTGATATTAATTACAACTGCCTTTACGGGCTTTTCTCAAAACAGCGAAGAAGCTTTCAGAAAATCAATTGCCGTTGCCTTTAAGCAAGGAAATTACAATACTGTTTCGAATTATTTTAACAATAAAATTGATATAAATATCGACGGAAATGAAGGGGTTTACGGTAAAGCGCAAGCCAAAGAAATATTAAAATCATTTTTCGAAAAACACAAACCTGTTAACTCTTTTTCCACCATTCACAATGGAAAATCGAATGAAAACTTATTTTTCTCCATTGGCAAATTAACTTGCAAAGGTGGTGTTTTCAGAACCTATCTGTTGTATCAAAAAGAAGGCAATCAATTTATTATTAAAGAAATTCGTATCGAGCCGGAAGGCTAAAATCAATTATTGTATATGCTGTCGCTAAACGAAATGATTCAATGCGCTATTAAAGAAGACATCGGCAATGGTGATTATACCTCTATGGCTTGTGTACCCGAAACGGCTGAAGGAAAAGCCAAATTACTGGTAAAAGAAAAGGGCATTATTGCCGGAGTTGATGTGGCAAAAGAAATTTTCAACACAATAGACGCAAGCCTTATTGTTCGCGATTTTATTTCTGACGGAAGTTCGATTTCACCGGGCGATATTGTTTTGGAAGTGGAAGGTTCGGCACAATCCATACTTAAAGCCGAACGCTTGGTATTGAATTGTATGCAACGAATGAGCGGAATTGCCACTTACACTAATTATTTGGCAAATCTTATTAAAGATTATCCTACCCAATTATTGGATACAAGAAAAACCACGCCCAATTTCCGTTTGCTCGAAAAAATGGCGGTTGCCATTGGCGGCGGAGTAAACCACCGTTTTGGATTGGACGATATGATGATGATTAAAGATAATCATATTGATTATGCCGGAGGTATTAAAGAAGCCATTGAAGCGGCAAATCAATTCCGTAACGAAAAAAACTTATCAATTCCTTTAGAAATTGAAGCCCGCAACCTTCAAGAATTGGAAGAAATATTAAGCGTTGGCAATATAGACCGAATTATGCTTGACAACTTTTCTTTCGATGATATGCGAACTGCTGTTTCGCTTATTGCCGGAAAATATGAATCCGAAGCTTCAGGTGGAATTAATGAGACGACAATCATTGAATATGCAAAATGCGGAGTAGATTATATATCGGTGGGTGCACTAACGCATCAAATTAAAAGCTTAGACTTGAGTTTAAAAGCCGTTTAAACCCATGTCATTTGTTAAAAAAATAAAAGAATCATTACTTGTTAAGACGGTTATCCGGCTTAGCAAAAAAATCATCTTGCCCGGATTTGAAGGAATGCCGCTTTACGATGTAATAAAGTTTTTTATTTCCGGATTACAAAACGGTTATATTGACACGCGAGCATCGGCTATGTCGTTTAAATTTTTTATGTCGCTGTTTCCTTTTTTAATATTTCTTTTCACTTTAATTCCATACATTCCCATTGATAATTTTCAAATTCAATTATTGGAACTTTTAGAGCAAATTTTGCCAAATAATGCTTACAATTTTGTACAGGGAACTATTGAAGATTTAGTACTGAAAAAACACACGGGATTACTTTCTTTTGGTATTATCTTCACCATATATTTAGCTACAAACGGTGTTGAGGCAATGCTTGTTGCATTTAACAGTTCTTCGCATTTGAGTGAATTTTCAAATTCTTTTTTACAACAAAAACTGCGTGCATTTGTAATTTTAATCGTTCTGGTACTTACCATAATTGTTACTATAGGCGCAATCATCGGTACAGACTTTGGTATTAATTATTTAAAAAATCATCATCTAATAAACAAAAGTTGGACGATTTTCTTAATCAACTTTATTCAAATCCTTATACTTTTGGTGGTTTATTTTTTAAGTATTTCATTTGTTTATTACTATGGAAATTTAAAAAGCAAAAAATTCCGGTTTATTTCAGCCGGCTCCACGTTTGCAACTGTTCTTTCTCTGTTACTTACCTTAGGTTTTGCTTATTATGTCAATAATTTTGGGAATTACAATAAAATTTATGGTTCACTTGGTGCAATGATTGTGCTGATGTTGTGGATGTATTACAACTCTATTGCCTTACTGTTAGGATTCGAACTTAATGCAAGTATTCGTCACGCTTCGGGTAACCTTAAAAAATAATTTTCAGTATATTTGTTTTGATGGGTGAATCCAATAGCGAATATAAAAAAATCATTATCCCCGAGGAAGAAATTACTTTTCTGTTCCAAAAGCAAGCCCGTAAGTATGCTATTATGACATACAAAATTGGCGGATGGCTCACACCATTTTGGGCACTTCTCGATTATACTATGGCTCATGAGCATTTTAGCACTTTCCTTCTACTTCGGGTATTCGGCACATTTTTCTTACTTTTTACTGCTTACTTATTAGAAAAAAACAAAATATCACTCGCATTATCTTACATTGTAGGATACTCTACAACATTAATTTATGTTGCCTATATGTGTTCTGTTGTTCCCTCTCCGGCATTAACTTCATATATTTTGGGTTACACAATGATACTTTTGGTAGGTAATTTCTTTTTACTGACAAAAATAACAGTATCTATATCATACTTTTTCTTGTCTATCATTCTACTGCTTATTTTCAACAGTATTTTTAAAGAACATTCTCTTATAGAAATACTAAATAATGGCGGTTACTTATATTTAACGCTTGGCGCATTTGGTGTGGGCGCTTCTTATTTGCATTACTTATCCGAGAAAAAATCTATCATAAACCGATTGCGCATTCAAAAAAGCAATGAAATATTGCAAAAACAACAAAAAGATCTACAAATAAAAAACACTGAAATATTACTTCAAAAACACGCTATTGAAAATAAAAATAAAGAAATAACTGATTCTATCAATTACGCCAAACGTATTCAGCAAGCTATGTTGTCGCTCGAAGACGATGAAAGTGCCGACATTCCCGAACATTATATCTTTTTCCAACCTCGTGATATTGTTTCCGGCGATTTTTATTGGGAAAAACGCATTGGTGATCAATGGTTTGTAAGTGTTGCAGATTGTACAGGGCACGGCGTACCGGGTGGTTTTATGAGTATGCTTGGTATCAGTTTATTTAACAATATTGTAAAAGATGAAAACATTTCACCGGCAGAAATTTTGGAAGAAACCCGGAATTCTTTATTAAATTACTTGGAGTATGATGGTATGGATGTTTCTTTTTGCAAGATAAACCTGAAAACTTTTGAGCTTGAGTGGAGCGGTGCCAACAATCCGTTATGGATTGTTAAAAATTTTGACGGAGAATATAATATTGAAGCTTTGGATAATTATGATGAATTTTTATCCGGTATAGAAATAAAACCAAACAAACAACCCGTGGGAAAACACCTTATTCAAAAACCGTTTACAAACCATAAACTTCAGCTTGAAAAAGGCGACGAAATTATTCTTTTTTCAGATGGTTATGCCGACCAATTTGGTGGTCCCAGAGGAAAAAAATTCAAATACAGAAACTTTAAGCTTTTACACAAGAAAATTGCTCAACTACCTATCAATAAACAAAAAGATATTATTGAATCTACTTTTTACGAATGGAAGGGAAATTACGAACAAATTGATGATGTTTGTGTAATGGGAATTAAAATATAAAATAACTTTACACGCCAAAAAAAAGACTTATCCTGTTATGAAAAAATTACTTATAATTTTATTGTTGTCTGCTATATTTGGATGGATGCAAAAAGGCATTGCACAAAAGTACAATCCGCTATTGCCACCCAACACTTATCGAAATGCCGACAATCCCAATTACTGGAAAAACAAAAATCCGTATTGCGGATATTGGCAACAAGATGTGCATTACAAAATAAAAGCGCGTATTGACGAGAAAAAAGACATCATTACAGCTTCCGAAGAGCTTACATATTGGAATAACTCTCCCGATACTCTGACTTATGTATTCTTTCACCTTTACCAAAACGCCTTTCAACCGGGTTCTTACTACGATAAACTTCAAAAAGCAAACAAAATTCAACCCGTATACGGCAAATATGAATTGCAAAAAAAAGGAACCGAAATAAAAAATTTAAAGGTTAACGGCCAAAATGTAAAAATTGAAATAGACAATACCATTATGAAAGTTTATCTGCCAGAGCCTTTATTACCCAATCAATCCATCATTTTTTCCATGGATTTTAAAACCTATTTCGACAAAGGAAGTGTTCGCCGCAGAATGAAAGTTTTCAACGCCTGGGGATACAAACATTACGACGGCGTGCATTGGTATCCACGCATTTCGGTTTACGACCGTAAATTTGGGTGGACAACCGACCAACATCTGGGAAGAGAATTTTACGGCGATTTCGGAACATTCGATGTAGAACTTACATTCGCATCCAATTACATTGTAGGCGCCACCGGATATTTAATAAACCGAAAAGAAGTATTACCCGATGATTTACGCAAAAAGTTAGACATAAAAAACTTTGCCAACAAACCCTGGAACAGTAAACCATCGGTAATTATTCCTTATGACAGTACTCAAACCAAAACTTGGATATATCACGCCGAAAACGTGCACGATTTTGCTTTCACTGCCGACCCTACTTACAGAATTGGAGAAGCACATTGGGAAGACAAAGTAGTTTATGCTTTAGCTCAAGAACCACACGCGTCGCGTTGGCAAAACGCTGCCGAATACACAGCAAAAGTTATCCAAGTTTATTCCGAAGATTTTGGACGGTACGTTTACCACAAAATGATTGTTGCCGATGCGCGCGATGGTATGGAGTATCCAATGCTAACCCTTGACGGTGGAATGGACCCGTCTTATCGCGGTTTACTTGCGCACGAAGTAGGGCATAATTGGTTTTTCGGGCAAGTTGGTAATAATGAAACTTACAGAGCCATGCTCGATGAAGGTTTCACCCAGTTTCTTACTGCTTGGGCTTTAACAAAAATTGATGGCGATACACTCGTTGAGCCAATGCCCAGAAGTAAATATGTAAGAAAATTTAAAAAACCGGTAAGTCCCAGACTCTACCGTGCTTATTACGGTTATTTATTGGATGCAATTACCGAAGATGATGCGTTTTTAAACACCCATTCCGATGATTTTAACGGTGCTATACGGCATGGTGGCGGATATCGACACGTCTATTACAAAACGGCAACTATGCTGTATAATATGCGCTATGTTTTGGGCGAAGAATTATTCTTAAAATCAATGCAAAACTATTTTAACAAATGGAAAATTGCCCATCCTTATGTAGAGGATTTTCGCAATACCATTATACAATATTCACATGTGGATTTGAATTGGTTTTTTGACCAGTGGCTGACAACTGTCAAAAACATGGATTATGCTGTTAAATCCGTTAAGCCGGCAAAAGAAAAAGGTAAATACATTATAGAAATAGAACGTTTGGGTGAAATGCAAATGCCTGTAGAATTTACAGTTATCAGTAAAGACAAAAAAGAATACAAATATTACATTCCAAACAATTGGTTTGTAAAAAAGACCGATGCTACCGTATTGCCTCGATGGATAGGTTGGGGGAAATTAAATCCGGTTTATTTTGCTGAAGTAGAAATTCCTGAGGGAATAAAAGATGTAATTATTGATCCTTCAATGCAAATGGCTGATGTAAACCGTTTAAATAATTCCAAGAAATTCCCTCTTTCTGTTAAGTTCGATTCAAAAATTTGGAATTACCCCGATTGGGGAAAATACGAATTGTTTGTACGTCCCGATTTTTGGTATAACAGTTACGACGGAATGAAAATTGGCGTGCACATGAACGGAAATTACATGCAAAAATTACACAATTTGCACGCAACTTTTTGGATGAATACGGGCTTATTGCAAGATGCAAATATTGCAGATAAAAATCTGTTCGATCCTATTTCGTTTAACGTTGCTTATCAAACATCAACACACAAATTGATGAAACGCTCATGGGTAGCATTGCAAACAAAATGGTTAGATGGATTGAACAGTTATAAAATACGATTCAGCAAACAAGACCGTAAAGGAAAGAACACTTTCTATACCGAATATAAATCTATGATTCGTTTAGATTCGAGCGATTTACATTATTTGCTCTACCCTAATGATTGGAAAATTAATAAATTGAACAACACCATAGCATTGGGAGTTACGCACAAATACAAATACACCAAAGGGCGTGGAACGATTGATTTAAAATTACGTTCTTCAACTCTGTTTAGCGATTATAACTTTGCTCAATTAACATTAGAAGCAAAAAATTATAATCAAATAACTAAAAAATTAGACTTTAACACAAGAGTTTTTGCTCTTTTGGGAACAGGGAATAACACCCCTTACGAATCGGCTTTATACTTGGCAGGTGCAAATCCTGAGCAATTAATGGATAATAAATTTACCCGTTCGGCAGGATTTATCCCAACCGATTGGACAAGATACTCAGGAAATACAGGAAATTTTCAAATGGGTGGGGGGCTAAACCTGCGCGGATACAATAATTATGTTGCCGTAGAAACCCTACCCGACACAATTGTTTTGGCATATAGAGGAAAATCAGGAGCATCCGTCAGCGGTGAGTTGGAATTTGATAAATTAATAAAATTTAAACCGCGATTTTTACGAGCATTTAAATTAGATACTTACATTTTTGGAGATGCCGGATATATCGATTTTGGTCAAAAAACCTATAATATTTCCGATGTTCGAGTGGATGCCGGATTAGGTGCTGCTCTAACCATTAGAAGATGGGGTCCTTTACAAACAGTTAACCCGTTAACCATTCGTTTCGACTTTCCTTTCTTCTTAAACCGTCCCCCGGCAACAGAAGATTTTGTACAATTTAGATGGTTAATTGGTATTAATCGAACTTTTTAATATATTTAGGTATTATTTTTGAATATTCATTTAAACAACAAACAAAAAATCGAAATTATGAAAAAGACAATTTTAGTATTATTTGCAGCTATCTTATCTGCAACAAGCTTTGCACAAGTAACTATCAGTGATGTTACATTACCTAAAAAAGTAGAATTTAATAATAAAACATTAATCTTAAACGGTGGAGGATTGAGAGAAAAGCTCTGGATAGACCTTTATGTTGGCGGTTTGTATTTACCCGAAAAAAACAAAGATCCAAAAAGAATAATTGCGGCAAATCAACCACAAGCCATTAAATTAGTAATTGTTTCTTCTTTAATCTCTTCTGAAAAAATGGAAGAAGCCATAGAAGAAGGATTTGAAAAATCTACAAATGGCAATACTAAGCCCATGCGTGCCAAAATAGACAAATTCAAATCATTTTTCAGTAAGGAACCTATTAAAAAA
This sequence comes from Flavobacteriales bacterium UBA852, assembly GCA_002295925.1. Taxonomy (GTDB): domain Bacteria; phylum Bacteroidota; class Bacteroidia; order Flavobacteriales_E; family Vicingaceae; genus UBA852. The sequence continues at coordinate 66,087 of DBGO01000021.1, forward strand.
AATGATATTTTCGATATTGTTTATATTCCAGGTAAAGGAACTGTTGTTTACAAAAACAATAAAATTATTGGCGTAGTTGAAGGATTGGATTTCAAAAAAGCATTATTTGCCATTTGGCTTGGAGAAGAACCCGCCGATGAAGATTTAAAAGAAGGAATGTTAGGAATTGACAACTAAAATAAATATTAAACTCCTTAAATAAAAAAACTCCCCGGTTGGGGAGTTTTTTATTGACTTATTTTTTCCAATAAATCTATAATACGATTACTGTATCCGTATTCATTATCGTACCAACCAACAATTTTCACCATATTTCCCACAACAGAAGTCAAACCTGCATCAAAAATAGAGGAATGACTGTTGCCTATAATATCTCGAGAAACAATTGGTTCATTGGTATATTGCATATAACCTTTTAATTCATTATTCGCCGCATTTTTAAATGCTTCATTGATTTCATCTTCAGAAACTAAATTTTTCACAACGGCACTAATATCTGTCAACGAACCATCAGGTACGGGAACACGTATTCCACAACCGCCAATATGCCCTTCCAAATGTGGAAATATTTTAGTAATTGCTTTTGCGGCTCCAGTTGTAGTGGGTATTATATTTTCAGCCGCTGCACGGGCTCTTCGTAAATCTTTATGAGCAGAATCATGAATACGTTGGTCCATTGTGTAAGAATGGACTGTAGTGATATAGGCGTTTGAAATTCCACACAACTCATCAAGTATTTTTATTAATGGTGCCGCAGAATTGGTTGTGCATGAGGCATTAGAAACAATATCTTCATTACCGTCAAGAATATGATCATTTATTCCCATCACAACTGTCTTAATGCCTTCACTTTTGGCAGGTGCAGAAAGAACAACTTTTTTAGCTCCTGCTTGTAAATGCAAGGAAGCCAATTCTTTTGTCAAATACCTTCCGGTAGATTCTATCACTATATCAACATCTAATTCTTTCCATGGCAATTCAGCAGGATTTGGATTATGCGTAATAGTAACCCTTTTTCCATTAATGATAATAGAATCTTCATCATAATCAATAGTAGAATTAGCAATGCCGTGAACAGAATCATACTTCAGCAAATGCGCCATGGTATGATTATCTGCCAAATCATTAATTGCAACTAATTCAATATCTGTATTTCTTTGTTGTAAAATTCGGCAAACAGCTCTTCCTATTCGTCCAAATCCGTTAATGGCTATTTTTGTCATATCTGTGTCAATTAAAATTAAAAAGGCTTCTCAAATTTACGAGAAGCCTTTTAATATCGAGTAATTAACTTATTATTTTAACACTACAATTTTTGAAAGTTTCGATTGTGTTCCGGAATTTAATTTAATAAAATAAGTACCGTTTGACAAGTTAGAAACATCAATCGTTTCATTATAAGTTCCTTTCAATAATCTTCCAAGGTTTTCTTTCAACATCAATTTACCATTGATATCAAATACCTCAATAGAATTATTATCGGAATTTTCGTTCAATGTAAATGAAACTGTTCCTGTAGTTTGCATTGGGTTTGGATAAACATTAAGGTTATTTACAGCGTTTACCTCATTATTTTCAATGTTGCGTACGCTAACTAAATCAGCTGTTTTCCAGAAACCTCTACCATGAGTACCTAAATAGTATTCTTGCGAATTAACCGCTTTGTTCCATGGTTTAGTTTGTTGAGTAACCGTAAATACCGGTGACAACATAAAGTCATTTTGTGACTCCGGATACCATTTAACAGATGATGTAGAACCTGTAAATGCATTTTGACAAGCCCACACACCACATTCAGTACCGATTAATACTAAATTATTGTCATTAATATCAATTTCTGCATCGTAAACAGGCATTTTGGGTAAGTATCCGTCTGCAGATGGAGAACCTGGACCTTGAATAGAGGTGAAATTAGTTGTCATATTTGATGCTGTACCTGCTGATGTAGCATTAGTACATCTGTACACATGAGCTGCTGAAGTATAGTTTCCTAAAGTAACAATAATATTATCATTATTATTCGGATCAATAGCAATTCCTGTTACAGCTTGACCGGTTCCACCACCAATACGAGTTAATGAAATTACAGATGACCCTGATCGAATATCAGTGGTTAATGAGTCGTAAGCACTGTTTAAATTAGAAATTCTATAAATATTTCCTGAAGTTGTACCCACAAATAAATGATCACCATCCGGAGTAAACTCCATTGCTAAAGGTGTTCCGGAAAAACCGTTTATAGAACTTGCTATCAAATCCCATTTCGGATCATTACTTAAACGGATAGCATCTCTTGTTAAATAAATTGAAGAACTACCGGCATAAAACGCCAATTTAGATTGAACCGAATCGATTACAGGAAGTGAATCACCCGGATTTAACTGAACCGGAGCAATATAAGTTAAAGCAATTGGCGTACCAGCTGCACCATTGGTTTGTGAGAAATAAGTTATTGTATCACCTACATTATATGAATTCACTGTATCTTTAAACCATAACGTATCTTTGGCAAAAGGATCTCTTTCATTTTCCCAATAGCCAAACATTGTGTGGAAAGGCCCACAACCGCTCTGACATAAACCGGTTAATTCCGCATCAAAGAAACTTCCGCTGGACCCACTAAAACTGATTCTTGAAAGTGAACCGTTATAAACTGTTGCAAAAGCAATTTGTGAAATATCAGAAAATGCACATTCAAAACCATCACCACCTGAAATTTCAATTGCCGAACGTGGGTTTGTAGTAAGCGCACCAATTAATTGAGTACCATTATCTTGCGATCCTCCTAACACAAAACCGTTAGCAGCTATTGCCATATCATAGAATTGAGTAACATTATAATTATGATTAATAGCTGTCCAAGTGTCACCTCCATCACGAGAGCGGAAAACACCACCATCAGTTGCTACATAAATTGTACTTGCATCAGCATAAACAATTTTATGTTTATCGGCATGTACATAATAAGGATTACCACCTAAACCAAAATCTACTGTTGTAGCAATATTAGTCCATTGACCGGCTACAGGATTTGTTCCGGGAGTACGCACCCATTTGTATAAATGCACACCACCAACAATAATTTCATCCGGATTATCAGGATTTACGGCAATAGTATTATCATACCACCCTTGGCAATTTACACCGGGATTTGCAAAAGGGTCAAAACTTCCACCCCCAGGGCCTATGACAGTCCAATTTTGACCATAATCATCCGAACGATAAATATTATTTAAACAACTGTTTGATTTAGTAGTAGAAGCATAAATTATATTTGGATTGGAGGGTGATACAGCCAACTCGATTCTTGAAGAACCGCTTAAAGAAACAGGTGAAAAAGAATCATCCGAACCATCCGGGGAGATATAAACATTTGATGAAGAAGCAGCATAAACTCTTCCGTTTTTATCCACAACTACATCTTTCATTGCACCGGTATATAAATTCGGGTTACCTTGAACAATATGCACAGGGTTTGTCCAACCTGCATCAGTATTTGGGTAATTACCATTTCCATCCGGTTCAGCCCATTTTAAGCCATTATTTGTTGCAGCATATATTCTCTCACCGTAAGTTGCCAATTCATAAATACTTGACCATGGCGTAGTAGTAGAATTGTTCGGCACACTTGATGTTTGAATAACGGGTATAACCGTGTTGGTAGCTACATCATATTCATATAGCCCTGTACCAACAAAACCTGAACCTAATTGCCCCCCTGGGTTTTCAAAATTTGCAGCTCCGGTTCCGAAGAAAATTCTTCCGGAAGCAGTTTGAGCGATACATGAAACGGCTTCGTTACAAATAGTATCATTTATGGGATACCATGTTCCACCGGCATTATCAGAACGCCACAAACCACCGGAAACACCACCGGCAAAAAATCGATTGGGATTATTTTTATCAATCAAAAAACCACGCGTTCTTCCGGCTACATTATCGGGACCAATATCAGACCAGTTGATGCCTAATGCTACTTTATTCTTTTTATTTAAAATTTTCACTGCTTCTCTTCTTGCTTTTTGCATTAAAGCATAATCCAACTCTCCGGTAGCAGGATTTACTCGAAGCATTTTCATAAATTCTGCATAACCTTGTGCTCCTTCAACCTGACGAGCTTCCCGTGGTTGATACTTAGCTTCTTTAGTGTTGGAAAAACTGATAAGTCCGCCAATGATAACTCCTGACAAAGCGGTTCCTAAAATAATTTTGTTCACCTTCATAGTTAACTGTATTTTTATCTAATTTGATTAAAAAATGTGTGGCAAGATACTGAAATCCTTGTTTTTGACCAAATATTTTTAAACAATAAATTGATATTTTTTGACTCCTAAATATTAAAATAAATGTTTTTCGGCATGGTATGAAGATCGTACCAACGGGCCGCTTTCAACAAATCTAAAGCCTTTTTGCAATGCTATTTCTTTGTATTCTTTAAATTTTTCGGGAGTTACAAATTCTGCTACCGGCAAGTGATTAGGTGTGGGTTGAAGATATTGACCAATGGTTAAAATATCGCATCCTACATCTGCCAAGTCGTCTATTGTATCCAAAATTTCTTGCTCGGTTTCTCCCAGCCCCAACATTATTCCCGATTTGGTTTTCATTCCGCCTTGTTTTAAACGATACAACACTTCTAAACTTCTGTCGTATTTGGCTTGAATTCTAACTTCTTTGGTTAACCGACGAACTGTTTCCATATTGTGTGAAACAATCTCAGGTGCAACATCAATTATCCGTTGAAGATTTTCCCACTTACCGCCAAAGTCGGGTATTAAGGTTTCCATAGTTGTTTCAGGTGAAACTTCTCTGACTTTTTTAACGGTTTCTGCCCAGATTATTGACCCGCCATCTTCCAAATCATCTCTATCTACAGAAGTAATAACACAATGTTTTACTTTCATTAATTTAACCGAATTGGCGACTCTTTCGGGCTCTTTAAAATCAGCCGGAAGCGGTTTGCCTGTTTTCACGGCACAAAATCCGCACGAACGGGTACAAATATTTCCCAATATCATAAAAGTTGCTGTTCCCGCTCCCCAGCATTCACCCATATTGGGACAGTTACCACTCTGGCAAATGGTATGCAATTTATGTTCATCTACTATTTTGCGAACTTTTGTATATTCTTCGCCAATTGGCAATTTCACTCGCAACCAAGGTGGTTTTTTATATAATCTCTTTTGTTTTGTTTCCATGTTCTACTGTTAAACCGTCTTTTTTCCACCAATTAAAAAATTGATATAAAGATTAAAAAATAAGCTGTAATTTTTAGCTAAAGCCATAATCGGAACTTCTTTAAAGTAATAATCCACGGCAACGCCACATTCTATAGACTTCAATCCGTCGGAATATGGTGATGTTTCAAAGTTAAATCCGAATTTGGAATGAATTCCGGGATAAAACTTTCCTTCAAAAAGTCCACGTAAACCATTATCTCTGCCATAAATATTGGTTATATTATGTTCATAAGGGTCGAACGTTTCGGATTGCAACAAAGTTGAGTTTAAATCTATCCTTTTGATAACCAACAAATAATAAGGTTTTGCATATCCCAGCGACAATCCAACATTATACAACCAAGCTATATCAATGCCTTTAATACTTTGTTTCCCTATAAATACTTTATGATACCCAACCGACAATCGCAATGCGGAAAAAGAAGCTAATTTTCCTAATATATAACTTTTGGCATTATCAAAATTCGGGTTATAGCTTTTTACTTCTTTAGGATGCTTAATGGTTACCCATTCAATTTCATACGAGCGCTTTGTAAATCCGGTTAAATATTTATTGTAACGATAATTGAATCCGATGCCTGAGGTATGCAAATGAACACCCAATGATGACTCGGATGCATAAATAGTTCGTTTTTCTTCAAAGATAGTTCCTTGTGAAAAAGCTGAGGAAGCAACCAATAATGCGGACAATATGAAAAAAAAGTGTTTATTCATTCATACAAAGATAATCATATTTCGCATATTTGCCTATAAATAAATTGGCAATCAATATGAAATACGCTTTACAATATCAAGGAAATCTTCGGACTGAAATCATCCATTTAAAATCAAATACCAAAATTATTACTGATGCACCTGTAGATAATAAAGGGAAAGGAGAAAGTTTCTCTCCTACCGATTTAACAGCTGTATCACTGGCTTCTTGCATGATTACCATTATGGGAATAAAAGCGCAAGAAAACAATATCAATATAATCGGCACCACTGCCGAAGCTGACAAAATAATGCTGTCTAACCCGAGAAGAATTGGGGAAATTATTGTAAAAATTAAGCTTCCGGAAAATTTATCGGAAAAGGAGCGTAAAATTTTAATGAAAAGCGCACTAACTTGTCCGGTTGCACTTAGCTTACATCCCGACATTAAACAAACGGTATTATTTGTTTAATTCTTTCTTCAGTTGATTTACTAAAATTGCTCCGTGCGAAGCATTGTAAACCGGCTGACCATTTTTCAATAAAATCAACTGAGGAGATTCATGCTTTACACCCGTTAGCTCTTGAACTTGATTGGATACATCCCTGTGTTCAACAACTTTTATTAAATAAGAGGGAACATCTTCGGGAAAGTCCCAATCGTTTTCCATACGCATTTTTGCCATAGCACTTATAGGGCATCTTGTACTGTGTTTAAACAGCAAAACACCCTTTAAATGATTTTCTGAAGACTGGTTTACAGCGTTTTTTAGCGATTGAATATCAGTAATTTCTTTCCAATTACCCATTCACTTCTTGATTATCTACCTTACTGTATGCGGCGCATTTTTCATGACTTTTGCACGAGGCCAAAGCAACAACAAATAAAACTACGGTAGCAATTGCAATAACTTTTTTCATTTTTCTTTAATTAAAATTTTCACAAAAATAAATAATTTAAATTACCTTTAAAATAAAATTTATTAACAAGTTGTTAATATTGTTAGTTTTAACGGCTTATGCTTATACGGTAAAAAAATACTTTTTGTTGCATCATAAAATAAAAAAATGAACATTAGCGAAATAAAAGTAACACCAACAATTGAAGAATCGTGGAAAAAGGTGTTAGAAGAAGAGTTTAAGAAAGATTATTTTAAGCAATTGAAAGCTTTTTTGCTCGAAGAAAAAAAGCATTACCGTATTTTTCCGCCCGGTAAATATATTTTTAATGCTTTTAACCTTACTCCTTTTGACAAAGTAAAAGTAGTAATCTTAGGACAAGACCCTTATCACGGTTATGGTCAAGCGCATGGCTTATGCTTTTCAGTTCCCGAGGGGATAAAATTGCCTCCATCTCTTAAAAATATTTTCAAAGAACTGTATGATGATTTAGGCGTTCCTGTTCCTACAAAAGGAGACCTTACCTGCTGGGCAAAACAAGGTGTGTTATTACTCAACGCTACCTTAACTGTGCGCGAAAAAAAAGCCGGCTCGCATCAAGGAAAAGGGTGGGAAACATTTACCGACCACGTAATAAAAATTATCTCGGAAAAGAAAGAACATGTAGTATTTATTTTATGGGGAAACTACGCCCAACAAAAAGAAAATCTGATTGACACCTCGAAACATTACGTGATAAAATCGACACACCCCTCGCCTTTTTCGGCGCACAGAGGATTTTTGGGCAGCAAACCTTTTTCCAAAACCAATGAAAAATTAAAAGAATGGGGATTACAACCTATTGATTGGGCTTGTGTATGAAATACTTCAAATGCATATATCTGACTATTTACTTACTTTCACATTTTGTGGTAAATGCCCAAAAATTAAGTGTTGTCTATCATTTTTATCCGAATGAAAACAAAAACGCTATTTCGGATAAGATTCCGGATTCTTTTAATTCTAAAAAACAATTAAAGGAATATTTGCAAAGTCTTCAGAAGCAACTGATAAATGAGGGTTACCTTGCTGCCGGATTAGACAGTATTCATTTAGACTCTACTCAAACAAAAGTATATTTTTATATAGGTAACAAATACACTTTAGCAAAATTAAATAAGGGTAATGTTCCGGAAAGTATTTTATCAGAAATAGGATTCAGAGAACGTTTTTATTACAACAAACCATTTTCACCCAATCAAATTAACAAGTTGTTCGAAAAAACCATTACTTATTTAGAAAATAACGGCTACCCATTTGCTCAGATAAGTTTAGACTCGGTAATTGTTGCCAATAATGAAATTTCCGCATCATTGCATTTAAATAAAGGACAATTTTACACCATTGATTCGGTAAGAATTAAAGGATATAAAGATTTTCCTAAATTTTATTTATTCAATCAAATTAAACTGAAAGAAGGGGAACCTTACAACGAAAAACACATTAGGGAAATAGAACAAAATATTGCCAAAATTCCATTTCTTACATTGGCAAAATCACCTGAAATTTTATTTTTGAATGATAATTGCTTTGTAACGCTTGAACTAAAACGTAAAAAATCATCAAAATTTGACGGTATCATCGGTTTTTTGTCCGACCGGGAAACAGGGAAATTATCTTTTACCGGTGATTTGAAATTTAAATTAATCAATGCCCTCAAAAGAGCCGAAACCATTGAATTTAATTATAAAGGAATGCCTAATAGTACACAAAAACTGATTGCTTCGGCATCTATTCCCTATATGTTTCGTACGCCATTTGGCGCAGGATTCGACATTAACTTGTTTAAAAAGGACACTACATTTATTTCGGTTCAAACAAAATTACAAGCCGATTACTTACTGTCTGCCAATCGGGCATTTTCGGTTTTTTTCGAAAATAAATCCACCTCACTTTTAGCCCAATCGTACTTGCAAAATTTAACTGCCCTACCCAACTATGCCGACGTAAGCAGTAAAAGCGCCGGCGTAAGTTTTTTATTAAATTCTACCAACGACATTGTCCCGTCAAAAGGTTGGTTGATAAATATTCAAGCATCGGCAGGTAATCGCAGCGTTGCAAAAAATCCGAACATTAACGAAAATTTATATCAAAATTTAGCTCTTTCTTCCAATATTTATGCTTTTGAATGGAATATCGAAAAATATTTTACACTCAAAGGCCGCCATGTTATTTTATTGAAAAATCAGTCGGCACAACTTATCAATAATCAACTATTTGAGAACGAGCTTTTCAGAATTGGCGGCTTTTCTCTGCTGCGCGGATTTAACGAAGAGTCTATTTTTACATCAATGTACAGCATTCAAACCATTGAATATCATTTTTTACTCGAACAACGCTCATATCTTTTGTTATTTTGTGATGCCGGCTATTATGAAAAACGAATTGTGAATAGTTTTACACACGACACTCCTTATAGTTTTGGTGCAGGTATTACTTTTGAAACCAAAGCCGGAATTTTTCGTTTGATTTATGCTTTGGGTAGTCAATTAGGAAACCCTGTTGACGTGAAGGGAACAAAAGTTCATTTTGGTTTTGTAAATTATTTTTAATGCTTAAAAGTAAATTCTTCATATTAATTTTTGTTTCAATTATATTGGCAGGATGCAGAATAAACAAAAGTGCCATTCCGCCCGAATACTGCTTAATTGAACATCAGAAGGAAGTTGAAGAGCCGAAGAAGCCAAACCTTTCTCGTGAAGAATTAATTGCCTCTTTCATTCATGAATATTGTGGAATAAAATACCCCGAATATCAATTTGACACCTTAATTTATGTTTCGGTAAAACACCAACGGTTGTATTTGGTAAACAAACAACGTATTTTGAAAGAATATGTTATTTCTACGGCAAAAAACGGTGTGGGAAGTAAACAAAACAGCATGAAAACCCCTTTGGGATTACACACAATAAAGCATAAAATTGGAGATGGTGCTCAAAAAAACACCATTTTTATTTCGCGTAGAAACAGCGGAAAAATTGCCAAAATTTATATGGAAGGCGATGCGCCAAAAGATTATGTAACCAGCCGGATAATGTGGCTAAAAGGATTGGAACCCGGGAAAAACAAAGGCAGAGGAATAGATTCTTACAAACGCTTCATTTACATCCACGGAACTGCCGAAGAGGGTAAATTGGGCACACCTGCTTCGCACGGTTGCATCAGAATGAGCAATGACGATGTAATTGAATTGTTTGAGATTGTAAAAGAAGGAACACCTGTTTTGATTTTGAAATACTAAGGTTTCAAATAATAGTTTTTGTTGATTTCCGTACGGAAAGAACTTTTGCCATACACTTCAAAATCTTCTTCAATTGGCGAATAACCGTCGGCTTCAATAAGCAGATTATAATTTCCAGGCGGTAAAATCATAACGTATCTGCCGGTATTTGGATTGGGCAAATACTCTCCAAAAACTTCTCCGGTTTCATTATCTACTACAGAAATATATACCTCGGTGATTTTTTGAGTAGAATCTGTAGCGTAAATGTAACCCTTCAAAACCGTATATTTTGGCTCCACTTCGTTGAAAGTAACCGAATAAATATCCAAATCGCCTTTTGTATCGGCTCTCACAGCAGAAATATATCCTGTACGTCCATTTTCTGAAATGCGGAAATTCATATTATCCTCGGGTGTGTTTATCGGGTAGCCGATATTTTTCACTCCTACCCAAATTCTTTTTACAGGATCCCAAGAAGCTTTAAAAATATCATATCCACCCATTGATGTATGTCCTTTTGAGGAAAAATAAAGCGTTTTTCCGTCTGGCGAAATATTCGGGAAATCTTCGTCGAACGCTGTATTTATGGTTGGTCCTAAATTTTGTGCTTTTGCCCATTTACCGTTAGGCAGTTTTCTGGAAACATAAATATCAACACCACCATATCCACCGGGGCGATGGCTGGCAAAATAAATGGCATTTCCATCCGGAGAAATGGCTGCTGCAATTTCGGTATATTTTGAATTGATTTCTTTGGGTAATTTTTTGACTTTGGTAATCTGTTTACCGTCAAAATTTGCCAAATAAATATCACCGGAACTTTTATCGTTGTCGAAATAAAACAGTATTTGCTTACCATCGGCACTTAAACCAATCACTTCTTCATCGCCGGTAAGCGTATTTATTTTTTGACTTATTTTTTTTGCTTTGCCAAATTTTCCTTTTTTTACTTTTGCCAAATACACCTCTGCAGTATACGAACCATTGGGCAATTGTTCACTGCCGTCGTCTCGGCGCGAATTAAAAACAATAAAACCTTCATTAACCGGAACAAAAGGGTAATAATCGGGATATTCGGAATTGATGTTTGGTCCTAAATTTTCGAACGTAACATCCAATGGAAATTTCATTATTTCAATCGCATTTTGGCAATATTCTATTTGATGATCGACATCTTTTAAATTAAAATCCGTGCCTTTGGACAAGCTTTTAAATTTTTCATACATTTTTATTGCCTCATTAAATTTGTAGGCATAATGATAAGCTCTTCCTAACAGATAATAAGCATTAGGATTTGGCTTTTCGGATGCTATAACTTTTTCGAGGTATTTTACAGCTTCGGATTTATCTATGTTTGTATTTAAGTAGCAAACGCCTATGCGGTAATTCACTTTCGGGTCATCTTTGTATTGCTCGTAAACGGAAAGGTAGGACTCTAAAGCGGCTTTAAAGTTACCGTCATTAAACAGTTGATTGGCTTGGGAAAGGTTTGATTCCTGAGCCGATAAATAAAAAGGAAAAAAAATGATAAATATTAACTTGATTATTTTCATTGTTTTATTTTTATGCCAAAAGCATTTGCTTACGTAAGCAACAAAAATAAAACATATAAGAGGATTTGCCAAATAATTCTATTGGCTTAATTGCCGAATAATTCAATTATTTTATTTTGCAGCAAAATAATTTGGTCGCGGAGTTGTTTATTTTCGTCTTCCAATAATTTGATAGACATTAAACATTCATCAGCACTATTAAATTGCCGGGTATAACAATAGATAAAATAATCGTAAGGTAAATTAAGCGCATCGGAAATTGAAAACAGTTGACTTACTTTTAAATCTTTGGCATGCAAAATGCGGGAAAGATTTTGAGCTGAAATACCGGTTTTCTTAGCCAATTCAGACAGTTTAATTCCTTTCTCTTCAATGTATTTTTTTATTATCTCATTTAAGGTGTGCATAAAAAAATTCAAAATTTTTTAATAATTTATTGTTTTTTATAAATAAATTATTGTATATTTATGTTATACAAATAGTTAATTACGAAATAAAATTTCGTTTATGCCTACGAATATAAACAATAAAAATTACGATTACAAATATACCATTGACGAAAAACTAAAAAATTTGCCAAAGGACAAATACAAGCAAGCTTTAAAGGAAATACCAAAATATTTAGATATTTCCGAGCGTCAATTTCAGAATTACCGCTATGCAAAAAAAGACAGCAAAACCAATATTACTGCCGACAAATTGCATAAACTGTCAAAGTACTTTAATTGCACTATGGAAGATTTGTTAAACCTTTAATACATTATAAAAATGACCAAGCCCATTCGACGTTACAAAATTGTAGATTTATGCGATTTAAATAAAATTCAAGCCATTTGTATAGAACTGTCAATGAGTGAGCGTGAATTTATGCGCTTGGCTACACAACCAATTCAGTCGCAAGATGATTTTACGGTTGATCAATTGGAAATTATTGCTGCCGTATTGGATGTAAAATTAATTGACTTATTCTCCCACGAATATATCGAGTGGAAAGTCAATCATTGGTTTGACAGGATATTTTAAGCCTCCTTTATTTAAAAAGATTTTTATTTTTCACTAAAATATCACGCGTCATTTTCTTTAATGTTTCACCGGCTTGTAAAACCATCGCTTCATCCGTTGGGAATGGAACAGGTTTTAAGTTTAGTTTTTTACGCGTTTCGGGTTTTAGTGCATTCAAATTGCCATTTGCCGTGGCATAAGCATTTTCAAAAACCGACTGTGCTGTAATGGGCTCGGCTTTTATTAACTTTTGTGTTCTGTTATCATAATATTCCAACTGCCCAGATATAATCGCCGTTTTACGCTGAAAAAATTCTACCACATTACAACTGATGGTTTTGTATTTCGGAATTTTTATATCGTTGCCCAATGAGTCTTTTTTTACATTTCCGTTTTCATCAAACACATATTCAAAGCCGTCTTCAATCTCTTTGGTTTCAGTATATTGCTTTTGGTTTAATTGTTCGGGCGACACTTGTATATTTTGGATATTAAGAATTACAGAATAATCGTAAAACACCGTTGTATCTATATAATTGTCATAATTTACCCATTCGCGGTCTAAATCTTCTACCGGCGTATTGATGAGTTCTTCATTCAATGTTTTGGGCAGTATAACATTGGCATTTTTTTCTACTTTAAACAATACATTTGCCGTTCCTAACTTTTTACTTTCTGCCAATAAGGAAGGTAAATCTGATTGTGAAGCACCATAATTTTTTGCTTTTTGAAACTTTATATATGCTTGACGAGCTTTTTCTCTGTCAAAAGAACTGCGTGCATCTGTTAATAATTGCAATCCTTTTGAATATGCCAATTGAGCGACTTTTTGTTTGGTTTCACCAATTTTAGATGAATAATCATATTCTCTCACCTTTATCCCTGCCAATGGCGGTAGAGATAAAGCTAAATCTTGACGTTGCTTCATTCTAGTATAAATAGCCAATAATTTTTCGGCATCTGCCGGATAATTTTTATTTTCCAAATTGGCAGCCAAAGTACTGTCCTGAACAAATAATGTTCTGTAAGCAGCATAAAAAACATCAGCTTCTTCAAATTTTTGCGGTTTCTTTTTTAATTTTTTTGCCGATTTACGCAATGCCTGTTCGTATTTTCCTTTTTCGTACAGTTTACGAGAAGAAGTACACGAAGTAAATATTAACAATACCATTAAAGGTAAAACCAAGATATATTTTTTCATTTTCATCATTTTTTCATTCGTTAATCAAATAAAATGCCAATTTCAGGCAAAAAATAATATTTGCTTGTAAATATAGTGAATAACAATTACCGAAGCTGTAAAAATAAACCAATATTTAAGCAATAAAGCACCGTTTTTGAAATTAAAAATCAGTTGGATAATCATTAAAACCAATAACAAAAGAATTGGAATTAATGGCGGATATATAGCTAAACTCTGCGAAAATTCTCCTTTCAGCAACAATACCAACGCTCTTTGAAAACCACAGCCCGGGCAATCTATTCCCAAGTATTTTTTGTACATACAAGGCATCATATGATTTTCGAGCCAATGAATAATCGATTTTAGCATATTAACAGCGATTGAGTGCACCAATTTTTCACAAGATTATCGCATTGAAGCAAAAGCGAATGTTTTTCATCATTTTTAATATGATGATGCGCATATTTTAAACGTTCATTGTCCGTTAATTGATGTTGCATCCGGTTTTTGATTTCTTGCTCGGAAGATACATCTCTTTTTAACAATCGTTTTATTCGCAACTGCTCGGGCGCTGTAACAACAACAACTTCATTACAATCTTTGTAACTGCCCGATTCGATTAAAATGGCTGCTTCTTTTATAACCAAATTGCTTTCTTGCTTTGCTGTCCATTCTGCAAAATATTTACCAACGGCGGGATGCACCAAAGCATTCAGTTGCATAAGTTTATCCTTATTTTCAAACACTTGGGCAGCAATATGTTTTCTATTCAAATGCTTGCCCGAATAAGCATCATTTCCGAAGAGTTTTTTTATTTTTTTGATTAAATCGTCATTTTTTGACATTAAATATTTTGCCGCATCATCAGCGTAAAACACCGGGATATTGTATGTTTCAAAAATTTTGGCAACGGTAGTTTTTCCACTGCCAATTCCTCCGGTTAATCCTACTATGTATTTATCAGCGCTCAAAATTATACAATACTTTTTCGGGTATAAGTTTACATTTTTTGGCAAAATCGGGACATTTTTTCAAAATGAGTTGTATCTCATCCGGATTATCCGATTTTGTTAAATCAGGGATTACCTTAAACTCTTTTTCGGTCAATAATTCTTTTTTATCTTCCGGAATCAATCCCTTAACAGTAACTGTAGTTTGCGCCAATCTGACCGATTGCATATTCCCGGGTAAAGATATGTTTACTTGCATCTCAAAAGGCACAAATTCAGCAACATTAATTTCCAATGTAATTTCTTCAGGGTTTAAAATACAAAATTGTTCGTTAGGGTTGATTAAGTCAATCGTTTCACTTACCGGTTCATCTAATTTTTCATATAAATATTTTTTGGTTTGAATGAATTTTAAAGTATCCAACAAACTATTTGGTGCCGTAACCTCAACACTATCGGGTATTAACTTAACAGCTTCAACAATATAATTTTCTTCCGAAGAAATTTCACCCGAAAATTGAACCGGAATTTTCTTTGTTACTTGTTTATCAATAATAATGGTTATAGTATCTTGTAAAACATCAATGATTTCGACAGAAGATGAAATTTGATTTTTCACCAATTCTTTTAATTCTTGTTTAAGAATGTTATAAACAGCCGTTCCGTTTTTTTGTTTTTTGGGTTCAAAATCTTGTAAATTTATTTTAACAACAGTTGAATTAAACGGTAAGGAAAGAGCAAACAAATCAAAGCCCGAACCTTTGGCTTTAAATAAAATTTCTTCGGGAATATCATTTACCACCACCAATCCGCTATCGATATTTTCGATGGTTATTTCTGCTCTTTCCTCGGTTGTGTATTGATTGTCCAAGGCATTTAAAAACCAATAAAATGCCGACAACATCAAGAATATTAAAAATATTCCGGCTTCTTTTTTATTTTTAAAAAGTTTTAGTTTTATCATTTTTCCAATTCGCAACAAATTTACATTATTTCAACGGTATATCCTTAATCCTGAAAGAATGTATGAAAATGTGTAATTTTAAAGCTGAAACACACAAAAAATGAAATTAGATATACTAGCCATAGGTGTACATCCCGATGATGTAGAATTATCGTGCAGCGGAACATTGCTTAAGCACATCAAGCAAGGATATAAAGTGGGAATATTGGATTTAACTCAAGGGCAATTAGGCACACGCGGAACGCCTGAATTGCGTCTGAAAGAAGCTGAAAATTCGGCAAAAATTTTAGGCGTGCATATGCGCGAAAATTTAGGTATGGAAGACGGTTTTTTTATGAATGATTTTGCTCATCAAAAGCCAATTATAGAAGTTATTCGTCAATATCAACCCGAAACCGTATTGGCAAATGCCATAAACGACCGCCATCCTGACCACGGGCGCGCTGCCAAATTAATTGCTGATGCATGTTTTTACAGTGGATTAAGAAAAATTGAAACCCATAAAGACGGAAAATTGCAAGAAGCTTGGCGGCCAAAATCGGTTTATCATTATATTCAAGATTATTACATTCAACCGGATTTTATTGTTGATATTACCCCATATTTCGAAAAGAAAAAAGAAGCTATTTTGGCATTTTCTTCACAATTTTATAATCCGGCAAACAAAAACGAACCGGAAACGCCTATTTCTTCAAAAGATTTTTTTGATTTTGTTGAAGCCCGGGCACGCAATTTCGGTCGAATAATTAACGCTACTTACGGTGAAGGTTTCAGTACTACAAGAGCTCTTGGTATAGAAGATTTACTCTCTATCAGATAAAAAAAGCGGACTTAAAACAGTCCGCTTTTAAAATTCTATAAAGGAATATTTCCGTGTTTCTTTTTAGGTAATTTATCTACTTTGTTTTCGAGCATTTTGAATACTTTTATGAGTTTTTCCCGCGTTTGCTCGGGTTTTATTACCTCATCAACATATCCGCGTGCGGCAGCATTGTACGGATTGGCAAACAACTCGGCATATTCTTGTTCTTTTTCTTTCCATTTCTCTTCGGGATTATCGGCGCTTTGAATTTCTTTACGGAAAATAATTTCGGCAGCCCCTTTTGCTCCCATTACGGCAATTTCTGCCGAAGGCCAAGCAAAATTCATATCCGCACCAATGTGTTTACTGTTCATTACATCATAAGCTCCACCATAAGCTTTTCGAGTAATTACGGTAACTCTGGGCACCGTAGCTTCGCTAAATGCATATAATAATTTGGCTCCGTTTGTAATAATGGCATTCCATTCTTGGTCGGTGCCGGGTAAGAAACCGGGCACATCTTCAAACACCAATAAAGGAATATTAAAGGCATCGCAAAAACGAACAAATCGTGCACCTTTTTGTGATGATTTGATGTCTAACACTCCGGCTAAAAATGCGGGTTGATTGGCTACTACACCAATTGTTTTTCCTGCCAAACGGGCAAAACCAACCACAATATTTTCGGCAAAATCTTTATGAACTTCATAAAAACTGCCTTCATCAACCGTCAGTTCAATTACTTCTTTAATATCGTAAGGTTGATTAGGGTTTTCAGGTACAATATTATTTAATCCGGGGCGCAATTCATCACCATTGCTCTCGTAAGGAACAGAAGGAGGTTCCTCTTCGCAATTTTGCGGAATGTATGATAATAAAGTTTTAATTCCGTTTAAACATTCAATTTCGTTGGCGTATGTAAAATGGGTAACTCCCGATTTGGTTGCGTGCGTTGATGCTCCACCCAAATCTTCGGAAGATACCTCTTCGTGTGTTACGGTTTTTACAACGTTTGGTCCGGTAACAAACATATATGAAGTGTTTTCAACCATCATAATAAAATCGGTAAGTGCGGGAGAATACACTGCTCCACCGGCACAAGGTCCCATAATTGCCGACAATTGTGGTATTACGCCACTTG
Source organism: Flavobacteriales bacterium UBA852 (assembly GCA_002295925.1). Classification (GTDB taxonomy): domain Bacteria; phylum Bacteroidota; class Bacteroidia; order Flavobacteriales_E; family Vicingaceae; genus UBA852. The sequence goes on from DBGO01000021.1 coordinate 83,777, forward strand.
CCAATGTGTTTCTGTAAAAAATATCGGCATAACCACCCAAAGAAACAACACCTTCTTGGATACGTGCGCCACCCGAATCGTTTAATCCGATAACTGGTGCTCCGTTTTTCATTGCCAAATCCATTATTCGGCAAATTTTTTCGGCGTGTGCTTCGGCAAGTGAACCGCCCATAACGGTAAAATCTTGTGCAAAAACATACACCAAACGTCCATTGATTGTTCCATAACCGGTAACCACACCGTCGCCCAATATTTTTTGTTTATCCAAGCCAAAATTGGTAGAGCGATGCGTTACAAACATTCCGATTTCTTCAAACGAACCTTCATCCAATAAAAAGTGAATACGTTCGCGAGCAGTAAGTTTTCCTTTTTTGTGTTGCGCTTCAATACGAGCTTCTCCTCCGCCTAATTGTGCTTGCGCAATTTTATCTTCCAGTAATTTAAATTTATCTTGCATTGGATGTGTTTTTTATTTATCGATGTAAAAATAATTAAAAACCTTTTTTACAGGGTATTATTTGGCAATGATTTCTATTTCCGTACGACGATTCAACGCTCTGCCTTCTTCTGTATTATTATCGGCTATTGGTTTCGTATCGCCAAATCCTGCGGTTTGCAAACGACTTGGGTCAACGCCGTTTTCTACCAAATAATCGTACACGGCTTTTGCTCTGTTCTCCGATAAGATTTGATTGTCTTTTGGGTTACCCACATTATCGGTATGTCCGGATATTAAGAGTTTTAACGTAGAATTTTTCTTTAAAAAAGCCACCAATTTGTCCAATTCAATTTTTGATTCGGGTTTTAAATCGTATTTGGCTGTTTCGAAAAATACATTTTTTAGCACTACTTTTTCGCCCACTTCAATAGGGTGAAGAGGAACATCTTTTAAAAACGGTTTGTCGAATGTACCGTTTGAGAGTTCGAAATTTTCGGAATAAAACAAATAGCCATCTTTGGAAACATTTAGCGCATATCTTCTGTTTGCAGGCAGCACCACTAAAAACTCACCCGATTGTTTATCGGAAAAAGAAGTAACCGTGAGTTTGCCTGTTTCCAAATCTATCAATTCGAATTTTGCATTTAACGGTTCTTTTGTTTTGGCATCGTACACCGTTCCTTTCATATAAGTAACCGGCAACGGACGTACATTTTCGGGTAATTCGAACGAGTATAAATCGAGCTCGCCAAAACCACCTTCTCTATCGCTGGCAAAATATGCCAATTGGCCGTTAGGGTGTACCAAAATACTGTTTTCATCGTTGTGTGTATTGATAGGGTAACCCAGGTTTACGGGTTCGCTCCATTCTCCATTTTCGTCTTTTCTGCTCATATAAATATCCAAGCCGCCCATCCCGGGATGACCGTCAGAAGAGAAATAAAGTGTTTTTCCGTCGGGGTGAATGAAAACCGATTCTTCCCTGCCAGGCGTATTGATTTTTGGGCTCAGTTTTTCAGGTTTACTCCAAATGCCGTTGCTTCCGAGTGTACTCACATAAATATCCTGATTTTGGATGCCTCTTCCTGTAAATATACCACGAACAAAATAAAGGGTTTTACCATCGGAAGAGAAAGACGGTTGAGACTCCCATTTATTGGAATTAATCGGTTGTCCTAAGTTTCGGGGGAATTTCCAAGAATCGCCTACACGGTAAGTGTAAAACAAATCGCAACTGCCAAAGCCCTTTTTATTTTTTCCGTAACCGTATGCCGGATGGGCGCAAAGGGTATAAATTAAGAATCGTCCGTTGGCAGATAAAGTGGGGGCGCCTTCATTATTTTCGGTATTGATAGCCGTAAGCGGATGAGCGCGTTGCCATTTTCCACCCATTTTTTCGGTGACAAAAAAATCTTCATTATAAGGATTATAGCCGTTGGGTGTTTCCAATCTTCGTGTAAACAAAAAGAAATTGCCATCGGCAGAAATGGTGGGGAAATATTCAGAATACTTACTGTTGATGTTCTCGCCCATATTTTTTGGTTCGAAAGGAACCGGATTTTTTATAGCTTCTAAAGCAAAATTGCAATCGGTTAACCCTTTTCGTGCCATTTCGAGCATCATTTTGGGTTGATTGGGGTAAGTTAATGCTTTTTCGAATGCTTTTTTTGCCTCGGCATATTCTCCTTTGTGCAATAATAACAAACCCATTGAGCCAAAGGCATCGGGAAAAAAATCGGGGTTTATCTCTACTACTTTTTTATACTGCTCAATGGCTTTATCGTATTCTCCTGCATCGGTATATATGTATGCCAAATAAATGTGCGGTTCGATGAAATTAGGGTCTTTCTCCAGAGCCTGCAAAAAGGTTAATTCGGCTAATTTATCATTATGATTGGCGTAATATTCTTTTGCTTCGTAAAAGTATTTCAGTGCTTTTTTATTGTTTGATGTTAAGGGATAATCTTTGGTATTTTGTGCTACACTACATGAATATTGGGTGAATATAAAAGCAAAAAGTATTAAAATATATTTATTCATTGTCAATTAATTTGAACGGTTAAAAATTGAAATTTAGCTAATTTACCTTGATTTTAGCAATTATTGTACCCAATATGATAAAATTTTCAAACACAAAAAAACCGCAACCAATATTGGTTGCGGTGTGGAATTTCATTAAAGAAATGATGAATGTTTAATTTACATTATATCTCAATAATTTTTTCTTAAACATTTTTGGCATAGATACAAAAGAATTGGTTTTTACGATTTCGCCAATGCCCGGAGCATAATAATTATCTAAATATCTTGGATTCAAGGAGCTTCCGGGCACTATTAACGTTCCTTGATAGTTGTAAACATTATTAAAAACGCCTGCCGGAAGTGATACAGAATTATACACTTGTTCCATCTTAAATTGAATATAATATATTGTATCTCCCGTATTGTAGATTTCAATTTTTTCACTTAATATGTTCGAAAAATCATTACTTGAAAAAAGAATTTTCCCTTGCTCATTCACTAAATAATCGCCCGAATCTCTTACTATTTTTATATAATGCCAATTTTGCGGTAAAGGGTAATTTGTGCCTTCAAAAATATAATATGTATTTCCATTGATTATCGTATCGTGAGTAATTACAACACTATCAAGATATTGAACTTCTGTTTCATTTCCTAAACTATCGACTTCATAATTTTTATAAACCCAATAATTACCGATTGCAAGTGGCGTATAATCTGAATTACCACCATTACCTGAATTTGAATTTTGAGTTGTTGTTTCATTAACTTTAATTTCATCTTTTTTACATGAAACAACTGTTATGGCTATTGCCATAATAACTAACATTCTTTTTTTTATCTTCATAAGTTTTAATATTTTTTAAATTTGGCTTAATAACGAATGAATAAAATCATTATTGCATAATAATAGAAAAAAATCTGTTTTTTTAATTCAAGTTATTTCTCTTTGAAAATTATTATTTTGAAGTTGTAATAATTAAAAACGGCGTTAATTAAAATTAACGCCGTTCATTAATGAAAAATTAGATTATCATCTCTGCATTCCTCGTTGTTTAGCCATTTCTTCCAAACGTTGAGCAAATTTTGATTTTTTCTTTGGTTTTTGTTTGTTCATTTGTATTTGACGATGAATTTTTTCTTCATCTACAATATATTTTCTGATAATAATTTGTTGTAAAATAGTAATGATATTGGCTACTAAGTAATACAAACTCAAACCGGCAGCATAACTGTTAAAGAATACCAACATCATGATAGGCATTAACCAAGTCATCAGTTTCATTTGCGCTTGCATTGGTCCTTCCATTGCGGCACCTTGTGTCATTTGATTATTTACTCGGGTGTAAAATATCATTGAAATAGCCATCAGTAAGGTAAATAAACTTACATGGTCGCCATACATAGGGATGCTAAAAGGCAATTCGTAAACCGAATCATAGGTTGATAAATCTTGTGCCCACAGGAATCCTTTTTGTCTCAGCTCGAAAGTTGAAGGGAAAAAGCGGAAAAGTGCGAATAAAATGGGCATTTGTATTAACATTGGCACACAACCCGACAGCGGATTTACGCCTGTTTGCTTATACAATGCCATCAATGCTTGTTGCTTTTTCATTGGGTCTTTGGCGTATTTTTCGTTGATTTCGGCAATTTCGGGCTTTAATACGCGCATTTTGGCACTTGACAAATAGGTTTTCCAAGTAATTGGGAAAAGTATTAATTTCATAATGATGGTTACCACTATAATCACTATACCGATATTCCATCCGGTGAGGTAAACCAAATCGAAAATGGGTTTGATAATGAATTTATTTACCCATCCGAAAATTCCCCAGCCGTAATTGATAATTCCTTCTAAATCGTGATTGTATTGTTTTAGAATATCATAATCGTTAGGACCAAAATAAAATGCTGCATTGAATTGTTCGTTTGGTTCTCCTTTTACAGGAATAGTAAACGATGCGGTAAAATCCTCTACAAATTTTGATGTTTCGGGCAGTTCTTTTGTTTCTACAAAAGCATCTTGATTGTCAAAAGGTTCGTCTTTGGCTATAATGAATGAGGAAAAATACTGTTGTTTGAACGAAATCCACTCAACAGGTGCTTCCAATTCAACTTTTTCGTATTTCATTTCATTGATGTAGTCAATATCGCCTTGATAGAATTTATAAAAAATGGTACTGATTCGTTTTTGACCGTCGAGAGTATGCTCTTGCGAAGGTGTTTTCATCCACCAATACACATTGTATCCTGTAAAAGGTGTCAGGTATTTTTGAATACCAACGCTGTTGATATCAAAATCTACCCAATAATCATTTCCTTTCAATTCGTAAACCAATTCCAAATACTCCTTATCATTTATGTAAGCACGAAGCGCAAAAGAGGCAGAATCATCACCTGAAACAGAAAATTCTTCACCTACCGGCTCGAAATATAAATCAGAGGTTTTAATTTCGCGTAATGCTGCTCCGTCTTCACTTTTAAGGTATAAGTTCATATAAAACTCGCTACTGTCTTTATCGAACAAATACAATGGTAATGAATCGTAAGTAACAAAGTTTTTTAATCGAACGGATTGAACGGCTCCACCTTTTGACGAAAGGTAGATTTCCATTACTTCATTTTCTATTTTAAATATTTTATCCTCGCCTTTGGTAGCATTGTTGAATGGTCCGTATTTTTGTGTCTGGGCAAGTAATGCCAAGGAATCTTTTATTGCTTTTGCCAACGAATCTTTTAATGTCATTGGCACATTTTGTTCAGCTTTGGCTACCGTATCAGTATTTTGTACGGCATTTGTATCCGGTTGCAATTTAGCTTCGGTCCGGTTACTTTCTTCGGCTGTTTTTTCGGTTTTTACCTCAGGTGCTTTACGGTCTTTTACCTTATCGTCAGGTTCATTTATTATACTGAAAACTAACAGTATCAGTCCTATTAAGACTAATCCGATAATTGAATTTTTATCCGGTCCTTTACTCATTCTTTAAAATTATTTCTAAACAAATTATCCGACAAAAGTAGTATTTATCCCTAATGTAAAACCAATAATCGTGTATAAATTACTTGTTTTAAAAATTATCGGGTACTATTAATGCCTGTTGCCCTAATAAATGTGATTTTACCGCTTTTTATTTTCGTAAGATGCTTTGATAAAATCTACAAACAACGGATGTGGGTTGAGCACCGTACTTTTATATTCGGGATGGAATTGTACCCCGACAAACCAAGGGTGTTTGGGAATTTCAACAATCTCAACCAAATCTTTTTCAGGATTTTTTCCGGTAGCAATCATTCCTTCTTGTTCAAATTCTTTCAAGTATTTATTATTGAACTCATAACGGTGACGGTGACGCTCGAATATATCTTTTTTTCCGTAAGCTTGGTATGCTTTTGAATTTTCTTGCAATTCGCAATGGTAAGAACCTAAGCGCATTGTTCCACCTTTTGAGGTAATCCCGCGTTGGTCTTCCATTAAATAGATAACCGGATAAGGTGTATCGGGATACATTTCGGTAGAATGTGCGTCATCGTATTTTAATACATTGCGGGCAAATTCTATTACGGCACATTGCATACCCAAACAAATTCCTAAAAAGGGAATGTTGTTTTCGCGTGCATATTTTATAGTGGTAATTTTACCTTCTATTCCTCTTTCGCCAAATCCGGGGGCAACCAAAATGCCGTCGAGATGTTCCAAAAGATTATCGGCTAATTCTTCTGTAACATCTTCTGAATGAATCCAATGTAAATTTACTTGCAAATTATTTTTTACTCCTGAATGTATAAATGCTTCGGCAATGGATTTGTATGAATCTTTCAGTTCTATATACTTTCCTACCAACCCTATGTTTACCTCATCTTTTGGGTTTTTGAGGTTTTTCAAGAAATCTTTCCATCCTTCAAGCGTGGGTTCTTCACGGTAAGGTAAACTTAATTTGTCCAACACCACTTTATCTAATTCTTCTTCTTGCATTAACAAGGGCACATCGTAAATGGTTTCGGCATCTTGCGCTTGAATAACGGCTCGCGGTTCGATGTTACAGAAAAGGGCAACTTTTCGTTTTACATCTTCGGTTAAATCGTGTTCGGTGCGTAAAACCAACACATCGGGTTGCACACCGCTTTCGAGCAATGCTTTAACGGAATGTTGCGTAGGTTTGGTTTTCAGCTCGCCCGATGCGGCTAAAAACGGCACCAATGTCAAGTGAACAACAATACAGTCAATTTCGGGTTCCCACTTCAACTGACGGACTGCTTCAATGTAGGGTAAACTTTCTATATCGCCAACGGTTCCGCCAATTTCGGTAATTACTATATCGTACTTACCGGTATTTCCGAGTAATTGAATGCGGCGTTTTATTTCGTCGGTAATGTGCGGAATAACTTGAACGGTTTTTCCCAAATAAGCCCCTTCGCGTTCTTTATTTATTACGTATTGATAGATTCTTCCGGTGGTTACATTATTGGCTTGTGATGTGGGAACATTTAAAAAACGTTCGTAATGTCCCAAATCCAAATCGGTTTCGGCACCGTCATCGGTTACAAAGCACTCGCCATGTTCGTATGGGTTAAGCGTACCCGGATCGACATTGATGTAAGGGTCGAGTTTTTGAATGGTAACACTGTACCCTCTTGCTTGTAAAATTTTGGCTAATGAAGCGGCAACAATACCCTTGCCTAATGACGATGTAACACCTCCCGTTACAAAAATGTACTTGGTTGAAGAATCTGACATAACACTGATTTTAATTCGTTGTAACGGGATACAAAAGTAGTAAGATTAAACGGGTTGAAAAAGATAAAATTTAGTTTTTTTCAACTCTGTTCGTTTGGCTTATTGCTTTATGAATTTCAACCTATTGAATGTTTGATTGTTGCGGATATTCATAAAGTAAATACCTGCCGGAAAGTTTTCAGCAGAAATATTGAATGAATTGCCAACCGAATTATAAAGTTTGTAATACAATACACGCCCTAATGCATCTGTAATTACAACCTCAACCTTTTCCTTATTAAAATCACCTTGAACAGTTAAGTTCTCTTTTACAGGGTTGGGATATAACACTATTTCCCCTTCCTCTTTTTCTTTTTTAGCATCAATTGAATTAGGGAAACCATATTTATTAAGTTTATACACTATATAGCCGGAATTATTATTGGGATTATTGTTTTTATACAAACAAGTAGCTTGTAAATAAAAATTACTTGTAGCATCCGCGGTAAAATCTACAGCAATTAAATTTAACGAGTCGTTACTGATTTTATATCTTCCTGTTAAGTTTCCGTAAATATCACTTTGTGCTAAAATAATTTCTCTAAATGTTGTATCACCTAAACAAAACGGTGTATAACAACCTTGCTGAATATAAAGCGACAATTTTCCATTAAAATTATTATACATTATTTTTCTTTTTTGAGCCAATGATAAATAATTTTGCTCATAAGCCATATCTGCCACTACTTCAAATTTGTTAATCCCTGTATTATTAAAAGCTTTTATTACTGAAGGTAGTGTATAAATATTATTCAACGAGTTGCAGTAAGCCGACAAACCCACAAAATAAGCCGTATCACCAATCATAATTACACCATCATAAGAAGTCATATCCCAAAATACTCCGGGATTATTACAAATAAACTGATTGTAATTGGTAATAGTATTTTTTAGATTTAACGTATCCATCGAAATGTTTAACGTGGATAAGTCTATCGAATAAAATATATTTTCGACATTAATTGATGAATACAGGTAATTGCCTAAATAAAGTTTTGAATTATTCACGAAATGATAAAACGGAAAATTAGACTGCGGAGCAGGAGCATTTACGGAATCGGTATGTAATACATTTAATGCGGCATCCAGCATAATAAATTTTTGCTGTGAAACAGAGGCAAAATCATTCTCATAAGCAAAATATATAATAGTATCGTTATTTAATGCAAAGCTGTGATGGACATCTATAAACACATTTGTTATTGAATGCGTAAAAATTGAAAGTGTATCTAAATCGGCATTTGATTTAATAAGCGAAACCCGGGTGTTGGGTTGAAAATCACGCTCCACCGTATAATATAAAAAACCGTTCTTTTCAAACATATTAACAATTCGAGCCGTATCAAAGGTAAAAACTGCCAATTCATTGCCTGAAGTATCTGTTTTTACTACTGTTGAATATGAAAAACCGTTATTATCCGAATAATAACTAACCAAATAAACATTATTTTGGAAAGTATAAATTCCATCGGCTATTACCTGTTGAATATTTAGCGTATCATACGCATAATAGAATGGAGTTTGTGCTTTTAAAACCGATGCATTAAACACTATTAAAACAACCAAAAGATTAACAAACTTTTTCATACTGCATTTTTTTAATTGTGAACTGGGGTTATCAATAAACCTCCATAAAATCTAATAGAATGATCGTATCTGAAATGAGGAGGATAACAAGGGTAATTGGCAGGAGTTAATAAAGTTCCTTCATCATGTGATCTCATAACACATGAGAATATTTTGTAACTCTGTGAAAATTGATTTTGAAGTGCGGGTTGTAAAACTATTGTAGAATAATCCAACAATTCAAAATATGATAAATTTAAATCTTGACCATTCAAAACTATATTTTGAGAAGCACACCACAATCTCCTCAATGACATTGAGCCCCAATACATTGGAGACGCATAATTAGGACAATTTGGTGTAGAAATTTGATCTAAAACTGAATAATAATCAGCAGGAGCAAAACCAGGAGCTGCTACTATATTCACGTAATAGCCATATGTTCTTATTCTTCCACAACTACGAAAATTAGCATTTAATTTCTGTTCTATTTTATGCGCGGCATCAGGATGCAAGATAGATTGTTCTCCTATATTAAATGGTTTGGTATTACATCCAAAATACACAACTTGCGGATTAGTTAACAATAAATTAGAATAGATGATTTTATCTTCCTCATCATACTCTAAATCAACAGCATAAAATTCATATTCTGTATAACAATCCATAATTTGTCTAATCTTTTTTGAAAGAGTTTGATATATGTATTTTAAGTCTTCAACATCATTATTTAATTCACATTTCAACACAAAAGTACTATCAATTTGTTCAAAAGAATTAAACAATCCATCGGCAGATACATGTTCTCTATTTATCAATGCTTCAAGATAAAACAATAAATCTTCGTCTGTAATATTTTTCAAAACCATTTTTTTATCTTTAAACAAAACTTTTGAAAATTCAGTAATCAAGGAATCTATTTTACCGGAATTGATTACTTTTTCACTTGAAGGTAACTTCTTAAAAATTTTCACTTCATCATTTTTAGAACAACCTAATATATTTATCAACAAATAAATAAACAATAACTTTTTACAATAAAATTTCATATCTTTTTTTTGCAAAAAAAAAAAAAAAAAAAAATAAAATATCAAAAACAAATACATTTTTTTCTATATTTCCATTAGGATTTTTAAATAAATTTTTCGTTATTTGAAACATGCGAAAACTACTATTTACCATACTTTGCATAACATCATTCGGTGTATCGGCACAATTATATTATAAACTTCCTGAAAATGCATCGAAACTATATAATGAAGGAAATTATTGGGCGGCGTTGGATGCTTATCGCGAGTTGTATAAAAAAAATCCCAAAAACCTGAATATTAAATTAAAATTGGCGGTTTGCAAGCTAATGACTTACCAAATTGAGGAAGCTTTGGAAGATTTAAAGTCATTGAGCACAAGTGCACAAAAGCCCGAGGAAACAACATTTTACTACGCACTTGCTTTGCATTTTAACGAACAATACAAAGATGCCCTGAAATTTTACAATCAATATATACAAACCGGTACAAATGCCAAATTGGTATCACAAGCCAGAGAAAATGCCAAAGCTTGTAAATATGCCTTGGCTATTTTACCAAAAAAACAAGCGGTAACATTTGTTAATGCAGGAAAAAAAGTAAATTCTAAATTCCCTGAATACAACCCCTTTGTGATGCCCGACGAAGGCTATATGTTTTATGTTACACAAAAAGAAGGAACTACCGGACATGTCTATGATGCCAAAGGATACTTTGCTTCGGATATTTATATTTCTAAATACAAATACGGCAATTGGACACGCGGACGCTCTGTTGGTCAGCCCAATTCTTATGGAAATGAAAAAGTAACAAGCATCTCCGAAAACGGAAAATATATAGTGTATTATGTCGATAATCCTTTAAGCAAAAACAATTTACAAGTTGCCGAAAACCGGAAAAAATACAGTTTCAATCCTCCGAAAAAGATTGACGATAAGCGTATTAACAATAATTCGGGCAAGCAACATTCGGGTGTATTTTCAAACGATGGCAATACATTTATTTTTTCGAGCAAAAGAAACGGCGGATTGGGCGGTTATGATTTGTACATAGTAAAAAAATTACCTACAGGAAAATGGGGCGAGCCACAAAATATGGGTCCTGAAATTAACACCGAAAAAGACGAAATTTATCCGTATTTATATGACAATGGTCAAACGCTTTATTTTTCATCCAACGGACACAATACTATTGGTGGATTTGATTTGCAAAAATCGACTTATGATAATGTAGCCAAAAAATGGAATTCACCTGAAAATCTTGGTCTGCCCATAAATACTCCCTTTGATGATTATACCATTTGTTTTGGACAGAACAAAAAAACAGCATATGTTGGCATGTGGAGAAAAGACGGTTTTGGCGAAAAAGACATTTATCAACTTATTTTCGAAAATGAAGAACCTCTCTACACAACCATCAATGCAAAGGTAATGTACGAAGATTCCTCTCAATTTACCCCTGCATTAACCATAGAAGTTTATAACGAAAAAGATGAATTAACCGGAATTTACACCAAAAAGCAAGATAAAGGTTCTTTTATTATGGTTCTTCCTCCCGGAAAATACAAAATAAATCTTCTGCAAAACGATAACATTATTTATCAAGAGAGTATCTTTGTAAAAGATCATAATTTATACAAAGATTTTGTCGAAAAGAAAATCATACTCAAAGGAATTCCAAAACAGGAATAAAAAAAACAACCAAAAAGAAGCGGAATTTAAACCCAAACCGGCATATAAAACCACTTTACGTAACTTAAAGGTTTTGTATGAAGACAATCATATTATTGCCGTAAACAAACGTTCGGGCGATATTGTGCAAGGTGATAAAACGGGCGATACACCTTTGAGTGACATTGTTAAAACTTTTTTGAAAAAAAAATACGATAAACCGGGTGAAGTTTTTTTAGGTACAACACACCGAATTGACCGTCCGGTGAGCGGAGTGGTTATTTTTGCCAAAACAAGTAAAGCTCTTGCCCGTTTGAATGAAATGTTTCAGAATAAAGAAATTCAAAAAACGTATTGGGCTGTGGTTAAAAATGAGCCGCCACAGAAACAAGATACAGTTCAACATTATTTACTGAAAAATGAACGGCAAAATAAATCTTATGCCTACAGTCACGAATATAAAACGGCTAAACTGAGCAGTTTAACATATAAAATTATTTTCCGGTTTCAGAATTATTTTTTATTGGAAATTACACCTCACACCGGGCGTCATCATCAAATACGCACGCAATTGGCGCAAATCGGATGTCCTATAAAAGGCGATGTAAAATACGGGTTTAACCGTCCAAATATTGACGGGTCTATTCATTTGCATGCGCGTAAAATAGAATTTATTCATCCGGTAAAGAAAACACCTTTGGTGATTGAAGCCTCACCGGACAAGCGCGACCCACTTTGGAAAGAAGCTACGGCTGTGTTTAACAAACCTTGATTATTCTATCACATGTACTTCTACTCTGATATTGCGCATGGCTTGCTCCATAGTTCTCGGATTTTTTACAATCATTCTGTCGCCGCCATAACCTTCGGTAATTAAGTTATCCGGATTTACGCCTTTTTCAACCAAAAACTTTTTAATGGTTTCGGCACGCATTTTTGATAATTTTTTGGCACTACCCGAAAAATTCCATGCTTCACCCAAATGCTCGTATTTTTTATTTTTGCTTATGCGGTTATTGCCGTTAGTATGTCCTTGTATTTCAAATTTTAAATTCGGATTTTCTTTCATAAAAGCAGCCAGCTTTAATAATTCGGGTTTAGATTCGGGCTTTAAAGCATACGTGTTGGGATAAAAATAAATACTGTACATAATTAACTTCTCACCTTGTTTAATTGGTGTTAACCGAATTTCAACCGTATCATTATTTGCCGTTAGACGATAGGTTTCTTTAAAAAGGGAATAACCTAATTTATTTACTTCTAACAGCACCATTCCGGTATCGGAGGTTGTGAACAATCCATTTTGTGTTTGTTTTTCGTCCAATTTTTCATCCGAAATTTTTCCATACCTAAAATTGGTTTCAATAGCTTTTCCGGTTACTGTGTTGATAAACCGGAATACCGTTTCATTTGGTCGGTTTTCACTTATTTTAGTTTTAGGAACAGGTTTAAGTTCGGTTTCAACGTTTTGTTCAAGGTTAACTGTTTTTTTCTTTGGCAAATACACGTAGCGTTCAATCGCATCTTCAATGCACTCATTTTGAATGGCTTTCACCTCTTTCACAGTTTCCTTAAAAGCCAGTTTTAAATAATGTCCGCAACCTTTTCCGTTTAAATGTAAAACCCCTAAATAATACACATCGCCGGCTTTTACAAAAAGTGCATTTTTATTGGCATTACTCAACGGTTGCGTATTTTTATACACTACATCATTGCAAAAGCTGTTTCCTTTGTATTGAAACAAAATGACATTGTATTCATCTTCTTCATTGATGGACTCGAGTTGATAATAGAGCGTGTCGGATTGTGCCGCTACAATTTTATACCAATAAGTATATTTATCGTCGGGTGTGTAATAAATGGTTTCTTCTTGCCACTGATTTAGAGCATTTTCAAAGGGTAAAATAATTGTTGTTGGCGTTAAACAATCGGGATGTTGTTCATTTGTTTGGGCAATGCCAAAAACAGATAACAACGTAACTAAAACAGTAGTGAATAAACGTTTCATTTTCAAATTTATCGATAATAGCGGCTGTTTATTGTAAATCAAAAAAGATTTATCAACCGTTGTTTTTTAATTTTCGGATGTAATCTCATCTAAATTTGCCGAAATTTTGTTTGCCAATTCATCGGTAGGCAAATCGTTATCGTCTTTTCCAAAAGGATCTTCGATTTCTTCAGCCAATAATTCCAAACTGACAAACACATAAAAAATAAACATGGTAATGGGAACTGTCCAATAGCCAAAATTGGGGATAAACCCTAAGGGCAGCGTGGCTACGTAAATAAATATAAATTTTTTGATAAACGTACTGTAAGAGAATGGAATGGGTGTGTTTTTTATTCGCTCACAAGCGCCCAAAATATCAATAAAACTTTTTACTTCTTTGTCAAGAATAATCAATTCTTCATTGCTGATTTGCTTATCGGTATTGAGGCGGTGCAGATGCTTGTAAATTTTATTGACAATTGCATTGGGTAAATGATTTTTAGTTTTAAATACCTCCAAATCGGTTTCCGTTAAGGGCAGTTCGTGCAAGTTATTATTATCGCGTAAATGTTCTTTCAGTGCCAAAACAAATGCTTTGGTGTAATTTTTTAATGATACCACTGCTTTTTCGTCCGAAACAAAATTATTTAATTTCAGCATAAAATTCCGGGTATTATTAACCAAAGCCCCCCATTGCTTGCGTCCTTCCCACCAGCGGTCGTAAGCAGTATTGGTTCTAAAAACCAACAACATCCCCATTACAAAACCTATAAGTGTATGCACGGCTGTTGCGTTTTTTATCATATCTATTTGCACGTTTTCGAGCTTTACCAAAAACAAATAACACAACCCGAAAGTATAGAAACCAAGGATAATGATTTCGGGCATAAGCATCAGCAAGGTATCGCTACGCTTAAATGAAAGTATATGTCCAAACCAAAGTTTGGGGTTGTATTTTATCATATTTTAATTATTTAAAATTTGTTGAACAATTTCACGGTAATTCAACCATTGATTCTTATTTGCAATTTGCTTGCGATTCGCCTCAGTCATAAACTGAAGGCACTTTTGTGCAAATATATTATCTAATTCGGTATAAAACAATCCTGTATTATCCAAGGTTAAATGCTGCATACTTTTTTCTCTTGGCAAAAATACGGGTAAACCGGTTCCTTTTGCTTCAATAACAGAAATTGCAGGTTGTGTCCATATACCAAAATCTGCAGCGTTGTACAGAGCATTAATTTTGCTTTTATCCTTTTCGAAAGGCAATAGAATGATTGTTTCTTGTAATTTTTTCTTTTCAATCAACTGTTCTATTTGCTTACTGTATGCATCATTTGCTGCGCCAAGCAAAATATATTTTACCGGTTGATACTGATTTAATTTCCCTACAAAATCTACTATTTTTTCTATTTGTTTGTTTTTATTAAAGCGTGTAACGGTAATCCCCACCAGAGTGTTTTGATCTATTGCTAATTCGTTTCTCGTTTTTTCTCTTAATGAATTATTCAAGTAATAAATTTCATCGTCAAATCCCAAACTGACAAAGCGATATTTTTGTTGAATTTCAGCTTTAAATTCAGGAAAACGGGCGAGCAACAAATCTTCTGTTTCAGGTGTGTATCCAATCAATTTGTTGGAAATTTTCAATGCTTTTCTGTAAACTTTATTTTTTATTTTATCTAATATTTTTTGCTTAAAGCGAACAACCATACCACCGCTTTTCAGGTTGTAATTATGTACATTATCTCCAAAAAGTGTAATGATTTCTTTATGCTTAAATTTTTTGTAAACCGGATATGGAAAAAGTTTTCCAACACCAATGACGATAATTTTATCAGGATTGAATTTTTTAATTTCGGCCGTTAAATTATTACTCCACACCATTTGTCCCTTTGAAAATTGAGCCGGCAATCGCTTTACTTGATAAGCATTTTCTTCTATATTCAAATCGGCAACAGTGCTGACATACGCAGGTATTTTATTACTCGTAAAAACACAAACGTCAAAATTTTGTTGCGCCATTTTTTTGGCTAAATACACTTCAATATATCCTAAATTAGGAATGAAATGTCCGCAAACAAGTGCTATTTTTTGTGATGAATTCAATTTTTGTTTCTGTTATACCATTTTACAACCGAATAGGCACGCCAAAATTCGCTTAAATGCCAATTATTACTCAATGGTTGATGAATCATTTCCGTAATATATTCTTTATTCATTATTTCGGGGATATCCAAATAGAATAATTCTTCAATCATTCGTTGAGCCAATTGATTTTTCCATTCTTCTTGCGGTGTATTGAATCCTTTTTTGCCTTTACGCCAAATAATTTCTTGCGGTAATTTGGTCTTTTCCATCATTTTACGCACAGGATATTTTGTCCATCCGTTTTTGATTTTTTCTTCCAAAGGCATAAGCAAAGCTTTTTCAACTACTTGATGGTCTAAAAACGGCACACGCGACTCTATGGAAAATGCCATTGAGTTTCTGTCTTCGTACCGAAGTAAATCATACAAACTCCACTGGATTGCCAATTGCGAATGCTCTAAAAATGTCTTTCCCCCCCGCTGTGGTACTGTAATTTGGTTGTGAAATTCGGGATTGACAAAACGATAGCTCAACCGCTCTTGCTTGCGAATAATTTTTTGTATTTGCTCGGGAATAAAATAATACAATGCTTTAAGAAAAACTTGAAACATTGCCGGTGTGAAGCGTTTTTTCAATAATTGATATTCCCTGAAAAATCGTTTGAATTTTCCACGTTTTAGCAGTTCGATGAGAAAAATACCTGCAAAATTGAAATATCCGCCAAAAATTTCGTCGGCTCCTTGTCCATCCAACACTACAGGAATTTGCCCATCATTTTTCACCGATTTCATAACTTCCCACTGTGCAAAAATAGATGTTGAGCCAATGGGTAAATCCTGAAAATAAAGCAATTTGTCCAATTCATCCAAAAAATCATCTCCTGAGGGGTAAGTAAAATAAGGCGTAATATTGTTATATGTTTCGGCAACCAACTTGGCGTAATTCGATTCGTCTATTGCTTTATTTTTATATGCTGCGGTAAAGGTTTTAAATGTATTTTGAGGATATTGCTCAGCCATTGTAGCAACAATCAACGACGAGTCCAAGCCACCACTCAAGCAGCTGCCGACTTCAACATCGGCGTGTAAATGCGTATGAATGGAATGATGAAATGCCATTTCCAACTCTTCATAATCCGATTTTGTATTTTTACCGCCCAATGCTTTGGCATCCGGCAATTGGTAATAAGGTTTACATTGCGTTATGCCTGTTTCAAAATAATAAAACCCATTATGAGCCGGCGGAAAATCCTCGATATATTTATATAAATTGCCATAAGGTTCTTGCGTTGTGCCAAACGCCAAATATGAAGCCAAATTTTGATTGTTCAGTTCAAGATTTACACCTTTGAGCGCCGTTATGGCTTTTATCTCCGAAGCAAAAATAAACGCCTCTGTTGTATGATAAATGTATAAGGGCTTAATGCCAAAACGGTCTCGCGAAAAAAACAGGTAATTTTCTTTTGTGTCATAAATGGCAAATGCCCACATCCCGTGAAAATCCTCAACGCATTTTTCTCCTTTTTCCAAGTAAGCGGTTAAAATTACCTCGGTGTCGGTGTTGGTTTTAAAAGTATGACCTTTCTGTTCCAATTCACGACGAATAGCTTGATAATTATAAATTTCGCCGTTAAAAACAATTATCCGTCCGTTTTTTTCCATCGGTTGATGACCGTTTTCAGACAAATCAATTATGGATAAGCGGCGATGCAATAAAGCTGATTTAAATGTCTTTTCTTCTTGCAATTTGGGTAATTGCACATTATCGGGCGAATCGTTTCCTTTAAAATGTTGCGGATGATTATTGTCATTAATCAAACAAAATCCTTCATCATCCGGTCCACGATGTTGCAAAATTTTCGACATTTTAAGTATGTCTGCAGTGGTATATTTTTGTTCGTATCTGTGGATAATTCCAGCTATTCCGCACATTCAATTAAATATTTATTTTCTGTGATTTAATACCTCATTATAAATTGAGGTTAAACGCTCGCCAAAAATACGTAAACCAAAACGCTTTTCAATGGATTGATGTAATTCTTGCGGGCAAAACCGATGATGGAATTGCATCAGTTGCTGCATTCCGGCAATAATTTCACTCTTATTTTCGGGATTTACCAATACTCCTTCCTTATCGCTAACTATTTCGGGCAGCGAAGTGGTCTTGCTGCACAAAACGGGTGTTCCGCAAGCAACACTTTCGGCAGCAACCAAGCCAAAAGTTTCGTGCAAACTTAAAAACACTGAAAAGGCAGATTCTTGAAACAAAGTTGCCATTTGTTCGCGTGTAAGCATCGGTTTCAAAGCTACATTTTGATGCAAATTATTTTTTTCGATGAAATCAATAATCTCCTGTTTTTCTTCGCCTTCGCCACAAATGATTAATTGCCAATCTTTATGCTCGGGCAACAACTCGTAAAAAGCCCTCAGGCATTTCATTGCGCCTTTGAATGCATCCAAACGGCTGATAAATACAATTTGCTTTTTCTTTTGTATGGATTCATTTGGTTTAAACAGCGTTGTATCAACAGGATTGTAGGTTACCGTTATCTTTTTTTCATCAATACCGAAATTGACCAATTGATGTTTTTGATATTGACTGACTGTTAAAATTTTGGCTGCACTATTATACGTTTTACGGGCCATTTTCGCATAAAGCGGGTGATTGGCAATACGCGAAAACGGTCCGGTATGTTCGCTCATAATGTATGGAATTTTCTTTTTTCGGGCAATTTGTTGCGCCAACAAACCGGTAAACAAACTGCCGTGCACGTGAATTATATTTGCCTCAATATTTTTTGCGGCTTTTTTTCCTTTACCGAAAAAACAGAAATACCCCAATATTTTTTTCAATCCCGAAAGGGAAGTATCTGAACAATACACTCTTTTTACCGTAAACCCGTCCCATTGTTCGTTAAATTCGCCTTTTTTATCTGCTGTAAGTTTCACAAAGAGAACTTGAACCGCATCAATATATTTACGCACGGATTTTATGTAATCCAAAATAAATACTCCGCGCCAATCGCCTTTAAAATAAGGGAAAAGCTCAGGGATAACCAAGAGTTTTATTTGCTCTTTTTTATTCAATTTTTTTGAAATAAATAAATTGTATCACTTCCCAACCAACGGTTTTTGTTATTCATTGCATCGCCAAATAATTTTTTGGTCAAGGTATATTTTTTCTCATTAGAGAACAGCTTTGAAAACCCTAAAAACGATTGATTATAATCGTATCGGTTTAACAATTTGGTTTCTTTAAGAAATTCTTTTTCGAGCCACTTACGTGGAATTTTATTTAATGTATAAGTCGATTTTCCGGCTTTTCTCTTTATCCGTTGATAGAAATGAATCAACTTGCCATAAAAATGATCGGACGCTGTATTTTGAATTATGAGCAATCCACCCGGTTTGGTTATTCTTATCAGCTCGTCTATCAAGCGTTGGGGATTTTCTATATGAGCAAAAATTCCTAAAGAGATGACCAAATCAAAGGCATTATCAGAAAAATTGGTTTGGAAAATATCACTGCAAATAGTTTGAATATTTTCAACCATTAATTTTTGCGCATTCGCTTTTGTTTCTTTAATCATGTTTTTTGAAAAATCCACCAATGTAAGCGCATTAAACTTAGATGCATTTTGCAAAGAAATCATACCATTTCCGCAAGGCATATCCAAAACGCTATCAAACGTATCATAATCAGCTAAAAATGCCGTTACGATTTCACTACGTATGCGAATGTTGTAATCTTGTCCCAAGTAAGTGTGTGTATTCTCGTAAAACGATTTTACGGCTTGTTTCTTTTGCTCCATCTACTCGCGTTCTTTAATTTTTTTCACCGGACTTCCGGCATAAATGGTATAAGGTTCTAATTTAATTCTATCAGTTACTACAGAATTTGCTCCAATAAACACACCTTTTGGAATATGTGTTCCCATTAAAATTACCGAAGAAGCTCCAATACTGGAATCTTCTTCCAAAATAATAGGTTTTGTTTTATTTTTATTTAATCTGACAGGATTATGTTTCTGTAATTGATGCATCGTTCCTCGAATTGATACATTTTCAGCAATACCTGATAAGAATTTCATATGTATTAATGATGATGTGCTTATATATGCCCTATCTCCAATTACAACTTGATTATCTAAAATTAACTTGCCCTCCTCAGTAATTTCAAAAATTGAATCATAACCAATTGTTACATTGTCACCAATTTGAATATTTTTTTTTGGCAAAACCCTAAACCGTGGAATTGACAAACATTTGAAATTTTTCCCAACCTTGCAACCCAGCGACAACAAAAACAGCTTAACAAAAAATCCGTTAAGTCTGTATTTGGCATTTCGTATGTATATCAAAAGCATGCGCACTTATTTACTCCATTTTCTTTTTAAGTATTGTTTTTTTACGGCTTTAAGTCCAAAAATATTTACCATACTGTTCATCATTCGTTTCAATTCTTTTTTCAGCAAACATTTTCGATACAATTGCCGCATTTCATCGACATATTCGCTTTTATGCGAAGATAATATTTCTATGGCTTCTTTGTATGAATCACAACTTAAATTACTTGCTCCGCCAACTCTAAACGCCGCCAAACCGGCATCAATATATTCAAATTTGAACTGCTGCTTATAGGCACGAAGTAAAAAATCGTAATCGGCGGCCAAGCGGTATTTGGTATTAAACAAACCGATTTTTTCATACACACTTTTTTTGACAAAAGTTGCCGGATGAAAGATTCCCATGGTTTTGGGCATTAATGACAAATCGGGCTTTAACGTTTGCTCAAATACTTCTCCGCTTATTTCTTTTATTTTTCTCAAATTTCCGTAAACAATATCTGCATTCGTTTCAAGAAAAGTATTTGCAACTGTTTTTAAAGCTCCCGGCAAATAATAATCATCGGCATTGATAATTCCGGTAATTTCGCCTGTTGCCCTTGAAATGCCTTTATTCATTGCATCGTAAATACCATTATCTTTTTCGGAAATTACTGTTGTGCGTTCATCCTTCAATTTATTGATAATTGATAATGTATTATCCGTTGATTGCCCGTCAACTATAATGTATTCGATATTAGCATAATCTTGCGACAATACACTTTTAATGGTTTGTGCAATGGTATCCTGTGCATTAAAAACCGGTGTAATTATTGATATTTTCGGAACATTATTCATTTAGCAGTTGAGACAAATTTCGGGTAATTTTACTCCACGTAAAATTTTGGACAGCATATTTTTTTGCACTCGCACACTTATCTTGCAGTGTTATTTTGCCGTCTATTATTTGTTGAAGTGTATTTTGCAGCGCTTGTTGATTGTTAAAAGGCAATTTTGTTCCGTATTTTCCATTATCCGTAATATCATCAAAGGCGAACATTCCTTCGGTGCCAATCAGGTAATTGCCAAAATACAACGCTTCGGTAAATGCCAATCCGAATGATTCTTTTTCTGATGTTAAGCATAATACTTTTGATTTATTGTATAAATCATATAGTTGTAAACGGTCGATTATTTCTCCGGTAAAAATTACTTTTTCTCTTAATTGCGGATTTTCATCATAAAATATTTCCACTTTTTGTTGAAATGAGGGTTGCACAGGTCCGGCAAAAACAATTTCCCACTCTTTCAAATTCAGTTTGGGTAAAACTTGCAATATAATTTCATGATTTTTTTCGGGTGCGCCAATTCTTCCGCTTACCAAAATCCGGTTTTGTTTGTTTTCAAAAGGCAGAATATGTAAGTTGTTTTCAATAAAAACATCATTAACTCCATTGGGCAAATAAAACAATTTGCCTGTATATTCAGGATACCTTTTTTTGAATAAGGCAATGGCTTTTTTGTTTTCTACCGTAACAATATCAATTATTTTCATGGCCTGACGCTCAATGTTTCTGTAATAAATATTCTTTATGAAATTGTGAGAATATTTTGTATTGATCAAATTATCATTATATACATCTGCTTTTATATATACTTTGCCCTGTGGATTGTTTTTTTTATATATGATGATGAAAATAAATGTTTCTATTGTCAGGTGATATAAATTAAGCACATCAATTTTTGAGGCATTTTCTCTGATATAGTTTGCCATAGCCGATTCTTTTACTTTTTTGGCAGAATTCGGTTTGACTAATTCTATAGGTAAATTCTTTGCTTCCTGCGAAGTATGAGTAAACGATTGATTTAAATCGTAAGCAACCAACTTGGTATTGTAATTTTCACTCAAAAAATGGGGAATTTGACCAACATCTTTTATTAAATGTTCGTTACGCAAATAAGGAAATATGGTAACAAATGTTTTCAATATTCAATTAAAAAATGATTGATATTTAATTTGTTTAAAATCTTCCTCTCGACTTGCCGAATTTTCATTTTCATCGGATTTCTTTTTAAAGATTCGCCATACGAACCCGAAACACCTTCAATATCAGGATTTTCACCAAATAATTGCGTTTTGTATTTTACTGTCAAGTTATTATATAGAATGTGCTCGATAAAAATTCCTTCAATATCATTCACTTGCTTATAAAGTCCTGTAATATTTTGCTTATAATCATTAACACTGCTAATGAAAACACCGGTTAGGGTAACTTTCATTTTCTTGTGTGCATCAGCTACTATCTTACTATAATTATCCGGAATTAAATTCAATAAATTCTTAACCAAGTACCGACCCGTAATTTTTATAAATAAAGGTTCTGTAACAATGTTCTGTTCAAAAAATCTATCCAACATTTTAAACTCCAAATAACCTTTGCCTTGATTATTTTCATCTTGTAAATTAAATTTTATCAACTTGACTCTTTCGTCAAACAATGAAGAAAATTCACGGTCAGCAGTAAAATCATATTCGGAATTTTCAAGAAAATAAATTTTCCCTTTAAAAATATCACGATAATACTCAAGTGCTTTGAGATATTGTTCCCGCCGTTGGCTTATATCGTTTAAAGCTACATTATTTGTATTGGGAATAATTGAAGCGGTTAATATTAAGCAAACATTATCGTGCTGAATATTCATGTACAAAGTCCACTAAAAATTTCACATTATCTTCCGGTGTTCCGGGTAAAATACCGTGACCTAAATTAAAAATGTGCCCGGGGGTATGATTCACACTATCCAATATAGATTTTGCTTTTTGCTTAATAATATCTTGAGAAGCAAACAAAACGGTAGGATCCAAATTACCTTGCACAGCAACTTCATTCACCCCCAAACTTTGCCAAGCATCCATTAAGTCTGTTTTCCAATCTATACCAATAACATTGGGTTGTAATGTTTTAAATGTGGATAGTAAATGTGCTGTATTTACTCCGAACAGTATAATTGGCGTATCAGCATTTTTTTCTCTTATTATGGAAAACATCTTTTGCATATGCGGATAAATGTATTCTAAATAATCCGTTTTATCCAAAATGCCAATCCAACTGTCGAATATTTGAACAACTGCTGCACCGCTTTCTATCTGAAAATTCAAATAATTAGCCATATCAACAGCCAATTTATCCATTAGTGCATTCCATGCCGGTGTTTGGTTATACATAAATTTTTTGAGTTTTATGTAATTTTTTGACGGTCCGCCTTCAATCATATAACTGGCTAATGTAAAAGGTGCACCAACAAAACCAATACACGGAACATTTAGTTCTTGTTCGAGAATTTTTAACGCATCGCCGGTAAATTTTAAATCTTGCTCAGGATTAACCGGTTTTAGCTTCTCTACATCTTTAATGTCTTTTACAGGATTATGAATTAAAGGTCCATATCCGGCTTTATATTCAAAAGAAATTCCCATTGGTTTTAATGGAATGAGTATATCCGAAAACACGATAGCACTGTCTAAATTGAACTGTTTAATGGGAAGTAAAGTAACCTCGGCACACAACTCGGGAATTGTAGAAATATCTATAATCGAATATTTTTCTTTTATTTTTCTGTATGCGGCTTGATACCTTCCGGCTTGACGCATTAACCAAATTGGTGTATAGGGCGTTTGTTTATGCTGAATTGCATCTAAAAATGTAGAATTGAACATAGATTAAATTTTTATGTAAAAATACTATTAAGAATAAAAAAGGCGAGTATTAAACTCGCCTTTTTCGTAATATTTTAAATGATTAGAAATGCCATAAATCATGTTCATAATTTGTAATCACTTCTTTGATTTTCTCACCTTCCAACAAAATATCCATTCCTTGTTTATAGTGTAATATCATTCGATCATAAACATTGCTTTCTTTCTGAATATATGAACTGAACATTCTTTTCCAAAAAATATCGTCGAATGTACGACGTTCTGCATCATTATGACGGTTAAACGTTTCATAATTGACAAAAACATATCGAGCTTGTGGAAAATAAATCCAAAATAATGAAGAATAACCTCTTACTGTACCATCTTCATTTAAAATTTGCTTAACTGGCGCCATACCGATGATTCGTACATCCATAATAGAACGTTCTTTATCAAAAAACCAATCTTCTTTTAAATTATACATCATGATATCTTGCGATTCTAATTCTACAAATGATGAATCTGTTCCATATTGTTCACCATATTCATCGTATAAAGGGATAGTTTCATATCCGCCCATCTTACTTTTCGCTTCGGCTTTTGTTAAACTCACTTTGAATTCATCATCATCATAAGCTGTAATGGTCCCCTCTTCAATTCCATTTTTAATGACTTCAAATAAACTTTTACGATCAGCAATTGGAGAAATAGGATAATATAATGGAAAATTGATTTTTTCTTTTAAATCGATTTGTCGCCAAATTCGTTTAGACCACATTACATCATCTTCTCGTACATGAGTATAAGGTATCAATCTTTTGGTTGAACCTTTATGTTTTACCCAAGCTCCATCTAAAACTTGTGGTTCTCCTGTATCTTGTGCTAATAGCGTACTGATACTTAAGATAAATATCAGCAAACCAAGTGATGTCGTTTTTAATTTATTCATAACAGTTTATTTTAAAACTTTAAACGAAAATTTAAAGTAGTTATTATATCACTTTTAAATTTACAGGTGCAATTTCACGTACAGAGCCATCAGGCATTTTAACCATAATCTTTTCAATATAAATTTTCGCATTACGTCTTGATGAATTAATTAAACTTCTGCATTTATCATTAAATTTTGATCCATTCACCTTTTCTTCAACAATTTCTCCATTTTTCACTGTAGAAAATACAAATGATTTAACAACCGGTTTTACATCAAAATCAAATTTTTCCATTTTGGCAAAAACTCCCGGAATGTTTTTCAAAGCAGATTTTTTTATTGTACCTGAACCTGTAACATTACCAACATACGCTTTAGGATCCGGAATACGTTTAATTCTAAACTCAGCTTTACCTAAAGTAACTTTTTTACCGTCAATTTCTGCTGATACAACAATTGTTCCTCTACCTTTACCTACACTTTTTGGTTTAACAACCCATTCTTTTCCTTTCTTTCTGATACCTAAACCACTAGCTTGTATTTTATCTTGTGGAACAGGAGCAGAAATTGATACAGGGTTTTCAACACCTACATAAAATACATTCATTTTTGTTGCAGCAACTGTTACAGAAGGTTTTGCAACTTCAAACATACTTTTGAATGGGAAAGCTTTTTTTCCTTTTTTTGTTTTAATAATAATTACACCCCCAAATTCGTGCTGGCCAATAGATTCTTTTACTTTTAGATATCCTTTTCCTCCATGTACATCTTTAAGTTGGAACCAATCGCCATCGCCCCAACCTTCACCACGTGTACCAATCATAATTTTATTTGGGTCGGTTTCACCATTAGCAACTAAAGCACTGTCATATTTTCCAATGTAAATTTCAGGTGCAATACGATCGTCATAAGCCGCTGTAAAAATTTCAGCTTTAAATGTATCACCCTCCATTACATACGCTCTTTTTGCATATGCAAAACCTTCAACTTTATTAAAAGACACACCTGATGCATCAATATATTCATAAAGTTTTGCCAATGCTTCGGCCTCAGCAGTTCTAACATCAGCTTGTAATTTAGATAATAATGAGATAACTGCCGCTAAAGGCTTGTGATAAAATGTTCCTACAACCCAAGGTTGCTCCATTCCATCATGGTCTTTTACATTTGGAAAACGTAAAGCGATATTATTATCAACCTCTTCACGCGCCTTTTCGTAATTTGGAATTTTATTGTCAAATACATTTAGAATATTTTCCCTGTATTTAGTTAATTTATCTTGCATTGTCAGAGCCGCATAATCTTCAAAGCCGGGATATGGTTTCGGATTTGCGGGATCTGCCAAACCAAAGATACGAGAAGGATCATCAAAGTTATCTTTAGAACTTACATGTTCTAAAGTAAGTGTATCAGCCACCTCTTGTGGTACTTTATCAACTTCTCTAATTAAAACTTTTTTGATTTCTTCTAAATATTCAAATGTTTCATTTGATAATTTTTTGATTTCATCAGCTTTCTTTTGGAAAATCTTCATTGCCTCTCCATTAGCTGCTGCTTTATCAAATTGAGCATATAAGATTTCATTCTTACCTTCCATTGTTTTGGAAGTTTCTTCAAAACCTTCATTGATTGCTACAAATGCTTCGAGAATAGAACTTGATACGTTAATTGCTAAAAGCGCCGTAAGTACCAAGTACATCATACCAATCATTTTCTGTCTTGGTGGTAATTTACCTCCTGCCATTTTATTATAATTTTAAATATTGAACAATAAATTAATTTGAATAATTACTTACTAAGCATTAATGTTTGTATTTGTCATAGCTGTTAACATATTACCGTAAATGGTATTTAATGCTTGTAAGTTTTTAGACAGCTCGGAGATATTTTCTTTGTAGCGTTTAGTATCTTCTACAGAACCACTAAGGTTTTCCATTAACTCAGTTATTCCGGCATACATTTGTTGCATAGTTTGTGCTTGTTGCTCTGAACCTTGTAATTGCATTTCGTAAGAACGGTTAAGTGCTTCAAGCGTTTGTGCCATTTTTTGCAATTCTTCACCGGTAGAAGCACCGCTTTCAGCAGCTGTTGAAAGACCAGTTAATGCTTGAGATGCTTCTTGGTAAGTTTCCGCCAAGTCACTCACTTTAACAGATGCGTTTTTCAAACTTTCTGTATATTCATTAGTAGCAACTGCTGCATCAGTAATATCTGATAATTTTGCAGCATTATCACTTAAACGACGTAAACCTTCGCCTAAACTTTCCAATAATTCAGGTTCAATTTTAGCCTCTTCCAACATTTTATCAAGCTCTTCTGTAATAGATTCAGGCTGTTTGGCAGGTTTATGACCGTGCCCATGGCCACTTTCCTCGTCCATTCCTGCCAATTCCGGATAAACCAATGTCCAATCGGGGTCCATGTGTGGTGGTTCAAAAGCTGAAAGTGCGAAAATGATAGCCTCTGTACCCATACCGGCAATAAGCATCACATCCCAAAAAGGCCAGTGCATAATTTTAAATAAGGCTCCAACGATTACTACGGATGCACCCATACCGTAGATAAAAGCCATAATTTTCTTTCCTTTTTTTGTTTCAAATAAAAATTCTGCAAATCCCATAGTCAAAAATTTTAAGTTATTAAATTAGATAGGTTAAAGATATAAATTAAATTTTAATTATTAAACAATACATTATAAATTATCATCCTTTGCTCTTCCAAGGAAAGTCATCACATTACGGAAACTCACATAACATTTTGCCGTATCTTGGAATTCATAAGTACGCGTTCCGGTTTGTAGATAATATCCTACATCTTTCCATGAACCTCCACGGATAACTTTACGTTTTTGAGCAGGCGCATCATCTTCGGTTGCATCATATTGAAAATCCATATTTAAATCATGAGCAAAATTGTAAGCTGACTCATCGAAAGCATTGTTTGTCCATTCAGCAGCATTACCGGCCATACAATACAATCCGTAGTCATTCGGATTATAAGACCAAATTTTTACTGTATGGAAACCACCATCGTCAATATAATTACCTCGTAATGGTTTAAAATTACCCAAGAAGCAACCTCTGCTGTTTCTTATGTAAGGTCCACCCCAAGGATATGGACTTAAATCCAAACCTCCACGAGCTGCCCACTCCCATTCTGACTCGGTTGGTAATCGAAAATCATGCACTAATGTCATACCTCGCATACGTAACCAGTTGTGTAATAATTGAGAGCGCCATACCGAGAAACCTTTTGCTTGTCTCCAAGTAACACCTACTACAGGATAATCATCATAAGCAGGATGCCAAAAATAAGCTTGAGTCATAGGTTCGTTAAATGAATAAGTAAAATCATGCACCCAAGCCAATGTATCAGGATAAGCATAAACCCATTCACGAACAATAAATTTTGAACGATCGGAAGAATACACAAAATCTACATCACGGTTATCACGTTTTGCCGCTTCACGCAAGTTAATCCAAAAGAAATCGAATTTAAACTTACGCACGTCAAACTGACGACGTCTGTAATAACGTTCATGTTCCGGCAAATACATTACACTTAATGCTTCGCGTTGTTCAGGGTCATCCCACTCAATATCTTCATACCAATTGATAAGAGGCGGATCAATATCCTCATCATAATCATTTGTTGTAATTAAATAACGTTCTTCATCCACTTCTTCACCTACAATTTTGTAAGCAATAGAGTCACGCACCCAATATACAAATTGACGCCATTCGTTGTTAGAAATTTCAGTTTCGTCAATATAGAACGCTTGTACCGAAACTGTTTTGGTTTGAGCGGTTAGTGAATAAGGCACATCTTGATCGCTTGGCCCCATATTGTAACTTCCCATTGGAATGTAAAGCATTCCGTACGGATCGGGCTGATACCAAGGTTCTCGCCCTTGAACGCCGATAAGCTCTCCTGAATCGGAGCTACAACTATACAGAATAGTTGCCAGCATTGATATGAACAATAATTTTTTCATGTTACCTCCTATATTTGATTCCGCAATTGCGGAAGAATCAACAATTTTGTCTTTACGATTAAATTTATTTTTTGTTACAAGAATCGTACACTGTGATATTTCAGTACTTTAGGTGTACTTGAAATTGGCTTACAATATTTAAGCATTACTTCTAACGACCCACTGGTGTACTTTCCTAATTTAGATGTTGTATAATCGTAAGCAATCCCCAATTTTAAACCATCTAAATTTGAAGAAATACCTCCAAAATTATATCCTGCCATTACAGCAATTGCGTCTTGCATCCTATAACTAACGCCGCCCCATATTGAATTATTGTATAAAGCCAAAACATTTAAATCTAATTGAGTAGAAGCTCCGTCGGATTTAATAAAAATTGAAGGTTGTAATTGCCACTGCGGATTTACATCGTAATAATAACCGGCCATAACATAATAATGACGTGCAAGGTTGTATCTTAATCCATCGAAACTTCCGGATTGTGCAGCTTGCTCAAATGTTCCTTGCGGAATATGAGTAGCCGATAAACCTACATATAGTTTATTTTTAATTTGATAATATAAACCGGCTCCAAAGTCAAAAGTATTATCTGAAGCTCCATTATCGGGAATAGAGGCATCTAATGTATAATCATCAACAGCTACCCATTCCGGTTTTAACGACTTACTGATTAAACCTCCTTCTATACCTATTCCAATATCCCCAGGGCCTAGAGTTCTTCTGTAAGCATAAGCCAATTTAAAGTTTGAAGTTGTTTCAATACCTAAATGATCTTGCCAAACTGTTAACCCTGCTCCATGTTGAGCCCCTAAAAAGTTAAAAGCAATATCTCCACTAAAAGTACCTGTTGTAGGATTTCCGTTAAAACCCATCCATTGAGCCCTGTACAATAAAACACCACACACTCCACCATTGGCTCCGGCAAACCCGGGATTAACAGATAATTTGTTAAACATATTTTGTGTGAATTGAGCATCTTGCTGCGCAAAACCTACAAATCCGCTTAACAATAAAGCTACCGAAGTAATAATTCTTTTCATAAATCAGAATTTAAAATAAATACAACTAGTTGTTTTTCAATATTTTCAAGTAACTTAAAGCATTCAAATAAGGAAATACTTTGCATTACTAGGTCGCTAAAATAAGTAATTTTTTTTTTTATCCAAAAAATATTTCAACTTTTAATTGTTGAAAACCTGTTCATATCTCGGAAAATTACTGCAATTTCAAATAAGTTTTCCACCATCGGTCGGGCATTTCATTGTTGCATGCCGTTTGATAATCTTTATATGTACAGGGAATCAATAAGTGTCTTTTAAACTTAATCTCTTTGTGTTCGGGATAAGGAACCTCCATCCACCAGCGCTCGGATTTGTCGGACTTATAAAAGTTTAATTCTTTTCCGTCATCCAAATGAACAATATATTTTAAGTAACCGGATATATCGCTTACAGGATAATCTTTTTTGCGGTTATAAAATCCTTCTATAAAATACCAAATTATTTGCGATGCCAATTGTGCCGTAACGTTTTGTTTGTCGAGCTTGGGATTATATTCATACAGTCCGAAAGAAGACACTTTATCGCTTAAACCGGCATAACGTGCTATTTGACAAGCTTCATTTCCCCACAATCCATTTGGCACAGCGTTTCCGTTGGCAAAAGCATCGGAATAGCGAACCGCCGAGATATCGAATGAAACAATATCGGCATTTCTGACAATCGGTTCTGTTTCTTCCATGGCTTGCTGCACTCTTCCTAATCGATATGCATCAAAAAACAATTTATTCATCAACTCTATTTCTTCTTGTGCAACAAAATAGCTTTGATAACCGACATTACTAAAATTAAACAGAAAATTGGGCTGATGTAATATTATATGTGTTAAATAATTATTGGCATTTAGTTCTTCCTCGGGAAGATAACCGATATTCAATTGATTATCTATTGCCACCAGGTTTACAACTTGTTCGAGTTTTTGATAAGCCGTAAAATTGGCATAGGTTAAATCTTGCGTGCCGCCCAAAATAATGGGAATGACATTTTTTTTAAGTAACTGAATGATGGTTTCTTGCAAGGCAAAATATGTGTCGGAGGTTTGAAAACCGGCTTTAATATTACCTAAATCTAAAATTGAGAGTTCTTGCTCAAGGGGCGAAAACAACTTATACAATTCTTCACGAATAGTATCGGGTGCATTTTTA
Organism: Flavobacteriales bacterium UBA852; assembly: GCA_002295925.1. Lineage (GTDB taxonomy): Bacteria > Bacteroidota > Bacteroidia > Flavobacteriales_E > Vicingaceae > UBA852. The sequence goes on from DBGO01000021.1 coordinate 114,509, forward strand.
CAGCCTGAGTTTTTCGGGTTTCCCCTATCCTCTTCTACACCAATTAGAGCCAAGTCATAATCTTCAATAAACACTTCGTCATTAAAGGGTTGAATAATTGCACCTAACTGTTCGGGGTGATATGAAGTATCATCATTTTTTTGATAAGGTGTAAGAAAATCGGCTATATTCATCTATCAAATTATTTTTTTGACCTTTTCTTTTTTGCAGGTGCTTTTTCTGCCAATTCGAGGCATTGTTCCAAAGTTAATTCTTCGGGTTTAATATCCTTTGGAATTTTAATATTCTTTTTGCCTATTTTGATATATGGCCCGTATCTTCCGTTTAAAACCTGAACATCTTTGTTTTCGGGGAACGTTTTAATGTATTTGTTTGCTTCGGCTTTTTTCTTTTCTTCAATCAATTCGACAGCTCTTTCAAGCGTAAGTTTCATTGGGTCTTCTTCTTTGGGAATGGAAACAAACAACTTATCGAATTTCACATAAGGTCCAAATCTGCCAATATTTACCGATACTTCTTTTCCTTCATACTCTCCCAACACTTTTGGCAAGTCAAATAATTTCAGCGCTTCTTCGAGTGTAATGGTTTCTATACTTTGATTTTTTTGTAAAGATGCAAACTTTGGTTTTTCTTCATCTTCAGCAGAACCGATTTGAATCATCGGACCAAAACGACCTATGCGCGCAATAACAGGTTTTCCGGTTTTTGGGTCGGTACCCAACACTCGCTCTCCGACAGATTTCTTTTCTATTTTAAGTGTCTCCTCTACATTTTTATGGAATGGTCCGTAAAAATTATCAATCATTTTATACCATTCTATCAAACCTTGGGCAACCTCATCAAATTGTTCTTCCACTTTTGCCGTAAAGCTGTAATCCAGTATTTTTTTGAAATGATCAACCAGAAAATCTGTAACTACAATGCCAATGTCGGTTGGAAAAAGCTTTTTCTTTTCGGCGCCGGTGTTTTCTACTTTTACTTCTTCTTTTATCTCGTTGTTTTCGAGTTTTATTACATTGTATTCGCGTTTTACGCCTTCACGGTCTTCTTTTACTACATAACCGCGTTTTTGAATGGTAGATATGGTTGGTGCATAAGTAGATGGGCGTCCAATGCCTAATTCTTCGAGTTTACGAACCAAACTGGCTTCGGTATATCGTGGCGGATGCTGAGTGAAGCGTTGAACAGCTTCTACCGATTTTAGTTTTAAATGCTGTCCGACATCCATTTTGGGCAACATTCCTTGTTGTGCTTCGTCTTCTTCGGTTATTTGGTCATCATCTTTCGACTCCATATATACTTTAAGGAAACCGTCGAATTTAAGCACTTCGCCTTTTGCCACCAATTTTTCGTTGGCAGTGGTAACGGTGATTGTTGCCGTAGTTTTTTCAAATTGTGCATTTGCCATTTGCGAGGCAATGGTGCGCTTCCAAATCAAATCGTACAGCTTATTCATTTGCGCACTTTCTCCGGCTGTTTTGTTTTGCAAGTAAGTAGGACGAATTGCTTCGTGTGCCTCTTGTGCTCCTTTTGATTTGGTTGTATATTGACGTGGGTTACTGTATTTTTCTCCAAATTCTTTTACAATAACATCTTTTGCGGTATTTATGGCATCTTGCGATAAATTTACCGAGTCGGTTCTCATATAGGTAATTTTACCCGCTTCATAAAGTTTTTGTGCCAACGACATGGTTTGAGCAACGGTAAACCCTAATTTGCGCGATGCCTCTTGTTGTAAGGTAGAAGTGGTAAACGGTGCCGAGGGTGAACGATATGAAGGTTTCGACTCAATGTTTTCTACAATAAAATCGGCTGATTGACATGCTTTTACAAATGCCAATGCGCTTTCTTTATCTTTAAAACGCTTGGGTAATTCTGCTTTTACCACTTCATTATTATCGGTCAATAAATAAGCGGTTACTTTGTAAGAAGAAGTGGATTTGAAATTTTGAATTTCTCTTTCTCTTTCTACAATTAAGCGAACAGCAACCGATTGTACACGACCTGCCGACAGTGAGGGCTTTACTTTTTTCCACAAAACAGGCGAAAGTTCATACCCCACCAATCTGTCGAGAACCCTGCGGGCTTGTTGAGCATCTACAAGGTTTTTGTTTATTTTTCGCGGTTGTTTAATGGCATTTAAAATGGCATTTTTTGTAATTTCATGAAAAACAATTCGTTTTGTTTTTTCATCATCCAAATCCAATGCTTCTGACAAATGCCAAGCAATAGCTTCTCCTTCGCGGTCTTCATCGGAAGCCAACCAAACCGTTTCGGCTTCTTTGGCTAATTTTTTTAATTCGCTGACAATTTTCTTTTTGTCTGACGGAATAACATATTTGGGTTCGTAATTGTGCTCTACATCAACTGCCAATGATTTTCCGGGTAAATCGCGAATATGCCCGAAACTGGACTTTACGGTGTAATCTTTACCAAGAAATTTCTCAATGGTTTTGGCTTTGGCAGGCGACTCGACAATTACTAAATTCTTTACCATAATATTTTGATTGTGAAGGATAATTTTTTGCAAAGAAATAAAAATCTTTTCTGATTTAAAGTAATTAAAGGTTGATAATTTTTTTCATCATCCTTCTTATATTATATAATAACCCGTTGTGCATTTAGGC
>DBGO01000022.1 GCA_002295925.1 Flavobacteriales bacterium UBA852
ATTTACAAATGCACAACGGGTTTAGAAAAGTATTCGATGCTTCTTTTTAAAAAGGGATGAAATTCACAAGAATGTAACACTATATTTAAATTTGAATGAGGTATTTTTCGTAAAATTATCCTTATTTTGCATGTATTAAAATTTTTCTGATATGATAACAAAAGAAGAAATTGTCAAGAATTGGTTACCACGATACACAGGAACGGAAGTAGAAGATTTTGGTAAATATATTTTACTGACCAATTTTAATAATTATTTGGAAATTTTTGCAGAAATAATGGGAGCGGAAATCAGAGGGAGAGATAAAGCAATGCCCAATGCCACAGCCGATGGCATTTCGATGATAAATTTCAGTATGGGAAGCGCCAATGCGGCAACTATTATGGATTTGTTGAGTGCCGTTGCGCCAAATGCCGTATTGTTTTTAGGGAAATGCGGTGGATTGAAGCGTAAAAATAAAATTGGCGATTATATTTTACCCATAGCAGCCATTCGAGGCGAGGGAACATCGGATGATTATTTTCCTTCCGAAGTACCATCGTTACCGGCATTTACCTTACAGAGAGCGGTTAGTACAACCGTAAGAGAGTTTAATCGCGATTATTGGACAGGAACGGTTTATACTACCAACCGCAGAGTTTGGGAACACGATGAAGAATTTAAACAATATTTACGCAAAACTAGGGCAATGGGTATCGATATGGAAACTGCCACACTGTTTAGTGTAGGGTTTTCTAATTCTATTCCAACAGGAGCGCTATTGTTGGTATCCGACCAACCAATGATACCCGAAGGAGTGAAAACCTCTGAGAGCGATAAGAAAGTAACCGCCGGTTTTGTAGAGGAACATATAAAAATTGGCATCGAATCATTACGGGAAATTAAAAATGCCGGGCGTTCGGTTAAACACTTACGCTTTGATATTGACGAAGACAAAGCCGAAGAGTAGCGTTTATGAGTGATTATAATTCTATTATCAAAGACATAAAAAACAAAAATTTCAGTACGGTTTATTTTTTGGCTGGAGACGAACCGTATTTTATCGATAAAATTACCGAAGCCATTGATAAATATGCGCTTGAAGAGCACGAAAAAGATTTTAACCACACTGTGCTTTATGGTAAAGAAACCGATATTTCAACCGTTTTGTCCGAGGCAAAACGGTATCCAATGATGGCTGAACGTACTGTTGTAATGGTGAAAGAAGCTCAACACTTGCGCGATATTTCTTTACTCGAAAAATACCTCGAAAACCCTACGCCAACAACCGTTTTGGTTTTCTCTTATAAATATAAAAAAACGGATGGACGTTCAAAAGTTATTAAAGCATTAAAGAAAAAAGCGGTTTATTTCGAATCGAATAAATTACGGGAGTATGAATTGCCTAAATGGATTACGGCATTTTTAAAACAAAAAGGGTATGGTATTACACCCAAAGCATCGGTTTTATTGGTCGAGTTTTTGGGTGATGAAATCGGTAAAATAGTCAATGAGTTGGAAAAATTGTTTTTGGTTATTCCCGAAAATTCTACAATTGACGAACAAGTAATTGAGAAAAATATTGGTATAAGCAAAGACTTCAATAATTTTGAATTGAATAAAGCTATTGGTCAAAAAGACGTGCTGAAAGCAAACAAAATTGCTTTATATTTCAGTAAAAACCCTAAAAATCATCCACTTGTTGTTACTATTTCTACTTTGTATAATTATTTTACCACTCTGCTGAAATATCATTACTTAAAAGATAAAAGCAACGATAAGCAAGTTGCCGGCGCATTGGGTGTGCATCCGTTTTTTGTGAAAGAATATGCGCAAGCCGCACGGATGTATAATATTAAAAAATGTGCGCAAATAATCGGTTATTTACGTGAGTACGATGCCAAATCAAAAGGAGTGGACAATACTTCTACTTCCGATTACGATTTACTCAAAGAGTTACTGTTTAAGATTCTTCACTAACAAAATACAATACTTAAAGTAACAGTGTGCTGTTAGTAAATCGTATTACGCGGAGTGTTTTTGTTTTAACGGATTTGCTAATATTACAAAAAATGGTATTTTATGCGCAATCTGACTTATCTTTTCATTTTAATCATTACCGGAATAGCATTTTCTTGTGGAAATAAAGAAAATCAATCAAAAGAACTTCCGTCAACTATTTTCCGGTATAATGAATCAGCTGGAATTACATCATTAGACCCTGCTTTTGCCCGAAATTTAGAAAATATTTGGGCTGTGAATCAAATATTTAACGGTTTAGTGCAAATGGATGATAAATTGCACGTAAAACCTTGTATAGCAAAACGCTGGGAAATAAACGAAGATGGTACCGAATATACTTTTTATTTGCGCAACGATGTATATTTTCACGACGATTCTGTTTTTGCCAACGGTAAAGGACGGAAAGTAACGGCGCAAGATTTTGTGCACAGTTTTTTCAGAATTGTTGACCCGAAAGTAGCCTCGCCCGGAGCGTGGATTTTTAATATGATTGATTTTTCGGAGCGAAGCAATTACGCCGGATTTGTTGCCGAAAATGATACCACGCTGAAAATTTACCTTTCCAATCCGTTTCCGCCGTTTTTAGGATTACTCACGATGCAATATTGTTCGGTAGTTCCGCACGAGGCAGTTGAAAAATATGGTTACGAGTTCCGAAATCATCCCGTAGGTACGGGTCCTTTTAAATTTAAAACATGGAAAGAAGGTGTAAAACTCATTTTAGAGAAAAACCCAAATTATTTTGAAAAAGATGAAAACGGAAAACGATTGCCATATTTAGATGGTGTGGCAATTTCGTTTATAAAAGATGAAGAAGCCGAGTTTTATGAGTTTATGCAAGGAAAACTCGATTTTGTAAGCGGCAGAGAAGGAATGGCAAAGCAAGAGATTTTTACAACCAAAGGGGAGTTGAAAAAAGAATACCAAAATAAAATTGATTTAATAAAAGGCGATTTTTTAAATACCGAATATTTAGGGATTTTAGTAGATGAAAATTTACCCATTGTCAAAGAAAGCCCCTTGCGGTTGAAAGCCATTCGCCAAGCCATAAACTATGGTTTTGACAGGGATAAAATGATTACCTTTTTACGCAAAAACATTGGTACACCTGCACACGCAGGTTTTGTGCCGCGTGGATTACCCTCATTTGACGAAAGTAAGGTAAAGGGTTATACATACAACCCCGAAAAAGCAAAGGAGCTATTGTTTGAAGCAGGTTTCCCAAATGGCGAAGGTTTGCCGCAAATAACACTCAGCACAACGGCTCAATATCTTGATTTATGTGAATTTATACAACATCAGTTGGAAGAGATTGGGTTTAAGATTAAAATAGATGTTAACCCTGCCGCTACGCACCGTGAATTGGTGGCACAATCAAAGGTTAATTTTTTCCGTAAATCGTGGGTTGCCGATTATCCGGATGCCGAAAATTATTTAGCTCTTTTTTACAGTAAAAATTTCTCTCCAAAAGGACCAAACTACACCCATTTTAAAAACTTTATGTTTGATAAATATTACGAACAGGCAATAAAAGAAGTGAACGACAGTGTGCGCTATGAACTGTATCAAAAAATGGATAAAATTGTGATAGAAGAAGCACCCGTAGTGCCTTTGTATTACGATGTAGCCATTCGTTTAAAACAAAAAAATGTAAAAGGATTGGGCATTAATCCAATAAATTTGCTGGTTTTAAAACATGTACAAAAAGAGAGTCCGTTAGCAAAACAAGAATAAAGTAAATTTTACCGTCATGAAAAGAAAAATAAAGTAATTTTACGTCACAAAATAAAAAATTATAAATTCTAAAAAATAAAAACTATGGCAATTGAAATTACAGACGCAAACTTTGAAGAAGTTGTGTTAAAAGCAGATAAACCGGTATTGGTTGATTTTTGGGCTGTATGGTGTGGCCCTTGTAGAATGGTTGGTCCTATTGTTGAGGAACTTTCAAAAGAATATGAAGGAAAAGCCATTATCGGTAAAGTGGATGTAGATAACAATCCTCAAGTGGCAGCACAAATGGGAATTAGAAATATTCCTACTTTGTTATTTTTTAAAGATGGAGAGATTAAAGACAAACAAGTAGGTGCAGTGCCTAAAAACGTATTAGCCGAAAAGCTTGAAAAATTAATGTAAAAGCACATTTTAGTTATCCGACAAAAGCCCTTGAAAATATATTTTCAAGGGCTTTTTGAATATTTATAAAGAGCATTTATCGTTTGCTGTCAATTATTCTAAACCGTTTACTGATTTTTAAAAAGGGCTTTTCCAATATTTCATAGCTTAGAGCCGAAATCCCGATAGTGATTATTATATTGGCAATAATAAAAAGCCACATATTTGAACTGTTATATTCCCACATAATTTTCTTTATCACAAAAAGAAAAACAATGTTACCGTACATATATATGCCGTAAGAAATTTTTCCCAGGTAATGAATAATGCTGTTGGGTTTGATTAAATGCTTAAATTTTGAATTAAAGTTGTAGTCAATCAATAAAAGCGAGAAAATAAGCAGGTAAAAATATTTTTTGAATGCCGCTTTGTACCAGATGCCCCAGTCGGAAACAATGTCAATACTTAATACAGCAATTAAAATGACGAAAAGTACTGTTCTCCATTTCCAATTAAGAGAAAGTTGAAAAGGTTTTTTAAAATAAAAGTAAGCGCCTATTGCTCCGATAACAATTTCATCCATCCGGCTTAAAGTATGTAAATACAAAGTAAACCAAGGATAATTCATTGATAATGCAGTATAGATTCTAAAAGCAATGCTTAATCCGAAAAACCCTAAAAGAAACTTTAATAAATGTTTAATGGGAATAAATGCTATAATAAAAGGCCATAATAAATAGAAATGCTCTTCGATGCATATTGACCAAAAATTTGAGAATGGGAATGTCCAATGTTGAGTATTGATTATGTCAAAATTTCCCAAAAAGAAAGCATTTGCCAAATAATTGGGTACAGGTGTACTGTCAAGCCAAGAAACCAAAAACGGTGAAATAGCAACAATAAAAAAGTAAAATGGCTAAATGCGAAAAATTCTTCTAATCATAAATTTTCCGATAGCAATACTGTTGTTTTTTTGTTTTTCGGCTAAAAGCAAATAGGTAATTAAAAATCCACTGAGTAAGAAAAGATATCTACACCAATACCAAGGTTTCGTATAAATCTGTCTACATACTTTCCAAATGCGGTTAGCTCTTTGTATGTGCCTCCCGATTAATTCCAACTTCGCCAAACCAACCGCACCAAGCTTCATACACGTGTAGAATTAAAATCATAAATGCCGCATAAAACCTTACAACATCAAAATAAGGAAAATAAACCTGTTGATTTTTTTGCATTAATTTCTATATCATTTTACAATTACGTGATAAAATTACAGTATTAGTCACTTATTATAATGATTCTCAAGTATAATTTTTGAATTTAAACTTTTATAATAAAAATTGCAGCATTTTAAGTGTGTGTTCAATTTCAAAACTCTATTACTCTAAAATCAAAATTTTTCGAGTGTATGTTAATAAATCATTCGTATTGCAGATATGCAAAAAATATCTTTTGGAAACCTCTGAAAATGATTTTATTATTTGGGGAATTGTAACGGCGGTTATCAAAAAAGTGTAGTCATTTATCTTTATGCTTCCTTACAATAGTAATAATCTTGCTTTTTGTAGATTTCTTCGTAAGTCATTACTTTGTTGTATTCCACTCTTCGGTAAATATCTTTTGCTTTAAAAGCGTAAATAGAGTCAAAACCTGCGGCGGCTACCATTTCTGCAGCAGCTTCAAGCGTTCGTTTATGAAAATTGGCTACTCTTTGTGCTTTATCCTCAATAATCAATCCGCGCATTAATTCTTTGTTTTGCGTGGCTATTCCCGTAGGACATTTGCCAGTATTACAACGTAATGCCTGAATACAACCCAGAGCAAACATCATTCCCCGGGCAGAGTTACACGTATCGGCACCTAAAGCAATGGCTTTTATAATATCAAATCCGGAGATGATTTTTCCCGAAGCTATAATTTTTATATGATTTCGTATTCCGGCAGTTTGTAATGTATTATGAACAAATGCCAATCCTTCGTAAAGTGGAACACCAACATAATCCGAAAATTCCAGAGGTGCAGCACCTGTTCCACCTTCGGCGCCGTCAACAGTAATGAAATCGGGGTAAATGTCATATTTTTTCATTGCATCCACTACGTTGGAAAATTCGGCTTTATCGCCAATACATAGTTTAAACCCTACCGGTTTACCATTGCTTAGTTTGCGTAGTTTATCAATAAATAAAATTAAACCTTCGGCACCTTCAAAAGCAGAATGATAAGGAGGAGACAGTATATCGGTATGTGGCTTAACTTTTCTGATTTTGGCTATTTCTTCAGTGTTTTTTTCGGCAGGTAAAATACCGCCGTGCCCCGGTTTAGCTCCTTGCGACAGTTTTATTTCTATCATTTTTACGTTGGGCAAGTTCGCTTGTTCTTGAAATAATTCTTCAGAGAAACTCCCGTCTTCATTGCGGCAGCCGAAATATCCGGTGCCAATTTGCCAAATCAAATCGCCATTATGTTGTAAGTGATACGGGCTTATACTTCCTTCGCCTGTATTGTGGGCAAAATTGCCCAACTTGGCGCCTTTATTCAATGCTAAAATAGCATTTTTGCTTAAAGCTCCAAAACTCATGGCTGATATATTGTATATCGATGCATTGTAAGGTTGTTTGCAGTCTTTGTTTCCAAAAGTCAGCCGTAAATCTTCATATGAAAAATGTTTAGGAAACATCGAGTGGTTTATCCATTCGTAGCCTGTTTCATGCGTATGGAGTTGTGTGCCAAACGGAATTTTTTCGTTTTCTTTTTTTGCCCGCGTATATACCAGGGTACGTGTTCTTTTGTTAAATGGTCGCCCGTTTACATCATCTTCAATAAAATATTGTTGAATCTCAGGCCGAATAAATTCAAACATATAGCGAAAATGTCCCAAAACAGGAAAGTTTCTTAAAATAGTATGTTTGGTTTGAAAAGCATCGTAATATCCGATAAGTAAAAGAGGAATAACGATGAATAAAATAAAATTCACCTTCGGATTATACCAAACCCATAAAACTGATAATGCAAAAACAAAAGGGGCGGAGATGAAAAACAGTTTACGCATTTCGGAAAATTTTTATATTTTTATACGTTAAGAACAGATAAAATTAAGATTAAAAATACGGTGAAAAAGTATTAGCATTGACAAAAATCAAGAAAATACTGCAACAGTTTGGTCCGGGCTTGTTATATGCCGGAGCAGCCGTAGGCGTATCGCATTTGGTGCAATCGACCCGAGCAGGAGCGATGTACGGATATGGATTGTTGTGGGCAGTGTTGTTGGCAAATATGTTGAAATATCCGTTTTTTAAATTTGGTCCGTATTATGCCACAGTTTCCAAAAAGAATTTGGTTCAAGGATATGCCGAAATTGGTCGGTGGGCGGTGTGGTTATTTTTCCTGATGACAGTTTTAACGATGTTTATTGTTCAGGCGGCAGTTACAGTTGTTACAACAGGTTTGGTTAATGAAGTTTTAGGTGTAAACCTTTCGCCTACGCAAGGAGGTGCTATCATCCTGTTTTTGTGTTTGAGCTTACTGTTAATTGGTAAATACGCATTGTTGGATAATACCATGAAATTGATAATTGTTTTACTTTCCCTTACAACAATAATTGCAGTAATATTCTCATTTAAAGATGCATCTGTTCCTGTTGAGATGAATTTTTCGCTAAACTCCACTAAAGATTTAGCTTTTTTGATTGCCCTGATGGGCTGGATGCCTGCTCCGTTGGATATATCGGTATGGCATTCGGTTTGGTCGATAGAAAAAGAAAAAACAACCGGAAATACTGTGAGTTTAAAAAGTAGTATGCGCGATTTTAATACCGGCTATTGGGGGACAATGATTTTAGCGGTATTTTTTGTGATATTGGGTGCCAATACAATGTATTCGCAAGGAATAGAACCGGCGGCAGGTGCAACACCTTTTGCCAAGCAATTAATTGGTATTTATACCGAAAATATCGGACATTGGGCATATTACATTATTGCTGTTGCAGCGTTTACCACAATGTTTAGCACAACATTAACTTGTTTTGATGCTTACCCGCGTGTGATGGCGCCTGCAACTGAGATTATATACAACAAACGTCTTAATTTGCAATCCACTTATTGGTTTTGGCTAATTATGCTCTATGGCGGGACGGTATTGGTGTTGAGTTGTTGCTTGGATAATATGCGCGAATTCATAGATTTTGTCACTAAAGTATCCTTTTTGGTGGCGCCGGTTTTGGCTTTATTTAACTATATAGTCGTTTTTCATCGTTTAGAAGAAAGTAAAAGACCTCCAGAACGAATGCGGTGGGTAAGCATCGCCGGAATGTTGTATTTGCTGGGGTTTGGGATTTTTTATTTGGTTAGTTAAAAAGAGAAAAAGATTTCTTATAAAAAGAGTTAATAAACAGTAATAAATAAATGAATCAGCTATTAATTTCAACTAGTATAATTTTAACTATTGTTGGTTGTAAACAGAGGGGTGCAAAAAATAACGTAGATAAAGCAACTATTAAATCCGAAGAAATTACTAAAACAACTATATCTAAAAAAATCAAAAACAAAAAGACGATAACTTAGATACTGTTATTGTTTACTGGCAAAGAGAATTTGATACATTAATCGTAAAAAAAGTGTTGAATATTGAAATTGAAAGAAAAATAAAGTTTGCAGACAAAGACTAATCAATATAGTTAATGTTTGTGATTTTAAATAAAAGTTATTATGTTTATTAAACGTAGGAGGCATTAGGAATTTTACTGCGTGAAAATTCTGCAACTTTGTATAACTCTGCTCGTATGAAATTTTAAATGAGGTATTCATCCACGATCATATTATTTATTTTATTTTCTCCAAATTTTATTTTTTCACAGGATTTTGGATGTTATGATTTAAATTCAAAAAATAATAATCTTCATTATATATCAATGTCGGTTACTGCTTTAGAGAAAGCTATTTATGAAGTAAATTGGGATAATTTTAAATTACCCCCCAATGTAAAAGATGGATATTACAAAAAATATGAATTCCCAAAAAGTTCTTGTTTTAGAGAAATAAGAATGGAAGGAGTTGTAAAAAACGGTGTTAAAGAAGGATTATGGAAATTGTATTTAAGTAAAGAAACCTATTATTATGGGAATTTTAAAAATGGAGAAAAGCAAGGAGTATGGAAAGCTATGCATATAAATAAGCAAGGAGATTCAATATGTTATGCTGAAATAACCTTTAAAAACAACCTTTATGATGGAATAGCTAAGTATTATTTTCCAAATGGGAAACTTAAAAAAACTATTAGTTATCAAAACGGATTAATAAATGGGCAAGAAGTTGAATATTTTTATAATGATACTACTGAAGTAAATTATATCAAGGAGTTAAAAGAATACTCTAATGGCAAACTTAATGGGAAATACTTGATTTATCAATATCATTCCCCAAATGATACATTAGCTTATGGCAATTATTCACATGGTAAAAAAAATGGTCGTTTCATTTATTACCAAAACGGAGAAAAAATTATTGTTGATTATGTAAATGACAAGGTAGAAGGTAAATTGTTTAAATATTATAATAATGGAGTTTTAGCATATGAACTTGATTACAGAAATAATCTGCCATACAATTTGATTCAGATAAATGATACAAGTGGAAATAGAATCGAAGCGAATACTTTAATCGAAGGAACAGGGAAGTTAAATTGTTATTATGATAATGGATTGTTGTTTTCAAGTTTTGAATACAAAAACCAATTAATAGCAGGGAAGTTTTGTCGTTATTACGAGTCAGGAGTTGTCATGGAAGAAGGATTTCTTTACACTAATAAAGTAAAGAGCTATAAAAAAACTAAACCTATAGAAAAATGTATAGATTTAAATCTTTTTTCCGCTTGGCAGTTGAATTTCACTACTTGTACAAATTTCACAAACTTTAATATAGATGGCAGTATAAGATATAAACTTCAATCCTCATTTAATGATTCTATAGGTGAGAACATTTTCATATGTGAGAATTATAAAAATAGTAAGTTGTTAAGTAAAGAGTATCTTTGGCGTGGATTAGAATTTGGACGAGTTAATAATTTCTATGACAATGGAATGCTTAAAAATACAGGCAATTACATTATTATAAATAAAGATAGTATTAAGATTTCAGTAAAAAATGGAGTATTTAAATACTATTATCCAAATGGTTTTTTAAAAGCAGAGATAAACTATAAAAATGGTCAGGAAGCAGGAGTGTCATATTTTTATGATGATTCAGGGAATTTAAAGAGAACAAAAGTTATTAAAGAAAATGGCGAAATTTATAATATTTATGAAAATGATACAGTAAACCGAATAGATGCAGAAGGCAGAAAACAAGGTAAATGGATAAGATTGCCATATTCTCGTAATGAAAATAATTGTTATGACATTCCGGATCAGATTAAATATTATAAAAATGATAAGTCAATAGGAACTTGGGAGTATTATGGTTATTACGGAAAACAGCAAATAGTTTGGCAAGACTCTATACATGCATATTGCAAAATTTGGGATGATAATGGTATGTTAATAGAAGAAGGAAGTATGATAAATGAAATAAGGCATGGTGAATGGAAAGAATATCACCACAAGAAAGGCTACTTGATATTCAAGGGACAATATAGCTGTGGTAAAAGAGAGGGCCTTTGGCAAGAATATAATAAAAATGGAAAAATTTCTAAAGAAATTGAGTTTATTGATGGTGTGGGAAAAATCTCCTATAAGAAAGGGTTTGTTAAATAGTTGTTGTTTACTATTATAAGTTTCAATAAACAACCGTTACTCTACAAGGTGGTAGATTTGTTCTACGCCTGCAGTAGTGTATTTTTTCAGTTCGTTATTTTCATCCAAATAGGTGATGATGGCTTCAATTTCGGGATGCTTTTGTAAATACTCAATGGCTTTATCTTTTCCCATAATTACAATTGCCGTGGCATAAGCGTCGCAAAGCATGGTTTGGTCAGCTATAATAATAGCATTCACTAAATCAGTTTGAGCCAAGCCAATGGGCGAGATGCTAAAATATGGCGTAATGAGTTTATCCTCAATTTTATATGCTTGAGTATTCACATCCGAGCAAGCCAGTCCTTTGTTTTTTAAATCAATCACCATTTTTTCGGTATGATAAATCACCGAAGAATCCGTTTTGGGTTCTTTAATTACTACATTCCAGCTGTGATTCATTTCTCCCGAACATTTTACATGAGGCGTTTTGCCCAATTCTACATAGAAATTATTTACTTTTTTTGTGTTTAAAAATTGAGCAATTTTATCTACTACGTATCCTTTGTAAATTCCACCAAGGGTCAATTTTACGTCGTTAGTAGATTTTTCAACTATGATTTTACTGTTGTTAATGTTGGAAACAGTCACCTTTTCGCATCCCAAAATAGAATGGTAATAATTGGTGTCCAGTGTTTTTTTAAGCAAATCATCATATGAATACTCATTAAATAAATCATAAAGTGGTTTTACAGTCGGGTCAAATGCATGATTGGTTTCTTCACATACAGAAAGAGCACTTTGCAATACAAACAATGCATCTTTATCTTCAATTTCGGTTGTTTTTTGTTTATTGATAGAAGATACAACAGACGAAGGATTTTTCTCCGAAAATAAATGAATCAAATGATTGGTCAAAGAATCTATTTGCGATTGATAATCTTCCTTGCCTGTGTATGAAATTTTGTACGGAATGCCTAAAATTTCGTTTGTCCACTTGAATTGCTTTGGCTTTGAGTCGTTTTGGTTGTTTTTTGGCGAACCGCAAGCAATAAAAATGCTCAGTAAGGCAAAAAGGTATAGATTAATTTTTTTCATATTAAATGATGTTTATTTTATCCGAAAATAATTCTAATTCTTCTATAATGTCTTTATTTATGGCTACTTTTTGTTTGTTCGATTTCATTTTCAATCCTTTACCTTGTTTGTTTATCAGATGAAGGATAACACTTTTTTCGCCGTTGTATTTTTGTAAAATTTCAATAATCTTTTCGGTATTGTCTTTAACCAAACTGTCGGTGTGTAATTCTATTTCAATGCCTTTTGCTTTTTTGTTAAAAACTTCTGCCAACAGCTCAATATTGTCTATTCTGAATGAAGGAGTCAATTGATTGTTTTTCTTGCTTCGGTATGCACCAAACGAACCCGTAATGTGAAGAATCCAGTCTTTCTCCATAAAACCTTTGTATTTAGTATAAGTGTCGCCAAAAAGCATAAATTCTTCGTGGGTTTCGTAATCTTCCAATATGATTTTCCCGAATTTTCTGCCGTCTTTGATTTCAAAATGATTGATATCGGTAACAATTCCTGCAAAATAAACCGGGTTGGGGCGTTTGGAAAATTCTTTTATTTTCTCGTCCAATAATTTTTTTACTTTTTTGTATTCAGCATTTTTTTCTTCTTTCAATCGAAGATATTCTCTGTCCAGTTGCACTAATTCTTTAAATTCTTCTTCAAATTTATAGCGCAAAATGGATAAATTTTTTAAGGTTATCCATTCTTTTTCTTCCTCAGCGGCAGCAGTTGAATATTCAGCCAGCGGTTCTTGAGCCATATCATTATCAACCAATTCATCTTCTTCAAAAACATCATCTTCAACACTTTGTAATTTTTCTACTTTTATAGATGATGTAAAATGATTGATTGCCGGTTTATAGTCATCTAACGGATGCCCCGAAAGGTAAATCCCCACTACTTCTTTTTCTTTTTTCAGTTTTTCAATAGTGCTCCATTCTTCACATTTTGGAATAGGAGGGGTGGGCATAGCTTCGTCGCTTCCGGTAGCTTCGCCAAAAAGGGATATTTGAGATGAGTTTTTATTTTCTTGAACTTTTGCTCCGTATTTAATGGCTTTTTCCAAAAATGTTTGTCCTTTTTCATCAGTTGCAAAATACTGTGCACGATGTGTGTTTGTAAAAGAATCAAAACCACCGCCCAGGGCTAAACTTTCTATCGTTTTTTTGTTGCATGATTTTAAATCTACACGCGAAGTAAAATCAAATATGGAGGTAAATTTACCGCCTTCGTTTCGGGCATTGATAATTGCTTCTACAGCACCTTCGCCCACACCTTTTAACGCCCCTAACCCAAACCGGATGGCGCCTTCTTGGTTTACGGTAAATTTATAGTTACTTTCATTTACGTCAGGGCCTAAAACAGGAATTTTCATCCGCTTACATTCTTCCATAAAAAAAGTAACCGACTTGATGTCGTTCATATTGTTGCTTAATACCGAAGCCATATATTCGGCAGGGTAGTGGGCTTTTAAATAAGCTGTTTGAAAAGCAACATAAGCATAACAGGTTGAGTGCGATTTATTAAAGGCGTAAGAGGCAAAAGCTTCCCAGTCTTTCCAAATTTTCTCTAATTTATCTTTGGGATGCCCTTTTTCCATTGCCTGATTGATGAACTTGGGTTTAAGCTCTTCCAGTAATGAAAATATTTTTTTACCCATGGCTTTACGCAAAACATCTGCTTCACCTTTGGTAAAACCGGCTAATTTTTGCGAAAGCAACATCACCTGCTCCTGATACACGGTAATTCCGTATGTTTCTTGCAGGTATTCTTCCATTTCGGGCAGGTCGTAGGTAATTTCTTCTTCACCGTGCTTTCGGCGGATAAAACTTGGAATATACTCCAACGGTCCGGGACGGTAAAGAGCGTTCATGGCAATTAAATCGGCAAAAACCGTAGGTTTTAAGCTGCGCAAATGTTTTTGCATTCCGGCAGATTCGTATTGGAATACGCCAATAGTTTCACCTCGCTGAAACAATTCGTATGTTTTTTTATCGTCGAGAGGAAAATCATCGGGAATTAGCTCTATGCCGTGACGCTCTTTTACGTTTTTTACGGCATCTTTTATCAGCGTAAGCGTTTTTAACCCCAAAAAGTCCATTTTGAGCAGTCCGGCGCTTTCAACCACCGAGTTGTCGAATTGCGTACAATACATATCGGTGTCTTTTGCCGTGGCAACGGGAACAAATTTGGTAATATCGTCGGGTGTAATAATTACGCCACAGGCGTGAATACCTGTGTTTCGCAAACTGCCTTCCAGAATTTTGGCTTTTTGAACGGTTGTTCCTTCTTCGTTGTTTTTTTCATAAATTTCGAAAAGTTGTTTTGCCATTTGCTGTTGCTCGGGCTTTAACTTTTCTTTAATTTCTTCTTCACTCCAACCGAATAGTTTGTTCAGCTTTACATCCGGAACCAATTTAGCCAAACGGTCGGCTTGGTCAAGGGGCAAATCAAGGGCGCGAGCAGTGTCTCTAATGGCCGATTTGGCAGCCATTGTTCCGTAAGTAATGATTTGTGCCACTTGATTGGCGCCATATTTTTCAATTACGTAATCAATTACTTTTTGGCGCCCTTCGTCATCAAAGTCAATATCAATATCGGGCAATGATACACGGTCGGGATTTAAGAATCGCTCAAAAAGCAGGTCGTATTTAATAGGGTCTATATTGGTAATTCCGATGCAATATGCTACGGCACTTCCGGCGGCACTTCCCCGTCCGGGACCTACAGAAACACCCATTTCGCGGGCTTTTGTTGTAAAATCTTGAACGATTAGGAAATATCCAGGATAACCGGTTCGCTCAATGGTTGCCAATTCAAAATCCAAACGTTCCTGTATTTCGGGCGTAATTTCACCGTATCGTTTTTTAGCACCTTCGTAAGTTAAGTATCTTAAATAATTATTTTCACCGCGTTTTCCTCCGTCTTCTTCATCTCTTGGGTCTTGAAATTCTTCGGGGATGTCAAATTTTGGCAGTAATACATCGCGTTTTAATTGGTATGCTTCAATTTTTTCGGCAATTTCAATGGTGGTGTGAATGGCTTCGGGTAAATCGTTGAAGAGTTTTTTCATCTCTTCGGGCGACTTGATATAAAATTCATCATTTGGAAAACCAAAACGGAATTCACGTCCTTTTTTGCCAATGTATTTTTTGGGTTTATGAATCCGCTCACCGTCTTTTACACACAGCAAAATATCGTGCGCTTGTGCATCTTCTTTACGGTCGTAATAGGTATTGTTGGCTGCAAAATATTTGATATTGTGCTTTTCGGCAAATTTCAATAGTATGTTATTTACATACTCCTCTTCTTCAATGCCGTGACGGTTTATTTCGATATAAAAATCTTCGCCAAAATGCTCTTTATACCATAATAATGCTTCTTCTGCCCGCGATTCACCTTCGTTTAGAATTTTAAACGGAATTTCGCCCCAAAGTCCTCCGGTAGTAATAATTAAATCTTCTTTGTGTGCCAATAAAACCTCCTTGTCTATTCTTGGAACATAATAAAAACCTTGAGTATATGCTATAGAAGAAAGTTTGGCAAGGTTGTGATAACCGTTTTTGTTTTTGGCTAAAATAACCGTTTGATATCCGTCGTCTTTAAAGCTTTTATCCAGATGATTTTGGCAAATATTTAATTCACACCCGACAATGGGTTTAATATCATTTTTAAGCGCTTCGTTAACGAATTTAAACGCCGCCATCATATTGCCGTGGTCGGTTAATGCTATGGCAGGCATTCCGTAATTTTTGGCAATTTTGACCATATCGGCAATGCGAGAAGTGGCTTGTAATACACTAAATTGCGAATGGCAATGCAGGTGCACAAAATCTGCTTTTTTTAATTCTTCTTCGTTTGCTGAAGTATCTTTCTGATTGTCGTCAGTTTTTTGCTCCTTTGTTTGATGCGCAAAATTTGCTTCATCCAATACAGGGGCTTCGTAGTTGATTTGTGCGTAATCCTTAATCTCGGGACGTTTAATTACGCCTTCTTTAATCAATGCGAAGAAACATTTTGCTGTAGCTTCAACATCGTAAGCGGCATCGTGGGCTTCATCAAAGGGTACGCCAAATAATTTGGTATGCAATTCGGTTAAAGTTGGCCATTTGAATTTTCCGCCTTTTCCTCCGGGAATAGCACAAAAATCGGTTGCCTCATCTTTGGTGTCAATGGATTGCAACTCCAACAGGTTGGTTTCTTGTTGCAAACGGTAAAATTCTGCACCAACAATATTTATATCAAATTCTATATTATGTCCGACAACGTATTTTGTACGGTTTAAATCTTTTTGAAATTCATCTAATGCTTCTTTGAGTGGAATACCTTCTTCTAATGCCCGCTCAGTGGTAATTCCGTGAATTTTAACCGAGTTAAACGGTATTTCAAACCCTTCTGGTTTTACAATAATGTTTCTATGGGTTATAAGATTACCTTTTTCGTCGTGAAGTTGCCAAGCCAATTGGACTAACCGGGGCCAATTATCGGAATCGGAAATGGGTGCATTGTAATTTTTTGGTAATCCGGTGGTTTCTGTATCAAATATTAAAAACATAATCTGTTGATTTACTGCGTAATAAAGAAATTTTAAATTATCATTTCTTCTTTTATAAAATTACTGATTTGCTTTGGTTTGTATTTTAATAAGTTGTGAAGAAATATCAACAACACAAAATTGAGTGTGTAAAACGCCAAAAACAGGCGTAAACAAAAAAAAGTCGCTATAGGGCGACTTTTTTACCATATATAATTATTGATTTTAATTAAATCTTGATTTGGAATTGGAACCTCTACCATAGGTATAAGGATTGGGTGTAATGTAACGTAGCGAAATTTCGAAACCACCATTGCCGTTTGTTGCATTTGATAATTTGGAAACATTCATATCATACGAAAAACCAATGCTGTAATTGGCTACTTCCAATAATAAAGCAGGAATAAATGCATCGCCGGTACGGTAGAAAGCGCCCAAAGATGCTGATACATTCTTAAAGATTCCGGTGTATTTCGATTCTTCTTTTATCATATAGCGGAAAAACATTCCAATATTCAATTCCTTTTGCTTGCCTTGTTGGTAGTACATAAATTTTGGTCGAAACGCATAGCGCGTGTTTTGAATGCCGTAATGCACTTCGCCAAACATACTGAATCGTGAATACAGTTTATCTAAATCGCCGTTATCCAATAGTTGTTTGGGACGATTGATATGATAAAGTGCCAAGCCGGCTCTTGCCGAAAATTGGTCGTTGGAAGTAATGGTTCCGGCTTCTTTTCCATATACCCATAATAATCCGGCAGAAGCATCCACAAAATTATAATTCCCCAAATTAATTACTTCGCCCGAAGGCAAATTTTCATCATAGTAAAACCCGTTGAATTGATTATCCCAACGAAGATTGCCGTAATTGATGCTTCGGGCTACATAACCACCTTGAATACCCAATGAGAAGCTGTTGTCTCTGTCTATGTTTAAAGTAGCCGAAAGAGTTCCGTTTATGTTAGTAGTGGAAAATTGTGTTTCACCCGCAACATCTTTGTAAGCAAATAATCCATAGCCCAAAAATGCATTGCGCCATTTTTTCTTCATAAAATTTCCATCGGCAGAAAAGGCATAAGTTTTAAAAGGATTGCCAATGCTACCCCATTGTGAGCGGTAATTGAGTATTGCCCTAAAATCGCCGTTAAAAACGCCCGCATTTGCCGGGTTGTTTAATACAGGAGCTTCATAAAATTGTGAAAAATGAATATCTTGGGCTTTTACTGAGTTGCCAAAAATTAGAAGACTTAAAGATGCGATTATTGTGATTTTTTTCATCGTTTCAATGTTTTATTATCTGATTAATGTAATATCTCCTTTTTGTTCCACTTCTGAATTATCTACAAAAGTGGCTTTAACATAATAAACAAATACTGCTTTGTTAAGTGGTTTTCCTTTAAAAGTTCCATCCCAACCGTTATTTAAATCGGTAGTTTCAAATACTTTTTCTCCCCATCGGTCGTAGATGGCAAAGTACAAGGTTTTTATTCCTTTTCCGCGTACATATAAAATGTCATTTTTGCCATCACCATTTGGCGAGAAAATATTCGGAATGTAAATAACATATTCGTAATCTACATATATGGTGATTTGGTCGGAAGCTACACACCCAACAGAATCGGTTGTAATTACTGTGTATGTTGTCGTTTCGTCCGGACTAACCGAAGGATTAGGGCAAGTAGTGCAGCTTAATCCACTGCTTGGCGACCAAGTGTAAGAAGTTCCGGTTCCATTGGCATTTAAAGTTACGGTTTGTCCGCCGTTAATTGTTGTGTCATTTCCTGCATCAACTGTAGGTAAAGGACTGACAAAAATACTTGATGTTGTTGTGTCGGCACCATTTGCATTGGATACAATCAGTTGAACAATGAATACACCAGCACTGTCATAGCATATATTCGCAGGATTTTGCTCTGAAGATGAATCAGGATTTGCTCCTGCAAATGTCCAATTCCATGAAGTTGGCGAACCGTTACTCATATCTGTAAAATCAACGCATTCCCCTTGACAAATAATGCTGTCGCTAACACTGAAATTAGCTATCGGATAAATACAGTTGGTTATGGTTATTGTCACAGAGTCAGAAGCAGGGCAAGTACCTGAAGTTGTGTATACAACAGTGAAAGTACCAACGCCCGAAGCGTTAATGTCTATTTCTCCGGTTGAAGGGTTAATAACTCCACCGTTATTTATAGTGAAAGTTCCTCCGGATGTTCCTGCAATTGTCGGAACAGGGTTAGTATCAGTAGTACAATACGTTGAAGAAGGGTAGGAGAATGTTGCGGTGTCACCCGGAGTAACCGTAATGCTAACAGAGTCCGTATCGCCACAGTTTCCGGAAATAGTATAAGTAATTGTAAAAGTTCCTACGCCGGCACTATTGGGTGAGAAAATACCGTTTGTCGCATCAATTATACCGGTACCGCTCCAAGTTCCTCCGGGTGTTGCAGCACTTAGCGTAACATTTGGGTCGTTTATGCAATAAGGTCCGTAAGGTGTGCCCGTAATGGTTGCATCAGCTTGATTGGTAATAACAATCGTTTGGGTTGCAGTATCGGGGCAAGCGCCGGAAGTAATGTAGGTAACGGTGAAAGTCCCTAAACCTGTTGCTGCAATATCAATTTCTCCTGTAGAACTGTTTATTGTTCCGCCGTTGTCTATGGAAAATGTGCCTCCTGTAGTTCCTGTAATGGCAGGAGCAGGGTTAGGGTCAGTTAAACAATATACACTTGGCGAATAATTGAATGCCGCTGAATCAGCTTGTGTTACGGTTATTGAGATAGTATCAGTATCTCCACATGTTCCGGAAATGGTATAAATAATTTGATGTGTACCGACACCGGCAATTGCAGGTGAGAAAATGCCGTTTGTCGCATCCGTTATACCTGTTCCGCTCCACGTGCCTCCCGGGTCGGTGGCCGTTAAGGTAATGTCCGGATTATTGGAACAATAAGGGCCATAAGGCGTTCCTGTAATCGTTGCATCAGCTTGCGCATTTACAATAATATCTATTGTGCCTGTAGAACCACATGGCGGCGTATAACTGATAGTATGCGTACCAGCTCCGGCAACTGAAGGATCAAACGTTCCGTTAGTTGCGTTTGTAATACCTGTCCCGCTCCATGTTCCACCCGGTGTAACTGCTGTTAGGTTTACAGTAGGATCGGTAGTACAAAATGGACCGGCCGGGTTAATAGTTGAGTCGCAAGGCGTAGTTATTGAACAAGGTGAAAGCTGTGATGCAGAGTTGATTACTAAAGAATCGCCATTAGAATCAACTACTTTTACAGGATATGAAGAAGGTGTGTAAGTTATACCTGTTCCTGTATTAGCCCAACCGTTTACTGTACAGGAAGTAACAGTACAAACGCCGAACAGCCATGTTCCACCACATTGTGTACATTCTGTTTGATTAGAAGGTGTAATGGTAGTCGATTGCCATTCGAACCATTGGTATGGACCGGAACCGCTTGTAACGGTTATGTCGCCATTTGATTCTTGGCATGCTGATAAGGCTACACAAGAATTTACTTGAATAACATTGGAACTACTTCCACAACTCAAAGTGTAAGTGACAGTATATGTTCCCGGTGTTGCTTGAGAAGGGTCAAAAGTTCCTGTACTTGCGTTAAATGCAGGGGTAGAAGGGGAGATTGACCATGTTCCTCCTGACGTGTTAGGTGAAAGTGTTACTGCAGGGTCAGTTGGGCAAAGAGGGTCAATTGGACAAAAGTTGGCATCGCAACAAACAAGAGCATAAGGTGAACATGCACTCATGTTTATTGATTCAATTCTTCCATTCCTGCTGGTTGAAGAATTATTACTTTGTGCACCACAGGCAATTACCTCTCCATTGGAGTTTACATCAACATCATATACTGTAAAAGAAACTGAAGATTGAGATAAAATTGAAAGGTTTGGATCAAATTTCACAACCGCGTTACCGGAACCTGCATACACATTTCCGCAATCATCAACATCCAATCCGCTGTTATGTACAACAATTGCCCCCAGTGTTGTTGCATTGTTTCCTCCGGGAATGGCAACTGAGTTTATCAATGCACCAGTGTTTAAATCCCATTGATAAATATTCGCTCCGTCATGTGTGTATATATAATTGTCATTGGCAGTTAATGCTTTTAATCCGCCTCCATTTTGATTCTGCGGTAAATAATTTTCACATTTATATGCTAAATTGTGAGTGTTGTCAACTTCAAAAAAGGGAGAAGGATTAGGACATGCTCCGAAATTATCATCTATTACGCCTAATGAGTCGTGTGTTAAATATACATAACGAGCATTTTTAGAGGATGCTATAGATCTCACCTCATTTGGGAAAGCACCAAATTGACTAATGTCTGTGTATTCTACAGTAATAGAATTTGTTACATTTCCATTATTAATATCAATGTCAAATATGGTGGCGTAAGCGTCAAATGTGAAAGCATTACCACTTGTTCCTCCTACAATAAGATTACTTTGGTCACAATTAAAAGTAATAGACCAAAATTCATCCATAATGGTTCCGCCCCCACTTGTATTTAACCATGTTTGAGCACCCGTGTTATCTATTTTGGCAATTTCAGGCGATGTTCCTGCTGTTACATAACTGTTACCTGCATTATCGGTTGCAAGTGTACCTAACCAGTAGTTTGCCGTATCCCAAGGTGTGTTGTATGTCCATTGAAGCGCTCCTGTACTGTTATATTTTTTTAATTTCATCGGACTTTCTCCTCCTATGGCATAAACATTCCCTGCGCCGTCAGTTTCTACTTCCCATACTGCATTTGATGTGCTGAATGTAGGAGAAACAATCCATGGGTCAATGATTAATGTTTTGTTTGCATCATAATTATCAACTTTAAAACTTAAAATATTATCTTCAAAAATATATTGAGTTGGAATTTTTTCTCCATTTGTTGCATTATAAAATGAAACCGGAGCATGTTCAATAACTTCTCCAATCGATGTTTTAATTAAAATTTGATTATTTTCTAATGTAATATTAACCTTTTCATTTTCTAATTGAGTATGTTTCGGGATGTATTTTAATTTAATATTTGAAATATCAGCACCTGGGTGTAATATAATATTGTATTTAACACCACTTGTTG
This sequence comes from Flavobacteriales bacterium UBA852, assembly GCA_002295925.1. Classification (GTDB taxonomy): domain Bacteria; phylum Bacteroidota; class Bacteroidia; order Flavobacteriales_E; family Vicingaceae; genus UBA852. The sequence continues at coordinate 21,566 of DBGO01000022.1, forward strand.
GGTGGATACTATACTCAATATCTATGTTTGGATATAGATTTTTATATGTTATAGTTTGATATCCGTTTATCTTATTTTTGTTGATGATTTCTCCTGTGGAGTAATCTTTATATGAATAGGAGAAGTAATATGGTGTTTTATCTTTTTTAATAACTTTTGGTGAAGGGTTAGCGTTTATCCACTCTACATTTATTATTTCACTTTTGTTTATTCTTTTCGAAGCATTTTTATCTGTTTTTCGTTTCGGATTTTTAATGAATTTATCAAATCTGTAAGTGTGACCGTGTTTTGATATAAAAATATAAAACGGATTATGGTCGTAGCCAAATTCTATTTTTTTATTTGTATTCCAATTCCTGTTATCAAACTGACCGATGTTTTCTATAAGAGCCGACTTGCTGTCAAATCCTTCTTTCCAAACACTTTGCGCATTAATTTTACCGGTTATTATTAATAAAACTGTCAAAAAAGTTAATGTGAAATTCCTTTTCATTTTCTTATGCTTTGTCAATTATTTTACTCAAAATTACCATCAATGATGAGAAGAAAAAAGGGGTAAAGTTGAAATTTTTAGTTTTCAAATTTAAAAAATTAGCTTTTTTGTCTAAATTAGAGTATTATTTACTATTTCTAATTTATTAGTATTCTAAATATGAAGAGCAAAGAATTGTTATTTGAGTTAATTCATTCGTTAACTAAATCGGAAAAACGATATTTTAAAATTTTTGCCACCATGCACGGTGATAATAATAATTATGTAGAACTGTTTGATGCTATTCACCTGCAAAAAAAATATGATGAAGAAGCGCTTAAAAAACAATTTCAAGACAGGGATTTTACCCGTCAATTTTCGGTAGCAAAAAATTATTTATTAAATCTTATTCTTAAAAGCTTGCGCAATTTTCATCACAAAGCTAAAGTAAGTGTAGAAATAAATGATTTACTGTCCGAAGTAGAATTATTGTATTGGAAAGGATTATATAAATTGGCTTATAAACGATTGTCGCAAGCAAAAAAACTGGCCAATAAATACGACTTAACCATTTATCTGATTCAAATCAACTATTGGAAAGGAAAATTGCGTGGATATGTCGATTCAGCAAAAGACACTGCTGATATTGTACCCGAAATACGTTCATTGACAAATGATATTCGCGATTTGATGGAGCTGGATATGATGGTGAACGAACTGATGGTTTACACAACCATAACATTGAGAGGAAATCCTGATATTACAGAAAAGGTAACGAAGATTTTAAATCATCCATTATTGAGTGAAGAATATGAAAAGCATACAAAACACTTCAATATTTTGGCTAAAATTTATACCATAAAAGGCATTTGTAGCTTCTTAATAAATGATTATGATACAGAATACCTATATAAACAAAAACTGATTGAACTGAACGAAAATAATCCTCATCAAATTAAAGAAGACCCTATTCGTTATACAAAAGCACTAAATAATATGCTGTTGTATTATTATTTCCGAAATCAAGGCGAAAGTGTAAAGGAATTGCTCGAAAAACTTAATAATATAGACCTTAAATTTCCGCATGCCAAACATATTGTAGAAAAAAATAAATTTTCTTTCAATCTGATGTATTATTTGGCAACTGAAAATATGGAAAAAATCACTGCCATAACCAATGATGCCGAGGAGTGGTATCCGCAATTAAAAGATAAAATGACACGTCAAGATAAAATGATTTTGGAGTACAATATGGTATGCATTTATTTCTTGCAAAATAATTTTAAAAAAGCGTTGCGTTGGGGAAACAGTGTAATGTCTTATTTTGATAAAGCTACCAAATCATTTCGGCATGATTTAGCTGTTTCCAATTTAATAACACTTTTTCTTATTTATATTGAGCTGGGATACTATGACTTAGCCGATCGCTCACTGGCTCAAGCCGAAGAAATAGCAAAGTATAATAAGTATGATAAAGTCGAAAAACAAACAATTGCAGAGATGAAAAAATTACTCAATCCCAATAATATTGAAAATGTAAAACTTTACTTACAAGACTTACTCGACAAGCATTCGGATAAACTCATAAATATTGATAAAGATATTTTCAATATTTACTTAAAAAAATAATCGATAAATTTTTACATTTCATAAAAAATGAGTTATTTTGCCATCCAATTAAAAAACACATCAGAAATGTCACGTATTTGTCAGATAACAGGAAAGAAAGTAATGGTAGGAAACAATGTTTCACACTCTAACCGTAAAACCAAAAGAAGATTTTACCCCAATTTATTTGATAAAAAATTCTATATTCCCGAAGAAGATAAATGGATAACCCTTCGTGTATCTGCTGCCGGAATTAGAAATATCAATAAAAAAGGTATTACCGCTTGCTTAAAAGAAGCAAAAGCAAAAGGCTACATCAAGTAAGAGAATAAAGATTAATATTTATATTGAAAGCCGTTTCCATAATTTAGGAGACGGCTTTTTAATTTTTCTTATTTTTTAAACAATAAAATTTATAGCATAACGTTTTTATCGAAACCAAAAACAAAAATGCCTATGCAAACACTTACTTTTTTTGAAGTTTCTGAAATTTTAGACAATGAACTTCAAATTTTAAAAAAATCAGAAAAAAAACAACCAAAAGAGATGCAACCCAAAAAATCTACGCTCGATTTTATTACCAATTATTCAAAAGCGTATTCGGTTCGTTCCTCCCAAACGGTTGAATTTATCGAAAACATTTTAAACTGAATTTTTAAAGCGTTCCCAAATTCGGGAGCGCTTTTTTCGTTGATTTCTCTTACATTTGTTTCATGACAAAAAAAGAGAAATTCAAAGCCATTATTGCTTACTTTGAGCAAAATATGCCCGAAGCACAAACCGAATTGCATTACTCAAATGCGTTTGAGTTGCTTGTGGCTGTTATTCTTTCCGCTCAATGTACCGATAAACGTGTCAATCAAATTACCGAAAAACTTTTTCCGGCTTTCCCTACACCCGAAGCAATGGCATCGGCAACCCCCGAAGAAATATTTGAATATATAAAATCGTGCAGTTACCCGAATAACAAAGCCAAACATTTGGTAGGAATGGCAAAAATGCTGTTGGAAGAATTTAACGGAGAAATCCCCTCTGATATCAAACAATTGCAAAAACTGCCCGGAGTAGGCCGTAAAACGGCCAATGTGATTGCTTCTGTTGTGTTTGATAAACCGGCTATGGCAGTAGATACACATGTGTTTAGAGTGGCTCATCGCTTAGGATTGGTGACAAATAAAGCAAAAACGCCACTTGAAGTAGAAAAACAATTGGTTAGGTATATTCCCAAAGACAAAATTGCCATTGCACATCATTGGTTAATACTGCACGGGCGTTATGTGTGCTTGGCCAGAAGACCAAAATGCGACAAATGCGGATTGACGCAATATTGTGATTATTTCAAGAAAAATAAAGGTATTGTTTAAAAAAGTAAGGGTAAGCTACTTACATCGCACCGCTACAACCACCTACCCTTGCTACCTTCCGGTCCTGGGGGATTCAGCGGGAGCTGGTCGTGTAAGACTTACCCTCGGCTGCAAATGTAATATTTTCTTTTTATTTGATGATTTTTCAAAGACTATTTTTATTGCTCGAAGAATACAACATGGTTAAGATAGAAAAACTGCCCAGCAACAACATGATTAAAATCAAAATTCCACTGAGCATAAATGCTGTGGCCAAAGAATATTTATCTGAAATATACCCCAAAAAAGGAGAGAGAACAGCAAACAATATGCGTATTAATAAACTTCTGATACTCATTACAGTAGCTCTGATTTCTGAAGAAGTAAAACGGTTAATTTCATTGCGTAGCAATGGCGTAGCAATGCCTCTTATAGCATAAAAAATAAACACAAATACAAGCATAAATTTTTGCGCAGATAATGAAAGAATAAAATAGAGGACAGGAATGCCAAAGAAAATAATTGCCAACAAACTTTTTTCATCCATAAATGAATAAATGCGGTTTAAGTAAAAGGAAAAAAAAGCAACCGTTAAGTTAAGGGCTGCACCTAAAATCCCAAAATAAATAATAGGAATATCCAACCATAAATAATACGGTTGAATAAACCAAGCCATTGTTAATGTTCCCACCCCAATAATTGAAGAAAACCAAACGGCTTGCTTAAGCATCTTATTATCACGAAAAGTGTGTTTGAAAATTTCTTTCAGGTTAAAACCTTTAAAATGTATGGACTCTGTTTTTGGTTCACGAATAAATAAAGCAAAAACTACACCCAAAAAATAAATGGGAATTTGCAACCACAAAGTAGTGCGTAAAGAATAAGCCGCAATAAAACCACCGATGATAAAAGCAATGGCTTCAGCAAAATTGCCAAATCCAACCATTCTGCCTTCGTGTTTCATAAATTCATTTTCCTTGCCCTCGCTTTTTAGCGAGTCGTAGAGGAGGGCAGTGTCGGTTCCGGAGATAAAACTTTGACTTAAGCCAAGTAAAATGCTCCCGGGTAAAAATTCTGTAAAATTGGTAGATACAGCGTAAACCGTAATCCCAAAAGCACCAAACAGCGTTCCCAAAATAAGAGAAACTTTTCGACCGATTTTATCGGAGAAATAACCCGAAGGCACCTCGGTAATGGCTATAATGCTCGAATAAACCGCTTGGATTATCATTATTTGTGTCAATGACAATCCGTTTTGTTGAAAAAACACAACAATAACAGGCATATACAACATCAGCCATTTTGAGAACTTAATGCCGTACAGCAAATAAATATTGCGTTGCATAAATTAGAGGTGAGCTATTTACCTTTCAACAAAAAAGCTTCTATAGCCAAATCGTAACTCAACAAACCAAAGCCGGCAATGCTTCCCATGCAATATGGGGCAATGGTAGAATATTGTCTAAATTTTTCACGGGCATAAACATTGCTAACGTGCACTTCAATTACGGGAGCTTTTATGGCTCTTATCACATCAGCTATTGCTAAAGAGGTATGCGTGTAAGCACCGGCATTGAGTATTATTCCGTCAGATTGTTCGCCAAATTCTTGAAGAAAATCCACTATTTTTCCTTCTATATTTGATTGGACATAAATAAGCTCTTCCAAACTGAATTTTTCTTCCAATCCTTTAAAATAATCCGTAAAGGCCACATCTCCATAAGTGTCGGGTTCGCGTTTGCCGAGTAAATTAAGATTTGGACCATTTATAATTGCTATTTTCATCTTGTAAAAATTTTAATGTATATGTAAAAATAACGGATAAATTGAAATTGTCAGGTATAAATACAAAAAAAGCTCTCCGCAAGGAGAGCTTTTTTAAGAATAATTATCATAAAGCTTACGCTTCTTTATTTCTTAAATGCTCTAAGTATTGAGCTTTAATAATTTGTTGTCTTCTTAATACAGATTTTTTAGTATAATGTTTTCTATTGCGTAATTCTTTTAATACGCCTGTACGTTCAAATTTTTTCTTATACTTTTTTAATGCTCTTTCAATGTTTTCGCCTTCTTTTACAGGTACAATAATCATAGCTTAAAGTTCTTTATTTGTTGTTGTTATCAAATTTATTTTAGTAATCAGAGCTGCAAATTTATAAATAATTTTTTAATGCCCGTTAATTTATTTTAATATTTCTCTCGAAATTACTAATTTTTGAATTTCCGATGTTCCTTCACCAATGGTGCATAATTTGGCATCACGATAATATTTTTCTACCGGAAAGTCTTTTGTATAACCGTATCCGCCAAAAATTTGTACGGCTTCATTAGCTACACGCACTGATACTTCAGAAGCATAGTATTTAGCCATTGCCGACACCTTGTTTACAGGTAATTTGTTGTTTTTCAAATAAGCGGCTTCGTAAATTAAGTGTTCTGCGGCGGCAATTTCTGTAGCCATATCGGCAAGTTTAAAAGCTATTGCCTGATGCTGTGCAATTGGTTTGCCAAATTGTTCACGCTCTTTGGAGTATTTTAATGCCGCTTCATAAGCGCCTTTAGCAATACCCAACGATAGCGAAGCAATAGAGATTCTTCCGCCTTCCAAAACTTTTAATGCTTGAATGAATCCTTCACCTTCATTGCCCAACATTTGTGATTTGTGTACGCGTACATTGTCAAAAATCAATTCGGCAGTCTCCGAAGCACGCATTCCGAGCTTATTTTCTTTTTTTCCAGAAGAAAAACCGGGTGTACCTTTTTCGACAATAAAGGCCGACATTCCGCGAGAATCTCCTTTTTCTCCTGTACGTACGATAACTACTGCAACATCGCCACTAATGGCGTGTGTGATAAAGTTTTTTGCTCCATTTATAATATAATAATCGCCGTCTTTTACCGCTGTGGTATTCATTCCGCCGGCATCCGAACCGGTGTTGTGCTCGGTAAGTCCCCATGCACCAATCCATTCGGCAGTGGCTAATTTGGGTAAATATTTTTTCTTTTGTTCTTCATTACCAAATTGTAAGATATGTCCTGTACATAAAGAATTATGTGCCGCCACTGACAACCCTATAGAACCGCAAATTTTTCCAATCTCTTCTACTACGGTAATGTATTCATCATAGGTAAATCCTGAGCCGCCATATTCTTGAGGTACTAAAACGCCCATAAGTCCCAATTCGCCTAATTTTTTAAAAACCGGCACGGGAAATTCCTGCTTTTCATCCCATTCCATCATTTTGGGACGAATTTCTCGTTCGCCAAAATCGCGAATCATTTGGGCTATCATTTTTTGATTTTCGTTGTAAGTAAAGTCCATAGTCAATTATTTTTAATCATTTAATTTAATAGGTCACCAAACTGATGATGTTTTCAGAATAGTTGTTAATTTTTTCTTTTCCGTTCAAAAATGCCAATTCTACCAAAAAAGAAAATCCGGCAACGTGAGCATTTTGCATTTTTATCAATTCGGCAGCAGCCATAGCTGTTCCGCCGGTAGCAAGCAAATCGTCGTGTACCAGTACATTCCATCCGGGTTTTATCGAGTCTAAATGCATTTCTACTTCGGCACTTCCGTATTCCAAGTCGTATTTGTATGAAATGGTTTTGTAAGGTAATTTGCCTTTTTTTCTAACTGGAATAAAAGGAACTTTTAAACGGTTGGCTATAAGTGTTCCGAAAAAAAATCCGCGGCTTTCTACACCTACAATAGCATCAATTTTTAACGGAATAATATGCGATTCAAAAGCAGCAGTAATCTCTTCGGTCAATATAGGGTATTCAAGAATAGGGGTGATGTCTTTAAATAAAATACCTTCTTTTGGAAAATCGGGAATATCACGAATTGCCTCTTTAATTTTCGTTGATAACATACTTTTTTACGGTTAAATAGGGTACAAGTTTACGATATAATTTTTCATTTACCAAGCCTGTGCGGTTTAATTCGTAAACAGTTTTAAATCCGTTGTGTTGTTTTCGGTAGGCAACAATTAAGTTTGCCAAATCCCAATCGATATAAGGATGTGCGGCTAGTTTTTTTGCTTCCAAATTATTAATGTCTAATTTTTTTATCGTGAAATTTTCATCGAAATATAAGTGCGGTTTAATTTGTTCGTATGTTTCAGGTTTTAAGCCATATACCTCTTTAAGTTGCTCAACACTGTAAAAGCCGCCTAATTTTTCGCGAAAAGCAACAATGCGTTTACTCAATACTTTGCCTATGCCGTAAAGTTTTTTCCACTCGGTTGTGTCGGCTGTGTTGATGTTTATTTTTATTGAATTTTTTGTGCTTTTTGTATAGTTTGTAGTGTTTTGAATACTTTTTTTTGGGTTAGTGAAATTTCGCTTTTCGGTTTGAGTTTTAGAAATTGAACTGACTTGTTTTTCTTGTGCTGTTTTTTGATTGTTGTTGGTTTGCTCCAATTGCTTTATTTGCTTTTCAAATTGGGCAATTTCTTCATTGTAATTTAATGTAGTTTCACTTTTGTAAAATTCAGGCAAATATGCTTTTACGGCAATACTTATAAAAATCAGGAAAAGAACGGCATAAAATCCATAGCGTTCTATTTTGCTAAAACTGAAAAATTGTTTTAGAGGATTGGGCATATTAATCTTCTAATGGTTTTCTAATCGGGTAATCATCATTTTCAGAAAAAGAATCAGGTTTAGGTTTTGGTGGAGTTTTAAGTACTTTGTAAAAAAAGTATCCTGTAAGTAAAGTTACGGTTCCTTGAACTGTAATCATCATTATAAGTGCCGAAGTTTCCATGTTTAAATATGTTTTTAATCGTTATGTTCGATTGGGATTTTATTTTCTCTTCTTTTTGATGCTATATGTACTAAGTAGGCAATACCTGCAAATGTAAGTACCAGCAACAGTCTAGACATATCAATAAAAAATGTACCTGTAGGATGACCATTTTCAAACCATATGGTTTTTTCGCCAAACCGGAATAATTGATGTAATATGCTGCCTTTGTCAAAAATCCATCCGTTTCCGGAAGTTAAACTGTTCCAAGCAATACCCCAGTCGTCATTTTTGGGTTTAATAAGCGCACCAATAAATACAAGCATTATGAAAATGGGTGTAACCCATTTTATAAAAAATTTAAAAATGATAGGCACTCTTATGTCGGCGCCATGAGTAATTTCTTTCCATGCTTTATCTATTCCAAAAATCCAGCCAAATAAAATAACTTCTGCCAAAGCAAATACAACCAGAGATACGGTTCCTGTCCAATAATCATATTCATCAAAAACTCCTTGTTGGAAAAATAAAATTGTTGGCAAAGCCAAAATAAATACAATTATTCCAAATACTATCGCAGATTTTTTTCTACCCCATTCAAATTCATGCTCCATAAATCCCATCCATGGTGTTCCCATGGCTAATGAACTTGTCACTCCTGCAAAAAATAACAATCCAAACCAGAATACTCCAAAAATTACATTAGAAACGGCACCCCATTGGTCAAATAAATAAGGCATAGTTTTAAATGCCATCATAAATCCTGCATTATTTTGCACCCATTCCATTCCTAAATAGCCAACAGCAATTGGAATTACTACTGAAGCACCCAACACAATTTCTACAAATTCGTTCATCCAACCGGCGCTCATGGCATTCAGAGCAATATCATCTCTGTACTTTATGTAAGAAGCATAGCATTGAATAGTTCCCATTCCTACTGAAAGTGTGAAAAATACTTGTCCCGCAGCTTCAAGCCAAGTTTTAAAATTCCATAAACCATTAAAATTAGGTTCCCATAAAAAATTAAAAGCCATTGTTGCATCGCAATCTGCACATGCACCGGTGTTTCCCATTGATAAACCTTTAAAAGCCAAAAAAGCCCCAAAAATCAACAACAAGGGCATCGCTATTTTTGCAGCTTTTTCAACACCACCGCTTAATCCTTTGGATAGTATCCAAATATTAATAGCCAGAGTAACGACAAAAAAGCCCAATGCTTTCCATGGTAAATTTATTACACCATCATTTATGTCAACGTATTGATCGAAATAATGACTAACATTATTGATATCCATGCCAATAAAAGTTCCTTTTATTGATTCCCAAACATATGCTAATGTCCACGATTCAATGTAAGTGTAATAAGCAATAACACCGAAGTTTGTGAAAATACCAAAAACACCAAAATACTTCCAAAACTTTCGTTTTGTCATATTATCTAATATAAAAGGCGTGGAATGATCGCCAAATTTTCCTCCATATCTTCCCATGCCCCATTCTACAAAAAGTAAAGGCAAGCCCATTAATAAAAAACAAACTAAATAAGGTATAATAAACTCTCCACCACCATTTTGAACAGCTTTTATGGGAAATCGTAAAAAATTTCCCAACCCTACGGCGTTGCCTGCCATAGCTAAAATTAAACCTACACGAGAGCCCCAATTTTCTTTTACTTCAGTCATGATAATTGATTATTATTTTTTAATTAGAACGTCAAATATATTAAAACAAATGGCAAAATGAAAAAATATACCAAATAAACAATGTCGATGATGTGATTGAAAAATGCTTGTAAAAAAATCTCAAAACCCGGATAGAATTAAAATTTTTAGACTTATTTTTATGAAATTAAGATTACTTTTAATTAAATGTTGAATGGATATGCGTGAAACAAATATTATAAATAACTTGGAAAAGCCCTTTGTGGCATATCGCTCTTCTGCCGGTTCAGGTAAAACTTTTACGTTGGTAAAAGAATATTTGCGCTTATTGCTCTTTGCTTATAATGAAAATGCAGAGGTGAGCAAAAAATATTTCGCCCGTATTTTGGCACTGACATTTACCAATAAAGCCGCTAACGAAATGCGAGAGCGGATTATAAAAACTTTGGAAGAGTTAAGCGGTGTAAATTACACAGAGAATGAATTGTTAAAAGTACTCACACAACCTGTAGAAGAGGGTGGGACAGGAATGTCTGCGGAGGAAATCCATCACCGGGCAAAAAATATATTAAAAAAACTGCTACACAACTTTAACAATTTCAACATCAGTACAATTGATAAATTCACATTAAAAGTGGTTAATGCTTTTGCCACCGATTTACAATTGCCGCTTCATTATGAAATATATTTGGATAAAGAGGAATTATTGGAGCGAAGTATTGATTTGTTTCTGCAAAAGGTTGGTCGTCCGGGTGAAGAATTTATAACCGAAAATATATTAAAATTAATTGATGCCCGTTTAGAAGATGATAAATCTTGGCGAATAGAAAACGATTTAATAAACATAGCCAAAGAATTGCTCGATTTTTCTTCCGGAAATAAACTTTTTATTGAAAACATAACGCCCGAAAATTTTTTACAATTCAATAGAGAATTAAACGAACTTTTAAAGCAAAAAGAGAAAGAACGCGAAGAACTATTAAAAGAGTTCCACGATTTGTTAAATAAAAATGGATTAGATGAAGGTGTGTTTTCAGGTGGTCATTTCCCAAAATATATAAACAGATTATTAAGCGCTAAACCAACCGATAACTATACGCCAGGTAAAACCATTTTGGAGCAAATCGAAAATAATAATTTTTGCCGTAAAAATGAAGACGAGCACATCAAACAAACGGTCGCTTCAATGCATCCGCAATTATGCGACATTTTTCGTCGAACGCAATTAAACTTTGGTGAGAGAATGTTGATTAAAGAAATCAAGCGTTCAGCCGTTTTGTTGCCCTTTTTAAGCGAAGTGGATAATATATATCAACAATTGAAAGTCGAAAATCAAACCCTTACGCTAGAAGATTTCAACCGTTTATTGTACGAAAACGTAAAAAACGAACCTACACCGTTTATTTACGAACGCATTGGCGAACGATACAAACATTTTTTAATTGATGAATTTCAAGATACTTCGCTGATGCAATGGCATAATTTATTGCCTTTGGTAGAAAACGGATTGGCCGAGAATTTGTTTAATCTTATTGTAGGAGATGCCAAGCAGGCAATTTACCGTTTCAGAGGCGGCGAAGTAGAACAATTTACATCACTGCCCGGTATCTATAAACACCAAAACAATCCGGTTTTGCTACAACAACAAGCAACCATTCAGCGAACGTTCAAAGAAGAACACCTTGATTATAATTACCGAACCGGAGAAGTAATTGTGAATTTCAATAATCACTTGTTCAGTGCATTAAGCAAATATTTGCCACAAAAATACCAGACGGTTTACGACAGTTTGCAGCAAAAGCCCGTTAAATCCGGCGGAGCAATTAAAATATCGGTTTATGAGAATTCTGACAATAATTTTTATGAAGATATTCAACCCGGATTGCTCAACGATATTACAGAGTTGTTAAACCAAGGTTTCCGATACAAAGACATAGCAATTTTATTTCGTAATAATAAAGAAGCAAAGCAAATAGCTCAATTTCTAAATCGAAACAATATTCCGGTAATTTCTGCCGAAAGCTTGCTTGTTTTTTCTTTGCCCACGGTTAAATTAATTTATTATTTCTTCAATCATTTGGTGAATCCTTCAGAAAAAGAATATCAATACCAATTGTTGTTTTACTTTTATTTGGTGGTGAAAAATTACAATGATGAAGAAGCCAATAAAACTGTAGCCGATATATTTTACGATGCAGATAAATCAAACCCGGTAAATCCGTTGCAAATTATAAGTGATGAATCAGCAACAGATATTAAAGCGGAAGAGTATAAAAAAATGCCTGTTTTTGAGTTGTTTGAAGAATGTGTTGCTTTGTTTAATTTAGATAAATCGGCGGATAATTATTTATATGCTTTATCCGAAATTATTTATGCATTTTCGCAAAAAAAAGCACTCACCGTTTCCATGTTTGTCGAGTGGTTTGAAGATAAAAAAGATAACTTATCGGTCAATACACCCGAAAATTCAGATGCAGTAACCATCAGCACTTTACATAAAGCCAAAGGATTAGAATATCCGGTGGTGATTTTCCCATATAAAATAAAAGATTTTACAGTTCGGCCGACAAATTATTTTTGGTTGGATATCAGCAGATTTCATTTGTCTTTGGATAAAGCACCTGTGCATATCCTTAAACCTGCCGATTTTATTCCCGAATGGAAAGCTCTTAAAGAGGAGGAAAACGGTAAAATATTTCTTGATGAAATCAATAATTTATATGTGGCTTTAACTCGTCCAAAACATAAGTTAATATGGTATATCAATAAAAAAGAAGTGAAAAATGACAGCAATAAATATTTCATTGCCCATGAAGTTGAAAAGATGATAACCGATTTGGGGTTTGAAAAATCCGAAGAAAATATTATAGTGGTTGATGAAGAAAATGAAAAATTAAACATTATTGTTGATGAATATCATACTCCAAATTGGAGTGCAAAAATAAATGCAGAAAACAAAGAAGAAACTCAAACAAATACACATAAATTAAATGATTATCCGGTCAATAATTGGTTTGAAAAAATAAAAATAGCGTGGCAAGCACCCGATTATTGGGATGTGAATAATCCTAAAAGTTATACCGAATACGGCAAATTACTGCATAAACTCTTGTCGGAAATAATCAATGCAAATGATTTTGAACAGATAATAGAAAAATATCAAAAAGCAGCGTTAATTAATGAAGAAGAAGCAAAAGAAATTCGCCAAATATTTGCAAAAATGATGCAAAACCCTCAAGTGAAAGAGTGGTTTAACAGTGAATATGAAGTATTAACCGAGCCGGCAATTTTGTTACCCGAAGGGGAAACTTTCCGCCCCGACAGAATTATAAAACATAAAGATGAAACCCTTGTCATAGATTTTAAAACCGGAGAATCCGAAGCAAAACATAAAAAACAGGTCTTAAATTATATGCAAATAATGCAGCAACTCAATTTCCCTGCGGTTAAAGGTTATTTACTCTATTTACCCGAGGTAAAAGTAGAGCAAGTTTAATCTAAAAAAAATCATTATTAAATGAAATGTAAAAAGCAAAATGTTTTTTACATAAATCATTGTGTTTTAAAATAAAAGCGTACTTTTGCACCCTTGAAAACTGCAAGGTGGCATGCAGCAAGTTAAACCCCTCTCGTAATAGCCGCCAATTACGGGATACAAGTAAAACATAAAATTATTATGTCTGAAGAAAAAAAAGTGGAGGAAACTCCTAAAGCCGAAAAAGAAGTAAAAGCAACGGCTGCCAAAACCAAAAACGTGGCTCCAATCGAAGATTTTGATTGGGAAGCGTTAGAACAAAAAGGCTACAGCACAAAAGATAAAGAAGCTTTAGCCAAAGTGTACGACGAAACACTTAAAACCATTGAAGAAAATGAAGTGGTAGAAGGTGAAGTTGTAGCAAAAACAAACCGCGAAGTTGTAGTAAACATCGGTTTCAAATCAGAAGCTGTAATTCCTGTTTCTGAATTCCGTTACAACCCCGACTTAAAAGTGGGCGATAAAGTAGAAGTGTACGTAGAATCTCGCGAAGATAAAAACGGACAATTAGTACTTTCGCACAAAAAAGCACGTGCATTAAAAGCTTGGGACAGAGTAAACGAAGCATTGGAAACGCAAGAAATCATCAAAGGATACGTAAAATGCCGTACCAAAGGTGGTTTAATTGTAGATGTATTCGGTATCGAGGCATTCTTGCCCGGTTCTCAAATCGATGTTAAGCCAATTAGAGATTACGACGTTTATGTTGGTAAAACAATGGATTTACGTGTTGTTAAAATCAACAACGAATTCAAAAACGTTGTAGTATCGCACAAAGCAATTATCGAAGCTGAGCTTGAAGAACAGAAAAAAGAAATCATTGCCAAATTAGAAAAAGGTCAAGTATTGGAAGGAACCGTGAAAAACATTACTTCTTACGGTGTATTCATCGACCTTGGCGGTGTAGATGGTTTAATTCACATTACCGACCTTTCTTGGGGTAGAATCAACCACCCTGAAGAAGTGGTACAATTAGACCAAAAAATAAATGTTGTAATTCTTGATTTTGATGATGATAAAAAACGTATCGCATTAGGATTGAAACAATTACAACCACATCCGTGGGATCAATTAGACGACAGCATTAAAGTAGGCGACAAAGTAAAAGGTAAAGTTGTTGTTGTTGCCGATTACGGTGCTTTTGTAGAAATTAAACCTGGAGTAGAAGGATTAATCCACGTATCCGAAATTACTTGGAGTAATCACTTAAAACCTGCTCAAGACTTCTTTAAAGTAGGAGATGAAGTAGAAGCTGTTGTTTTAACTTTAGATAAAGAAGAACGCAAAATGTCGTTGGGTATTAAGCAATTAACACCCGACCCATGGGCAGAAATCGAGAAAAAATATCCGGTAGAATCTAAACACACAGGAAAAGTAACCAACATCTCTGATTTTGGAGTATTTGTTGAGTTAGAACCCGGTGTTGATGGATTAATTCACATCTCTGACCTTTCTTGGACAAAGAAAATTAACCACCCTTCAGAAGTAACCAAAGTAGGCGAACCAATCGATGTGGTTATTTTGGAAATTGACCGTGATAACCGTCGTTTAAGCTTAGGACACAAACAATTGGAAGAAAATCCATGGGATGTGTTTGAAAGCGTATTTACCGAAGGTTCTGTTCACGAAGGACAAATTACCGAAATCAACAACAAAGGTGTAGCAACAGTTGCATTGCCTTACGGTGTTGAAGGTATAGCTACCAAAAAAGGCTTGGTAAAAGAAGACGGTTCAACTGCAAAAGTTGATGAAAAATTGCCGTTTAAAGTATTGGAATTTAATCGCGACGCGAAGAAAATAGTTGTTTCTCACACAGCTACTTTCAAAGACGAAGAGATTAAAGAGAAGAAAGAAAAAGCCAAAGCCGCTAACAAAGCAGTGAAAAAATTACAACAAAACGTTGAGAAAACTACATTGGGAGATTTAGATGCACTTAGCGCATTAAAATCAGAAATGGAAAAAGGAAGCGACGAAGAAAAGTAGTTTTTACATTTCACTAATAATTCAACCGCCCCAAAATTCAATTTTGGGGCGGTTTTGTTATATATAAAAACATCAACTTATTGGCTATCAACAACTGTTAAAAAAAACAATTGCCTAATCCGGTAAATTCGTTACACAAAAAGAAAAGAATAATTAACTTTACTTTTTAAGAGTCAATATATGTCTAAAACTGATATTCTAGAAAAAGCAAAGCAAATTTTCAACTCTTATTTAGAGCAGAATAATCATCGTAAAACCCCCGAACGGTTTGCTATTTTAGAAGAAATTTACATGAGCGACGGGCATTTTGACATTGAGACACTATATATTTTAATGAAAAATAAAAAATACCGTGTCAGCAGGGCTACTTTATATAATACAATAGAATTGTTGCAACAATGCAATCTGGTACGCAAACATCAGTTTAAAAACAGTATAGCTCAATTCGAAAAAGCTTATCCGGCAAAACAGCATGACCATATAATTCTTACCGACAGCGACGAAGTAATAGAATTTTGCGACCCGCGAATTGAAACCATAAAAAAAACACTCGAAGAAATGTTTGATGTGAAAATCCTGCATCATTCACTTAATTTTTATGCCGTAAAAAACAAATCAGAAGATAAATCTTAATCTATGAGTTTTTCGTTTGTAGTATCATATCGTTCACCCGGTAAAGTTGAGATTTTATTGAAAGGAAAATTGCTCGAAAAAAGTCAAGCACTCGAATTATTGGAAAAAATAAAAGAGTTTTACTTGGAAAATACACCCGATATTTATCTCGACTTAAAAGAGTTGGAATACCTGAACAGTTCGGGATTAAACGTGTTGATTCAAATACTTACGCAAGCCCGAAATCATGGCGCAGAGGTTTATTTGCAACACATTCCGCAAGAAATTGATAAATTATTACTCATTACTAAATTAAAAAGTATCTTTAAAATCGTAGAATAACATTAAATACAATCAATCACATGAAAGCAGATGTATTATTAGGTCTTCAATGGGGAGATGAAGGAAAAGGTAAAATTGTAGATGTCCTTACACCAAAATATAACGTTATTGCCCGTTTTCAGGGAGGTCCGAATGCCGGCCACTCACTAAAATTTGGAAATATCAGCCACGTGTTGCATACCATTCCGTCCGGAATTTTTCACGAAGATAAAATTAACCTTATCGGAAACGGCGTGGTAATAGACCCCGTTGTATTAAAAAAAGAAATAGACAAACTAACCGAAATGGGCGTGGATGTCAGCAAGAATTTGTTTATTTCAAAAAAAGCACATCTGATTTTGCCCACACATAAATTGATTGATGCAGCTTCTGAACAAGCCAAAGGAAAAACAAAAATCGGTTCTACCCTTAAAGGAATTGGTCCTACTTATATGGATAAAACCGGACGAAACGGACTACGAGTGGGCGATACTTTACAAGATACGTTTTTGCAACAATACGATAAGCTTGTACAAAAACACAAGCAAATATTGAGTTTTTACAACTTTGAATATGATTTGGAGCCCTTGCAAGAGGAGTGGATGAAGAGTATTGATTTTTTACGCCAATTGAATTTGATTGACAGTGAACATGCTGTCAATAAATATTTGAATGAGAATAAATCGGTGTTGGCTGAGGGAGCGCAAGGAACATTGCTCGATATCGATTTTGGTTCATATCCATATGTAACATCAAGCAATACCATCACTGCCGGAGCATGTACTGGTTTAGGCATTGCACCGAATAAAATAGGTGAAGTGTTCGGAATTTTCAAAGCGTATTGTACCCGGGTGGGCAATGGACCATTTCCTACCGAATTATTGGATGAAACAGGCGAACAAATTCGTAAAGCGGGACATGAATTTGGAGCAACTACCGGTCGTCCACGCAGATGTGGTTGGCTCGATTTACCGGCTTTGAAATACGCTATTATGATTAATGGTGTAACTCAACTTATTATGACTAAAGCCGATGTTTTGGGTGAGTTTGATACCATAAAAGTGTGTACGCATTATGAAATTAACGGTGAAAAAATTGACTACATGCCTTATGATTTGGTCAACGTAGAAGTTAAACCCATTTACAAAGAATTGCCCGGCTGGAAAGCCGACCTTACGCAAATGCACTCGGCTGATGAATTGCCACAAGCATTACATCATTACATTGAGTACCTCGAAAATGAATTGAAAGTTCCCGTAACCATTGTTTCTGTTGGTCCGGACAGAAGTCAAACCATAATCAGGGAAAAATCGTTGGTTTAATGATTGTCAACATTAAAATACAATATCAAAAAGGAATAAAGTTTTTGCTTTATTCCTTTTTAGCTTTAGCATTACCCACACTTTCTTTCGCTCAAAAAAAAGTAAATATAGAGCAAGCCGACAAGTTATTCTTTGACAAAAAACAAGGCAACGCCCAGAAGCTTTTGGGCAATGTGAAATTCAGTCACGACAAAGCCGTTATGTTTTGCGACAGCGCTTATTTCTTTTCCGATTCCAATAAAGTGGATGCCTTTGGGCACATTCATATAATAGAAAATGATACCATGCACTTATTTGGCGATACATTGCATTATTACGGCAATACGCAAAAAGTGAAAATTACAGGCAATGTGTTGATGCAAACCAATAGTATTGAATTAAAAACCAATTCGTTATTATACAACAGAAAACAAAATGTAGCTTATTACACAGGAAAGGGAGAAATAATACAAAAAAAAGAGAATCTGCATCTCACGAGCAAAATAGGGACATATAATGTCGCCGCATCCTTGTTCAGTTTTAAACAAAATGTTTTGCTTACCCATCCGGATTTTACCTTACAAGCCGATACTTTTCAATATCAATATGCGAAAAATAAAGCTGTTTTTATTTCGCCCACACACATTCAGTTGAAAGACAGTACAAATATCTATACCGAAAATGGCTGGTATTTGCTTAAAAAAGGCGAGGGGAAGTATTTTAAACCCACGCAAATTAATATTAAAGGCAAAGAAATTACAGCCGATACATTGTTTGTGAACCAAAAAGAAAATTGGGCATACGGAATTTCCAATATGAAAGTAACCGACACGGCAAATGCCGTTGTGTTGGGTGCGCAATACGGATATATGAATCATACATCAGACAGTATTTTTTTATCTGATTTACCGTATTTACAACAATTTAAAGATTCCGATACCTTGACATTTATTGCCGATACAATTATTGTGAAACAAGAAAAAGATACACTTACGGCTGATAGCGCCAAACAAGCGCCGAAAAGACATATCTATGCGTATCATCATGTGGAATTTTTTAAGAAAGATTTACAAGGAAAATGCGACTCGATGGTTTATCATTCAGCCGATTCACTGTTGCATTTGTTCAAAAATCCTGTAATATGGTCGGGCATAAACCAAATGACTGCCGACAGTATGGCGCTGAAAATTTTCGAGGGAAAGATTCAACAATTAATTCTACGGCAAAATGCATTTATTTGCTCGCAAACCGACAGTTTATTGAACTTTTACGACCAAATCAGCGGAAAAAACATGACCGGTTTTTTTAAGGATAACAAAATTGTTAAAGTAATAGTAAACAAAAATGCTCAAACCCTTTATTATTCAGAAGATGATAACGGAAAATACATTGGAGTAAACAAAGCTTTTGCTTCAAACTTGGAGATTCGCTTTAAAGAAGAAAAAATTCATCGCATTGTTTATTTAACCAAACCTTCGGCAAAGTTTATTCCAATATCCAAATTAGAGGATAATGAGAAATTTTTTAAAGGATTTAAATGGTTGGCTAATCAAAAAACCGATGATAAAAGTCTGAAAAGCAGGTTAATTCAGTAGTTTTCAATTAATACACATTCACTTCTCTTTCCAGTGTAATGCCAAATTTGTTTTGTACACTTTCGATAATTTTTTCCGATAAATCATAAATTGGTTGACCATTCTCAAGTGAATAGTTTACCAATACCAACGCTTGATTTTTATGCACGCCATAACCGTCAAAAGTTTTACCTTTCCAACCGCATTGCTCTATTAACCAGCCGGCAGCTAATTTCACCTTATTGTCCGGTTGAGGGTAATTCGGTATATCGGGAAAATTCTTTTTTAGCCGGGCAAATGTTTCTTGACTTACCGTTGGGTTTTTAAAAAAACTGCCGGCATTTCCTATTTCTTCAGGGTTGGGTAACTTTTCCGTCCTGATGGCTATTACTGCATCGCTTACCGCTTTTAAAGAAAGCTCTTTTACGCCCATTTCATCCAGTTTTTGCCGAATGGCGCCGTATGAAGTGTTAAAATGCGGCTTTTTACTCAAAGTAAAATCTACGGAAGTAATAAAGTATTTATTTTTATGAGAGGTTTTGAAAATAGAAGTGCGATAACCAAACCGGCATTCATCGTTTGAGAATTGTTCCATTTCGCCGGTTTCTAAATTTATGGCATTTACCTTTGTTATTACATCTTTCACTTCCACACCATAGGCACCAATATTTTGCATAGGTGCTGCCCCAACCGTCCCGGGAATGAGTGATAAATTTTCAATACCCGCCCAATTATTTTCAATGCAATGAAGTACAAATTGATGCCAATTTTCGCCCGCGGCAGCATTTATGTTCACCGTTTCGTCGTTTTCGCTTGTTTTTTCAATACCGGATAATTCATTGATGATAACAATGCCATTAAAATCTTTGGTAAACAGTACATTACTGCCGCCGCCCAAAATCAAATGCGGGTTTTCTTTATACAATTTTGATTGGATAAGTTCTTGCAAACTGTCGGTAGAATGTATTTTTATCAAGTATTTACATTTTGCATTTAAGCCGAACGTATTATATGCTTTTAAAGAAGCATTGGTTTCAATATGCATAACCCTTTGTATTTTTAGATAAAGTTAGGTTTTGTAATAAAAAAATGTGCACTTTTTCACGATATTTATCAAAAAAGATGCGTTAATAATATTATTTTTATCGCTAATGAAAAAAGTAATAGTAACCGTAACCAATGATTTAGTGGCTGATAATCGTATGCACAAAGTATGCGAAACACTTGCCGATAATAATTATTCGGTTACTTTAGTGGGGAGAAAATTACCGTATTCACAACCGGTTCATCGCAAGTATAAAACACACCGGTTTAAATTATTGTTTAAAAAAGGACCTTTATTTTATGCCGAATATAATATTCGTTTGTTTTTGTTTCTTTTACTTCATCGGTTTGATATTTATTTCGCCGTAGATTTGGATACCATTTTACCCAATGTAATGGTTGCTAAAATGAAGAATAAACCGGTTGTTTATGATGCACACGAATATTTTCCCGAAGTGCCTGAAGTGGTGAATCGAAAAAAGATTAAAAAAATTTGGGAAGCAATTGAAAATTTCGCTGTTCCAAAGGTTGATGCGGTAATTACAGTAAGTCAAGGCATCGCCGATATTTTTAACCAAAAATACAATGTTGAGGCAACCGTTGTAAGAAATGTGCCCAAAAGTTATGCTTGCAAAACGCAAAAAAGTAAAAAACCATTGATTATTTATCAGGGAAGTGTCAATGTGCATCGAGGTGTGGAATATTTGGTGCAGTCGATGAAGTATTTACCTGATGAAGTGATATTGTGGATAATAGGTACCGGAGATATTTTTGATGTGGTAGAATCTTTGGTGGAGATTGAAAACCTTGAAAGCAGAGTGAAATTATTTGGGAGAGTCCCGTTTGAAGAATTACCCAAATATACTTGTCAAGCGTGGGTAGGCGTAAGTATCGAAGAAAATGTAGGGGAGAGCTACCGTCTGGCATTGCCCAATAAATTATTTGATTATATTCAAGCGGAAATTCCGGTACTTGTCAGTGATTTGCCCGAAATGCGCAAAATTGTTGAACATTATCAAATTGGAGAAATTTTACCCAATCATCAACCACACATAATTGCAGAATCGTTAAAAACTTTGTTGTTTGATTTGGGCAAAAGAAAATATATTGCAGATCATCTGGCAAAAGCCAAAAGGGAATTGCATTGGGAAAATGAACAAAAAATCCTGCTCAAAACATTGAGCAGGATTAGAAAATGAATTTAAAATTATTTTATCAATTTTATAATAAATTGAGAATCTTTATTCTGTAAATGAACAAAATATAATCCTTTGCTTAAATTGTTGGTTTCTACAATTATTGATTGATTATTATCATTTAAGTATAAATTTTCATCATAAATTAACTGACCCAAACCGTTAAACAGCTTTAGTTGATAGTTTCCACTATTCAAATTTGCTGTATTCAATATTAAATTAGAATTAGTGAAGAAAGCATTTACAAATTCTTTTTCACTCATCTTATTGACGCCTGTACATACATCAATGGTAAATGTAGAATTTAGAGTGTCAGAGCCACATGCATTAGAAACAATTAAAGAATAAGGATGTGTGCCTGAAGTGTTAAATGTTAAAGAAGCAAACGGCCCATTAGCTGATGATACAGAAGGTGAACCTGCCGGAAAATACCAAGTATATGTTCCGGGGTTAATCGAAGATGTTCCATCAAAAGTTACGGTTTGCCCTGGGCACACAGGCATAGGCGAGTAAGTTGCATTTGCAACAGGTGTATTGGTAACATAAATGGTTACAGAGTTTACATTAGAGCAACCTGAACTTGTCCCTGTAACAGTATAAGTAGTTGTATTGGTAGGTGATGTAGTAATAGAAGGGGTTGTTTGCCCTCCGGGTGTCCATAAATATGTATTTGCTCCTCCTGCAGTAATTGTTACTGAACTCCCTAAACATATACTATCTGCAGAGGCACTAATAGTTACCACAGGCGTTGGATTTACAGTTATACTGACAGAATCAATATCATATAGAGAACATCCGCCGCCAATAACTTCAAGATAAGCGGTATATGTCCCGGCATTATTATATGCTACACTTTGTTGTACATTAGTTGAACTGTTCGGAGAGCCCCCAAAAAAAGTCCAAACTAAGGTATCTTGAAATGTCGAACCGGTAGCGTCAAAGTTTACAATATCTCCCTCACAAATAGTTGTAGCAGATGCGGTAATAGTTGCCACCGTTGTATCATTGGTAAGCCATGGCATGATGTAGTGAGATAATGAAATTCCCCATGAATTTGTTTCGGAATAGGCATGCCATGTATTAGTATTCCATTTTTCCCAGGCAGTATTCACCGGAGATTCACCGGAAGCATTTGTTACAATTGCCAAAGTATCATTAGCTGTATATGATAAATTTGAAAAATCTATTCCTACAAAAATTTCTCCTGATGCAGGAATAGGTACGGCGTTGTCAAACTCAATAAAAGGAATAGAACCTCCGGCTTGTAATTCTGCAATTGTCATAGTTTTAGTTGCAAGTATTGAACCTGGTGTGCCACCTGTTCCATCCCAAACATTAATATCTACGGTCTTGTTTGTATTGGCAGAATATAACTTGCCAAACCAAATGTACGTGCCCACTAAATATTGATAAGCTCCTGTAGTAGCGTTGGTGAAATATTCGGCTTTTGCAACGTCATCATAGCTGTTTACACCGGCAACATACCCTCCTCCTGGAGAAGAAACTGAGTACAATGTAGGGGTCCATCCGAAGTGAAATGGAACGCCATTGGTGTCAAGGTAGACAATTTCACAGCTTGAAGCAGAATCAACCGTAATGTAAGCTGTTTTTATTTCAGTATCACTACCATTAGCATTAGAAACAGTTAATGCCACTTCATAAGTGCCAGGATTGGCATAAGTAACAGCAGGTGGGGTTTGCCCATTAAACGTAGAAGGAGTTACTCCCCCTAAGTTTTGATTGTCAAAATTCCAAGACCACGATGTGGGATTGTAAGTTGATAAATCGGTAAATGTTACACTACCTCCCGCAGTAATAGTTGTGTAATTGGCAGAAAAATCTGCAACAGGTGGATTGTTTAACGATGCACTTACACAATTCATTGCGGCAAATGCATTTATTCTTCCGCTGCCTAAATCTCCTATGTAAGATGGATTGGCAGCGTTTATATTGTCACAAGAAGATATAAGGCAATTTACAATGTCTTGTTGAGGCATTCCGGGATTTAACGAAATCATCAATCCCAATAAACCTGATACCATTGGCGAAGCCATTGAAGTACCGGACATGTAAGCATAACTGCCAAAAGGCACTGTGCTGGCAATATTACTTCCCGGTGCAGTTACATCTACGGCTGAGCCATAATTTGAAAAACTAGATTTTGCATCGCCTGTTGTGGAAGATGCTACACAAATTACATTGTTATAATTTGAAGGATAATGAGCATTTCCCGATAAGTCCATATCATTATTGTCATTTCCGGCTGCAGCAACAATAATACTTCCTTGATTCCAAGCCCAATTTATAATGTTTTGTGCAGTTGTAGAGTATCCATATCCACCCCACGAGCAATTTATTACATGAGCACCGTTTAATGCTGCATAATATATACCGTCATAACCGTTAGAAACAGAGTTTGCCCCTGAACTGTTTGCCGTGGCTTTTACCGGCATAATCGTAATGCCAAAGCCAATTGATGCTACTCCAATGTTGTTATCCGTAGTTGCTCCTGTTATTCCGGCTACATGAGTACCGTGGTCCCAAGAACTGTTTGGTGGAGTTAGGTCATTGTCGTTATCGCCTACA
Source organism: Flavobacteriales bacterium UBA852 (assembly GCA_002295925.1). Classification (GTDB taxonomy): domain Bacteria; phylum Bacteroidota; class Bacteroidia; order Flavobacteriales_E; family Vicingaceae; genus UBA852. The sequence continues at coordinate 45,555 of DBGO01000022.1, forward strand.
TCAAATCCATTTACATCATCGATATAACCATTGCCATCATCATCAACACCATTATTTGGAATTTCCCCACTATTTGTCCAAATTTGATTTGTCAAATCAGGATGTCCGGTTTCTATTGCATTATCTACAGTGGCTACAATGATATTGGCATTACCGGTGCTTACATTCCATGCTTGACCGGCATTTATTTGAAACAAGCCCCATTGTGTAGAAGAATTGTAATTTGGGTCGTTGGGAGTATAAGTAATGCGGTCATATGGAACTTTTTCTGCATAAACCACTTTACCTGTTGATTCTAAATATTGAATTATTTCATCTACTTTATGTATAGAAGAAAACTCGAGCAAAAAAGTATGGAGTAAGGCATTTGAACCTTTTGCTTTAGGAAATGGTCGGGTGATTGAAGTTATTCCATATTGATTTTTAACTTCTTCTATAAATGAAAAGCTATATTTTGAATTTGAATAGTTTTTACTTTTTGATAATTGATTTTCAAGTAACACATCACTTTTTACTTGAAACCATATTTTACCATCCTGATAGTGTTGATAAACGCTTTGCGATAGTAATTGCAGACTAACAAAAAAGACAATGGAAAGGAAGAATAGTACTTTTTTCATGGGAATAAATTTTTTGATTATTCCCAAATATAATCATTTTATTTAGAAATTATGTACCTGATAAACAGGTTTTTATGTATGTTGTGTTTAATTTAATAGTACTGTTACATTAATACGCTTTGGCAAAAATAACTCTTCTTTTGCTGGGTTTTCCGGTATAAATGCACTTGCCTTCTTCTTCCTTGGCATCTAATGGAATACAACGAATAGTAGCTTTTGTTTCTTCTTTTATCTTTTCTTCGGTTTCGGGAGTGCCGTCCCAATGTGCGTAAATAAATCCGCCTTTTTCTTCCAATATTTGTTTAAATTCTTCGTAAGTATCGGCGTAATGAATGTTTTCTTCTCTAAAATCAAGTGCTTTTTGATAAAGGTTTTCTTGAATTTGTTCTAAAAGATGTTCAACCTTTACAGCTAAATTATCTTGGTGGAGTATTTCTTTTTCCAACGTATCTCTTCGGGCAATTTCTATTGTGTTGTTTTCCAAATCTCTTGGACCAATGGCAATTCTTACCGGAACACCTTTAAGTTCGTATTCTGCAAATTTCCAACCCGGTTTATGTGTGTCACGGTTATCGTATTTTACACTAATTCCTTTACTTTCCAGTTCTTCTTTTAATTTGAATGCAACCTCATTAATGGCATTAAGTTGCTCTTCACCTTTATAAATAGGCACAATAACAACCTGAAAAGGCGCCAATACCGGAGGTAAAACCAATCCGTTATCATCGGAATGAGTCATAATTAACGCACCCATTAAACGGGTAGAAACACCCCAAGAAGTAGCCCATACATAATCTTGTTTACCTTCTTTGGTGGCAAATTTTACGTCAAATGCTTTGGCAAAGTTTTGACCTAAAAAGTGTGATGTGCCTGCTTGTAGAGCTTTCCCATCTTGCATCAATGCTTCTATACAATAGGTTTCTTCGGCACCGGCAAATCGTTCGTTTTCGGTTTTTAACCCTTTTATCACCGGCATTGCCATATAGTTTTGGGCAAATTCGGCATAAACATCCAACATTTTTTCCGCTTCTTCAATGGCTTCGTTTTTTGTAGCGTGTGCTGTGTGGCCTTCTTGCCATAAAAATTCGGCGGTGCGTAAAAATAAGCGCGTGCGCATTTCCCAACGAACAACATTTGCCCATTGGTTTACCAAAATAGGCAAATCACGATAAGATTGTATCCAATTTTTGTAGGTGTTCCAAATAATGGTTTCCGATGTTGGTCTTACAATTAACTCTTCTTCCAGTTTGGCATCAGGATCTACAACAACACTTTTACCGTCTTCGGCAGTTTTTAATCTGTAATGTGTTACTACTGCACATTCCTTGGCAAAACCTTCTACGTGAGCAGCTTCTTTGCTCAAATACGATTTTGGTATAAATAACGGAAAATAAGCATTTACGTGTCCGGTTTTCTTAAACATATCATCCAGCACGCGTTGCATTTTTTCCCATATTGCATAGCCGTAGGGTTTAATAACCATACATCCTCTTACGGCTGAATGCTCGGCCAAATCTGCTTTTACAACCAATTCGTTATACCATTGCGAATAATCTTCTTTTCTGCTTGTTAGTCCTTTTGCCATTTTTGGTACAGTATTTGTTAAAATAATTATGATTTTTAACTTTTCATTAACAAAACGAAAAATCGATGACAAAAATAACTCAAAATATGTATTTAAAACCTATAAATGGAGGAAATAAAATGAAAACTTACATTTCAGCATTATTAATTGCTTTTACGGCTTTTCAGTTAAATGCACAAGACGATATTTATTACTCGGGAAGTAAAGATGATGATGCCCAAAACGGCTCTTACTTTACCGATGATTCCAAAAACAGTAAAGATTCTGTTTCGATAGATAATTATACTACTCGAGATGCAGAATATTCGCAACAACAGGGCAATGTGCAACCGGATAGCACCAGTACTGAAGTTTATCGTTCTGAAGACGGGGATACTTACATCACGAATTACAACTATTATAATGGCGATAATTACGAGTTTGAAGATAATGATGATTATTATGATTATGAATATGCTTCACGAATAAGAAGATTTAACCGTCCCTATTATGGTTTTGGATATTATGATGATTGTTATACCAACTATTATTGGTACAATTACGACCCTTATTATTGGGGTACCAGTATATATGTAAGTTATAACTGGTGGTATCCTCGCCCACGATTTTATTGGGGATGGAACTCTTGGACAGGATGGTATGCCGGGTGGTCATGGGGATATGGTTGTTCACCTTATGGTGGTTATTATGGCTATTCTTATTGGAACGGTTATAATAATGGCTACTGGAACGGTTACTGGAATGGCTATTACGACGGATTATACGGAAGCAATTATTATCCTCATTACTACAACAGCTTAGATAATAACAGTTATTATTACGGTCATCGAGATACACGTCGCTCTACCGGAATATTTGATAATTCAGCATCAAACAATAACAATATAAATTCTAATTTGACTTTTGGTGAAAAGTACGAAAAAGCAATTGCCAACAATAATTCGCTTAACACAAGTACAATAGCTAAACCATCTGCTGCCAATAATACGGTGAAAACCAAAAGTGCCGCACAAACGGTTAACTATACAAAGCCATCAGCACCGGTTCAACAAACTGCTGTAAAAAATCCTACAACAGGAAAGCCTGGACAAAATAAACCGGTTACCAAAGCGCAAACAGCACCAAATTCAAATGTTACTTACAATAAACCTGTAAATAAACCCATTACCAAATCTCAAACCTATAATAAACCTAAAACTTATACAACATCAAAACCAAAAACTACTTATACTAAACCCAAACAAACATATAACAAACCCGTTTATACCAAACCTAAACAAACCTATAATAAACCTAAAACCTATTCTCAACCTAAAACGTATGCGAAGCCAAAAACATACAGTAAACCCAAAACGTACAGCAAACCACGTACTTATTCAAAGCCAAGCTATTCTCGTCCGGCTTCAAAACCATCATACTCACGTCCGAGTGGTGGTGGAACACAAAGACGCACCGGCGGTATGAGAAGACCGTAAAAAAGAGATATAAACTTGAATAGAAAAGGATTAGTTAAATGAAAATAAATTTAAAAAATATGAAAAAGATATTTGCACTTATTGTACCGGTAATGTTATTGACTGATGCAGTTACTGCTCAAAACGAAACCGACGCTTTTCGTTACAGTTATATCAATCATTTTGGAACAGCAAGGTTTAATGCTATGGGAGGTGCTTTTACTGCGTTAGGCGGAGATTTTAGTTCAATTGCCTTAAATCCGGGAGCTTTGGCCGTGTATAGAGGTTCTGAAATTGTTTTTACGCCGGCATTTGATTTGAACTCTACTGATGCATCGGTAAATGGATACTCAATGAATGACTCTAAACTTAATGTAAACATCAGCAATTTTTCTTATGTCGGAAATTTTAATGCCGCCTCGCACGATATTATCAGTTGGGATTTTGCCTTTGGATATACACGATTGGCAAATTTCAATAATGAATATTCCATTGATATTGCATCATCAAGTCCGTCATTATTACAATCTTACATCAATGATTTGAATGCCGGAAACGGAACCTACGAAGGTGATATTCCCGATTTATATCCATTTGATATTAATTTGGCATATCAAAATTATTTAATCAATCCGTTAGCAACCGATACAATGCATTATTCGCATGAAATGGCAAATGCAACAAGCATCAATAAATATAAAAATGTAACAACAAGAGGCGGAATGGGTGAAACATTTGTCGGTTATGGAGCAAATTTAAATGATGTACTGTATTTTGGAGCAACTGTTGGTTTTCCAAAAATCAGATATATTGAAAAATCGGTTTATCAAGAATCAAATGACGATACTACTGTTACGGTTCAATCATTTACCAAAAATGATTACTTAAAAACAACCGGAAGTGGTATAAACTTCAAATTGGGCGTTATTTATCGAGTAGTAGATTGGTTTAGAGTAGGATTGGCACTTCATTCATCATCCTATTTTACAATGCACGACTCATGGAACAGCAATATGGATGCAAAATTCAAGGATAATTCTTCTTACAGCTATTCTTCACCGGCAGGTTTGTATGATTATAATTTACGCACACCTTACAGAGTTGAAGCCGGCGTTGGGTTTATAATTGCTCAAAATGGTGCATTAAGCGTAGATTATGAATATGTAGATTATACTGCAGCAAAATTCAATCCTTCTTCCAATTCGCCAGATGGTTATTCATTTGTAGAAGAAAATAAAAATATTGACTTAATGTTTAAACCTACGCATAATGTCAGAGCCGGTTTTGAATGGAAGTTTACAGAAGAAATTCGTATGCAACTCGGATACCGTTGGTATGACAATCCGTATGCTTTTGCAAAAAATCCCAATCAACAAATATATTCGGGGGGAATAGGGTATAAAACGGATGAATTTTACATCAACTTGGGCTATTTTTACCAAAACCAACAACAACAGGCATTATTGCACTACGGAAGCGAGGAAGTTGTGAATAAAAACAGTACAAACCATAATTTGAGTATTTCTTTCGGTGTGCGATTTTAGATTTTTTTTTAGATGTTTAGATAAAGAATATAAAAAAGAGCAAGCTTTTTCATGTAAACTTGCTCAAAGATAATTTTAAAAGCCGAATTTTTATACTTACTCTTCAAATATTTCGTACTGAAAAGTTTCCATAATCTGGTTGGCCAATAATTTTACACAAGCTTCGTCTATACGAGCGGCGGCAGTGTTTTTGTCAGGTGCATCCAATAAGATGGTAATATGTTTTCCTATGCGTACATCTTCTACTTCAATTCCCAAATTTTTCAATCCTGATTTTACGGCTTTTCCTTGTGGGTCTAAAATTGCCTTTTGCGGCATAATGTCTATTTCTGCTCTAAATTTCATTTTCTTTTTTATTAAACAAGTGAATAATTATTGAAATTAATATGTACAAAATTATGATAAAAGGAATAGCCAACAACTGCATCCACGCTAAAAGTATTCCACAAGTTATTAAAAATACAAACTTCACTTCATTTCCTTTAAAACCAAATGATTTAAATTTTAGAGCAAATAAAGGCAATTCGGCAACCAGTATGTAAGAAAACAATAAAGTGTTGACTAATATAACATTGGGTTGCAAGAGAAATTCAAAGGTGTTTTTAATCAATAGATTCTCTGTTGGGAAATATTTGATTAACGGAAGAGAAACCCAAAATAAAGCATTTGCCGGGGTGGGAACACCAATAAAAGAAGTGCTTTGCCGGGTGTCAATATTAAATTTTGCCAAACGTAACCCGGAAAATACGGCAATTAAAAAAGGCGTGAAAACCAACCAGGGTAAGGTTTGAAAAGTATTTTCCGATTGAAAATTTCGCAAAAAATTAAAAACAGTCATTGCAGGAGCAACACCAAAAGTTACCATATCGGCTAATGAGTCTAATTCTTTACCAATGGGTGAACTTACTTTGAATAATCGTGCCGAAAATCCATCGAAAAAATCAAAAATCGCTGCCATAAATACAGCATATGCAACAAAATCAAACTGTTGCAAAAAAGCAAAATAAATGGCAAAACATCCTGAAAGTAAATTCAAAGAAGTTAATGTGTTCGGAATATGGCGTTTTAAACTCATTTGTCAAAAGTATAAAAACGTTTCTTTAATTTTAAAAAAGGATGTTCAAAATATTTATAGCTCACCGCAGAAACAACAATAGTAGTCAAAAGAGCCGCAACAGTAACCGAAATGTTATAAAAATAACCTTTGAAAACTGCCAATCCGCCAACTGTTATTGCTGTAAGCACTACGCCGTGATACATATACAACCCGTAAGAGATTTTTCCCAAATAATTCAAAAAATTAAATTCGCCCCACTTAATCAAACTGTTTTGCGCAAAATTTTGTTCCAATATAATCCATCCGAAAATAAGCGAAAAAAAAAGTCTTTCAATGGTTACACCAATTCTTCCGGCAAATAAAACATAATAAAAGGCAACGCATAATATCAATAAAATGTATGGCAAAAGAGTGAAAAACTTCCGTTGATTTTTTACCATATTTATAAATTGGTGGTTATAAAAACTCAAATATGCCGCCAATCCTCCGATGCCAAAATTGCCCAAAATACTAATGGTATGAAAATACAAAACTTTACTGTTTTCGCTGTTTATCCATCTGAAAATAAGAGAAATAAGAATAAGAGTAATGAAAATAGCAGGTAAATGCCGTTTTACAAACTTCATCAAAAGCGACCAAAAGAAATAAAATTGTTCTTCAACCGAAATTGACCATAAAAAGGTTAAGAAAAACAAAAAGCTATCGCCGTATTTTATAATGTAGAAATTTGCCAAAAATCCAATATACCATCCCCAATCCGGAACTGAAACATCCGGTTTTAGCAGCCAAACGATAAATCCCAATAAAACAATTAAAAAATAAAGCGGCCAAATTCGTAAAATACGTCTAATCATAAAGTTGCACCACGAAAATTGGCGGGTTAGTGTTTTTTCTTTTAAAATAATCCAAGTAATCAAAAAAGAAGACAGCACAAAAAAGAAATCAATGCCCAAAAAGCCCAGTTTTAAGTATTGATGCAAAAAATGATTATCGGGCAGGAGTGGAGCATGCGAAAGAAATACGGCAAAAAACGCAAAAAAGCGTAAGGCATCTAAATTTTTAAAGTATTCTATATTTCTCAGGTTGTTCATCTTTAAATTGCAAGATAATTATTTTATCTTTGAGCAAAATTGAAAGTTTACAGAAAATGCACTATCAAAATACATTGGCTTTTGCCAAACAAGCCGACGAAAATGATGTTTTAAAGAATTTCAGAAACGAATTTTTATTTCCTCAGCACAATGGTGAGAACGTTATTTATTTCACAGGAAACTCACTTGGCTTAGAACCCAAAAATGCAAAAGAAGCTTTATTGACTGAGCTGGAAGATTGGGCAAAATACGGCGTAGAAGGACATTTTCATGCTCGTCATCCGTGGTTTTCGTATCACGAAATGTTTAAGCAACCTTCGGCAAATATTGTAGGTGCTTTGCCCGAAGAAGTAACGGCAATGAATACGCTTACCACCAACTTGCATTTGTTAATGGTATCGTTTTACCGTCCTACCAAACAACGATTTAAAATTATTTGCGAGAAAAAAGCCTTTCCTTCCGACCAATATGCTTTGGAAAGTCAAGTAAAATACCATGGCTTTAATCCTGATGAGGCAATAATAGAAGTTGCCCCAAGAGAAGGCGAGCATACCATCAGAGAAGAGGATATTTTGCAAACCATTGAGCAACATGCCGATGAGGTTGCTTTGGTCTTGTTTGGCGGAGTAAATTATTACACCGGTCAATTGTTTGATATGGAAGAAATTACAAAAACAGCACACAAAGCAGGAGCATTGGCAGGATTTGATTTGGCACACGCCGCCGGAAATGTAGAGCTTAAATTACATGATTGGCAAGTCGATTTTGCTGTGTGGTGTTCCTATAAATATTTAAATTCAGGTCCGGGTAGCGTTTCCGGAATCTTTGTGCATCAAAAACACGGCAATAATCCCGACTTACCCCGATTTGCCGGATGGTGGGGCAACGACCCCAAAACACGCTTTTTAATGGAACCCGGGTTTGTTCCCGCACAAGGTGCCGATGGTTGGATGTTGAGCAATGCGCCCGTTTTTTCTATGGCGGTTTACAAAGTGTCGCTTGATATGTTTAATCAAGCCGGAATGGAAAATTTATTGGCTAAGCAAAAACAACTCACCGGTTATTTGGAATATATTTTACAAGATATTTCTGCCCGATACGATAATTGCGATTTGGAAATTATTACCCCAAAAGAAAAATCGAAACGCGGTTGTCAGTTGTCGGTTTTTACGCACGGGCAAGGCAAAAAATTATTTGATTATTTAATGCAAAATGGTGTAATTGCCGATTGGCGCGAGCCGAATGTTATTCGTATGGCACCGGTTCCCATGTATAATTCTTTTGAAGATGTTTATAAATTTGGACAAATTTTAGAAAAAGGATTGCAAAAAAATTTTTAATAATGGAAAATTATTCAAAAGAAATAGATGATATTATAAATTATCGCCGTTCAGTTAGAATTTACGACGATGAAGCGCCTTATAATTCCGAAGTAGTACGAAAATGCATTGAACGTGCAACATTGGCCCCCAACAGCAGTAACATGCAGTTGTGGGAGTTTATTCATGTTACTTCACCTGAAATAAAAAAGAAATTGGCCACAGCTTGTTTTAATCAATTGGCGGCAAAAACAGCAAAAGAGTTGGTTGTAGTGGTTGTACGCAAAGATTTATGGAAAAAACGAGCAGAATTTAATTATCAAAAAATAAAAGAAAATTTAGGTGATAAAAAACCCGAAGAATATTCTTCTCGCGAAAAAATGGCATTAAATTATTACAAAAAAGTAATGCCGTTTATTTATTTCGATTTTTTGGGAATTTTTGGATTCATCAAATACATAATAGCTGTAATTACCGGAATTTTCAGACCGATGTACAGGCAAGTTACCGCATCGGATATTCGAATAGTTGCACATAAAAGTGTAGGATTGGCTGCGCAAACTTTTATGATGAGTATGGCGGCAGAAAAATACGACACTTGTCCAATGGAAGGATTTGACAGTTTGCGTGTCAAGAAAATATTAAATTTACCCCATTCTGCCGAAATAAATATGATAATAGCCTGTGGTATTCGCAAACCCGAAGGTATTTTTACCGAACGATACAGGGTTCCGTTTAACGAAGTGTATAAAAAAATATAAATTATGCAAAAGCAAGCAACAATTGTAGGAGCCGGATTGGTAGGAAGTTTATGGGCGGTTTATTTGTCAAAATCTGGTTATAAAGTAAATGTGTATGAAAGAAGACCCGATATCAGAAAAGCAGAAATTTCAGCCGGAAAATCAATAAACTTGGCATTGTCGGACAGGGGATGGAAGGCATTGGAAACCGTTGGCATAGCCGATGAAATAAGAAAAATAGCCATTCCGATGTATGGCAGAATAATGCACGACTTGGAAGGCAATTTAACTTATCAACCTTACGGTTTGGAAGGACAAGCCATATATTCGGTTTCGCGTGGCGGATTAAATGCCAAAATGATGGATATTGCCGAACAAACCGGCGATGTGAATATTTTTTACAATCAAAAATGTACGGGAGTAAAATTATATGACGGCATTGCTCAGTTTGAACACACACAAACCGGCGAAAAAACAACTGTAAAATCCGATTTGGTATTTGCTTGCGATGGAGCTTTTTCGGCAGTTCGCTATACTTCCATGCAAAAGCAAGACCGGTTTAATTACGAACAACGATATATCGAAGACGGCTACAAAGAGTTGTTATTGCCTGCAAATTCCGACGGTTCGTACAAATTAGATAAAAATGCCTTGCATATTTGGCCGCGGGGCAGATTTATGCTCATTGCTTTGCCTAACGAAGACGGTTCTTTTACCTGCACATTATTTATGCCTTTCGAAAATCATGAATTTTCTTTTGATAAATTAACTACGGATGAAAAAGTAGATGAATTTTTTAAGAAAATGTTCCCCGATTTTTATGAATTAATGCCAAATTTAATTGAAAATTGGCATCAACATCCGCTGTCATCGTTGGCGATAATCCGCTGCTATCCATGGACATACGGTAAAACTGCGCTTATGGGCGATGCGGCACATGCAACTGTACCGTTTTACGGTCAGGGAATGAATGCCGGATTTGAAGATTGTAGTGAAATGTATCGCTTAATGCAAAAGCATAATGAAAATTGGGAAGCTGTTTTCGAAGAATATCAACAAATCAGAAAACCCAATGGAGATGCGGTGCAAGATTTGTCGTTGCACAATTATTATGTAATGCGCGATTATGTTGCCGACCCTAAATTTTTATTACAAAAGAAAATTGAAAAACGAATTTTTGAAAAATATCCCGACAAATGGATGCCTTTGTATTCGCAAGTTACATTCAGTCATATTCCTTATGCCGAGGCATATAAAAGAGGTATGGCGCAAGAAAAAATGATGCAAGAAATTATGCAATTGCCCGGTATTGAACAAAAATGGGAAAGCGAAGAGATTGAACAATTGATTTTAAGTAAATTATCGGAAATTGAAAATGCTTAAAATACCATTATTTTTTATCTAACCGTTTGGCTTTTTTTAACACTTCTTGTTTTTGTTTTTCTTTATAATCTATAATGTTTTGCAAAACTTGTACATTGTTGGTGCCTATAATTTGAGCGGCTAATATTCCTGCATTTTTTGCTCCATTTAACGCTACTGTTGCAACCGGTACGCCGTTTGGCATTTGTAAAATGGATAATATAGAATCCCATCCGTCAATAGAATTGGATGATTTTACAGGAACACCGATTACCGGCAACGGTGATAATGAAGCAACCATTCCAGGTAGATGTGCAGCTCCGCCAGCACCGGCAATAATAACTTTAATGCCTCTTTTATGAGCATTTGATGAAAATTCAAATAGTTTATCGGGTGTGCGGTGAGCCGATACGATATCAATTTCATAAGCAACACCTAATTGTTCTAATATATCTGCGGCTTGTTGCATAACAGGCAAGTCGGAGTCAGAGCCCATTACTATGCTCACTAATGGATTATTCATAATTCGTTTGGTTTTGCAATTACTTGAATAGTGTTTTTTACTTTATTTGCTTTATCAATAACTGTTTCAATAGATTTTCCGATAACGGTAATATGTCCCATTTTTCGTCCGGGGCGAGTGATTTTTTTCCCGTAAAGGTGAATTTTAACACCTTCAATGGCAAGAGCTTTTTCCAAACCTTGATAATAAACGTGTCCTTTAAAATTTTCTTCACCCAAAAGGTTTAACATTACCGCCGGTAATTTTTGTTCTGTACTGCCCAACGGAAGGTTTAAAATAGCACGTAAATGTTGTTCAAATTGCGAAGTGATAATGCTTTCAATGGTATGGTGTCCGCTGTTGTGGGGGCGCGGCGCTACTTCATTTATAATTACATTATCGTAGTTGTCAATAAAAAACTCTACCGCCAACAATCCTTCCATATTTAGTTTTGAAATAAGTTGAATGGCTAATTCTTCGGCAATTTTCTTTTGTTGGTCGGAAATTGAGGAAGGACATATCAGTTTTTCAACCAAATTTGCTTCGGGATGAAATTCCATTTCTACTGCCGGAAAACACTTGGTTTCGCCTTTTTTGTTACGTGCAACAATTACGGCTATTTCTTTTTTTATGTCAACCAATTCTTCTATTACCGATGCGCCGGGAAGGAGTTTGTCCAAATCATCTTTGGATTTTATTACGGCTACACCACGACCGTCGTATCCGCCTTTGCGTAATTTTTGTACAAACGGAAATTGTATTTCTTGTTGTTCAATTTTTTGTTTTATTTTGTCGATATTTTCCGCCAAAATAAAAGGTGAGGTAGGCAACCGGTGTTTTTGATAAAATAATTTTTGTAACCCTTTATCTTGAATAAGTTCCAAAATCGTTGGGTCAGGAGCAATTAAAACACCTTCTTGTTGTAATTTTTTTAATGCTTCGGTATTGACATTTTCAATTTCAAATGTTAAAATATCTACTTGTTTGCCAAAATTGTAAACATCATCAAAATTTAAAATATCCCCTTGGGTGTATCCGGTGGCAATTTTTCCTGCGGGGCAATTTGGCTCAGGGTCGAGAATATAAGTGGAAATATCCCATTTGCTGGCTTCTTGAATCAACATTTTACCCAATTGACCGCCGGCAATGATACCTAATTTTAAATAGGAAGAGAATAGTTTTTCCATATTGAATATTTCTTTTATCCTTTTTTTATTGCTGCCATTTTTATTGCTGTTACGGCGGCTTCAATTCCTTTATTTCCGTGTTTGCCGCCCGAACGGTCAATGGCTTGTTGTAGCGTGTTGTCGGTCAATACCCCAAAAATAACGGGTGTATTGTATTTTAACCCTACGTCTTTTATTCCCAACGCTGTGGCTTGGCAAACAAAATCAAAATGCTTGGTTTCGCCCTGAATGACACTTCCCAAACAAATAACCGCATCAAGCGAGTGTTTTTCGAGTAATATCTGTGCCCCCAATGGTAATTCAAAGCTTCCGGGTACATATTGAATGATAATATTCTCGTCTTGTGCATTATGCTTTAACAAGGTCTCGTAAGCGCCTTTTAGCAAGTTGCCTGTAATGTTATGATTCCATTCCGAAACAACAATGCCAAACCTTAAAGATTTGGCATCGGGAATTTCTTCAATATTGTAATCGGATAAATTTTTGTTTACGGTTGCCATTTTATAAATGTGCTTTTGCGCGTTCTATATATTTTTCTATTTCTCGTGCTTCTGTACTTTCAGGGTATTCTTTTTGAATTGTCGAATAGTTGTCATAAGCATCTTGATATTTGCCTAAACGCTCAGCAGTAGCCGCTGCTTTCATTAAGAAATAGGGCGTGGTAAATTTATTTGCGTTGTGTTTACTTGCTTTTTCATAATATTCAAGGGCTTGTTCATCATCACCCAATTCGCTGTAAGCATCGCCAATTAAACCTATTGCCATTGTAGAAACAATAATGTCTTCACCGTCAAATTTTTTCAAATATTCAATGGCTTGCTCATAGTTGCCTAAACGTAAATACGATACACCAACATAATAGTTTGCCAAATTGGCGGCTTTGGTGCCCGAATAGTTTTCGATAATATCCAAGAAACCGTAATAATTTACGCCATCGCCGTTGATAGCCAAGTTAAACGAATCTTTTGCGAAAAATTGCTCTGCAGCATACATGTTCGATTTGGATTCGGTCTCACGAGGTGCTTGATAGAAATTATTGTAAGCCAAATATAAACCAACCAAAACAACAACAGCCCCAACTATAACGGATAAACTTTTTTTGTTGTTTTCGATAAACTCCTCGGTTTTGGAATATACTTGTTCTACGTCAACTACTACGTCGTCTAATGGGTCGTGTTCGTGTTGTTTTTTACTCATAATTAAATGCTTTTCTTTTTAGCTGATTGCAAAAATAGTGTATTTTTTAAATTGTGTCTGATTTTGTGAAAATATTTGTTAAATGCCGATATTAAATAATGGTTTTCAATGCTTTTCCGGTCAATGGTTTATTGAAATACGGCGAGTTTTTCGATTTTGAAAGATTTTCTTTTTCAGAAAAAGTCCATTCCAAATCGGGGTCAAATATGGTTAAGTCTGCTTTTTGTCCGATTTTTATTGATGGAACTTTCAGGTTTAATCTTTTTCTGGGGTTTGTTGTAAATGTTGCTATCAGGTTTTCCAATGAAACAGTGTTTTTGGTAGCATAACGGAGACTTCCGAAAAATGTTTGATTGTTTATCATTCCATAGCTGGCGTGGTCAAATTCTCTGAATTTTTGTTCGGGTTCGCGTGGCTCGTGGTCGGAGCAAATAATGTCTATATCGCCGGAATTAAGTAATTCAATCAATTCGTTACGGTTTTCTTTTGTTCGGAGTGGTGATAAGGTTTTCAGGTTTGTGTCAAATTCTGTTAAATCATCGTCGGTAAAATAAAACTGATAGGCGGCAATGTCAGTTGTTTTGTTATGCTTTTTAATTTCTTTTATTGATTCGCTAAGCGACACACCCATAAAATGGATGTCGGTTTCGCAATATTCGGCTAATGCAATAGCTTGTTTTACAGCTACTGTTTCGGCAATTGAAGGAATACCTTTTAATCCGAGTTTAGTGCTTACAACACCTTCGTTAATTTGACCGTTGTCGAATAAATCTTTTTGGTTGGGGAAATATAAAATCAAGCTGTTGATGTTTGCCGCGTAACGCAAAGCTCTTTCGAGCAGATTAAGGTTGCTTACAGCGTGTTTGCCGTCGGTAAATGCTTTGGCTCCGGCTTGCTGCATATCATACATTTCGGCAATTTCTTTACCTTCGGCATTTTCGGATAAACATCCGTAAGGATAAATATTTACAGGAAATTTTTCGGATTGTTTTAAAATGTATTCAATTGAACTTTTATTATCAGTAGCAGGATTTTTTTGAGGCATTAAGCCCACGGCTGTAAAACCACCGTTAACAGCCGCTTTTATTCCGCTTTCAATAGTTTCTTGATGTTCATTACCCGGGTCGCGAAAATTTGCTCTGAAATCGAACCAACCAATTGATACGTAGGTATTGGGATAATCTAACACTTCGTCGGCATCATCTTGAATGTTATCTTCAATTTTTGTGATTATTCCATCTTCAATAAAAATATCTTTTTTTTGTCCGTTAAGTGGATTTCCTTTTTCAACAATTATTGCCGACTTAATTAGTTGCTTCATTTGAAAATTCTTTAATTCTGCGGATTATAATAGGTCATAGCTACGGGTAAATATTCTTCGAGATCTTTTATTCGTCGTTCGTGACTGGGGTGTGTGCTTAAAAATTCAGGGACTTTTGGTCCGTTTGCCATTGCATCCATTCTTTTCCAAAATTCTATGGTTTCCGAAGGATTATATCCGGCAAGAGCCATAAATACTGCTCCCATTTTATCCGCTTCGGATTCTTGATTTCTGCTGAAAGCTAAAGCACCTACGCCTGTTGTAACGCCGTATGCCGCCATAAAAATTTGTTGGGTTTCTTGTGGCTTTTCTTTCAAAGCAACCGACAAACTTACACCACCTAAGGCAATGGCTAATTGTTGACTCATTCTTTCGTTTCCGTGCCGGGCAACGGCATGTGCAATTTCGTGTCCCATTACAACAGCCAATCCTTTGTCATCTTTACAAATGGGCATGATGCCTTGATACACGACCACTTTTCCGCCTGGCATACACCAAGCGTTTACAATATCTTGTTGCACATAGTTAAATTCCCATTGGAAATTCTTTAATCGTTTTTTAAAGCCATTGTCTTTTAAATAATTTTCTACAGCTGTTGCCATTCGTGCGCCCACACGCTTAACCATTTTTGTTTCTTCAAGATTTTCGGGGGCAGGAGGGTTTTGTTGCAAAAATTGGTTGTATGAATCCAAACTTAAAGAAAGCATTATGGATTCGGGAAGTAAACTCATTTGCTTTCTTCCGGTAACCGGAACTTTTGAACAGGCAAAAAGTATTGCGCCGACAAAAAAAAGTAAAATTAAATTTTTACGCATTTTTGGTCATCTTTTCAATCACTACACTTAAACCCATTTCTTGCAAAATTTCTTTCAAATGGGTTAAATCGGTTTTACTGCCTAATTTAATTTCGCATTTGCCGTTGTAGTGCGTAATTAACGCACATTGTTCGGCTTGCTCGGGTGTGTGGTTGCATACTTGTGTTAAGCATTCAATCACATAATCAAAAGTATTGTGGTTGTCGTTGATAAGTACCAATGAATATTTTTCAGATTGCGCTTGCAGAATTTCATCAAATAATTCTTGATGTTGATTATCGTTAATCATAATTAAATTTATTTTAAACAAAAATAAGTAAAGATTTTCAAATGTCCTTCATTCGTTAATAATTCGTTTTAATTGGATTTAATTTATTTGGCAAAAAGTATTGAAAATCCTACTTTTATGCGCTCAAAAAACTCTGCCGGTGCCCGATTTTATACATATACGATTATTGGATGTTGTTGATATTGTTATGGTGGCAATATTGCTTTACCAGCTTTACAGAATGGTGAAAGGGACGGCAGCTATTCGAATTTTTGCAGGCATTTTTGCTATCTATTTATTATGGAAGATAACACAAGCACTTCAATTAAAACTGTTGAGTGAAATTTTGGGGCAATTTATCGGAGTAGGAGTAATTGCGTTAATTATTGTTTTTCAGCAAGAAATCAGAAGGTTTTTATTGTATTTGGGTTCAAACAGAATTTTGAACAAAACAGTTGGCGGACGTTGGTTGATAAAGTGGTCGGAGAAAAATAAAAACAAATTGGAGGTAGAGCCGATAATTAAAGCGGTTGAAAATTTGTCTCTTACTAAAACAGGAGCATTATTGGTTATTTCACACCAATCGGAATTGAAATTTTATACGGCAACAGGGGTGGAGATAGACGCTTTAATCCACGAAGAGTTAATCGAAAGCATTTTTTTTAAGAATAACCCTTTGCACGATGGAGCCGCTATCATTTATAATAACCGAATAAAGGCGGTAAAATGTGTTTTACCAATATCCGATTCGGAATTACCGCCACATTTTGGATTACGTCACCGCGCAGCTATGGGCATTACAGAAACCAGTTCGGCAGCAGCTATTGTGGTATCTGAAGAAACCGGAGAAATCACTTATTTTGAAAATGCCGAATTTATTACTAAAATTACCCCAATAGAATTGAAACAGCGTTTGATGAATCTTTAATATTTATTCTAAATTAACAAGCAGTAGTTTTGAATTGTAAAATCAGGCATTTCAACTTTAAATTTTTACCTTTGCATTCTTATTCAAATTAAATAATTATGTCAGACGATAAAAAAGTAATTTTTTCAATGGTAAAGGTTTCTAAAGCTTTACCATCAGGAAAACAAATATTAAAAGATATTTATCTTTCATTCTATTATGGAGCCAAAATCGGAATAATCGGTTTAAACGGAAGTGGTAAATCCACATTGTTGAAAATTATTGCCGGTGAGGATAATGCTTATCAAGGTGAAGTGGTTTTTTCGCCCGGATATTCGGTTGGATATTTACCGCAAGAGCCCGTTTTGGATGATGATAAAACCGTTCGCCAAATTGTTGAAGAAGGCGTGCAAGAAATTGTAGATGTATTAAAAGAATATGAAGAGGTAAATAACGCATTTGCCGACCCCGAAGTTCTGGAAAATCCGGATAAAATGGAAGAGTTGATGACCAAGCAGGCACAGTTGCAAGATAAAATTGACCAATACGATGCTTGGGAATTGGATAATAAACTTCAACGGGCTATGGATGCCTTAAACTGTCCGCCGGAAGATGCGTTGGTGAAAAATCTGTCGGGAGGTGAAAAACGCCGTGTTGCACTTTGCCGTTTATTGTTGAAACAACCCGATATTCTGTTGCTTGATGAACCTACCAACCACCTTGATGCCGAGTCGGTGTATTGGTTGGAGCAACACTTAAAACAATATAAAGGAACGGTTATTGCCATTACACACGACCGTTATTTCTTAGATAATGTTGCCGGCTGGATACTTGAATTAGATAGAGGAGAAGGCATTCCTTGGAAAGGAAATTATTCTTCTTGGTTGGAACAAAAATCAAAACGCTTGGCAGAAGAAGAAAAACAAGAAAGCAAGCGTCGTAAAACGCTTGAACGTGAGCTCGAATGGGTAAGAATGACGCCCAAAGGACGCCACGCAAAAGCAAAAGCTCGTTTATCTAATTATGATAAATTATTGAACGAAGGGACAAAAGAAAAAGAAGCCAAATTGGAGCTTTTTATCCCCAATGGACCTCGTTTGGGAAATGATGTTATTGAAGCAGAACATATCACCAAATCGTACGATGATAAATTATTGATAGAAGATTTAAGCTTTAAATTACCGCCTGCCGGAATTGTAGGGATTATTGGACCGAATGGGGCGGGGAAAACCACGCTTTTCAGAATGATTGTAGGCGAGGAAACACCCGACTCGGGAAGCATTCGTATAGGTGATACCGTAAAAATCGGTTATGTTGACCAAACACATAAAGATTTAGACCCTGAAAAAACTATTTTTGAAGTAATAAACGATGGTGCCGAAATGATGGATATTGGTGGTAAAACCATAAATGTCAGGGCTTATTTGTCGAAATTTAACTTTTCAGGCGCCAATCAAAACAAAAAAGTAGGTGTGCTGAGTGGTGGAGAAAGAAATCGCTTGCACCTGGCAATGACGTTGAAAGAAGAAGCTAATGTGCTATTATTGGATGAGCCCACCAACGACTTGGATGTAAACGCTATTCGAGCGTTGGAGGAAGCACTTGAACATTTTGCCGGATGTGCTGTCATCATTTCGCACGACCGTTGGTTTTTGGATAGGGTTTGTACGCACATTATGGCGTTTGAAGGAGAAGGGCAAGTGTACTACTTTGAGGGTGGATTTACCGATTACGAAGAAAATAAGCGAAAAAGATTGGGCGACCAACCCACGCGCTTTAAGTATAAAAAACTCATTAAAGAATAATGACAAAAAACTGTCAATTCAGTTTTTGGGAACTGCAATCATTTTCGCAATACGATTATGTTGTCGTAGGTAGCGGAATTGTTGGATTGAGTACGGCTTTATCTTTACGTGAAAAACACCTCAATGCATCAATTTTAGTATTGGAAAGAGGTTTTTTACCCACCGGAGCGAGTACAAAAAATGCGGGATTTGCCTGTTTTGGTTCGGCTACTGAAATTTTTGATGATTTACAGGTAATGCCGCCCGAAGAAGTTTTTGAGTTGGTGCAAATGCGTTGGGAAGGTTTGCAGTTGTTACGGAAACGCTTGGGCGATAAAGCCATTGATTTTAAAAACTACGGCGGTTTTGAACTGATTAGCGAAAAAGAAAAGTACATTTTACCCGAAATCAATCAAATAAATACGCTTATTGAACCGCTTTTTAAAGCTAAAGTGTTCCAAGAGAATAAACATAAAGTTGCAGAATTCGGGTTCAAAAAAACAGATACGATAATCGAAAATTCGTATGAGGGGCAAATTGATACCGGTAAAATGATGCGTGCGCTGATTGAGTTGGCCATTTCCAATAAAATTGAAATAAAAACCGGTGCAGAAGTAGTTGATATTCAAGAAAACGGCAACAATGTTTTGTTAAAAATTAAAAATATTGCCTTTGAGTTGAAAGCCAAAAATCTCATCATTTGTTCCAATGCATTTACCAAATCATTATTGCCAAAAATTGATATGTTCCCCGGTAGAGGACAAGTGGTTATTACAAAGCCATTAAAGAATTTACCTTTTAAGGGTGTTTTTCATTTTGATAAAGGATATTATTATTTTAGAAATTTTGGCAACAGAGTAATATTTGGCGGCGGCCGAAATGCGTTTTTAAAGCAAGAAACCACTACCGACTTGGAGTGTACAGAAAATGTCCTCGAAAATTTATATCAAAAACTATCAGAAATAATCCTTCCGGGAAAAGAATTTGAGATAGAACATTTTTGGAGTGGAATAATGGCGTTTGGCAATACAAAACAACCGGTTGTGGAGCAAATGTCCAAAAATGTGTTTACCGCTGTTCGCTTGGGAGGGATGGGCGTTGCTATTGGCAGTTTGCTCGGTAAAAAAGTGGTGGAAACGTTTGAGCTTTAGCCTAAGAAAACATTGTTTTCTTTCTTAAAATCAGCTATTCGTTAATAAATTCAACCAATTGTTAATAATTTCCTTTCGTTGCCGTTAAAAAAATAAATAATTTTATGAATTATGGCAGAAAACGTAACTTACAACGAAGATAATATCCGTTCGCTCGATTGGAAAGAACACATCCGGATGCGTCCGGGAATGTACATCGGTAAGCTGGGCGACGGTTCCTCGTACGACGACGGTATTTACATCCTGTTGAAAGAAGTAGTGGACAACTCTATTGATGAGTTTGTTATGGGCTACGGAAAAACCATCGACATCAGTATAAAAGATGGCAAAGTTACCGTGCGCGATTATGGGCGCGGAATACCGCTGGGCAAAGTAATAGATTGTGTATCGAAAATAAATACCGGAGGGAAATACGATTCAAAAGCATTTAAAAAATCAGTAGGGTTGAACGGTGTAGGTACAAAAGCCGTGAATGCTTTGTCCAGTTATTTCAGAGTAGAATCCATTCGCGATGGAAAATTAAAAAAAGCCGAATTTCAGTTTGGTGAACTTATTAAAGATTATCCTATTGAAGAGACGTCGCAAAGGCGAGGAACAAAAACGGTTTTTATACCCGACGACACCATTTTTAAAAACTATCAATACCGGACACAGCACGTCGAAAAACTGCTGTGGAATTATGCCTTCTTGAATAGAAAATTAACCATCAATTTCAATGGTCAAAAGTTTGTTTCCGAAAACGGATTGAAAGATTTATTGGAGCAAAACTTGTCAAACGACCCGTTATATCCTATCATTCACCTCGAAGGAGAAGATATTGAGGTAGCCATTACGCATACACAATCGTATGGCGAGGAATATTACTCGTTTGTCAACGGACAATATACGCCTCAAGGCGGAACACATCAAAATGCTTTTCGCGAAGCGTATGTAAAAACCATTCGAGAGTTCTTTAAAAAAGATTATGATGCAGTAGATATTCGCAGTTCTATTGTTGCCGCAGTAAGTGTAAAGGTAATTGAACCCGTTTTCGAATCGCAAACCAAAACCAAATTAGGTTCAACCGAAATAGAGCCCGGCGGAAAATCAATGCGTGCTTTTGTTACCGATTTTCTAAAAACAAAACTCGATAATTTCTTACATCGCA
Source organism: Flavobacteriales bacterium UBA852 (assembly GCA_002295925.1). GTDB lineage: Bacteria > Bacteroidota > Bacteroidia > Flavobacteriales_E > Vicingaceae > UBA852. The sequence goes on from DBGO01000022.1 coordinate 66,606, forward strand.
ATCCTGAAATTGCCGAAGCCATTCAGCGTAAAATCATACAAAGTGAGCGTGAGAGAAAAGAGCTTGCCGGTATTAAAAAAATAGCCAAAAAAAGAGCCAAAGAAGTATCCTTGCATAACAAAAAACTTCGCGATTGCCGAATTCATTATAATGACAATAAAGGCGATGAAGAATTGAAAAGTCAAACTACACTTTTCATTACCGAGGGAGATTCCGCTTCGGGTTCCATTACAAAAGCTCGCAATCCCAATATTCAAGCTGTATTTAGTTTGAAAGGAAAACCGCTCAATTCATTTGGCTTGACCAAAAAAATTGTTTACGAAAACGAAGAATTTAACCTGTTGCAAGCGGCGTTGAATATTGAAGATGGATTGGAAAATCTACGCTACAATAATGTTGTAATTGCCACTGATGCCGATGTTGACGGTATGCACATACGCTTGTTGTTAATTACCTTTTTCTTGCAATTTTTCCCCGATTTAGTAAAAAACGGCCATTTATATGTGCTTGATACACCCTTGTTTAGGGTAAGAGATAAAAACGAAACGTTTTATTGTTATTCCGAAGAAGAAAAACAACAAGCCATTAAAAAATTACGAGGAAAGCCCGAAATTACCCGCTTTAAAGGTTTGGGGGAAATTTCGCCCGGCGAATTCAAGCACTTTATTGGCAAAGATATTCGGCTCGACCCGGTTGTAATTGATAAAAACACGCCAATACAATCCTTAATGGAGTATTATATGGGGAAAAATTCACCCGACAGGCAAAAATTTATTATCGAAAATTTGAAAGTTGAAAAAGACGTTGTTGAAGATTAAAAAAAATAGAATTGTATGATAGACGAAGAAAATAATATTCCGGAAGATAACAGTGACGAAAGAGACGAAGAGCTGGAAAAAGAAATGCAAGAAGGAAACCAAGAGCTCGATAATGTTATCCAAGTTTCGGGTATGTATCGTGAGTGGTTTCTCGATTATGCATCGTATGTAATATTGGAGCGGGCGGTTCCGCACTTAAACGACGGACTGAAACCTGTACAGCGCCGTATTCTTCATTCAATGAAAGAAATGGACGACGGACGTTATCACAAAGTCGCCAATATTATTGGAAACACGATGAAATATCACCCGCACGGTGATGCTTCTATTGGCGATGCTTTGGTGCAGTTGGGACAAAAAGATTTGCTAATCGATTGTCAAGGAAACTGGGGAAATATATATACCGGCGACCGTGCTGCTGCGCCTCGATACATCGAAGCACGACTTACAAAATTTGCGCTTGAAGTATTGTTCAATCCCAAAACTACTGAATGGCAACTCAGTTACGACGGGCGAAACAAAGAGCCCGTAACATTACCGGTGAAATTTCCGTTGCTTTTGGCACAAGGAGTAGAAGGTATTGCCGTAGGAATGGCGTGTAAAATACTACCGCACAATTTTATCGAATTGATAGATGCTTCAATTGCTTATTTACGTGGCAGAAGTTTTAAGCTCTTACCCGATTTCCCAACTGCAGGAATGGCAGATTTTTCAAATTACAATGATGGTTTGCGTGGCGGAAGGGTGAAAGTGCGTGCAAGAATCGAAAAAGTGGATAAAACGCATTTGCGCATTACCGAAATTCCCTTTGGAACAACTACGTCAAGCTTGATAGATTCTATAATTAAAGCCGTTAACAAAGGAAAAATCAAAATAAAGAAAATTGAAGACAACACAGCCGAGCACGTTGAGATAAATATTCATTTGGCTTCGGGAGTATCGCCCGACAAAACCATTGATGCTTTATATGCTTTCACCGATTGTGAAGTTTCCATTTCGCCTAATGCTTCGGTAATATTTGAAGACAAACCTCACTTTTTGGATGTAAAAGAGATGCTCAAAATTGCCACTGACAATACTGTGAAGTTGTTGAAAAGAGAGTTGGAGATAAAACTCGATGAGTTAAATGAACAATGGCATTTTGCTTCGCTCGAAAAAATATTTATTGAAAAGAAAATATATGTAAAATTACACGGACTTGGATACGAAGAGGCAATTGAATTAACACACGAGTTATTGAAACCGCACATTAAACATTTGGTAAGAGAAATTACCGATGACGATGTGAAGCGTTTGCTCGAAATAAAAATGCGTCGTATTACCAAGCACGATGCTGACCAGGCAGAGGAGAAAATTGCCAAGTTAGAAGCCGATATTGAGCAAACCAAGTTTCATTTAGATAACTTAATCGACTATGCTGTAGATTATTACAAAGAATTAAAACGTAAATACGGTGAAGGTCGGGAACGAAAAACAGAAATCAGAACATTTGACACGATAGATGCCGCAAAAGTAGCCGTAAATAACGTTAAGCTAATGGCTAATTTTAAAGAAGGATTTATTGGCTATGGTTTGAAACGTGGTGAGGGAGAAATTGTAACTGATTGTTCCGACATTGACGATATTATTGTATTTAAAAAAGACGGCTCAATGAAAGTGGTGCGCATTGCCGATAAGGTATTTGTGGGGAAAGACATTATTTATGCCGGCGTGTGGAAAAAAGGTGATAAACGCACAGTTTACAATATGATTTACCGTGACGGAAAATCCGGGCCATATCGAGTAAAACGGTTCACTATTACCTCAATTACACGAGACAAGGATTACGACTTGACCAAAGGTGCAAAAGGTTCGGAAGTTGTCTACTTTACCGCCAATCCAAACGGCGAGGCTGAAATGGTAACAGTAGTTCATCGTCCAAGACCAAATCTGCGAAAGCTGAAATTTGATTTTGATTTTGCAACCATCGACATAAAAGGTCGAGGAGCCGGCGGAAATATATTGACCAAAAATCCGGTAGCAAAAATTCAACTGAAAGAAAAAGGCGTTTCCACTTTGGCACCGCGAAGAATTTTCTTTGATGATACCATTCAACGGTTAAACTCGGATGAAAGAGGAACATATCTGGGTGATTTCAAAGCTGATGATAAAATCCTTACTATTATGCAGTCTGGGCATTACAAGCTTACATCATTCGATTTGTCCACCAAGTTCGATGATGATATGATTGTTATAGAAAAATGGAACCCCGACAAACCTATTACAGCAATTTATTTCGATGGCAACAAACAGCAATTTTTTATTAAACGGTTTTTGGCAGAAGATACCGATAAAAAAACGTTGTTTATAACCGACCACCCGGATTCGTATCTCGAAATCGTTTCGACCGATTGGCTGCCGCAAATTCAATTAAATTTTGCCAAGGATAAAGGAAAAGTAAAAGACCCTGAAATTATTAATGCTGCCGAATTTATTGCCGTAAAAGGACTAAAAGCACAAGGAAACCGCTTAACAGCCGATAAACTTAAATCGGTTGATTTGCTCGAACCTTTGCCTTACGAAGAAGAGGAAGAAGAGATTTCTGATACAGATTTAGATAACAATAAAGAAAAAAATGAAGAAAATTCAGAAGAAAATAAACCAAAATATTCTGAAAAAAAAGATAATGATGACGGAAAACAGCAAATGACTTTGTTTTAACTCAATTGGGCTAAAACTTTGAGTATATTTGCAACCGTTCGAATTTAAAAATTATTGACAATGAATTTAACAGGAATTATATCTATTTCGGGAAAACCCGGGTTATACAAAGTAGTATCGCAAACAAAAAACGGTATTGTAGTAGAATCGTTGACAGACGGAAAAAAATTGCCCGTAACAGCAACGCAAAAAGTCAGTGCTTTATCCGATATCCACATTTATACCTATGGAGAAGATATGCCGCTGGAAGAAGTGATGGATAAAATCTTTGATTATACAGAAGGAAAAGAAGCTATCAATCCAAAAGAAAAGCCCGAAAAATTAAGAGCGTTTATGCAAGCTTGCTTGCCCGATTATGACAAAGACAGGGTTTACAACTCCGATTTAAAAAAATTGTTCCAATGGTATAATTTATTATTAAATGCAGGATTGTTGGTGAAAGAAGAAAATAAAGAAAACGAAACGGTTGAAGCAGAAACTGAAACAACTAACGAAAATTCACAAGAAAAATAAAAATATGCAAACAATAGAAGTTCCTACCAAAAAAGAAAGAAAATTTTTACCGCAAGATTTAGTTATTGACAGTTGGGAGAAGTTAGAGCCTTATTTTGAAGATTTAAAAAACAGAGAAATTAACTCAAAAGAAGATTTATTAAAATGGATGGACGACCGCAGCGAGTTGGAAGCCGTCTTGGAAGAAGATATGGCTTGGCGTTACATTAAAATGAACATTGACACCACGGATGAAAAATTAGCCAAAGATTTTCAATTTTTCATTACCGAAATAGCGCCTAAAACTGCACCTTACGACGATGCTTTCAACCGTAAATTATTCGATTCGCCGTATAAAAACGAATTGGGCAAAGACTACGATTTTTATTTGAAAAAAATTGAAAGTGCCATAAAGGTCTTCAGAGAAGAAAATATTCCGTTGCAAACCGAATTGCAAGCCGAATCACAAAAATACGGAGCAATAGTAGCCAAAATGACGGTTGAGGTTGACGGTAAAGAATTAACCTTGAGTCAGGCATCAAAATACTTAAAAGACAGCAACAGAGAAAAGCGCAAAGAGGTATTTGAAAAAATATCGAACAGAAGATTACAAGACAAAGACGAGTTAAATAAACTGTATTCCGATTTGGTAAAAAAGCGAGACAAAGTGGCAAAGAATGCCGGTTTCGACAATTTTAGAGATTATAAATTTGTTGAAATGACACGCATCGATTACACGCCACAAGATTGCTTTAATTTTCATGACAGTATCGCCTCGGAAGTAGTTCCGGTAATAAATAAATGGGACGAAGAACGAAAACAAGCGCTCGGTGTGGACAGTTACAAACCCTATGATACCGAAGTGGATGTAACCGGAAAAGCACCGTTAAAACCTTTTGAAACAGGAGAGGAACTTATCGATAAATCCATTGAGGTTTTCACACGCTTACGTCCGTCTTTTGGAGAAAAATTAGCCATTATGAAAGAATTGGGCTACCTCGATTTGGAATCGAAAAAAGGAAAAGCCCCCGGCGGATTCAATTATCCGTTATATGAAATTGGCGTTCCTTTTATTTATATGAATGCCGTAGGGACGCAACAAGATTTAACCACTATGGTGCACGAAGGCGGACACGCTATGCAATCGTTTTTAACACGTGATTTACCGCATACCGGACTAAAAAGTTTCCCTTCGGAAGTAGCCGAGTTGGCATCGATGAGTATGGAATTAATGTCTATGGACCATTGGGATGTTTTTTATGATAATGAAGAAGATTTAAAACGTGCCAAACGCGAGCAATTAAAACGTTCGTTGAGCGTATTGCCTTGGGTGGCAACCATTGACCGTTTTCAACATTGGGTTTACGAAAATCCGAACCATACCGAAGAACAACGTTATGAAAAATGGCTCGAAATTATGAATACATTCGGCAGCAGTGTGATAGATTGGTCAGGTTACGATGAAGTGTTGAAAAATTTATGGCAAAAGCAACTGCATTTATACGAAGTGCCCTTTTATTACATTGAGTATGGGATGGCTCAATTGGGTGCAATTGCCGTTTGGAGAAACTACAAAAAAGACAAAGAAAAAGGCTTGGATGCTTACGAAAGAGGTTTGAGCTTGGGCGGAACCAGAAATATTTCGGAGGTTTATGATGCCGCAGGCATTAAATTTGATTTTTCGCAGCCCTATGTAAAAGAATTGGTTGATTTTGTAGTAGAAGAAATGAATAAAATTTAATATCATCAATTAGAAACAGAAATCAAAAGGTCATCTTGTCACAAGATGACCTTTTAGATTATTGGAAAATAGTTATTCACCTTCGTATTGCCACAATACAGCATTACAATATGCGTGAACTGCACCCAAAGTTAATCCGGTATCGTGGTTGTGATGCAAATGCACAGGATGTTTAAAAAATGTTTTTGGAAACAGTTTCTTATTGACTTTTAATTTTCTGATTTTTCTCGGTGGCGACTTCCTTAGTTCTCTTCCGCAATATTAACACTTACCTTTTTGCAAAATAATATATTGCTCTCTTATCCACTTTCGTTCATAAGGTTTTAAAGCATTATAATTTACCGGTAAGTTGTATTTTTTTTTTTTAAGTTTTGATGAGTGGGAATGTGTTTGTGCCTAAAAAGAAATGGAAGGATTTTTTTTGAGCCAATTCATTTTAATACAAGTGATTAAAACAACACTCTCATCTCTTTCTTTAACATATTTAATGCAACTTGATTGGGTGTTTTTTCTACTTTCATTAAAAACTCCAATATTGCTTGACTTAGTTGTATGGCTTTGGCATCTTCGGGAAGTTTTGCGGCTATGGTGTTGATGATTTTAATATTTTCTTCCTTAGCGGTTTGAATAGCTTGCCATAAGCTGTTGGATACATAAATTTGTTGGGCAATATTATGGTCAAATTCGGCACGAATGTTTTTTATCAATTCATTTTGATAAGCTTTTGCCGTTAAATTTGGTCGAAATACACGAGGAACAAGATTTTTTAATGCTGTACGCTCCAATAACAAAGTCATTCGTTCGTATGCTTGCAAACGGATGGGAGTAATCAATTTCTGATTATTCATCCTGATTTCAGCCATCATTTTCCTGTACTCATTGTCAAGGTATTTTTTCATTATCAAATAAGCCGTAAGGAAAACAACACCTGATGGGAGTGTATATTTTAATATTTCCAAAAATGTATCCATACAAAAATCTGTTTTTACAAATAAAACAATTTACCCTGATAAATAGTCATTTAATCAAAAATAAATTGCACGTTAAATGACTTATTTTTTTAAGTCTTGGGGTATTTTACAAACCGGTATGGGTTGCATTTTGTGTAAATTGGCTTTGTGCAATCTTTCGTAAATATCAAGCACTTCACGCTGACGCTTGGTCAACTCGCTAAAATTACCCGGATTTTCCAAATACGCCATTGCCCATTCCAATTCGGGATAAGTGGCTCCAATTTGGTCCTCATCGTTTCTTCCATCTGCCCATAAACCGTCTGTTGGCGCAGCTTTTTGTATCGATTCAACTATTTCCAATTCTTTTGCCAGTTCGTAAACTTCAGTTTTTACCAAGTCGGCAATAGGACTGATATCCACACCACCATCGCCGTATTTTGTAAAAAAACCCACGCCAAAATCTTCTACTTTATTACCTGTGCCGGCAACCAAAAGTTTATAATGAGACGCAAATGCATATAGGGTTGTCATTCGCAGTCGGGCACGTGCATTAGCCATGGTAAGCCAATCTTGAATATCTTTTGGCAAAACATTTTCCAATTCTTCAAAAACAGGAGTGAGTTCAACTTCAAAACTCTCTACATTGGAAAAGTTTTTTTTGAGCCATTCAATATGTTCGTTAGCCCGGTTGTATTCGGCACTGTGTTGTCTGATAGGCATATTCAGTACAATAACTTTTTTACCGGTTTTAGCGCAAAGGGTAGAGGTTACTGCCGAGTCTATTCCACCCGAAATTCCTACCACAAAACCGTTTGTATGAGAGGTTTGGCTGTAATCCGATAACCACTTGACAATGTATTCAATTACTTTTTTCGTCTTCATTCAATAAATTTGAGAAATTCAAAATTACACTAAAATTTTACAGAATAACGCAACATAGTTGTCCTAGGCGGACGAATATCTGCCGGTCTTCCCATGTATTCTGTGTTAAATACATTTTCAACAACAAGCGAAATCATATTATTTTCGTTAGGTTTAAACTGTAAACGCGCATCAAAAATCCAATAGCCCTTGTTATGCATTTGACGGTACTCTTTTAATCCCGGAAGCAGTTTGGTTGCTTCGATATTTCCAAACAACGGGTCTTCAAAAGCCCGATCGATATTTTGCATAAAACTGTTGTAGCGAGATGAAAATCCAAAGCCAAATTTTTTGTAGTTTATTTGCATATCGGAACGGAACATATGCTTAAATCGATATTTTAACATATTGGTTGTAGTATCGCTGAAAGTAGCTCGATAAGCACTGTCATAATTTAAATTTATGGGATTCATGTAAGTGTATCCGGCAAATCCCATAACTTCAATTTCTTTGTAATTATACATGAAATTAATTCCCACTTCATATCCGCTGATTCGCGCATTTCCTACGTTAACAGACTTAAAGCCGGAGTAATTAAATAAATCGGTAATGGTAGGAGAGGTGATGCTGTCGGGATAGTAGGTGCCAAATTGAAATTCTATCATATTGCTATATTCCATCCAAAAGGCGGTGAAATCAATAAATCCTTTAAGATTTTTCCATTCAAATCCTTGTTTTACACCAAATTCTGTACTCCATCCGGTTTCGGGCTGTAAATCAGGATTGGGAAATACATTTAATCCACTCAGTGAGGTTCGCACATACCGTTCGGCTATTGATGGAAAACGGTATCCTTGTCCAAATGAAGCTCGTAAAAAGGTTGCTTTATGTATTCGGTAATTAGCGCCCAAGCGTATAACCGGCTTTACATTCATCCCTTTTGCCAAATAGAGTGTATCTTTCCAAGTGGTAGATGTAGAATTGAACTTAATGCCTTTGGGAATTATCCAATCGGTTTTTGTTTTGGATGAATCTATTCGATAATATTCACCTCTAATACCAAATACTATTTTAAGTCTGTCCCATTCTTTGTTTGCTTGCATGTAAATTGCTCTGTTTTCTGCATCGTGGTCGTCATATAAATTAGATTTTACGTTTGAATACGAATAAGCCAATCCACCGGTTAATTTCCAAGTGTTGATTTTTTTCATATAACGATATTCGGCAAACCATACATTACCGTTTGAACTTTGATTACCAACCAAATTGACATTGGTTGTCCTGTAAAAACGCGTTTTTACATTGTGCTGCGTATTTTCATTTGGAGCATATTTCCAATAAGGGTCAATGTTAAACCGAATGCCGTGTGTGTAAGTTAGAGAAGTGGCCGGAGTATCTATTCCGCCGCGTGGAATATAAGCGCCTGAATCTGCATCTTGCCAAAGCAAGAAAAATGCTGCATTTTGATACATGATTGCTGAATTTACTCCAGCCGAATGATTTTTTTTGTCGTTAAAATAATATTTCATTTTGGTGAAAGCACGAGCTCTTTTTTCAAATTCTCCTTGCCGATAACCTTCGTTGCTGAATAAATTACCGCTGATAGTATAGGCAAATTTTTTCACCAATTGTCCGTGATAAAAATCCATTCCGGTTATTACCGGATTGTCTTGCTCTTTCCACCATTTTAGCGGTTTACGTAATTTTCCTGTGCTGTCGCGACGATTTCCCAAACTGTCGGCACGAACAGGGTCCCAATAAAAGCCATGAAAAACATTTATTTTCGTTTCGGGTGTGTTAGTGGGTTCTTTGGTCATTAAGTTGATTACACCGTTTAATGATGCCGAACCGTATAAAACACTAGAAGCACCTTTGATGATTTCTAATTGTTCTACATTTTCTACCGGCAAGTAATTCCATTTTACGTCTCCTGCGTCGGCAGAAATGAGCGGTAAATCATCCAATAAAACCATTACTCTGCTTCCTGCACCATAGCTAAAACCACTACCGCCGCGTATATTGGCTTGACCGTCTTGAACATCAACTCCGGGCACTTGTTTTACAACATTGTCAATATTGTATGTGTTACGGTTATCTATCAGGTCGGGTTTTATTACATCAACAGAAACTGTTGTTTCTTCCAGTTTTTGTTCAAATCGTGAACCACTAACCACAAAAGTTTGAAGCATTACATTATCTTGCTCTAACTCAAAATTCAGGGTGTATTCGTTCGTCTTTATTTTAGATAAATCAATTGTTTTGGTAACATCTTTATATCCGATGAATTTCACAATTAGTGTTACTTCTTTTTTGGGTAGTTGCACAGAATATTTGCCATACATGTCGGTAGTGGCAGAATATTTTGTATCCGGAGTATAGATGTAAACCCCGGGCAGTGGAGACTTATCTTTTTTATCCGTTACAATACCTTTTACTGTTATTGTTTGCGAAAAAGCCCTGCTTATCAATAAGATAAACAGGGCTACACTCAATAATTTCTTCATGTTAAAGTAAACCTGTGATTATTTTTTTATGAATTTTCCTGTGTAAATCTTATTTCCTGAAACAAATTTATAAAAATAAACACCGGGAACATAAGTTTCTATATCTAAATTAATTGTAGAAGATGTTGCATTTGTTTGATAAATAACTTGCCCTGTAATATTGATGATTTCTAAATTTCCGTTAGCCGAAAATTTAAAATTAATCTCATCGGTTGCCGGATTTGGATAAACTGAAACGGCAGAATATTTTATTTCAAAAACGCCTGCAGCAGGGTCAATTACCAATTTGTATCCGTCAACGGTATAGCTGCTTGGAATACCCAAACCACCGGCATATGCATCAACATATCCGGTTAACGGATATGTTCCGGCTTGTCCAACTGTTGGGTTTCCGGTAATTAATACACAACCTGAAGTGCCGCCGGGCCATGAACATCCGGGATTATCACAAGAATAACTGAAATTAGCCGGAAATCCGGTGAAATTTGTAACTACTACAGAATCAATAGTTACGGGTATAAAGTTAATTACTGTATCTTGTGGTACAACTTGCGTCATTACTGTTGAATAGGGTTGACCTTCTTGGGCGTGAGGTAAATTAGTTGTTGTATCCGGATATATTCCCGGAGAGGTATATTGTGGATCCGGGGTGCATTGCGCATTTGAGTTAAATGAAATAAACAGTAACAATGCAAAAAGTGAAAATGATAGAGATTTTTTCATAGTTATTAAGTTTTTATTGATTGTGAATTACAAAGATTAAATTTTTTGGCTAAAAAATATAATGCAACGACAAATAAAAAGCTAAGATTTTACAAAAAATCTTAGCTTTTTAAAATAAATATTCTGTTTTGATTAAAAGAATATGCCTAGATTTAAAGCAATGTAATTGTTAATGGCTTTTGCTTTACTTTCTTCAATAGGCTTGTTTGTTGAGGCATCAATTACTACATTGCCTTTGGTGTCGGTTTTGTATGTTTTTTGATTTTTAGAGTAGTAATTGGTAAATCCGTTACTGAAAGTAAAACCTATTACTAAATTAGTATTACCGGCAAGATTATATTCGACACCACCACCAATGATTAAAGCCGCTCTGAAAAAACCGATTTTTTCACTTATATCCTCATCATTTAATGTAGGGTCGCTGGTTAATCCTGTTTTTTTATAGGTCAAATCACCTTTTGCTTGGTATTTTGCCCCTAAATCGAAACCAAACAATCCGTAATAAGTCATATAACCAATTTCATTGGTTTTCATTTTCAATGCAACAGGAACGTTTATGTATTTTACACGGTAAGTAGCATCTACTGTTGAGGGTAAGTCAAGTGTAACAGTGTCATTTACTTGTTGAATATAAATTCCGGGATAGCTGACCGAAGCTTTTGTTCCAACAATACTAAGACCTGTGGCAATGGCATAGTTTTTAGCCAACGAAAACTCGGTGTTGATTCCGTAAGAAAAAGATAACCCGTTTTTGCCTTTTTCATAATACTTGGTATCCGGCTTTATCCAACTGATATTGGGCGAGAAATGCAAGCCAAAACGGAATCGGCGAAATTCCGGAGTAATGGGCTCATCAGCATCACTTACTTGTGCCGATGCGTATAAACTTGATGATAATAGTGCTATCGCTAATAATTTTTTCATTTTGCTTCGGGTTTTAATGTTTAAGTTTGCAATATAATCAACAAAATTATTAAAACTATGGATAAGTATCTCAAAATTTCATTATTTGCGATGATTTTCCTTCTTTTTTCGTGTCAAAATGATGAGAGAGCTTATGTAGATATTCCTGTTGAAGGTAATGAAATTCCGATAACCGTAAAAAGATTTGAACAAGATTTATTTGCACATCAAAACTTTTCACCCGACTCGATGCAATATTTTAATGAAACTTACCCTGATTTTTTCCCTGCATTTGTAGAAAATATAATTAGAATTGGGCGCATAAACGATCCTGCAACCGGATTGTATTTACAAAAATTTGTTTCCGATCCGAATATTCGTGAATTGTATGATTATACAAAAAATAAATGGACAGATTTTCCAGATTACGTCCGGCAGTTGCAATTGGCTTTTACCCGATATCATAAGGTTTTTCCTGAAAAGAAAATTCCCGAAATCATTACTTTTATATCCGGGTTTAATTACGGAATAGTTGTTGATTCTACTTATTTAGGTTTAGGGTTGGATATGTTTTTGGGTAGTGATTGTAAATATTACCCGATGTTAGCCATTCCAAAGTACAAAATAAAACAAATGAATAAACAAAATTTGGTGCCTGCCGCCATAAACGGATGGTTAACCACCGAATTTGAATTGGATAATCCCGATACCGATTTATTGACAAAAATGATTCATCAAGGAAAAATTTTATACACGGTAAAATCGCTGTTGCCTGAAACACCCGATACATTGATATTTGCATTTACCGGTAAAAAATTGCAATGGTGCGAAGAAAATGAAGAACAATTATGGTATTACTTGGTTGATAATGAATTATTATACAATAAAGAAGAAAAACAAAGTTTGCGCTTTTTGGCCGATGCCCCATTTATTTCGGGTTTACCCAAAGAATCGCCGGGAAGAGCAGGGCAGTGGCTCGGTTATCAAATTGTGAAAAAATATATGACCAAATACCCCGAAGCCACATTGCGTGATTTATTTGCCATAAAAGATGGTAAAGAAATTTTAATCAAATCTAAATACAAACCCGATTAGTAAAGTGTATGAAAACCTTTGAAATTATCATAAAAACATCTTTCGGACTGGAAGAGGTTTTAATAAAAGAACTGGAAAATGCCGGATACGAAAATGTGAAAAAACTTAACCGTGCCGTACAAGTGAGTGGAACACTCGAAGATGTTTACCGGTTCAATTATATTTTGCGCACAGCGAATAAAATATTGCTTCCGGTAGCCGAATTTAAATTCAAAAATGAAGAAGATTTATATAAGAAAACCAAATCTGTGTCGTGGGAAAATTATTTCAGCAACGACAAAAGTTTCAAAATAGATTTTACAGTTTATTCCGATTTAATAAAAAACACACAATTTGCTGCACTAAAAGTAAAAGATGCCATTGTTGACCGTTTTAGAGAAGAAACCAACAAAAGACCGAATGTAGAAAAACTCAATCCTGATGTGAAAATAAACCTGCACATCAGTGATGATAAATGCACTTTAAGTCTTGATAGTAGCGGTGAACCATTATTTAAACGCGGATATCGTTTTAGAGGTGGCGAAGCACCTTTGAAAGAAGATTTGGCTGCAGGCATCATTCTTTTATCCGAATGGGATAAACAAACCACATTTTATGATTTGTTTTGTGGTTCGGGAACATTATTGATTGAAGCAGTAATGATTGCTACCAATACACCGGCAGGTTATTTCAGGCAAATTTTTGGCTTTCAAAATTGGTTGAGTTATGATGAAGACTTGTATAACCGAGTAAAAAATGAAGCCGACAGTAATATTACACCTACAAAAGTGAAATTTTATGGCGTAGAACGTAACTTGCAACAAATTCGATTGGCCCGTACCAATGTTCAACAAGCCGGGTTTATCAAAAACATCAAACTTATTCATTCCGACTTTTTGCAGTTCGAGCCCGATACAGGAACAGGTTATATTGTGTCAAATCTTCCTTTTGGTGAGCGATTAACCGAATTGGAACAAAACGAATTAAACGATATGTATCAAGACTTGGGTACTTACCTCAAACACCATTGCGTAGGATTCGGTGCCGCTTTGTTTTCTTCCAATAAAGAAGCCGTAAATCATATCGGCTTAAAGCCAAAAAGAAAATATAAATTGTTTAACGGAAAAATTGAAGCAACTCTTTATTTATACGATTTATATCAAGGCAGTTTGAAAGACAAAGTAAAAGAAGATGAAATAAAGACAAATTTTTAAAATAATCACTAATTTTAGCGACATTAAAAAATAGACTATGGCTAAAAAACAAGATTTGAATTTTAATAAAAACGAAGATGTCAATAAATTATTGGTTGCCGATTTGCGCAGAAAATTAGATGAAGTGGCATTAGGTGGCGGAAAAAAGAAAATTGAGAAACTTCACGCCAAAGGAAAACTTACGGCACGCGAACGTATTGATTATTTGTTGGATAAAGACAGTGAAAGAATTGAAATAGGCGCATTGGCAGGATACGGAATGTACGAAGAGCATGGTGGTTGCCCTTCGGGTGGAGTTGTAGGGGTAATAGGTTATGTAAGCGGAAGGCAATGTATAGTAGTGGCCAATGATGCCACCGTAAAAGCCGGGGCATGGTTTCCCATAACCGGAAAAAAGAACTTACGCTTGCAAGAAATTGCCATGGAAAACAAATTGCCCATAATCTATTTGGTGGACAGTGCCGGTGTTTATTTACCTATGCAAGACGAAATTTTTCCCGATAAAGAGCATTTTGGACGAATTTTCAGAAACAATGCCATTATGTCTTCCGAAGGCATTACACAAATTGCAGCTATTATGGGTAGTTGTGTCGCAGGCGGAGCATATTTACCTATTATGTCCGATGAGGCGATGATTGTTGATAAAACAGGAACGATATTTTTAGCAGGTTCTTATTTGGTGAAAGCGGCTATTGGCGAAGACATCGACAATGAAACGTTGGGTGGAGCAACTACCCATTGTGAAATTTCGGGGGTTACCGATTATAAATGTATAGATGATAAAGACTGTTTAGACCGTATTCGTCGTATAATGGATAAAATTGGTGATTATGAAAAAGCCGGATTCAACAGAGAAGAGCCCAAAGCACCCAAAGAAAAGCAAGAAGAAATTTACGGTATTTTGCCTGATTCGCGTGAAAAACCATACGACATGCGCGAAATTATCAAACGATTAGTGGATGATTCTGAATTTGATGAATACAAAGCGCTTTACGGAAAAACCATTATCTGCGGATATGCCCGTATTGACGGTTGGGCAGTTGGAATTGTAGCCAATCAACGCTTAATGGTGAAATCTAAAAAAGGAGAAATGCAATTCGGCGGTGTAATTTATTCAGATTCGGCGGATAAAGCTGCACGTTTTATTATGAATTGCAACCAAAAGAAAATACCATTGGTGTTTTTGCAAGATGTTTCAGGGTTTATGGTGGGTTCACGTTCCGAGCATGGCGGAATTATCAAAGACGGAGCAAAAATGGTAAGTGCACAAGCCAATTCGGTTGTGCCTAAATTTACCGTTATTGTTGGAAATTCTTATGGTGCCGGAAATTATGCCATGTGTGGTAAAGCTTACGACCCGCGGTTAATTGTTGCTTGGCCATCGGCTCAATTGGCGGTGATGAGCGGTGCTTCGGCAGCCAAAACATTGTTGCAAATTGAAGTAGCTTCGCTAAAAGCACGAGGCGAAGAAATTACAAAAGAACGGGAAGAAGAGTTGTATAACAAAATTAAAAACCGTTACGACGAGCAAATTTCGCCTTATTATGCTGCTGCACGTTTATGGACAGATGCAATAATCGACCCTTTGGAAACCCGCAAATGGATTTCTATGGGAATTGAAGCGGCAAATCATGCGCCTATTACCAAACGATACAATGTGGGCGTAATTCAAACTTGATGTTGATGTTTAAGCCAATTTTCAATTTTTTCGGCTAAAATATCGGATAATTTAAAATAAGATTCAACAGTCCAGCCGGCAACATGTGGCGTAAGCAAAACATTGTCGGCTTGGCTTAAATATTGAAAATATTCATCGGTTTCCAATTGTTCAAACGAACTTTTTTCATATTCCAATACATCGAGGCATGCGCCCAAAATTTTACCGCTTTTCAATCCTTTGACCAATGCTTGGGTTGAAACATTTTTACCGCGTGCCGTATTGATTAAATAAAAAGGATTTTTCATTTTACGAATAAAATCATCATTTACGTAGTGCAATGTTTCTTTGGTTTGCGGCAAGTGTAAACTGATGATTTGTGTTTGTTCATAAATTTCGTCAAGACTACATTCTTTAATGAAATGATTACCAAAATGCTGTTTATATTTGTCGTGAGCCAAAACAGTGCATCCAAATCCTTGCAATCTTTTTGCAAAAGCCGTTCCCATTACTCCATAGCCGATAATACCTACAGTTTTACCTTCTAATTCAATCCCTCTGTTTTTCTCTCGATTCCATTGTTTGTTTTTTACTTCGTAATTGCCTAAACAAATTTTATTGAACAATGTAAGCAACATTCCTACTGCATGTTCGGCAACAGCGGTGGCATTTCCTTCGGGAGAATTAAAAACCCGGATAGAAAGTTCTTTTGCTGTTTGCAAATCAATATTTTCCAACCCAGAACCTGAACGGGCAATAAATTTTAGGTTTATTGCTTTTTGCAGAAAATTTTTATCTAAAGGAAAACGGCTGCGTATAACCAGCCCGTAAAAATTCTCTATTTTTTGTTCTATTTCACTTTTTGATGAATGATAATCGTATTCGCAATCAAATCCTAAAGCTGTGAGTCTTTCGGCTAAAACAGGGTGCACTTCATCTACAAATAAAACTTTTTTCATATTGGATTGAATGTTTAGTGAAATTATGAAAGTTTAGCAAATTATTGCACAATAGGATATCGTTCAAACGGAATGTCAGGGTTTATCATAAAACGATACGTATGGTATGTGCGGTAACATTTGGCACCCAAGTTTTCCATTAAGTGCAGCATTTTAGGATTAAAATCGCCCACCCAAGTCATTAGAGCCGTATCATATTCGGTTTTTTTGGCAATGGTTTGTTCGGCAAATTTTATCAAAGCACCTTCTACACCTTTACCATGATATTCTCTGTCAACACCAAATACAATTCCAACCATGGTATGGGGTTTTACCAGCATTTTTGCAAAAATAAATTTCAGCTTTCCTATAATATTCATATTGCCGTTGACATATTTAAACCACTCGTTCAATTCGGGAATATTTACATAAAAAGCAATAGGTTTTTTGTTGTGAAATCCGAAAAGAACAATTCGCTTATCCATTATGGGCTTAAGACTTTTAATAATGTTTTTGGCTGTTCTGATATCCATTGGCTTAAATCCGGCAAATCCGCCCCAGGCACTATTGTAAACGGTTAAAAAGTTTTGTGCAATTTCATCAACACTCATCTTTTTTACATCACTAAAATGAAACTCGGGGTTGTTAATGATGTTTTGCGCTTTACGGGCAAAAATTTCTTGCACAGGTTCTTTTACGGCACGTTTATACATAAATTGCTTGTAATAGACGTTAAACCCGTATTTTTCAAAAAAATCTTGGTAATACGGCGGGTTATAGTTCATTCCATAACTGTTCGGGTCGGTAAAATTTTCTACCAATAATCCCCAAAACATATTTTTTTCACCAAAATTTATCGGACCGTCGGCTACTTCCATATCGTGTTCTTTAAGCCAATTGATGGCTGTGTCGAACAATAATTTTGCAGCATCGTAATCGTTTATACATTCAAAAAAGCCCAAACCGCCGGTATTATGTTTAAACTGCTTGCTGTATTTAGGATTGACAAAAGCCGCAATTCGTCCGATTACTTTTCCGTTTTTTGTAAGCAACCACCGTTTTGCTTTGCCTGTTTTTAATAACGGATTTTTTTTTGGGTCGAAAAGTTTTTCGATGTCTTGTTTAATGTGGGGAATCCAGTTTTTGTCGTGTGCATAAATATCAAAAGGTAATTTATGAAATGCATTTATCTGCTTTTTTGTTTCAACCGCAACTACTTCCATAGATTTTATTTTGGCAAATTTATACAAAAATAGTGTGTCGTAAATTGTAAAAGGAATTTAGGACAAAGTGCGAGAGTTCTTTACAATCGCTTTTCTTTCCGGTTAAAGAAGGTGAGTACACGCAACCCGCCCCGAACAATGTAATAACTAAGGTAATTTCTTATTTTTTTCCAAAAGGGTAAATGTTGTGTGTATGAGATGTCAATTTGTTTGCATTTGGGTAAAATAGTATGTGCAAACAACGAGTTGAATTGTTCTATAAATGAATTGTCGTCTAATAAAAAATTAAGCTCAATACTTGCGGCATCACTGAGTTTGTTTAGGTTGTAAGACCCAACGGTGATAATTTTATTATCGGTGTAAAGCAGTTTTCCGTGCACCACATTGGGTTGATATTCCAATAACCGAATGTTTTTCTTTAGCATCCAATAATACAGATGTTCCATTGCGTATTTTACAATTTTTACATCAGAAGTTTCACCGGTTAAAAAAGTGATGTTTACTCCTTTTTTTGCTGCATTTTTTAATTTTCTTCTGAAAGAAAGAGAGGGAATAAAATAAGCGGCAATTATAAGGATGTCTTTTTGTGCTTGCGAAATAAGCGACTTATAGGTGCGGGAAATTTCAATTTTATTACGGGCAAAATCATTAATGAGTATTTGCGGGGGATAATGCAGTTTTTTGAAAGGTTTTTTATTAAAAATGAGGGTGCACAATTCTTTTAAAGCTGTTACCATTTCGGTATTGTTTGTTCTTACCATAAAATCCAGCCAGGGCGTATTCAAAAAATATTTATCGGCAAGATTAATGCCTCCGGTATATGCAATTTTATTGTCAATGGTAATAATTTTATGGTGTAATCGACGACCGTATTGCCAGTTTTTAAAAGGAATAATTTTGTTGAAAAACCGAAAGTGTATGTTGTGTTTATTTAGTTCATTCGTAAATTCTGTTGGCAATTCGTGACTTCCGTAAGCATCGGCAACTACATATATTTCTACATTGTTTTTTGCGGCAGAAATGAGTGCATTTTTTATTTTGTTGCCCACAGTGTCGTTGGCGATGATATACATTTGGATATGAATAACCACCTTTGCCGAATAAATATCTTCAATAATTTGATTCAGCAATTTTTCGCTGCCGATAAAAAGTTGCTCAGTCATATCAGGTTATTCGGTTTCTTCATCAAATTGTTTAAACGAATTGGATAGGTGATTCAAAGGGAAAAAAACGTTAAAATAAAGCACTTTTATTTTTTCTTTGCGGTTTTTTTGTGCTTTTTTGTCAAAAGTCATTACGTCGGTATTCCCAATAAGTTGTTGTTTTTTTACTTGCAGTTTGTATTCGGCAATAATTTCATATTCATCACTGACACGGGTAACCACATAAGCCGTTTGGATACTTTTTCCGTCTCCACTTGATAAAATTACATCCATCAGATTGTAATAAAGATTGGCCAATTTTCGAGCTTTTTGTTTATTCCCTTCGGCTAAATTTGCCACAGCCAAACGAAAAATGAGTCTCATGTTTACGGGATTATCTTCAAAAGCTTTTATTCCGGAGGGTATTGCTTTTTTGAATTTTTCTTTTTTATAGAGCTCGTAAAATTTTTCTTCAGTTTGGCTGTTGTAGTAGGGCGAATAATTGCTTTGAAAAACACTGCCATAGTATATGTGTTGATAATCTAGGAAAGTAAGCGTTGTATCAAATTTTTTAAACCTTTCCAATAAATTTGGGTAGAAAAAAATAGAATTTGAATCGCTTATTTCTCTTTTTATCAAATCAAAATCTACATTAGAAATTTTTTGCGCCTGCGTAAACGACAGCGATAAAAGATAAAATAGAATAAGTGTTATGTACTTTAAAACTCTCATTAATCAAAAATTATGTTTCTAATATACATAAAACAGTTATTTCGTCAAATTATTTGCATAAAAAAGCGGCTAAGAATTTCTTAGCCGCTTTTAAAAAAGTTTTTATTAAAGGAAAATTATTCCTCTACGTCCACTACTTCAATATCAAAAGTTAATGCTTTTCCTGCAAGTGGATGATTGGCATCTACTGTAAAGGTTTCTTCAGTAACTTCTGTAATTGTAACCGGAATTTCGTGTCCGTCCGGAGTGCGGCTGATTAATTGCATACCCACTTCAGGTTTAATTTCATCAGGCAATTCAGATTTGTTTACGGTTTGAACCAAATCAGGATTTTTTTCGCCATAAGCTTCTTCTACAGGGATAGTTACTTTTTTAGATTCACCTTTTTCAAGACCTAAAACGGCTTTTTCGAAGCCGGGAATCAATTGTCCTTGTCCCATTGTAAATTCTAATGGTTCGCGCTCTCTTGAAGAGTCAAAAACTTCACCGTTTTCTAAAGTACCGGTGTAGTGTACTTTTACTTTACTGTTTTCTTTTACTTTTGTCATAACTAAAATAATAAATAATTTAAAATGCAAAGTTACGTTAATAACTTTAAAATTCAAATGTTTTTAGGACGTTTTTACAATTAATTAACATTTGCTTGTTGTAAGTTTTTTTCCCATTTCCAAGCAGAGAGCATCATATCATTCAAATTGTATTTTGGTGTCCAATTTAAAACTTTTATAGCTTTTTGGTTATTGGCATAAATGGCAACCGCATCGCCCGGTCTTCTGGGACCATATTCGTAATTGAGTTTTTTGCCGGTTACTTTTTCAAATGCATCAACCACTTTTTTTACCGAAACACCGTTTCCGGTGCCTAAATTAATGACATCATATTGCGGGAAGTTTTTATCATTCATTAGTTTTTGCAAAGCCAACACATGAGCGTGAGCAATATCGCTTACGTGAATGTAATCGCGAATGCATGTACCGTCTTTGGTTGGATAGTCATTACCGAAGATAGTCAGTTTCTCGCGAATGCCAATAGCTGTTTGGGTAATAAATGGCACTAAGTTGTTGGGTACGCCAATTGGCATTTCACCCAATTTTCCGGTGGGATGTGCACCTACAGGATTGAAATATCTTAATGCAATGGCTTTTTGGTTTGGGGATATTTTTAAAAAATCTTGTAACATTCGCTCGCCAATTTGTTTGGTATAAGCGTAAGGCGATTCGGCTTTGGGCAAAGGAGTGTCTTCTGTTACGGGCAGTTTATCGATATTTCCATAAACCGAACAAGAAGAACTGAAAATAATATTGGGAACATTGTATTTTTTAGCCAATTTAAGCATGTTTACCAATGATTCTATATTGTTGTGGTAATATTTCAAAGGTTTTTCTACCGATTCGCCAACAGCTTTGTAGGCAGCGAAATGAATAATGCCTGAAATATCGCGGTTTTCTTCAAAAATTTTTTCTGTTTGTTCAAGATTACAGAGGTCAACGTTGTAATTTTTTACATCTTTTCCGGTAATTTCTTTAATTCTGTCAAAAGTATCTTTCGAAGAGTTGGAAAAATTGTCAACTGAAATTAAATTAGTAAAATTGTTTTCGATTAAATCGACAATGGTATGCGAACCAATGTAACCTGCGCCGCCTGTAATTAAGATTTTACTCATGCTTTGGAATTATTATATCGACAAATATGATATTTTTTTTACGATATTCTATACGTTTTTTATCGTATTGGGCGGATATTTTTATCAACAAAAGAAAATAAAGACAGATTACCGTTACAAGTACTTTTTTCCGGGGCTGATAATTAAATTATTCGGTGGATTGGCTTTTGGCTTGATTTATCAATTTTATTACAGGGGAGGCGACACATCGGCTTATTTTTATAATGCCAAATTATTTGCCGAAGTATTGTTTGAGAATCCTAAGGCGTATTTTATTATGCTTTTTCAAGATGCTCAATCGTTCCATCCGGATACTTATGACTATACTGAAAGGTTGTTTTATTTTAGAAATCCTGAGAGTTGGTTTATGGTGAAACTGACCAATTTTGTGGCTTTATTTGGCGCAATACGTTATTATCCAACTACCTTAATTTTTTCATTATTGTCATACACTGGTTTGTGGAAAATATATTTAATATTCACGTATTTGTTTCAATATGTTAAAGCTAAATATTTTGCGATTTTTATTTTGTTTGTGCCCTCGGTGGTATTTTGGGGCAGCGGTATAATGAAAGATACGGTTTGCATTACCGCTTTGGGATTTTTATTTTACGAATGGGTAAGTATAGTGAAGTTTAAAAAGAGAGGATTACAGCATTTTTTATGGATAATATTGGCTTCGTATATTATTTTGCGGTTAAAAGCTTATATCATCATTACATTTGTCCCTAGTTTGCTGTTTTGGTTGTATTTGGAACAAAAAAACAGAATTAGAAATGTGAAAATTCGATTGATAATAGCGCCGTTTATTTTTGTTGTGATTGTTGGCAGTTCGTTATTCGCTGTGTATAATTTGATGCAAATGAGTGATTTTTACAGAATAGATACCATTCAGAACCGGATAGAGGGATTTCATTCTTGGCACGGACAATTAGCACAAACACAAGGACAATCAGGATACGATTTGGGTGAGATAGAATATACGCCAACGGGTATTTTGAGAAAATTTATACCGGCAGTAATTGTGGGGCTTTTTCGCCCGTTTTTGGTAGAAGTGAGAAATCCTGTTCAATTATTTGCTGCGCTGGAAAACACTATTTACTTGTTGGTATTTTTTTATTTATTGTTTAAAACTAAAATTTTTGGCTTTTTAAAGCTGTTGAAGTTTGATTCATTAGTTTATATCTCCATAATATTCTCTATACTGTTTGCTTTTGTTGTGGGGTTTACTTCTTATAATTTTGGTGCATTGGTAAGGTATAAAATCCCTTTGTTGCCATTTTTTGGTGGTGCATTGGCAGTGATGTGGCAGTTAGTCAGAGCAAAACGAGTTCAAAACATTTAAGTATTTATCTTTATTGGCTTCTACGGAGTATTTTTCTTCCACTGTTTTACGTCCTGCTTGACCGATTTTGCGGCGTAGTGTTTTATTTTCAATCAATTCAGATAAATATTTTAACCAATCTTTTTCATCGTTAACTAAAAAACCATTTTCGTAATGTTTTATTATTTCCTTATTGGCTCCAACAGCCGAGGCAACAGAAGGTATGCCTATTGCCATATATTGTAAAATTTTAAATCCGCATTTTCCTTTGCTCCATTCATCATTTGGTAAAGGCATAATGCCAATGTCTATTTGATGCAAATCTTGAATTTCTGTATTTAATTGCCAAGGTGTAGTCATAGCATGAATTTCCGGGTAAGTTTTTTTTACATCAACAATAATTTTAAAATTGATTTTATTGCCATATTTTTCTTTTAGAATTTTTAATAAAGGCAAAAGTTGTTCAAAATAGGGCAAAGTGGTTGATGAACCTGTCCAACCAATGGTAATAGTATTTTTGTTTAAATCATCTCCTTTAAGGGTGTGATACTTTGTATCAATTGTTGTTGGTATTAAAAATGCTTTTTTATTATATTGTTTGGCAAAATCTGTTAAGTATTGATTGCCGCAAGTGATAATTTTGCTGACTTTAATAATACTTATTGTTTTTCGAGGATGTTTTAACCAAGCCCATTTTTTATTTTTTTCAGAAACATTCGAAAGCCAAATAGCATCATCAAAATCGTACCAGATATTTGGATTTATTTTAGATAACAGTTGTTCAAAAAATGCTCCTCCAATGATATATGCTTCACGATAAATAAGAATTCCATCATATTTTTTTGCTCTAAGTAATGTTTTTAAGCGTTTGAAAAATGTTCTGAAAACAAGTGAAATTTTTTTTAAGATACTATCTCCGTAAAATATTTTATCATCATTTTGATTGAGTAATATATCCCAATGAAAGGAATAGCCGTTTTTTTCTAAGAGGTCTAAATATTGCTCAAACCGGAATCTCTGACCTGGAGAACGGTTTGGACGGTGGTGTGTGATGATTAGTATCTTTTTAGTTTTTTTCATTTATCAATACTTTGATAAATTGAATAATATTTTTCGATACCGGACTCTAATGAAAGATAGTTTTTAAGCTCATCAGATAAAGTTAGTGGTAAATTGAATTTGATATCGTCTATTTTATTTTTAAATTCCATTTCATTAAAATTATTTATTATATATTTCTCTTTAAAATTTTGCAGGATATGCATATTATCGCCAATATTATTGGTCACAATGGGAATTTTCATAGCTAAAAATTCACCCAGTTTTACCGGAAAACTTGCCTTTTTTGAAAAACAAGGTTTTATAAAAAATACACCTAAATTCGATACAGATAAAAAGTGAGGCACATTATTTCTATTCACGTATTTTATTATTAAATTATTTTCTTCAATGGAAAAATGTTTTGCTTTTTTTAAAATGCGCTCTTTATTTTCATTAGTTAAAAATAAGAATATGCTATTAGGGTATTTGGCTTTAAACATCCTAAAAAAAATAAGCATATCGTCTAACAAATACCAAGTACCTATAGAACCTAAATACGTTAAAATGATAGTGTCTTTAGGAATATTCAATTCTTGTTTTAATCTAATTTTATCCTCAATGGAAAAATTGTCAGGATTAAATAAATTGAAATCAACCGCACATGGAATAACATTGATTTTTTTTTCATGAAGATTAGGAATATCCCAGGTTAACATCTCTTTTTTTGCATTGTGAGTTAAACTAATTACCATGTCGGCATGTTGTAAATATTCTTTTTCTTTTTGCTTGAAAAAAGTGTAAATAAATTTGTACAAAGGATTTTTTAAATTCCATAATTCTCCATCTACGCGTTCATCAGCCCAAAATCCTCGCATATCAAAAATAAATTGAACACCATATTTTTTTTTAAGAAACAATCCAATTAATGCGGGAATATAGCTTCGACAATGAA
Source organism: Flavobacteriales bacterium UBA852 (assembly GCA_002295925.1). Taxonomy (GTDB): domain Bacteria; phylum Bacteroidota; class Bacteroidia; order Flavobacteriales_E; family Vicingaceae; genus UBA852. The sequence goes on from DBGO01000022.1 coordinate 91,261, forward strand.
CAATGGCAAATTTTTCCTTTTTGTGTAATTTTTTTGCATGTATTTTCAATGCTAATAAATCTTTTAGTGTTGATAAAACAGGCGGACTTTTTGTGTAAGGTAACGGATGCCAAGAGATGTTATAGTTTGATATATTGTTTTGAATTAAACGTTGATTTTGTGTAAACCGTTCTTTTTTCTCAAAGCTTATAATATGAAAATAAAATTCTTCATTTTTTTTGCAAACACCGGTAATATAAGGTAAAATTTGACTTTGTCCTAATGGATCGGTTAGTCCGTCGTAAGATATGTAAAGTATTTTTTTCACAATAAAAGATGTTTAACAATAGCAAAGAAACGCTTTTTGATGCAAAAAAGAATTACAACGAATCGTTTTTAATAGTTAATTCCCATTTTTTATGCCCATCAATAATTAAACGCAATGCCATGTAAAAAAAAGTGTTAGATTTGATGGAATTTATATTGCTTTTGTAATACGAAGGTGAAATCATTCTCAACAATAATAGTGAAAATAACACTTTATCGTTCAATTAACGTTTTAAAATTAACAGATAATACACTTTCTTTAGTAATTTCTTCTTTAACTCTATAAAAAGAAAGATAAGGAACAAGCATGAAGTTAATTTTTATGTATTTTGTAATTTAATTCTTTTAAGGTTAAATAATAATTTACGAAAAATGATTTTATCAAATACTTTAAACCATCAAAAAAATACCGGTATTTTAAGAATGAAAATGCTAAGATTATGTATGTTTTCCAATAAATGTAGCGTTTTTCTTGTCGATTAAGCCTCGTATTTTTTTTAACATGATGTTTTAAAATTAAACAAGTATCATGCTCCATTACTTTTATGTTTTTGTGCATGTTTCCGTCATGGAAACGGTACATCCATGTGTATTCGTCTAGATGTTCAATGGGATAATTTTTAGCTACTCGGATAAAAAAATCTTTGTCGGCGGCCGTTGATAACGAAGTGTTAAACCCACCGATGGTATTGATGATTTCTTTTTTAAAAATAAAAGAACTTGGTCCGGGAACACAAGTGCCATTCCATTTTAAGATATCTAAATAAAGGTTTCCTTTTTTTCCGACTAATACTTGATCCGGAATAGGATCGTCATTTTCATCAATGAGTATGGCGTTAGAGTGTATGGCGTATGCGTCAGCTTGTTCTAATTCGGTTATTTTTTTCTCCAAATTATCGTGCATCCAAATATCGTCAGCATCAAGTAATGCAATGTATTTGCCTTTTGCCGATTTAATACCAGCATTTCTTGCCGCCGATACACCTTTATTGGGTTGATTTATTATATGAATATTGGTTGTCGGATAATGTGTTTTAATAGCAGTCAGTATTTGTAAGCTGTTATCCGTTGAACCATCGTTAACAATAATGATTTCTTTGTTTGCCCATGTTTGATTAATTGCTGAAATAACAGTGCTTTCGATGAATTTTTCGGCATTATGGCAAGGAATAACTACGGAAACTAGCGGCTGAAAGTTTTCTTTAGGCAACATGTTTTAAATTTTATAGTAGTCATCCAATTTAAAATCGGTTAATAGCCGGTTTAAAAAAACAGTGTCTTCATGGTTAAGGGTTATTATATTTTTTTGTTTGTTCAAATCTTTTGTGATAGAAGGAATATTTTGCATCCGTAAAAATAACTTTTTTTAAGGAAGCGGTTCATTTAAAAATCGAAATGATTTTTTTATTTGTCCATAATTTTTAATTATTCATATTTTTATCAAAAATATGCTTTAATATGCTTTTACATTCATCAAAAGGAATAAAATAATAGATTGCCCAAAATAATAAAAGCTTACGTATTTCCGTATTTGCATTTTTTAAATGCTCAGAAAATTACTCATAATAAGGGGTGTTGCTCAATTCTTTGTGAATTAAGTTCAGTTCGTTATTTACTGAGCCAAATTTCATTCTTTGAATACTTCCATTTCATAAGTTTCTAAATTAATTTTTCATTAAAATTTTAACTATTTGTTTGTATTGAAGCTTATAAATTTAAGTTATTTATGAATTTTTTTCTTATGAGAATTACTTTTTCACCTTCTTTAAATTCTAACCATTCATCTTTTTTTATAGCTGAATATAAAGCTTCAGAACAACCTTCAATAAACCTGTCGTGTAATTCTATTACAATAACATTTGTTTTTTTTAACCATAATTCATAATTACTAGAAAATAACTGTTTTTCAGCTCCTTCAATATCAAGTTTTAAAATGTCAATATTATCTTTGCCTGATTTTTCAAGGATTTTGTCAATTGTAATAGCTTCAATATCAAACTCAACTGATTTAGAAACTTCTTCAACAGAAAAGCCCCATTCTCCGATACCATTGTCTTTGATCTTTAAATAAGTATTTTTATGCCATAATCCTGCATTTATTGCCATTATATTAGAATGATTACTAATATGTTTTTTTAAAATATTAAAATTTGAAGCTTCAGGCTCTATACAAATTATTGTTGAAGAAGGATATTTTAAGTGGTAATATAATGCAGAATAACCAATATAAGCACCACCATCAATTATTAATTTAGGATTTAATTTAACTGGTAATTTTAGCTCATTAAAAACAAAAATACTTTTAAACACTTTTAAATCTGTAGTATTAGGTCTTATTATAAGTTTTTTGAGTTTTAATTTATAAAATAATATACCAAAAATAGTTATAATTTTAACCCTCAAAATAAGTAGGAATTTTGGCATAAATTTTTTAATATTATTTTTCATATTCATAAAGGTATAGTTTCTTAGGGTAGTAGTCTAGAGTATATTATTTTACTCGAAAAAAAATTATTTAATTCAAACGATCTCTCATCAATATTGTTTTAATGTCTTCAGTAAACTTTTAGAGAATTTGCTACCTAAATAGATTTAAGTAGTAAATATTGATTTCAAAGATAGTAAAATACGAATATTGTATATCTACTTATCTCGATTCATTTATTTTACTAAAATTCCAACATATTTGCTTTTATGTTCAAAAATAAAAGGTTGCCTATTAACTTTTTCAGAAAACTCTTTAAATGCAATGTTATCTTGAATATCATCAGAGATAAAAATGCCACCTGGAACCAATGCGTTCCAAAGTAAAGGATAAGCGAACATTCGTCCGGTATAGCTTTTATCACTGTCGTAATGGCATAAATCAATTCGATAATCGAATTTCTTTAAAGCTTTAGGTATACCTACTATATCGGGCAAACGTTGTAGTTCCCACCGAGATTTTAAATTACCGGGAACGACGCAACCCACATAGTCATCGTTATTCATTTTTATATAAGGCATGTCATTACTGATTAAATATGCATTTTCAATGTCTTTAATGCCAAGTAAAATAGCTAAGGAAGACCATCCGTAAGCAACACCTGTTTCAATAATGTTTTTGGGTTTTTTATATTTTGTAATAGAATATAGCATATCAACAGCCCCTTCCCCTCCCATATTTACAGGGCAATTTTTTTGTTGCTTTAATGCATAATTATAAAATTCAGTGAATTCGGTTTTAAAATGTATGAGTTGAGCATCATTCCCACAGATTTCTTTGATTGTCGTTAATTTATCTATAGCATTATCTTTTGCCCATTTTGTTGCATTATGCTTAGTGTTTTCTTTTTTTTTGTATTTATTCCTTTTAAATACCTGAAAAATTTGTGGCAAATATCGTGGTCGTAATAAAAACCAAGTAGCAGTTTTAATATATTTAAACATTATCTTTGATTTGAAATTTTTGTAATAAATTAAAGATTTTCCATAATTACAGATAATTGATTAATTACTCGTTGATGACTTTTCTTTCCAAATAAATTTTTTACAGTATTATTTAAATTTTTTCCGTAATCTAATTTATTTAAATTTTCATAAACAAATTTAATATTTGATTTTAACGATGATGGGATGTTTTTTATTGGCAATAAAATACCGTTTTTTTTATGGATTATGTAATCGCTATAATCACCTACATTTTCAGTAACCATAACAATTTTATTTAGTAAAGCCATTTCCTTTACTGCACTGTTGCTTGCATCGGTTAATGATGGTTGAATTAAAACATCACTGGCAGCCATGAAATTTAAAAAATCTGTTCTGAATCCTAACATGTGTATATATTTTCTCATATTATTTTTAATAATCCATTCTTTTAGTTTTTTTTCTTCAGGTCCCTCATCAAGAACGAGTAGTTGAATGTCTAATCCTTCTTCTGTTAATTCTTTAATAATAGGAAAAACAACATGATGTTGTTTTAGTTTTATTAACCGCGAAACCATTATTAACCTTAATTTACAAGGATAAATTTGTTTTATCTTTTCTACTGCATCTTTTTCTGGTACGCCATATTTTGCAAAATCATAAATGTAAGGAATTATTTTAATCTTATTTTTATTTGCTCTTTCTATTTCAATCATTTTGTTTTTTACACCAGATGAGGGTACAATTATAACTCTTGCAAAGAAATTAATGAGAATGTCAAATATTTGTTCAGTATAACTTAAATTTTTAGTTATAAATTTGGTTTTGATATAACGAAAATGATGCCTGAAAACAATAACTTTAGCTCTCGTGAAAAATTGAGAGAATATTGAAATGATATTTGTTTGTTGTAAGTGTGAATGAATATAATCAACCTTATGCTTTTTACAAAATTTAATTAAAAATATAATATGCTTAAGATAATACAAAACTTTATTGTTTTTAGGAATAACGTAAGTATATGTTCTAATTCCATTTTCTTCTAATGTTTTGTGAAGCATTCCTTTTTCACAAATTGTTAAACCGGAAACTTTATATTTAAATGAATTATTCAATTGAATTAATAAAGTTTCCATTGGTACAGATTGTTTATTTGAAGGATAATAGAAAAGAATATGTTTTTTAACTGAACTCATAAAACGTTTTATTTTTTTTATAAATTATATCGATTGATATAATTTTTCGTATTCGTGAGCTATTTTTATCGGGTTATGGTACTTTTTTACAAATTCCATACCTTTAACACTCATTTCAGGAAAATGTTGTCTAAGTGATACTAATGAAATAAGTTTTATAAATATATCATCAACTGAAGGTCTAATATTAATAAGAGGACATTCATTTTGATCAATTCCCATAAAGTTAAATATTTCCGGTTCAGCACCGGTCATTACAATTTTCCCTTTAGTTAAACCTACCAATGCATTGACGCCATAAGAATAACTGTTACATTGATCTATTAAAACATGTGTATTATCAAGTATTCTAGTATATTCGTTATATGAAATTCTTTTAGTATATGTAAAATTAAAATATTTAGCATAAGATGAATTTTTTATTCGCTCTATGGCTTCTTTTATGAAATGTCCTCCTTTAAAACCAAATCTGGTTTCACCATAATAAACATTTATCTTTCCAGGAATTTTGGTAAGAGGATAATATATTTCATTTTGCCGTATCGGTATGGGGATAAATTTATTTTTTTGTTTGAAACCAGTGTTTTCAAATGCTTTGAAATATTCATAATGAGATGATACTATTGCATCGAATTTTTCGTATCTCTTGTATTCAAAGTTTCGAACTCCCTTTTTTTCAAGATCACAGGTATGATTGGGTAAATCATATTTTTTACATTGTTGACAAGGTGAATATGCTAAATCTTTTACAAATTTGTTGTAAGGTAATGTACAAGAGGCATTAAATAAAACATGTTTACTCTTATTATTTAAAATTTTAGGGAAAAGATATTTGTCAATTCTATTGTGGAAAAAATAATAAGTAGTTGTTTGAATAACGTCATGACCGTCTAGTAATTTCAATACACCAAGTTGACTGTAAATTTCTTTAATAGCACCTACAATTTTATTTTCGTTTTTTTTTCTTATATAAATTTTAATATCGTTTGGGGTCTGTTTAAATTTATCTCCATTTGATATTAAAGTAACTGTATGTCCCAGCTCTTGGAGAGCAATTTTGAGATTAAAATGAGCTGAACTCATGTCACCTAATAACAGTATTTTCATGCTTTTTCTTGATAATGTAATAAAAATATATTTGTATGCAAAGATATGTAATATAACTAAATATATAAGCTAAGAATACCCCAGTTAACGAAAATAAACTATTAAGCAAAATACTTAAGCATATATATAATAAATAAAATGAAAATTCACTAATCAAATATAGCTTAAAGTTCTTCTTTGCTAAAAGAACATATCCGAAAGTAAGTCCTGCCGTTTTAAAAATATCGCCTATTAACTGATATCCAAAGTAATAAGATGCATCTAGAAATTCTTTTGAATATACGATTTGTATAATGTACTCTCTTAGAATATAAATAAAAAAGAAAACTATCGATAAGAAAGGAATAGTAACGCCTAAAAATTTAACAACTTCGTTTTGTAATTTCTTTTTTGTATCTATAGAGGCAATTAAAGGAAAAAAATACATCGAAAAAATACCGGCAACAACTCCCATCCAAATCTTTGAAAAATTTGTTAAAATTTGCCAATACGAAGCGAATTCTATTGATAAGGAATTTATTATTAATTTACGGATAATTATTTGAGATATAGATAGTAAAAAAGTGCTAAATATCGTTACTATTGAAAATTTGATTAAGACTTTATAAGTTCTAGATTTTAAAGTAGATAAAAAATTCAGAGTTGGAAGTTTAATATGTTCTTTCAAAAAAGAGATCCATAAAAAAAAGGTCAAAACACTTGGTATAAAAACAGATAATAAGGCACCATTAATTTTAAAAAACTTAACTAAAAAATAGGTGCTTAATAAATTTAAAATATTTAGTGTTATTAAAATTGAAACATATTTTTTTATTTTTCTTTCACCATTTAAAACGTATAAGATTCCATTTAAAATTATGATAATAGGTAAGTTTAAATAGAAAAAGAAATTGATAAACTTTGATACATTAAGCTCTTTATTATACAATAATGAATAAATCCATTGATTTGATAAGAAGAGAAAGAATGCAACAATAATTGAATAATAAAATAAAATGGTGTATATTTTTTTTAAAATATTACTTTTCTCATCAGCATTTTTTGATGATGCAATTAAGCTTACAATACCACTATAAATTCCTCCCGAAGCTAATATATATACTAGTGAGGAAAAGTTGTTAAAATTGCCGAGTATTACAATCCCCTCATTACCTATGAATAAAGCATATATTTTTTGATTAATGAATCCTACAATTGTACTAACTAAAACAATAATTAATGACCAAGATGAAGTTTTAATTAATGACATTAATAAAATGATTTAATTTTTTTTATTATATATTCTAAATCATCTTCTTTAAGAAAAGGATTTATAGGTAAACTTAAGCATGTATTTGAAATTTCTTCAGCTATAGGGAAATCACCTTTTTTGTAGTTTCTTTTATAAGCTTTTTGTAGATGAGATGGGACAGGGTAGTGTATCATAGTTTCAATCCCATGGTTTGATAAATAATTAAGCAATTGATCTCGTAATTTCGTTCTTATAATAAACTGATGATAAACTGAGGTAGCGTTTTCATCAATTTTAGGTAAGATAATATCTCCTGTATTTTTTAAAAAATCATAATAAACATTAGCAATTTGTATTCTTTTATTGTTGAAAAATTCTAATCGTTTAAGCTTAATATTTAAGAATGCAGCTTGAAGTTCATCAAGTCTGCAATTATGTCCTATAATATCATGATAGTATTTTTTTGTGGAACCATAATTTCTTAGCTTAACTAATTTCTCTTGCAATTTTATTTCATTAGTAGTAATTGAACCCGCATCCCCTAATGCTCCTAAATTTTTTCCCGGATAGAAACTAGTTGCGTTTACATGCCCCCAACTACCTGTTTTTTTTCCTTTATACATAGCTCCTTGCGCTTGAGCATTATCTTCTATTACCTTAATTCCATGCTTTTCAGCTATTTTACAAATTTCTTCAAGCTTTGCTGCTTGACCATATAAGTTCACAGGTATAATAGCTTTAGTTTTATTAGAAATCTTTTCTTCAATTAAACTTGGATTGATGTTATAGGTTTCAATATCCGGTTCTACCGGGACAGGTGTGGCACCAACAATAGATACAGCTAACCAAGTAGCAATATAAGTATTGGAAGGCACAATAACTTCATCACCATTTTTAATATCTAATGATTTTAAAGATAATATTAATGCATCTAAGCCATTAGACACGCCGATACAATATTTTGTTTCGTTAAATTTTGCATAATTTTCTTCAAACTTTTTCACATTATCACCCAGAACAAGCCACCCTGAATGTAGTACTTCCTTAAAAGCATCCAAAAGTTCCTCTTCAAAAAATAAATTAATCTGTTTTAGGTTTAAAAACTTTATTTTTTTATTCATGCAATTTCTATTTAAATATACTTGATCACTTAATTCTTTATTTGCTTTTTATCGATCCATCCATCCTTTAATTTTAGCTGGATTGCCATAAACGAGCGCATAATCAGGCACATTAGACGTAACAACTGATCCAGCACCTATTAAAGCATATTCACCGATGGTAATGCCATCTAAGATTGTTGCATTAGCCCCTATTGAAGCACCTTTCTTGATTAGTGTTTTTGGAAATTCTTTCAAGTATTGTTTTGATCTTGGATACTTATCATTTACAAAAGTAACATTAGGGCCTATAAAAACATTATCTTCTATTCTAACACCATCCCAAAGATAAACACCACTTTTAATTGTTACATTATTACCTATAATTACATCATTTTCAATAAAAGTGTGGCAATTAATATTGCAATTTTCTCCAATAAAAGCATTTTCTAATATTACTGAAAATTGCCAAATTTTAGTATGCTTACCGATCCTTTTTGACAAAACATTAGCTAATTCATGTATGAAAACATTATCCATTTACTGCTTGCATTTGTTTAAACTTATTATAATCACGAATATACTCAGATTCATCATATTTTGTAGATGCTAATACTAGTTGAGTAGCCTCATTTAAGTATTCCATTTTAATCCAAGTTTTTATTGGTATATAAATACCTTTATTGGGTGTGTCGAGTATAAATGAATATGTTTTACCATTTATTGTTTCGAGTGTTAACTTTATAATTCCATTTAAAGCTAATAGAACTTGTTCAGATTCGAAATGTGCGTGATTTCCTCTAGTTACATTTGCAGGAGTATTATATGTCCAGAAAACACGATTTATAGTAAATGGTATTTCTTTATAATTTTCACAAACCGAAATAAATCCTATATTGTCATCACCAATTTTAGGAAATGTAATAATATATGGTTCCGTAATTTTTTTATTTTTCATGACCATTTATTTTATAAAGATAATAAAAATTTATGAGTTTATTTTTTCCCACACACATACAAAATTTCGTTTTTGGGCAAACGGTAACGCTCGCATAATTCTTTCCCCAATTTTGATTCATAATCAACGGCTTTCACTTTAAAACCGGCTTGTTCCAATCTTTTAGGGTAGTCTTTTCCGTAAAGTCTAACATGGTCTTTTTGCCAGTAATATTTTTCGCGCAATTCGGGCGTGTTGATGCTTGGGTCTTCCAATGTTTCTTCGCGGCTGTAATCTATGGGCACTTGGAATATACCCATTCCTCCCGGTTTCATCACTCTGTTGAGTTCTTTCATGCACTGAATGTCATCTTCAACATGTTCCAACACATGGTTACACATCACAACATCAAAACGGTTATCTTCTAAGGGAATATCATGCAAGTCAAAATGCATATCTACAATAGGGGATTCCAAATCGGCAGTCAGATAGTCTAAATTTTCTTGCTTTTTAAAATAATCGTGAAAACATTGCTCAGGTGCAATGTGCAACATTTTTTGCTTTTCTTTTTTACTGAAAAAATCGGTTTCGTTTTTTAAGTAAAGCCAAATTTGTCTGTGCCTTTCCAAACTCAAACAATAGGGGCAAAGAACATTTTCCCGACGAGTGAGTTCATTATATCCGTAAGGCAAAAATTTACTGAACGTATGATTGCAAACCGGACATTCAACATTATTTCCTTTATATAACAAAGGGGCAATTCTTCTGAAAATATAGCTGAATCGAATTAAAATTGGTCGCGGAACGGTATTTAAAATGGTATGGTAAAGTTTCATTATTTTACGGGTAATTTTTTATTTTTTAAGAAAGCTAAAATACTTAAAATTATGAATACGGCAACCGTATAATAAACCCATTCGGGAATTGGCACCGGATCGCCCTTGGCGTAAGAATGTAAACCGCTCAGGTAAAAATTTACTCCAAAATAAGTCATAATTACCGAACTGTATGCCCATAAACTGACTACATTGAACGTGTAAAAGCCCTTTAAAGAAGGAATTAATCGCATGTGTGCCACAAAGGTGTAAACCAATACAATTACCAAAGCCCAAGTTTCTTTCGGGTCCCAACCCCAGTAACGTCCCCATGATTCATTTGCCCAAACACCCCCCAAAAATGTCCCGATGGTTACCATAAATAAACCAACCGTAATAGTCAGTTCACTGATGTAAGTCAACTCTTTAATAGTCAGGTTGATTTTTTTAGCCGATTTTTCATTTTTGATTATCATTAACAATAAATTGATGAACCCCAAAATAGCGCCCAAAGCCAAAAAACCATAGCTGGCAGTAATAACAGCCACGTGAATCATTAACCAATAGGATTTAAGAACCGGCACAAGGTTGGAAATTTCAGGGTCGAGCCAATTGAGGTAAGCCACAAACAGCAATATTGCAGATAAGATAGCGGTTGCCGCCAAAGTCATTTTTGATTTTTTACTGAATAAAAATCCGGATAATAAGGTTGCCCAAGCAATATAAACTACCGACTCATATGCGTTACTCCACGGTGCGTGTCCGGCAACATACCATCGCAGAATTAATCCGAAAGTATGCGCAATAAAACCGGCAATCAGTAAATAAGTGAAAAAGGCAATTATTTTACGGTAAACCGGACGGTCATTTAAAATTTGTAAAATCAAAATGATAAGCATCAACAAACCGGAAAGTAAATAAACTAAAATCAATCGGTCGAATATGGCTAATTTATGATACCATATTTCAGCAGTTATTTTACTTTCGGGCGGAAAAACCTCTTTACCGTAGCGTTCTTGGAATTTGAAAATAAAATGAAGTGTGCTGTCGGCTTTTTGCCAGTTATTGGTTTCAAAACCTTCGGTAATGGCGGCAAAATAAAGCGGGAAAATAGAATGGACAAACAAAGAATCCGTGCCGGTAAAGGGGGCGTTTTTATCAGTTGGCGAATACCACGTATGGTTTTCATCATTTGGTAATGGGAAAATACGTAAAATTTGCGCATTGTAAACCATATAACATATATTCACACGCTCATCCACTTGAATTACTTCTTTGTCATATTTGTTGCGCATAGATGGTTTTTTGCGATTGGCTTCTTCAATATCTTTTGCCAATAAATAATGGAAGTCTTTATCGAAAAAAGCCAAGAAAGGTGCATATTTGTCGCTTTCGTTCAACCCTAATTTTTCTTTCAATTCGGGATGGGAAATTTTAATCATCGGCAATGCCTGATAATAAAAAGGATTGTAGAGCATACCCAATAAAAGCTGGTCGGGCGAAAGTTTATTGAACGAATTTTTACGGGTTACTTTGCGCGTTACTTCCGAAGCAAGAGAAAATACCGGCTTGATTCTTCCCTTTGGGTCTTGCACCAATAATTTACCAAATTTTTGCGCGTGCGATTCGGGTATAACCGAATATTTTGCCAAAGTATCTGCATTGTGGTTTTCCCGAGCTGAAATAAATGTCGAACTGAATAATAATGCCCAAATCATCATTGATTTCTTAACTCGCAATTCTTTCAGTTTGGTATTCAGATAATTAAATCTTGATTTTTTTGTGAATAAAGTTAAAAACATTCCTATTGCCATTAAAGTATAACCAATGTAAGTAATCAATGTTCCCCAAAAATCATGATTGACAGAGAGAACAGTGCCTAATTCGTCTTGGTCGTAACTGGATTGAAAAAAACGATATCCGTCGTAATCCAAAATATGGTTCATATAAATATGATAAGGAAACTCTTTGTTATTTCTGGGGTCAATAACCGTAACATAGCTCGAATAAGACGAAGGCGACATAGAACCCGGATAGCGTTCCAATACAAAATCATCCAAACGGATATAAAAAGGCGTGGTATAATAAACAGAACCGTAGCTCATTCGGAAGTTTAACCCGTTTATACTGAATTGCTTGGGCTCGGGCACTCTTCCTTTTCCGCCAAAAATGACAACTTCTTCTTTTTTATCGTTCACCCAAACATCAAAAATTGCGGCATTCAAGCCGTCTGCGGTTTTTATATCGGTAGAAAAATAAGACAACTTAGCTTTTGGATGTAATTTTTTCAAAACAAATTGCACGCCCAATGCTGTATATAATCGGCGGTTTTTGAACGGTTGCAGACTGTCTTGCGGCAATACGCCTGTGCTTTGGTCGGCCATAGCCATATACGATATGTTAAACGGCGCTTTGAAATACAATCCGCTGTCGGTTTCAAATACGTGCATTGCCAAAGGGTAAGAGGTGTCCTCAAAGCCAATAATTAAATTGCCAAAACGCTTTGTTTCGCCTTTTTTTATGTAATGCGAAACTCTGCCGTTTTCTCCTGCGGTAACAATTTCTAAATAGGTGTCGCCATTTTCATCTTCAACCAAGCTGTCCACCACGTTAGGAATGAAATTTTTAAATTTAAATCCTACTTTATTTCCTTTAAAATCGATTTCTTTTTCTAATTTATGATTATAAAATCCCGACCAAAATACTTTTTTGCTGAATCGATATTGATTTTGTTCATCATCTACTATAAAAGTAAAATAAGAATCATCCGACACAATTAAATTACTTTGTTCTCCTTCGCGAATGTGCATTTGCCCTTCGTAACTGATGTAACGTGTTATTGCTGCACCTATCACTATCAGTATAAACGAAAAATGAAACAAAAAAATGGGCAATTTATGTTTGCGATAAAGTTTGTATTTGAAGATATTGCCAATTAAGTTTAGCGTTAAAAGAAGAATAACCAGCTCAAACCATTTGGCGTTGTAAACAAGTGATTTTGCGGCAGGTGTTCCGTAATCATTTTCAATAAAAGTAGCCGCACCAATAGCCACGGCAAACAAGAGTATCAAAAAAGACATTAATCGCATTGAAAACAGCGATTCTTTGAGGGCTTTTAACATATTTAGTTGTTTATGAAGTGGTCAAAATTAAGCAATAAGTTAACCTGAAAAAATTAAATTATGTAATTTCGTTCAAATGGAAGATAAAACACCCATTACTATTTCAATAGCCGGCACGGGAAATGTTGCAACGGCGTTGGTTGAGAAATTTCTAAATGTTCCTGAAATTAGTTTAATGAGTGTTTTTTCCCGCCAAGCAAATAATGCCGAAGATTTTGCCAAAAAGTATCGTTTTACGCATTTTACAAATGATATTTCTCAAATAAAAAAAGCAGATTTTATTATTATCAGTATAAAAGATGATGCTGTTTCGGAAATTGTGCAAAAATTGCCTTTTTATTCTGAAACCATATATTGCCATACTGCCGGAAGTGTTGGGGCTGATGTGTTCAGTAACCGGAATTTTGAAAAATTCGGTGTTTTTTATCCTTTACAATCGTTTACGTCATTTGAGAAAAACAACAATGATGATTTTCCGCTTTTAGTAGAAGGCAATTCTGCAGAAACCACACAACAACTATTGCATCTTGCAAAAAAAATAACCGCGCAAGCACAAGAAATGAATGCCGAACAACGCGCAAAATTGCACGTGGCAGCCGTAATGGTCAATAATTTCACCAATTATATTTTTGCACAAGCTCAAGAGTATTGCCGCCAACAAAATTTACCTTTTGAACTGCTGAAACCGCTCATCTTAAAAACGGCTCAAAGAGCTGTGTTGCCCGATAATAATGTTTGGAATTTTCAAACCGGTCCGGCAGTGAGAAACGACAACCGAACAATAAAAAAACATTTGGAAATTTTAAGTAATTTTCCTGCAATTAAAGAAATGTATCAATTGCTTACGCAAGAAATAATCGAAAAACAAAAACAAAACAATGAGTGATTTTTTAGAAAAACTTGAAAAAGTAAACACATTTATATTTGACATAGACGGCGTGCTAACCAGCGGACGTGTTTTTTTAACCGCCAACGGCGAACAATTGCGCTCAATGTTGGTAAAAGACGGTTATGCCATTCAATACGCCATTAAGCAAGGATACAATATAGCCGTAATCAGTGGCGGAAGTTCGCAATCGGTAAAGCCTCGGTTGAAGTATTTGGGGATAAAAGATATATACATTGGTTCGAAAAACAAAGTGAAAGATTTTGAGGAGTTTTTGGAAGATAAAAAAATACATGCCGAACAAGTTGTTTATATGGGCGATGATATTCCGGATTATTATGTAATGCAACTGTGCGGCGTAAAAACTTGTCCTAAAAATGCTGCGCCAGAAATTCTTGCCATTTCCGATTATATTTCGGATAAAAAAGGTGGAGAGGGCTGTGCACGAGATATTATTGAAAAAGTTTTACGTTTGCATAATAAGTGGTTTAAACCCGAAAATATTTAATTCTCTACATTATGAGCGGACATACAGAAATATTAAATGAAAAGAAAATTCGGCAAAAAATTCAACGAATAGCTTTTCAAATTTATGAAGACAATTATGAAGAACAAGACATTGTTTTGGCGGGAATAGCGCCGCGCGGTTATATATTTGCCAAACGATTAGAGAAGTATATTAATGAGTTTGCTCCCCATATTCAAACAAAAACAGTAAAACTGACTGTTGATAAAATCAATCCTATTGAAAATAAAACATTGCTTGAAGAACCACTTGAAGTTTTTGAAGATAAAGTGGTTATAGTGGTTGATGATGTGCTGAACAGCGGAAAAACACTCATTTACGGCATCAGAGATTTACTGAATGTATCCATAAAAAAAATGTCAACCGCCGTATTGATAGACCGCAATCATAAGCGTTTTCCCATCGGAACCCATTATGCCGGGCATAAACTTTCTACTACTTTGCAAGAACACGTGCACGTAAAATTTACCGAAGAAGGCGCAGACCACGATAAAGTTTATTTGGAATGATAAGGCATTTTCTTATTGCTTTATGGATAATCGTTTCATTTATTTTTAAAATAAATGCACAACAAACCAATTGTTTTATTCAAAATAAGCCCTTTAAAGCCGGCGAAAAAGTAACTTATCAAATTTACTACAATTGGACAGCCGTTTGGGTAAAAGCCGGAGAGGTTTATTTTCAGGTCAATGAAGATTCATTGTTCAAACAATCTGTTTTTCATTTTTACAGCTATGGAACAACCTATTCCAAATACGATTGGATTTTTAAAGTGCGGGATACGTATGAGGCATTCTCCAATAAAAAAACATTAAAACCCTATCGGTTTAAACGTCAAGTAAACGAAGGCAGCACATATATTTACAACGATTATATTTTTAACTACAAACAGATGTTGGCTTATACATTTTCGGTATATGGTGATGAACCGGTAAAAAAAGATACGGTGCCACTGTCGCCTTGTACGTTTGATGTGTTGTCAATGGTGTATTATGCCCGTTGTATCGATTACAGTAAGTATCAAACAGGAGATACCATCCCAATTTCAATGTTTCTCGATGAAAAATCGTATGATACTTACATTCGCTATTTAGGAAAGGAAATTATAAAAGCCAAAGACGGAACAAAATACAAAACCATTAAATTTAAACCTTTACTCATAGAAGGAACAATATTTAAAGGCGGTGAAGGAATGACCGTTTGGGTAACCGACGATAAAAATAAAATTCCCGTATTGATAGAAACACCTATTTTAGTGGGGAATATTAAAGCATATCTTATTGGTGCTGAGGGGTTAAAGTATAAACAAGAAGCGATAATCAAGCAATAATACTGACACAGAATAAAAATAGTTTGGACTATTATATTTAGAAAATTGGTATAATTTATTTTTTGGGTTTATCAAAATATACTGCTTCAAATTTATAATACTTCATTCCGTTAAAGTACAAATTGTGCACATAATTATGATACAATGCCGAATAGCTGGAGTAACTATGAGCAATAGCAGGCACTTCGTCAATGATTGTTTGGTCGGCTAATGCATAAAAATTATTGCGTTCGGCAACATCAACAGTTTTTAGTGCCATTTCAAAATAATGGTCAAACTTTTCACTTTTATACCGGCAAGAGTTGATAAACGAACGTTCATTTATATCTTCGGGTACATTTTTTCCGTAAAAAAGATTTAAGAAATTTTCAGGGTCAGGATAATCGGCTAACCAACCGTTTAACCATAATTGAGCTTTACCTTCTTCAGTAAAATCACTAAGTTTAGAATAAGGGAGAGGTTGTATATTTAATTTAATACCCAAATTTTCATCAATCATTTTTTGAATGATTTGTGCCAGGGCGTCACCATCGTTGGAAACATAAAAGGTTACTTTAGGAAAATTGTCTTTTGTATAACCGGCTTCTTTTAGTAAGTTTTTTGCCTTTAAAGGATCAAATTCCGGTACTTCAAGTTTATAAAACGGGTAATCTGTCATAGGCGGAACCATCCCTTTAATTTCTTGATTTCTGGGCGAAATTTTAGATATGTCTATAGCCGCTTGAAATGCCTTTCTGACTTTAGGATTTTTAAATGGTTCCGTTACACAATTAAAGGCAATGTAATTTACGCCCAAAGCTTGCGCATTAGATATTTTGTATCGTTTGTTTTTTATATCGTCATTAATTTCTTTTGAAAAAACGCTTAAATAACCGGTGAAATCGTATTCTCCTTTTTTGAAACTTAAAAATACAATTTCAGGGTCATGAACAAACGTAAATTTAATTCCGTCAAGGTAAGGTAATTGATTGCCCAAGCTGTCTTTTTTCCAGTACTTTTCATTTCTTGTAAGGATAACGGCATCACCTTCTTTTATTTTTTTAGGTTTAAACGGTCCTGTGCCCACCATGTGCACACGCATATCTTCTTTATACATATCAAAAGCTTCTTTTGGGTAGATCCAAAACGCCGAATGCGTTAAAACAGTGGGTAAAATAGCAAAGGGAAATTCCAAATCAATTTGTAAGGTATAATCATCAATCACTTTTATACCTTCAACACCACCTTTGGGCAGTGGCTTATTTTCTTTTGACAGTTGATAATACTCATTTGCCCCTTTGATTTTATCTTGCACCAGCCAAAACATTTGATTCATGGGAGAATATTCACAAATTTTGTCGAAACAATATTTAATGTCATCTGCTTTTAATTCTCTTCCTTTTCCGTCAGGAAAACAGGGGGCATCGTGAAAATAGACTCCTTTTCGAAGATGAAAGGTGAATGTTTTAACATCATCGCTTACTTCCCATTTTTCGGCTAATGCAGGACGAACGGTTAGTTTCTTTGGATCTAAATCCACCAAACTTTCATACACTTGATTGCAAATGCGGTGTGATACGGTTTCTGTTAAACTTAAAGGATACAGATTACGAAAGTCAAATTCATTGTTTAAACGTAAAACCCCGCCGTAAAGCGAAGATTTTTTCGATGCGTCATTATTATCATCGGTTTTGTTAGTTCCGCACCCCGCAATAAGTACAGTTAGAAAAATTGATGTAAAGAGTAAATAAAAATTCCGTTTCACTTTCATATAACTGCTGTTAATAATGTGTATTATAAACAAATATATAAAAATTAATGAAGTAGGAAAGAAAATTTTAATGTAAGTAAAATTCCTCACCTATAGGTTTGTGGTCGGATAGTTGAATGTTATAGGTCTTGAAACTAAATATTTCAATCGGCGACTGATATAAAATATAATCAATACGAAAAGATGGAAATTTACCGATATATGTTCTTCCGGTACCTGAGCCGGCAGTAATGAACGCATCTTTCAGGTAATTTCTAAAACTTTGATAGCAATAAGATGAAGGGCTGTCGTTGAAATCACCACATAAAATTACAGGATATTTTTCTTCGCTGATGAGTTTGGTTAATTGGTGAGTTTCTTTGGCTCGTTCTTTAAATGCGTTGCTCATCAATTTAAAGAGAGGAGAACTTTTTTTAATCAATGAAGTTTTTGAAGAATCTGCTTCAAAATCGTCCAACAATTTATATTCATTTTGTCCAAAATGCAACGAAGCCAAATGAACATTATATAAACTTATTGTATCATTGTCAATAACCAAATTTGTTTTAATTACTGCATTGTTTTGTGTGTTTTCAAATTGGATATTTTTAGCATATTTAATCGGATGTTTTGAAAAAACGGCTAAGCCCCAAAAGTCATTTCCGCGCATTTGCGTGGTAATGTTTAAATGGTGAAAAGGAAATAGTTTCAATAATGTATCGAGAGTGTTGAACTTAAAGTCGGTGCGTGTAGTGTAGAAAAATTCTTGCAAGCATAAGATGTCGGGGTTTTCGGTACGGATGAAATCCAAAATTTGATTCTTCGTTTCTACGTTGTTGTTCCAATTGTATAAGTCAAAATTCCGAACATTAAAGCTGATGATTTTATAAGTATTTTTAGTGGTGATTTGTGATTTTTGCAACGAGTTTCCCGAAAATTGAATGAAACGGGGCACATTTCCATAACTCATCAACGCGGCAATCATTCCTATAAGAAATAATTTCCGGTGCAAAATAATGTTAACAAACAAAAGTAAGACATTAATCAAATACAAATACGGAAAAAGCAATCCTATAAAGGCAAAAAACACAAACCTTTCGGGAGAAATGTATTGCGCAAGGTAACTGATTACCAATAATACAGATACAAAAATGGTCAGTACAGATAATATAAGACGCAAAAATTTCAACTTCAACCTAAATTATTCGTCCAACTTCAGTTGATGCCCCATTTTATCGCGTTTGGTTTGCAAATAAAACTTATTGTGCTTGTTCGATTTTATTTCCAAAGGAACAGTCTCAACAATTTCCAATCCGTAACCGATAAGTCCGGTACGTTTTTTAGGATTGTTGGTCATTAAACGCATTTTAGAAACGCCCAAATCGCGAAGAATTTGTGCCCCAATACCGTAATCACGTTCATCGCTTTTAAACCCTAACTCTATGTTGGCTTCAACAGTGTCTTTACCTTCTTCTTGCAATTTATATGCTTTCAACTTATTTAATAGCCCAATGCCACGTCCTTCTTGATTCATATAAACAATTACGCCTTTGCCTTCTTTCTCAATCATTTCCATGGCTTTATGTAATTGTGGTCCGCAATCGCAACGGCAAGAACCAAAAATATCACCTGTAACACACGAGGAATGTACCCGAACCAAAACAGGTTCGTCTTTATCCCAAGTGCCTTTGACCAATGCCAAGTGATCTGTGCCGTCTGTAATTTGTTTATAGGCAACCAAATCAAAATCACCCCATTCGGTAGGCATTTTCACTTTTACTTGTCGCTCAATAAGAGTTTCGTGTTTTATGCGGTAAGCAATTAAATCTTTGATAGAGATAATTTTCAGATTAAAACGCTCGGCAATTTTCAACAGTTGAGGCAAACGAGCCATTGTGCCGTCTTCGTTCATTATTTCTACAATTACGCCTGCAGGCTCGAATCCGGCTAAACGGGCAAGGTCTATTGCCGCTTCGGTATGTCCGGCTCTTCGCAATACGCCGCCTTTTTTAGCTCTCAAAGGAAAAATATGTCCGGGCTTGCCTAAATCTTCGGGTTTTGTGTTGGGGTCAATTAATGCTTTGATGGTTTTGGCCCTGTCGGCTGCCGAAATTCCTGTGGTACAACCATGACCAATTAAATCTACCGATACGGTAAAAGGAGTTTCATAAGCCGCATTGTTTTGCTGAACCATCAGCTCCAAACCCAATTCATCGCAACGGTCTTCAATAAGCGGCGCACATATCAAACCGCGACCGTGAGTGGCCATAAAGTTTATCATTTCGGGAGTAACACTGCGGGCTGCCGCTACAAAATCCCCTTCGTTTTCTCTGTCCTCATCATCAACAACTATAACAATTTTCCCAGCTTTAATATCTTCAATAGCTTCTTCTATTGTGTTTAAATTTTTGCTCATATTCTTTGTAAATAACTAACTTTGCAAAGTTACGCAAAATAAAAGCGTATTTATACTATGGCCAAGATTTTAGCATTAGATTACGGAACAAAAAGGGTAGGAGTTGCCGTTACCGACGAATTACAAATGATTGCCAGTGGATTAACAACCGTTCATTCTAAAGATATTGTAGCTTTTTTAGAGAAGTATTTGACTGAAAACAAAGTAGAATGTATTGTGGTGGGCGAAGCCAAAGACTTAAAAAATAATCCTTCCGAATCAGCAAAAGTAATAGAACCGTTTGTAAAGCATCTTTCGAGAAAGTTTAAAGACGTTAAAATTGAACGTATTGACGAGCGGTTTACTTCAAAAATGGCGTTTCAAACAATGATTGACAGCGGTCTGAAAAAGAAAAAAAGGCAAAATAAAGCGCTAATAGATGAAATTAGCGCCACCATTATTTTGCAAGATTATTTGGAACAAAAAAACAATTCGTTTCGATTTTAGTAAATTTGTAATAAATACATAATTCCAAACCATGATTTTACCCATTGTTGCTTACGGAGACCCTGTACTCAGAAAAGAAACCGAAGAAATAGATAAAGATTATCCCGATTTGGATATTCTTATTAATGATATGTTCGAAACGATGTATAATGCCCAAGGTGTGGGGTTGGCAGCACCTCAGATTGGTAAGTCCATTCGTTTATTTATTGTTGATGCCGAACCTTTTGCTGAAGACGAGCCGGAGTTGGAGGGCTTTAAAAAAGTATTTATCAATCCTATTATTGTGGAGGAAGAAGGGAAAGAATGGAAATTTAACGAAGGTTGCTTGAGCATTCCCGGAATTAGAGAAGATGTGAGCAGAAAACCGGATATTACCATTGAGTATTATGATGAAAATTGGAATTTAAAAGAAGAAAAATACAGCGGTTTGGCTGCGCGCATTATCCAACACGAATACGACCATATCGAAGGCATTTTGTTTACCGACAAATTAAGTCCGTTGAAAAAGCAATTGATAAAATCAAAATTGAACAATATTGCCAAAGGAAATATTAAAGTAAATTACAGAATGCGTTTTCCGTTATTAAAATCGAAATAAAATAGGATGATATGAAAAAATCAGGATTGATTACAGGTGTACTTTTATATGCTTTAATTTTTGCAGGATGTGGCGATTCAAAAGATAAAGAACAAAGCAATGCGCATAAAGAGCAAATGCAAAACAATAAGCAAGCAGTAGATAAAGAAGCATTGTTGAAAGAAATTGCCGATTTAAACGGACAATTGCTCAATGATACATCAATGAAAGTCAATCGCCCAATGGCATATAAGCTTATTTCTAAATACGAATTATACGTTAAAACATTTATTGATGATGCTCAATCGCCTGATTTTGCATTTAAAGCTGCCGATTTGGCACAAGGGTTGGGCGATGGAAAAAAATCGGTTCAGCTCTATGATTTTATTTTGGAAAATTATCCTTCTTACGAAAAATACCCCGAAGCATTGTTTTTAAAAGCATTTGTGCAAGAAAACATTTTGCATCAATTAGGTGCGGCACGCGACACATACAACAAATTTATGATTGACTTTCCTGACCACGAGTTGTATGATGATGCCGAAGCTTCGGTAAAATATATGGGTAAATCACCCGAAGAATTGATAAAAGAGTTTGAAGCAAAGAACAAAAACGCCCAACAACCTAATTCTTAAACCAAATTAAAAATTCAGTATTGCCGTCACCGCCTTTAATGGGTGAAGGGATAATGCCTTTTACGGTAAATCCGTTGTCAATAACATGTTTTTTGACTTTTTCAACAGCTTGTTGATGCAGTTCGTGTGATTTTATGACGCCTTTTTTAGTTTGGATTTTTTCTTCCATTTCAAACTGTGGTTTTATCAAAACGATAAAATCGCTACCGGCTGCCATTATTTGGGCAACTTCCGGAATAATTTTCGTAACAGAAATAAACGAAACATCCATTACCAATAAAGTGGGAGCAGGTGTGAAAGAAACACGTTTTTCTGCTACATATTGTGTGAGAAAACGGGCATTTACATGCTCATAATTATTGATTTTAGGGTTGTTTTGTAAGGAAGGATGCAATTGTGCGGTGCCAACATCAATACAATAGACTTTTTCGACACCGTTTTGCAATAAGCAATCGGTAAAACCGCCGGTAGATGCGCCAATATCTATGGCAATACGTTTTTTTACATCAATGTTAAAAGCAGAAAGGGCGGCGTGAAGTTTTTCTCCGCCACGACTGACAAAGGGCATTTGTTCCAATATCTCAATTTGGTCTTCGGCTGTAGTTTCAAATGCCGGTTTGGTAACAATTTTACCGTTTACCCTTATTTTTTCATCTTTTATCAATTTTTTGGCAACCTCACGCGAGTGGATTTCCGCAAAATTTTTAGAAAGGTAAACATCCAAGCGCATTATTGACGGCTTTTTTCTTCTTGCTCTTTAATTTTTTCCAGCAACTCTTTACCAAATAAACGAATTTCTTCGGCAATTTCTTTTTCATTGGTTGCACGTTCAAAAACATCACCCATAGTAAGAATGGATTGCACAATAAAAGCTTTCATCTCATCCACGGTCATTTCCTTTGTCCACAGGTCAATGCGCAAAGTATTGGCTTCGTGTTTGTCCCATAAAGAAAGCATCATTGCTTTGGCTTCGTTTTTGCCCGGCTCTTGCGAATCGGTGGCTTCCCAAGTTATTTTTTCGGGTATAAAATGTTCATCTACATTTACATCAATGCTTATGGTCGATTTTTTATTCATCTTTAGTTGTGTTTAAAAAGTCAAAATTCGGTTTTAAAATTTAAAATTGCCGGCTTTATCAATATTTTGTTTGTCAGAAAAATAAATGGTAAGCGCAACACTGATAATAGAAACGGAAAAAATGGTAATCATCAGCATTATTTGATATTTTACCGCTACCGTGGGCGAATTTCCACCTAAAATTTGTCCGGTCATCATTCCCGGAATAGAAATAAGCCCTACAATAGCCGTGGTGGCAATCACAGGATTAAATGCTTTTTTCATCGCACCTGCTTTAAAGGGCAATAAAGCTTCTTTAATGGTAGCACCATTAGCTAAATACCATCGGTATTGCGTTTGATTGTTTTTCAGGTTTTGATAATAATCATTCAAAGCTAAAATAACGGTTTTAATGGTGTTGCCCAGCAACATGCCGCTAATGGGAATAAAATATGCGGCAGTAAGTATGTTTTCCATTTCCAAAACAATGTATAAAAAGTAAAATAAAATTCCACTTAACGTGAAAATGGAAGAAATAAATATGGGCAAAAAGAATTTTTTCACCGGCAATTCACTTCGTTTGCCAATGGTAAAAGCAGAAATAACAATCATTATAATAACCCAAGCAATGTTCAGTAAAAAATTGTCCAGTTTGAATAAAAATTCGAGATAAACACCTATAAGCAAAAGCTGAACGGTCATACGCAAATTAGCAATCAGTGCATCTTTCAATAATCCGGTTTTGTAATAATGCAACAAGAAAAACGGAATAATCAACAATAAATAGCCCAATGCCAAATTCAGGTAGGATATGTCAATGGTTGTGTGGTTCATACAGCAAAACTTTCAAAATTTATCTTTTTGTCAAAGGCAGCAATCAACTCGTTGTCGTGAGAAACAATAATGCAAGCATAAGGATAGTTGTGAATAGCATTTATAACAGCTTTCCGGTTAGATTTGTCCAATGCAGCAGTAGGCTCGTCAAGTAATAATAAGGGCTTTTTTTGCAACAATCCGGCAGCAATTAACAAGCGTTGTTTTTCTCCTCCCGAAAGAACAGAAAAAGGTTTCTCTAAAATGCTTTCATCGAGGTTTAAGTCAGCTAAAACAGCTATGATTTCTTCTTTTTTAGGTCTAATATTTCGATTATTTTTAAAAGAAAACAGTGTGTCAAAAACTTCTTTTCCAAAAGTGAATTGCAGAGCGGTTTCTTGTGGCACCCAAGCAGTAAGTTGGCGGATTAAATGCACATTTTCGGGCAACAGCCGAATAGAATTATTGAAAATAATTTGGCCTGAAAAGTTGGGCGTAAACCCTAATAAGGTAGATAAAAAAGTAGATTTTCCGCATCCTGATTTACCGTAAATAACACATTTTTCATCTTTTTTTAACGAAAGTGTAAAATCCTCAAACAGTGGTTTGTTGTTTAAGTAAACACTTAAATCATCAACCGTTAACAGAATATCCGTAATTTTATTATTCATAAATTATTACAAAAATGGACATAAAAAACACAGCATCAAAACCCGAAGGCAACGAAAATGACCGATGGAAAGAAAAACTTACGCCCGAAGAATATTATGTAATGCGTCAAAAAGGTACGGAACCGCCTTTTTCGGGAAAGTATAATTTGCATTTCGAAGAAGGAATTTATACATGCAAAGCATGTGGTACACCGCTGTTTACTTCCGAATCTAAATTTAATTCGGGTTGCGGCTGGCCTGCCTTTGATGATGCCTTGCCCGATACTGTTGAAACACGCCGGGATACCTCGCACGGAATGATTCGCACAGAAATTGTGTGTAAAAATTGCCAATCGCACTTAGGCCATTTATTTGATGACGGACCAACCGAAACCGGTTTGCGCTATTGTGTAAACTCCATTTGTTTGGATTTTAGAAAAGAATGATTTTTTAGTAAAGGGTTTAATGTTTTTGTTTTTAAACTACCCCATTTTCATTGCCGTTTATCATCTAAATATTTTTAAAATAGCGACTATTTTGGTAAATTCGCAGTCCTATCAATAATCATATTAACTTTTAACAGAAATGGCAGAAGCGGTAAAAAAAGAAGCGAAAATCTCCGGTGCGGAGTTAAAAGAACAAATCTTAAACGATTATAAACTGGCAAATATCAGTCGCGAAACATCATTGCTCGGACGTAGAGAAGTGCTTACCGGTAAAGCAAAGTTTGGTATATTTGGCGATGGTAAAGAAATTCCTCAAATTGCATTGGCTAAGCAATTTCGTGAGGGTGATTTCCGTTCGGGGTATTACCGCGACCAAACTTTTATGATGGCTATTGGCGAATTGACCGTTCGCGAATTTTTTGCTCAATTATATGCGCATCCCGATGTAGAAGCCGAGCCGTGTTCTGCCGGACGTTCCATGAACGGACATTTTGGTTCGCGAAGCTTGGATGAAAACGGTGAGTGGAAAGATTTAACAAAAATGAAAAACTCTTCTGCCGATATTTCGCCTACGGCAGGGCAAATGCCCCGTTTGTTAGGCTTGGCACAAGCATCAAAAGTTTATCGTGAAAACCCCGATTTGCAAAAGGGTAAGTTTTTGAAATTTTCCAATAAAGGAAATGAAATTGCTTTTGGAACTATTGGTGATGCCAGTACATCCGAAGGATTGTTTTGGGAAACGATAAATGCCGCAGGTGTTTTGCAAGTGCCAATGTTAATGTCGGTTTGGGATGACGGGCACGGAATTTCCGTAACAAAAAAATACCAAACCACCAAAGAAAGCATTTCAGAAGTATTGAAAGGATTTCAACGAGATAAAGGCAAGAAAAACGGTTACGAAATATTCAAAGTAAAAGGTTGGGATTATCCGGCTTTGCTTGAAACTTATACCAAAGCTGCCAAAATTGTTCGCGAAGAACATATACCTGCATTGGTTCACGTAGAAGAATTAACACAACCGCAAGGACATTCAACTTCGGGTTCGCATGAAAGATATAAATCGAAAGAACGTTTGGAGTGGGAGCGTGAGTATGATTGCATTAACCAAATGCGCATCTGGATTTTAAAAGAAAAAATTGCTACCGAAGAAGAACTGAAAGAAATTGAAGAGTATGCCAAAAAATATGTGCGTCAAGAAAAAGCTGCTGCCTGGAAAGCTTTTATTACGCCCATAGTGGAGGAGCAAAACTTTGTGATAGAAAAAATTAATGCAATGGCTGCCGAAAGTGCTTTTGGCGATGCATTAAGTCAAATGGCAGCACAATTGAAAACCATAAAAGAACCAACGCGTAAAGATGTTTTTTCTATGCTTCGTAGAGCATTGCGATTGGTAAGAAACGAAAATTTAACCGTAAAACAAGAGTTGGTTGATTGGTTGGCAGAGCAAAATAAAATCAACTACGACCGTTACAGCTCGCATTTATACTCAGAGTCAGCACACAGTCCGTTAAAAGTGGAAGAAGTTCCACCGGTTTATACTACAGACAATAAAGCAGACGGTAGAGTGATAGTGCGCGATAATTTTGATAAAATATTGGAAAAATATCCCGAAGTATTGATTTTTGGTGAAGATTCAGGGAAAATAGGTGGTGTAAATCAAGGGTTAGAAGGAATGCAAGCCAAATACGGCGAGCACAGAGTGTTTGATACCGGTATTCGCGAAGCTACAATTGTTGGTCAAGGTATAGGAATGGCAATGCGTGGATTACGTCCAATTGCCGAAATTCAGTATTTAGATTATCTGCTGTATTGTTTGCAAATTATGAGTGATGATTTGGCAACCGTTCGTTACCGAACAAAATCCGGTCAAATGGCACCGTTGATTATCCGTACACGTGGCCATCGTTTAGAAGGTATATGGCATTCAGGTTCGCCAATGGCAGGAATTATCAATTTAGTGAGAGGGATTCACGTTTGTGTACCTCGTAACCTGACCGATGCCGCAGGATTTTACAATACTTTATTGCAAGGCGACGACCCTGCATTGATTGTTGAGCCGCTGAATGCTTACCGAACAAAAGAATTGGTGCCGGATAATCTGGGTGAATTTACTTTACCGCTTGGTATTCCAAATATTGTAAAAGAAGGAACTGATGTAACTGTTGTTTCATACGGTTCAACTTGTAATTTAGCCGAAATAGCCGTTCAACAATTGGAAGAAATGGGCATTTCTGCCGAATTAATTGATGTACGCACGTTGTTGCCTTTCGATATTAACGGTGTGATAGTAGAATCGCTGAAAAAGACAAACAGAGTATTATTTGTAGATGAAGATGTGCCGGGAGGTACAACTGCCTATATGATGGAAGAAGTGCTCGAAAAACAAGGCGGATATTACTATTTGGACAGTGAGCCGAGAACCTTGTCGGCAAAACCGCACCGTCCGGCATACGGAACCGATGGTGATTATTTCTCAAAACCAAGTATCGAAGATATTGTAGATGCTGTTTACGATATGATGCATGAATTTAACCCTGCTGAATATCCTAAGTATTACTAAGTTGTAAATGAACAGATTAATTTCGTTTATATCAATATTTACTTTAATATTTTCGGGAAGTGTTTTTGCCGAGAATAATGAGGAAACTTCAACACGGAAAAACACAAAAGATACCGTTCAAGCATTGGTGGTCAATCCAACCAATCCGCTTTATACCAAATTGAAAGACATGTCCGGAGAGGAAATAATCGGTTTGGTGGATTCGTTGTTGGATGCCGATTATGTGCCTTATGAATTGGTAAAAGAAATTAACGCTTACGCAGAAAATTACATTCTGCAGCACGATTTTTACAATTCGCTTACGGCATTTTACGACAGCACGGAGTATCCGGCAGGAAGTATCTATCGAGGGTTTAATACGCAAGAAATTCATCCGTATTCCGAAGATTTGTCAAAAAATGATACAACCATAACACTTACTTTGGTTGATTCCAATAATTTTTGCCTGTTCAGTATGCCGATAGAAGGTGTCATTACTTCAAATTTCGGTTGGCGTGATGGCAGAAACCACAACGGCATTGATATAGACTTGGAAGTTTGGGACCCGGTTCATGCCGCATTTGACGGAATGGTAAGAATTGCACAATACCACAAAGGATATGGACGAGTGGTTGTTATTCGTCATTACAATGGGTTGGAAACCATCTATGCGCATTTGCATCGCTTTAAAGTAAAAGAGGGTGACATTGTAAGTGCCGGTCAGGTTATCGGTTTAGGCGGCAGTTCAGGGCGTTCTACCGGAAGTCATTTGCATTTTGAGGTGCGTTTTAAAGGAAAGCCCATTAACCCAAAAAGTTTAATCGATTTTAAGGAAAATAAATTATTGAGTTCGGAATTGGTATTGACCAAAACCCGCTGGAGTTTTGCCGCATACCCCAGAGGGGTGAAGTTTTATACCATTCAACCCGGCGATTTTTTATATAAAATAGCCAAACAATTCGGAACAACAGTATCTAAAATTTGTGAAATGAACGGTATTAAACGCAACAGCGTATTGATTGCCGGAAAAAAACTGCGTATTGGATAATCTTGAGAATATATTAAATATAACCAATTACCGCGAGCATCCTACACGACCGGGATATACGGTTTTTCATTTTTTTGATGATAAACAAGCCAATGATTTTAAAAAATTATTGGAAGAAAATACCATTTGGTTCGAATCGGATGTGGATAAAAAAGACGGAAAAACCATTTATCTTTTCGGCGTACGAAACAGTGATTTAAAAAAAGCGGTTAACTTAAATTATTTAGTTATAGGAAAATACCGAAAACCGTTCATTCCTAATCTCTATTTCAAATGGTTTGTAGTTGTTTTAGGCGTTTTGTTGGTTGTAGCGGCTGTCATAGGATATTTAAAATCAGGTGCATCATGAAGCATAATGATAAAAATATCATATTTTATGATGCCGAATGCGGTTTTTGCAGTTTTTGGGTAAGATGGTTGCTGAAAAGAGATAAAAAGCATACTTTTTATTTTGCTTCGCTTCATTCTGATTTGGCAAAAGAATATAACTTTCATCAATTAAATAAAGATACATTAGTATTGATTTACAGAAATACAATCTTTACCAAAAGCAGGGCAGTGGCAGCTATTTTATCCGAGTTGTCTTTGCCTTACAGAGTACTTTCTACTGTTATTTTAATGTTCCCTATTTGTTGGGCAGATAGCGTGTATTCTTTTGTTGCAGCGAACCGTTTTTTGGGAGGGAAAAACAGTTGTCAATTGAAAGAAATGGAAAAATTTAAACCGTATATTTTATCCTGATGTATGCCATTGTAGATATAGAAACCACCGGAGGTAATCATAAATCGGGAAGGATTACGGAAATAGCCGTTTATGAATATGATAATGGCAGAATAACCGAATTGTTTCAATCGTTGGTTAATCCCGAATGTTCTATTCCGCCATTTGTACAAAACTTAACGGGCATTACCAATAAAATGGTAGCAAAAGCCCCTGTTTTTGAAGAGATTTCTGAAGAGTTGTATGAAGTTTTAAATTCACGCATTTTTGTTGCACACAATGTTTCTTTTGATTATAATTTCATAAAAACATCGTTTAATCGTTTTGCACAACAAGAGTTTAATGTGCCTTATGTTTGTACAATTCAATTGAGCCGAAAAATTTTACCCGGTTATGGTTCGTATGGCTTAGGGAAATTATGTAAAGAAATAGGTATAGAGATTAATGGCAGACATAGAGCCGCAGGTGATGCGTTGGCAACCGCCAAATTGTTTGATATTTTAATGCAAAAAGATCGTTCGGCAGTATTGTCTTTGATAAAAGGCAATATTAATCGCTGACAATTAAAGTATCGTAAGATGCACCATAACAAGCCCATACCCCCAAACCGCCATCAATATTGGTTTTGATGGTTGTAGGTGAGGCAAAAGGATTACCGTTATTGAAAACCTCTTGCTCAAATGTTCTGTAAAATTCATAAACTCCACGGTCGATGGTGCAAAATTTAATGATTAAAGTGTCATTTCGTTTAAAGTAAAATTCAGTACCTTCAACATCTGCAGAAGTTGTGTCGTTGGGTAAATGCCCGCGAGCAACATAAAAATCAAAAGTCAAATCGTTTGAGAAATCATCATTATATACAGAACCCAAAACCGGTACAAAAGAATTGTCAACACCTTTTCTTTTGACAAAAATGCGGTAATTATCGCCTAATTTCGGAGGGTCGGTAAGATTGAACCACAAGTAACCGTAATCGTCAAATCCTGGCTGTGGCTTCCAAAAGTAATAATTAGGTCGAATTAAAGCCGGTATTTTTGCTGTTGACGTAACAGTTTTTCCATCGGCATTTACGGTAAGTGTATACGTTTTGCCAATTTCACCCAACATTGTAAAACTCGTGTAAATGCAAATATCAATATTGCGTAAACTTTCATAATCTATTCCTACAAGTGGTGCAATAGCTTGTAAAGTGCTGTCGGGTAGAGTAGAGGTGCAAATTTTATCGAGTGTTACCGTAGAAGTTCCGTCGTTTAATGTTACGGTTGCATTTTTTATATATAAATTTTGCAATGTATTTAAATCTGTCGATTCAAAATACCCGATAGATTTTGATAAAAGGATTACGGGCGGTTGCCCTTGTTCCATACTGCCTTCCACAACAATTTTTTGTTCTGCTTGGGGTAAATCAACGGTAATGTCTTTGGTGCAACCAATGATTGTCGCCAGTAAAATAAACAGGGATATAAGGTTTAGTTTTTTCATTTTCTTAAAATTTAAAATTCCAGGTTATGGAAGGAATAATTCCAAATAATGATACTTGCTTGGCTTGTATTTGAAGCGTTCCGTCGTAAGCGTTTCCTTTGTTGGCAAAATAAATAAAGTAAGGGTTGTAGCGGTTGTAAACATTGTACACGGAAAATGTCCAACTGCTTTGGTATTTTTTGTGTTCTTTGCCTTTGTAAGTTACCGAAAGGTCTAAACGATGATAGGGCGCCATTCGGTAAGAATTTCTTTTACCGTATTCATTTACCACATATCCGTTCAAAAAGTAACGAGCTACAGGTAAAGTTAATGTATTGCCTGTGGCGTAAACAAATACAGCACCGAAAGTTATTCTTTTGCTTTGTTCGTAAGAGAGTGTTAACGAAACATCATGTCTGCGGTCGTATTTTGCATAATACCATTCTCCGTCATTTATATCGTCAAATTGACGTTTGGTAAAAGATAATGTATAACCTGCCCATCCGTTAAACTTTCCATAGCGTTTTTTTAGGAAAAACTCCGCTCCATATGACCATCCTTTGCCAAAGGTGAAGCTGTTATCCACATTGTCGCCAATAGTATTTTCGGGTAATGCACCATCTTTGTAAGCAATTTGGTTTTTCATATCCTTGTAATACAACTCTACGGATGTTTCAAAAGTATTTTCTTTAAAATTTCTAAAATAGCCGATAGAATATTGATAGCCAATTTGTGGCTTTACCACATCAGAGCTGGGGACCCAAATATCAGTAGGTAAAGAAACTGACGACAGCGAAGCCAAATGAATATATTGATTGTTTTTTGTAAATGCCGCTTTAATAGATGATTTACCGTTAATTTGATACCTTGCCGAAATGCGCGGTTCCAATCCTTTGTAAAATTTAACCGTTTCCCATCGGTTGTATGTAATGGTGTCAGTAGTGAGCCCCGATTGATTTTTAATAAACCGTTTAAAGGGGCCAATGTGTTGGAATCCTGAAAAGCGAATTCCTGCATTTACCTTAAATTTTTCGGAAATTGTCCATTCATCTTGAATGTAAGCTGCCATTTCGTTGGCGTAGTTTTTCATTATTTCTCCGGTGTTAAATTCCACTTCGCCGGCTTTTGCCGTTGCATTGCTGGGTACGAATATATGATAAGTGTAATGCACGCCAAATTTTATATTGTGTAAGATAGATGGGTAATACGTAAAATCGGATTTAAATGAAAAATCGTTGATTCCGCTAAAAAGTTTAAATTCAAATTGGTCTTGTGTAATGCCTACTGAAAAATCGTAACGGCTGAAAATACCTGTTACGTTCATAAATAATTTATCATTAAACAAGTGATTCCAACGGGTTGAGAGTGTAGCGTTTCCCCAAGGGGTAGTCATTTTAAAGCCATCATCTTTGTTGTTGAAAGTGAAGACATCCCGTCCAAAATATCCGCTCACAAATAAGCGGTTTTTATCAGATAAAATGTAATTCATTTTCATATTCAAATCATAGAAATAATAATTACTGCCTTTAAAGGGCGAAGTTTCTTTGATAAAGGGCTGAGCAAGTTCGCCAATGTATGTTCTGCGTGCAGAAACGATAAACGAAGCTGTATCTTTTTTAATTGGGCCTTGTACGGTAACCCGAGAGGCAATAAGCCCGATACCGCCACTGACTTTGGTTTCTTTCATATTGCCCTCATTCATTTGAATATCCAAAACACTTGCTAATCGTCCGCCGTATTGAGCAGGCATTCCGCCTTTAATCATCGTTACATTTTTTATGGCATCGGCATTAAAAACCGAGAAAAAACCAAACAAATGCGAAGCATTGTACACCACGGCTTCGTCAAGCAAAATCAGGTTTTGGTCGGGACCGCCGCCACGCACATAAAAACCGGCATTTCCTTCGCCCGCCGATTGTACGCCCGGAAGTAATTGCACGGTTTTCAATACATCTACTTCGCCAAAAATTGCCGGTAAAGTTTTTACTTTTTCAATATCCAATTTGGCTGTACCCATTTTTGTGTCGGTTGTGTTTTCATCTTCTTTTTCGGCAACTATTTCAACAGCTTCGGCAGTGTAAGAAATGGGTTGTAATTCTACATTTATCTTTAAATTTTTATTTAAGTCGATGGACTTTTTAAATTCTTTATATCCCAAATACGAAACCACAAGTGTATATTTTCCTTTGGGTAAATGCAATGCATAATAACCATAAGTGTTGGTGGTGGTACCCTGCATTAATTCTTCAATATATACATTGGCTCCAATTGCCGATTCGCCGGTTTGTGCATCTTTTACATATCCGCTGACGGTAAATTTTTGCGCTTGTAAAACACTGAAAAACAAGACGAAAATTGTAAGTATTTGAAGTTTTTTCATCATTTTATCTGTCTAAATTCAAAAATAACGATTTAAATATTGATTTATTTAAATTTTATGTTAATCTGTGATGAGTGGTCATATTTTTATGTTAGAGGATGCTAATGATACCGATTAATCCTTGTTTAATTTCCCTTTAACTGCCCGAAAAATATTAATTTAGCCAATTATTTTATTGAAAAATTTATATGAATAAAATTGTAGGTGTTGAATTGAGCCATCGTTTTGCCCCATTGGCTGTTCGCGAAAAATTGGCATTAAACAAAGAACAAACCGTTAAAGCATTGCATCAACTTAAAGAACACTATGACGAAGTGTTTATCATCTCTACCTGCAATCGCTTGTCCATTTATGCATACGGACCTTCTTGTCAAGAAATATTGGCTTTTTTCGATACGTTTGGCAATTACCGTCAATATTTATCCATTTTACCCGAAACAGAAATTGCCGTACGGAATTTATTTTCAACAGCCGCAGGGTTGGAATCACAAGCCATTGGCGAGCATCAAATTTTAGGGCAAATAAAAGATGCACTTGATTTGGCACGAAAAGAAAAAACAATTGGTCCCATAACCGATGAGTTAATTCGAATAGCCATCCACATTGGCAAGCAAGTGCGTTTGGAAACCAATATCGGTAAATATTCAGCATCGTTGGCAACTGTTGGGTTTGAATTGATTGAAAAACACGGATACGATTTACCAAATACCGAGATTTTGGTAATAGGTACCGGAAATATGGCCAATCTGGTAACTACCGTTTTAGACCGTACTGAGATTAAACGATTATATATTGCCAGTCACAATAAAGAAAGAGCCGAAGAAATGGCAAAAGAGTGGGGTGGTGAAGCCGTGGATATTAAAAATATTCACGAACCGTTGGCAAAATCGGGAATTATTATTGGTGGAACACAAGGTGAAATTAACTTATTAAGCGAAGAGGAAATGGGCAGTAGTAAATGCCCGCGTGCAGATCTGGCTTTACAAAGCGGAAGCGAAAAATTGTTTATCGATTTTGGCGTACCGCGAAATTTTAATCCCGAACTGAAAAATCATCCCAACATTAATTTATACGACTTGGATGATATTAAAAAAATCACTTACGAAGGGCTGTTGAAGCGCTATGATGAAATACCCAAAGCCCGTAAATTGGTAAATGAAGAAGTAAATTGGTATCTCGAATGGCTGAAAAACAGAAAAGTAGCACCGGTAATTGAAGCGTATTGGAATAATCTTGAGAAGATAAAAGAAGAAGAACTAAAATGGTTGCTGCCAAAATTAGGCGACATAAGCGAACATCAGGTAGATGTGCTAAACCGGTTTGTTCATCGCTTACTGCGTAAAATATCCAAACCTTCCATTGAGAGTTTAAAAGAGATGTCGCAAAACCTTGAGGAAGTTGACAACCCGATAAATACAGCCAAAAAAATATTGGATGTAGATATTAATATCAACATTCCGAAAAAAACATTTATAGTTGGAACACGCGGAAGTAAACTGGCATTGACCCAAACCAATTGGGTAATTGAGCAATTGAAAAAAATAGCGCCGCAATATAATTTTGAAACAAAAATTATTAAAACCAGCGGCGACCAAGGAAATATTGATGTTGTTGGAGCATTTACGTCGGCTATTCAGCGGGCAATGCTTGCCGGCGAAGTAGATTTAGCCATACACAGTTTTAAAGATTTACCTACCGAAGACGTAAACGGATTGCGTGTTATACCGGTAACCAAGCGCGAAAATCATCACGATGCATTTATTTCCAAAACCGGATTGCCTTTTCATCAATTACCTGCAGGAAGTATTATCGGAACGGGAAGTTTACGCCGGATTGCTCAAATGAAAGCCTTGAGAAATGATTTAGAATATAAATTTATTCAAGGAAATGTTGATTCGCGTTTACACAAATTACATACTGAAGAATACGATGCCATTGTTTTGGCATCTGCCGGTTTGCATCGGCTCAATATGCAAGATGTGATTACGCACGAATTTTCGGATAATGAAATGTTGCCTGCTGTCGGGCAAGGTATATTGGCAATAGAAACCATTGATAAAGAAGGCGAGTTGATGGAAATAATCAAAAATTTGCGACATATGCCCACCAAATTCGCTGCCGATGCAGAGCGTGCATTTTTAATTGCCTTGGGTGGAGGTTGTAATCAACCGATGGCGTGCTATGCACATGTTGAGGATGAGACTATACATATTACCGGATTTTTTGCCAATGATGAACACGAAGTTTATGAGCGTGCCTCGATGAGCGGACTGGTAAAAGACCGTAGAATTTTAGCCGGAAGGTTGGCGCAATTTTTACAAGGAAAAGTTCAAGCAAAAATTAATGCCACAGTTAAGTCGTAAAAAAATTGTCGTAACCCGTCCAAAAAGTATTGCCGGCTCTTTTGCTCAAATGCTTGTGGAGAACAATCTGCAGCCGGTATTTTTCCCTTTAATAGAATTGCGACCGGCTTTACAAATCAAGCAAACCATAAATAAAATTGCAGAGCAAAATAAAGGTTTCGATTGGTTGATTTTTACCAGCCCTTCAGCTGTGAAGTTTTATTATTCCTTGCCTGATAATGTATTGAAAGTTGACAAATTAGCTGTGGTGGGCGATAAAACAGATGAAGCATTGCGAAAATATGGTTTGAAAGCTGATTTTATTTCTTCAAAAGCCGATTTTGATACTCTTTTGAAAGAGCTTCGAGTTGATAAAAACAAGCTAGTATTATTTCCGCATAGTGCGAAAACAAAGCCAGTCCAATTAGAAAAATTAAGAGAGAAAGTTACATTGACAGATTTTGTTTTGTATGATAATTTTCCTGTGTTATATACAAAAGAAGAATGGAGTGAGGTTTTGCTTAGCGCAGATGCTTTTACCTTTTTTAGTCCCAGCGCAGTGAATTCTTTTTATGAACAAATAAAAAAGTATGCACTAAGTTTACCACAAACCGTGAAGTTTTATTCCATTGGAAATAAAACTGCCACAGCATTACAACAATGTGGATTTGGCAATATAGTCTTCACTTCGCAAAACGGGAAAACTGAACAGTTGATTCAAATAATAGTTAACTCAATTTGATTTTTAAGTGAAATTATAAACCAAAAACAACTTCAAACTCTGTTTAAGACAAACCGGTTATTTTACCATCGTCATCAATAAACATATGTTCAGAAGCAGGTGCTTCGGGCAATCCGGGCATACGCATCATTTTTCCTAACAACGGTATAATGAATTTTGCTCCGGCGGCAATTTCAATTTCTCTTACTGTAACCTTAAATCCTTTTGGGCGACCTCTCAACGTTTCATCATCACTCAACGATTTTTGTGTTTTTGCCATACAAACGGCAAAATCATCAAAGCCCAATGCACTGTATTTTTTTAGTTGATTTAATGCCTTTTTTTCATAAATAACACCGTCGGCACCGTATATTTCTTTTGCAATACGCTCAATTTTTTCCTTAATGGGCATATTGAATTGATAGATGGGTTTAAAATCTGCATTTTGTTTTTCTACAACTTCTACTACGGCTTTGGCTAAATCGGTTGTGCCGTTTCCACCTTTTGCCCAACCTTCGCTTATTACAGCTTTAATGCCCATTTGAGCACATTTATTGATGATAAGTTCAGTTTCTTCTTTTGTGTCGTTAGAAAATGCATTGATGGCAACAACAGGTTCCAAATTGAATTTTCGGATGCTTTCAATGTGTTTTTCCAAATTTTCAAACCCCTTATCCACAAAATCCGGATTAGGCGTATTGAGCTCATCTAAACTTGCACCGCCGTGATAACGCAATGCTCTTACAGTTGCCACCAAAACAACACCTTTGGGTTTTAGTCCGGAAACTTGACATTTGATATCCAAGAATTTTTCAGCACCCAAATCGGCGCCGAATCCGGCTTCAGTAACCACGTAATCGGATAATGATAACCCCATTTTTGTGGCTATAATGGTATTTGTTCCTTGCGCAATATTGGCAAACGGTCCGCCGTGAATAATAGCCGGATTTTTTTCTAAAGTTTGTACCAGATTGGGTTTAATTGCGTCTTTTAACAGAATAGCCATTGCATTTTCGGCTTTTAAATCTGAAGCATAAACCGGTTTTTTATCCCGTGTAAATCCGATAAGTATTTTTCCCAATCGTTCTTTTAAATCATGCAGGTTTTGAGCCATACATAAAATAGCCATTACCTCAGAGGCGGGGGTAATGTTAAACCCGTCTTCGCGAGGTATACCGTTTGCTGTTCCGCCTAAACCAATGGTTATTTGGCGCAACGAACGGTCGTTCATATCTATCACCCTTTTCCAGGTAATGGTTCGTTGGTCGATGTTTAAATTTTTGGTTTTACTTTGTAAGTTGTTGTCTATCAATGCCGATAATAAATTATTGGCTTTTTCTATAGCATTAAAATCCCCGGTAAAGTGCAGGTTGATATCTTCCATTGGCACTACTTGCGAATATCCGCCACCGGCGGCACCGCCTTTTATCCCAAAAACAGGGCCCAAAGAAGGTTCTCTCAATACTACGGTTGCCTTTTTACCTATTTTATTCAAACCTTCGTTTAAACCTATTGATACAGTGGTTTTTCCTTCTCCGGCAGGAGTAGGCGTAATGGCTGTTACTAAAATTAAGTTGTTTTGTTCGATTTTCTCCTCATCAATTAAATGAAGAGGTAATTTGGCTTTGTATTTACCAAAGTATTCTAATTCACTTTCGTTAATATTTAATTTAGATGCAATTTCACGAATATGAGCCAATGTAGTACTTTGAGCAATTTCTATATCTGTCATTTTATATTTTTTCAGGTTGCCAAATTACCCGAAAAATTTAAAGTGTGTATGTGTTGATGATTTTTTAGGGAAAAAAAATTCAAATGAAAATATAGAACTTTTATTTTTTATTGATTTTATGATTGTTGAGAAGAGTGAATGGATTGGATACTGTAGTTTTATATACAAATGAATAACCGGTGATTAATCATATTTTTTCAATTTTAGTAAGTTTCCTTTATCATCATAGAGTTCAATTTTTTCTAACTTACCTCTTTCATTCCAATACTTCCATTTTTTCACCTTTATATTTGCTTGAAATATTTTTCCTTTTTCTTTACGCTTGCCATTATTATAATATGATTTACCTTTCATCACTTTTTTTGTTATACCTTTCAATTTACTCATCAATTCACCGTTAATATAATAAGTATTGCACTTTACCATATTATAATTATCAATTAATTTTCCTTTGGTTTCTATGTTGCTATTTTCATAAAAGGTTATAAAACTCCCTTTGCCGTTTTTTAATTTGGAATATCCTTGTATAATTCCGTTAGGATAATAGAAAAATTGTTTGCCATTTATTTTGCCAAGTTTATAATTAACAGTTTGCTTAATTTGTCCATTTGTATAATATTCAATGTAAATTCCGTCAAGAACATCATTCTTATAGGAAGCAATTAATTCATATTGCTTAAAATTTTTATCGAAAAAACGTGTTGAAATTTTAATGGTATCACTTTTTATTATATATACTTACCCGTTGTGCATTTGTAAAT
>DBGO01000014.1 GCA_002295925.1 Flavobacteriales bacterium UBA852
TTCATTTTTTCAGCTTGCGCCTAATGTCTTGGCTATGCGTAGTGCAGGATTTTGAAACTCCACATTTTCTGTTTACTACTAATTTTATTTATTGCTATAATACTCATATTTAGCACTTTGTCCGCATTACGTATAGCCTTTGTTGTAACCAGTAGTTTTATACTTTATTTGATCAATTATCTTTTTGTATCATCTTTATTTCTCTTTGAAGAAACCATTTGTTTACAGGAAAGCAAAAGTGTCTCCTGTAATATGCATAATCTTTCTCTAAAACGGGATACAACGTCTTTTTATCTATAAAAATAATCTTTTTATGTTTAGATGGTCCTGGAAAAGTTTTTTTCCAATTCTCTATAATAAGAAAACGATAACAATTAAATTTATACTCATCTATGGTTAAAACGGTATCTCCTGTATAAACGGAGTTTGCATAACTTGAGTTATATTCCTTTGAGTTAATTCGAAAATCATATAAACATTCTATGGTATCATGTTTAAACTGAAATTGCTTAACGGTATCAATATGTTCAATATTGGAATCAATGTGTTTGATTAATAAGTAAATAGATTGATTGAATAATACAAATCTTATTGGAAAATATTTATCTTTGTTAGAATCAAGAGGAGTAATAGTTGAGATAGTTATATACCTTTGATCGATATCCCATTTTTGAAATGATTGAAATTCCCCACACGAATCATAGGAAAAATTAAAAAAATAATATGTATCTAAGAAAATAATAGAAGAATCTTTCGAAAAGGTGTAATCTTTATTTGATAAACAGATTTGTTGACAAGAGTAAAAAACAGGTGTCAAAAAAAAGACATAAATTATTTTTTTTAGTTGTTGTTTAATCATAGTCTTCTTTTACTTGTTGTTGATCGGTTTCGTAAATATCTTGCGCAGCTTCTGCATCTTTCATTCTTCCCTTATCCTTTAGAGTTTGGATGAGCTCTTTTTGTGCTGCTGTATATGTGCTATTAGGATCTAATACCTTTTTATATGCTTGTTCTATCCCTGTCACTTGGTCTAAATTATTTAAACGTCTAATGAATTCTTCCTGTGAAATCTCTCCTTTTTGAAAACTTTCCATAGCATTTGCATATTCCTCTGCAAAAACGAAAGCTTCATGATTTAGTATGGCAGCAGCAGCACCTGCATTTTTCTCATTAAAAAGATTAACCTGTATTTGAAATTTTGTATCCTTATTTACAAATCTCGCATGTTTTTTGGGATTGTAAACCTTAAACTTTCCGTTTATTTCTATTTTTAAAGTAGTAAGCCCTAAAGCATCACCTACTTTTGTGTCAAAATGTAAATTGTGTTGTGATAATATTCCCGGTGTAGTTGTAGTGTAATCACCCGAAGCGGAAGCAAATTTATTAAGTAAATTTTGAGCGTGAGTTGTTAAAATAAATGTATTAAATGCTGCTTCTCTATTTCTACTATTTTTAAAGGCTTCGGATTTTGTTACATCCCTCCCATCGGGGTCAATAAACAAGATAGGATTATCAGCAAAAGCGGCGTAAGGGCTCCATTGAGGGTATTTATTTGCCAAGGGGTCGATTTGCCAAGCGAAAACTACCGGATCGATCAAGAAGTTAAAATTGTTTTTCGAAACGATTTTAACCAATTTTTTTTGTTTGGTGTCTAACAGTAATCGTCCGTATTGTTCAAAAGGTTTAGGTGTATGGACTTCTTCAAACAGTCCGCGAGAAAGTGTGGAGTACCTTTTATCTTCGAGAGCCACGTTGTTTAAGCTGGGAAACGGGTTGGGTGTTTGATTTTTTACGATTAGTGTTGTGTTTTCATTTTTTTTGATTCCGTTTAATATGATTTTTTGCATATCCAACGGCATTTGTCGGTAACCTAATTCATATAGCCGGACGATTTGTTTTTCCAATTGCGTCCATATGGAAGCGATATTTTTATCTTTTTGGAGTAGTTCAATGTTGGAAATATTGTGTTTTTCGGCATATTGAATGACTTTTTCTTCCAGTGCTTGTTCTTTTAAAAGCATGG
The DNA here is from genome assembly GCA_002295925.1 of Flavobacteriales bacterium UBA852. GTDB lineage: Bacteria > Bacteroidota > Bacteroidia > Flavobacteriales_E > Vicingaceae > UBA852. The sequence continues at coordinate 2,024 of DBGO01000014.1, forward strand.
CGTTGAGGGAATTCGAGTCGTATTGCAGGGCTAATTCGGCACATTGCAGCATAAAATCGGCAGCTTTTATCAGGTTCTTATGCTCGTAACTTTTCCCAAGATTAATCAAGCACAATGCTACGGCTTGTGTGTCGTTCAGATGTCGTAAAGCAATATCGTTAAGAATAGCTTCTTTGTAGGAGTAAGTTAAGGTTTGGATAGTTCCGTCGCCGGGATGAGTGGCGGTAGCCAACTCGACATTATACCAATCTCCTTTATGGTCTTGATGTTGAATGTAAATGTGTTGCGGAGCGGTGCATATCCGGGCACCGGCATACAAACGGTCGGATAGGATTTTAAACAAAGCGGTTAAAGCAAAACAGTTGGCTTTTCGGGTATTTCCAAACAAAAGGTGTAACACTTGTGAATTACGCCAATCGTTCATTCCAAACGGATCGTTAAATTGATAACCGAAAGGCAAGTGTTGAAATCCGTAAAAGTAGGTTGTGTCGGTCATATAGGTAAAAATAGCCCAATTGGCTAACGCTTTACGATACAAATCTTTTTTCTCCTCTTTGGTGTAAACGAGGGTAGTAATATCTATTTTTTGTTGAAAATCAATTTTTGTACTGAAATCCAAATTCTCCGACCGATTGTTGGTCTCTATTAGTTGTTGGATCAAATAAGCGTGGGCTTCTACGCTTAATGAAAATTCTTCATACGAATAAGCGTTCTCGTAAAAAGCGTTTTCGGAAACAAACAGGGCTTTTTCAAAATGAATCGGTTGTTTTCCTTCGAGCATACTTTTGATTTCCGTAAAAGCTCGTTGAAAATAGATTTCCGAAGTGTCAGTAGGAGAAATAGCGAAAATTGTTCGAGTGCCGAACCAATAAGTAATGAGAAACGATAAGAAAAAAAGATGTAGGTGTTTCATCATTTAATGATTTAAAAATTGAAAAATAATGATTTTTTTGATTTCACATTGATTTTTTTAGCTGTTTGTAAGCGTCCTCTATGGTCGTGCTTTGCAAGCATTTCTTGATATTTGGTTTCGGGAAAAGGTTGTATGCCCAATTTTTTAATGAGCATTTCATTTTCTCGAAATCGGATATAGCATGCATAGGCGGTTGAATCTTTCTCAATATCGGCTAAGTTGGTGATGCCGGCTTGTAAAAGTGCCCTATCCAACTGTGAAGCCAGTACCAGGCTTTTTAATATCAATCCTTGCTCGTGGGCTATGCCGTTGTAAAAATAAGATAAGGCATAATCAATACTGTTAAGAATAAAGCGTCCATCAGCTACCCAATGCTCTCTGTAAAAATTGTAAGCTAAATCGATGATTACGGAGGCTACAATTTGTTTTTTGTTCAACGTGTCAAAATAGATTCTGTTTTTTAGAGCTTGGGCAATAACAGGCATTTCATCCATATAATCTTGGTCGCTCATATGCCAATCTATCGTGGGTTCGTAATTATGGATAACTCCTTGTGAATTTTTGTATTTGATAAAAGAATGTTGTACGCCGAACGAAAGATATGCCTCAACTCCCATTATCTCGGCAAGCACAAGATACACGCGAGGAAGTGAGTTACATTGTCCGCTTCCGGTAGCCAGCGTTTTGGTCAAGAAGTAATTACGCAGGTCTTTTTCCGCACGGTAATCAATATAGTCGTAGGCAAAAGGCAAATGACCTCTTGGTACGGAAAAAGATCCGTTGTCTATTCGTTTGCTTTTCAGTTGCAAAGTATCACCCATAAATTTTTGAATGGTTAAATGAATCGCTTCGGGATTGTTCAACGGCAAACCGTTTTCACGCATATATTGTTGCATAAATTTCATGCTACGAATAATTTCGTTTTTGTATTCTTGGTATGTCAAATATAAATTGCCGTAAGCCGATTCTTCTATAAAAAAGGCATCAGCAAGAGAAATCGGGTACTTTCCCTCTAACATATCTTTGAGAGAAGTGAAAGCGTTTTCGTAATTCACCATATCGGCCAAATATGAACCGGAAGTGTAATAACCGGAAGCGATAATTTGTTGATTGATTGTCGAAACCTCTTGTAAAAGATAAAGTAATTCGGTTTGAAATTCCATATCCGGCGATAATTGTTTGAAATGATTTTCAGCAGTAGGATGATAATATCCTCTTTGTTGTTGAATTTTTTGTTGTTGAAAATCTTGTTGTGCTTTGCGGTTTTCTTCCCAACTCATATAAGGACGATGATGATATACACCGGTTTGTTGGTCTAATTGTTGATATTGTTGTTCGATGATTTGATTTGCGTTAGGAACGGTTGGGGAGGTTGGGGATTGAAAGAGCGGTTGTTGATAGGAGTTCTGCGGAATTACAGGCTGAAAAACAGGGGGATTGGGTGTTTGTGGGGAAGGTAGCTGTCCGAAAGAAAAACCCCATAAATGGAACATCGTGAGTAGAAAGAGTGCTTTTTTTCTCGTAAGAAATAATATTACTTTTATTTTATATGCTAGTCGTTTCATGTGAAAAAACTATTGGTTACAACGGTTTCGGGCTTTGCGTTCG
>DBGO01000016.1:0-67932 GCA_002295925.1 Flavobacteriales bacterium UBA852
AACTTTGTATAGCCCTGCCCGTTACCTGCCATTTGAAAAAACACAATGAATAACAATAATTCAGAAAACTATTCTACCGACAAACCCATAGTTGACAAAGACTTAGATGCTTTTCAGCGTTTTGCCTTTTCAAAAAGGATAGCCGAAACAATAATTGAAAGAAAAAAACAAGATTCTTTGGTATTTGGAATATTCGGAGTTTGGGGTGAAGGAAAGTCTTCAGTTTTAAATTTCATTATTCAGGAACTTAAGAACCAAGATGAAATTCTGACTCTTGTATTTAATCCATGGAGATATGGAGATGAAGAAAGTTTAATAAAGAATTTCCTAAAGAAAGTATCTGAATTACTTGGTCTTGAGTTATCAACCAATAAAGAAAAATTTGCCGGCTTTTTAGGCAAGTATGGGAGTGCGGGTTCAATTATTGGAATTGATTTGGGAGAAATAGGTAAAAATCTAGCTGATGTTGATTTGGAAGAATTGAAAGATCGAGTAGATGATTTTATTTCAGAGAGTGGTAAAAGACTAGTTATTTTTATAGACGATATTGACCGATTGGACAAGCAAGAAATTTATTCTTTGTTCCGATTAGTAAAGCTAACAGCTGACTTTAAAAACACTACATACATTTTATCTTTTGACCAAGACATGGTCGCTTCGGCAATTGGCGAACGATTTGGAACAGGTGATAAAAAAGCGGGAGAAAATTTCTTGGAGAAGATTATTCAAGTGCCACTTACAATTCCAAAAGCTCAACCAGATGCTTTAAAGAAATTCTGTTTTCAGCTTGTTGACAATGCAATTAATAATTGTAGCCTTGAATTGAGCAAGTCAGAAGTTGAACGATTTGTTTACCAATTCTCAACCAACATATTATCACGCCTAAACACACCACGCTTAGCTGTAAGGTACGGCAACACTCTTTCTTTTTCGATGCCTCTCTTAAAAGGTGAAGTCAATATGATTGACTTGATGTTAATTGAAGCTCTTAAGGTTTTCTACCCTTTGCATTACGGATTTGTAAAAACAAATCCCGACTATTTTATAGGTTCATATAAAAACGTATATGACCAAAGGCAAAACAATGATAAAATTGATTCAATCAAGAAACATTTCGACACACTAGAAGCCGATTTACCTGAAAAGGATAAACGAAGAGTTAGAGATTTACTCTCAAATCTGTTTCCTAATCTAGATACAGCATTTGGCAATTATCACTTCTCGAGTGAATCGCACAACGAATGGTACACCCAAAAAAGAATTGTCTCGACAAAATATTTTGATAGATATTTTTCTTACGCTGTAATCGAGGGTGATATTTCTGACATAGAATTTGAGTTATTATTAGAGTATGTGGAACAGTCTGAGGATATCGAAGAAATAACTAAAAAAGTTTCTGATTTACTCGATAAAACTTCAAAGGACAACTTGTTACACAAGCTAAGAAGTTTAGAAAAAGATTATTCATGGGCTTCTTCAAAAAGAATAGCAAAAGCAATATGCAATATCAGTGACCAGCTGCCAAAGGAAGGTGGAATGATGAGTATGGGCTTTGAAACCCCTTTCGGTCAGGCAGCAATATTTATTTATCAGCTTCTCAAGAATCACATTAATGAGCCAGATGTCTTTGAATTTGCAAAAGAACTAATGACCTATCCTAAGCAGTTTTCATTTGCCTACAGTCTTAATAATTGGTTTCGTTCAGGAGATAGAAAAGAAGATAAAATATTCGATGATTCTCAATATGCAGAATTAGCTAGAGTTTTAACAGATCGTGCTCTTGATGAAGCTAAGGCGACTTCAATATTCGAGATGTTCCCCGAACATATTGGTTACTTAGGACATACTTGGGCAGAAAGGGATAAGAAAGACTTTGATAATTATGTCAAAAGTTTTCTTGATAAGGACGTCCAAAATGTTATTAAGCTTCTAAGTGCATATGTACCTACTATTAGAAGCACCGCAAAGCCAGAGCCATATAAGGGGGATTTATCAAAAGACAGGTATGACTACTTGGTTTCATTTTTTGATAAGGATGATTTGTATTCTAGAATTATCGCAATTCACTCAATTGATGAAATACAAAATGAAGAACCTAAATGGTCTGACTATGGTGACCATGAGTTTTCCAACCTAAACATGGTTAGACAATTTAATAAATGGTATCAAGAAGAAAAGGAAAAAGAATAAAAAACGGCAGGTAACAAAGTGTATAGTGCATACCCTTCGGGATACGCACCATACACAGACCGTTGGCACCAATTAAAAAATGACGAACGAGATTAAAGAATATGATGGATTACGAATTCAGCTTTTGAGCTTTGACAAACCAACTCAAAGGGCTGACAGATACTACTTTCTCGAGATGTCAACGCTTCAAGCAACTACTTTAATTCAGGATGACAGAGAGATAGTCGACATTAAAATCACTGCTTACAATGATCAAAATGACTATCTGAAAGACTTGACACTAAAATCATTTAAAACAATTGCTGACTTCAATAGATTCTTCAAGGAAAATTCAGACTACTACATACATGACTGTGATTTAGAACTTGAAGACAATCTAATCTTGAGTAGTCATGATGATGGTGAAGTTTCAATTCAAATCGCTCTAGAAGGTTCTGACTTTAAAATAATTCAAACCATTTTTAATCAATACGACATTGACCTTGATTTAATCTCAAAACTCAAGGAAAATCAAGGACACTACATTGAGATTGATAAAAACAATCGAATTATCGGAAACTATCCAACTTTTGACGATTACATTGAAAAAGAAAAAATAAAATAACTGGTGCCAACAAAACCTAAAGCTAATGCGGTCATCTTGTCTTCGGCAGACACAGACGCGGTTGAAGATGACGATCCCGGTTCTTTTGGAACTTGCGGAAAACCGCACTAGCTTTAGCCAGAACGTTGTAAAACATTTGACCAAACCAAGAAACATTGAGTGATTTAAAGAAATTAATAGATAGAATTGTTGAATTCGGAACAAATGAAAAACTTGAATCCGAAAATAAAACGCTCGAAATTCAAAGACTTTTAATTGAAATTTACGCTGAATATCTGAAAGTAGAAACGGAATTTGATGAGAATGATTATGAAGAACCGATTAATTTAGACTATGACGGAATTAGAAGTATCGTAACTGAACATTTTCCAGATTTAGGTTGGTATCATTCAGTTTGGGAAAGTCATAAAATTAACGAAGATCCGGAATTAGTAACAGAAGATTCAATAGATGATTTGACTGACATAATAAAGGATTTAATTGAAGTTCAATGGAGATTGGAAAACAATAGTGAAAAAGATGGACTTTATCAATTTGAATTTTTAATGAAACATCATTCTAAACAACATCTTGTAAATTTATTAAAGTATTTAAAAGATAAGAACGAATAAAATGTTTCCAACAGATAGCGAATTCACGACTCTTTATATTGCATATTTTGTAATGTTTATATTTCTAATTTTTGGTTTTTTAAAATCAAAAAATAAAGCGTTTTACAAATGGAATTTTCTTGTTTTTGGAATTTATTTATCAGTAATGATTTATGTTTTTTCAGATTCAGAAAATTTCAAATATGGAAATTCACTTGCTGTATTATTTTATGGAGGAATATTTGTGATTTCTCATTTTACAATAATCGGAATTATAAAAACAATTAATTTAATAAGGAAAAAATAAAAACGTGTTACAACACCGTATAAACTTTATTGCTGGCTTTTTGCCTACTTGCGAAAGTCCTCACGGACTTTCTTGGTCGGTAATTATTTATTAACTTTACTGCTAAACCAACGCAACAAAGCTTATACAACAACGTTGTAAAGCATTAGAACGAAAATCAGAATATGAAGAAAAATCCTAAATTATTTTCAATCTTAATCACTTTAATTGTTTCTGCAATTTTAGGATATATTGAAATTGGAATATTTAAAGAATATGGTTGGACTGTATTTCTTGTAATACCTTTTATCATTGGATTCCTTCCTGCGTTTATTAATGGAAAACTGACTGAAACATCAAAAAGTAAAAGCTATCAATTGAGTTTCCTAACTCTTGGAATAGTTTTAATCGGACTTTTATTATTTGCAATAGAGGGAATGATTTGCATTGCAATGTCTTTACCCTTAATTGCTTTACTTGTTTGGCTTGGTTCCTATATCGGATTTAAAGTGAATACTGGAAAGTGGACAAATCCAACAAACACTACAATTGGACTTTCTGTTATCTGCATTTGTTCAATGAGATTTGACTACATTAATGAACCTGAAAACTTAATTCCTGTCAGAACAAAAGTTATTGTTAATTCAAATATTGAGAATGTTTGGAAAAACGTTGTGACTTTTGACAAAATAGATGAACCAACTGACTGGATTTTTAAAGCTGGGATTTCATATCCGACAGACGCAACAATAAAAGGAAATGGAGTTGGAGCCGTGAGATATTGCAATTTTACAACTGGTAGTTTTGTCGAACCAATTACAACTTGGAACGAACCAAATTTACTACAATTTAACGTAAAAGAACAACCAATTCCTATGAATGAATTTAATCCATTTTGGGAGATTCATCCACCACATTTAGACGGATATTTTAAATCATACAAAGGTCAATTTAAGTTAACTAAAATAGGAGAAAATCAAACAGAATTAGAAGGGACAACTTGGTATAAAGTGGATATAACACCTGAAATTTATTGGAAAGCTTGGTCTGATTTCATAATTCATAGAATACACAAGAGAGTTTTGAACCATATAAAATTAGAAGCTGAAAAAAATAACGCTTTAAGTAAAGGCTATACAAAATAGATGCTGTTTGGAGTTTTAAATAAAAGTTATTACTTTTATCAAGCGTAGGGTTTACTGTGGAATTTTAACTGCGTGAAAATTCCACAACTTTGTATAGCCCTGCTCGTTGGAAAAAAAAATCATGAACAAATTAATACTGCTCATACTAATTACCTTTCAAATCGTACTGTGTTTCGGTCAAAGTAAATCAATCATTATAGAAGTAGGGGGAAATGCTGGTTTAGGGTCAATTAATTTTGAAAATATTTTCAAGACAAAAGAAACTTCTCGGTTGTTTTTCAGAGCTGGAATTAGCGGAACTCCATTAGACCAAAACACTGGATTTTTGCTGATTTTGCCAATTACCTTTGGAGGTTTTATTGGAAATACAGAACATTTTTTTGAGTGGGGAGCCGGATTAAGCCCGAGTTTAACGACCAAAGGTGGATTTTTTGCACGGGGAGTTATAAACTGCGGCTACAGATGGGAAAACAAAAGCAAACCGTTCTTTCTGGGTCTAAAATACGCTCCGCTAATTTCATTTATCGTAGATTTCCAATATCAGCATTGGGCAGGTATAACTATAGGCTATAAATTAAAATGAATAAAATATCCATATTATTTTCAATAATTATAATATTGTTATTATCATGCAATAAAGAAAAGTTGTTTACTGGTAGCAATTACATAAATGATGATTTTGAATCTGTTTCTGATGCAAGTGAGCTATTAAGCTCAGAGAATTGGACATTTTATCAACAGACGGAAATGGCTAGTAGTATGCAGTTGGATACCATTCTAAAAGTCTCAGGAAATAAGTCTTTAAAATTTATTGCCGCCAAAGGTGATGTGTCAAAAAGCGATATAGCAAATAATGAACTTGCCTTTTTCGAAGGAGAAACCATGAAATTCTCAGGGTGGTTTTACCTTAACGATTCATTAACTTTAGATTATATTTTTCTCATAGATATTGAAGAAAAGGTTGCTATAGGAGCTTCACCAGGTATTAGAATAGCTGTTAATGATGAAGGATATTTAGTTGTTGACAGAAGTAAATTTGGAGAAAAAACAATCATGCAAACTGTTGGAAAAGAAGTCAAATTTCCTCGAAATGAATGGGTAAATATCGAATTTGAAATACTTCTTCATCAAAAGAAAAAAGGGAAAATTCGTCTATGGCAAAATGATGTTTCTTTAATTGATGTAAACAACATAAAAACACTTCCAAAAGATAAACTATTTTTTACACAAGGCACTAAAGGAATGTACCAAAGTTTGCAAGTAGGGATAACTGCAGTAACAGCCAATCATGATGTAGTTCTTTATATTGATAATATAATATTAGAAAAAATTAATTAACGTTTTACATCAAAATTAAACTGATTTTAATGTTTTTTTAAATCACAACTTGAACTAGCTTAGATGAAAAAATGAAAAAGTCAACTATAATAATTCTAACGCTTTTCGCATTTAATTTACTAAAAGCAAATAATGTAGATACACTCAGTATAAAACAACATTTAAACAAAATTATAAATACCGAAAAACCCAGAAATTACAAAAATATTGAAACGCTCAATTTTGTAGCAGATTATATCTTTAATGAGTTTAGTAAGTATGCAGATACGGTTTATTACCAATATTTTATTGTTAATAATAAAGAATATAAAAATGTAATTTGCCGCTTTGGAAGTGAAAATTCTAAAACAATTGTAGTTGGCGCACATTACGATGTTTACGGAAATCAAGATGGAGCAGATGATAATACAAGTGGAGTAGTGGGACTATTAGAACTAGCAAAACTATTTAAAGATAAATCGTTTGATTATTATATAGATATGCTTGCTTATGAGTTGGAGAAATCACCATATTTTAGAACAAAAAACTTTGGGGAGATAATATTGTCAAAGTGTGTTTAATTTAAATGAATGATGAAGAAGTAATATAAAAATTGTAATTAAGCAAAAAATAAAACAATGTTTAAATTTTATTTATAATCTTTAAAATAACTAATGATGATAATTTTATTAAAAAGATACAGAATGAGTAAATATTATTTCATAACAATAGTCTTATTGTTTCTAAATTATAATTCAATATCACAAAACATATTAGAAGCCAATGGTCCAGGAAATACATACGAACTTATAAATTCTTATTTAGCTCCGGGCTATGATGCTATAGAAGAGCCTGATTGTAATCACCAAAGCTTCGGCAGACATATTGATGAAGTTTTTGATATAACTCTAAATAAATATGTTTTTCGTTTTCATATACACAAATTTCCGGATAATGACAGATGTGTAAAATTTGATAGACAAAGAAATGAAATAAAAGCTTATAATCAATCTCCTGATAGTATGTTGGGTGTTTTAAACGAGTTAATTGAATATAATTGGAAGTTTAAATTAGATAGTGGATTTATGCCATCATTTTCTTTTACTCATATCCATCAACTAAAAGCTGTTGGTGGTCCTGAGGAATCTATCCCTTTAATTACACTAACAGCAAGAAAAGGCAATCCTGATAAATTAGAATTACGTTACGCTGACTCATTAATTCAATCTACGATATATCAAGAAAATTTAAATCAATTCAAAGGAATATGGGTTGAAGTTAAAGAAAGAGTATTTTATAATGAAGTTGGTTTAGGAGAATATGAAATTCTCATTACAAAATTTTCGAATAACGATACTTTGTTTCATTATAAAAATAACTCCTTAAGAACTTGGAAAACAAATGCCACTTTTATCCGGCCAAAGTGGGGTATTTACAGAAGTTTAAGTGATTCATCTAACCTTAGAGATGAAGAAATATTGTATGCCGATTTTTCAATTAGAGAAATACAAAATCCTCTGACAATTAAAACGACTAATTCTAAATCAAACAATTTATACGTTTACCCGAATCCCGTTACTAATGGTTGGCTAATTATTGATGATTTTCAATCTATGTATAACAATGTTTATATATACAACATAACAGGTCAGTTAATTTTAAATGAAAAAATTACTGCTAAAAAAATAAATTTATCACATTTGGAACCAGGTATATATTTTGCAATATTTTACTCTAAAAACAATCAAGAATCGAGAAAAATAAAAGTAATTATTCAAAGATAAAGTATTGAAAAAAAAATTACATAATTAGATATAACTCTTGCTTTAAAAAAGGTAAAAGATTTATGTTATTGTAATCTGAATTAAATAATGATTTTTTTACTTTATAAGTTAAAATAAACCAATATACAGGCTGTAATATGGCATTAAAATTGAATGGTTTGAGAAAAAACAATTCGCTATGTCAAGGTTTTTGTTTCTGATTATATTTTTTGCATATTTTCAAGGTTTTTCTCAGTTTGGAGTTTCAACACCTTTGTTTAAAGGAAAAGACGCCGAATTGCTTCAACATAAATGGTATGCTCAAATGCAGTTTTTTCTTCCTTATGAAATACCAATTAAACATAAAGACAATATTTTGACATTTGTAAGCATTCAGCCGTCAATTAAATGGCAGTGGTATAATTTTAAAAAGAATTTGGTTGTTTATAGAGATAATAACAAAACTGTTTTTCAAGAGGATGCCGACTTATCGCATATTTACAGAGATAAATGTTTGAAAGCAACCAGTATGATGCAAACTACATCATTGTATATGCCTGTAGAACTGCTTCTTTGGACTAAAAAAGTCGATTATTTATTTTTTGCGCCCGGATTTTATGTAGAATATATTACAGGAGGAAAATTCAAAAGCAGATATTCTGAAAATGGGATATCTCATTTTATTAAAAAAGATTTCAAGAAAGACCCTGGGTTCTATGGGTTTAAAAGATTTCAATATGGCGTTTGTGGGCAAATCAGGTATAAATTTATTACAGTTTACGGAATCATATCTTTAACACCTTTGTTTAAACCTAATCAAGGAGTAGATATTAGGAAGTATAATCTCGGAATTTTACTGAATTTCTTCTGGAAAAGCCATTCAATAAAACCTTATTGATAAAATTTAAAAACATAAATTTGAATTTTTCCATTCAACAATATTTTTATACTTTTTCAAGAAGTAATTTAAAATAAATTTATCCTCTCAATTCACCCTTTAATAAACTTAATAATACTGTCAATAAGCGCTTTGCTTACCGGTAAATCAGGGTTGGAGTAAGAGGCTTGATTTTCTTCAAGATTATTGACAATTTTCAATACATGGTTCATTTTATCTATCTCTACCAATTTGGCATTTTGTTCGTTACTCTCATAAAGCAGTTGAGTATCTTCGGCAGAAACTTGTAAATCGGCATCGCCTTGAAGGATAAGAATGGGAATATTAAGTTTTTTCAATTCTTCTTGAGGATTGTAAGCAAACCACGAAACCATATACGGCTGAACACTTGGACGAAATAATGTATAGAGTTCTTTAGGTGCATCATTTACTGTTTTACCTCTTTTTAATTCGTCAATTATTGCATAACTTTTGTTTAATAATATAGTGTCGGGAATATTTTTTGCCAATTGGGTTTTAAGAATTTCATCAGCCGGTTTGCCTGCCCCGGCAACAGATATAAATCCGGCAACCGGAATGCCTTTTTCAATAAGTGTGTTGGTTGCAATCATTCCAATTAAACTACCTTCGCTGTGTCCGGCAATGTAAATTTTATTTATATGAGGATTTTGTGTTAATAACTCTACCCATTGTACAACATCATTCACATAAGTATCAAAACGCAATTCTTTTTCCGATGTAATAGCATCTTTACTTTTGCCTATACCTCTTTTATCAAACCGAAAGGATGCTATTTTTTCTTTTGCCAAACCTTCGGCAAGGTATTTCAGTGAATTATTCTTCATTAACGGATTATTGCCATCTCTGTCGGTAGGTCCGGAACCGGGAATAATTACAACCAAATCAAAAACACCTTTTTTTTTGGGTAACAACAAAGTTCCGTAGAGCGTTTTATTGTCTTTTGTTTTGAGCGTAATTTCTTGTTCTTTTTGAGCAAAAATTAAGGAGAAAGAAAATAAGAAAATTAATGTGTAAAGCGATTTATTCATTTTTATCGGGATATTTTTCTTTTAAAATTTTGTTTAATTCCAACATTTCATCTCTTAAGCGCGCCGCTTCGATAAAATCAAGTTCTTTAGCCGCTTTTTTCATTCGGTCTTGTGTCTCTAACAGTAATTGTTCCAATTGTTCTTTGTTCATGTATTCAATCAGCGGGTCGGCAGCAATGTTCGATGTGTCCGGAATCTCATAGTTTTTCAAGTCACCGCGTGCGTCAACAATTACCGATGTTTGTCCCATAATACGCTCTTTTGATTTATTGAGCGGAGTAGGAGTAATGTTATTCTCTTGATTGTATTTCAATTGCTTTTCACGACGTCTGTTGGTTTCATCTATTGTGCGTTGCATGCTGTCGGTAATTTTATCGGCATACATTATTACCTTTCCTTCAATGTTTCTTGCGGCTCGTCCTGCTGTTTGTGTAAGCGAACGCTCACTGCGTAAAAATCCTTCTTTATCGGCATCTAATATGGCTACCAATGAAACTTCGGGTAAGTCTAATCCCTCTCGCAATAAGTTTACACCAATGAGTACATCAAAAATTCCCATCCGTAAATCGCGTAAAATTTCCACGCGTTCCAGCGTATCGATTTCTGAATGGATATAACGACAACGGATGCCCATTTTTTCAAAATAAGCATGTAATTCTTCCGCCATTCGTTTGGTGAGGGTGGTTACCAAAACGCGTTCGTCTTTTTCTTCCCGCTCGCGAATTTCTTCCATTAAATCATCGATTTGATTAACCGTAGGACGAACTTCTATAACAGGGTCAAGTAATCCGGTTGGGCGAATTACTTGCTCAACTACAACTCCTTCGGATTCTTGCAGTTCAAAATCGGCAGGCGTGGCACTCACATAAATCACCTGATTGATAAGTCCGTAAAACTCATCAAATTTCAAAGGACGGTTGTCCAAAGCTGAAGGCAGGCGAAAACCATATTCAACCAAATTTTCTTTTCGTGAGCGGTCGCCACCGTACATAGCACGTATTTGCGGAATAGTTACGTGACTTTCATCTATCACCATTAAATAATCATCAGGGAAATAATCCAACAAGCAGAAAGGTCGCGTGCCTGGTTTCCGGCGGTCAAAATAACGGGAATAATTTTCAATGCCCGAACAATATCCCAATTCGCGCATCATTTCCAAGTCATACGTAACTCGATCTTGCAGTCTTTTGGCTTCCAAATGTTTGCCAATGGATTTGTAATATTCTACTTGCTTGCCCAAATCCAATTCTATGTCTTTTATGGCATCGTGCAATACATTTTGCGTTGTTACAAAAATGTTTGCCGGATAAATATTTAATTTTTCGTAAGGATCCAACGTATTCCCGGTTGCAGGGTCGTAAGATTCAATACTTTCAATCTCATCATCCCAAAAAATGATGCGGTAAGCAATATCTGCGTAAGCGGGATAAACGTCAATGGTATCGCCTTTTACGCGAAAGTTTCCGCGAAACAATTCATTTTCGGTTCTGCTGTAAAGCGATTGAACCAATTGCATTAAAAATTTATTACGACTGACGGTTTGTCCTTTTTCAATGCTGATGACGCTTTTATGAAATTCATCTGGATTTCCGATGCCGTAAATACTTGAAACCGAAGCAACCACAATTACATCTCTTCGTCCGGAAAGCAGGGCAGTAGTAGCGCTTAAACGCAATTTTTCAATTTCGGCATTTATAGCCAAATCTTTTTCTATATACGTGTCGGTTACCGGAAGATAGGCTTCGGGTTGGTAATAGTCGTAATACGAAACAAAATACTCAACGGCATTGTTTGGGAAAAACTGTTTGAACTCACCATAAAGTTGAGCTGCCAAAGTTTTATTGTGACTTAAAATAATCGTTGGCCGCTGAACCTCTTGAATAACATTGGCAACGGTAAACGTTTTGCCCGAGCCGGTTACGCCAAGCAAGGTTTGCGCACGCGTGCCGGATAAAATACCTTCCGAAAGCTGTTTAATAGCTTCGGGCTGGTCGCCGGTGGGCTTAAAATCGGATTGAATTTTGAATTTCACATCACAAAGTTAGCCAATTATAAGTGCCTTTGCGATAAATTGTATTTAAATGATGTTAAAGGAAAATAATTTATTTCTTCACCTTTCGAATTAAATAATGGGTAACAATTAATGATTGGCCTTTGAGAGAGTAAACTTCTTCAATTTCCCAACCTTTTTCTTGTAACAAATTTAAAAGAACAACAAAATCACTAAATCCTGTAAAACCTTTTAAAAGAATGGGATTGTCGTTGGCGGTTTTGCCGTAAAAAATGGCAATACGCGATAATCCTGATGAACTGCCTTCAAGTGTTTTAAATTCATCTTCGTTGTTTAATCGGACTTCAATAATGGCATAATCGCCTCTGTTGGATTTTTCTGTCAATAAATTGATTGCAGCCGTTTGTTCAACCGTTTGCGCAGGCAATAAAACTGCTGTGAAATTTAGAATTAAAGAGAGGGTTACAGGTAAGAAAAATTTCATCTTATTTATTTTTTTACAATATTATTCAAATTATTTAATCCTTTTTCAAAATCCGGACCAATCATACTGTCAAAAAATAACCCGAAATATCGCGAAATAGGATTAAATCCCAAGTCTGCTTCCATTGACCAAGTTACTTCTGTTTTATTGTTATCAAGCGGCTTAAAATGCCATTTTCCCGTTGAAGGATTCATACCCTCAAATTCTAAAAGGGTTTCAATATATTTGTTTTGCTTTGAATCAATAATGGTCAAACAACCTTTGCCTACATTTTCATTTTGACTGTCCCAGCAATATTTTGCACCTGTGCCAATAGTATTTACGGAATAATTGTTTGGATTATTGTATTGCGTGGTGTCTAATTGATGCCAAGGCGACCAATATTTCCATTTTTTTAAATCAATCACATAATTATAAACAATACTTGGTGTAGCATCAATGAGTTTTGTTCGTTCAACTTTTACCTTAGAAGGCAAAAAGAATGAGGCAACGATAAGTAAAACAATGAAAATTGCAAACGTGCGAAAAATTCTTTTGATAACTTTATTCATAACACAGCTAATTGAGTAGCCAAGTTAAGTTTTTTCTGTTCATTTCCAAATATTAAACTATTTTTGAAGTTCATTAAATCAAAATGCCGAAAATTTTAAGAATAATTAACCGGTTTAATTTAGGAGGTCCAACATATAATGCTGCCTATTTGACTAGATATTTAAGCGATGATTTTCAAACATTGTTGATAGGCGGAGCAAAAGATGAATCAGAAGAAAGTTCTACTCATATTTTGGAGCAGTTGGGGGTTGATTATACCATTATACCAGAATTAAGGCGTGAGATAAATTTTAAAAATGACAGAATTGCCTATCGAAAAATTATAGCATTGATAAAAGAATTTAAACCGGATATTGTGCATACACATGCTTCTAAAGCCGGTGCTATTGGACGATTGGCAGCTGCAAAAATGAACGTCCCGGTCATTGTGCATACTTTTCACGGACATGTTTTTCATTCGTATTTCAGCAAACCAAAAACATATTTTTATAAATCTGTTGAGCGGTATTTGGCAAAAAAATCAACCAAGATTATTGCCATCAGTCAAAAACAAAAAAACGAATTAGCCTGTGTTCACAATATCGCATCACCTGATAAATTTGAAGTAATTCCGCTCGGTTTTGATTTAACAAAATTTACAACAGATAAAGAAAGAAAACGTAAAGAATTCAGAGATAAATATGGGTTGAAAGATAATCAAATTGCCGTAGGAATTATCGGACGTTTGGTGCCAATAAAAAATCATGAACTTTTTTTACAAGCAGCAGAAGAAATTGCAAAAAAGAACAAAAACGTTATGTTTTTTATTGTTGGAGGAGGAGAGTTGTATGAAGATTTGGTTAATGCAGCCAAAAATAAGGGGCTGAATGTTGCCGTTCCTTCACATGATTTTTCAAATAAGTCGTTAATATTTACCTCATGGATAAAAGATGTGGACGATGTGCTTGCCGGGTTGGATATTGTTGCGCTCACATCATTAAATGAAGGAACGCCCGTAAGTTTAATAGAAGCACAAGCCGCATCAAAACCCATTGTATCAACCAATGTGGGTGGCATTGCCGATATTGTACCTCCCGGAAGTAATGCCGTTTTATTAAATGATGTGTCTAACCCCAGTCAATTTATTTCTAATCTAAATGAAATGATTTTACGAGTTTCTAAAAATATTGTTAATACAGAAGAATTGGCTCAATTTGCGTTTCAACAATTTCATTACACACGTTTAGTAGATGACATGGAAAATCTTTACAATAGATTGTTGTCAGCTAAAATTTAAAATCAATATGAACGCCAATTCACAGCTTTTTCATAGATTTGTTATTATTGCATATTAAATTTCATTGTAATGAAGAAAAAAATAATTCAATTTCTATATATCACTGTATTTTTGGCAACATTGTCGTCGTGTAATTATGGTGCTTATGAAATGTTTAAAACACCAAAAGATTATCAGTTCGATACGCCACCAACTAATGATACGGTAGCCTATATATTACAACCCTTTGATGTGATTGATTTTAAGTTATATGCCAATGAAGGGTTTAAACTGATAGATTTATCTGCATTAACAGAAGCGAATACAACTATGTCAAATGGTGTAGCGGGGGTGAATTATTTAATTGAAAATGACGGAAGAGTAAAATTACCTATTTTAGGATATGTTCCCATTGCAGGAAAGTCTATTAAAGAAGCAGAGGCTTATCTTGAAGAAAAATATGCCCGGTATTACAAAAAACCGTTTGCCCGAATAAAAGTATTGAACCGAAGAGTAACCGTATTTCCCGGTGGAATGAGTGGAAATGGGCAAGGACGAGCAAAGGTAATTACTCTAAAAAATGAAAACACCTCATTGCTCGAAGTATTGGGAGAAGTTGGCGGACCAACTGCGATGAGTAAAGTGAAACGAGTAAAAGTAATTCGAGGTGATTTAAGCAATCCGCAAGTTTTTTTATTTGACTTAAGTACTATCGAGGGTGTAAAACAAGCAGATATTATTCTTCAAAACAATGATATTGTTTATGTTGAACCGATTATAAAACCTGTCCGTCAATTTGTTGGCGATGTAGCGCCGATAGTTAGCCTACTGACATCAACAATTACTCTAATAGTTGTTTTAAATAGTGTAGCCAAATAAATGAATAATCCCCAAAATATACCTGATTTTAGACAATCACATTCCGATGTGAATATGGAGTTTGAATGGGGGAAATTTGTTTATCTTTTTAAAAAATATCGTCTTGTAGTTTTTTCGTTGCTCGTCTTAGGCATTTTGGGAGCATTTTTGTTTCTCAGGTATTCGCAACCCATTTATGAATCTTCTCTTGTACTTCAAATTCAATCCAATAATACAGCTCAAAAAGTATTGCAAGTAGAAGATATTTATGACGAAGGAAACGACTTGGCTGCCGATATAGAGTTGATAAAGTCTAAGTTTTTGTTGAAAAGAGCTTTAGGAACTTTGCCGTTAAAAATATCTTATTTCAACGAAGGAAATCTGCTTGATTTTGAAATGTATCGTTCAAATCCTTTTACAATAAAGGCAGAATTGAATGACTCTTCGGTAACAGGAAAAAAGTTTTATGTTGATTTTTTATCCGATTCCGAATTTGAATTAAAAACTGAAAATCAATCCTTCGGTAAGTTTAAAGCAGGAGAAGAAATTACATTACCTTTCGGAAAGCTAAAGCTAATGATTACCGATTTTGAGCGAATCCATAATTATATTGACGCACCAAATAACAGACCGTTTTTTGTGTTCAATAATCTTGAACAACTGGCAAAACAATACATTACGTCACTTTCTGTAAAATTGTTAAACCCTAATGCCAACACAATTGAAATTGCCTTTCAGTCGGCAAATGCACGAAAAGCACACGACATAGTTACAGCATTAGCAAATGAATTTACCAAATACGATATTGAAGAACGCAGTAAAAGCTCACGTAATGTACTCGGATTTATTGATAAACAATTAGATAAATATTACAACAAGTTAAAAGTATCCGAAAACAAACTGCAAAAATTTCAAAAGGAAAATAAAATATCCGGTTCATCGGAGTTTTCGGCAATGTATATGGAGAAACTGAACCGACTTGAAAATCAATTGATTGATTTGGATTTGCAAATCAATGTGCTGAAAGAAATTCAAAATAAAGCCAAAAATGCCAATGATAATATGCAGGTATATGACCTGTTGTCCATACTTGCCGGAACAGATTATGAATCTACAATAAACGGTTTAATTACCAATTTACAACGTTTGTTGGATAAAAAACAGCAATTGCAAAATGAGGTAACGCCTGACAGTGAAATTTTAAAAACACTAAATTTGCAAATAGAAGCGCAGCGAGATTTAATTATAGAGAGTTTACGCTCTTTACTGGATAAATTATTAACCCAACGAAATGAAGTTGCGCAAAAGATTAAAGAATTTGAACAAAAATTCTATAATATTCCTGCCAAAGAATTGGAATATGCCCGCTTGGAGCGTATGTTTTCAATAGATGAAAAATTCTTCACTTTATTATTGGAAAAAAGAACCGAATATTCTATTTCCGAAGCCGGTTTTGTGCCACAGCACACTATTTTGGAACAAGCCGAAATTCCTAATGTGCCAATAAAACCAAACAAAAAATTAATTTTTGTTGTATTTGTTTTTGGCAGTTTGGTTTTGGGAATTGGCTTTGTGGTTATAAAATATTTATTTCACAATGAAATTACTTCGGTCGCAGATATTACACAAGAAGGTAAAGCTAAATTAGGTGTGTTGGGAGTAATTCCAAAGTATAAAAAGGAAATTCCGGTTTCGCAATTAATTATCGATAAAAATCCAAAATCTGTTATATCG
Organism: Flavobacteriales bacterium UBA852; assembly: GCA_002295925.1. GTDB lineage: Bacteria > Bacteroidota > Bacteroidia > Flavobacteriales_E > Vicingaceae > UBA852. Next base: position 16,737 of record DBGO01000016.1, read on the forward strand.
GAATCTTTTCGAACAATTCGAGCGAATTTACAATTTATATCCAATAAGCCGGGTTCAAAAGTAATGGCAATTACAAGTACCGTTTCGGGCGAAGGAAAAACCTTTGTGGCAATTAATATTGCCGGTATTATAGCATATTCCGGAAAAAAAGTGATTATTCTCGACTTGGATATGAGAAAACCCAAGATTCATTTAGGCTTTAATGTCGAAAATGACAGAGGAATGAGTACGCTGTTAATAGGTAATGATAGTTTGAATAATTGTATAAAACACAGTGCATTAAAAGGATTGGATTTTATTACAGCCGGACCTATACCGCCCAATCCGTCTGAACTTATCATAAATGGAAATTTGACTGAAATTATAGAAGAATTAAAGCAAACGTATGATTTGGTGATAATTGATAATCCACCCATAGGATTGGTTACCGATGCACTTTATACTATTTCAATGGCCGATTATCCGATTTATGTGCTTAGGGCAAACTATTCTAAGAAAGAATATCTGAAAAACGCTTATAGAATTTATGAAGAGAACAATATTCACAAGCTATCATTAGTCCTTAACAGTGTAGATTTTGAGCAAGGACAATACGGCTATGGATATGGTTATGGCTACGGTTATGGTTACGGATATGGTTATTACGAGGATGTTCCGGAAAAACAAGTTTGGTGGAAAGCAATATTTAATAAAAAATAAAAATTGAAGTTAAGATGAAGTTTCAAAAATTTGAGATTGACGGGTTGGTGCTGATAGAACCCAAGGTATTTGAAGACAACAGAGGATATTTTTTTGAATCATACAATAAAAAATTATTTAGCGAAAATGGTATTTATGCGGAATTTGTGCAAGATAACCAATCCATGTCTCAAAAAGGAGTGGTGAGGGGCTTGCATTTTCAAGCACCGCCGTATGCGCAAGGCAAGTTAGTACGTGTTTTACAAGGAAGTGTTATGGATGTAGCTGTTGATTTACGCAAAAATTCATCAACTTACGGTCAGCATATTAAAGTAATCCTTTCTGCAGAAAATAAAAAAATGTTTTACATTCCGGAGGGATTTGCGCACGGTTTTGTAACACTCGAAGATAATACTGTTTTTTCATATAAATGTACCAATTATTATCATCCTCAATCCGAAGGTGGCGTGTTATGGAACGATCCTGACTTAGCTATAAATTGGGAAGTAGAAAATCCAATATTATCCGAAAAGGATAAAAAATTACCGCTTTTGTCTCAACTTTCCTCTCCATTTTAACGTATTTACATTCGTGAGTTGGTATATGACATATTTGTTGTTTTTTGCAGGAGCTTTCGTGTTTGGTTTTTTAATAAACAAAGTGATGCTTGGTTTTGCCCATACCTTGGGTATTCGTAAAAATTATCAAGATATCATTCGTTGGAGCGATACTACCAAACCTTCTTTGGGAGGAATAGGATTTTTTATTGTTTTTTTATTATCCATTGCTGCTGTTCCCATTTTTGAAAGCAATGTTGAAAATATTTATTCCATAAAACATATTGCCCTGATATTTGGTGCATCACTTAGTTTTTTAATGGGGTTGGCAGATGATGCTTATAATACGCGACCACTGTTGAAATTTATAACACAAGTAATATGCGGCTTGGTTTTGCTCTATTCCGGTATTAAAATACATTTATTTGATAATGAATTTCTGAATGGATTTTTAACTATATTTTGGGTGGTTGCTATGATGAATTCATTGAATATGCTCGACAATATGGATGCCATTACCACACTTACATCAATATCGGTAACTGCATTTATGATTTTTTCTTATTTACAACAAACTGTTTCAGATGCTTTTATATTGGTTATTTTAGTTGGAATATTGGCGAGCTTACTTGCTTTTTTACCATTTAACTGGCATCCTTCAAAAATGTATATGGGCGATACCGGAAGTCAGTTTTTGGGATTTATCCTTTCGGCATTGAGTATATTGTTGGTTTGGAATAATAATTTGAATTTTGCGTATGAAAATAGTTTAACAGGACTTATCTTAACGGTTACCGTATTTACAGTGCCTATTGTAGATACAACAATGGTTTCCGTTACTCGCATAGCTCGTGGCAGCTCACCTTTTGTTGGCGGAAAAGACCACACAACACATCGTTTGTCATATTTGAACTTTTCCGATAGACAAGTAGCGCTTATCGTTGTAATGATACAGTTGTTAGCAGTTTTAATAGCCGGTTATGCATTAGTAAGTCAAACAACTTTTGCTTTGGCTCTCTCGGGCGGCTACTTTTTGGTAATTTTGACTTTATTTTCAATTATTACGCGTAAAACTAAACCTTTGGTAGCTAATGAATAACGAAAGCGAATTATCGGAATCAGCACTATTTTTGACAGTTGAAGGCGCTCGAGTTCATAATCTAAAAAATATTTCAGTTAAAATTCCGCACAATAAGTTGGTTGTCATTACCGGGCTTTCAGGTTCAGGAAAATCATCGCTTGCATTTGATACTATTTATGCCGAAGGTCAAAGGCGATTTATAGAGAGTTTTCAATCGTATGCCCGGCAATTTTTAGGTTCGTTGGAACGACCCGATGTAGATGCTGTTGAAGGCTTAAGTCCTGTCATTTCCATTGAACAAAAAACAGTAAGCAAAAATCCTCGATCTACTGTTGGCACTATTACGGAGATATATGATTTTTTACGTTTGCTGTATGCCAAAGTAGCCGATGCTTATTCGTATGTTACCGGCGAAAAAATGGTTAAGTTTAATGAAGCGGAAATATTATCGCTTATTAAACAAAACTACAACGGGAAAAGATTAACGATTCTGGCACCGGTAATTCGTTCACGAAAAGGGCATTATCGTGAATTATTTCAACAAATATTAAAGCAAGGATTTGTTAAGGTTCGTGTTGATGGAGAAATAATGGATATTGTACCCGGAATGCAATTGGACAGGTATAAAATTCACAACATTGAAGTAGTGATAGACCGGTTGGTTGTTGACGATAAAAATGAAGAACGGCTTAAAAAATCAATTGATTTAGCCCTAAAAAAAGGCAAAGGCGTGTTTATGGTATTGCCCTATCAAAGCGATGAAGTAAAATATTTCAGCAGGAATTTAATGTGTCCTACTTCCGGCATTGCTTATGATGACCCGGCGCCTAATAATTTTTCGTTTAACTCACCCGTAGGTTCTTGTTCAAAATGCAGCGGTTTGGGAGAAGTTTCAGAAGTGAATGTCAAAAAAATTATCCCACACAGTTCATTATCCATAAAAAAAGGAGGATTGGCACCGTTGGGAAGTTATAAAAATTCGTGGGTATTTAAACAGCTCGAATTATTAGGGAAACACTTTGGTTTTACTTTGGATACGCCTATTAAAGATTTATCTGAAAGGGCACTTTCAACAATTTTGTACGGAAATTCAGAGCCAATTTATATAGAAGAAAATATTGCCGGTGTAATTTCAAAACATACCTTAAATTTTGAAGGAATTGTAAACATTATTCTTCGTCAGTACGAAGAAAATCCTTCGAAAAGTATGATGCGTTGGGCACATTCGTTTATGAATAAAATTCCGTGTCCCGAGTGCAAAGGAGCTCGCCTTAAAAAGGAATCATTATATTTTAAAATTGATGATAAAAATATAGCCGAAGTAGCGCAAATGGAGATTTCCGATTTGCAACAATGGGTTAACTCATTACCCAAAAAACTTTCTGAATCTAAAAATATAATTGCTTCGGAAATTATTAAAGAACTAAAATCGCGCATTGAGTTTTTAATGCTAGTTGGCTTATCTTATCTTACATTAAACCGTGGAGCGGGAACATTGTCGGGAGGTGAAGCGCAGAGAATCCGCTTGGCAACCCAGATAGGAGCACAATTGGTGAATGTATTGTATATTTTGGATGAGCCAAGTATTGGTTTACATGCACGAGATAATGAAAGGTTGATAAACTCACTGAAAAATCTTCGCGATATCGGAAACAGTGTTATTGTGGTGGAACATGATAAGGATATCATGCTCGAAAGTGATGAAATTATAGACATTGGTCCCAAAGCCGGTATACATGGCGGTGAATTGGTGGCGCAAGGTAATCCAAAAGAATTTTTAAAGCAAAACAGCGAAACGGCAAAATACCTTGCCGGGAAAATTAAAATAGAAATTCCGCAAAAAAGGAGAGAGGGCAACGGAAAATTTATTGAGCTTTACGGAGCATCCGGAAATAATTTAAAAAATGTAGATGTAAAAATCCCGCTGGGGAAGTTTGTTTCCGTTACAGGTGTTTCCGGAAGTGGTAAAAGTACATTGATAAATGCAACGTTATATCCTATTCTTTCTAATCATATTTATCCTAATTCGGCAAAAAAGCCAATGCCCTATAAAAAAATAAAAGGGTTGGAACATATTGATAAAGTAATAAACATTGACCAAAGTCCAATTGGCAGAACTCCACGTTCCAATCCGGCAACATATACAGGCGTTTTTACCGATATTCGACAGTTATTTGCGCAATTGCCCGAAGCTAAAATTCGAGGATATAAACCCGGAAGATTTTCATTTAACGTAAAGGGCGGAAGGTGTGAAACCTGTAAAGGAGCCGGCGTTAAGGTGATAGAAATGAATTTTTTTCCCGATGTTTACGTAACATGCGACGAATGTATGGGTAAACGCTATAACCGAGAAACACTTGAAGTCAGGTATAAAGGCAAATCGATTAGTGATGTATTGGAAATGACCATAAGCGATGCATTGCCCTTTTTTGACTCTATTCCGGCTATTCGTAAAACATTACAGGCATTAAATGATGTGGGATTGGGGTATGTAAAATTAGGACAACCCTCAACAACATTGTCCGGTGGTGAAGCGCAGCGCGTAAAATTGGCAACCGAGTTGGCAAAAAAGCATACGGGCAACACTTTTTATATTTTGGATGAACCCACTACCGGTTTGCATTTTGAAGATATACGGGTTTTACTTACGGTTTTACACCGATTAACAGATGCAGGAAATACCGTTTTAGTTATCGAACATAATTTGGATATTGTCAAAGTTTCTGATTGGGTAATTGATTTAGGTCCCGATGGCGGAAAGCATGGGGGAGAAATTGTTGCCGAAGGAACGCCGGAAGATTTAATTAAAAATAAAAACAGCTTAACAGCAAAATTTCTTGAAAAAGAACTGAAAAATAAATAATAATATGACACCAAAAGACGAAGAAAAGATAAAAAGTAAGTTTAAAGAAAAAAGCTGGCAAGAGATAAAAGCCAACGATTCGTGGGCAATATTCAAAATAATGTCCGAATTTGTTGAAGGTTTTGATAAATTAGCAAAAATTGGCCCGTGTGTTTCTATTTTTGGTTCAGCACGTACAAAAGAAGATAATAAGTATTATCAATTGGCTGAACTGATAGCTTATGAATTAGCATTACGTGGATTTGGTGTAATTACAGGAGGTGGACCCGGAATTATGGAAGCAGGGAATAAAGGAGCGCATAAAGCCGGAGGTCGTTCGGTTGGTTTAAACATAAAATTACCTTTTGAGCAATATCATAACCCTTACGTTGACCAAGATAAGTTAATCAGTTTTGATTATTTCTTTGTTCGTAAAGTAATGTTGGTGAAATATGTGCAAGGATTTATTGTGATGCCCGGAGGGTTTGGCACATTAGATGAATTCTTTGAAGCACTTACATTGATTCAAACCAATAAAATAGGGCGTTTCCCCATTGTGTTGGTTGGAAAAGATTATTGGACAGGCTTGGTCGATTGGATTAAATCGTCCGTATTGAAAGAAAGGAACATTAACGAAGAAGATATGTTTTTGTTTAAATTGGTAGATACAGCAGAAGAAGCCGTTGCTTATATCGATGATTTTTATTCTAAATATCTGCTAAAGCCTAATTTCTGATATTTGAATTATATTTATCGGATAAAAATCCGGAAAATACCAACCCGATGAGTTAGCTTTACTTAAATCTTGCTCGTCGGGTTTTACTTTTTGTAAAATTAGCAACATATCCGAGCATAATTTCAAATCCACCCATACCATTACTTGCCTTTGCCAATTTCGATACATTAAAATCATAACTTAATCCTATTTTCATACCTGAATATTGAAATTGTGCAACAGGATAAATAGCATCACCTACACGCATATAGGCACCAATAGAGAAAAATGCTTCATTTCTAAAATCGGTATAATGCGATGATTCTTGCAATTTATATTTTAAAGCTCCGCCTAAATTAAAATGACCGTTTGGACCTTGTTTCATGTATAATATGTTGGTAACAAAAGATGCATTAGAAGTTGCATTGCCGAACTCACCGGCAGCAGTAAATACCCATCTTTTGTATAAACTTTGTGCATTTGAGCCAAATTCAATGGTTGGTGAGGTAATGTGGTTAAGTGAAAGTCCGGCAGAGTAGATGGTATAATTGTTAGGCATGTAAAGCCAATGAATTCCTGCACTCATATCAAATGCTGAAGCAGATGACGCTATTGCAGACTCATTTGAAGGTAAGGCGGTGTTAAAATCATTTCCTGCCCATTGGCTGTCCCAATAAAATGCAGAAATGTCAAGAGCGCGTTGTTCCATTCCGGCTTTAAAGCCAACCGAAAAGTAATTTTTTTGTCCATTATCCAAACCAAAATGATAAGCTAAGGAAGCATTATATGCCGTTTGAGTAAAATTACTTTCTCCGGATTTATCATTAAAGAAATTTAAACCTACACCAAACTTTCCATTTGATTTTTTGAATAATGGCATATCCAAAGAACCATTCATGGTAACATAAGGTGCGGCAATGCTTCCCCATTGATTTCGGTAGTTGGCTATGGCGCGTAAATCACCGTTTAATCCTGCTTGTGCCGGATTGTAAACAACAGGGGCGTTAAAAAACTGTGAAAAATGAATATCTTGTTGTGCATATCCATATTGTACAATTAACAATAATGATGCTATGATTTTTATTTTTTTCATAATGTCAAGTTTAAAAAAATTATCTGATTAAAGTGATATTTCCTTTTAGTTTTTGTGAGGAAAAGTCTTTGAAGGTTACCTCTAAATAATAAACAAAAACACCTTCATTTTCAGGTTTTCCTTTAAAAGTTCCGTCCCAACCTTGAGTAATATCGGTAGTTTCAAAAACTTTTTGTCCATAGCGGTTATAAACTATAAATAGCAGTGTCTCAATACCATTTCCTTTCACATATAATATATCATTATTTCCGTCATTGTTTGGTGAAAATGCATTAGGAACCCCAATGGCTGTTTCAACTTCTACTAAAACTTGTACGCTATCCAAGGCAAAACATCCGTTAGAATCGGTATAAAGCACAGTATAGGTTGTGTTTTCTTGAGGCGAAGCAACAAGCGAAGAACAATTATTACAATCCAAATCATCATTTGGTGTCCAATTATAGGTTCCTCCCGGTGGGGTTCCGTTTGCCGTTAAGTTGGCTTGTCCGCCCAAAACAATGGTTGTGTCTCCGGATGCAGTTACTGTTGGCAAAGAATGAACAGTTATATTAACCGTGTCGGTATCAGAGCCCAAACTATTTGAAACAATGAGAATTACATCAAAATTTCCGGCTGTGTTCCAACATACATCCCCGGGGTTTTGTTGTGTGGATGAGGAGGGTATTCCTCCAGTGAATATCCAATTCCAAGCGGTTGAGCCTCCTGAGGAATTATCGTTAATAGTGATGCAATTACCTTGGCAAATTTCTGTAGTTGAGGCAGTTATTTGAGCTGTAGGTAAATTACAAGAATTTACGGTTATGGTAATAGTCGTGTCATCTGTTCCGTTAGCATCTGTAATTTGTAAAGTGATGTTGTATGTTCCGGCAGTATTAAATGTAACGGTATGTGGCCCTTGTGTATTGGCAGAAGCCGGAGTACCTCCGTTAAATGTCCAGTTCCAAGCCGATATGTTTGTTCCCGTAGAGTTATCGGTAAAAGTAATACTGTCTCCTTCGCAAATGGATGTTGCAGAAGGAGTGAAAGAAGCTAAAGGTTGGGAGCAGTTATTCACCGTAATGGTAATTTGATCTGAATTGCTGCATCCGTTTGCATCAGTACCGGTAACGGTATAAGTTGTGGTAGATGACGGTGTAAACGGTACACCATCAACAACTCCATTATTCCACGTATAAGTTGATGCTCCTGAGCCGGTTAAGGTAACTTGGTCGCCTTGACAAATTGAGGTAGAGGGTGAAGCATTTGCTGTAACTGTTGGCAAAGGATTAACGGTAATGGCTATTGTCGTATCATCTGTAACATTAGCATCTGTGATTTGTAAAGTAACGTTATACGTTCCTGCAGTATTAAATGCAACGGTATGAGGACCTTGTGTGTTTGAAGAAGTCGGAGTACCTCCGTTGAATGTCCAGTTCCAAGCCAAAATGTTTGTACCCGTAGAGTTATCGGTTAAAGTAATACTGTCACCTTCACAAATAGTAGTACTTGAAGGAATAAAAGAAGCAATCGGTTGTGAGCAGTTATTCACTGTAATGGTTATTTGTGCCGTGTCACTGCAACCGTTTGCATCGATTCCTGTTACGGTAAAAGTTGTGGTAGAAGTTGGTGTAAATGGCACACCATCAACAACTCCATTATCCCACGTATAAGTTGATGCTCCTGAGCCGGTTAAGGTAACTTGGTCGCCTTGACAAATTGATGTTGCCGGTGAAGCATTTGCCGCAACTGTTGGCAGTGGATTGACAGTAATGGCAATTGTCGTATCATCGGTGCCATTGGCATCAGTAACTTGTAAAGTGATATTATATGTTCCTGCAGTATTAAACGCAACAGTATGTGGTCCTTGAGTATTTACGGAAGAAGGCGAACCTCCAGTAAATGTCCAGTTCCAAGCTGAAATATTTGTTCCTGTTGAGTTGTCGGTAAAAGTAATGCTGTCGCCTGCGCAAATAGATGTAACTGAAGGAGTGAAAGAAGCAACAGGTGCAACGGTGCAATTAGTAACGGTAACATTCACTTGGATATAATCCGCCAAATCACATGTTTTAATATAATAAGATGTATTATTAGAAAGGGTAGGAGTGGTAAAACTGCTGCCGGTACCTACTAATGTTCCGGTAAAAGGAGCATCATACCATTCTATGGTTGCTCCGGAAGGCAATGTTCCGATAACCGTAACAGCAAGCGTTACAGCAGAACCGCTGCAAATTGTTGTGTCGGAAATTGTTAAATCATAAGAGTTGTTTGGGATAATCGAACCGATAACACCATCGTGGCCTTTTGTAGCTCCGTTGGGTGGGAAATTGGTGACAAATGGAGAATCTGTTGTACCATTGTTCCCTCCATTCACTTGCATAGCAGGTGTTCCGTTTGAAACAGCTATAAAGCCGCCTCCACCGCCACCACCTGGACCTTCAGCTTCGTTAACTGAACCAAATAATCCAATTGCAAAATTTTGTGTTCCGCCATCTCCACCGTTTGCCTGAAGCGTTAAAGAGGAAGCAACATTTCCTGTTGTGTTTAGAATGATAGTGCCGCCTGCTCCACCGCCACCACTTCCGTCAATATTGGCAACACTTCCAAAAGGTGCACCACTTGGGTCGTATGTATCTTGTCCGTTTTCTCCGTTTGCTAAAATGTTCCCGTTACCGGTAATATCACCATAAGTTAATAAATAAACTATTCCGGCGCCATTTCCACCTCTTCCGGCATCACCGTCATTTCCGTCTCCGGCACCGCCGCCACCACCCATGAAAATTTTACCGGTAGAATAATCTAAAGGTTGTCCGCCTCTTCCTCCGTTATCTCTTCTGTTATCGCCTCCCCAAGCACTGCTTCCGGGTGGGTCACTTAATTCATTTGCATCAGTGTTGGCAAATGAATAACCGCCTTTTCCTCCACCTTCTGCCACTATTGAAGAATATCCGGCTCCCTCCAAGTTCCATGCGGTAACATAATTGGCATTGGAAATGTCCGGTACTCCGAAACCTCCTTGCCAATTGGAAATATTTCCGGCGTTTGCACCACCGCCGCCACCTGCATTATGGCAAGTTGCTCCACCACCACCATTTGCACAGGCACCTTTGCCGTACCTTCCACCAAATGTGTCATAATCAGTTTGACTGCCGGCAATTCCTTCGCCTTTTTCAGAACCTCCGGTAGGACTGGTATCGGCATACCACATACAACCTATATTTGATTGATTGTCTACTTGCCCACCTCTAAATCCAAGGGCAGAAACATCAATTTGTCCGCCGTTAAATGTTGTCGTTCCGTTAACTTCTATGGCAACAACTCCTCCGGTATTACCGTTCCAAGCGGGACAGGTAATATTTGCTCCACTATTAAGTGTTAGAGTCGAATATCTGGGTACTCGTATAACTTGTGTTTTTCCTGAAGCTGAATAATCATGTTTTAATCCACAATCTAAATTGATAGTTGTGCTGTTTGGCACAGATTCTACTTGAGCAAATTCATAATTTCCGGCATTATTGTAGCTGCCTGTAGCTAAATCTCCCCAACTTGGCTGCGTGTTGTCTATTGTATTAACAGATGCCCCTTGCATTTGGATAATTAAAATTAAATCGCCTTGAGCTAATGGCGGTAATCCGGAGCCGGTTAATGAGGAAGAAGTCACTGAGATGGAGGTTGTCCCTGCAGTTACGTCTGCAGTAAGTGTGGTGTAATCATTTACAATTTCAGTAGTAGAAGAGGTTTTACTGCCATCTTTACCTCTTTGAGCCGTCGCTGTAAATGTTACAATTAAGAAAGTGTAAAATAATAAATATCTCATTTTTAATATATTGCGTTATTATATTATGACTTAGTAGAAACCCATAAAGTTGCTTTAAAAAATTTAATAATGTAGTATTATGTTAAAGGAATTTTGTATTTTTATCAAAATTAAAAAATTAAAAATTATGAAAAAAGTTATTTTAAGTGTCGCTTTAACCGGATTATTTGCTGTTGCAGCTGTAAATACAGTAAAAGCTGTTAACAATGATGCTACTGTTTTATGCGAAGATGGTAAAGACGGAAAAAAATGCGATAAAAAGAAAAAGAGCTGTTGCAAAAAATCTGAAGAAAAGAAAAGTTGTTGTTCTAAATCTTCAGAGAAAAAATCTTGCACAAAAACAACAGAGAAGAAATCAGAAGAATAAATTCCATTCTTCTTAACTTATTAAAAAGCCCTTGAATCATTTTCAAGGGCTTTTTAAATATCTTTATTCAATAACTATTTTTTGCCTATAGCTATTGAAACTATTATTCATATTTATAATATATATTCCGCTTTGAAGATGACTTAATATTATTTTATTGCCGGAATTTATATTTGAAGTGTAAACAACTTTACCTGAAACGTCATAAATAGATATATTTTGCAAATCGTCATTAATTCCGGTAAAAAATAATGTTTTGGTGTTATTATCGAAATAAAAGCCCAAATTATTGTTGATTCCTTCTATAACAATGATTTCAGAATACTCGAAATTTCCATTAAAATCAACTTGTTTTAATCTAAAATAATTCGGATTTTCAGTATTTCCATCGTAATAAAATTCATATTCTTGTACATAATTACTGTTTCCGTTCCCCGGAACATGTCCGATAATATTAAAATCTAATCCGTTGTTGCTGTGCTCAACAGCAAAATAGTCATTGTTTATTTCTGAAGCCGTTGCCCAAGTTAATAGGGTTAAATCTTCGTTGATGACTTGTCCTGTAAAGTAAATTAATTCTACAGGCAATGGTACAGCGCAATTGGCATTATTTTTATAATAAGGATTTCCTGCCGCATCAAAATCAACATAATCGCCATCGGTTCCGGTGTTAGCAGAGCTGGCATAGTAAGTTACCGCATCACTGCAAGTTGATGAAAAGTCTATAGCAGTTGTTCTGTTGCCCCCTGAATTTGCAAACCTGCCACCGGTATTGGTGTTGTTGCAAAATATGGCATAAAAAGGACCTGCTCCACATTGGCTGCTGAAATCCATGGTGTAGGAAGGTGGATTGCCTGTAAAAACAATTACTTGTGCATTTGCCGGTATAGTGTCAGAAAATACAAATAGTCCTGGACAACCGGCTGTTGTGTTCAATTGATTGATATAAGTTGGGTTATTCAATAAAGTATTGGTGCCACATCCATTATTACAAAATGTTCCTGCACTTGGAAAAGTAATGCTTAAACTGTCCACATATGTGTCGAAATTACCATTCTGGTAAATAATGTATTCATCTGTACCTTCAGCACTTGAGCATGCATTTACCAAAATACTTTTTATTTCAGGGCAAGTGCAATTATTATCCGTAGTAAAAGAACCGGTTACAGCAGTAGCTAAGTAGTTTTCATCACAATTTGGTGAACTGCCATTGTATTCAAAAACAGCAACATAATAAGTGGTATTACTGTTTAATCCCAAGACAATTGTAGAATTTCCGTTTCCGTTGTAAACAACATACTCGCCTGCCGCAATGGCGCTACCACTACCAAAATTATTATCAGCCGGATAATTGGTTTGGTCGGCAGGTGTGCCGGAAATAGGATTGACAGATACCACTACAATACGGTTATTTCCATCGCCATTAGTCCAAGAAATATCTGCTTGATAGCATTGAATATTTGTAAATGTTAATGAAGAAGGCGCGGTTGTCGGTTCGGTTAAAGGTGTGCAAGCACAATTGGCTGTATGAGAGCCCAAATTAGAAACATCATCTTGAGGAAATTGAGTCCATTCTGTACCTAAAGTAGGGAAGGGACAATTTATAGGTGAGTCTGCTGTGATGCCTGAGCATACACTTGAATTTCTTATCAGTGTTTTATTTTGTGTTGAATTTCCGCCCCCTGTCCATGATGAACCGGGGTCACAACCAATATTCCCAAATAAGTCTATCGTAGAAGAAGTACTTATTTTGAATAACTCTACGGCATCGTCTCCATTAAAGTTCAGAGAGCCGGTACTTAAATCCGGTATTCCAGACCATGCAGTAGCTGACGAGTTGGCGATAACATAAACGTTACCATTAGTTAAGGTACCTGATAAACTAATAGTTGAAGTAGGTGTAGTCGATCCATTAGCGTATATGCGTATTTCATAATCAGTTAAATTAACAGAAGCTCCGGTTCCATTATAAATTTCTATATATTTATTGTTGCTGCTTCCTTCAATATATTCGGATATGATAAGGTCTGTTGTTTGTCCATATGTGTATGAAATGGCAAATAAGAGTATAAATATTATAAAAACTCGTATAGTATGTAAGTTAAAAGTTTTCACAATCATTCAAGTTTTTGAACACTTCCGTTAAAAATTTCCTTGACACCGTTGAGATAGACAACCTTTATTAAGTAAACATAAGTGCCGTCCGGTACTATCTGATTTTCTAAGTTTGTACCATTCCAGTTTTGATTTTCATTTCCTTCAAACAATAATTGTCCCCAGCGGTTAAATATACTCATCTGATAATAGTCAATATTGTTTCCTTTTATTAAAAAAGTATCATTGATGCCATCATTGTTTGGTGTAAATACATTTGGAATATATACGCCTGTGGTAAGCATAACTTCAATTAGTTTAGAGGTCGAATCGATACATCCGAAATTGTTTTCGGCAATTAAAGTTATTGTATATAATCCTTCATTTTCAAAAATGGTTGAAAAATTAGTATTATTGTTAATAAATTGATAATCAATGTACCAACTGTATGCGGTTGCATTAGTACTTAAATTGGTACAAGTTACATCTAATGGCGCTTTTCCCATGTCTGTAGAGGTGGAAAAATCGGTTGTAATACTTCCGTTTATAATTTGGATTGAAGCAGTGTCGCTACTGCAAGAATTAGAAGCTACAACTGTATATGTTTGTGCTGAGTTAACAGTTATTTGATTAGTTGTTTCTCCTGTGTTCCATAAATATTGATAATTACCGGATGCTGTAAGAACAATAGTTTCGTTATTACAAAGTACAGTGTCTGAGGCAGTAATTGTAACATTAGGAATGATAGCCGGATAAATATATTGAGAATCGCGTACAGTAAAACACATATTTTGTACTTCTACCCAATACCAACCTGAATTGGATACTGTAATGGATTGATTATTTGAGCCGGTATTCCAAATATTATTATCGTAATTACTTCCGCTGAATGAAAGTGTTGAACTGCCGTTGCAAAGCATTGTGTCCGTAGCAGAAATAGTAGCATTAGGTGTATCAATTACAGTAATGGTAACGGCATCAGAAAAGGTTCCACATATATTGGTAACAGATGCAGTATAAGTGCCTTGAGTGTTGACAGTAATTGTGTTTCCTGTAGTACCTGTGTTCCATGTAATAGGAGAGATGGTAGCATTGGCAGTCAGTTGTGCCGATTGACCGCTACATATTGTATCGGACGATGCTGAAACACTTATTGTAGGTATTGGTACAACCTCAATATGTATTGTGTCTGAATCGGAATAGCAGGTGTTACTTCCAATAACCGTGTAATCGCCTGTTGTATTAACCGATATAGAATTTGAATTGGTTCCGGTATTCCATAAATAAGAACTAGCCCCATTTGCTGTTAATGTAATTGATTGCCCCGAACAGATGCTGTCATTTGGAGCAGAAATTTGCACATTGATTGGTGTAGCAATATTTACCGAAATGCTGTCTTTAATGCTGTCGTTACAAACGGTGTAACTGGTTAAATAAATGTATCCGCTAGAATTTGTGTTGTTAGTGTAAATGGTAGGATTTACAGTATTGTTTGAAATGGTGCCATTAGTAGAAGACCATTGAATTGAAACAATATCTGATGAATAAACGGCTGACAGATTAAAGGTGGCGTTAGGGCAAATAGTTGTATCATTATTTATAATAGAAAGTTGTGGCGTGCTTATTGGCGCTTGGCAACCGTCATTGGCATAAGTGGCGTTTCCCGACCAATCAAAATCTACTCGAGCACCATCTTTAACAGAGCTTGAACCACCATAAGTGCCGTTTTGGTTAATCAACAAACTTCTGTCGTAAGAAACCTGGTCTGAACATCCCGAGCCAAAGCTCATGGTAAGGGTTCTAATTCCAGAGGAAGTATTATAATTTGCAAAATGCCCTTGCGTGTTTCCTACACATTGAAAAATAACAATTAAAGTATCGTTTAGGTTGGCAAATGAATTGGCTGTAACATCAACATTTTCACTGGTAATTAACAAAGCCTTTGAGCCCGCAGGGAGAACACCACCAACTGGTTCTTTTAAATAACCGCAACCCAATATTGTGCTGTTTAATGCAGCCACGGCAGCAGCAGTTGTAGCATTTTGACAAATCCCTCGGTAGGGATTGTTGGGCCAATTTATGGTAAGATTGGACGTGTTTAATGCCGTAGGACCGATAACAAAACGTACCATTTCATTTTCCCCCTCGGGTGAACCGCAGGCATCAACCAAAATACTTTCTATCTCAAAACATGTAGAGGGAACTTGAGCTGTAAGAAATGCGCTTAAAGTTAAACCCGTTATCAACAAAATAATTCTCTTCATCTTAAAATATTATGAAAAAAATTAAAGTGGTTGAAGTCGTTTAGACTTCCAGGGTGTTCACTTTAATGATTCAGCAATTAAAAATTTATTTCAACTTAACGACGCAAAAGTATTCACGAAAGTTGCTTCAAATCATTACAATAATATTAACAAATTGTTAAGGAGGTTTGTATCCTTTTAGAATGCAGATTTTCAAAGGTCAAATATTAATAACTTTCTTTCAATAATCAATCAATGAAATAAAACTTTTAAGGTATCTTTGCGGGCATTATGGAAAAGATAGTTATTCTTGATTTCGGCTCACAATATACGCAGCTTATTGCGCGTAGAGTAAGAGAGTTAAATGTTTATTGCGAAATTTATCCCTATCACCACATTCCTGAAATTACACCTGATGTAAAAGGAGTGATATTATCCGGAAGTCCGTTTTCGGTACGTGATGAAAATGCTCCTGTACCTGATTTATCAAATATAAAAGGAAAATTACCGTTGTTGGGAATATGCTATGGTGCACAATTTTTAGCACAATCAAATGGCGGTAAAGTTGAAGCATCAAATACACGTGAATACGGCCGGGCAAATTTGGCAAGTGTCAATAATGATAATCCGCTTTTTAAAAATATTCCTCAACATTCACAAGTGTGGATGTCGCATGGCGATACGATTACTCAAATTCCTGCTGATTGCGAAGTTATTGCTTCTACTAAAGATGTGCATGTGGCAGGTTATCATTTTAAAAATGAGGATACATATGCTATTCAATTTCACCCTGAAGTATATCATTCAACCGACGGCTTACAATTATTAAAGAATTTTGTGGTGGATATTTGCGGATGTTCACAAAATTGGACGCCCGATTCGTTTATTGATTCTACCGTTAAAGAATTAAAAGAAAAATTGGGCGATGATAAAGTGGTGTTAGGTCTTTCAGGCGGAGTGGACTCTACAGTTGCGGCAGTATTGTTGAATAAAGCCATTGGCAAAAATTTGTATTGCATATTTGTAGATAACGGTCTTTTGCGTAAAAACGAATTTGAGAATGTGCTTAAACAATATGAACATTTAGGATTGAATGTTAAAGGAGTTGATGCGAAACAAAAGTTTTACGATGCATTAAAAGGAATTGAAGACCCCGAAGCCAAAAGAAAAGCCATTGGTCGTGTTTTTATAGAAGTTTTTGATGAAGAGGCACATAAAATACAAGATGTAAAATGGTTGGCGCAAGGAACAATTTACCCCGATGTAATTGAATCGGTTTCGGTTAACGGACCTTCGGCTACAATAAAGTCGCATCATAATGTAGGCGGATTGCCCGAAAAAATGCACCTGAAAGTGGTTGAGCCATTGCGTTTGTTGTTTAAGGACGAAGTTCGTCGCGTTGGACGTTCATTAGGGTTAAATGATGAATTGTTGGGAAGACATCCTTTTCCTGGACCCGGTTTGGCAATTCGTATTTTGGGCGATATTACTCCCGAAAAAGTTGCCTTGTTGCAAGAGGTTGATTATATTTTTATTCAATCGTTAAAAGAAAATAATTTGTATGATGATGTTTGGCAAGCCGGAGCGATATTGCTTCCTGTGCGTTCGGTTGGTGTAATGGGAGATGAGCGAACGTATGAAAATGCCGTTGCATTACGTGCAGTTACTTCAACCGACGGGATGACAGCCGACTGGTGTCATTTGCCGTATGAATTTTTGGCAAAAGTTTCAAATGATATTATCAATAAAGTAAAGGGCGTGAACAGGGTTGTTTATGATATCAGCTCTAAACCGCCGGCAACAATAGAATGGGAATAATATTTGCAGTTTCACCAATAAATCAATAAATTTAACCGGATAATGAATAAATTATTTGCCATATTATTCTCACTTTATGTTTTGTTTTCTGTTTCATTAAAAGCACAGGAAACAACGGCTGAAACGATAACGGTCAACAATAAGCAATACTATAAGCACATTGTTCAAAAAGGTGAAACACTTTATGCTATTTCAAAAAAATATAATGTTTCTGTAGATGATATAAAAAAAGCCAATAAAGGGCTGGGAGAGAGCTTGTCACTCAATCAAGAAATATTAATTCCCATACGGAGAAATACCCAAAATGCAGATTCTGCTTATGTGCCCAAAAATAAAAGCGATTATTTGGAGGTAACCGTTCAAAAGGGGCAAACTTTATATTCTATCAGTAAATCATACGGCGTTTCTTTAAATGATTTAATTGCCATTAATCCTACCATTGAAAACGGATTGAAAGAAGGTCAAATTATCTATATTCCGATAAAAAAATTAAAAGAAAACCCTCAGGAAACGGTTGATAAATCAACAAATTTTATTTCACATAAAGTGAAAAGAAAAGAAACGCTTTATTCATTAAGCAAAAAATATAATGTTACTATTGAAGAAATAAAGGAAGCAAATAACGGTTTGCCTGAAGGGTTGAAACAAGGGGAAACCATTCGCATTCCTGTAATACAACCGGTAAAGAAAAAACAGGATATTTCTATCAATAAAAACTTCATAGCATTAAATGATTCTATTAAGTTAAAATTTGATACAATATTTAAAAATTCACAAATTCCGGATACTGCTTTAAATAAAAAAGACAGTTACATTATTGCCGTTATTTTGCCATTTTTTGCCGAGGATAATCAAAGCATAATTGAAGATGGAAAACCTAATCAAAATTTAAAACTGAAAGGCCGCTCACACATTGCTTATGATATGCTTAATGGCGTAAAAATGGCTTTAGACAGTATGCATAAACAAGGGTTTAACTATCATCTTTATATTTTTGATACAAAAGGAAAAGATTCGCTGCAAGTAACTGCAATTTTAAATAACCCTGTATTTTCTAAACTGGATTTAATTTTTGGTCCGCTTTACAGTGATAATTGTTTGCGTGTTGCACAAAAAGCAAATGAATTGAATATTCCGGTAATTTGTCCCGTAAACCAAAATAATAAAATTTTATTGGGGAATGAAACCATGATAAAATGTGTTTCGTCAGAAGTAATACGGGCAAAGGCATTGGCACAAAAAACAATGCAAGATTATTCGCAATTCCATAAAATTGTTTCTTACGGAACTACAGAGCAAGAAAACTTGCGTTCTGATATTTTTATTCGCGAACTGTCGCATATAAAAGACACTTTAGCCGATACAACTGCTTTAATGTCGGTAAGCATTACTAAGTGTGATAAAGGTTGTATTACTAATATCATCAATAAAATAAGAAAAGATACGGAAAATGTCGTTTACATTCCTTTTAAAGATGATTATAAAGTAACGGCTTTATTGACGGCTTTAAATAATGTTCTTTCGGAAAAAAATACAAAAACACGCATCATATTAATGGGCTCGGAAAAAATCCTAAAATATGATAATATCGACCCGGAACATTTGGCAAAAGTTAATTATACCTATGCAACCTCTCAAAGTGTAGATACTGTTTTATTTAAAACTTTAAACTGCGAATTTGTAAAAAATAAGATTAAATATTCTACTGTATTTTCGGTAGATGCGTTTGATTACACTTATTATTTTACAAATCAATTATTTAAATACGGAACAAATTTTTTAAATCTTCCGCCTTCATCTGTTTGGAAAGGTGCTCACAACTTGATTTTATTGCAAAAAACCGGAATTGAAAGTGGCTTTGAAAATGTTGGTACAGCAATTCATTCGGTAAGTTATTAACAGCTTTTTAATTATTGTTAATAAAAAAAATGGGCTGTAATTTTTCTTTTGGCAACCAATGTTTTAAATTCATCGTTTAGAATATAAAACAAATAATATGCAGCACTCTCGTCATTTTGTTAAAAAGTTTCTTTTATTCGTAGCAATATCTTTTGTAAGTATTCAATCTATTTATGCTCATGCTGTGCAAATTGCATATTGTGTAAGTTGTAATGGTGATTTAAGAATTTATATTGAACACTGGCATGGAGCATTATCGAGTGGTGGGGTTACACAAATGCAAGTAGATTTTAATATTAACGGAAATCCTTCTTCTCAAACATCGCCTCCTGATGGAACAGTAAATAATTCCACGATAAATAATTTACCCGGGTGTGCTACACAAATTATTTCAATTGCCGGTTGTCCTGGTAGGATGAATAATGAAAATAACTGGTTTTATTATGACTATACGGGATTACCTCAAGGAGTACCTATTACATTTACAATTTACGCCAGTTCAAATGTTTATGCTGCCGATGCTTGCGGTATGTTTCCTGTTTCTACAACATTCACTATTCCTGTAGGCGTGGGAAATACTCCCGATCAATATGTTTGCGCAGGTTCTCCCACACAACCGGTATCTTTTAGCGGTGCTTCAAGTTGGACAAATGATAATCCGTCTATCGGTTTACCGGCAAGTGGCACAGGAACTATTCCTTCTTTTACTCCTGTTGGACCTCCCGGCACAGTTGCAAATATTACCTACTCTAACAGTTGTGCTACCGGAACCTTCCAATATGTTATTATGGATAATCCAACTTCCAATTTTTCTACATCGGTATCGGGAAATGCTACGTCTTCCACATGCTTAGGGAATACTTTTGACTTTTCAGACCTATCAACCATTAATTCCGGTAGTATAACCGGTTGGAATTGGGACTTTGGAGATGGCAATACCTCTACAGCCCAAAACCCTTCTCATACCTATACAACTGCAGGGACTTACACGGTAACTTTAACTACCACAGGTAGCAATGGTTGTACAAATCCATATTCAACCACAGTTACGGTATATGATACTCCACAACCGTCGTTTACAGCAACTCCCGGTTGTCCAGGAAATGCTACAACATTTACCGATGCAACTACTGTAACAGGCCAAACTATTACAGCATGGAATTGGAACTTTGGAGACGGAAATACTTCTACGGTGCAAAATCCAAGTCATGTTTATTCTTCAGCAGGTACGTATAACGTTACATTAACGGTTACAACCGATCAAGGTTGTACCGGAACAATTACGCAACAAGTTGTGATACCATATATTCCGGTAGCAAATTTTACGGCAACCGAAGTCTGTGAAGGAGCAACTACAACATTTACTGATTTGTCAAGTGTTACAAATGCCGGAATTGGAACATGGTATTGGCTTTTTGGGGATGCGACGAGCAGTAATCAGCAAAATCCCACACATCAATACACGGCAGCGGGAGTATATGCTGTAACATTAATTGTTGCTTCAAACGATCCTGCGCAATGTTCCAAGGATACCACTATATTAGTCTATGTAGATACATTGCCTTCGCCTGATTTTACTACTTCAGATGTGTGTTATGGTTATTCGGCAACCTTTACCAATTCTACACCTCAAAATCCACAAGTTACTTCTTGGAATTGGGATTTTGATGATGGAGCAACGGATAATCAGCAAAATACATCTCATTTATATGCTGCCGATAATACTTACAACGTTACTTTAACAGCAACTACTTATCAAGGTTGCGTGGATTCTGTTACACATCCAATAACAGTTCATCCTTTACCAGTTCCCGATTTTAATGCTGATACCGTTTGTGCCCAAACGCCAACAACATTTACAGACATGTCATCAATTAATTCAGGTTCTATAATGGGTTGGAATTGGGATATACTAAATGACGGAAGCGTGGATTATAATATTCAAAACCCACAACATACATTTAATACAGGTGGAATATATCCTGTTCAATTGACTTTGGTTTCGAATCAAGGTTGCGTTGATTCCATTACAAAAAATGTAGAGGTTTACTATCTTCCAATTGTTGATTTCACAATGGATTCGGTATGTTTGGGAACACCTACAACATTTACCGATTTATCAAGCATTGGAGGTGGTTCAAATGTTGCATGGGATTGGAATTTTGGAGATGGTAATACAGGAAGTGGGGCAAATACCACGCATACCTATGGAGCATATGGAACTTATATCGTTCAACTGGATGTTACTTCAGATAATGGTTGTGTAGTTTCGCAAACCAAAACCACAGAAGTGTATGAAATGCCGCAAACATCTTTTGCAGTCACAGATGAATGTATTTATACACCCATTTCGCCTAGTAATACGTCATCAATAAATACAGGTTCTATTTCTTATTTATGGGATTTTGGAGACGGAACGCAATATAACATTCAATCACCTTCACATTTATATAATACTCCGGGTGTTTATACTATCGTTTTAACCGGAACATCAAATAATAATTGTACTACTTATGATACTAATACCGTTACCGTTTATGATAAGCCAACTGCCGATTATACCATTCCTGAAGTATGTTTTGGCGACAACTCTTATTTTACCGATGGTTCATTTATTCCAACAGTAGTAAACAATGATGCCATTACTTCTTGGAGTTGGGATATAAATAACGACGGCGCACAAGATTTTAATACGCAAAATGCTTCTTACTTATACAGCAATGAAGGAGGGCATACGGCAAGTCTAATTGTTACGACAGCTTTTGGTTGTAAAGATACTATTGTGAAACCGGTTACTGTATGGCCTTTGCCTGTAGTAGATTTTAACCCTACAGAAGTATGTTTGTTAGAAGCGACGCAATTTAATGATTTAACAACAATTTCAAATACTTACACAGCTAATTCACCAATGTTTTGGAGTTGGGATTTTGGAGATGGCAATACAGATTATGTTCAAAATCCAGTACATGCTTATAATGCTGCCGGAAATTACACAGCGCAACTTACAGTAACTTCAAATCATGGTTGTATAGATTCGGCTACTAAGGTTGTTACAGTTAATCCTTTACCGGAAATTAATATATCTTCTACCAATCCGGACAGTTGTACTACGCATTGTGTAACTTTTATGTCAAACAGTACAATAGCTTCCGGAAGTTTAACCGGTTATATTTGGAGTTTTGGTAATGGCGATACAGCATACACATCAACAGCAACCTATTGTTATACAAATGACGGTTTGGGCGTTGACAGGTATGATATTTATTTTGAAGCAATTTCTGACAAAGGATGTACATCTGATACAACGATGTATGATTACGTTTCTATTTATCCGCATGTTTACCCGGATTTTATTTATTCTCCCGATTCAATTTTTGTAAGTAATGCAAATGTTCAGTTTACTGATTTATCTCAAATTCCAAGTATTTGGCATTGGGATTTTGGTGATGGAGACACATCGGTTTTAACAAATCCGCAACATTTATATGCCGATAGTGGAAATTACGTTGTAACATTGGCGGTTGAAAATCAATATGGGTGTAGAGATACATTAAAAAAAGTACTTCGTGTTATTCCTGAAGTGTTCTTTTGGGTACCTAATGCATTTACGCCTGATAATGACGGAATTAATGATGTGTTTAGACCAAAAGGATATGGCATTCAAGACAGGAAATACAGTATGTATATTTTTAACCGATGGGGAGAAATAATTTATGAAACACATGATTTATTTGACCCTTGGGATGGTAAAAATAAAAAGGGAGAGTTGGTGCAAGTCGATACGTATGTCGTAAAAATAGAATACCTTGATATTTTTGATGAACCCCATGAATACATCGGAAGGGTAACGATAATAAAATAATATTTATAAAAGATTGATAATAAAAAAGCCGCTTTTGAAAGCGGCTTTTTTTAATAGAAAACTAATATTTTATTTAAAATTGCAATTGAATTACAAAATATAATTTTATATTTAGGCAACCGAATGGATATATATTTCGTTTTTATCAAAAATTAAGTAATGAAAAATTGTATTTTCTATATTTTACTGTCTCTGTTTAGCTTAAATATCCTTGCTCAAAATGCCTATACATTAAAAAGCTATGATGAAGAAAAGCATAAACAATTCAAAAAAATTGAAATTTTACTTCATCAGGTAGATTTTAATGGAATATTAAAGAAAACGGTTTTGGAGAATCATCTCGAAGTAGAGCCCATCTCTCAAATTAAACAATATTTCGAGTATAAATTCATTCAAAATAAAAAATGGATTTATACTAAAATTCTAAATGGTGAACTTGATTCAGAAAATATAAATGGATTTTTTGAAGAACAATTTTCGAAATGGGCAAAAACATATCACTTAGATTATTTTCAACTGGTTAGACAAATTCAGAATCACGAACCACCTAAAAACCAACGAAAAGGTGATACACCCGATAAAGGAGCCGGACAACCCTGCCAAAATGCAGATTTTGAAACCGGAGACGGAACAGGTTGGGTATTTACAGAGGGAGATGTAGATAGCAATCCCTATGGTTATGTAAACGTTTCACCCTCATCATTAGCCAGCAATCAATTTACTATGATGACCGGAGCAGGGATGGATGCTGTTACTGGAGCTTTTCCGGTTGTCAATCCTGACGGAGGAAGTTATTCGCTAATGATTGGAGATGGAACAGGTGTAGGTGCTAGAGCAGCTGCAGTGTCGCAAACTTTTTTGGTAGATTCAAATAGTGCTTCTTTTACATACAGTTACGCTTTAGTACTTGAAGATCCAAGTGGACACACATTAGGTGAAAAGCCATTTTTTAAAGTTAATGTGTATGATCAAAATGGAAATATAATTCCATGTGGTGATTATCAGGTAATTGCAACGGCAAATGATCCTGATTTTATTGCCTATTCGGGAGGCTATTATTTGCCTTGGCGTACAACTTTTGCACCTTTAGATGCTTATATCGGGCAAAATGTTACGATAGAATTTATTGTTGGAGATTGTGATCAAGGGGGGCATTATGGTTATGGTTATGTGGATGCGAATTGCTCTCCTTTGGAAATTATGGCGTCCGATACTGTAATATGTGGCGCTCCTGTTACGTTAACTGCTCCTCCTGGAGCTGCTACTTACCAGTGGAACACCGGTGAAACAACGCAATCAATTTCAACTTCAACACCGGGCAATTATCAGGTAACTTTAACACCTGTTACAGGATCAGCTTGTTCGGTTACGTTAGATGTTGATGTATATGGTTCAAGTGATATTCCTGTCGCACAATTTCAATCCGATACAGTTTGTGTTGGAAACCCAACCACTTTTACCGATCAATCTTATGTTATTGGTACAGGAGTACCAAACGGTTGGGAATGGGATTTTGATAATGATGGGGTAATAGATGATACTTCACAAAACCCAACCTATACATTTCCTTCAGCAGGCAGTTATCCTGTTTTATTGATATTGCATACATCTTCAGGTTGTTCTGATGATACTACAATAAATGTTGTAGTAAATGATTTACCCTCAGCTTCTTTTACAAATGTTATCGCATGCGCCGGTTCAAATGCAACTTTTACGGATAATTCAACAGTAACATCCGGAACAATAACCAATTGGTCTTGGGATTTTGGCGATGGGAATACTTCTACACAGCAAAATCCATCACATTTATATACAAATTATGGCACGTACAATGTGCAATTTACGGTGTCAACATCATCCGGTTGTTCCGACGATACCACAGTAAGTATTTATATTCCTGATGTGCCGGTAGCCTCTTTTACAGCCACTTCTGTTTGTGAGGGAGATTCTACGCAATTTACAGATTTATCTGCAGTAAATAATGCAAATATTGGTTCATGGTATTGGGTTTTTGGAGATGCTACAAGTTCTACCGTTCAAAATCCATCGCATTTATATTCTACTCAAGGAACTTACCAAGTTACCCTTATTGTTACCTCTGATGATACATTAGGTTGTACTGATGATACAACAATTACAGTTACCGTAAACCCTCAACCTGTTGCTGATTTTACTGTTAATGATGAATGTGCTTATGACAGTGTGAAATTTACAAACAATACAGTTGTAAATGCCGGAACGTTGAATTTTTCATGGAATTTTGGTGATAATTCTTCCTTGAATAATTTGCCTTCGCCTTCTCATTTGTATGGAAACCCGGGTATTTATCAGGTTATTTTGGATGCAAGCAATGGTTCTTGTTCCGATAGCGATACTGATACGGTTGTTGTTTATGCCAAACCAATAGCAGATTTTCTTAATTCTCCGGTTTGTTTGGGAGATACATCAATGTTCACAGATAATTCTTCTTTACCTGTTTCGATAAATAGTGATACAATAAACGATTGGAATTGGGATGTTGATAATAATGGGATTGTAGATTATTCTACTCAAAATACCTCATATATGTATCCGGCAGAAGGCGGACACAGTGCAACTTTAATAATTTCTACAGCTTTTGGCTGTACAGATACAATAACAAAACCCGTTACAGTATGGCCTTTGCCTGTTGTAGATTTTTCGCCAACTGAAGTTTGTTTAAATCAAGCTACTCAATTTAATGATTTAACTACGGTTTCAAATACTTATACAACAAATGCTATTGTAGGGTGGAGTTGGGACTTTGATGATGGTGGAAATTCTACATTACAAAATCCGATTTATACTTATTCTTCACCGGGAACTTATCAAACACAATTGATTGCAACAACCAATAACGGATGTGTTGATTCGGTTACAAAACCGGTAACAGTGAATCCGCTTCCTGTTGCAAATTTCACCAGTTCAGACCCCAGCGGTTGTTCTCCTTGGTGTATTTCGTTTGTCGATAATTCTTCAATCAGCAATGGTAATATTGTGCAATATATTTGGACGATGGGGAATGGAGATACATTAACTACCCAAAATCCTCAATATTGTTATACCAATAATTCGCAAAGTTTGGATGTGTATGATATTGGAATGACTGTTGTTTCAAATAAAGGCTGCACAGATGATACTACTGCATATTCTTATGTAAATGTATTTCCAAATCCTGTAGCTGATTTTACATATAATCCAAATCCGACCGATATTATGGATCCAACCATTTCATTTTTAGATATGTCACTCGGTCCCAATATGTGGGAGTGGAGTTTTGGTGATGGAGATTCTTCAACCATACAAAACCCTGTGCATCAATATGCCGACAGCGGAAATTATTTAG
Organism: Flavobacteriales bacterium UBA852; assembly: GCA_002295925.1. Lineage (GTDB taxonomy): Bacteria > Bacteroidota > Bacteroidia > Flavobacteriales_E > Vicingaceae > UBA852. The sequence continues at coordinate 43,143 of DBGO01000016.1, forward strand.
TATCGTTATACATAGAAAATCAATATGGATGTAAAGATTCAACAGAAAAATTAATTCGAATCGATCCTTATTTTATTGTTTACATTCCTAATACTTTCACACCTGATGGAGATGGAAGAAATGATAAGTTTTTTGTAAAAGGTGTAGGTATTGTTGAAATTCAATATCTGATTTTTGACCGTTGGGGAAATAGAATCTGGGAAGGGTACACTTTAGATTCTGCTTGGGATGGAACTTACAAAGGAGAAGTTGTTCAAATCGATACTTATGTATACAAAATAAAAGTGAAGGATGTGTTCGATAAATGGCATACGTACCACGGACATGTAAATGTGATTAAATAAAATTAAAGCCGAAGATTATTCTTCGGCTTTTTTATAGGCAGAAATAATGTGTTTGACCAAATGATGACGGATTACATCTTGTTCGTCAAAACGAACAAAACCAATGCCTTTTACATCTTTTAATATATCAAGAGCTTGTTTAAGTCCTGATTGTTGGCTTTTGGGTAAATCAATTTGAGATAAATCGCCTGTGATGATAAATTTTGCCGATTTTCCCATTCTGGTTAAAAACATTTTAAATTGGCTCTTAGTGGTATTTTGAGCTTCATCCAGTATAACAAAAGCATTGTCTAGTGTTCGTCCTCGCATAAATGCCAATGGAGCAATTTGAATAATTCCGTTTTCAATCATATCATTTAATCGTTCCGCAGGAATCATATCGCGCAATGCATCGTATAATGGTTGTAAATACGGGTCGAGTTTTTCTTTCAAATCGCCGGGCAAAAATCCTAAATGTTCTCCGGCTTCTACAGCCGGGCGGGTTAAAATTATTCGTCGTACGGTTTTGTTCTTCAAAGCCCTTACAGCTAATGCTACTGCTGTGTATGTTTTGCCTGTTCCGGCAGGGCCAATGGCAAAAACCATATCATTGTCAGCCATTTTATTGACCAACTCGCGTTGGTTTTTTGTTTTTGGTTTTATCACTAAACCGCTGTTGCCAAAGACCAAAATTTCATTATCGTGCAATAATAATTCATTCTCACTTTCAGAAGATAAAACTCTTTCTATGTTGTTTTCTGTCAGTTGTTTGTATTTTTTCAGATGCTCTATAAGAATCATTAATTTTTCTTCAAAAGAAATAATATCCTTACTCTGACCCAATACTTTTAATTTATTACCACGGGCTATAATTTTAACCTTAGGAAAATAAGATTTGATTTTTGTCAGCTTTTTTTCATTTACCCCAAACAAGTCGAGTGGGTCAACTTCGTGAATTTCAATTTCTTTTTCGTTCAATGGCGTTTATTATTTACGGTTTATAAAATGGTATACGAAATTATTACTATTTTTGATACATTCAACAGTTGAATTACAAATAATGGCAATAATTACTTTAACCTCCGACTTAGGTCTGAAAGATTATTATGTAGCATCGGTTAAAGGTGCCATTTTATCCCAATTTCCGGAAGCTGTAATAGTAGATATTACACATCAAATACCGGCTTTCGATATTATTCAAACCTCAATAATTCTTAAAAATTGTTATAATGATTTTCCTCAGGGAACGGTTCATGTTATTGGTGTAAATTCCGAAAAAGACAGGGATGTGCCTCATGTTGCTGTAAAATATAACGGACATTATTTTATTGGTGCCGATAATGGTGTTTTTTCCCTGATTTTTGATTATGAACCTGAAGAAATTGTTGAAATAAATTTTCCGGATATTCCATTTACCACATTTGCTACAAAAGATATATTTGTTCGTGCCGCTTGTATGCTGGCTAAAGGAGTAGAAATGAAAACTTTGGGTGTGCCAAAATCTCAATTGGAGCAAAAATCAATGTTCAGAGCAATATCCGAAGGCGATTTAATAAAAGGAATGGTAATTTATGTCGATCATTATGGCAATGTATTAACCAATGTTACACAAGCAATGATGGAAGAAGTAGGGAAGGAGCGCCCCTTTACTTTATATTTTAGAGGTGGTGATTATAATATTTCTAAAATCAATCAATATTACCACGACGTGCCGGAAGGGGAAAGAGTTGCACTCTATAATTCGTCCGGATTTATAGAAATCGCCATAAATAAAGGAAATGCAAATAAATTATTTGGCATAAAGCAGGGAGATCCGATTAGGATAGAATTTTCTTAAAAAATAGGTTTATGATAATACGAGTAGTAAAGATGGAGTTTGATTTTGGAAAAGTGGAAGCGTTTCGCAAACTTTTTGATGAGCATAAAAATAAGATTAGAAATTTTCCCGGCGTATTACGATTGGAATTATTGCAAGATATTGAACGGGAAAATGTATTTTTTACTTACAGTTGGTGGGAATCTGCTGAAGATTTGGAAAAATACCGTCATTCAGAATTGTTCAAATCTGTATGGTCGCAAACCAAAATACTATTTGCAGTTAAACCGCAAGCTTGGTCGCTAAATAGAGAGGAATTTCTTCCTTAATCTGTGAAATTTTAGCGGTAAATTCATCGTTATAGTAAGATAAGTGCCGAAAGGTTTTAATAATAGCAAATATTTTTAGATATTTGTTAATTAGGCAAGTTATGCTTACGCGAAAAATTACATATCACTATTTATTGCTTTTAACAGTAATGTTGTTTTCCTTTGTTCAAGGAAATGCCCAAGCACCTTGGACACTTGATTTTGACGGTAAAATTAAAAATGAAACCACCGGAGACAAATTAGATGGAACAACTATCACCATAAAGCGTAACGGTTCAACTTGGAAGACACTTACGGTTGATAAATCCGGGAAATTCAGTTTTTCATTGGAGCCCGATGCCGAATATACTATCATATTTTCCAAGCCCGGATTTGTTTCCAAAAAAATATATGTCAATACAAAGAATGTCCCCCCCGAAGAGGCTACTTACGGGTTTGATTTCCCTATGCAAATGAATCTTTTTGAAGAAATTGAAGGACTGGACGTTTCTATTTTAAATCAACCGATAGCAAAAATTTCTTTCGACCCCAATTCAGGTTATTTCGATTTCGATCCTTCTTATACCAAATCTATAAAAAAGCAGATTGAAGAAATGAAAAAGCAATTGGAAGAGCTTAACAGGCAATATACCAATGCCATAAAATCTGCGGATGCCAAGTTTGCACAAAAAAGCTGGCAAGAAGCAATGGAATTATATCAAAAAGCCGCCTCAATAAAAACGAAAGAGCAATATCCAAAAGATAAAATCGCTGAAATAAAGAAAATTCTCGATGAACAAAAACAACAACAAGAAGCAGAAAAACAAAAACGAGACAAATACAACGCTATTATTGCAGATGCCGACAGTAAATTTTCTGCAAAAGATTATGAGAATGCCAAAGCAAAATATAATGAAGCTTTAGGAATTTTTCCGGATGAAAAATATCCAAAAGATAAAATTGCCGAAATCGAAAAGTTAATTGCTGCTCAAAAGCAAAAAGAAGAACAATATAAATCCTTAATCGCTGAAGCGGACAGTAAATTTTCATCAAAAGATTACGAAGGAGCAAAGGCAAAATACACCGAGGCATTGGGGATTAAACCCAACGAACAATATCCGAAAGATAAAATCAGTGAGATAGAAAAATTATTGTCCGAATTGGCAGCCGAGAAGCAAAAAGAGGAACAATATAAAGCATTGATAGCCGAAGCGGACAGTAAGTTTTCATCGAAAGATTATGAAGGTGCAAAAGCAAAATACACCGAAGCATTAGGCATCAAACCCAACGAACAATATCCGAAAGATAAAATCAGTGAGATAGAAAAACTATTGTCTGAATTGGCTGCTGAGAAACAAAAAGAAGAGCAGTATAAAGCAATTATAGCCGAAGCAGACAGTAAGTTATCAGCAAAAGATTACGAAGGCGCAAAAGCAAAATACACCGAAGCATTGGGAATTAAACCCAATGAAAAATACCCGAAAGATAAAATCAGTGAGATAGAAAAACTAATGTCTGAATTGGCTGCTGAGAAACAAAAAGAAGAGCAGTATAAAGCAATTATAGCCGAAGCGGACACTAAATTTTCATCTAAAGATTATGAAGGTGCAAAAGCAAAATACACCGAAGCATTGGGCATTAAACCCAACGAACAATATCCGAAAGATAAAATTAGTGAGATAGAAAAACTATTGTCTGAATTGGCAGCAGAAAAGCAAAAAGAAGAGCAGTATAAAGCATTAATAGCTGAAGCGGACAGCAAGTTATCAGCAAAAGATTACGAAGGTGCCAAATCGAAATACAATGCCGCATTAAGTTTGAAACCCAATGAGCAATACCCTAAAGATAAGATAGCCGAAATCGAGAAGTTATTGGCAGAGTTAGCGGCTAAAGAGGCATCAGAGAAACAAAAAGAAGAGCAGTATAAAGCATTAATAGCCGAAGCGGACAGCAAATTTTCATCAAAAGATTACGAAGGTGCCAAATCGAAATACAATGCCGCATTAGGTTTGAAACCCAATGAGCAATACCCTAAAGATAAGATAGCCGAAATCGAGAAGATATTGGCAGAGTTGGCTGATAAAGAGGCATCAGAGAAACAAAAAGAAGAGCAGTATAAAGCAATTATTGCCGAAGCAGATAGCAAGTTTTCATCAAAAGATTACGAAGGTGCCAAATCGAAATACAATGCCGCAATAGGTGTAAAGCCCAATGAACAATATCCTAAAGATAAAATAGCCGAAATCGAGAAGATATTGGCAGAGTTAGCGGCTAAAGAGGCATCAGAAAAACAAAAAGAAGAGCAGTATAAAGCATTAATAGCTGAGGCAGACAGTAAGTTATCAGCAAAAGATTACGAAGGTGCCAAATCGAAGTACAATGCCGCATTAGGCGTAAAGCCCAACGAGCAATACCCTAAAGATAAGATTTCAGAAATCGAGAAGATATTGGCAGAATTGTCGGCTAAAGAGGAAGAAGATAAGCTAGCAGCAGAAGCGGAAAGAAAAAAACGGGAATATTACAATGCTTTAATTAAAAAAGCGGATGATTCATTCAACAAACAAGATTGGGACGATGCGATTTCAAATTACCAACAAGCGTCATTTATGTATCCCAATGAGCAATATCCAAAGGATAAAATTGCAGAAATTGAGAGGTTGAAAAAAGAGTTGGCTGATAAACAAAATGCTGCGCAACAAAAAGAGGCACAATACAAAGCGTTGATAGCCGAAGCAGACAGCAAATTCTCCTCAAAAGATTATCAAGGGGCAAAATCAAAATATCAAGAAGCTTTAGGTATTAAACCCAACGAACAATACCCTAAAAATAAAATTGCTGAAATAGAAAAACTGTTGGCAGAATTGGCAGCACAGCAAAATCAACCTAAAGAAGAACCAAAAGAAAAGCCGAAAGAAATTGCAGTTACGGTAGATAACACCGATAAACAATATCAAGATTTAATAGCTTCTGCCGATAATTTATTCTCAAATAAAGAATACATAAAAGCAAAATCGACTTATCAAAAAGCACAAAATCTAAAACCTTCCGAAGAGTATCCGGCAGATAAAATTGCTGAAATTGATAATATTTTAGCCAAGTTACAAGCTGAGGAGCAACAAAAATACCTTGCCGAAAAAGCCAAAAAAGACAAATACAATAAATTATTGAAAGAAGGACAAAAACAATTTATTCTTAAAAACTATCAACAAGCAATTAACGCTTACGAATCGGCATTGGCAATTTATCCGGATGAAAAATATCCTAAAGGAAGAATTGAAGAAATCAAACGATTGATGGAAGAATTGGCCAATAAACAAAAAACGGTTACCAACAATCAACCGGCAAATAATGGTGGTTGGTCAACAGTGGATGATACCAAAGAAAAAGAGATTTTGGCAATGGTAAAAAAAGAACGTGAAGAACGTGAAAGACAAAAATATGAACGTCTCAAAGCCGAAGAAGAACAAATAAAACAACAACAAGAAAAATTATTGCGCGATGCCGAGCAACGAAGAAAAGAAGCATTGCATAAAGCTTTGGCAGAAGATGCCAAACGTCGCCAAATGGCTAAAGAAGGCAATAAATACCACGAGCAAAACTATACCACTTTACAACAAAAAGAAGAAAAGTACAGTCAACAAATGGCTGAGTACAGTAAGGTGAATGCCGAAAGCATTAAAAAAGCCGAAGAGGATTATCAAAAAAGAATTGAGCAGCATCGCCATATGGATAAAGAGATGCGCAAAAAAGCAGAAGAAAATATAGAAAAGTTGTATCAGTTGCAAAGTCGCACAAAAGAACAACAATTAGTTTATCAAGAAAATCAAAAGAAAATTTTAGCTGAAAACGCCAAAAAAGCGGCAAATTATCAAAAACAACAAAAAGAGCAAGCCGAAAAAGGCAAAAAACTAGGCATTTTAAATATCAAACTGTTAAAAGCCAAACAAGATAAAATAAGAAATTTCACCAAAGAATTACTGGCGCAATCAGAAGCAGTAAGAAAGCAGAATTTACGCAAGTTGGATGAGCAACAACAAAAAATAATTGAAGAACGCAAACGACAAGAGCAAATCAATAATGAACGCTTGAAAAAACTTAATAAACGAAACGAAAAATATAAAGGACAATCAAAAGTATATGCCAAAAAAGCCGAAGAACGTCGCGAATTAGCACGTAAAAAGATGGAGCAGTATATGGCAAAGCTAAAAGAGCAAAACAGTCAAGCTCAAAAAAGATATGCTGAGTTTGCCAAAAAATTGGAAGAAACTCGAAAAGAATATAAAGAGTATAACCAAGCGTTGTCCATTGCTCAAAAACAACGAATTAAAGAAAATACTCAAGTAGAGTATTACAAAGGCGAAGAAGTGAAGTCAAAATCACCATTGGCAGATAAATATCCGCAAGGCGTTTCGGAGGAAGTAATAGATGAAGGAAACCGCATTATTTTAAAACGCTATCGTGTTGAAGGAGATCATGTGGATGTGTATGAACAAATCAGCTATAAATGGGGAGCAACGTATTATACAAAAAACGGCCGTTATATCACCAAAGCCATTTGGGATATTGAAACCAAAGGAAAAAAATAATTATATTAATTTAAAACTTAACTAAAATGAAAAAATTTACGCTTCTATTTCTTACAATATTATTAGTTGGAGGAATCAATGCACAAAATGCCAACTTAACCATCACACTTCGTGATGGCGATGTAATATCGGGGCAGGCCCAAATGAAAAGCGTTACGCTGGAAACCAAATATGGAAAATTAGTTATTCCCATTAAAGATGTCAATGAAATTGAAGTGGGAGTTTCGCCCGATAATGCCAATAAAACTAAATACATTAATTTGGCCAAACAATTAGCATCCGGAACCGAAGAACTTGCCAAAAAGGCTTTTGACCAACTCTTGGATGCTCCAATTGGAGCAATTCCAATTCTCGAAGAATTTGCTTTCTCGGATGAATCGGTTGAATTGGTTTATTTACCCGGTTATTCACTCAATGAGGTAATCAATGCACTTAAAGGCAAATACAATCTGCAAAATTATTCGCCTGAAGATATTATTTCTATCAATTATCAATACCGAATGGGCGGGCAATATAATTTTAAAAATATCAGTTTAAAAACTGAATTTGGAACGTTAAATATCCCAAAAGAAAAAATTTCAAAAATTGAAGTATTCTATAATGATCCCAATAACAAAAATTTAACTTTCAAACTCATTGCCTCTAAACATATATCCGGAAACCCTGACGGCGGATGGCTGAGAACGGGAATTTATGTAAAAGCCGGGCAAACTATTACAATAAATGCTTCAGGAATAATTACTTTGGCCAGTTTATCCAATAATCAATATACCCCGGACGGTAAATCCGACGAGACATACGATGGCGATTATATTGCAAAAGATAATTATCCGACTTATGGCAATGTAGTTTTTAAAATAGGAGAGAGCGGCGAAATTCAAAAAGCCGGCAGCCATTATACTGGAGTAGCTTCACGATCCGGAGTTTTGTATTTATCTATTTATGAAACCGTTTACAATCCGGCGAATAAGGGATATTATATTGTAAAAGTGGCAGTGAAATAAATTGAGAATATGAATTTATTTAATATTGCTAAAGCAGTAACATATTTTTTGTTGCTGCTTTTTATTATTTCGTGTGGAGAGAATGAGGTAAACCATTCAGTTCCGGAAGGAAATGAAGTTAAACCGGATACAATACGTCCGGAGTATGCCAAAGGTTTTTATTTTCTTAAATACCAATCAAATGATTATGTGTTGATTTTACAAGATGAAAAGCAAAGCAAAACAAAAAAATATCACTTCACCTTAAACGATTCTGCATCAAAAAGTTCTGATAAAATTCCCCTTCCAGTACAAAGTGCTGTTGCTTTTTCATCCACACACTATGGATTTTTAGAGCCTCTTAATCAAACCGAAATTATAAAAGGAATTTCCGGGAAGGAATATTTAATTTCAAATCATAAAGAAGAAATTGAAGAAATCGGATTTACCGAAAATTTAAATTTCGAAAAAATAGTATCCTTAAAACCGCAAGTAGTTTTCGGTAATAACTTCCAATCGCTTGATGCTAATTTTGTCAATAAATTCGCCCAACTTGGAATCGCTTATATTCCAATATCTGAATATTCGGAAGATTCACCTCTTGCACGTGCCGAATGGATAAAAGTATTTGGGTTGCTTACCGGTAAAACAGCATCTGCAGATTCAATTTTCCGGAATATAGAAAAACAATACTTACAATTAAAGCAAAGTGCATGCAACAAAAATAAACCGACGGTTTTAATGAGTTTTCCTTACCAAAATACGTGGTATGTGCCCGGTGGAAAATCCTTTCAAGCAACATTTGTAAAAGATGCCGGCGGTAATTATATCTTTTCTGAAAATCAAGATAAAAACAGTTTTATTGCCGATAGCGAACTAATTTTGGAAAAAGGTAAAAATGCCGATTTTTGGCTGAATCTAAATAATATTCAAACCAAAAAAGAAATACTTGATGAAAATCCGCTGTTTGCCCGGTTCAAAGCATTTCAAAACAATACTATTTTCAACAATAATAAACAAATGGTTGGAAAAGCTAATGCTTATTGGCAAACCGGCGTAGTCAATCCGCATAAAATATTGGCAGACATTATTCATATATTGCAAAACGATACCAATAAAAACTTGAATTATTACAAACCTGTTCGATGAGTCGTCGTGAAAATATAATTATAAAATTCCTGTTATTCTTGCTGTTGTTGTCAGGAGCATTTTTACGGCTGATTACCGGCGAAGTGGATATTGATTTTATGCAATTCAACACCATTTTTACAAACGGAACCACCGAAAATTTAATTGTTATCCACCATCGATTACCCGCCTTGCTTAATGCAGTATTTGTAGGGGCAGGATTATCTTTGGCGGGCTACTTAATGCAAGTGGTTTTTAAAAATGCATTGGCAGGGCCGTATATTTTAGGGGTTGCCTCAGGTGCAGGGTTGTTTGTGGCTGTTTTTTTACTAACCGGAATTTCATGCATATTGGCAACTGTTGGAGTTTCTTTTATGGCAATAGTTGGTGCAATGGCGGTGGCTTTATTGCTTTTGCTTTTATTGACAAAAATCAGGCAAACTACAACTATCTTAATCGTTGGTGTATTGATTAGCAGTGTGGCAACAGCCGTTATCAGTTTGTTGCAATATTTTAGCAGCGACGAAAAACTAAAAAAATTCATTGTTTGGACAATGGGAAATACAGAAGCATCTTCATTAAACGAATCGCTTTTAATTGCAACAATTACGGTTTTGGTATTTCTAATAATTCGAGCAAGGCAAAAAAGCATCAATTTATTGATGTTGCCTGACAACAAAGCTTTTTCTCTAGGGTTGAATGTGAAGCATACGCAAATTATATCGCTTTTGATGGCATCTGTGGTAACCGGCGTTTCGGTTGCTTTTTGTGGCCCTATTGGTTTTGTAGGAATTGTCGTTCCGCATTTAAGTGCAATGTTGGTAAAAACGCGATTAGTACAATTCAATTTGTTTATGTTGTTTTTAACAGGTGCCAACTTGGTGTTGTATGCCGATTTATTGGCGCATTTGCCACAAGGAACTTTGTTGCCTGTAAATGCGATTTTGGCAATTTTTGGCATTCCGGTCATTTTTTATATTGTTTTACGAAAAAAATCGGTCATTTTATAGTGTGAATTTAGAATCTGCACATATCGAAATAAAGGCACTGCAATTTGGATACAGCAATCATAGATTGTTGGATAAACCTTTGCATTTTACGGCTAAACAAGGTGAGTTTATTTGCGTTGCCGGAAAAAACGGTTGTGGGAAATCTACACTTTTGAAAACAATTTTAACATTACATCAACCAATTTCAGGTTCGGTTTTATTGAATAAAAAAGATATTTATCATTTAAAAAATGAAGAAAGGGCATTTTATATCGCTTACGCAGATGCAGACAGGCAAATATTCGGAAATTTCACGGTGAAAGATTATTTGCTATTTGGGCGTTATCCGTATTTGTCGGTAGAGCTTAAACCAACAGAGCAAGACATAAAACAAATTGAACAATTGGTTGAATATTTCAATATTGCTCATTTATTGCAAAAAGATATTCAAACGCTCAGCAGTGGCGAATACAGAATGTTGCAAATTGTTACGGCTTTTGTTCAAGATACACAGGTAGTTATTCTTGACGAGCCAACAGCAAATTTGGATTTGGATAAATCGGTTAATGTTTTTGATAAATTAAGTGATTTGGCAAAAAGGCAAAATAAGCTCATCATTATTGCTACGCATCAAATTAATTTAGCTTTTAAATATGCTTCAAAAATTTTATTATTCCACCAACGGAATTACTATTTCGATTCACCTTCAAAATTGGCAAAAGCACCGGTAATGCAAGCATTTTTTGATAATGATTCCTTGCATTGGAATGCCGAAAAAATGATTTTTGAATGGTGAAAGTAATTCTATAAATCATTACATGCCTTTACCAAAAATGATTCAATAGCTTTTTTAGCCTCATAAGGCGAACCATTGTAATGGTTAACGATGATGCAAAAAGCATATTTTTGCCCCGATTTCCCGGTGAAATAACCCGCATAAGAACGTACACCTTCCATATAGCCACTTTTGGCTTGTAAATTATTTTCAAGTATAGTGTTTTTGCCAAAGTTTCTCAATGTTCCCGAAATACCGGCTTTAGGTAACGATTTAAGATATTCGTTTTTAAAATCACTTTTATATGATTTTACCAATAATTGAGTGAAAAAATAGGGCGTAACAGCATTCATTGGTGACAAGCCCGAACCGTCAAATAACGAAACTTCATCAACAGGCAAGTTTTGTTTTTTCATTAATTGCATCTGTGCTTTTATTCCCGTAAGGAAATTGCCTTTGCCAAATTTTTTATAGCCCAAATAAAAATTAAGTGATTCGGCATACAGATTATTGCTGTATAAATTTGTAACAGCTACAATTTTAGAAAGAGGCGGAGAGAAAACATCTTTTTTAGTAACCAACAGGTAGTTCGTCGGCAGATGCGAAAAAGAAATGTTATTTTCTTTAAACTGCTTTTTCAAATCTTCTTTAAATAAATTAAATGGTTTTGGATTGGCAATTTTTATTTTAAAAGAAGAACGATTTTTCGGAATGGCACCACTGAGCAATATCGTATCACTAAATGGGCAGCAATACGCATACGCCGAATCCTTCTTGAAATTTTTTACCGTTAATTGATTGACCAGAACATAAGGTATTTCTGACGGTTCGGTTTTAAGAACAGATACTTTTTGATTATCAGATTGCAGGAAAACTGTGATGCTGTTGTCTTTGTAATTTAATCCACAAGGTGATGCGCCATAATAATTTCCAATATCAGACCATAACCAAGTAGAAGGTGTTGAGGGAAAGTCAAAAATTGAATAATCAACTTGAATATTTCCTATGATTGTGTTTAATTTTTCATATTTAAAAAAATCAATGACAGCATTCGAAAGGATATTTTTTCGAGATTTAAAAAAACGAGATTCAAGCGTTGGGTCGCCTGAACCTGTAATTTTTATTGTTCCGCTAAAAATACTGTCTTTTCTTTCGCCTAAAATTGAAATCGTAGTTTTAAACTTAAATTCGGGTGTGAGAAAATAAAACGCATTGTGGGTGGTGATTAATTTGGTGATGCTTGCAGGAGTAAGTTTTTTATGTGCATTGTAAGATAAAATCTCTTTATTATTATCAATAGAAACAATATGCACCCCCACAAGCGCCGGAGAAAAATCAGGGTGTTGAACCAGTGAGTTAAGAGTTTCGTTGAGCGCCGTTGTATTTTGACTAAAAAGGGTTTGACCCAAAATGATAAAAGCACCGATAAATAATCGATGCTTTAAAAATTTGGTTATTTGCTTAAAAATCATTTTTGATCGGAAGTTTTATAATCCGCAGGACTCATTTCCAATACTTCCAACTCTGATAAATCTTCATTTTCGTAGTCTTTATCATTGGTGTTTACTTTCCCTATTTCTTTATCTAATTCTGCATCTGAGGGAGCATCTTTAATAAAAGTCATTTCTTCATTGTCAAAATCATAGTTTTCGGGCCAATTGCCTTTGTTGGCAGCAATTACTTTTTTAGCCAGTTCTCGTGCACGTTTTGAATGGTAAATAGCTTTATTGGGTTTGTGGGCATTTAAATATTTTTTTGCCAAACGTTGGTGTGCAACAGCTTTGCCAAAATCGCCGGTATAAACGTGATTTTTCTTTAATGCTTTTTGTGCGGCAAAAAGAGCAATATTTGTTCGCTTAAAGAATTTATAAGCTTGTTTCATAGATGCTCGATGATGCGCTTTTACTGCTTTTTTAACAGGTCCTTTTACAGGTCGGTGATGTGGCTTTTGAGCCGAGGCAAATAAGGTAATAATCATTGCCATTAAAAATGCTGCGTGTTTCATAGGTCAAATTTTTTTAAGGTTAATATACGGCAATTTAATCAATTTCTGTGCCATATTTTGAGAAATATTGTTTTACCTTCATAAGTAAATCATTGTAAACCTTTGCATTAGATGCAATTATTTCTCTGCCAAATAAATAATTGTATTCACCTTTAAAATCGCTTATTTTTCCACCTGCTTGCTCAACAATATAAGCACCGGCAGCAACATCCCAAGCATTTAAGCTGTATTCGTAAAAAGCATCAAACCGTCCGCAGGCAACATAAGCCAAATCAACTGCCGCCGAACCCAAACGACGCAAACCGCGTGTGTTTTTCATCAAATCTCTGAAAAGATTCATATATTCATCCAATTGTTGGTAGTCGTAATACGGAAATCCGGTTGCTATTAAGGCGTTTTCTAATAATTCTGTAGAGGATGTTTTAATAGGCGAGTCATTTAAAAAAGCACCGTTAAATTCATCCGCCCAAAAAAACTCATCTAAATTTAGTTCATATACTACACCAAAAATAGTTTGATTGTTTTCTTGCAAAGCCACACTGACACTGAAGCAGGGAAGTTGATGAATAAAGTTGGTTGTGCCGTCAAGCGGGTCAATAATCCAATTGTAAACATTTCCTTTTTTATCGGAAGTACCTTCTTCGGCAATAAATCCTGATTCGGGCAGTAATTCGCCAAGTTTGGTAACAAGCATTTTTTCGGCAGTTTTATCAACGTAAGTGACCAAGCTGTTTTTTGATTTTTCTTCTACATCCGAAGCTTTTACATGTTCGGACTTGATGAAATTACCTACTTCGCGAATAATCTCTTTTGCTTGTTTAAATAATTCGAGTTTCTTGTTTTTTTCCATTTTTATACAGATAAATTGCACTTGCTATTCCTGAAATTATCAATAATGTTGATATAATTTGCGCTTGTGTGGCTTCAATGCCCAAAAAGTGATATTTTGGATTTATACGAATTTGTTCGATTAAAAAGCGCTCGATTCCATTAAAAATCAAATAAATGGAAAATAATAATCCGGGAATTTGTATTTTTTTTCTGATAGCCCAAAGAATAAAGAAAATAATGGTGCTCATTACAGTTTCGTAGAATGGTGTAGGCCAAGCTTTGCCGGTAATGCTTTCATAACCTTGGTTGGCAAAGTCGGTTTTTAGGTCAATACCCAAAACATTGTTGGGATAATCGAACGCCCACATCCAATCGGGCAGGAACGAAAGCCATTCGGGTTTTGGAGCATCGTTGGGTAATCCCCAATCGCCGTCGCCGGCAAGTTGACAACCGATTCGTCCGATAGCATAAGCCAATATAAGAGCAGGTGCAGCAGCATCAAGCAAATGTTTTAGCGAAATGTGTTTTTTCTTTGCATAATAGACTACCGAAAAGCCTCCGACAATCAGTCCGCCGTAAATGCTTAAACCGCTGAACGAGAGTAATGCGCCAACCGGGTCGGCTGTAAATTCATGAATATTTTCTAAGTTATGAAAAATTTTAGCACCCAAAATGCCTGATATAGCGGCAATCATGGTAATGTTTCCGACTAATTGATGCGGATAAATTTTCACTTCAACATATTCGGGTTTATCTTTTTTCTGTTTTTCTTTCTCTTTGTATTTACTGTAAGCTGCAATGGCTCCACCCAATAATCCGCCCGCAAAACTTCCTTGCATGGAAAGAATGTATTGTTGCAGTTGTGGTGCTATTTCGCTGTAATTGAGCATGATGCCTAAAACTTTAAACCCCAGTATAAAGCCAATGGCAAAATTTGACAGTAATTCTCCTGTAGATGCTTTTGCTCCAACCAATTGTTTTTCGGTAATCGGTTGTAACAGTCCTTCTTTTTCTTTTCTTTTCAATTCAATGGTCAGCAAGTAGTTTCCGGCCAAAAATGCCAATGCGACCATAGTTCCAAACATCGGAATGGGTAAAAATATATCGGTGCCGAATAAATAATTGATTAAATCACTCAGATAGGGAAACATAATTTTGTATAATAATGTTAAATAATTTTATAATTTTTGAATCGTCCGATTTCTTTTCCGGTGATTTTTTCCAGCGTATTGACAAAGCGATGTTTAAGCTTTGGTTTAGCGGCTTTTGTAGGGTCATAATTTACCTGCCAATCTACTTTTGCTATTCGTTCTTTCATCACTTCGGGATGTTCACCGGTAAATTTTGTCAACGAATCAATTTTTGAATAATCAAACACATTATTTCCTTTCAATTTTTTCTCAATATATTCGTCATCGTGCCATAGTTTTTCAAACTCTTCGCGTTTTTTCTGTTGAATTTCAGGTGATTTTACCCAACCGTAATGGTAGATAAGCGCATCAACATATTTGCAATTCAAAACTCGTCCGTTTTTTCTGAAACTCATGGCATCTTTCCAACTTCTGATAGTTTTATCGTTTCTAATTACACGAACTTCCTTTTTCATCCATTTACGTGAATCGGCAATATAGTCGTAGGTGCCGTAAAAATTTAAATGTTCAAAAACCAAACCTTCAACCCGTTTATCATCTAAATATTGTTCCATTGCCTGTTTGATTTTTGGCAAATCTTTCTCTGAAAAAACTTCATCTGCCTGAATGTAAAAAGCCCAGTCACTGTCGGGCGAAACGGCATCAAATGCTTTGTTTGTTTCTACGGCAAGTACTTTTCCGCCTTCGCGCAAAGAATCGTCCCATACAGTTTCTATTATTTTTATTTTCGGACTGTTTATTTCTTTTACCTTTTCCAAAGTGTTGTCTTCGGAATTGCCCACGGCAACAACCATCTCATCTACAATAGGTAATATGGACTTTATCGATTCTATAAAAGGATAGTCAAATTTAACTCCGTTTCGAACTATTGTAAAACCACTGACTTTCATTTGTTGTTGAATAATTTAATGCGTATTTAACAAAGTAAAGATATTTTTCTTTTTTAAATACTTGCCTGACGTTTTATTTTTAAAACTGTAAATGTTGGTTTTTGGTGATATGTTTATTCTTTTGATACAGAATGTATCGGTTCTGAAATCTTTCGCACCGGCATTTGTAGATACGGCATATTTAAAACCGGATTCTTTAACAATTTCTTTAACATTATTGTTAAATGCGCCGTAAGGATAGGAAAAACTAAAAACAGGTTTGTTTAGCAACTGTTCCAAATCATTTTTACATCCTCTTATTTCGTGAAAAACATTGTCTAATGCAATTTCTGTGAGGATTGGGTGCGTTTGAGAATGTCCGCCAAACTCAATGCCATATTTATCCATTTCCAGAATTTCATCTTTGTTCAGCAATGGAAAAAGAGGTTCGTATGGATGTTTTTTCCAATTATTGAATTTTTTTTGAGTAACAAGAAAAATAACAGCTTTAAAATTGTATTTTTTTAGTAGAGGAAAGGCATATTGATAATTGCACTTGTAACCATCGTCGAAAGTCAGAATAACTTTTTTTGAGAAATCTGTGATATTTTCTTCTTCAATATCTCTAAATGTAATAGTATCAAATCCTTTTGTTTTTAAGTATTTCAGTTGATTTTCGAAATTTTTGAGCGAAACAAATATTTTGTCTTTGCCTTTTTCTGCATTTCTTGAAATAATTCTATGATATGTCAGAATGGGCAATTCGTACATCATGTAAAATTAAGCACAAAAATGCAAAAATCAATATTCTATGTCGAGTGGTAGAGAAAGTAACCAATTAAAAGCACTGTCATAATCGTTGTTAAAGATTTTTACAGGGTCGAACGGTTTGTGAAATTTTAGGTAAAAATCAGCAAAGAGTTTATTCGCTAAACTGTTTACTACAATGGCTTGCCCTTTACGTAAATTTCTTACTTGAGGGTCGTTGGCAAAAAAATCGCGTGCTTCGGTTGTTAAGTCCCCTCGAATATCCCTACTGTCAATTAGTGATTTAAAAGGTTTCTTTCCGGCTAATTCTACATAAACTTCATCAATCATTTGAGCATCCTTTTCTGTAACAATAATATCATCTTTAAATTTCAGCTCAATGATTTGGTCTTGCAAATAGGTAATGGTTGCAACCGGTAATTCTATTTGTTTTTTTGAAGTCAAGTTTCGTAAACTATATTCGACGAATATATGATAAATTTCGATGAATTAAAAATTTTTTATTTATTGATGAATGTTTTACTTTTGCAAAAACTAAATTTTAAAGAAATGAAAAAAGCAATTGCATCAGTATTGTTATCCTTGTCGATGGCAAGTATGGTAAAAGGACAAAGTGAAATGAGTGTATTTACGGCAACCGGAAGAGCAGGAGTTGCCACGACATTTGTTACCGATTATCAATCCATTGGAATTAATCCGGCAAATTTGGGGTGGAGTCCAAAATATGAAGGAAAAAAAGTAACACTTTCATTATTAGAAGGCAGTTATTCTGCATTTTCGGGTGCTTTATCCAAACCGGAATTTCGAAATTCCATTATGAATTATAATTCCGACTCGCTTACACACGCTGAAAAAGTGCAAGCGGCAAGAGATTTTATTGAACAAGGTTTGGCAATAAATGCCGATATTATGGCATTAGGATTTTCTATAAACTTAGGTAAAGCAGGTGGTGTTGCTTTTATGATTCGCGACCGCTTTCAGTGGTATTCAATTGCCAATGAAACAACCTCGCAAATTATGTTTTTGGGATATAATGCACCGTATTTTGATACAACAACAGTAGATGCTAATAACGACACCGTAGGTATTGCTTCCAATCCTAAAATGTATAGTGAAATTTTGGATGGATCTAAATTTAAACTGTCTTGGTACAGAGAGTTTGCTTTAAGTTACGGTAAGCAATTTATTGACGGAGAAAGTTTTAAACTATACGCCGGAGCAGGAGTGAAGTACATTTCAGGTTTGGCTTATATGAATATAGAAAGTGAAAACGGAAAATTTACTGCCTTTTCGGCATTAACGCCCGGGTTTGATATTAATTACGGAGCTGCTGCGGTTAATAATCCGTCAACAGTTACTCAATCGGGTAATTTACCCAATTCGGTTGGGCACGGTTTAGGATTTGATTTAGGCGTGAGTGTTGAGATAAATGAAAAATTAAAAATAGGAGCCTCAATTACCGATATTGGTTCAATTACTTGGGACGGTAATGTTTATCAAGCTTCTGATGATACTTTAATTTCTTTAAAAACGGAAGGATTTAACAGTTACAATTTGTTTACCGAAGCAGAAAATTTTGTAGGCGAAAATGGTGTATTTACATGGACGGGAGTGCCTTCTGTGAAAACGAATTTACCGACAAAGATTCGATTTGGAGCTAGTTATGAATTAATTGAAGATAAATTAAATATGGGATTGGATATTGTTTCGCCAATGAATCAAGTTTCAGGAAATTTTGAAAAAATGTTGATCGCTTACGGATTGGATTTTAAAATCTTGAAATGGGCTACAATAAGCACCGGATTTTACAACGGTGGAAATTACGGGTTTAATATTCCGGTTGGGTTAACAGTAAATACATCAAGCGGAAGTTGGGAAGCCGGTATTGCTTCGCGAGATGCGGTAACATTCTTCACTAATAACAATCCAACATTATCTTTGGCATTTGGCTTTTTACGTATTAGAATGTAAGCGGTCGTAATGACGCATAAAATCCAGTAAGTCGGAATTATCAAAAGCTGCTTTCAAGTGCGAGAGCAGCTTTTTTGTTTCTTGTTCCACCGGTTGATTGGGGTAAAAATTATCTCTTGAATAATGAATAAATTTTAATACTTTAAACGCATTAAACCATTGATAAAAGCGTTTTTCAAAAGAATTGAAATTAGGACTGTTTGCTGTTATTTCTTTTAATTCCTCATTGAAATTTATTTCTTTTAAAAAGGCAGAAATACTCGCCGGTAAATCAACATGAACTTTGTTGTAAAGCTTTTCGATGTTGTCAAAAAATAGTTTTAAATCAATAAAAGACTCAAAAGCATATGTGTAATAATTTGAGTTGTCATTTGAAATAATTTCAGCAATGGCTTTTCCAGTTCCGAAAGGTACACGCGTTGAAGTTCTGGGCGATGGATAAACCGTACAAGTGTTTATTTCTATCGGTTTGGAAAGTTTACACATTTTCTGTAAGAAATAAAAATCTTCGCCGGCTTTGCGTTTATTCATTCCACCTTGTTTGCAATAAGCCCCTGCCTTTACTGCCATACTGCTACCCACCGTGTAAACGGCAAAAGGGAATCCTGTGTATTGAAGAGCATTTTTATAATAGCGCAAATGGAGTTCGTAATGGTAAATGGCGCGGTAAATATCTTGCGGGTATTCATTGCCGCTAACCGGATGTTCAAAATATACCGTGGCAGTATCTTTTTCAGGAGAGTGAAAATGCTTGAAAATTTCAATAAGATAATTGTCTAAAACCGTGCAATCGGCATCGAGGCAACAAATAATGCCGTTGGGGTGGTTTAATCTGCGGACGGCTTCGTCCATTCCTAATTTTCGTGCATACCCGACACCTGCGTGCTTTTTCGGGATATTTTTTTCATAATGCACTAAAAATTGAAGTTTAGAGGTGTTATTTTTTTTAGCAAAATCAACCAATTCACGGTAGGTTTCTGCATTCAGTTGCTTTACATTTTCTTCGGCTGTTTCGCTGTCGTTAATGATGATAATTACTTCTATCCCTATATTTGGTAAAATACATTGTTTTATACTTTGTAAAGTTTGTAAAGCGTTGGGCTCGTTACAACAAGGTATAACGATGCACAGAGCTAAATTTTCGGGAGTCTTTTCTTGAAATAAAGCTTTGTTGATTGAGAAATATTCCAAATAAAGGTTCATTAAGGTGCCAAGCGTTTAATTTTCCATTGGTTATTTTCCAATACATAAACAATTCTGTCATGTAATCTATTCGGACGACCTTGCCAATATTCAAAATAATAGGGTTTTATTATATATCCGCCCCAATGTTGTGGGCGGGGAACCGGTTTATCTTTAAACTTTTCGGTGAAATATTTTACACGTTCTTCCAAAACTGTTCTGCTTTCAATTACTGAGCTTTGTTCGCTTGCCCAAGCACCAATCTGACTTTCTCTGGGACGTTTGGCAAAATATTCGTCCGATTTTTCTTTAGGTGCTTTGTTTACCGTGCCTTCTATTCTTATTTGTCTTTCCAGTTCTGCCCAATAAATATTTACGGAAATATATGGGTGGACTTCAATGTCGTGCCCTTTACGACTCAAGTAATTGGTGTAAAAAATTAATCCGTTTTCGGAAATATCTCTTAAATAAACGACTCTTGAAGAGGGTTTGCAATTATTGTCAACCGTGGAGACAGTCATTGCATAAGGGTCAAGAATTTGTGAGTTGACTGCCTCTTCAAACCATTTGGCAAATTGGTCAAACGGCGACTTTTCAACATCATTTTCGCTAAGCGATTGTTTCATGAAATCGCGCCGTATTTCGTTTAAGTAATTCTGAACATCTTCAATCATAAGCGGTAAAGTATGAAAAAATGACACATTTTTAATAAATATTAAAGGTTATTCTGACAAATACAGCAGTTTATCAACAATGGAATAAAGTTTGAAAGAAATTTAATAAATTTAAAATTTAAACAAATATACTATGGAAAATACACCTTTAAACATACTGAATTACAAAATTTCCGAATTAAATAAATTAAAACCCAAAAAGGGAAGAGTGTTATTGGCTGAACCGCTTATGCAAGACCCGTTTTTTAAACGTTCTGTGGTATTGCTTACCGAATATGAAGAAAACGGAGCTTTCGGATTTATACTGAACAAACCTACAGATATACGCTTGGATGAAGTTTTGCCTGATTTCCCCGAGTTTGATACAACTGTTTATTTGGGTGGACCTGTAGAAAATGATAAATTATTTTACATTCATAATCAAGGCGAATATATTGATGGAAGTGTGAAGATTAAAAACAATTTGTATTGGGCTGGAAACTTTGACCAATTGAAAGAAATGATTGAAAATCAACAAATTTTTCCGAATGAGATAAAGTTTTTCTTGGGTTATTCGGGTTGGGGTAAAAAACAGTTGGATATGGAATTAAAACGTGAATCGTGGTTGGTTGATGATATTAGTGAAGAAGATATCATCCGTTCGGATAAAGATTTGTGGTACAAGGTATTGCAAAAAAAAGGTGGGAAATATAAAATGTTAGCCAATTTCCCTGAAAATCCTTCGTGGAATTAATCCGTAATTGATTTATTTAATTCATCAATAATTTTTTGTGCATAGAAATTCCCGTAATCTTTGCCGGGGATTTCTTTCACCCATTGAATACCGTTAATGGCGTTTGAGAGCCAAATTTCATCTACTTGTTGCAAATTACCTTGAACCAAAGTACATTCAAAAACCGTCATTCCCATATTTTGGGCAATTTCAAGAATTTTTTTTCTCATTGTACCTGCAACACAACCTTCATCAAGCGAAGGCGTATACAAGGTGTTGTTTTTAAAGAGGAACAGGTTTGAAGAAATTGCTTCACACAAACGGTTGTTATGATTCAACAGAATTAAATTGTCTAAATTTTGTTTATTAGCATCAATTCCCGCTAAAACAAAGGGGAGAGCATTTGCCGTTTTTATTCCTTGAAATAAACTTTTTGGCAAAGTGAATTTTTTGCAAACATCTATTTTTAATCCATTCTCGTTGAGTGAAAATAAGTTGTTGCTCAATGGAAAAACTTCAATTAAAAATGATTTGCTATTCGTTTGCGGAATGTAATTACCGCCATCATTTCTAAAAATAGTAAGGCGCATTCTTCCGCCTTGATTAATGTTGTTTTTGTTGATAGTTTCCTGAATTTGCTCTGCCAAATAACGAAATGTAAAATTTGGCGTTTTTTCAAAACCGAGCAATTGCAATCCTTTTTTTAATCGTTCAAAGTGAGCCGTTAAGTTGAAAGGTTTTCCATTGATGATACGGATGGTTTCAAATAATGCATCACCATACCGGAAAGCTCGGTTTTGTGAAGTAAAAACCGGTTCGTTTTGTTGTATGAATTCACCATTCAGGTTGATATAAAGTGATGTCTCACTCATGAATTTTGAAGATTAAAAAAGTAAATTTATTTATTTCTACGAAAGTTATCGGATTTTGTTTGAAATAAATTGAAAGACAGTCAGGTATTTAGATGGGGATACCTATTTGTTAACCGAAAAAATCCTTTATTTGATTAATAAAAATGAAAAAAGATTGTGGAATTACAATAATGGTAAAAGCGATTCCGAAGAGTGCACCTGCAAAATGTGCATCGTGTCCGATACCGTCAGCGGCACGTTTGCTCATATAGTATTCGTAAATAAGGTATAATGCACCAAAAATAAACGCAGGAATGCTGAAAAAGGGAAAGAAAATAAAGGTAATGCCTTGCAGCGGAATAAATAAAATACTGCTAAAAACTACTGCCGATACTGCTCCGGAAGCACCTACGGCATTGTAAGTGTAGTCGTTTTTGTGTTTTTTTAATGCCGGAAGTGATGCGGCGATCAATCCGCCTAAATAGAGCATAATGTAAAACATATATCCGCGAGGACCTAAAAAGGACAGGTAAAGTTTTTCTGTTAAACTTCCGAAAAGATAAAGCACATACATGTTTATAATCAGATGAAAAATATTGTTTTGCGAATGAATAAACCCATGAGAAATAATACGATACCATTGTTTTTTTTCGGTGACCAAATAAGGACTGTATAACAATTTGTAATAAACATCACTATTACTATTTGCATACAAAGAGATTAAAACGGTTATAATTATTATTCCAATGGTAATCATTAAATATTATTTTTAATTAAATCTTCTAATTCTTTAATATTGAATTGTTTAATGTTTTTTATTTCGATGTTTTCAGTGTTGAATTCATTATTATTAGGCAATAAAACATAATCATACTTACATTGATTTATCACATCTGTAAATTTAGGATGGACATCTCCACTTTGTGCTAAAGATTTATTATAAATCAAATAAGGGTTATTAATGGAAATCAAGAATTTTTTTGATGTGTTTTCGTATTCCAATTCTTTGTTTAACATTCCTTTTGCAATGCGGTAATAATCCAACGTACTTAATTCACGATTAACCATTTCGCGGTATTCTTTTTCGTAATCGGGAACGACATAGCCATGGTGTTGATGTGCAATTCTTTCAGCAAGCTTCGATAATTCATCACTTTGCGCCAAAAATGTGATTTTAAACATATTTTATGTTGTTTTTTTCGGTCAGTTCTTTCAGTAAGTCGGGATTTTCTTCCAAAGCATTGCCTATTACCACAATATCTGCACCGGCATTAAATGCTTTGGCAATATCTTTGTCAGATTTAATGCCGCCGCCAACAATTAAAGGAACAGGTACTTCTTGTTTTACCGCTTTAATAATGGATGTAGGGACAGGGAATTCTGCACCCGAACCGCCATCCAAATACATCGCTTTCATCCCAATTAAATAACCGGCATACGCTGTAGTTACCGCAATTTCAGGTTTGTTGTATGGAATTGGTATAGTGTGCGAAATGTAAGAAGCTGTTGTCAGTTTTCCGGATTCTATAAGTAAATAACCGGTAGATATTACCTCTAAATTGCTTTTTTTTAGTTTTGGGGCGGCTAATACGTGATTTCCAATTAAATATTCGGGATTTCTACCCGAAATTAATGATAAAAGCAACAAGGCGTCGGCGTATTGGCTGACTTGCTCAAAACTGCCCGGGAAAATAATGCACGGCTTTTTGCTGTTTTCTTTTATTGTTTTAACTGTCGATTCAAAACGGTTGGTATAAAGCAAGCTTCCGCCGATAAAATAATAATCGAACGGGAGATTTTCATATTGCTGTATCAAATCCGTCAGTTCTCTTTGGTTGTGTTTATCGGGGTCTATAAGTACTGCAATGGATTTTTTTCCTTGCTTGGCATTGTTCTCAATTTCGTTATATATACTTGAAGAAGTGTTCAAAGCTTGCGTTATTTTCAAAAGGTAAAAGTAAGAAAATAATCTTCAATTAGTTCAAAATAGAGCGTATGAGTATTGCTGTTTACTTTGGCTTGAACGGTATTTTGTGCGTAATCAATAGATTGAATAACAAAATTGTTTTTGTAGTCTATTCCTCGTATATTGTAGAGTTTGTACAGCGATTCTTTACAACACCACATGAGGGTTAGTGAATTTTTATCATTCGGAAATCGTTTGCTTTCATCGTTGTTTATAAATTTTCTTTTCACTCTCAAAACTTTATCGGATATTTTTTCAATATCCACACCGCAATTTTTATCACTGAACACTACACAAGCCATATTCTCGCTATGCGAAACGGAAAGATGTTTATTGTTTGTTAAGTACGGTTTGCCGTTTTCATCCTTTATAATATCCGTATCCGGAAATATTTTTTGTGTAAGGTAATACTTAATCGCTTTTTGAAGGATTATTCTTTGATTGTTTATATTTTTAGTTTCTGTAAAGAAATTTTCAGGCATAGCCGAAAGAAAAAAACTCAACGGTTCGGTTATTTTCCACACCAAAAGTTTAGTTCCGGGGTTAATTTCTTTTTCTATTATCAACATAAATTGGAATAAGAATAAAAGTATTTGTAAATTTGTAGAAATTTTTGTTAAAAATAAGTAAAGAATGAGTAAAACTACAGAAAAATTACCTTACAAAGTTAAGGATATCACCCTTGCCGATTGGGGGCGAAGAGAAATAGAATTGGCAGAAGCAGAAATGCCGGGATTAATGTCTTTGCGCGAAGAGTACAAAGATACAAAACCACTGAAAGGCGCGCGTATAGCCGGTTGTTTGCATATGACTATCCAAACGGCAGTGTTAATTGAAACATTAGTAGAATTAGGTGCAGAAGTTACTTGGTCGTCGTGTAATATTTTCTCTACACAAGATCA
>DBGO01000016.1:68247-264257 GCA_002295925.1 Flavobacteriales bacterium UBA852
TTTCTCTACACAAGATCATGCAGCGGCAGCAATAGCGGCTCGCGGTATTCCTGTATATGCTTGGAAAGGTATGACCGAAGAAGAATTTGACTGGTGTATTGAGCAAACATTGTTTTTCCCCGACGGACAGCCGTTAAATATGATTTTGGATGATGGCGGTGATTTAACCAATATGGTTTTTGACCGTTATCCTGAATTGGTAGAAGGAATTAAAGGTTTATCTGAAGAAACAACTACCGGTGTGCATCGTTTATACGAAAGAATGAAAAACGGCACATTGCCAATCCCGGCAATAAATGTTAACGATTCTGTAACCAAATCTAAATTTGACAATAAATACGGATGTAAAGAATCATTGGTTGACGCTATTCGTCGTGCCACCGATGTAATGATAGCAGGAAAGGTTGCCGTAGTTGCCGGTTATGGCGATGTAGGTAAAGGTTCGGCTGCATCATTAAGAGGAAATGGTGCACGTGTGATTGTTACCGAAATTGACCCGATTTGTGCTTTGCAAGCAGCAATGGACGGTTTTGAAGTAAAAAAAATGGATGATGCCGTAAAAGAAGCAGATATTGTTGTAACAGCTACCGGAAATAAAGATATTATTGTTGGTCGCCATTTTAAAGCAATGAAAGATAAAACCATTGTTTGTAATATTGGTCATTTTGATAATGAAATTGATGTTGCTTGGTTGAATGATAATTATGGCGACTCTAAAGTTACCATCAAACCACAAGTAGATAAATATACTGTTGACGGAAAAGATATTATTTTATTGGCAGAAGGAAGATTGGTGAATTTAGGTTGTGCAACAGGACACCCTTCATTTGTAATGTCAAATTCGTTTACCAATCAAACATTGGCACAAATAGAATTGTGGAACCATTCCGATAAATATGAAAATAAGGTTTATACTTTGCCAAAACATTTGGACGAAAAAGTTGCCCGATTGCATTTAGCAAAAATAGGAGTAGAGTTGGATACATTGTCTCCGGAGCAAGCGGCTTACATTGGTGTAACGCCTGAAGGCCCATATAAACCTGAACATTATCGTTATTAAGATTGAAATTGATAAATTTTGATTGCTAAATTTTGAAATTAATCTTTTTTTGATACTTTTGCCCAGCAATTTTGCAAGCGCCTCAAGAGATTGAGGCGCTAAAAGGCAAAATAAATGATGGTCGCGTAGCTCAGCTGGATAGAGCATCTGCCTTCTAAGCAGACGGTCGCAGGTTCGAATCCTGCCGCGATCACAAAATAATAGCTCAAGCCACCGCTTGGGCTTTTTTTTATTGAAAGTAGAGTATCCCGACTTTTAATCGGGACGGTCCAGGTTCGAATCCTGCCGCGATCACAAAATAATAGCTCAAGCCACCGCTTGGGCTTTTTTTATTGAAGGTAGAGTATCCCGACTTTTAATCGGGACGGTCCAGGTTCGAATTTCTAGAGAAGGTTATAATAAAGATTATTGAAGAATTTGTAACTCACTTCTTAAATAATTTTCTTTTTTAATTTTAATAATGGATTGTTTATTTTTTCAACCTCAAAATATACATATTGTTCTGCGCCAAAACTTCTAAAATATCGCTCGATCGGTTTAAGCATACTTCCTTCAAAATTAAAATGGAAAATGCCAAGCGTTTTGCATTTAACTATGCTTTTCCATAATAATAAACTGAGTGCACCGCTGTTCTTATGCGATTCTTTTACACTTCCCAACAGGTAATAAGCTTTATCATTATCATATACCACTAAAACGCCGGCGATGATACTTTGGTTTTCATCTTTGGCATAATATAAAATGTAGTTGTTGTTTACGGCTTTTATAATCTTATTGAGGTAATCCAAGGAATAATTGACCGGTTCAATATTTTTTCGTTCTGCTTTTAATTGATATAAGTTGCTGATGCTGTTACTTTCTTCAATGGTTAATTGTTTTTCAGCTTTTTTGATGTTTCGTCGTAAGCTTTCTTTTAATCCTTGCCATAATTCATTTTCAGAATTAGAAATCAAATTCAATTCGTAAGTAATTTTTGGATATAGGGTAAAATCATTCCAGTAAAAGGGTAAGAAATTTTTAAAATCATAGGGTAATTTTTGCCTGAGCCAATCATATTTTGGCATATCGTTAATAAAGTACTGCAAAACCTCATGCTCGAAAGAAATTCTTTTGTGTGTTTTTTGTCCCGGAGGATAGTGAATGAAAAATCCTTGAAAAGGCGATAATGCAGGAATGTGAATTAATGTAAAACCTTTTTTCTTTTGAATAGGAAAAATCATAAAAGCATAGCAATCATCACCTTTGTAATAAAGAGAAATTTCCCAATGTTCATATAATGTATTTACCCAATTGTATTGTAAGAAAAGTGGGATGTTATCGTTTTGCTTACATAAAGTCTGATATTTTAACTTATCATTGTTTAGATTCATATCAACGGTAAATATGCCATAAAGATACTAATTCACGGTATGATTAACGCATTATTTCTAAATTTAGCATATTAATAGTATTTTTGCTCATTATACATGACCGATATTTTTAAACATAACACACCTCGATGGATTATCTTTTTATTTGATATTACCGCATCATTGATAGCAATAATGATAGCCTACCTTTTGCGCTTTAATTTTAATATTCCCGATACTGAAATTAAGACCTTTCCGGTGGTTTTGCCTGTTTTTCTTATTGTTAGGGTATTGTTTTTTTACATCTTTAAAACTTATGCGGGAATTATCAGATATACAAGCACTCAAGATGCTTCGCGAATATTTTTAAGTATTCTTGGCGGGTCATTAACATTGGTGATGCTAAATGCTATCCGTTATTATTTGTTCGACCATAAATTTATTGTTCCGTTTTCTATTATCGGAATTGAACTGTTGGCTACAACTTTTGCCCTAATTACCTTTAGAATTGCCGTAAAGGTATTTTATATGGAGTTGAAAAACCCTTCTAAAGAAAAAAATAATGCTATTATTTATGGTGCTGGTGGTGCAGGAGTGATTACGAAAAGAGCCGTTGATCGAGATGTTCGTTCAAAATTAAAAGTTGCTGCTTTTATTGATGATGATAAAAAGAAAGACGGTAAGCAAATTGAGCAAGTAAAAATCTATCATTCATCAAAATTGGAAAAGTTAATCAAAAAGTTATCACCAACAACGTTGATTATATCATCCAATTTAATTGCACCCGAAAATAAAAAGAAAATAATAGAGTTGTGCCTGCAACACAATGTTACGGTTTTAAATGTGCCTCCTATCAACACTTGGATAAATGGAGAGTTGAGCTTTAAGCAGATAAAATCAGTAAAAATTGAAGATTTATTGGGCAGAAAACCTATTGAATTAGACACTAAAAACATTTCTAAAACTTTACAAGATAAAACAATTTTAATTACCGGAGCAGCCGGCTCAATAGGCAGTGAAATAGTGAGGCAGTTGTTCAATTACGAACCCAAAAAATTGATTTTACTCGATATTGCCGAAAGTCCGCTTTATGATTTGGATAATGAGCTAAAAGTATTGTTAAAAAAAGTGCCTTACGAAATTGTTATTGGGGATGTAAGAAACAAGGCAAGAATGCAACGGGTTTTTGAACATTTTAAACCACAAGTTGTATTTCATGCAGCAGCATACAAACACGTTCCTTTGATGGAAGATAATCCTGCCGAGAGTGTATTGACAAATATTATGGGAACAAAAATTGTTGCCGATTTGGCTTTGGAAAATAAAGCCGAGAAATTCATCTTAATTTCCACTGATAAAGCCGTTAATCCAACCAATGTAATGGGAGCGACCAAACGCTTTGCCGAAATGTATGTCCAGACATTAAACGAACAATCGGATACAAAATACATTTGTACTCGATTTGGCAATGTGTTGGGCTCTAATGGCTCGGTTATTCCGTTGTTTAAAAAACAAATAGAACGTGGCGGACCGGTAACGGTTACTCACCCTGAAATTACGAGATATTTTATGACTATCCCCGAAGCTTGTCAATTGGTTTTGCAAGCGGCTGCCTTGGGAAATGGAGGAGAGGTTTTTGTTTTTGATATGGGTAAATCGGTTAAAATTGTAGATTTAGCAAAAAAAATGATAAAGCTGTCAGGTTTAGAGTTGGGCAAAGACATTCAAATTGTATATACCGGTTTGCGACCCGGCGAAAAATTATACGAAGAACTGTTGGCAGATAATGAAAACACTTTGCCTACGCCTCATGAAAAAATTATGATAGCAAAGGTCTCCATTCCCGATAAAGGTAAAATTTTGCATGCAGTTGAACAAATGGATATGTTCATTCAACAACAAAAAAATGATAGTTTGGTAAAGGTTTTGAAGGGTGTTGTTACCGAATATCGAAGTGTCAATTCTGTGTATGAAGATTTAGATAAAGCAGAAAACTAAAGTAAAAGAATCTAAATTTGCCTCCTGTATAATATTTCTTACTTTTGCAAGCTAAAATATCCAGTGAATGAAGCGTGTTTGTATGTTTGTTTTTAATCATTGTACAAATGATTCCCGAGTTTTTAAAGAAGCTGAAAGTTTAATCAATGCCGGTTATCATGTTGAAGTATACGCGCTTTATAAAGATGGTTTGCAAAAAAAAGAGAATCGTAATGGCTTAATCATTAATCGAGTTGAGTTAAACCCGTTTCATAAAAGAATTTTTGGCAGAAAGAAAAAACAATCGAATAAAAATGCTGTAATATCAACACCTTTACAAAATTCAGAACAAACTACGCAACAAACAAAAAATCAAAAAACAGCTAAACCTGCAACTCCCGAATTACATTGGTATAAAAATAATTTCCTTTATAAAGGAATGTATAATGCT
This sequence comes from Flavobacteriales bacterium UBA852, assembly GCA_002295925.1. Classification (GTDB taxonomy): domain Bacteria; phylum Bacteroidota; class Bacteroidia; order Flavobacteriales_E; family Vicingaceae; genus UBA852. The sequence goes on from DBGO01000016.1 coordinate 73,085, forward strand.
TTTAAATCTGTGTTATTGAGTGTTTACAGACCATTAACCTATTACGATTTTTACCGAAAAACATCACGAGCACTTAAACAATCAAAACCTTTTGATGTATATCATGCGCATGATATGAATACACTTTATGCTGCTTATAAAGCTGCTAAAAAACATAATGCTAAATTAGTTTATGATTCGCACGAATTATATGTAGACAGAAACAAGCTGCAAAAACCATCGGTATTTTATAAATTCTTATCCTATCGGTTTGAGGGTTATTTCGCACGTAAGTGCGATGCTGTAATTACAGTTGGCGAAAAAATTGCAGAGCTATTACAATCACGTTATCGTTTAAAAAACAAGGTGTATGTTGTGATGAATGCACCATCAAAAAATATAGAAGAACACCATGAAAGCCGAAACAATAAACTAAGAGAAGCTCTAAATATTCCCGAAAATTATAAATTATTGATATACACCGGCGGCATTACTTTTAACAGAGGTTTAGAAAATTTAGTTCGTAGTTTGAAATTCTTGCCCAATATGTATTTAGTTATGATGGGATATGGAAAAGAGAGTTTTAAAAATACACTAATAAAAATAGCAAATGAGAATAATGTAGCCGACAGGTTTTCATATTACGGACCGGTGCGACCAAATGAAGTTACTGCTTATACGCAAGAAGCCGATTTAGGTGTAGCTCCCATCATTAATGCTTGTTTAAGTTATTATTACTGCGCACCAAATAAAATTTTCGAATATTTATTGGGTGGAATACCGGTAGTTTCAAGTAATTTTCCTGAAATGGAAAAAATAGTAAAAAAAAATAATATTGGAACGACATTTAATCCCGAAAAACCTGAAAGTATTGCTCAAGCAGTGAAAGAAATATTTTCTGATGAAGAAAAATACAAACAAATGAAAGCCAATACTAAACTTGCAGCAGAAAAATATAATTGGGAAAATGAAGAACAAAAACTTTTAGATATTTATAAAAACTTATAATAGATGCAGTTTTTAGTAAACGAATTGAAAGAACTTATAAGAAGCTACGATTTGCTCAAATACTTGTTTTTATCTGATTTTAAAATCAGGTATCAAAATAAATTATTGGGGTTTGTGTGGGCAATTCTCGACCCGCTTTTTATGATGTTAATTTATATTATTTTAGTAGAAGTAATCTTTCAAAGAGGAGGGCCGCAATATCCTGTGCTGCTGTTTTCGGCATTGTTGCCTTGGCGTTGGTTTTCTCTGTCTACAGCAAATTCTACAAAAGTTTTAATTTCCAATGCCAAACTAATTCAAACGGTTAAAATTTCAACTGTTACTTTTCCTGTAAATCAGGTGTTACTCGGATTGGTTAACTTTTTAATGGGATTAGTGGTGCTTATTCCTATGTTGTTTATTTTCGATGCAACTATAAATATTAATATGCTATGGGCTATTCCGGTTATTTTTACGCAGTTTATATTTATTACAGGATTTGCCTTGTTGGTGTCCTTCGTTGGGGTTTATTTTAGAGACTTGGAAAATATTTTGCAATTTGCCTTAAAAATAGGTTTGTATTTATCGCCTGCATTATATGATTTAACAATGATTCCGGAAAAATACCTTAATATTTATCTATGGGTAAATCCTTTTGCATCGTTGCTGAATACTTATAAAAATATATTTGTCAGAGGATTACCGCCTGACAATATCTTTTTGATTTTTGTGGCATATTCCGTTTTTCTATTCCTATTGGGCGTATATATATTTAATAAATATCAAAAAAATATAGCTAAAGACATTTAATATGGAATCGAAATATATAATAGAAGCCAATCATATTGGTATAAAATTTAAGCTTAGTCGTTTTAAAAAGGTAACAGTCCGTTCGTTTTTTAATGATTTGCTTAAAGGAAGTAGTACAAAACAAAATAAAGAGTTTTGGGCTATAAAAGATGTAAGTTTCGCACTTGAAGAAGGTGAGATATTAGGCGTTGTAGGTAGTAATGGTTCGGGCAAAAGTACGCTGCTGAGAATAATAGCCGGAGTTTATGAACCCGACAAAGGAATCATTCAAGTCAATGGTTCTGTTTCGCCATTATTATCTTTAGGAACAGGATTTAAACAAGATTTAAGCGGATATGAAAATATATTTTTGAATGGTGTCATTATGGGGTTTACCCGAAAAGAAATTAAAGCACAATTGCAAAATATTATTGATTTTGCCGAATTAAAAGACTTTATTTACGAACCTGTAAAGCATTATTCATCCGGGATGCAAGCCCGATTGGGTTTCTCTATTGCCGTTCATTTAAAACGAGATATTATGCTTATTGACGAAATTTTAGGTGTTGGGGATTTTAGATTTAGAGAGAAAAGTCAAAATAAAATGAAAGAAATAATTAAAAGTGGGCAAACTATTATAATTGTGAGTCATAACCTTGACTCTATTCGTCAATATGCAACAAAAGCAATATGGATTAATAAAGGCGTGTTGATGGAAAGTGGAGATGTAAATACAGTAATTGACAAATATTTAGCTTCGTAATTAATGAAAATCTGTCACCTTACATCTGTACATAAATACAACGATATCAGGATATTTGTTAAAGAATGTAGTTCATTGGCAAAGCGATATGATGTTTCTTTGGTTTGTGTAAACGGCGTTAATGAAACTATTAATAATGTTAAAATTGTTAATGTACCTGTAAATTATACCGGAAGATTACAGCGTTTTACAAAAGCAGTTGATGCAGTTTACCAAAAAGCATTAGAAGTAAATGCTGAAATATACCATCTTCACGATCCCGAACTACTTCGTATAGCGCCAAAATTGAAGAAAAAAGGCAAAAAAGTAATCTATGATGCGCATGAAGATTTACCTCGCCAACTCTTATCTAAGCCATATTTAAATAAAAATGTTGCTAAGTTTTTAAGCAAAATGGTTGAGTGGTATGAAAATAAAGTTGCTAAAAAACTCGATGGTATAATTACCGCAACGCCTCATATTAAAGAAAGATTTCTTAAAATAAATCCCAATACCGAAAACATTAACAATTACCCTCTTCTGGAAGAATTAAATTTAAGCGAAAATCAAAATCCCTTTAGCGAACGAAAAAATATATGTTATGTTGGCGGAATTACAGAAATAAGAGGAATTAAAGAAATGGTGAATGCCTTGCAATTGACCGAAAATGATGTTTGTTTGGATTTAGCAGGAGCATTTTCTCCCGAATCATTATTTGAGCAAGTGAAAATATTACCCGGATGGAAAAAGGTTAAATTTCATGGGTTTGTAGACCGAAAACAAGTTGCTAAAATACTCAGTGATTCATTTGCCGGGTTATTGGTTTTGCATCCAACTGTAAACCATGTAGATTCACTTCCCATTAAAATGTTTGAATATATGCTTTTTGGTTTACCTGTTATAGCCTCAGATTTTCCGCTTTGGAGAGAAATTATTGAAAAAAACAAATGTGGAATTTGTGTAAATCCATTAGATGTAGAACAAATTGCCAATGCCATTGATTATCTTTTTACACATCCGGATGAAGCCAAAAAAATGGGAGAGAGAGGTAAGAAATTAGTTATGGAAAATTATAATTGGAAAAAAGAAGAAATTAAATTACTCAACTTTTATGAAAAAATATCTGCACTGTAGCGTATTGGCAATATTAATGGTAGTCACATTTGTAGGATGTAAAAAAGATGCTTATCCTCCTGCTACTATTGAAGAGAGTAAAGCTTCATTACCCGATTATTATCGGTTTATTGAATCACTGAAAAAAAGAGGATTTAAATTTTGGAGTTTTAAAAAATACTGGGCAAACAGATATGCTCCACTACCGGATAAATTAATTGTAATAAGACATGATGTTCACAAAAGAGATCTTCAATATGCATATTATGCTATTTCTATAGAAAAATATTTGTTAAACAAATCCGATGTTGCAACCTATTATGTGCTTTATGGAGACCCATCTCAGAAAGAAGATAAAGATTTACAAAAAAAATATATCGATTTAATTCATTATTGCAGCAACATAGAGAAATTTGATGTACAACCACATTTATCCATCAATACATTTTTAATAGATAAAAAATACTATCCCAATTATTTATATGACAAAACAGCTGATGAAATTAATGCAATATTTAACAGGAATTATGTATATAATTATACTAATAACGGCATAGAACTTATGTTAACAGGCGAAGATTCTTTAAATATTGTAAATATAGATGATGAAATTCTGAGCATATTAAGTGACTATGATTGGCCTTTGGGCAAATTTCAGTCCATATCATCACACGGTTCGCATGAAGAAATTAATTTATCCTACTTAAATAACCAAAAATTAATGGATTTTAAATCTTTATATAGCAATGATTTATTTGAGTTTGAAACCTATCAAACCAGGATAGGTAACGAGTTAACCTATTTATCCGATTTAGCAGAAAACTCCAATCCATATTGGCGAATAAATCCGGATGCATTACCTGACGGCAGATATCAATTACTAATGCATCCAAAGGTGTGGTCAATAGATTTTATAAGATGATATATCCTGATGTAGACATAGTAATTCCTTGTCGTAATGAACAAGATTACATTGAAAAATGTGTTCGTTCATTTTTCGAAAATGATTATCCTAAAGATAAAATTCATGTATTTGTTGTAGATGGACTCAGCACGGATAATACTTGTGAAATTTTAGATAAGTTAAAGGCAGAGTTCACTCAACTGACAATTCTGAGAAATGAAAAACAAACTACACCTTATGCCTTAAATATTGGATTGAAAGCCACAGAACATCCTTTAAAAATAATTTTTGGTGCACATGCAATTGCCGATAAAAATTTCATTAAAAAAAATGTAGAGATTTTAAATAATTATAATGATGTTGGATGTGCGGGAGGAATAATAGAAAATGTTTATGAGAATAAAACAGGAGAGTTAATTGGCAAAGCAATGGCATCGGTGTTTGGAGTGGGTAATGCACATTTTAGAACTGCCACCAAATTCGGATATGTTGATACCGTAGCATTTGGAGCATATAAAAATGAAGTGTTTGATAAAATTGGATATTTTGATGAGGAATTAACGCGTAATCAGGATGATGAATTTAATTATCGATTACTAAAAAACGGGTTTAAAATTTATTTATCGCCCGAAATAAAATCAAAATATTATGTAAGGGGAAATTTTCAGAAACTTTTTAGACAATATTACCAATACGGTTACTGGAAAGTATATGTAAACAAAAAACATAAAACAGTTACTACAGTTCGTCAGATAGTTCCGTTGTTATTTGCTTTATATTTATTTTTAGGTCTTTTGGTAAGTGTGTTTGTTCCTATGTTTGTTTATTTATATTTTTTAGGAATATTTTTTTATATAATTCTGGCAATAGTTTTTGCGTTTAAACAAAGTAAAAAAATCGCCGAAGCGTTTAAAGTCGCTTACGTGTTTTTTATTTTGCATTTTTCTTATGGCTTAGGATATTTAAAAGGAATAATAGATTTTATACTATTAAATAAAAAACCGGATAGAAGTAAAATTAAATTAAGCAGATAAATGCTCTTCAACTCATTTATATTCATAGTATTTGCCTTGCTTTTTTTTGCCGGATGGCAATTTTTTAAGCGTAAAAAGCAAAGTAAGTGGATATATATCACATTGGCGTCGTTTGTCTTTTACGGATGGTGGGATTGGCGATTTTTGTTCTTGATAATTTTTAGTGGATTGGTCGACTATTTTGCCGGTATGTTTATGGTGAAATTTCCTAAGTATAAAAAAAGGTATTTACTAATTTCATTATTGATGAATATTGGCTCGTTGGCAATATTTAAATACAGCTTGTTTATTGCTCAGAATATAGATGTTGCACTTCAAACTTTTAATGTTCAATTTAAATTAACAGAGCATATCCCTTCATTTGCTCTTATATTACCTGTTGGAATTAGTTTTTATACCTTTCAATCGATGAGTTATACCATAGATATTTACAAAAATCGATTAATGCCCGTAAAAAATATATTTCACTTTTTCGCTTATTTAAGTATGTTCCCTCAGTTGGTTGCCGGACCAATTATCAGAGCAAAAGACTTGCTAAAACAATTAGCCGAGTACAGACCTGTTTCTTTATTAATGTTTTGGAATGGCTTAAAGCTAATTATTATTGGGTTCTTTCAAAAAACAGTTTTAGCAGACAATATAGGCACTCTTGTAAATTATAGTTTTAATGATGTAGAACGTTATAATGGTGTAAATTACTGGTGGATAGTAGTTATTGCTTTTGCTTTTCAAATATATTTTGATTTTAGCGGTTATAGTTTAATTGCCAGGGGGTTGGCTAAATGGATGGGGTTTCATTTTAAAATAAATTTTAATCATCCGTATTTGGCAAAATCATTAAAAGATTTTTGGCAACGATGGCATATTTCTTTATCAACTTGGTTCAGAGATTATGTTTATATCCCTCTTGGAGGAAATAAAAAAGGTAAATTTTATGCCCATATATTTATGTGGGTTACAATGATTGTTTCCGGAATATGGCATGGCGCAAATTGGACTTATGTCGTTTGGGGTGTGCTTCATGCGGCATTTTTAAGTTTAGAGCGAATGGTTTCATTTATCAAAAAAATAAAATTTATCCATTATTTATTTTCCATGTTTTTGGTGCTTATTGCATGGGTGTTTTTTCGTGCCGAAAATATTCAGCAAGCTATTGCAATTATTGAAAAAATGTTTGCATCAAATTGGACAAAAGAATTTTATCCTGAACGATTTTTTACTGCCTATATATTCTTAATTGTAGCAGTATTGTTTGAGTTTTTTTATTGGTTGAAAAGCAAGCAAAAAGTTTTTGCCAAAATTTATAAATCGCAAGTGTTTGAATTAGCCGAAATGTTAGTGTTGACTTTGGCAATTTTGTTTTTGCGCGGACTGGAACAAGAATTTATTTACTTTCAATTTTAAGTATGCATAATATTAAAATAAAAATAATACTGTATATTACATTTACTTTGCTTTTTACCGTATTGATTGTTTTATTAAAGCCGGACAACAATCAATCGGTTTATGAAAAAGATTGGTTTTGGATAAATAAAACATATCCATATAAAAAATTCGATATTGTGATTTATGGCGATTCAAGAGTATACAGAGGAATTTCGCCAGAAAAATTTTCAGAAGTTTTTCCATCGGCAGATATTATCAATTTAGGATATTCTTCGGGTGGAATAAATAAACAAGCTTTGGAGTTTGCTCTTGATAAACTGGGAAACAACGAATCAAAAATATTGGTTTTGGGTATAACTCCATTTTCATTAACTGAAAAAGCCCGCCAAAACAAACATTTGCTACAAGAACTGAACAGACCAACAGGAGAGGTGTTGGAGCGCAAATATATTTACCCGTTTCTTACGGCTTTTGAACCGATAGAAATTAATCCTTTTAAACTTCCTGAAAATTATCAAATGAAATATCATCCTACGGGCTGGGTAGAGTCTTACAAAATAAAAGAAGATACAACCGAAGCTTTAGAATCGTATATAAAACAATTTTCCGAAACAAAATTATCTCAAAATAGTATTGCAGAACTTGAAACTTTTATAAAAGAACAAAAATCTAATGGAATAAAAATATTTGGATTTAGACCGCCGGCTTCTTTTTCGTTAGAAAAAATTGAAAATGAATATTCTTCTTTTAATGAAAAGGAAATAAGAGAGCTGTTTATTCGTAATGGTGCATACTGGATAGAAATACCTTCGCGCTACAGTTATCACACATACGATGGCAGCCATTTGCATTATCTTTCGGCAAAAAAACTATCATTTTTTATAGCACAACAAATCAAATATAAAATTCATTTACAATGAAAATATTTACCAAAGACAAACAAGGAAAAGGTTATTTTGATAATGGTAGAATTATAGAGAATAAACCAATTGGTTTCCCTCAAGATAACTCATTGTGTAAACCTTTTTCAAATTTATTTTACTGGGCTAATGCTTGGAGCAAGGAGGGAGGTGAAATTCCTGAACACCCTCATAAATACTTTGAAATTATGTCGGTAATAATAAAAGGTGAAATTTCACATTACGACAGTAAAGTAAACAAATGGATTAAATTGCCGGCAGGGAGTGTTCAAGTAATTCAAGCCGGAAGCGGTATTACACATGCCGAAATAATACATCCCAATTCCAGAATATTCCAAATATGGTTTGATCCTGATATTTCAAAATCTGCTCAATTAGAACCACAATATCAAGACTATTTGCCTCAATCTTTTACTTTTACAAAAACAGATTCGGTAATTATAAAACATATTATTGGCAATAAAGGTAGTGTAAAACTTTTGACTGAAGGAGTTAAGTTTGAAGAAATAACAGTATTGCCCGGTAAGGAATATACATTAGATTCTAATAATATTTATACTTCCATTTATTGTGATGGTTATTTAATAGTAAATGAAATACCATTATGTAAAGATGATTTTGTAGTGTTAAAAAACGAAAATGCTATAATTTCAAATCAAACAAATAAAGAAATAATCTGCTATGTAATGCAAAACCCTTTAGAATTAACTTATAAAACTTATTATGAGAGATTTATGATTTAGAGCTTAATCCCTAAAATAGTCATATCATCTGTTTGGATATTGTCGTTTTGCCATTCGCTCAATGTTTCATCCAAAAACTGAATTTTTTCGTTTACAGAGTTCAAATCCAATTTTAAAATAGATTTAAGTTGTTTTATACCAAAACGTTTGTCATTATATCCGCCAAATTGGTCAACAATGCCGTCTGTAAAAAGAAAAATTTCGTCTCCGTTTTCGTAATGAATAACAGTTGATGTGAAATTCCGTTCATCTTCTATTTGCCAGCCGCCTATCGGAAAGTTATCTCCCCTAAATTGTAATAATTCGTTTTTTCTTTTTATTATAATTTTGGATTTTGCTCCGCTAAACTCAACAGTTTGTTGCTTTTTATTAATCTTAATTAGTGAAAGTTCTAACCAGTCATTGTTAAAATTGCCCGATTCTTCTTCTGCCTGAAAGGTTTCAATCCATTTTTTATCCAATTCGTTCAAGTAATCGCCCAATTTCGAAAAATCTTTCCCCAATACAATGTAATTCAATAAATTAATTCCCATTACAGTTAATAATGAGGCGGCGATTCCATGTCCGGTACAATCGCCTACGCAAACATAAAATTCATTATTTTTTTCAGAAACCCAATAAAAATCGCCGGATAAAACAGAGTGTGGTTTCCAAATAATTCCAAAATCGGGAGATATTTTTTTCAGATGTCTTTTTTTTGGCAATATACCCCTTTGGATATTCAGTGCATAAGCAACTGCTTCATTACTGATAAAATTATTTTTTTGCAGAGGACTTTCGATAGCTAAACTCATTTAAATTCTACATTATTACAGCTGTAAAATTACGGGGTGATAAGGCAAGGTGTTTAAATGTAATATTAATCAAATGTTAAGTTAGACTAATAAGTAACTTTTGCCTGTCAATGCTTAAAAATATTCGGTTATACTTATACTTATTCGATTTTAATTTTCTCACCGTAAAATTTTGGAGAAACATCAAAAAACAAATCAAGCATCATTTTCACTCGGGCAAATTTCTCTCTTATTTTTGTTTTTATTCCAAAATGTGTATTTACCGTTTTTGCATTAAAACCAATGGCATAAATACCTTTAGCTTTTGCAATAAATATTGCTCGTTCGTTATGGAAAGGTTGTGAAATAACCGTGATTTTATTTTGCCCGAATATGGCTTTACTTCTTACCACGGAATCGAGTGTTCTAAAACCGGCATAATCTAAAAATATTTTATCTTCAGGAATGCCTCTTTTTATTAAATCTTTTTTTATAGATGCAGGCTCATTGTAATATTTGGTAGAATTATCACCGCTTACCAATATGTATTTTATTTTATGGGCTTTGTAGAGTTTAACGGCAGCATTAATTCTGTAGGTATAATACAAGTTTTCTGTGCCGTTTTTCAATTTTTTAGATGTTCCTAGTAATAACCCCACTTTATTGAAGGGGATTTTATTGACATCATTATATAAATAGGATTTTACTTTGTGTGTTACATAGGCATCAACCGAAAATAGGAGAACAATTACAAATAATAAGGAAATTAATGTGTATTTGAGAATAGTTTTTAACGTAAAACGTTGAGTCAATGCCTTGACTTTAAACTTTAATCCGGACATTTATCTTAAATCTTTTTCTTTTTCCAACACACCGTTGGCGTAAAATTCTTCTTTTACCGGCACACCGTTTTCATCATAATATAACCATTTGCCTTTTCGCTGGTAATCGTAAACCGCACGATTAAAAATAACCATACCTTGTGCTTTTATTTTCCCGTTAGGGTAATATTCGGTTTCGGTGTATTCCAACTTCTTTTTATTGGTCAGTTCCAATGATTTTTTTGGCGCTCCGTTTTTGTAATAACTAACTTGTTTTACGTAATATTCAAATGTTTTATTGTTTTCTTCGTAATACTCAGGATTGCCATTTGGGTAGTAATCCGTCCACTTTAAGGGTTGGTCGTAGATATAAGTAATTTCTGATTTTATTTTTCCATCGGGATAATAAAGCGTCATTTTGCTCTTTTTTATATCTATTTGACGAAAATTACGCTCCAAATTACCGTTAGGATAATAGTTTTTGTATAATTTCAACTGTCCTTTTTCGTAATATCCTTTATGCAATAATTGGTCGTTATTGTAATAATCCATAATGAAACCTTCGGCAGCGTGCCCGTCATTACCGTGTCTTGTAGAGTCGCCGCCCAGTCGTGTATTTAGCTTTTCGTATATTCTAATGCCGTAAATACTGTCAATTACCTCTTCGGGTTTATATACGTTGTAATAAAGTTCTTTTTTTGTTAAATCATTTTGAGCAAATGAAATAAATGCAAGAGCTGTCAAGAACAAATAACAGGTAATTTTTTTCATTTGGTTTGGTGTTTTTAATTTTCTACGGTTTTCCCAAAATAATTTACAATAAAATATAAAATGACAATTCCTGCAGGAAATAAAATAAAAGATGAAATTCCCATTGCGGCTGGAAGAGTACCTAAAAATATAGCCACAGAGCCCACGGTTAATGCATAAGGCATTTGTGTTTTTACATGGTCGATATGATTACACGAGCTGGCCAATGAGCTTAAAATTGTGGTGTCAGAAATAGGAGAGCAGTGGTCGCCCAAAACAGAGCCCGCCAATACCGAGGCTACAACATTATAAAATATCGGCATAATTGCCGCATATTCCATTCCAGCTTCTACGCCAACATTCCACGCTGCAGGTAACATTAAAGGGTATAAGATTGCCATTGTTCCCCATGATGAACCGGTAGAGAAAGCAACCAATGCCGCCAAAACAAATGTTACCGTGGGAATTAAAAGAGGGGTAACATGTCCGGCTAATAAATTGGTAATAAAATCGGCAGTATGCAATAAGTCTGTAATTTCCGCCAATGACCAAGCCAATATTAAAATTATCATGGCGTTCATCATAGTTTTAAACCCTGCCAAAATAGATTCCACAGCATCCGATAATGACATGATTTTTTGCGAAAGAGTCATAATTAATGCGGTGAAAACACCGGCTAAACTTGACCACAATAAAGCACTGTATGAATCGGCATTACCTATAACAATGGATAATTTTTTAAAGAATCCCAAAGAAGCATCGCTCCAAACGTGTCCATTTCCTTCGCTTCCGGTGTAAAGTAATCCTAAAATTGTTCCGCCAATAACTACTAAAACAGGAATAAAAGCATTATACCATTTGTGGTGAATACCAACAAGTGGTTCAAAGGTGTTTAATTCGGATTCGTCAACAATTTCATTGTCTATTTTTGCCATTTGACTGGAAATATGCCCTGTAGTTCGTGCACGGTGTTCGGCTTTATACATCGGTCCAAAGTCTTTGCCTTTCCATATGAGCATTAACATAAAAATTAAGGTAAAAACCGGGTAGAATGAATAACTCAAAGAATGGAAAAAGATGGAGTAGGGACCTTCGTTTTGTGCTATTTCGTCAATGTTTTCAATACCATTAGAGATGTATCCAAGCTCAGCTCCAATCCAAGTGGTAACAAAGGCAATTGCTGCAACCGGTGCTGCGGTTGAGTCAACCAAGTAGCTGAGTTTTTCTCTCGATATTTTTAATTTGTCGGTAATGGAACGCATAGTGTGTCCAACAACCAATGTGTTGGCGTAATCATCGAAAAAGATGGCAACACCCAATAGCCAAGTGGCAAATTGACCGGATTTTGGCGTATTTGCATAGCGTGAAATAATATTTACTACGCCTTTCATTCCGCCATTTTTCGAAATTAAAGCAACCATTCCGCCAATGAGCGTGGAAAAAATAATAACAGCCAAGTGGTCCCAATTATTTAAAGCACCAATAATATATGTGTCGATGATTTTTTTAAACGCGTTGACTAATCCGTCAATAAATCCCGATTGAAAATACTCAATGGTAAAAGCTCCAAAAAACAAACCGATTAAAAGTGAGCTTATAACTTCTTTGAACAAAAGAGCCATTACAATAGCGAGCAAGGGCGGAAAAACCGAAAGCCAAAGTGGGATGGGTTTTAAAGTTTTGGTAAATGTTTGATTGCCGGCAGATAACTTCAATTCTTTTTCTGTTTCCAACGAAAAGGGAATTTTGGCAACATTATGTTCAAAATGTAAAGTAATGGTTGAATCATTGAATACAACGGGTAATTCTTTTATGTCATTGGTAGATTGAACTTCTATTTCACTTTCAATTCTTTCAACAACAAAATCAGGGAAATTTACCGAAACTTTTGCCTGAATTGTAAAAACCGAAAACAACAGGAAAATAAAAAATGCTTTTTTAAACATATTATTTGCTTTGAGCGTAAATATACAAAGCTCTTATAAATAAAATCAATTCATAAAGCAGTTGTTTTTAACAAATAATAAATTTTACCATACAATCAATTTTTTACTTGTGGTATTATTAAATGTTTTGTCTTTGATGGTGATAAAATATACACCTTTTGCGGTGTTTTCGGGGATGTATAGATGAAAAATACGATTATCTTTCAAGTTTTGCTCAAAAATCACCCGTCCGTCGGTGGATATAATTTTCGCAATTGCTGATTTCACCTTTTTGCCAAAGCGTATATATACATCTTTTTTTGCAGGATTGGGATATATGGTGAAAGTATAGAGGTTATTAATTTCATTTATGGCATTTGTATTGGAAATATTTAACCAAATAGGGTTGGTTAATGCATGAAAAATATCATAATTGGTTCTGAAAATGGTTGTTGCAGGCGTATATCGGTAAGTTTCCATTTCACTGCGTAAATAAAAGTAATTACCTACAGGAACTGAAGTAGTATTTCCAAATAAAGTATCCAACAGGTCTTTTAGTGCGATAGAATAAGTCGTATTTCCGCTGTAAAGCGCCGAAGGGACGACATAAGCCACTTCACCGTTTTCAGTGCCGGCAAAAATGGTGAATTTAGTTATATAACCAAATTCCGATGAAGTGAGCAAATTAAAGTGAACAGTAGATTCGTTATATCCGTAGTAATCCAAAACAGTATCTTGCCCCTGAATTATTTTATTCCCGTTTCGTTCTATTTCCATTGTTAATAGAGGACCATCGGTAATGGTCGTATTTCCGTAATATAAAGCTTTTAAAATATTTTGTCCTTGTGTTCCTTTGCCTTGTGGGCAATAAGCTACTGTTTGCAATTTGCCTACGGCAGAATTATGAATGGTTCCAAACCCCAAGAAATCATCAGTATTGGAATAATTGAATGAACCGTGCGCATCACTTCCGGCTGAGTAGTAAAACTTCCAATTTTTAACATTTGGGAATGTGTTTTTGTAAAACAAACCTTGTTGGTTAATAAAGTTTACAATTTCTTGCCCTTGACGAAAACGTTTAAAATGGAAATTATAATCCGCAGTATCAACTTGCGCAAAAGGAGTAACTGCCCCGGAGTTCAAAACATCCCAAGGGTCTTGTGGGTCATCGGTAGTGTTTAGTGATTGACGTACATTCCAGATTTGTCCGCCACGCAATCCATTTTTTATATATGTTGTTTGTGGTGTGGCAGTTATAACATCCGAAGGCAAGTTTAAATCATTACATATAATATTACCTCCTGTTTGAGGGAAATTTTGCGAATTGTCAGGGAAACCACTCATGCCTAAGTTCCAAATTCCTCCATTTACCGGAACAGTTGGTAACTTGTCACCTGTGGCAAAAGGGTGTGCAGCAAAGCCAAATCCGTTGGCATTGGTTAAAGAGCCCAGAACGCCATCAATGGTTTTATTTGTAGGAGAGGTGTCGCCGCCTCCATCGCCCAAATAAGGAAAAACATAAGGGTTGACATAGGACGGATAAGCCAACATATGGATGATTTTATTGTCAGAATTATTTGAATGAACCTCTTGTCCGCGAATATAAATCAACGATGTATCTTGATTGTTCAGAGTAATTACGTCGTTTTTTAAACGATTCCAGTTATTGGTTATCGATGTGCCGTAATTATCAAAATCCGATGTGTGGTCGGTAGTGGTAATCCAGTCCAGTCCAATTAGTTTTGCCGCCATTTTGGTGGCTTCCAAGGGTAATCCTATTTCTGCAGAATTCTGAGTATAAAGCGAATGTAAATGTGTATCGCCACGATACCAGCCGGTAAGCTTTGGGAAATCATTGTTGTTGTTTCTGAAAACACGCAGACGAGTGTATCTGTCAGGCGCAAGATTCAAATAAAAATATACTTCTATGTCCAAATATTTGCCATAACCTTGTAACTTTTCAGGTGGGATGTAAAAAGTGAAATACCAATAACGATGTGTAATATCGGTGAAAACTTCTGAGAGAAAATTGGTGTCAGCCGTAAATTTGATGGTATATTGCGAAGATTTTACAGAAGTATTAGGGTCGAATGCCTGAATATCCAAATCATTGTCGGCGGGCGAAGGAGTGTAAAATAAAGATTGAAATTGCCCGGTTGTGTATGTGTCAAAATATAATGTTGAAAAAGCGGTAGAATTGCTGTTTTTAATGCTTATATCTATACCTTCCAATTCTACATTGTTGCCAAATCCATCAGCATCATGTATGAAAATATGAACCGGAATTCCTTGTAAATTTCCGTTTTCGTCATACATATCCATTCGCCAAGGAGCATCGGCAAAAATTTCATATCCCACTTCATTTGCCTGTTTGTTGTTAGGGCTGTCCCAACCTCCCCAATCACCGGGCTTTCCAAATAATTTTGTTACATCAATTTGTATGAAGTCATTTTCGATATCAATACGATTTTTGTTTACCAACATATATGAAGGAATAATTTCTTGAGCAGGAAGAAAATCGTAATGACGAGCTGTTAATATATTTCCGTTTACTTTTAATGATACAGTTACATTGTATAGAGGAATGACTTTTTTGTTTATTATATTGAACTTAATGTTTAATTGATTTTTGTTAACAGGCTTAAAGTCAATATTTTTAATAGTTGTAAATTCGCCATCGTGAGCAAATAACGAAATGCCTGATAACAGTAAAACAGCTATTGAAAGTGTATAAATGATTTTTTGCATTGAATTATTTTTTTGCAAAAATAATTCACTAACTCATCGACTGCAAATATTTTTACAGGATACTTTATCAGATAAAGTTAAAGGTGTCTTACGACACCTTTTTTAGTTTTTCATCTTTGAAATAAAATAAATCCAACGGGTTTTTGACCTTTTCTTTCAATAATGCAATTTTTAAAACTTCTTCCATTTTTGTTACATAATGAAAATGAAGCTTTTCGATATATTTTGGTTCAATATCTTCCACATCTTTACGGTTATCTTCCGATAGAATAATATCCGAAATGCCGGCACGTTTTGCTGCCAGAATTTTTTCTTTTATTCCGCCTACGGGCAAAACTCTTCCACGAAGTGTAATCTCGCCGGTCATTGCCAATTTACTTTTTACTTTTCTCTGTGTAAACAATGAGGCAAGAGCCGTTAATATTGTAATTCCTGCCGAAGGTCCGTCTTTTGGTGTAGCTCCCTCCGGAACGTGAATATGGACATTCCAATGGTCGAAAATTTGATAATCGATACCCAATGATTTGGCATGTGCTTTTATATATTCCATCGCTATAACCGCCGATTCTTTCATAACATCGCCTAAATTTCCGGTTAGGGTTAATTTTCCTTTTCCGGGGCTCAAACTGCTTTCTATAAACAAAATATCTCCACCTACAGGCGTCCACGCCAAGCCGGTTACCACACCTGCTACATCATTTCCTTGGTATTTGTCGCGCGCATGTCCCGGTCCGAGAATTTCTTGCAAGTCTTTAGGCATTATTTTAGGATTGTATTCTTCTTCCATTGCTACAAATTTGGCAACATGCCGCACAATCTTGGCAATTTTCTTATCCAATTGACGAACACCCGATTCTCTTGTGTATTCGGTAATAACTTTTTCAATAGTTGCTTTTGGTATGCTTATTTGTTTGCTCTTTAATCCATGAGCTTTAATTTGTTTTGGGATTAAGTGGCGTTTTGCAATTTCTATTTTTTCTTCAACGGTATATCCGTTAATTTCAATAATTTCCATTCTATCCAATAATGCCGGTTGAATAGTGTTGAGTTCATTGGCTGTTGCGATGAACATAATTTTGGAAAGGTCGTATTCCAATTCGAGGAAATTATCGTAAAAAGCATTGTTTTGCTCGGGGTCAAGCACTTCGAGCAGGGCAGAAGAAGGGTCGCCTCTAAAATCTTTTCCTATTTTATCAATTTCATCCAACACAAAAACCGGATTACTGCTTTGTGCTTTTTTTATGTTTTGAATAATTCTTCCGGGCATTGCGCCGATATATGTTTTACGATGACCTCTAATTTCGGCTTCGTCGTGTAAACCACCCAACGACATGCGTACATATTTTCTGCCTAAGGCTTCGGCAATAGAGCGTCCCAATGAGGTTTTACCTACTCCGGGAGGTCCGTATAAACACAATATGGGCGATTTCATGTCGCCTTTGAGTTTTAATACGGCAAGGTATTCCAATATACGCTCTTTTACTTTCTCCAAGCCAAAATGGTCGCGGTCAAGAATTTTCTTGGCGTGTTTCAAATCAAAATTATCGGTTGTGTATTCGTTCCATGGTAAGTCGAGCAATGTTTCAAGATAGTTCAAATGAACAGAATATTCGGGCGATTGCGGATTGATGCGTTGCAATTTCTCTACTTCCAGTTCAAAGTGTTCTTTTACTTTTTGTGGCCATTTTTTTGTTTTGGCTTTTTCTTTAAACTGGTTCAGTTCTTTTTCCAACGGATTTCCACCAAGTTCTTCTTGAATTTGTTTTAATTGTTGATGTAAGAAATATTCGCGTTGTTGTTTGTCTAAATCGGTGCGAACTTTAGATTGTATGTCGTTTTTTAATTCTAACAGTTGAATTTCTTTGGATAAGTATTCAAGTAATAATGTAGCCCGTTTGGTAATATCATTTTCTTGCAATAGTTTTTGTTTGTCTTCAACGCCTGCGTTCATGTTGGAGGCAATGAAGTTGATTAAAAATACAGGGCTTTCAATGTTTTTTAATGCAAAATTGGCTTCGGACGGAATGTTGGGCGACAGTTCTACAATTCGAGTTGCCAAATCTTTAATTGAGGCAACCAATGCTTCAAAGCTTTTAGTAGTTGGAATTTTTGGAACGGGCAGTTTTTTAACTTTGGCTTTGATGTAAGGTTCGGTTTGTGTAAACTCAATTAATTCAAACGGACGTTTCCCTTGAATGATAACAGTCGTATTTCCGTCGGGCATTTGAAACATCTTAATAATATGCGCAACGGTTCCTATATTATATACGTCGTTAATGTCGGGGTTCTCAATATTATCATCCTTTTGTGCGACAACACCAAGGATTTTTGAACCTTTATAGACATCTTTTATCAAGGCAATGGATTTGTCTCTGCCAACGGTTATCGGGATAACAACTCCCGGAAACAAAACCGTGTTGCGCAAAGGCATAATGGGTAATTCATCGGGAATTTCCTCATTATTCATCTTTTCTTCATCTTCGGAACTCATTAAAGGTATAAACTCCATATCCTCATCCATTATGTTTTGTAGTGAAATATCGTCAAAGTGTAATTCCATATTTTCTTCTTTTTGTGTCAAATTGTCATGCAAGTTATTTAAAGCTATTTTTTCGATTTTCTAAATGAATGAAAATCAAATAGATGTAAAAAATACATAGTTTATGTAATAACCATTGTTAATTTAGTCAATCATTATGCCAAACAAGTTTAATGGCGGTATTTTTGAGTAATGTTAAATATATGTTGCAAAATTGCTTTTTCGTTGTTTGATAATTCTATGTCTCTTCTCTTCATTACTGCTTGTGCAACTTCCAATGCTTTTTCAAAGCGAAATTCGGTAAAACCTTTTGCACCGCCCCAAGTAAATGAAGGGATGAATTTAGGCGGGAAATCGCCGCCAAAAATATTGGCAGAAACGCCTACTGTTGTTCCGGTGTTGAACATTGTGTTGATGCCGCATTTACTGTGGTCGCCCATGATTAAACCGCAAAATTGCAATCCTGAAAGGGTGAGTGATTCTTTTTCATAATCCCAAACCTTTACTTCGCTGTAATTGTTTTTTAGGTTAGAAGAGTTGGTATCTGCGCCTAAATTGCACCACTCACCAATCACGGAATTTCCTAAAAATCCATCGTGTCCTTTGTTTGAATAACCCTGAAAAACAACGTTGTTTACTTCTCCGCCAACTTTGCAATAAGGACCGAGTGTTGTTGGTCCGTAAATTTTGGCTCCCAGTTTTAAAACTGCGTGTTCATTCATGGCAAATGGCCCGCGAATAATGCTGCCTTCCATAATTTCTGCATCTTTACCAATGTAAATCGGTCCGGATGTGGTATTGAAAATAGATGCCTCTACTTTTGCACCTTTTTCAATAAAAATCATATCTTCATCACCAATAACTGTATTGGTTTTACTTATTTTTTGTGATTTTCTGTCGTTTGTCAGTAAGCTGAAATCTTGAATTAAAGCGTCTCTGTTTTTTAAAAATATTGAACGGATATTTTCAATTAATTCATAATTGTATTTACATCTTTTTGGCGATAATTCTTTGTAATTTAAAAAGTTTAATCTGTTGTTTTTGTTGTTGTTACTGATTTTACTTAAACTACCCGGTAAAGCATCTTTCGTTAAGCAAGCCGCCAATATTTCACCATTGCCAATTAATTTTTCTCCCGGGGTAAGTCGTTGTATTTCATCAATAAATTCTTCTGTAGGGAGAATACGACTATTGACTAAATAATTAACATCATTTGATTTTAACGGGAATTTGCTTTGCAAATATTCTTCGGTTAAATAACTAACCGTTGCAGAACGCTTTGTCAGGTATTCATATTTTTCATTTATGGTTAAAATACCTATGCGTAAATTGCCTACCGGACGAGTAAAAGCCAACGGCAGGAATTTTATTCTGTTTTCGTCGTCAAATAAAATTATATTCATAAAACAGGGGTTTAGATATAAAAAAAGTCCTAACCGAAATTAGGACTTTTTAAAATAAAATAGATTTACTTTCTATTCTTTATTATCTTTTTTCATTGTTTTTTTGTAACGGTTCATGAATTTATCTACACGTCCGGCAGTATCAACAAGTTTCATTTTACCGGTATAAAATGGGTGTGATTTATGGGTAATCTCCAATTTAACAACCGGATATTCGTTGCCGTCTTCCCATTTTTCTGTTTCTTTAGCTTCTGCAGTAGAACGGGTTAAGAATGAGTATCCGTTCGACATATCTTTAAAAATAACCAATCTGTAGTTTTCAGGGTGTATTCCTTCTTTCATTTTCTTTAATTTTATATCAGTCAATAATTTTGGCTTGCAAAAATACAAATTTATTTTAAATTGCAAGTAATCGTTAAAAATATTTGACTGCTAATTTAATTTATTATTGCGAAATTTATCAATATAAAGTTAAAACCGTTACAAAAAAGCCATTTTGACAAAATTTCCGATGCAATGATTAGGAATGATAATTGAATAGAATTTGTAATGAAACAAGATGAAAAACAAATTATTTACGCTGCTATACCTGTTTTGCTGATTGATGTTGTTATTGTTGCAATAAAATGGATTGAATGGCATTTTCAGTTATCTTTTTCAGATTATGGGATACTGCCGCGAGATTTCCGGGGATTAAAAGGCATTGTGTTTTCACCCTTTATTCATCACGATTTTAATCATCTTGTCAACAACCTGCTTACGTTTACCGTATTAGGTTGGGCTTTGCGCTTTTTTTACAAAGAATTGTTTTGGAAGGTATTATTACTTTCTGTTTTAATGGTCGGTTTATGGACGTGGATTTCAGCGCGAGAAGCTTATCATATAGGGTTGAGTGGTGTGTTGTATAGTGTTTTCGGCTTTTTGCTTTTAAGCGGTTTTATCCGTAAAAATATTCCTTTGATAGCCATATCGTTTTTTGTTGTTTTAATGTATGGCAGTATGATGTGGGGAATATTGCCCGTGAAACAAGAAATTTCTTGGGAAAGTCATTTTTGGGGTTTTATAGCCGGTGCAATATTGGCTTTTTATTTTCGTAATACCGGGGGAGTGCCACAAAAGAAATACAGTTGGGAATTGGAAGAAGAAAACGAAAATAAGGATGAAAACCCTTATTGGGAAATTGAGCAAGAAGAATTTTCACCTTATGAAAAACCTTGGCGGAGCAATAAAAGTTGAGATTAATTATCGGAGTTGTCGGGTTTATACAAAACGGCGAAAATAAATAATACCACGGCAGTTGATATAGTAATAACCAATAATGTAGAAAGCGATTTGCTGAGCACATGTTGAATATCAATTAAATCCCAAATGGCAAGAATGGATAAGACGGTAAAGAATAAAACCAAAACACTCAGGAAAATAGCAATAACACGACGTATCATAATAAAAGATTAGTTGGTTAACAAAAGCTAATTTACAACATTAAATTAAAGATTACCAAAACAGAGTGTTAATTAAACCTAAATTACATTCCTAATCTATGTAGGGTAATGGATTGGATACTTTCAAAAAGTTTAACGGGAGAGAGTGGTCGCCAAGCAAAATCATCCAATTCGCCACCGGAAACAAAATAATAATCGGCATTGATGTTGTAAAATTCTTCCAAAACATGTGGACGAAAGTTGATAAAAGCTATGAATCCGTCTTCAATATCCTCATACCATTCTTCATAATAGCAATCATCCGAAGCGTGAAAATTCAATACATTTTCGCCAATGATGATAAATTGATTGATGTCGTATTTTAACAATTCATCTATAAGATTTCTCTTCAGATGCATAATGTCATTATGCAGGCAATCGTTCCATTCGCCCATAAGTTCTATTACCGAGAATTTACGTTGATAGTCGGTAAATAGAATTTTGCAATACAAAGTATCGGAGCCAAAATAATCCCATTGCGGATGAATGTAATAATTGTAAATGGTTTGTGTGCAAAGCGTTTCGTGATATTGCCTGTTGTAAAAAGGAGAGTACACATCTTGCGCAGCATCATAGAGATTTTTCCAACGGTCGTATGGTTCAATATTATGCATTGTAATTTTCTATTGCTTTTCGTACGCTTTTGTATTGGTCTAATAATTTTTTGGCAGTTTCAAAATCGCAAGCGGTTTCTTCCATAATCATTTTAACTCCCCGCTCCACCAGTTTATTGTTTGATAATTGCATATCCACCATTTTATTATCCACTACACGGCCTAATTTTATCATAGTAGTTGTGGTAATCATGTTTAGGGTAAGCTTTTGTGCTGTTCCGGCTTTCATTCGAGTGCTTCCGGTTACTACTTCGGGACCTACGATAACTTCTACCGGATAATCGGCATAATACGCTACCTCGGAATTGGGGTTGCAAACAATGCATCCGGTTGTAATATTGTTTTGCCGGGCTTGTTTTAATGCACCAATAACATACGGCGTAGAACCCGATGCCGCAATACCGATAACAACATCTTTATCGTTAATGTCGTATTCTTTTAAATCTAACCAACCTTGCAAAAAGCTGTCTTCTGCAAATTCTACGGCTTTACGTATTGCCGTATCACCTCCGGCAATAATTCCTATTACCAAATCGTGTGGCACGCCATAGGTTGGCGGACATTCCGACGCATCAACAATGCCTAAGCGTCCACTGGTGCCGGCTCCAATATAAAACAATCTGCCGCCGGCAAGCATCTTGTCAATGATTACAGTGGTAAGTTTTTCTATTTGAGGAATGGTTTTTTCTACTGCCAAAGGAACGGTTTTGTCTTCATTGTTAATGATGGTTAATAATTCTTTAACCGTTTTTTGTTCCAAATGTCTGTAAGGCGATTCTTTTTCGGTAATCTTCATAATATTTTTATTTTTCCAGGTATTCTTGAAAAACAGTTTCTAAATAAGCTTGTCCTTCTTTAATGATTTTTGCAGAGTCTTTTTTGTTGGTGATGTGAATGTTGAAAAAACGGTCTAAATTATAAGAATAAGCAAACATATTGCTGTCGGGGCGAACCCAAACCAAACCGTCAACAAATGCCGAATAGGCAAATTCTTGTGTATATGGGTTGAGAATATTTTTACTCCATTTAAATGCCGAATCCGGCAAATACAATTGATGTAAAAGGGTAGAGGTAAGGTCTATTTGCGAACAAACTTTGGTTACTTTTTTTCCTCTATATTCTTCTTTAATTACATCGCCATAAAATAAAAGAGGAATTTTTTTGCTCATCGGGTGGAAATATCCCCATTGACGTGGCGAATTGTGGCTGTGGTCGGCAACAATTATAAACAACGTGTTTTTATACCATGGTTGCTGTTTGGCTTTTTCAATATATTCTCCAATACATTTATCTGTATAATAACCCGAATTGATATAGCGTTGTTCATCGCCACCCCAAGTGAATTTTGTTTTCATTGGCATATCAAACGGCGAATGTGTACTGAGTGTGAAGTTTGCCGAAAAAAAGGGTTCTTTAAAATTTTTTAGCTCTTGAATATTTCGGTCAAACAAATATTGGTCGTGCACGCCCAATCCTCCACGTGGAATGCTGTCGGGAAAGTCTTTTTCTTCCAAAATTTTATCAAATCCATTAAAATACATGTAACTTTTTATGTTTCCGTAGCTTAAATCGCCACCAAAGAAAAACGAAGTGTAATATCCTTTATTTTTAAAAACCTTTACGATACTTGGTAATTGAGAATATTTGTCGGGTTGAGTAGCAATAGAGGTCATGGGTTGCGCCGGAAAAGCGCTAAATATTGCCGCCATTCCTTGGTCGGAGCGTTCGCCACTGGAAAATGTGCGTGTAAACAAAATGCCTTCTTCCGATAGGCGGTTAAAGTTAGGTGTTACACTGTCAAATCCGCCTAAAACTTTAATTAGGTCAGCTGACCAACTTTCCAGTATAATGTAAACAATATTCGGATTTTCAATATCTTCTTTTAAGAAATAAAATTCGGTTGTATCTTTTGGAACATAGTAAAGCGAATCAACAATTTGCTTTGCTTCTGGCAAAGGCATAAACATATACGGATTATGATTTAAATAATCCCTGTTTTGGTCGATGCTGTGCCCTAAATTCCATAACGAATTGACAGCTGCCGTATTTAACGTGTTATTTTTGGAATAATAAACCACACTTTGTTGTATGGCTATTGCCTGCCAACCGCCTCGGATTCCCAAAGCAATTAACCCGGGCATAATGAGTAAAAACAATGTGCTTTGAAGAAAGTGCCTTGTTTTTGGAGCGTTAAGCGGAATAAATTTTTTATAAAAATAATAAGCGCTTGCGCAAATACCGGCTATGAGTAAAAAACCGAAAAACAAATCAAAATAAGTTGCCGTATGCCAAACTTCCGACGGATTTGACAAATATTTCAATGCTTTGTAATTGGTTTTTGTTCCCCATTCGTGATACAAGGGCAGGTCGGAGGCAGTAATCATTGCCGAAGCCACTACAAATAACATTTGCCACCAAAAAGCAATTTTTAAAAATCCATCCCAAAGAATAAAACCTCGTAAAATCAACAAAATGACCGGTAAAGCCAAAATATAGGCAATGGCAGAAGTGTCTAAATACACGGCGTGTACAAAAGCCATCAAAACCTCTGAAAACGGAACCTCGGTAATTTTATCAATATTGTAAAGAATAAAAATTAATCGCTCAACGGCAAATAAAATAAGCCAAAAAAAATATAATTTGAGCAGGTAAATAAATTGCCAAAATTTCATACCGGCAAAAATACGAATAAAATATCCGTTTGCAGAATATCAGGTAATATACTGTAGCTAACCCGTTTCGGTCATTTTTTCAACAATCAAAACAACAGTTTGCTCAGCTTTGCGATAAGCAAAATCAATAGTCTTAATTATGATTTTAGCTGTGCTTTTGGTCGCTTTTTTAAACAAAAAACCAATCAATTTGATAATGAAATAAAAAATACGTTGAATAAAAGGTGGTATTATTTGTTTACTTTTCTTGTCGAAATCCCTATCTAAATTGGTTTCGTTAAAATAATATCGGTCATTTGAACTAATCATATTGTCATCATCTGAATTGAATAGAGGGGAAAACCAATTATATGTTTGATTGAGTACCGGCTCAAGCCACTTATCATCTTTTTTTGACTTTAAATGTAAGTTGTTGTTTAAGTTTTGATGCTTAAACCGATTCTTTGGTCGGTAATATTGCTGCTGTTTTCGATGTTCGTGGATGAATGACATATTGCTTACATTTAGGACGTTTAACTTAAATTGTTTATGCAAATTAACGTTTACAAGCTGTTTTATGTTTTAAGAATTAAGTATTTTCGCCACTTGAATTAAGATTTTTTTAGCTTAAATTTGGCTTACTTAAATTTAAGTTGTATATTTAAGCTCTAAATTAAGTTACTTACATTGGCACGCTTAAGTTTTATATCACATCCTTTTGAAACCTTGCTCAAGCAAGCCCAGTCTGTAACACCCGGGCTTGAGCGGACAGTTGCCATGTATTACGACAATGTAAGCCGTGCGGTTAAAGTTGTAGAATGCTTTGAAAACGGTGCGCTTTCTCCGCTGAATTATGACTTGTCTATTGTGCAAAAAGAGCGTAAAAAAGTAAAACCAACCGATTGGATTAGAAAAAACGATATGCCGTTTATTGTCAAAGAAGACGGTTACGAGCAATTAAGCATTTCTGATGAAATGAAAAACAATGTTTTGGTGATGCGCTTTAATAATAGTTACGACGGCAAATCGGATGTGGTGTTTTTATATTTCAATGACAATTTCGGCAATTTCAGGTTATCAAAAAGTGATGACACCTTAACAGCAAGCGCTAAAAATATTATTCAATCGCTTTTGTATAAGTCGTGGGAAGCGCAAATCACGCAAATGAACAATGACTACCTTATTTGGACAACGTTGCAAAAAGCCGAACAATTGCAAAAAACATCGGAAAGTTCGACTGCAAAAGAAAACGAACAATTGAAAAAGCGTTTATTCATAAACACAAGGAATACAGTTCGTTATTTACTTAAAAAACTACATCCTTCGGGTGAAAAAATCTCAATTCCGGATAAAGCCATTGAAAAAATTATGCATCTTAATTTACCGGTTGAACATTTGGATAAATTGATGGAACAAGCATTAATTTTAGCCGAAAACAAATCGGTTTCATTGAGTGATATAACCATAACGGAAAACGAGATTTTACCCGAATTACTTCAGTTTTCGGAAGAAAAAAGCTTGGCGGAAAACCAAGAGGAAGAAGTGGAGATTCGTTACCGCAATACAAAGCGTTTTTTGGACCGTTACGAACAAGCGGCTGCATTGTTGAAAAAACAAAACAAACCCATTACGGGAGCCAATATCGGTGAAGCATGCACACCTTCTATTTCACACGCTGCCATTTCGGATGTGTTAAAAAAACACCGGAATAAAATCATTTCTTTATTGCAAAAATACCCTGATAAATGGACAGTTTTGCGTACAGAATTCCGCCCGGTAAAAAACTTACTGCCCGCGCAAACGCATAATGACAATTTGGGGCAAGTGGGGTAAGTTATTTAGTTTAACGTGAACTTTGAATGACTCATTATCAAGACAATAAGCTCTAAGCACCTTACTTTTTCTTTTCTATCCAGGTAAAAGAACAATAACAATTTTTCTTAAACTTCACGAAAAATATATTATAGAATATTTACTTAACCGTTTATTCCATTTCTATTTTGTCAATTTCTTTCATTATTCTGTCGGTTTGGGTAAGGGCAACAATAATTTTTTGATAATGCAAAATATCTTCAAAAGTTAATTGTCTTCCTTTGCGGTCTTTGAGCCATTTTTGTGCCGGTTGATAACCGCCAATGTAAAACTCCCATGCTACTTTTGGCACATTGTCGAAATATTGAGTGTCGTTGATATATACTCTGCCGTTTTTGTAGGCGGGTTTTTCTACCAAATTGTTGCCGTCTATGGGATATTGGGTAATGTATTGCTCTACTTTTGGGCTTTCCAACAAATGAATTTGGCGCAGCTCGCCGCCCAATTTTACCAATTGCCAAAAGGTTTCTTTGTTTTTCGGATACGGCACACGCGGAAAATCTATTTTTAAAAATTCTTTGTATTTTTTACGATATGTGGGCGAATGCAACACCGCATAGATGTAATCTAAAATGTCAATGGGCGCAAAAGTGTTGGGGGTGTCTTCTTTTTCGGGTGTAAAGGTTAAACCGAGTTTTTTCTCTATTTTTTTAACTATTTCGGGGTTTAGGTTGGGTTTTCGTTGTGTGAGCGGCTCAATGCTTTGCTGCCCGTTGTTTTCAGGATAGAGGTAGAGGGGGAATGTTGATGTAATTTCACTGGTTTTGTTAGAAACATATGAACTTTCAATAATTTTATCCGTAATAAAAACATGCGCATAATTATTTCCTGCTTTAAATTGTTTACAAAGTGCCAACCCAACATTATCGCCATTTAAAAAGTGTTGCATAACATCAGTTCTTGCCCTTTCAATAAAATACTGGTCGTAATAAATAAAGCGGTTATCAAAAGGTCTGTAAGATATTTTTTTGATATAATACGGTTTATATGTTACCGCTTTATTTTTAACCTCATCAATTTTCCAACTTTTATTTTCTCGTAATGCAAATGCAGATTTTAAAGTGTCTTTATCAAGAATAAAAAATTGTTTAATTCTATCCGTTAATTTGTCTTTATCATCATCAATAACAAAAGAGTCCCGTGAGGTTACAACGCCAACATTATTAACAATAAACAAATCATTTATTTTAAAGCCTTTTTCATAAGATGCTTGTGCTTCAAAATCTTTTTGCACCATAAAATACATGGGGGGCACGTTGGGCAATAAGGTAAAATCTATGGTTTTTAGTGTGTTTTGGGTAAGAAAGTTGTATTTATATTCGCGCTTGCCGTACAAATCGTAATGATATACTTTGCCTAATTCGTTGGCTTTCTTTTTTCCTGTTTTTACAAAAATATTAATGGAAACGCCTTGTTGTATATCAAATACGTTTTCGTCGGGGCTGCCGTCGGGTGCGGTTTCTTTTTTCTTGGCATTGCCGTGCAAATCTATGGTATAAATTTTATCATAGGTTTTAAGCAAATTCCAGCGCATACCTCTAAACGTAGGGTTGTCTAAAAATCCGTGCGGGTTAATGTATGCCAATACGCCTGTGCCGTTTTTTTCTATAAAGTATTGTCCAAATCGCAAAAATTTCACATAATCGTCATTTATCCACTTGGGGTTTCGCTCTTTTAACTTTTCTTTTCCACCGGGTTCTTTTTTGTAATCTTCCATCAGTTTCATTATCCACTCGCCTTTGTTGGCACTTTCTCCGCTGTAGGGCGGGTTACCAATTACCGCCATAACGGGGGTGTCTCGTTTAATGCGGTTGGCTTCGTTGGCTTCGTCGCTCAGCCACGAGGCAAACAATGTGCCGGTGTCGGGGTGGCTTTCTTCCAAACTGTTGGTCAGGTACACTCTAAACCGTTGGTTGGTGGTAGGTTTAAAACCGGTTTCGGTCAGCAGTAAATCCAGCTTAAGGTGTGCCATGGCATAGCTTGCCATCAGCAACTCAAAGCCATTGAGCCGGGGCAACAAATGTTGCTCTACATAATTGCTCCAAATACCTTGTTGCCCTTCAAATTTTGTGTAAATGCGTTTTATCACTTCTGCCAAAAAAGTTCCCGTTCCCGTTGCCGGGTCAAGAATTTGCACTTTATGCACTTCTTGCTCCACTTGTCTGTATCCCGTAGCCGATCGTTTGTCTGTATTTTGGGTATTTACCTTTATGGTTGTTTTGGTTGTGTCGGCAAGTCCTTGCGGTAAGTCAAATTCGGTTTTCAGTATGTCGTCCACCGCGCGCACAATAAAATTTACCACCGGTTGGGGCGTGTACCAAACCCCACGAGCTTTGCGCAGTTTGGGGTCGTATTCGCTCAAAAAAGTTTCGTAAAAATGAATAATGGGGTCTTCCATTTTGGTAGATTTCCCATAGTTTTTCAGAATTTCTTCTACGTTGCACGCCAAGAAAATTTCTGCCAAGTTTTCTACCACCCATTTTATGCGGTCGTCAATGTCGGGTCCGGCAATGTAGCCAAAGAGTTTACGCAAAAACGGGTTGGATTTCGGAATCAGTTCGGCAGCTTCTTGCCTGCTGAACGTATCTAACGTTGGGTCGTGCAGGCGTGCGGCAAACATACCGTAAGCAATGGTTTGCGCATAAACATCGGCAAAGCTTTTGGGTGAAATATCGTGAATTAAAATTTGCTTAAAAGCCGTCATTTGGTCTTTTAAGGTAGAGTTTTCTTGGTTTTCTTCATCACTTGTCAGCGATTTTTCAATAATATCGGCAAGCAGGCGGGCTTTTCCGGCCATCATTTGTGCCAACTTTTTGGGGCTTTTGATGGTTTGCCCAATGTGGGTACAAAAATCTTTGAGAAGATGCTCGAAATTTTCAAAATTTTCGGGCAAGGGTATAATGCCTTTGTCGGTAATTTCGCCAATGGCAATTTTATCAATCAATTCGCCGTCACGGTAAAAATGAAAGTGGATATAATCGGTAAAAATCAGGTTGTTTAATGATGCTTTGTAGCGGTCAAATTGTTCTTTGTGTCCTGTTTTTTTGAGTCCGTCAAGGTCTTTGTCGCCAATATCTTTTGCTTCGATAAAACAAACCGGAATATCTTTTTTGGTCAATATATAGTCGGGTGCACCGCATTTTTGTCTTTTGGGTTCATTGGTGGCGCGAATACCGGGCACTAAACTTTCGAGCAGTTGTTGTAAGTCGCCCCTAAAGGTGTGTTCGGTTGCATTGCCCAGTTTATATCGCCGGTTGATGTTTTCGAGGTATTGTTGAATGGTCATACAGAGTGTTTTTAGAATTGGCAAAAAAATGGTTGAGCAAATGTAAAAAAATCATTACGTAATACCGTTACTTTACATATAACTTTTTAATCCGCACAATTGGTCCGGGACAATAGGTTTGGTGGCATTTGACACACGAGTTAACCAACTGTGTATAATGTTCTTTGTCGGGGTATTGTTTCAAATCAAGCGCATTTTGATTGAGCAAATCGACAAAAGCAAAAAAGGTGCTTTCTTTAATTTCAGGGTCGGTTGGCGTTGCCGAATGGATTTTCTTTAAATCATCGATGTAATTACTGTACCAATCGGGGAGTGGTTGGTTTTGTTCAATGGCTTTTTTTATACGTTCGGTTTTGTTAAATACATCGCGCATTAAAAGCGTCAGTTCACTGTCTTCATTAGGATTGGTAAAATTCCCTTTTTTATTCTCAGCTTCTTTTGTTTCGCCGGTTTGTTGTTCATTAGTCGGTTGACAAGAAACAAAAAGGGATACCGCAAGCAGGTATCCCAGAGTTATGCTTATTCTTTTCATCCTTATTCTTCTTTATCTTTTAAAATTACACCTTTGGCAATAAGTTCCAGTGTAACTTCGGGTTGGGTAATCGAGTCAATTTCTGCTTGCGAAGCACCGCGGTCTTCGGCATAATGCTTCAATTCGGCAACAGAAATGGTGTCAATTTTGGCAATTCCTTCAACAATGGCAATTTTTCCCGAAGCATCTTTGGGAACAAAAAAGCCGTAATCTTTAAAGCGAATAGTCATGTTTTGTTCGGGGGTAAGTTGCAAATCCATCCAGCAACCTTTCTTTTGGCATACTTCAACAATAGGGGCTTTTACTTTTGCTTCCATAGAATCTTTTCCGGCAAATGCCAAAAGGAATTCTTCTCCACTCATTGCGCCGTCTTCGGTGATATCTTCACCAAATTTTAAAACTTCTACATTTTCTTCAACAACTACAGTGCTGTCTTGTGTTTTGTTTGCAGGGTTTTCGTTGTTTTCGTGTTTGTCGCCACAAGCAACAGCCGCTAAAATAACAGCAGGCAAGATAATTTTTTTCATAATAAACGTTTATTTTCAATTAAATTTATCTTGCAAATGTATAAAATCTGCCTTGAATTAAGGTTGTTCGGTTTTAATTTTTACCGATTCTATTTTAGTTAAGCTGTTTTTTATATTTTTATAGTCTTTTAAGCGGATATGCACTTTAATTTGCGGGATTTCGTTAAATTCTTGCTCAAAATCCAAATGGTTTCTTTTTAAGAAATTCATTACATCACTCATTTTGCCATAGTCGAAAGAAAAAATTAATGTCTTTTTTGCTGTTTCTTCAACAATTCCGCCATTTTCAAGTGCATCTTTTGCCGCTTCTTTATAGGCAGTAATCAATCCGCCAACACCTAATTTTGTTCCGCCAAAATACCGTACAACGGCAACTAATACATTTGTTACATTGAAACTCAAAAGCTGTCCGTAAATGGGTTTGCCGGCTGTGCCGGAAGGTTCGCCGTCATCGTTATGGCGGTAATTATTGCCCGAAATTCCCAAACGATAGGCATAACATACATGGCGTGATTGCGGATGGTCTTTTCTGATTTTTTCTAAAATATTTTTTATCTCATCTTCAGAGTAAACTTTATCTGCATAGGCAATGAATTTACTGCCCTTTTCTTTATACAGCCCTTCGGAAGGTTGAGCAATGGTAAAATATGTGTCTTGCGTTTCACTCATTGATATAATGTATGAGTTTATCGTTAAAAAAAGAGTGAATTTTTGGTTGTCTGTTGTTAATCTCCGGTGCTTTCAGTCCTTTGCCAAATGTTTTTTCGCCAACAAAAACCAGTGCCTCGTCCCAAAGGTTATTTTCTATGAATAATGATAAAGTTTGAAAGCCACCTTCAACCATAAGGGATTGGATATCATTTTGGTAGCAGTAATTCAATACTGTTTCAATGGTGTCATTCTTATTTTCTACCTTAATATAGGTAATGTTTCCGGAATTTTCTTTTGGGTTTGATGTAAAAATAACAGTAGGCACTTCTCCATTAAAAACAGTTGCACTTTCCTGAATACTCTGCTCAAAATCAATGATTAGCCGAATGGGACTTTTACCGTAAATCAAGCGAGTGGTTAATGCGGGGTTGTCATTCATAACTGTGTTTTTCCCGACTAAAATCCCGGCTATCTCACTTCTGTAAAGATGAACCAATTGTTTAGAGAATTTGTTTGAAATCCAGTTATCTGAAGTTGTTTTTTGGGACGTACGGTCAATATCGATAAATCCGTCTAATGTTTGTGCCCATTTTAAAAGAATGTATGGCCGTTTTTTGTTGTGAAACGTAAAAAAGGCACGGTTTAGCGCCAAGCTTTCCTTTTCGAGTACGCCAACCGTAACGTCAATGCCTGCTTTTTGCATTTTTTCAATTCCTTTTCCGGCAACAGCCGAAAAAGAATCAATACAACCCACAACTACTTTTGGAATATTGTTCTCGATGATTAAATTACTGCAAGGCGGTGTTTTGCCATAATGCGCACAAGGTTCTAAGTTGACATAAAGCGTACTTTCGCGCAATAATTCTTTATTTTTAACCGAGTTGATGGCATTTACTTCGGCGTGTGCTTTGCCGTATTCTCTGTGATACCCCTCGCCAATAATTTTTCCGTTATGCACAATAACACAACCCACCATCGGATTGGGCGCAACTCTTCCTTTTCCGTTTTTTGCCAAATCCAAGCATCGTTGCAAATATTTTTCTTCGGGTTGTTTCATACTTCAAAAGTATTATTTTTTGTTAATTTGGTCAGACTTATTATTAAATATGACCATCAAAGGAAATACATTAAAAGATTTAAGAGATTATTTTTACAAAAAGCTCAAAGGGTATTTTCCCGAAAGTGAAATTCAAGCTATGTTTTATATCTTAATGGAAGATTTGTTGGGTATTTCCAAAAATGAATATTTTATTCATCCCGAAAAGCGCATCTCCGAATCGGAAATTGTAAAATTTGTTTACGCAGTTAAAGATTTGAAAAATACCAAACCCTTGTCATATATTACGCAAAAACACATTTTTTGTGAATTACCTTTGTATGTAAATGAAAATGTGTTGATTCCGCGTCCCGAAACAGAAGAGTTGGTTCATTATATTGTATCTCAATTCAAAACAAAAAAAGAATTGAACATTTATGATATATGCACCGGAAGTGGATGTATTGCTTTGGCATTAAAGAATTTATTGCCACAGGCAAATGTAATGGCTTCGGATGTTTCTGTTAAGGCTTTAGAAGTTGCCCGGCAAAATGCAAAGGCAAATCATTTGCCAGTTGATTTTTTTGAAGATGATTTATTGCATTCGCAATTGAATTTTAATGAAACATTTGATGTTATTGTTTCCAATCCGCCGTATATTCCCGAAAATGAAAAATCGGCAATGGACAAAAATGTAGTGGAATACGAACCGGAAATTGCTCTTTTTGTTCCTGACGAAAATCCTCTTTTATTTTATGATGAAATTGCTCAAAAAGCTACTAAATGGTTGAAACCTGGTGGTATGTTGGCGATGGAAATACACGAGAACAACGGAATTGAAGTTGTTGAATTATTGAAAACGAAAAATTATTCGGATATTGAATTGCATAAAGATTTAAACGGAAAAAACAGGTTTGTTACGTGCTTAAAAAAATAAACATACTGCTGTATTTAGTTTTTTGTTTTGTGATTTCTTTCAGTCAAGAAGAGAAGAAACATAAGTTTATTTTTTCTTTTGACAGTCGCAATACTGTAATATTGGGGCAAAGTGCAGGCCTCTTTGGTGTTAAGTTTGGCATTGAACACAATAAGCGTCATCGTTTTGGAATGGGCATTTATGCAATAAAAGCCAATTCGACTATAAATTTAGGGAAAGAACAAATTGAATATTCTACTGAAAACAACACTTTGCGTGATACTATTGTTGATTTATATGCCGGCTTTGATTATTTAACCTTGTTTTACGAATATGTTTGGCTGACAAAAAAACGATGGGAAATTTCTACTCCGGTGTCTTTTGGTTATGGCACGGCATCTGTCAATTACAATATTGGGAAACAAAAAATCATTTATGCAGATGTACCAGTTCTTTCTGTTGAGCCGGTTGTGTCCGGGCATTACAAAGTTTTCAGTTGGATAGGTATTGGTGCTGGTGTGGGCTATCGCAAAGTGGTTTATACGAACAAAAAAATAGGACATCGATTGGATGCCCCATTGTATATTTTTAAAATAAAGTTGTTTTTGGGAGGATTGTTAAAAACAAAACAGTAAAAAAAGAAATTAGTTATTCTTCATCGTCATTGTCATCATCACTGTAAAAACGCTTTATTTCTTTTTCTTTCTCCAATTCTTTTTTGCGTCTTTCTTCTTTTTTGGCTTTGTCCATCTCGTCGGGGTCGTATTTTTTAAATACTTCAACCAATTTTTTTGCTTTTTCGGAAGTTTCATAATCACCTTTATTGGCAAAATACTCCGATATAATCAGCAATCCTTGTGGTAAAACCGGTGCCGTAACTTCGTCGGGTTCGAAATTTTCGTCTATTTCTGCCAATGCTTCCAAAGCTAAGCGTTCGCCCTCCGTCGCATTATTGTTTTTAATGTATGCAATTCCTGTCCATAATTTTATAATTGGGTCGTCGGGCGAAAATTTCATAGTGTATTTATAGATAGAATTGGCTTTTGAGTATTTTCCAATAATATAAAAATGTTGAGCCAATTTGTTAGAAGTATCTTTCAATGCTTGCAAAAACTCTTTATACTCACCTATATATTGTTTTTTCTTATCTTTTTTAACAAACTTATAGGCGTATTTTTGAGCGTTTTTCAGTGGTTTTTTATATTTATCTTCTATATCATATTCATCCGGATGTTTGGCTATTTCAAAATAGCCCATAGCTAAATAAGCATATACCAACGGATTCCTTTTGTATTTATCACTTTCCATCATAAAACCGGCTTTATCTACCAGTTTGTCGTATTTTTCATCTACAAATAAAAAAGTAAGTTGAGATATTTTTTTATCTTCTTCTTGCGCATAACCTATTTTGGTCAAGAATAAAGTCATAAGGGTAATTTTAAATAATAATTTCATAATAAACAGTTTTTCTTAATCAGATAACAAAGATAATGCCTAAATAATATTTTAATGATGCGAATGTAAATAATTATCAACAATTACGTGTATTTTTACACGATTCTTAGTATTTATAATATGAGTGAACAACATAACAATAAAGAGTATGATGACGAATTGAGTTATCGTTACGGGAAACCAGATAAACGTGAACAAGACTTTTTACAAGGTCCGCAACCGCGTCTTCGCGACCTGAATTTTTCTATTTCAGTTTTCAGAGAGTTTATTCGTGCTTTTAGGGTATTACACTTTGTTGGTCCGTGTGTTACGGTGTATGGTTCGGCGCGTTTTAAAGAAGATAATCCTTATTATAAGCTAACTCGTAAAATGGGTGCAGAACTTTCAAAACTCGGGTTTACCGTTATGACAGGTGGTGGTCCCGGAGTGATGGAAGCCGCTGCTCGCGGGGCAAAAGATGTGAATGGAAAAACCGTAGGGTGTAACATTGTTTTACCGCACGAGCAAAAACCAAATCCTTATTTGGATATATGGATGAATTTTCGCTATTTTTTTGTTCGTAAAGTAATGCTTACAAAATATTCGTTTGCTTTTGTTATTATGCCCGGAGGATTCGGTACGCTTGATGAACTGTTTGAATGCTTAACACTCATTCAGACGGCAAAAATTAAAAGGTTTCCGGTAGTAATTATGGGAACAAATTTTTATAAAAATCTTTACGCACATATCGAAACGATGATTCAGGAAGGAACAATTTCGCCCGAAGACAAAGAATTGTTTCTTTATACGGATGACATTCAAGAAGCATTGGATTTTATCAATGAAAATGCGGTTAAGAAATTCAATTTAAATAAATTTAAGCGTCCTAAACGAAAAAAATGGTTAGGAGAGTAAACAATGAAAAATATAAATATCTCTAAAAACAAAGACAGAATTACAATTGAAATTTACCCGAAATACAACAAACAAAAACACATAATGATGTTATTTTGGCTGGCTTTGTGGACAGTTTGTGGCTTGGCAATTCTTACCCAATTATTTGGTGATTATGATATAAAAACCAAGTTCTTTTTTGTGTTGTATTTGTTGTTTTGGCTGTTTTTTGAATATAAAGTAATATACACTCATCGTTGGAGAAAATACGGTAAAGAGATAATTAAAATAATTGGAGATAAAGTTCATTTAGTCAAAGAAATAAAGGGTAGAGGAGTGGAGCAAATTTTTGATAAGAATGATATTGAAAAAATAGAAATATTTAACGAAAAAGAAAATTCTATGTCGCAATTGTTTGGCAACGCATATTGGATGATTTCCGGTTATCAGCTGGCATTCAAAACCAAAGATAAATTAATCCCTTTTGGTTTGGAATTGGATGAAAAGGAAAAAAAGAAAATTGTTTTTGAACTCAATCGCAGTTTAAAACAAAACTGATTCCTTTTTCATTGTAAATTATTTTGTCAATTGCGGCTTAATATTTTTGTTAGCCCTATTTTTGCACAAAAAACACAGATTTGAAAGAACAACTCAATCATCCTATCTTTAATATTGTGCGGCAAGCTGCCGAAGAATTGAATGTGAAAGCTTATGTGATAGGCGGATTTGTACGCGATTTATTACTTAAACGCCCTTCAAAAGATATTGATATTGTTGTGTTGGGAAATGGAATAGAAACAGCTTTACTCACTGCAAAACTTATAGGTAAAAATACTAAAGTAAGTGTGTTTAAAAATTTCGGTACAGCAATGCTGCAATACAAAGGATACGAAATTGAGTTTGTGGGCGCACGTAAAGAATCTTATCGGACAGACTCTAGAAAACCAATTGTAGAAAACGGCACACTTGAAGACGACCAAAACCGGCGTGATTTCACCATCAACGCCATGGCTATTTCGCTAAATAAAGAAGATTTTGGCCAACTCATTGACCCATTTAACGGAAGAGAAGATTTAGCCAATAAAATCATTCGAACACCATTAGAACCCAACAAAACTTACAGTGACGACCCGTTGCGTATGATGCGTGCTATTCGTTTTGCATCGCAATTAAATTTTAGTATTGAAGAAAAGTCATTTAAGGCAATTGCCGAAAATAAAGACAGAATTAAAATTGTTTCGCAAGAACGCATTACCGACGAGTTAAATAAAATAATCCTTTCGCCCACACCTTCGATAGGTTTTAAGTTGCTCGAAAAATCAGGACTGTTGGCAATTATTTTTCCGGAATTACAAAAATTGAAAGGTGTAGAAATTATCGACGGGAAAGGGCATAAAGATAATTTTTATCACACATTGCAAGTGTTGGATAATATAAGCCAAAATACTTCGAATTTATGGTTGCGATGGGCGGCAATATTACACGATATTGCCAAACCGCAAACCAAGCGTTTTGATAAAGTGCACGGCTGGACATTTCACGGACATGAAGATTTGGGTGCAAAGATGGTTCCGGGCATCTTTAAAAGATTAAAATTGCCCCTTGACCAAAAAATGAAGTATGTTCAAAAATTGGTTCGATTACATTTACGCCCCATAGCGTTGGTAAAAGATGAAGTTTCGGACAGTGCCATCAGGCGATTATTGTATGAAGCAGGCGATGACATCGACGATTTAATGACACTTTGCAAAGCCGACATTACCACAAAAGACAAAAGTAAACTGCAAAGGTATTTGGCAAATTTCGAGAAAGTTGAGCAAAAACTGAAAGAGGTTGAAGAGAAAGACCGGCTAAGAAATTGGCAACCGCCCGTTAGTGGCGAAGAAATTATGCAAATTTTCAACATTAAACCGTCCAAAGCGGTAGGTGACTTAAAATATGCTATTCGTGAGGCAATATTAGACGGCAAAATACCAAACGAAAAACAAGCTGCACTCCGGTATTTGATAAAAAAAGGAAAAGAAATGGGTTTAACGCCAAAAGTTGAAATAAATTCGTTGCTAAATGAATAATTGTATAAATTTTTAAATCAAAAAAAATGAAGATAGTTTCTTGGAATGTCAATGGTATTCGCGCCATTATGAAAAAAGGATTTATTGAATCGGTCAATGATATAAATCCCGATATATTGTGTTTGCAAGAAACCAAAGCTCAAGACGACCAAGTGCGAGAAGCATTATTTGGGATAGATGATTATCAATTGTATGTTAATTCTGCCGAAAGGAAAGGGTATAGTGGAACAGCCATTTTAACCAGACCCGAACCGTTATCTGTTCAGTATGATATGGGGATTGAAGAGCACGATAAAGAGGGAAGGGTAATTGCAGCAGAATACAAAGATTATTTTTTGGTAACTGTTTACACGCCCAATTCGGGCAGTGAATTGGTACGGTTGGATTACCGAAAAAAATGGGACCAGGATTTTCTGCATTATGTCAAGAATCTGGAAAAAACAAAACATGTCATTATTTGTGGAGACTTAAATGTTGCGCATCAACCGATAGATTTGAAAAATCCAAAAGCAAATTACAATAAGACAGCCGGTTACACTCAAGTGGAAATTGATGGTTTTGAAAATTTGCTTAAAGCCGGATTTGTTGATACTTTCCGACATTTTTATCCCGATACGGTTAAATATTCGTGGTGGAGTTATCGTTTTAATTCCCGCGCCAAAAATATTGGCTGGCGTATCGATTATTTTTTGGTTTCGGAAAGCTTATTGCCTCGTGTTAAAGATTCTTTTATTTTAAACGAATACGAAGGTTCTGATCATTGCCCTGTAGGAATAATTATTGAATAATAAAAAATATTTATCAAAAGAAAAGCTCTCCATAACGGAGAGCTTTTTAAATTTTCGGAAATTGAAAAACAATTATTTCTGTTGAATATATTCGTTCAACTCATCAATAGATGATTCAAATTCAAAAGCATCATTAACTTTAAAGTAATTTCCAATATCAAAAGTATGGTCGTAAGCAAATTTTGCAAATTCCAATTTTGTATCTTCAAAATCAAAAAACATCATTAATTCCTTCACTTGTTGGGCTGTTAAACAATTACTGCTTACGATTTGTTTAGCCATAGTTAACTTCGAATCTTCAAAACTCTTTGAGGCAATACTGTTTTTGGCTTGTGCAAAATCTTGAGGCATCATTGGCATAGGGCAACCAATAGGACCGCTATATCCGGGCATTTCATAAATATTTGGTTTTGGGTCGGGATGCTCTATGCCGTTTTCGTCATAATACGAACCTGTGCTGGTTTGTGTGGTTGTAATGGTAGTCGTCTCCGAATAAGTTGTTGTGGTTTGAACATTCGTATTATTATTGACAGTTGTGCCGGCATTTACATTTACTTCACCACCCGGAACGCTGATGGTCATATTTACTTGTTCGCCTGTTGGGGTACTTCCTGTTTGTTGAGTTACTTGAGTGGTAGTGGTGGTAGTAGTGGTTTGCGTTACGGGAGCAGGTGTAGTATGGTAAACTATTACCTGTTGAGTAGCTGTTGGTGCAGGTGCTTGTGCAATCGGTGTTGATGAGAAAGGTCGCAATACATAAGCGCCTTTTTTATTCTGTTTTATCTGGTAAGTGTATAAATAACCCGCTTCTACATAGATGGTTTTATTAATTTGCGGCAATTGATTGTTTTTAAAGATTACTTTTACTTTATATGCACCGGGCATTAAATCGGTTATTTTAATATTGGTTTCGTAATTGGTGTTTTGCTGAATGCCATTTAGAATAACAAAAAACGGTTGTGCTTCTTGATTAAAAATTACAACATCTCCGGTTTGAGCTTTGAGTAACAATCCGGTTAAAAGACTTACTAAAAATAATAATTTTGTTTTCATGGTTTTTTTATTTTTTTGTTTTAAAACAAATTGTGTGCCACTTTAGTTAAACACTTCGTTGAATGCATATGTTTTATCTAATCGAACGCCTTTTTCGGTATGTTTTACGGTGCAAAGTTCATTTACGGCGTCATGCTCAAAAAACAAATAATAACCGTTGTCGGCAGCTTCTTTTAAAAAACGTGCTTTTTCATCCATAGTAATAAGCGGACGTGTATCGTAAGCCATTACATAAGGCAAAGGGATGTGCCCAATAGAGGGCAATAAATCAGCCATAAACACAATGGTTTTTCCTTGGTA
Organism: Flavobacteriales bacterium UBA852; assembly: GCA_002295925.1. Lineage (GTDB taxonomy): Bacteria > Bacteroidota > Bacteroidia > Flavobacteriales_E > Vicingaceae > UBA852. Next base: position 112,748 of record DBGO01000016.1, read on the forward strand.
ATTAATTTTGGGTAGCATTTGTTGATCGGTATGACCATCTACATAAATAATATCGAATAAATCGAAATTTTCGTCCTCTACAAATTTCAAAAGCCCTAATTCTTGCATAGGCAAAATATTTTCTTTTAAAAACGAAGCTTTTTCTCTTGGATTTGGTTCGGTAGCCCATTTCCAGTGTCTTCTGTTACTCCAATAAGTAGCATTTGGAAAAACAGGTTCAAATCCGGTTCGGTCTTTATTCCATTTTATTCCACCTCCACAATGGTCAAAATGCAAATGCGTTAAAAACATATCAGTTATGTATTCGGGCGTAAAGCCATATTTTGCCAGTGATTTTTCGAGTGTATCGTCGCCGTGCAGGTAATAGTAACTAAAGAATTTTTCACTTTGCTTATCGCCAATACCGTTATCTATCAATATTAAACGGTCGTCTTTTTCAATCAATAGGCATCGCATAGCCCAAGTACACATATTATTTTCATCGGCAGGAACAATTTTATTCCAAATGGATTTTGGCACTACGCCAAACATTGCGCCGCCATCGAGTTTAAAATTTCCTGTGGGTATAGGGTACAATTTCATTGTTTGGATTTTTTTCAAATGTAAGAAATAACAAATTGTTGTTCAAAAACTTTTTATTTTAATGAAAATTAGCAAAGCAAATAAGTTTAAGTTTGAAGAAAACTGAAAAACATGCGCATTCACTTTATAGCCATTGGCGGAGCCGCAATGCACAATTTGGCGTTGGCGTTACACAACAACGGTCATACGGTAACCGGCTCGGATGATGAAATTTTTGAACCTTCAAAATCGAGATTACAAAAAGCCGGACTTTTACCTGAAAAGGAAGGTTGGTTTCCCGAAAAAATCACCAACGATATTGATGTGGTTATTCTTGGTATGCATGCTCATCCCGACAATCCCGAATTGTTGCAAGCTCAAAAGTTAAATATTCCGGTTTATTCATATCCCGAATTTATTGCCCGGCAAAGCATAAATAAAAAGCGGGTGGTTATTGGAGGAAGTCACGGAAAATCAACCACGACGTCTATGATTTTGCATGTGCTTAAATCATTAAACAAAAAATTTGATTACTTGGTGGGTGCACAAATTGAAGGTTTTGATACGATGGTGAAATTGAGCGACGCACCTCTGATTATTTTAGAAGGCGATGAATACTTGTCTTCGCCAATCGACAGAAGACCTAAATTTTTGTGGTACAAGCCTCATGTTGCTGTGTTAACAGGTGTCGCATGGGATCATATTAATGTATTCCCCACATTTGAGGAATATACCGAACAGTTTAAAAAGTTTGTACAAACCGTTGAGCCGAACGGAGTGGTAAATTATTACAAGAACGATGATGTTTTGGCAGAAATTTGTCAACCGAAAACCAATCCGGATATACGTTATCAACCTTACGACACGCATCCTTATGAAATAATAGGCAATAAAACGTATTTGTTACGAAACGATGACGGAAGTAAAATGCCTCTGCAAATTTTTGGCGACCATAATTTACAAAATCTACAAGCGGCATATTTTGTATGTAAAGAATTGGAAATTTCCGATGATGATTTTTATCAATCGATTCAATCATTTAAAGGTGCTGCCAAAAGATTGGAAAAGGTGGGGGAACACAACAACACTGTGGTGTTTAAAGATTTCGCGCATTCGCCCTCAAAATTACAAGCTACTATAGAGGCGGTAAAGCAACAATATCCCGAAAGAAAACTAATAGCTGTAATAGAATTGCATACTTACAGCAGTTTAAATAAAGATTTCTTGCCACAATATGCAGGAACATTACAAAATGCAGATGAAAAAATTGTCTATTTTAATCCGCATACTATCGAATTGAAACGATTGCCTAATATTTCGGAAACGGATATTAAAAACGGATTTTCGGATAATTCGATAAACATTTTTAAAACAAGTGAGGCAATACAAAATAAGCTGAAAAATATGGATTACAATAATTCCGTAGTTTTGTTTATGAGCAGTGGCAACTATGGAGGAATGAATGTTGAAGAATTTACAAAAGAATTTATATTAAAAATTTAATTGAATTTTATTATTCATTAAATACCAACGATTTAAAAAAAATGAGTGTAGCTGAAAATTTAGAAAACATAAAAAAAAAACTACCGGAAAATGTAACCTTGATTGCTGTTTCTAAAACCAAGCCGGCAGCACTTATTTTAGAAGCATATCAAGCCGGACAAAGAGATTTTGGTGAGAACAAGGTGCAAGAAATGGTAGCCAAATACGAAGAGTTGCCAAAAGATATTCGTTGGCATTTAATTGGGCATTTGCAAACCAATAAGGTAAAATATATTGCGCCGTTTGTTTACTTAATTCACTCGGTAGATTCGCTTAAATTATTGAAAGAAATAAACAAAAGAGCATTGCAAAACAGCCGCGTAATAAATGTTTTGTTGCAAATTCATATTGCCAAAGAAGAAACAAAATTTGGTTTGAGTTTTAACGAAGCTGAAGAACTTCTCAAAAGTGAGGAAGTGCAAGCAATGAAAAATATTTCTATTGTTGGTTTAATGGGAATGGCAACCAATACAAACGACCAACAAATAATCGAAGAAGAATTTTGTTCATTAAAATCGTTTTATGACAAATTAAAAACCGAATATCCTAAATTTAAATATCTGTCAATGGGAATGAGTGGCGACTATAAAATTGCTGTAAAATGCGGAAGTAATATGGTTCGTGTTGGAAGCGCAATTTTTGGTCAACGCGTATATACAAATCATTGATAAACACAATATTTTTTCATTTACAGGGTTATTGCACGGATGAGATTTTTTATTTAATTTTCAAATTCATTTTATATGAAGTTTTTTGCATCAATCATATTAATCTTTATTTCTGTTGGGCTGTGGGCTCAAGCGCCAAAATATTCCAATGAATTTATGAATATAGGCGTGGGAGCACAAGCATTGGGGATGTCTAATTCTGTAGTAGCTTCTGCAAAAGGAGTAACAGCCGGATATTGGAACCCTGCCGGATTGGTAAACACACCCAAGCCGTTTCAAGTGGCTTTAATGCACTCTGAATATTTTGCCGGTTTGGCCAAGTTTGATTATGGTGCTTTTTCTTCAAAAATTGACAGTTCCAGTTCTTTTGGCTTTACTTTATTGCGTTTTGGCGTGGATAATATTCCCAATACCACCGAGTTGATTGATAATAACGGTAACATCAATTACGACCGAATTACATCATTTTCGGCTGCCGATTACGGTTTTTTATTCACCTATGCACGTAAATCAAAAATTGAAGGATTGAATTACGGTGCCAATGTTAAAATTATCTATCGCAAGGTAGGAAGTTTTGCCAAAGCTTACGGTTTTGGATTAGATGCAGGCGTGCAATACAAACATAATAAATGGCTTTTTGGTGCAATGGCTCGCGATATTACTTCTACCTTTAATGCGTGGAGCTATACACTGACAGACCGGGTAAAAGAAGTTTTCATTCAAACCGGAAATGAAATTCCTACAAACGGATTGGAAATTACTTTACCAAGATTGATTTTAGGTGTAAACCGAATGGTTACGTTAACCAAAAAAATCAATTTCAATGCCGAAGTCAATTTTGATGCAACTTTTGATGGTATGCGAAACGTATTAATTAAAAGCAATACATTAAGTATTGACCCACACGTAGGAATAGAATTTTCTTATGCAGGATTATTTTATATTCGCGGTGGAGTAGGTAATTTTCAAGAAGTGAAAGATATTTATCAGAATACCGACTGGACATTCCAACCTAATTTTGGTGTTGGTGTAAAATACAAAGGAGTGCGATTGGATTATGCACTTACCGATATTGGCGATGTGTCTGTTGGATTGTATTCAAATGTTTTTTCGCTTCAGTTTGACATCAATAAACTAAGTCAAAACAATGCGAACACTTCGCAATAAAATAGCATTATTGGTCTTTTCGAGCTTGCTTTGGGCTAATGTTTTTGCTCAACAAGCAAACAGCTGGATAAATTATTCGCAACAATATTTTTCTTTTAAAATATTCAAAGACGGAATTTACAGAATAGATTCGGCAACGCTTGCCAATGCAGGGATTATACTTTCTTCTGTAAATCCAAAACAAATTCAAATTTTTGGAAGAGGGCAAGAAATTCCATTATACATAAAAGGAGAAAGTGATGGGGTTTTCAACGCTTCCGATTATATTGAATTTTATGCGCAGAAAAATGACGGCTGGCTGGATTCAATAGTTTATGAAGGTGCAAACAACCAAAACAACCCTTATTACAGTTTATACAATGATACGGCAACTTATTTTTTAACCGTTACATCGTCTTTAAATAATGCCCGTTTTACAATCGAAACAGATACTTCGGTTTCCTCATATGCCAAAAACAATTTTATTTGGAAAGAAGCACTTCAAAACTATAATTCATATTACTACGATGGACAAACCAATATTTATGGCGGAACAGAAGCAAAATACCATTTTTCCGAAGGTTGGTTCGATTCGCCGGTGAACTTGGGCGGAACAAAATACTACAACATCAGCACACCCAATTATACTACATCGGCAAATGTCGAGTTAAAATTTTCTTTTTGCGGGGAATCCGACTATCAACAAATAGCCACCGGCGACCATCATATTGAAGTAAGCATCGGCTCAACCGTTTTAATGGATACAGTTTTTGAGGGATACAAAAAAATTGACGGCAACATTGCTATATTACCTTCCTTGTTAAATAATACTACAACCGTAAAATTCAAATCGGTCAATGACCTTGGAGCCACAACAGAACGTTCAGCCATAGGTTATATTTCTATTCTTTATCCATACAATCAAAATGCAAACAATGCAAATGAATTTATTTTTTATACAGATGATGCCGGTTCCGGAAAATACCGCGTTGATATAACCAATTTCACGAATGCCAATCCTGTTATTTACGATTTAACTAACAATAAACGCATCAATACGCATTTTTACAATAATACTGTTCAAGCATTAATCCCCAACGGAGGAGGGCGAAAAAAGTGTATTTTGATAAATGATAATGGTGTAAACTTTGTGTCATCTTTGACAGCCGTAAACGGAACAGGATATTTCACCGATTATTTATCATTAATTCCCGATTCGGTATACTTACTGCTTACCCACAACAGTTTATTGTCTTCTGCCACAGATTATGCGAATTACAGAATTTCAACCGGTTACAACAGTTATGTTGTGGACGTAAATGAATTGTATTGGCAATTTGCTTATGGAATTGAAAAACATCCTTTGGCTTTGCGGAATTTTATCGATTACTTGGGGCAAAACAACAAATTGCCTACTAATGTTTTCCTTGTCGGAAAATCTGTAAAGGCGAAGGAATACCGTAAAAATGCCACTGTTTTTCATCAAAATTTAGTTCCTTCTTTTGGAAATCCTACTTCAGATATACTACTTTTTTCAGGTTTAAACGGTGGCTTATTGGAGCCTCCGATGCCTGTAGGACGATTGGCCGCCAAAACCAACGATGAAGTGTATTGGTATTTAAATAAAGTTCAGCAACACGAAAACCCAATTACCGGACCGAATGGCGAAACCGAATGGATGAAAAGAATATTGCATTTTGCCGGCGGAACAAACAACAGTGACGCTGCGTTATTTATGAGTTATCTGAACGGTTACAAAAACACCATTGAAGATACACTTTTTGGCGGGCACGTTATTTCATTTGCCAAAAACAGCACAGCACCTATGCAAACATCTGCTTCTGATTCCATTCAAGGATATATTGGTAATGGCGTAGCATTGATGACTTTTTTCGGACACGCATCGGCAACAGGCGGCTTTGACCAAAGTATTGACGACCCGGCACAATGGAATCCGCAAAATGGGAAATATCCTGTTTTATTGGGAAATGCTTGTCTTGCCGGAGATATTCATTTGGCATCGGGCGGCAGTGTAAGTGAAGATTTTGTATTGATAGACCAAAAAGGAGTTATTGCTTTTATCGCTTCCGTAGCGCTCAGCACAGCTGGAAACTTAAATACTTATTCATCGAATTGGTATAAAAATATTGGCGTTCATTTATATGGTAAGAGCTTGGGCGACGCAATGCGTAAAACCATTCAAGATATTCAAGGTAACGGCTCAAATCCGTATATCAGAGAAACTATCTATGAAATGACTTTACACGGCGATCCGGCAATAAAACTCAATACGTTTGAGAAACCCGATTATATGATTTCCGTATCCAATGTTTATTTTTCACCTTCGCTCATCACTTCCGACATAGATTCTTTTGATGTAAATGTAATTATCACCAATTTAGGAAAAGCCATTAATGACTCGTTTATAGTTGAGTTAACGCGAAATTTCCCATCTCAATCATTACCGGATACTACTTATCTTAAAGTAATAAAAGCAACTTTATATAAAGATACGGTTACTTTTACACTTCCTGTAGATGTTGTAAATGGTGTGGGAATCAATCAATTCAGAGTAAAAGTTGATGCTTTGGAAAGTATTGACGAATTATACGAAACCAATAATGAAATTTCAACATCTGTAACCATTCAAAGTGGTGAAATTATTCCGGTTTATCCCTATAAATATGCCATTGTACCCAATCAAGGAATTACTTTAAAAGCAAATACGGCTTTTCCTTTTACACCGGCTCAAAATTATGTTTTTGAACTGGATACCACCGATTTATTCAATTCCCCGTTAAAACAACAAACGGTTATTAACAGTGCCGGAGGAGTGGTGTCTTGGCAACCCTCTTTATTAAACAACATGCCCGACAGTATGGTGTATTTTTGGCGGGTAAGTAAAGACAGTTCGGCAAATAACGGTTATCAATGGCGAGAAAGCTCATTTCAGTATATTACTGGAAAAATCGGTTGGGGGCAAGCCCATTATTTTCAGTTTAAAAATGATGATTACCGCTTTGTTAATTACAATCGCCCTAACCGTTCGTTTGATTTTGTAAACGATGTAAAACAATTAAAGTGCGTAACTTATGGCGACCCCACTTTTGCTGATTTATGGGAAATTGCTTATTTTATAGATGCCGACCAAATCGGTTATGCTGGCTGCGGATGGAGTCCTGCTTTACACGTTGCGGTATTGGATTCCCTGTCATTAACACCTTGGGATGCGCAAACAACCAATATGGGACAAACTAATTATAATGGAACTTGTGCCAATAAATCCACATTTTTTATTTTCCATTCACAAAACAGTAGCGAAATGCAAAGTTTGGCCAATATGCTCACAGACAGTGTACCCGACGGAAATTACATTTTGGTTTATACTTGGCGATATGGATATTTTACGCAGTGGGCAACTAATTATCCGGCAACATTAACAGCGTTTAATAATTTGGGTGCATCGCAAATCAACAGTATTGGCGACAGTATTCCTTATATTTTCTTTGTTAAAAAAGGAGATTTATCTTCGGCTATTGAAGTAGTAGGAGATTCCATTAATCAAAGAATTGAATTGAAAACCAACTTAACGCTTTCTGCAGATTTTGGTAATATTTATTCCGAAATTGTCGGTCCGGCAATGCGTTGGGATTCATTGTTCTGGCGATACAAATCCTTGGAAACACCTTCAAAAGACACTTTTTTAATCACAGTTTCCGGTATTGCCGCAAATGGAAACGAAACGCCTCTAATCAATGATTTGCCTTACGATTCTACAGATATGCGCATCACTCCATATATCGATGCTCAACAATATCCGCTGCTAAAATTATCGGCTTATTTGGCAGATGATTCAATAAAAACCGCACCACAAATTCAGCGTTGGCAAGTAACTTACGAGCCTGTTCCCGAGGCGGCTGTAGAACCAAAATTGTATTTTTCTTTTTACAACGATACGGTTCAAGAAGGAGAGGAGATAAGATTTGCCGTAGCGGTAAAAAACATCAGCGATTATGATATGGACAGCTTATTGGTTCATTTTACCTTGTTGGATAAAAACAGAAATTCGCATACCATTTCCGTTCAGCGCTTAAAACCGTTGCTTGCCGATAGTGTAATTATTTGTTCTGTTCAGTTTTCATCCGAAGGATATCCGGGCTTAAATACTTTAATAATGGAGGTGAACCCGAATAATGACCAATTGGAACAATACCATTTTAACAATTATGCACAAGTAGATTTTTATGTAAATGAAGACAAAATCAATCCTGTATTGGATGTTGCTTTTGACGGGGTGCATATTCTTGATGGAGATATTGTTTCGGCTAAGCCGGAAATATTAATTCAACTCACCGACGAAAATCAATTTTTACTGCTCAACGATACGGCTGATTTTGAGGTTTATATTACCTACCCATCGGGACAAGAAGAAAGAATTTACTTTGTAAAAGGTGGAAAAGAGCAAATGGAGTTTATTCCTGCATCAAACAATAAAAATTCATGTAAAATAATTTATAAACCTGTATTTTCAACAGACGGAAAATACACCTTGCGTGTAAAAGCAAAAGACCGCTCAAAAAATTATTCAGGAAGTGTGGATTATACTATTTCTTTTGAAGTAATTAACAAATCTACAATTACGGAAATTATGAATTACCCTAATCCGTTCAGCACATCCACGCGGTTTGTATTTACTTTGACGGGCAGTGAAATTCCGGATATTTTTCATATTCAAATACTCAATGTCAGTGGAAAAGTGGTTAAAGAAATTTCGATGGATGAATTAGGCCCTATTCACATAGGTCGCAACATTACCGAATATGCTTGGGACGGAACCGATAATTTTGGCGACCGTTTGGCAAATGGTGTTTACTTTTACCGTGTAATTACTCAAATTAACGGTGAGTCGATTGAAAAACGTGAAACGGCTGCCGATAATTTTTTCAAAAAAGGATTCGGAAAAATGTATTTGATGCGTTAAGCAATGGTGCTGTTTTTTATGTAGATTTGCATAAAAATTGGGCTATGCTTTTATTTCTGGATATAGGAACTTCCGAGTTATTTGTCATTATTTTATTTATCATCATCTTTTTCGGTTCTAAAAAAATACCCGAATTAGCCAGAGGATTAGGGAAGGGAATACGTGAATTTAAAGATGCCACCTCGGAAATTCAACAGGAAATAACCAAAAGTGCCAACGACATTAAAAAAGAAACCGATATTACCAAACATTTAAAAGATTAAGAGAGTATGGCGCTTTCATTTTTATTGCTATTTGTCGGTTTGACAATACTGATATTTTCAGGCGATTTTCTTGTCAGAGGTGCAGTAGGTATTGCCGCCAAGTTTGATGTTTCCACGTTGGTTATCGGAATGACGATAGTTGCTTTTGGCACATCTGCCCCGGAGTTAATCGTCAGTTTGGAAGCCGCCATTAAAAATCATCCCGAGATTGCCGTAGGCAATGTTATTGGTTCCAATATTGCCAATTTAGGATTGGTGCTTGGCGCAACCGTATTGATAAAACCCATTTTAATTCAGCGAACAACCATCCGGCTCGATTGGCCTGCCATGATGCTCATTTCACTTTTACTGTGGGGATTTACACAAGATTATGAATTAACATTTACCGAAGGACTTATCTTATTTTTATTTTTAGCCGGATATTCCATTTTTATGGTTTATTCTTCCAATTCCGAAATTGAAGAAATAGATGAAAACGACATAAAAAAACCTATTTACATTCATATTTTACTTGCGTTGGGCGGTTCTGTCGGTTTGGCTTACGGTGCCGACTTATTGTTGGAAAATGCCGTAAAAATTGCCCGTTACTTCAATGTGAGTGAATATGTAATAGGCACAACCATAGTGGCTTTTGGCACCAGTGTGCCCGAATTAATCACCTCTGTTGTTGCGGCACTTAAAAACCAATCGGATATTTCAATCGGTAACTTAATCGGTTCGAATATGTTTAATATCGGTTCGGTTTTAGGTATCACGGCAATGGTTAAAAAAATCCCTTTTTCCGAAACCGTTGTGTCGGAAGATATTTTTTGGATGTTGGGCGTATCGGTAATTGTATTGCCGTTAATGCTTTTAGGAAACCGTATGCCTCGTTGGACCGGCGTAATATTATTATCCGCTTATGCGCTATATATTTATTTTGTCCTATAAGCAAGTCGCAATAAAACCGTATTTTTTTCGTAAATTGCCTGTATGTTTTCTGTTAAGAAAGTAATAATAATTGTAATTGCAGGTTTATTTTTTTCGTGTAAAAAAGATAAACAACCGGCAGTTGATTTAGGTTTGGATTATCGACCGTTGCAGGTTGGAAATTACGTTATATATCAGGCAGATTCAATTGTTTATGATGATTTTTACAATCCCGTAAAGATTGATACATTTTCGTTTCAGGTAAAAGAAAAGTTAGTAAAAACATTTACCGATGCCTCCGGAAATTCGGCTTTTCAATTATACCGGTTCAAAAAAACAGCTGACACTGCCGATTGGATTGTTTCTGATGTTTGGTTTTGTTATGTAGAAGATGAAAAACGATTCATTCAGGATGAAGAAAATGTAAAATATGTAAAATTGATATTTCCGCCAAAGGAAAATGAAAAATGGAACGGAAATGCTCAAAACACCTTACCGGAAAGAGAATACATATATGAAAATATCCATCAACCCGAAACGGTCAATAATCTGTCTTTTGATTCGGTGGTTACTGTTAACCAAACCGATTATCAAAACAATTTAATTTACGAAAAAGAATATATTGAAAAATATGCCAAGCATATCGGTATGATTTACAAACGCATTTATGACGTAAAAAAAGATATTGCCACACAAGAAATTTTATCGGGTGTGGATTACAAACTAAAAGTTATTGCTTATGGAAAGGAATAAACGAATCGTGTTGCTTTTAACACTATTCCTTTCGGTCAATATATTTGCGCAAGACAGATATTGGGTTGTATTTTCCGACAAAAACAATTCGCCTTATAGCTTACAAAATCCGGAACAGTTTCTTTCAAGCAAATCTTTGCAGCGAAGAACAGAACAAAATTACCCGTTAGATTCTACCGATTTACCGATTAATCCGCAATATTTAAATTTAATTAAACCTTACGGACAAATATTATTCACTTCTAAGTGGTTTAATGCGGCGTGTATTGTTACGGACAGTTTAAATGCAGGGCAAATTGCTCAAATTCAAAAAGTTGATACTGTTTATCGCATTTTTAATGCACATGTAACTCAAAAGAAAATAAATAAATTTACAAATATTACCAAAACATTGGATTATGGCATTGCAGCCAAACAAATACAAATGCTCAAAGGCGATTTTTTACATCAATTGGGCTATTTGGGCAATAAAACCATTGCTGTAATTGATGCCGGGTTCAACAACACCGATTCTATTGATGTATTCGGTTCTTTGCGTTCCGAAAATAGAATTTTATCTACTTACAATGCTGTTTTACAAAATACCGATGTGTACAGTTTTGCCAACCACGGCACGCAGGTATTATCCATCATTACTGCTGATATACCCGGGCAAATGACAGGAACTGCACCGAAAGCCAAAGTGCATTTATTGATTTCGGAAGATATGACCGGAGAACAAATTATCGAAGAATATTATTTTGTTCGCACACTTGAATATGCCGACAGTGCAGGAGTGGAAGTTTTTAATACTTCGTTAGGTTACACAACTTTTGATGACAGTACACAAAATCATACTTATAACGATTTAAACGGGAAAACAGCCATAAACAGTATTGCTTGTTCTTTAGCTGTACAAAAAGGTATGTTGCCGGTATTGAGTGCCGGGAATTCGGGAGCTAATCCTTGGCATTTTATTGGTACGCCGGCAGATGCAATTAACAGTATTACAGTTGGTGCGGTGGATGAAAATGAATTTCACGCACCGTTTAGTTCTTATGGACCGGCTGCAGACGGCAGGATAAAACCAGAAGTGTGTGCTTTGGGAGCGCTTGCAACAGTTGCCAATCCTGATAACAGTATAGGCGTGGGGAGTGGCACTTCTTTTTCTGCGCCGGTTATTTGCGGTTTGACCGCTTGTTTATGGGAAGCTTTTCCCGAAAAAACGAATCTTGAAATTAGAGAAGCAATTATCAAAAGTGCTCATTTATATAATAATCCGAATGACTCAATGGGTTATGGTATTCCTGATTTTAAAATTGCTTATCAATTATTGCGAAATGATATTGCAACGCAGAACACATCGCAATTATTGGATTTTTCATTTAATAATAATCAATTGGAAATATTATTGTATTACAATGATGATAATCCTTTAGTGTTTAAAATTTATGATCTTTCAGGTAAAATTTTATGGGAAAAAGAAATCACTTTATTGCAAAAAGGAGAGCTGTATTTCTTTAATGAATTGATAAATCCGCTTTCTTCCGGTGTGTATGTTTTTTCGGTAAACGGAAATAAAAAATTATCAAAGAAGTTTATCGTTGTAAAATAAAGCTAATCTAACTGGCCCTTATTGTAGAGCATATAGCCAATATGAAATAAAAAGCTGAATTGTTCACCAGGTTTTCCGTCGTAATAATTGATATTGAAAGCAATTGGTCCGAAGGGTGAATGAAATACCACAGCATTGGAAACGATATAATACCTGTTGGATAAATCGGCGCCATAGTACGATTTATTTAAATCATCGTGTAAAATTTTGTTTAATGGCTGAAAAATATATCCCTCGATTCGTAATTGGAGCTTTTCAGTAATGGATAATATTGCTTTTAATCCGCCGCCGGCAAACGTGTGCGCTCTGTAATTGGGCATAAAAAATGTTTTTGCTTCGGGGATAGGAGTGAACGCCGGAGCAGATAATATGCTTGCCGTATAATTTTGAAAAAACGGTTGATTTGATTGATAAACTTCGAGCATAATACCGAAATTAACTTTATGTTTACTGTTAAAGTATGTCTCATACAAAGCGTGAAATTGCAACCATTGATGATTCTTTATTACAGATAGAGTGTCCGGATTTGTATTTCCGGGCTTGGTGTTTTCTGTTCCGTTGATATATCTTGCCGACAAGAGCAATCGACTGCCTTTTGAGGCATACATTGTATAATTTAAAGAGTTGTATTCTATTTTGGCATAAGGCGAATAATTCGTAAAATCGGTAATATCTGCCGTATCCACAGAAGTAAAAGTTTCGGTCTGGAAATATTGATTTTCAAAAAAACCGTAGGTTGTTCCTAATGTTAACTTTCCATTTGTACGAGTTAACGGAAAGCCCAGTTCGGTAAATAAAAAGTTATTTTTTTGCACCAAAAACGAGGGTTTAATATCTTCAAAAAAATTGGAACTGCTTTTAAAATAATCCCATTTCGACAAAGTTCCGCCGGCTTCCCAATATAAAGGGATGCGCCACGGTACATCAATCCTAAATTTTACCAAGGTTGAATTATATAATTTACCAAAGTATGAGTTACCATAAACAGAGTAAGCCAGTTTATCTAAGAAATTATATTGTAAACTAATAAACCCTTCACTAATTGGTCGATTGCTGAAATATCCGCCAAATCCTAAAATATTGTTGTGTTCTTTAATTACTTTAAGGTGTAAAGTGTATTTTTCTGTAGATGGATTATATTTTACTTCGGGGAATATGGAGCGAATATGATTTTCGGATAATAATTTAAAGTATTCTGGAATTAATTCGTCAATGGGTAATTCTTTTTTATACTTAATTTTAAGTGAATTTTTAATGTAAGATTGTTGCGCTTTATTTACACCTGTAATTTCTATATTATCAATTACTACAGGTTTTAAATCGTTTTTAAAATTTACTCTGCGTAATTCTATTTCAGACGGATTTACGGTTTGCACATTCTTTTTTATTGAATCAATGTAAGAAATTGCTTTTTCGTATCCTTTGGTATATGCTTCCAATGCTTTTGCAAAATCAAAAGTGGAAATTTCTTCCACATCGGGCTCTATCATAATTCCTACATCAACACCAACATCGCAACTCACGGTATATTTAGATTTTTTTACAATCATATTGCGAATTTGCGAAAGCGGATTATCTATTGTTGGTTTTTCGAAGTTGTAAGAAACATTACTACCGATAATAAAATCGGGCATAAAATCGTAATACATGGTGTTAATGGGGAAATTGTCATAAATTCCGCCGTCAAACAATATGTGACCGTTATAATCTACCGGTTTGAAATATAGTGGGTAAGCCGACGATGCTCTGACCGCAGTGCTTAAATTTCCTTTACTGAAAACTATTGGCTTGCGCTCGGTAATATCAGCCGCCACACAACGAAAAGGAATCATCAGTTTATCAAAATCGTAATTGGCTTTTGCAGCAGCCGGTTCCAGGTATTTAATCAATAACATTTCTACAGCATGTGCCGAAACCAAGTTGCCGGGCAAAGAAGTTTCTATACTGTCAAGCGTTAATTTCAACTTAATCCAAACCGGGTCTTCAGATATTTGACGTAAAAAATAGGAGTATTCATCTTCATATTTTCCTTTAACGGCTTTTATAAATTTTTCGGAAGTAAAAAGCTGAAGCATTTCATCGGGAGAGTAACCGGCCGAATAAAATGCACCCACAATTGCACCCATAGATGTTCCGGTAATGTAGTCAATTTCTATTCCGTTTTCTTCGAGTGCTTTTAAAACGCCAATATGAGCAAATCCGGCAGCTCCGCCACCACTCATTACCAAACCGACATTTTGATGCTTTTGCCCGTAAACAAGAGAAAATGCAAGAATAGAAAAAAGCAAAATTATATGTTTAACTTTGACAATCATCACTCTGTAAAAGTAATTATTTATATGTTGAGTCTTATTATACGTAGAAAAAAAAATGTCTTTTGTATTATTGCGATAATATTTATATTTTTCAATACCTCTTGTTCTTCTCATCATGAAAAAATGCCCGATTTTAAATTTTTCACCACGCAACGGCAATGGCTTTCATCCAACGAAATGAAGGATAAAAATATTGTGGTCATCTATTTTAATTCGGGATGCGAGTTTTGCCAAGATGAAATGGCAGATATATTGGCACATAATAATGCTTTTAAGCAGAAAAATGTCCAATTTGTATTCATTTCTATAGAAAGTCTGTCCGGATTACAACATTTCACATCAATATTTGCTTATGATACAATACCCAATTGGACTTTTGCTCATGTTTCGCCGGCACAGGTTGACAGTGTTTTTCAAACCGAGACTGTTCCTACAATATTTATATACAAAAACGGTGAGTTGTTAGAGAAGAATATCGGTCAGTTGGAAGCCGATGATATTTTAGATGAATTTTGACGTTCATATAAATTTATCAATCGCATATAAGCAATAACTCCAATGCTGTATAAACCGGCAGTAATCAAGAAAATATTCATGTAACTGATATTACTGTCACGCAAAATTTGAAAAATCTTGGAGCTGACAAACCAACTTCCTGACCATATTGCCGAGGTTAAAGCACTGTATATATCCCGATTTTTATCGCCAACGTATTGCATTACTACATCAGAAGTCATTGGTCCGGCAAGATTCATTAAAGGTTGACGCAAAATATAGCAGGCAATAGCCAAATAAACCGCCCAAGAATAAGGAATTATCTCGGTAAATGCTAAAATAACAAGTGCTAAAATTGCCGAAAACTGAGTGGTGGGAATGGCTTTTTTATATCCTAGTTTTTCTTTTATTACAGGAACAAAAAGCACCGATGTAAATACCAAAATTGTAGTAATAGCACTTAACAAAGCAAATTGATTGGAATCTATGCCGTGAATCTTATAAAAAAACAAACTGATAAAAGGAATAGTCAAACCGGCGCCAATAGCAATAATAAACGTAGGAATAAGTGCTTGAAAAATTTTTGACCAATCAAATGCTTTTAAATCCCAAGGGTTGGGATTTTGCAACACCACATTTTCTTTATATTTAATTTTAGATACGAAATAATAGGACAAGAATCCCAATGAAGAAATAAGAATCAACAATTTATCTTCAGTAAAATATTCAGGTGAAATTTTTGACAAACCAAAGATAAGAAACCCGCTGACAATTCCGCCCAAACTCCAAGTTGAAAAACTTAAACTGATGGCTTCGGTGTGGGTTTCGGGTTTTGCATTTCTGATAATATAAGGTAAAGCACTAATTTGTATCCCAATAAAACTTACTCCCCAAATAAAAAGTAATACGGACAAAAGGGCGTCTGCATGCCATTTAATAGCGAATACAATTAAAATAGATGTGAGCGGTGTTAACAGGGAAGAAATGATAAAAAACGGTTTCATTTTTCTTCCTTTTATATACAAACCAAAAGGAAAAGCCAATAACAATACACTCAAAAACCTGAATGAAATAAATTTAGCACTTTCGGCATCCGAATATCCTTGTTTGCTCATAAATATGAGCAATATTGCCATAAATGCGGCATTTATCATTTGAATCAGAAATTCGGCAACGATAAAGTAACGAATATGGAGCTCTACTTTTTTATATTTACCAAGGAGTGAAGCCATTATAAAAATTGGCTTACAAAACTAATGATTTGCGCCTCATCTTTGGGGTGAAACCATTGAATTTCTTTATCTTTATTAAACCAGGTCATTTGCCGTTTGGCATATCGGCGTGTGTTGGTTTTTATTTTTTCAACGGCTTCTTCTAATGTAAAGTCACCATCGAAATAAGCAAACAGCTCTCTGTAACCAACGGTTTTAAGTGCATTATGATTTCTATACGGTAATACATTTTTGGCTTCTTCCAACAATCCTTGTTCCATCATCTTATCTACACGCAAATTAATGCGATTATATAATTCATCTCGCTCTCTCGACAGTCCGATTTTGATAATGTTATACGGCCGCTTTTGGCGAATACCTTTTTTCAGTTCGGATGCCGGTTTTCCTGTTATCAGTGAAATTTCTATTGCTCTTAAAAGTCGTTTGGGATTGTTACTGTCAATTATGCTGTATCCTTTTGGGTCGAGTTTTTGATATTTTTCTTGTAATGCCGAAAGTCCTTTTTTGGCAAACAATTCATTCAATTCTTTTCTTATTTCAGGATTGGCATCCGGAATATTTTCATCAAAACCATTGCACAGTATATCAATGTAAAGCCCTGAACCGCCGGTTACAATTACATTTTTTCCGGAAGCGAAAATTTCATCAATTTTCTTCAAAGCATCCTTTTCAAAATCGTTGGCATTATATTCTTTTTCTATAGAAATAAAATCAACAAAATGATGGGGAATGTTTTTTTGCTCTTCCTTGGTGGGTTTAGCCGTGCCAATAGACAGTTCTTTGTAAAACTGCCTGGAGTCGGCTGAGATTATTTCGGCATTTATTTGCTTGGCTACATATACACACAAATCTGTTTTGCCTACTGCCGTAGGACCGGAAATTACAAAAACCGTATTTTGTTTTTTACTCAAGGATTAGAAGTCGTAATTCTCAAAGTTTTCAAAATCGTCAAAATCATCGAAAATATCATCGTCAAAGAGAGAGTCTTTTTTCGTGTCTTGTTGTGTTGTGTCTTGGCTTAATACGGCTTTATTTCTTTGTTCCTCGTCGGGCGATTCTCCAAAAGAGTCAACCAATAACGGATAAGCAGTAGTTTGATTGTAAGGCAAAATATCGACTAATTCAACGAAAAAATACCATTCGTTTAAAAAATCATAAATATAAATGAGTTTATCGCCTTGTTCACTCAAAACTTCGTTAAGATGGGTAGAGTTCATTTGTCTTTGTTGAGTTTCATCGAAAGCAACAATAGGTATTTCTTCCAATTTCTCCCAACTGTCATTTGAAAGGTAAAAGGATGCCGGTTCGGAATTACTCAAATCAAAAGCATCCAATATTGCATAATGCAATGACTCCAAGTTATCCTTGCTGTCTATTAAAATATCGCGGTAAATGACGTCTTTGTCATCGAGTAAAACTCTAAGTTTAAATACTTGCATAACACAAAGTTATCGAAATTAAATTTAGCACAAATTAAACAGTTACGGTTATTTGAAATTGTTTTGGTAATCGTCAAAACTTTTACGGATAATTTCTAAAGCTTTGGCTTTATTTTGGAAATTTTCAATTTTTACCGTCTTGTTTTCCAAGCGTTTGTAATCTTCAAAAAATGCTTTTAGTTCACGCACAAAGTGTGGTGGTAAATCGTCAACATCATTCATATAATTGACACTCATATCATTTGCGGCTACGGCTATAATTTTATCATCGGCTTCACCGTTATCAATCATTTGCATTACACCTATAACTTTTGCCTCTACAAAGCACATGGGGACAATATCAATTTGCGAAAGCACCAAAATATCCAAGGGGTCTTTATCATCGCAATAAGAACGGGGGATAAAACCGTAATTAGCCGGATAATATACCGAAGAATACAATACTCTGTCCAATTTAAGCATTCCCGAATCTTTATCCAATTCATATTTGGCGCGCGAAGCTTTTGGAATTTCAATTACTGCATTGACAATTTCCGGCGCTTTGTCGCCATAACTTACCGAATGCCAAGGGTTGAAATTTCTGTTCATAGTTTAATTTTTTGCAAAATAAAGCATATCTCTTGTTTTTTATATTAATTCTTAGTGATTTTATTGATTTTTGCCCGAATGTTTTATATTTTAGCAATCGCAAAGCAATTTTATGATGAACAAACCGATTTTTACCGAGAAAAAAGAAAAATACACCTACATAAAACCCGAAATTGAAAATTTAAATGCAACCGTGTCGCCAACATTAAAAGCTATATTTGTAGATACGGCAAAAAATGGCGAGAAAAGTTTTATTGTTGATTTACAGAATGTTCAATTTTGTGACTCTTCGGGTTTAAGCGCACTGCTTACCGGCAATCGATTGGCTGAAGAGAATAAGGGCTCTTTTATACTTGCCAATGTCAATCCGCATGTTATGAAGTTGATTATGATTTCGCAGTTGGATAATGTATTGAAAATTACTCCCACAGTAAATGAAGCCGAAGATATGCTCTATATGGAAGAGCTTGAGCGTGATTTGGATTTTGATATGGATGATTTGGATATAGATTGAGAATATGGCATTTAGAGTGTTAATTTTAGGATGCGGATCAGCCATTCCGACTTCTCGCAGACATCCCAGTGCACAAATAGTATCGGTAGATGAAAAGTATTATTTGATAGATTGTGGCGAAGGTACGCAAAGCCGGTTAAGGGAAAATAAAATTAAATTTCAACGGATAGAACAAATTTTTATTTCACACTTGCATGGCGACCATTATTTGGGTTTGATAGGTTTGTTGCAAACTATGCATTTATTGGGAAGAACAAAGCCAATTACTGTTTTTGCACCCGGCGGATTGAAAAAAATTATTGACACACATTTTGAAATTTCCGGGCATCATATCAATTACCCTTTAACCATTGAAACGGTTGATACCGAAAAACACCTGAAGATATTTGAAGACACTAAAATAGAAGTGTATTCTTTGCCTTTAGACCATCGGGTTCCTTGTAGTGGATATTTAATTAAAGAAAAACAAAAATTGCCGCATCTGAACATTGAAAAAATAAAAGCATTAAATATTCCGGTTGCTTATTTCAACAGCATTAAAAACGGAAAAGACTACCAAATGCCGGATGGAACCATTATAAAAAATGAAGAATTAACCTTGCCTGCCGAAAAATCCAAATCTTATGCCTATTGCAGTGATACCGCTTATTACGAACCATTAATTGAACAAATAAAAAATACCGACACCTTATATCACGAAGCTACATTTACCGACGAATTATCGGACAGAGCATTGCAAACCAAACACAGCACAGCAAAACAAGCGGCAACAATTGCTTTTAAATCTAATGTAAAACAATTGATTTTAGGGCATTTCTCTAATCGCTATGCACAATTGACCAATCATTTGGCAGAAGCCAAAGAAATTTTTGAAAATCCTTTGTTAGCCGAAGAAGGTAAATGGTTCGATGTTTAGTTTTATTCACAATAAAATCTTCATAACATTGTTAAATAACATTAACAAATAAATACAATTGAAATACTTTTGTATTTTTGTCGGCCTATGTTGAAAAACCTTAAATATCCTCTGTTGCTTGCTTTTATTTCGCTGATTTTATATTCGTGCAGTGAATATCAGCAAATATTAAAATCAAACAATTTACAGCTTAAATACGAAGCAGCAATTAAATATTACGAACAAGAAAAATACTACAAAGCCAGTCCGTTATTCGAAGAGTTGATTCCCTTATGGAGAGGAACGCAAAAAGGGCAGGAGGTATATTACTACTATTGTTATTGCAATTATTACCAAGGATATTATGCCGTTGCGGCTTATCACTTTAAAAAATTTGCCAAAACTTATCCAAATTCGGAACACGCCGAAGAGTGCTATTTTATGAACGGCTACTGCAACTACATAATGTCGCCGTCCCCAACACTCGACCAAACTAATACCTATCACGCTATTGACGAATTGCAGTTATTTGCCAATCATTACCCTAATTCAAACCTTGTTGATTCTTGCAATGCATTAATTGATAAGTTGCGCGATAAATTGGAAACCAAAGCCTATTTAAATGCCAAATTGTACCACAAAACGATGTATTACAAATCGGCAATTGTGGCGCTAAACAATGTATTGAAAGATTACCCCAACAGTAAACACAAAAAAGAAATTTTATTTTTAATTTTGGACTCAAATTACCGCTTGGCAATAAACAGTGTGGAATCCAAAAAACAAGAAAGAATAAAAAATACAATAGAAGCTTATTATAAATTCGTAGATTTGTATTCCGGTAAAGAACCGGATGAATATTTAGACAAAGCAGAAAATATTTATAAAAAAATAATTGAGTTAAAAGAACAAACAAACAGTTAGTTATGAATTTCAGAAACACAAACGCTGCAACAACAACTATCCCGAGAGATTTAAATGATTTTACCAAAGAAACGGGAAACATTTATGAATCATTGGTTATCATCTCAAAAAGAGCTAACCAAATTGCTGTTGAAATGAAAGAAGAGTTGCATCAAAAACTCAACGAATTTGCTTCTAATGTTGATAACTTGGAAGAAATTTTCGAAAATCGTGAACAAATTGAAGTTTCACGTTTTTATGAAAGATTGCCAAAACCAACAGCCATTGCTCTTCAAGAATTTTTAGAAGGTAAAATTACTTGGAGATATCCCGAAGAAAACAAAAAATAATCAACGCTTTACAATATGAAATTAAGCGGCAAAAAAATATTGCTTGGCATTACAGGTAGTATTGCCGCTTACAAAACAACATACCTCGTAAGAGATTTAATAAAAGCCGGAGCCGAAGTGAAAATAATCGCATCGCCTTCGGCTTTGGAGTTTGTAACACCGCTAACCTTGTCAACATTATCTAAAAATCCTGTACTTAGCGAATATGCCAACACTTCTACAGGAGAATGGAACAATCACGTAGAACTGGGCTTGTGGGCAGATTTAATGCTTATAGCACCGGCAACAGCAAACACTTTGGCAAAAATGGCACACGGCATTTGCGATAATTTATTGATAGCAACCTGGCTCTCTGCACGTTGCCCCGTTTGGGTTGCGCCGGCTATGGATTTGGATATGTTTAGTCATTTTACAACTCAAAACAATCTGAATATTCTTAAAAAAAACAATATTACCATTTTGGAGCCGGATAGTGGGGAATTAGCCAGCGGATTGACAGGGAAGGGGCGAATGCAAGAAACAGAAGATATTCTCAATCAAATTATTGATTATTTCACAAAAGATAAACCTTTAAAAGGGAAAACGGTTCTTATTACTGCCGGACCAACTTATGAAAAGCTTGACCCAGTTCGATTTATAGGGAATTTTTCAAGCGGAAAAATGGGGTTTGCTTTAGCTGAAAAAGCCGCCGAATTGGGCGCAAAAGTGATACTTATATCCGGTCCGGTAAATGTTATGGAAAAACATTCTAACATTAATAGAATAAATGTAGTGAGTGCAGATGATATGTTTTATGCCGTACAAGAGCATTTTCCACAATCGAATATTTTCATATCAGCTGCTGCAGTTGCCGATTACAAACCCGAAAATCAAGCCAATGACAAAATAAAAAAATCGGATGACCGTTTAACACTGACATTAACCAAAAACAAAGATATTCTGAAACATTTCGGAAACAATAAAAGTCCTAATCAAGTAGTCGTGGGGTTTGCCCTTGAAACCTCAAATGAACAAGAAAACGCATTAAAAAAATTACTATCCAAAAATGCCGATATGATTGTTCTCAATTCATTAAACGACAAAGGGGCTGGTTTTCAATCCGACACCAATAAAATTTCTATTCTTTTTAAAGATGGAAAAACGAAGCAATTCCCTTTAAAAACAAAAATTGAAGTGGCTAATGATATTTTAAACGAAATAATTACTCTTATTCAAAAATGAAACAATTTATTTACATAGCAATTATTTTGCTTAACGCATTAACGGTTGTAAATGCACAAGAACTTAATTGCTCGGTTGAAGTCAATGCAACTCAAGTGCAAAGTGGAACAAATGTTACGGTTTACGACAATTTGCAAAAAGCAATCTACCAATTTATGAATAACCGTAAATGGACCAACGATATTTTTCAAAATGACGAGCGTATTGAATGCAGCATTTTAATTAATATTACCAAGCAAGAATCACAAAATCAGTTTACCGCGACTTTACAAATACAAAGCCGCCGACCGGTTTACAACACTTCTTATTATTCGCCAGTAATCAGTTTTAAGGATGATAATTTCAGCTTTACTTACAATGAGTTTGAACGTTTGGAGTTTAATATGAATACGTTTACATCCAACCTTACATCGGTATTGGCATTTTACGCTTATTTGGTCATCGGGTACGATTATGATACTTTTTCCGAAAAAGGAGGAATAGAATATTTTGAGAAAGCCCAAACCATAGTAAATAATGCGCAAAGCTCATCTTTCCCCGGTTGGAAATCTACCGAATCGGACGACAACCGCTATTGGATAGTTTCGATTCTTTTAAATGGCGCTTACGATGATTATCATACTGCACTATATAAATACCATCGCTTGGGGATGGATATTATGCAACAAGATATAGAGAAGGGGAGAAAAGAAATTTTGGAAAGTTTGAAATTGTTGGAAAAAGTACATCAAAGAAAATACAACAATGTTATTCTTCGCATCTTTTTTAATGCAAAAGTAAATGAATTGGTAGAAATTTTCAAAAAAGCACCGGCTGATGAAAAGAAAGAAGCCTACCAAATCTTAACCAAAATTAACGCCACGAACTCAAATCAATACAACAAAATTTTGAAGTAGTGTTAAAGCATCTTAAAATACAAAATTATGCTTTAATAGAGTCAGTAGAGATGACCTTGGATAAAGGATTTTCTGTCATTACAGGCGAAACCGGCGCCGGAAAATCCATTTTACTCGGAGCCCTTAATTTGTTGTTGGGCAAAAGAGCCGACACCAATTTGTTAAAAGACAGCGATAAAAAAACAATTATAGAAGGTGAATTTGATTTGTCCGATTATGATTTAAAATCCGTTTTTGAAAAAATAGATGCCGATTACGACACGCAAACATTTATTCGACGGGAAATTTTGCCATCGGGCAAAACACGTGCATTTATCAACGATACACCGGTCAATTTAAACCAATTAAAAGAACTCACCGGACATTTGATTGATATTCACAGTCAGTTTGCAACATACGATTTATTCAACACCGACAAGCAGTTGCAAATTGTTACCGATTATGCCGTTGCCAACAAAGAACTCGAGGCATATAAAAAACTATACAAAGCATATAAAGTGCTTCAAAAAGAAATTTCAGTTTTAGAAGAAGAATTTTCGCAAATTCAACAAGAAAAAGATTATTTGGAATTTCTGTTAAACGAACTCGAAGAAGCCAATTTATCCGAAATAGAGTCGCTCGATTTACTCGAAAATCGCATCAACGAATTGGCCAATGCACAAGAAATAAAAGAAACACTCTATCGTTTAAGTGATAATTTTACTGAAAACGAATTATCAGTTGATAATCAAATAATTGAACAAAAAAATAACGTTGCAAAAATCAGCAATTACACCATCCAACTCAACGACTTACATCAACGACTAAATGCATTGCAAATAGAAATTCAAGACATTGCATCAGAAGCTGTATCAATAGCTGAAAATATTGAAGACAACCCCGAATTATTGAACGAATTACAGCAAAAGCAATTTACCGTTGAAAAACTGTTAAAAAAACACTTTTGCAACACAATTGATGAGTTAAAAAGCAAAGAGGAAGAAATTGCCGATAAATTATTGAAATTCATTCATTCGGATAAAATTATCGAGGATAAAAAAGTTGAGTTAAAATCCATAGAAAATAAACTAAAAGAAACTGCCGAAAAATTATCAAATAAAAGGAGAGAGGGCGCACAAAAATTAGCAGTTGAAATTCAAAATCTATTAAAACAAATAGGTATTCCAAACGCACAATTTCAAATCAAAGCAACCAATTTAAGCGATTTTACAGAAAATGGGACAGATGCTGTTGAATTCTATTTTTCGGCCAACAAAGGAAAAAAAGTGCAACCGCTAAAACAAATTGCCTCCGGCGGAGAGTTATCACGTGTCATGTTGGCATTAAAAAAAATAGAATCGGACAAAAAACATTTGCCAACCTTAATTTTTGACGAAATTGACACAGGTGTTTCCGGCGAAGTAAGTGACAAAATAGGGGATTTACTTCAAAAAACAGCCCATAAATCTCAACTCATCTGCATTACACACTCACCACAAGTAGCCTCAAAAGCTGCGCATCATTGGTTTGTGTTCAAAGAAACTGTTGATAATCAAACCGTTTCTCGATTAAAGAAATTAAATAACACTGAACGAGTAAACGAAATTGCCAAAATGCTTAGCGGAAATAAAATCACACAAACCGCCATTGAACACGCCAAAAATTTGCTTGTTCAATAAAAATATTGATATTTGTCATACAAAATAAAAATATAAAACTATGTCTACAAATCTATTAAAAGGGAAAAAAGGAATTATATTCGGAGCATTGAACGAACAATCAATTGCTTGGAAAGTTGCTGAAAGAGCTTACGAAGAAGGAGCTGAGTTTCTTCTCACAAATGCCCCTGTAGCAATGCGTATGGGCGAAATCAATAAATTAGCCGAAAAATGTAATACAGAAGTAATTCCTGCAGATGCTACAAAAGTTGAAGATTTGGAAAATTTACTGAATGCCGCTAAAGAAAAATTCGGAGGAGTAGATTTTATCTTGCATTCCATCGGAATGTCGCCAAATGTCAGAAAAGGAAAAAAATATACCGATTTAAACTACAATTATTACAACACAACACTTGATGTTTCTGCAATATCACTACATAAGTTATTGCAAACAGCAATGAAATTGGATGCTATCAACGAATGGGGGTCTGTAGTTGCCTTAACTTACATTGCCGCACAGCGAATTTTCCCTGATTATGGTGATATGGCTGATGCCAAATCATTATTGGAATCTATTGCCAGAGGAATGGGATATCATTATGGAGTAAAGAAAAAAGTGCGAGTAAACACCGTTTCGCAATCACCAACAATGACAACAGCTGGAAGTGGTGTCGGCGGTTTTGACGCATTTATGAATTATGCCGAAGATATGTCGCCGTTAGGCAATGCGCCGGCTTTGGATTGCGCCAATTATTGCATCACATTATTTTCCGATTTAACAAAGTATGTAACCATGCAAAATCTTTTCCACGACGGAGGATTCAGTAAAACCGGTGTAAGTGAAAAAGTAATGGATAAATTCAGAAATGAATAATAAAACCGATAAAATACTACAAATTAGCCTTATCTGTATAGATAGGGCTTTTTTATTAATTTGAATTACCTCTATTTAACATAATAATAATTATGGGTTTTAATTATTTTAAAAATAATAAACATTTATAGTTTATTTAAAAGAATATTAAAAATACAACTTGTCAGAATTTGTTATGTTAAGTCATTAATAATTATTAGTGTGTAAAACTAATTTTTTACAATTCTTGAAACTCAAATATAGGATTCCCTTTATTACCATATTTATCATAAAAATCTATAAAGTGAAATTTGTAATATTTTCCATCTACACTTTTAATAATATAATTTTTGTTGCTGAAAATAATATATTGATTTTCATCAAAATTATATTCTTTCCAGTTATAACCTATAGTATTTATATTGTTAGAAAAAGTATAATTGTCAATATCATCAAAAGAAATATCATTAAAATCTTCGTTAAATACTTGTGCAACCTGAACAAGATATCTATTAATTAAACAACCGGTTACCAAATAGTTTGTACCATCGTTGTTAAAATAATGAGTATATTGCGTAAATAATAAATCCCAGTTTTGTTTTGGTGGTTCAATCGTTACTTCATTTCCTAAAAATGAAAGATATTTAAAATTATACAATGTATCTTTTGTGATGTTTAAAGAGATATCATTTGTGCCATTTATATCTGCAAATCGGATAGTATATTTGTTAGATAAATAGTTTGTTACGGAAAATTTAACAAAACCCAAATGTACACCTTGTTCGTCATACCCCCTATCAATAACATAAATATCGTTTACATTCCAATTCCCTATGGCTGTACTGTCTAAATTTCCTGAAGGCATGTCAATTTTAAAATCCAATCCGGCTGTATCAGTTACCGATGAAAAATCTGATGCATTTGTTTTAGCGGCTTTCATGAATTTAGCGGTGTTCAAAATTATATTGTTGCTACTGCTGCTACAATCAAATGCAATATCCCAGTCTGTTTTATAATTTTGACTCACTACTTTGTTTTCTTTTAAACTAAAAAATACTTGAAATTTATAATCAGAATCAAGGTTTACAGAATTAACGATTACATCACCGGGTTGATGTGGAGTTATTGGAATTTCTTGTTTTTCGCATGATGCAAAAAACAGAATTGAACTTATACCTAATATCGATTTAAAATTAATCATGACTAAATGTAAATTTTACTTTTAAAAAATATGTCCTGCCCATACCCACTATTGTTGAATTACTATTACCACTGTGTGCAGAATTTTGAGTGTTTGAAGCTATATTTTTAACATTAAAAATATTTTTAGAGCCTACACTTATTTGAAGGTGTTTTTTAAATAAATTTTTTAATATTATAGCATCAGCCAAAGAATAATCGCTTATATATGATTGGTAAATATTGTTGTTTTCATCTAAATAATAAGCGTTAATTTTTCCATTATACTTGTAAAACAATGAAAAAACCCATTGTTTGTTTGTTGTTGTATATGACAAATTGATTTTATACTCCGGGTAGTAATTAAATTTTTCAATATTTAAAGAATCAGCCAAATAATTTTCTCTTCCAATGATTGATACCCCATAATTAAAATTAAAATTATTGAATAACAAATTTCCATTATACTGAATTCCTTTGCTTTGAAATTCACCTAAATTAATATACGAAAATTGCGAACTGTTAATTTGAGCAAGGGTAACTAAATTATATATATGATTGTAAAACAAACTTATTTCGTTTTTTATTACTGCTTTGGTAAGTAAAAAATTTCGGTTTACAGAAAAATTGAAATTATTTGATTGTTCTGCTTTTAAATTTTCATTTCCTAAGATGTTATGATTTATATCTACAAAAAGTAGATACAATTGTTTTATTGAGGGTGATCTAAATCCTTTTGCATAAGAAGCTCTAAAATTAAATTTTTTTAAAGACTGTTTGATATTGATAGATGGCGTAACAGGGGCATTATATTTTGTGTTGTATGAATATCGAACTCCGGGTCTAATGATCGTATTTTTAAAAGGTTTGTATTCAAAGCTAACGTAAGTTGCATAGTCACCTATTTGTTGTAAATTGTTTTCAATTCTTTTTCCATAAGCATTTTCGATATTAAAATCTACACCTACTTGAAAGTTTATTTTTGCACTGTCCTTTGAGGTAGAATAATTGCTTCTAAGAACCCATTGGTTAAATTTTGTAGTATCTTGATCACCGCTGTTTTCAGTTTGTACTTCTTCTAATGTTGTTAAATCTTTATAAAATCTGTTTTTTATACGTAAATAGTTATTGTATGACAATATAATTTTAAAATGTTTATCAGTATCAAAATCTTTATTTAAGTTTATTGAATTATCTATACGTGTAGTGTAATAATACTCGTCGAAGGCACTTTCGTAATATGGAGGTCTTGGTATACCTTTATTAGTTATCTTTTCATCAAAGTAGTTAAATGTATAATGGAAACTTCCATTGTTTAATTGATAAAAGTATTTGAATTTACCAAAGATTTGTTCTTTGGGTTTCCAAGTTTTAAACCTGGAACTATCGGCAATATTTGATTTTTCTTTAAATAATAGATCTGTTTCAACCCATCCGTCAAAATAATTTCTTCCACCTAAAAATGTAAAATTATTTTTTTTCTTTTTAAAAGTTATTAAACCGTCGAAGTTATAATTCCCTACATTTTCATAATATGAATTTGCCGTAAGTTCAAAACTTTTGTTTACATTTTTTTTCGT
Organism: Flavobacteriales bacterium UBA852; assembly: GCA_002295925.1. Lineage (GTDB taxonomy): Bacteria > Bacteroidota > Bacteroidia > Flavobacteriales_E > Vicingaceae > UBA852. The sequence continues at coordinate 141,262 of DBGO01000016.1, forward strand.
AATTAAATTTATCACACCTGCTAATGCATTTGAACCATAATTTACAGACATTGGACCTTCTATAATTTCAATACGCTCTATATCATTTAAGTTTATTTGACTTAAATCGATGTTGCCGTTTAATCTTCCTATTACCGGAACACCATCTATTAAAATTTTAACATTTTCTCCACTTATACCTTGCAAGCTCAATCCTGAACCCAAAATATTATCTTGGGTTAAACGAATATTCATTTCATTTGTTAATACATCTTTCAAATTAATGGCAGCCATTTTTTCAATTTTTTCTTTATCTATAATGGTTATTCTTTGTACTGCCTTTTCCGGGTTATTTTTAGCATATTGACCTGTAACTACAAATGTGTTTAACGATAGTAAATCTTCATCTAATTTTATTGTGTATGTTTTTCCAGGTATAAGTTTAATGTATTTTGTTTTAAACCCAATAAAAGAAACTTCTATTTGTAAAGTATCATTTACATTAGTTATTAGGATTAATTCTCCATTTTCATCAGATAAATAATATTGGTTAATATTTTTAAGTAATACATGTGCCCCTGGTAAACCATTGGCTTGTTCATCTTGAATATGGAGCTTTGTTGTGGTTTGACCTTTTATGTTTAATGCAAAAACAACTAAAGCTGGGAGTAATATTTTGCTAATTAGTTTTAACATTCAATATCTCTTTGGTTGTTAAGATTAAATTAGATATATCAATTAACTCTTTAAATAAAAAAAGCTCATGGAAGCTTAATTTAAAAGCTACACCCTTTAAAGGAGTGACCAACATAAATTGTTTTGATATATCATTTTCATAAATTTCATTTAAACTTATCTTATTAATTAAATATGAAAAATTACTGAATTCTTCTTTTGTTAGTATAAGCACCATGTGTTCAATGTTAATTTGAAATTCATTACAACAGTTACATTGTACAATGGTGCCAAGTTCATTTTTATGTAAAATTGTCATACTCATATTTAAATTTTTTATTTTGAGGTGAATTTTGATATAGTGTCTAATATTGAACCCGTTGGGCATAGTAATCTGCACCAAATCATAGGGTAAATCATTGTTGATAATACAGTAATTACAGCTACAACAAACCAAACACTAAAAACACTTAAGCCAAACAAATCAGGATATAATTCAAAATTGCTCCAACTTCTTAGCCCAAGCAAAACTCCGGTTAACAATATTATAGTTATGGCTCCTCTGATTCTTTTTGTCCATAGATTACTTATGAAAAATTTCCTTGATGTTTTCATTGGATTAATATGGATAATAACACGTTGAATATTTCCGAACGGACAAACATATTTACAATAAGTATTTTTACCCCATATTGCTCCTAAAAGCACCATTAATGCATACAATCCGGTAAACATTGAAACAGAAGTGCCAAAAAACGGATGTAAAAAAGTTATATAAGTAAAAGAATTATTAAGAAAAAAACCAATATAAATAACTGAAAGTATGCTTAAAATAATTACCTGCCTTTTTGATTTTTTTAATCTCTTATTTAAACCATATAAAAACATTAAGCATATTATACAAATATGTAATATCCACAATTTATTAAGTTTTGCTTCTACTTCAAAGTTTTTAAATCCATCCACATCAACATAGGTATCTAAAGGGTTTGGATATATATAGTTTATTAATTCTGAAACTGTTTTACTTATTGCTTGCGACGTTAGAGTTGCACCTGAAACGGCATCAACTATTTGTTCTCCTTTATTAATTGATACAGTATTATACTGTTGATAATAACCGTTATTTTTTATTTTCCATAAATAACTTTCTGTTTCTTTCGAAGAAATATGTTTTACTTGTTCTAATAAACCGTTTTTATTTATCAAAACCCCAATGTTTATAGGTCCTGCGTATCCTTTAATATGCTCTAATAATTCATTTGTTTCGAGATATATGTATTGAAGTTGATTTGTTTTATCTTTTATGAGTAAAAATGGTATTTCATAATTGTTTATTAATTCAAAACTATATTCATTTTTGTCTGTTAGTATAAAGTTTAAATGTTTAGATAATTGATTGAGAATCGTTTTGTTCGTTTTATAATCATTCTTTTTACTGAGGACTTTATAAGTATCTATTTCTTTTTCTTTATTATCAATTAAGTTATATGAACCATCATTTTTTTCCTCTTCAAATGCTATTGTATTAAATTTCTTTTGGTTATTGTTTTCCTTATCATTTAATAGTTTAGGTTTAGAATACTTTGTTTCAATCGATTCTATACTAACAATTTCTAATTGTTTAAAAATGGGTCCATTTATCCAAAAAAACAAAAAGAAAGCAACAACAATGAATGTTGCTGCTATTTCTTTTTTATTAGAAGATATGAAACCGGAAATAATCATTTTTGTTAGATATTTTCTACAGTTTGATTAACGATATCAATAACCCATTGATTTAAATTTGAATCAGGTAAAATGGCATCTTGTTTATAAATTACATTTCCGGTAGCCATATCACAAGCTTTTTGAATTATATCATTTTGAAAATAGGGATCGTTGGCTACCAAAACCGGAATAACAATAACATTATCTGATAACTCCTGAAGTTTTTCAATACCTTTTAAAGTAGGTTCTGTAGAATAACCAACTAAGTGACCACACCAAGCATAAGCAATATTTTCGTGACCAGTTTTAATTTTCAAATATTTACCGATATCGCTAACCATTTCTTCCCATTGCTGGTTGTAATCTGCATCGCCATATGCAACCAATAAAACACCTTCGTTTTCAGGATTTTGGCTTAATTTTTTAACTCTTCGTTCTACATTCTTTTTTAAAAGTGTTGTATAATCTAAGGGTGGCGTTATGGTTACTTTTGCTTTAGCTTTATATACTTCAATTTCTTCTTTTTTAAGTTCTTCTTGAATTTTAGGATCAGCTTGTAATCCGCAAATAACAGGTATGTCATGAGAATAATGTGAGCTTACGGTTAAAAAAATAGGAACTAAAATTACTTCATCAAATTCTTCTTCATCAAATTCTTTTAATCTTGTTGCAATTGATGGTTCTGTGTACTCCATAAAAGCAGTTGTAACTTTACTTATTTTTGGATTTGCAAGAATTTTATCTTTTACTGACTTTTCAACATCCAGCAACATTTCTCGCCACGATTTTGCTACTGATCCATGGTTTACCAATAATACCCCGATTTTTTTATCATTATTATTAAGAGTATTCTCAGTGTTATCATTTTTACAAGATGAGAATATTGACAATGATGTAATTATTAGTACTGCATTAATTATCCTTTTCATATCTTTATTTTATTTTAATTTTTATCAAGTTGAATTGAAATTCTATTTTATAATGAACTTTTTAGTTGTTTTGTTTCTTGAATCTGAAATATTTAAAAAGTAAATCCCTTTTACTAAACTGTTTACGCTTATTCTTTTTTGATTTAACCCATAACCTGCATTAATTTGCTCTGTATAAACTTGTTTTCCTGTAATGTCAAAAATAGAGAGTTCTACAATCTCTGAAACACTGACAAAAGTTATATTAATAGCTTCATTGGCTGGGTTAGGATAAAGATTTAAGATATTGTTACTTGCCATGCTTTGGTATATTCCAACATTTCCAACTAACTCTTTTGTGAAAATGAAATCTCCGGTAGCACTACCGCCAAATCCGGTAAAAATTAATTTATAAATATCACCTGTTTGATCTTCTACAAAATACACCAAACTGTCTTCTATATCGTATTGATATGTTGTCATATTAAATGATTTCCAATCATACCCTATTTCGCCGATATTAGAGGTGTAATTTTGACCCCAGTAAGTTACATTGTTTACGTCTGAAACATTATTAACTTGAGCTACTTTAACATTTCCATTGGCAAGTACTCCAGTAACTGCATAATGCATTCCACCACCTAAGTCGGTAATATATTTTGTAAACAATAAATCCCAATCCGTACTTTGAGGTTCTCTATCTAAAGCTTGGTTGTTTTGTAAGGAGTAATAAGCAAAATTTTTCCCACTATATGCATTTTTATTAATTGAAGTATTTACTTCGTTTACTCCATTCAAGTCTGCATACTTAAAATAATATGTTCCTCCACTTAATCCGGTTATGATTATTTTTTTATAACTGCCATCTGATAACTTTAAGATAAAAATCCTGTCACCATCAACGGTATGAGTTATCATATTATATGTGCCCCAGCCTAAATCATATTCACCCTGAGGCGGCTTACTATTAAATGCACCTGTCTCCCACGATGTATCTGCATTAAAAAGTTCGTTTGTATTCCATCCAAATCCTGTTGTATCTAATGAGCTCCATTGAGAAGTATCGTTACTAAATAACCAACATTGTACTCCATTACCACCATTTATTCTAACAGTCGAGCTGGTCGGACCTAACCCGTCTGCCGAAAATGCAATATCCCAACTACCTCTGGATACAATATTTTTACTTCCACTACTCAAAGAATAGTAGTTATCATTAATGTAATTTTGTCCCATAGACACAGTGTCTATTGTCTGACTCGTCATATTTTTAACTACAAACACAAATAGAATAATTATTTTTTTTTTCATAACTCTTATTTTTATTTAGATTAAATTTAAATAATAGAGCAAAAATATTATTGTCATATAATTTTAGCAATACCATAAATAGGGTATTTTAAATTAAATTAACCCGTTGTGTATTTAGGTTAAGTTAAATTTAAATTAAAGATATTCCTGTTAAAAACGAATTTATTCAAGTATTGGACAATAGTCAAAGCTGTTATTTTTGATAGTATTCTTGTTTATAACCCGACAAATGATTTAGCATAATTTCTTGTTATCATAAACTGGTTACACAGTTGTGAAAATAAAGTCTCTATTCATTTTCGTTTTTTTCTGAATATGCAAGCTTGTTGCTTGAAATACATTTGATTTTTACGCATAGGTACTTCCAAATTAATCCGCTTGCTCTCAAATAAATCTAATTGATAATCAGCGCTTAAATAACCTTTATCGACTAAAATGACACACTATCTAAATTGAGTTTTAATATCCTTTAAATAATGAATGTCGTGAACCGATGCCTTACTTATGTCAAAACTTTTAAAAACACCGTCAATAGAACATATTGCATGAAGTTTATAACCGTAATAATGCATTTTTTGACTGGCACAGTACCCTTTATCCGGTGATGTATGAAATGATTCTTTGCAAATATTACTCCATGAGTTTCTGAGTAATTTGACTACTTCCAAAGGCATACTGTCCACTATGTAATACGTTTCTCCCGAGGTAAATTCAGAGGATAACTTTTTCCTTATTGACTCTATAAAAGGGAAAAGTTTGTGTTTTCTTTTGTTATAAACCGACCGTTCTTTTTTTGATTTTAAACAACGGGATGTATCCTAAACAATTGGCATTTACTGTCTATGCTCATGTATTCTGCTGTTAAATTTACCGCGATTAACTCTATGTCTGTTAGTTTAGGTAGTTTAGGCTTCGTATTTGGGCAAGAAAATTCTTTTTTTCACTAACTTGTTGTAATATTTCTAAAATTTTATCGTAATTTGCTTTAAAGATGTTCATGTGTATATTGATTTGATAGTCAAATAAATATACAACTTTTTCAAGTGCAATGAACGACTTTTTTCTTTTTATTTACAAATACACAACGGGTTAAGTTAATAATTAATAAATACTAAAAAACATGAATGCACACGAAATTGATTATAAAATTTTTGGCGACGATATGCAATGTGTGGAAATTGAATTAGATCCGCAAGAAGCTGTCATTTCCGAATCCGGAAGTATGGTATATATGTCGCATCATATTCAAATGGAAACTATTTTTGGCGACGGCACACATCAAGGCGGTTTTATGTCAAAAATTTTTTCCGCAGGTAAACGCTTGCTTACCGGCGAAAGTTTATTTTTAACAGCTTTTTTTAATCAAGGTTCCGGAAAACAACATGTTGCATTTGCTGCACCGTATCCCGGAAAAATAATCCCCGTAAATTTAGCCGAATACAATGGTAAAATTGTTTGTCAAAAAGATGCATTTTTATGTGCTGCCAAAGGCGTTTCTGTAGGTATTGAAATACAAAAACGTTTGGGTACCGGTTTTTTTGGTGGCGAAGGATTTATAATGCAAAAACTTGAAGGCGACGGCTGGGCATTTATGCATGCCGGCGGTACAATTGTAGAACGAACATTACAACCCGGCGAAACCCTAAAAGTAGATACCGGATGTGTGGTAGCATATACTCAAGAAGTAGATTTTGATATTGAATTTGTAAAAGGTATAAAAAACTTGCTTTTTGGCGGTGAAGGAATGTATTTGGCTGCAATGCGCGGTCCCGGGAAAGTTTGGGTGCAAACCCTTCCCTTTAGTCGTTTGGCAAGTCGTGTAATTGCTTCTGCACCGCAAACCGGCGGAAAAAGACGCGGTGAAGGAAGTATCCTGGGTGGCTTGGGCGATATGCTCGACGGCGACAACAGTTTTTAGTATGGTTTAGCTGTGGGTTAACATTTCCCACAGCTCTTTATAATCCCACAAACCGTGATACCAACATTGATCGAAATGATAGGTACCGTTTATCGATAAATAAATGAGTAAGGTAAACAATAATCCTACACTTATTTTTACATAATAGTTTTTCTTTAAAACGGTTTGAATAAAATAACCCATCCCTACACTGAAAACCGTTAAAAATTCAACCATGGTACGCATACCATAGCCGCAACCGAAATTCCAACTCCACCAACTTGACATTAGGTATGACAATGCGAAAAAATAGAATAAGAGCGATAATGCCAATTTTCGGTTTTGTTTTACATATGATACAAGTCCGAATAGAATGAAAAACCAAAGCGGTGTATATGGAAATAAACCGTTGTGCGTAGAAAACCAAAACTTTAACAGCTGTGGGTGTAAGAAATCAAACCCCTCTCCTTCGTAAGAATCCATTATAAACTTTCCGCTTAAATATTTCCAATATAAAAATTGAGGCAACATCACTATAAAAACTGTAAACGCCGCCGCAAACAATCCTAAAATATTTTTCTTGATATTTTCAATATTAAATGTTGAATTAAAAAACAGTACTATCGGAAAAAACAACACATTTATTGGTCTGACGGCAAGAATTAATCCGGAAAATACGCCTAATAAAATCCATCGTTTTATGTTTGTTTTGCTAAAATCGGTTTTACTGAAATAATATAGAAATGCGCTAAACAGAAAAAACGAGTAAATATGCGACATACCGGTTTCGTCAATAGCGTAATAAAAGGCATTTGTACCAATCAATAAAATAAATGCCGTGAGCAAAGCAACTTTTTTCTCAAACCACTGACGAAGAAATAAATACAGAAAAATAAAACCTAAAAAAGCATATGTTACACCAGCTACATCTATCATACGATGGTAATAAACAGAGAAACCATCGGCTTTTTCAGGTGCAAACAGCTTGACACCGAAATGTGTAGCAAGAAAAAAGGGTAATTGCATTATAGCTATCCCAACCGGATATTTTGTGCTAATCTTCCATCCTTCTTCAATTTTAAACCCATAACCGGTTTTATCCGAAATACTGTCAGGCAATGCTGCTCCATTCCAATTATATATAAATGTTGCAGGTAAATAAACGTAATAACCGGCTTTGTCTGCCCAAATTTCAGCATGGTAGTTAAAAATACCCGATTTGCTGTGCTTGTTAAATGTCAAAAAGATAAGCAGTCCGTAAAACAGAAAAAGTAAAATATTTCGTTTTTTAAAAAGAATACCTGTCATAAATACAAAGATGTATAATTATCTGATTTTATCAGGAATATTCATCAAAAATAATTTTTAAATGAAAATAAAATTAGTTAATTTCGCAACAGTCTGAAAAACGGGTATCTTAGCAGAATTGTAGGCGTTGGCAAGAGTATTTATCCAAGCATATTCAGACCTCTTAATTTGCATTTATTAACTTAAAAATTATATAAGTATGGCTTTCGACATCGAAATGATTAAAGCGGTATATGCACGGTATCCCGAGCGTATAGAAGCCGCAAGAAAAGTAGTAAACCGTCCGCTTACGTTGGCAGAAAAAATTCTTTACACTCACTTGTGGGAAGGAAACGCCACAAAAGCGTATGAACGCGGAAAAGATTATGTAGATTTTGCTCCCGACCGAGTGGCAATGCAAGATGCTACGGCTCAAATGGCGTTATTGCAGTTTATGATGGCAGGTAAAGATAAAGTTGCTGTTCCATCAACTGTTCATTGCGATCACCTTATTCAAGCTCGTATTGGTGCAGATAAAGATTTACAAGAAGCATTAAATAAAAATAATGAAGTATTTAACTTTTTAGAGTCAGTTTCTAATAAATATGGCATTGGTTTTTGGAAACCGGGCGCAGGAATTATTCACCAAGTAGTATTAGAAAATTATGCTTTTCCGGGTGGAATGATGATTGGAACCGATTCGCATACGGTTAATGCCGGTGGTTTGGGTATGGTTGCTATTGGTGTTGGTGGCGCTGATGCTGTTGATGTAATGGCCGGAATGCCTTGGGAACTTAAATGGCCTAAATTAATTGGTGTTAAATTAACCGGGAAATTAAACGGTTGGACAGCGCCAAAAGATGTAATCTTAAAAGTTGCCGGAATCCTTACCGTAAAAGGTGGAACCGGAGCAATTATTGAATATTTTGGAGAAGGTGCTCGTTCGCTTTCGGCTACCGGTAAAGGTACCATTTGTAACATGGGTGCCGAAGTTGGTGCAACAACATCAACTTTTGGTTATGACGAAGCAATGGAGCGTTATTTACGCGCAACCGGACGTGATGATGTAGCAGATGCTGCTAACAAAGTTAAAGAACATTTAACTGCTGACCCTGAAGTTTATGAGAATCCTGAAAAATACTTTGACCAATTAATAGAAATTAATCTTTCGGAATTGGAGCCACATTTAAATGGACCATTTTCTCCGGATATAGCCACTCCTATTTCCGAAATGCACAATAAAGCAACAGAAAACGATTGGCCACTTGAAGTAGAATGGGGATTGATTGGTTCTTGTACCAACTCATCTTACGAAGATTTATCACGTGCGGCTTCTATTGCCAAACAAGCCATTGATAAAGGTCTAAAAACCAAAGCCGAGTTCGGAATTAACCCGGGTTCTGAACAAGTGCGATATACAGCAGAGCGTGATGGTTTATTGCAAATATTCGAAGATTTGAACGCTCGAATTTTCACAAATGCTTGCGGTCCATGTATCGGACAATGGGCACGTGAAGATCATAAAGATGAAAAAAATACCATTGTACATTCGTTTAACCGAAACTTTGCTAAACGAGCCGACGGAAATCCTAAAACGCATGCTTTTGTAGCATCGCCCGAAATGGTTGCCGCATTAGCCATTTCAGGACGATTGGATTTCAACCCAATTACCGATACGTTGTTAAATGAAAACGGTGAAGAAGTAAAACTTGATCCGCCAAAAGGCGACGAATTACCTAAAAAAGGATTTGCTGTTGAAGACTTAGGTTATCAAGCTCCGGCAGAAGACGGTAGAAATATCGAAATAAAAGTAGATCCTAATTCTGAGCGTTTGCAATTGCTTACCCCCTTCCCTGCCTGGGACGGTAAAAATATTACGGGTGCTAAACTGTTAATCAAAGCAAAAGGTAAGTGTACTACCGACCATATTTCTATGGCGGGACCATGGTTACGATACCGAGGACATTTGGACAATATTTCAAACAACACATTAACAGGAGCAATTAATGCATTTAATGGCGAAGCGGGAATTGTTAAAAATCAATTGACCGGAGAATATGAAGAAGTGCCAAAAGTTGCTCGTGCATACAAGGCGCAAGGCATACCTTCTGTTGTAGTGGGTGACCACAACTATGGAGAAGGTTCTTCTCGTGAACATGCAGCTATGCAACCTCGTCATTTGGGCGTGCGTGCTGTTATAGCCAAATCTTTTGCCCGAATCCATGAAACAAACCTTAAAAAACAAGGTATGTTGGCGTTAACTTTTGCCAATGAAGCCGATTATGATAAAATTCAAGAGGACGATACTTTTAACTTCTTGGATTTAGATCAATTTGCTCCCGGCAAACCAATACATGTAGAAGTTGTTCATAAAGACGGTTCAAAAGATGTGATTGAATTAAACCACACATACAACGACCAGCAAATTGAATGGTTTAAAGCCGGTTCGGCATTAAATTTAATTCGCCAACAACAAGGTGTAAATGCTTAACCTTAGTAACAATAATGTTAAAAGGGCTCCAAATGGAGCCCTTTTTTAATGGATTAAAATACTTACATGTATAAAAAACTGATTGACTACTCTCCTTTCAATGCTTTTATTTTTAGCTCATAAAAATATTTCTCAATGTTCACATCGTTGGGACGTTCGGCATTACCCACCGGTCTGCCGGCAGGTGCCTGCAATATTTTCCCTTCATCATCTATAAAAATATATTTGGGAACGGTAATTACTTCGTAATCTTCCAAAACATCCGAATTATCGGAATAATGCAAAAAAGTCCACGTATAACCGGGATTATCTTTCAAAAATTCTTTCATATCCTCAATATAACCGTCTGTAGCAATACTGATAAACTCAACAACACCTTTATATTTTGGATATTGCATTTCCATTATTTTCATTTCTTTAAGTGAAGGAATACTCCACGAAGCATAAAAATTGATATAAACATGTTTTCCTCTGAAATCGCTTAGTGATACTTTATTGCCGTTAACATCGGTAAGAGTAAATTCGGGGGCAGGATTACCCTTTTTCAATCGGTTTAATTGTTCAATTTTCAATAACAAATTATGGGCAATTTGTCTGTTCTGACGGTTCACTCCTTTCTTTTCGATTTGATGAATAATTTTCAAAATATTTTTACGGACAAACCATTTATTGTTTTTCACTTCACGTAAACCGTTTAGAATAAACAACTCAGCCAAAGTGTCATTTTTGTATGCAGGCAATTTTTGAACTACTGTTTTTAACGAATCATAACTGGCATATTTGTTTATGGCATCGTGCATCGGATAACCTTTGAGCGAAGTGGCTAAGGTTAAAAACTCATCCTTAAAAAAATCTTTAAAAAACTCCATATATTGTGGGTTTTCATAATCTACCCTTTTGTTTTGCAGGTATTCTTTAAATACTTGTGCTTTATGCCTTTTTGGGTCGAATTTTACGGTATAAGCATTATAAGACACGTCCATTGCGGCTTCCAAGTTGGCAATGGAATAAATGATGTATCGTTTTACAAATGAATTGTCTATTGATTTTAGTTTTTCGTACCAATGCTTTTTATATTTTTCAATCAGCGGTATAATTTCTTCGGGCGAACGTCCGGTAAAAGTTGCTTTGTGTTTATATACAAAGTCTTCGTATTGCATATTGTATTTTGCAATTTGATAATTGATGTCTTTGGGGTTTGGAAACTTAAATTTAAGGGTTAAAAAACGGTCGTAAATACGTCCTTTGTTCAATTCTTCATTGTAAGATAAAATAATATCGTACACTTTTCCGGGCTCCATAAATATTTTGGCCGTTTTATCCTGAATTTTTATAATTACTTGTGTAATTTGTTGTAAATCAAAGGTCGTGCTAAATGTTTCGTCGGAAGAAATTTTTTCTTTTAAAATTCTGGTTTGATGTTTCGTCAGATAATCATCTACCACATAAATTTTTATTTCATTATAGGCAAAATCTTTTGCAATACCTTTGATTGTTGTGGATATGGCATTGGCATAAAAAGACAAACAAGTGAAAAGAAATAAGAATACACTGTTGCGCATAGATACTAAGGTTTTACGGCTTTGGGAACAAATTTACTGATATCTCCACCGTGTTTTATAATATCACGCACAATTGATGCATTTATTGCCGACAGCGCCGGGTCGGTTATTAAATAAATGGTTTCAACGCTGTTTTCCAGTTCACGATTCATTTGCCCGATGCTTTTCTCAAATTCAAAATCTTTGGTATCTCGCAAACCGCGAATAATGTATTGCGCATTGATTTCTTGGCAAAACTTTACAGTTAAATCGCTGTAAAAAGAAACGCTGATTTTTGGATAGTCTTTAAAAGTCTCCTCTATCCAGCGGCGGCGTTGCTCTACACTAAACATATTTTGTTTGGTAGAGTTGGTTCCGATACCTATAACAATTTCATCAAACAAATCGTAAGCACGTTTGATAATATCTACGTGCCCAAGAGTTATCGGATCAAAAGAGCCGGGAAATAAAGCTTTTTTCATATAATAAATTTACTGAAAGATACTAAAATTCACATTGCCGTAATTACGCATTTCTTTAAAATGTGTTAAATGCGACAAATCGGTTTGCTTGCCGTGTTCTATTATCATTATACCGTCTTCATTCAACAAATGATGTTCAAAAACTAATTCGGGTATTTGAGCAATGTTTTTTAAATCGTATGGTGGGTCGGCAAAAATAATATCAAAACTTTGCTTCAATTTTGGCAATTTGCTAAATACATCGCCAAGCAAAATAGTTGTTTTTTCTTCTTCACCCAATTCTTTAACAGTTTGTTTAATAAAACCGGTGCAACCGTAATTCTTATCAATAGCCACCGCGTTTTTCACATCGCGACTTAAAAATTCGTACAACATATTCCCTGTTCCGCTAAATAAATCCAATACGGAACTTGTGGAAAAATCCACTTGGTTGGATAATATGTTAAACAGCGCTTCTTTGGCTCTGTCTGTAGTAGGACGAACAGGCAATTTTTTGGGTGCTGTAAATCTTCTTCCCTTGTATTTGCCGGATATTATTCGCATAATAAATACAAAATTGCCGGTAATAATCGATGATGTGTGCTTTGGGGTAACTCTTCGGGAAAATGAATATTGGATACTTTGGTAGTTAAGGATTCATTTTTGAAATATTGTTTTATCAGCTTGTGAATTGCCGAATCAATTTCAAAATCTCCAAAATAATAAAGTGTTTCTTTTTCATTGTCAAACTCCAACTGTTCGAGTGTAAACAACAAATAATAAATAAAATCTTCGGATGTTTGGTATTCAAAAGAATTGACAAACGATAATCCTTTTACCGACTTTCTGACAATGACAAAATAATCGTAAGAAATATACACGAGCGTTACTTCTTCTTTATCATCAACATTTATATATTCGAGAATACCTTCAAGCAAATGCCCGTTTATATTAGAGCTATTTTCAAATAAAAGCATATGTCCGGCATTGAAGACTTCTTTTGCCGTAACCGCCCCCTCGGTTTGCGAAAAATTAAAACCGAAAATCTTTTGCTCCTCTCCTTTTGTAAATAATGATTTGGGTATGAGTACTGTTTTATGATGGTCTTCCAATCTTTTTATTGCTACATTCTCACTTTTTAGATTTATGCCTTTCAAAAAGTCAATCAATTCCTTTTCGGATATATTCCCTTCATAATTGGCATAAGCCGAAAGTACATTATTAGCCGTATTGACTATAATAATATCGGTTGCCGATGCAGACTTCTTCCATAAAAGAACAAAAGCAGAAGACGTGAAATCTTCTGCTTTGTTTATCCAATACTGTAAAGGTTGTTTAGCCATTCCGGTTATTCCCAGTTTCCGTTAAGTGTTGCTTCTTGCATCGAACCTACTTTTAATACTTCAGTGGTATCGATGTTTTTATTGGCAATATCCAACCCTCTATAAATATCGCCTAATGAAGCACTTACTTCAAATACTTTCACTTTTACTTTTCCGCTTTCAATTTCTCCTGCATCGATATTAAATTTCTTGCCGCCGCTAAAGGGTATGTAAGGCAACGAATCGACAATCATATCAAAGTTTTGCTTAAATAATGTATCACGAACAGGAATTAAGGTAGTATCACGGGTAATTATGCCCAATTCAATGGCTTTGGCTTCTTGTCCCAATAATGAATCAGGCAAGTCGCCCACCGAATAAATTACCTGAATACTGTCGTTACGTAAGAAATTGGTTAATTGCTCAAAGTTTTTGGCATATTCACCTTTTCGCGATTTATACACAACTTGCGCTTCTCTTATTTGCTTTAATCGTTCCACAACAATGGCTTTACGACGTTCGGTTTCTTCTCTAAATTTAATTTCGCTTTCTATACTGTCGTAAATTTTATATCCAACAAATGCATTTAATCCAATCAACACAATATATGCGGATAATTTTGCAGCAGGCGAATTAAGAAAACGATACGATAAATATCCTAATCCTACTGATATTAATGCAATAATGATAAATAAAAGAAGTAAGCTCATACTATATATTTTTTGCGTTGCACAAATCTACAATTTTTTTATTCTTTTTACATTATAGTGAAAAAAAATTAAAAACAATTTTGAAATTCTATTTGCTAACAACTTGTAAAAAGTAATTTTATTGTTCGAATTACATAAAATTGGACTGGAATACCAAAATAGCACAAGAACTGATAAAGGCATTACCTTTTGAGCCTAATGATGAACAACGTGAGTTAATCAATAAACTATCGGCATTTATTAAAGCATTTCGAACACCCGAAATTTTTGTTTTAAAAGGATATGCCGGAACAGGAAAAACATCGGTTATAGGTGCTTTGGTGAAAAGTTTGGGCAATTTCAACATAAAAACCTGTCTGCTTGCACCAACCGGAAGGGCGGCAAAGGTATTAAGCAAACACAGTGAAAAAACGGCTACAACCATTCATCGAGAGATTTATGTTCCCATTGTAAAAAGTGGCGGTTATCCCGGATTTTCATTAAAAGACAATAAGCGACGAAACACCCTTTTTATTGTTGATGAAGCATCGATGTTAGCTGCCGAAAACAACAGCATGAGCAATGAGTGGCAAGCTCAATCATTGCTGGATGATTTAATCGAGTATGTTTTTTCAGGCGATAATTGTAAACTGATTTTTATTGGCGACACGGCTCAATTGCCGCCGGTTGGCAGTTCGTTAAGTCCGGCATTAAATCCCGAATTTTTAAAATCAACTTATTGGATGCCTGTTTTTTCTTTTGAATTAAAACAGGTTAGCCGCCAAGCACTCGATTCGGGTATTTTATTTAATGCTACAGAATTAAGGCAAAACATCAACAATAACATTCCCGAATTTATATTGCATAATAATGATACCGATTTTGTTGCCATTACAGGGCAAGAATTGGAAGAGCGATTAAACGACACAATTCAACAATATGGAATAGACCAAAATTTGGTAATAACTTATTCTAACAAAAGAGCGAATTTATTTAACGAGCAAATCAGGCGCAGAATATTATGGTTTGAAAACCAAATTGATGCCGGCGATAAATTAATGGTGGTAAAAAACAATTATTTTTGGCTTCCCGAAGAGAGTGATATAGGGTTTATAGCTAATGGCGATACGCTTGAAGTTTTATCTACAGGAAGGTTTGAGGAATTGTACGGCTTACATTTTTTAAATTCGGAAGTAAGTATGATTGACTATTCAAACGCACCCAATTTCGAAACAAAAATATTGCTTGACACACTTCATTTGGAAACGCCGTCATTACCACAAGCCGTGCATCACAAACTTTTTGAGTTAATATTGGATGATTACCAAGATATTCCGGAAAAAAGAAAGCGGCTTTCTATGGTAATGAAAAATCCGTATTACAATGCCCTTCAAGTAAAATTTGCTTATGCAGTAACGTGCCACAAAGCGCAAGGCGGTCAGTGGGATGTTGTGTACATTGACCCGGGTTATCTGTCACCGGAAAAGATAGACGTGAATTATTTACGTTGGTTATATACTGCTGTTACGCGCGCTACAAAACAAGTGTTTTTGGTTAATTTCCCCAATGAATTGCTTGAAAACCCTGTAGAGTTTTGGTAATGACAATATGGCAAAAAATAGAAAATAAATTAGGCGAAAAGATTGTTGCACAACATCCCGTTGGTGGCGGATGCATCAATCAAACGTATGTTATTGAAACCGAAAATTCAAAAAAGATATTTTGCAAAATAAACCACTCTGCTCCTTTGGATTTTTTTGAAAAAGAATCGGAAGGTTTAAAGGCGTTATCACAAGTCAAAACTTGGAAAGTCTCCTCTCCTTTGCTACACTTAAACGCAGGAAATACAACTTGCCTGCTTATGGAATATGTAGAAAAAAAACATCCCACTACCGAATATTGGCAAAATTTAGGTCGTTCGTTGGCTGAACTGCATAAGATATACGAAAATAATTTTGGTTGGAAAGATGACAATTATATTGGTTCGCTCAAGCAAATAAATAACCGGAAATCAAGTTGGGAAGAGTTTTTTATTAGCAACAGGATTGAACCGCTTGTGAAATTGGCTTTAGACAAAAAAATTATTTCAAAAAGTGAAGCTAATTTGTTTACTTTGTTGGAAACAAAAATCTTAAATATTTTCCCGAAAGAAAAGCCGGCTCTCATCCATGGCGATTTATGGTCGGGGAATGTAATGCCCACAATAGACAATACACCGGCAATATACGACCCCGCTGTGTATTTTGGACACCGAGAACAAGATTTAGCAATGACAATATTATTTGGCGGATTTCCTTCGGAGTTTTATCGTTCCTACCAACAACATTTTCCTCTGCATGAGGATTTTTTGAACAGAAAAGATTTTTACAACCTCTATCCGCTTTTGGTACATCTTATTTTGTTTGGGCGTTCGTATTGGTATGATATTGAACAAATTCTGAGAAAATTAAAATAAAAAAGCCGTTACTAAAAAGTAACGGCTCAGAAATTAAAGGAATTTCTATTATTGATATTTAGCTTTTAATGCTTTAGCTTTTTCCAATTGATTGGTTCTTGTGTAAAGCTTAATTAATGTATTTGCTGTAGCAATATCGTCAGGTTTCAATTGATTGGCTTTTTCCAAATATGGGATTGCTTTTTCAAAAGCCTCTTGCGAAAGCTTCATAAACTCATCGTATTTGGCAGTTTGGTCAAGCGGTAATTCGTTGGCTTTATTGTTGTAATCTGCCCCTTGGTTGTAATATAATGCTCCCATATTGTAGTAAGCATCGAAATTTTCAGGGTCTAATTCAATTGCTTTTTGATAATCGGCAGCGGCTTTTTCTACATCACCTTTTTTGTCATAGATTGTACCACGGGCATAATATAAAATTGCCTTATTTGGGTCTTTTGTAATTGCTTCGTCAAGGGTTTTAAGCGCTTCATCATCCTTTCCTGCTTTTAAGTAATAATCAATTTCTTCGGTAAGTAAAGCTTTATCTTCAGGGTATTTTTGACGACCTTCTACAATTACTTTGTGCGCTTCTTCCAAGTTACCTTGTTTTTTATATAAATCGGATAAGTAATAATAGATTTTTGGACCGTCGCCTTTGCCTTCATACCCCATTTTGGTTAATGCTTTATACGTTTCAATAGCATTTGAATCTTTACCTGCTTTTTCGTAAGCAATGGCTAAATAATACATTGCAGCGGTATCTAATTTTCCGCCAAAAGCTTGTGCACCGATACCTTTTTCAAAATACTCAACAGCTTTTTCGTAATTTTTATTTTGATATGCTGTTACACCATTATTGATGAACTCAATACCAAAAGAAGGCATCATTTGCATAAATTCCATTGTAATTTCAGGGTCTTCAAACTCTACTTTACCGGTTTTAAAATCTTCGGCAAATTTTTTCTGTTGCTCTTCAGTCATTTTTTCCATATCCATATTTTTATATTCAGGATTTTTGAAATTTAACTGAAAAGCTTTGCTGTAAGATTCAAATGATTCGTTAAGAGCATCGGGGAACATAGATTTACACTTATCACTGGTGTGGATATCCCAAAGAATTTTTGCCCGGTATCGCCAGGTTTTTGCCCATGTTTTAGTTACTTCATCATCTTTTGCCACTTCAATGGCATCCAACCCTTTTTTAAGGTCAGAGCATCTTTTGCTTCGTTGATACGATTTTTCGTAATTGTAAGCACTTACTACTTTGTTTTTTTGTGTCATTCCGGAAAACACAATGCTTAATCCGGCTAAAACTAATGTTAATTTTTTCATTTTTAATTTTTGTTTAATAAGATGTAAAATTAAAAGATTTCCATAAAGAACAGCAAAGAAAATGCCAAAGATTACTCTTCGGCATTTTCAGAGGTATTATTTTCTGTTGTTTCTTCCGATGATTCTTCTGCGTTTTCATCCTCTTCATCTTCCGATTTTTGGACTTTGGCAACAGAGGCAATCTCATCGTTTCCTTTCAGATTGATAAGCTTCACTCCTTGTGTTGCACGTCCCATTACACGCAAATCGGCAACTGAAATACGTATTAAAATTCCCGATTTATTGATAATCATTAAATCATCATTGTCGGTTACATATTTTATGGCTATCAAGGCACCGGTTTTATCGGTAATATTGATGGTTTTCACCCCTTTACCACCACGGTTTGTAATTCGGTAATCATCAATAGAAGAACGTTTTCCGTAACCTTTTTCAGATACTACCAACACATCTCCTTCTTCTTCGCCAACTGTAATCATTCCCACCACTTCATCATTTTCGTCGGCTAATGTTACCCCTCGCACACCGGCGGCTGTTCGTCCCATTGGGCGAACTTTCTCTTCAGGGAAACGAATGGCTCTACCCGAACGTAATGCCATCATTATTTCATCATTTCCGCTGGTTAGTTTTGCTTCCAGTAATTCATCTCCTTCGCGGATAGTAATTGCATTAATTCCATTCACTCGTGGACGAGAATATGCTTCAAGAGTGGTTTTCTTAATCGTTCCTTTCTTGGTACACATTACAATGTAATGATTATTTATATAGTCTTCATCAGTCAGGTTGTTTACTACTATATATGCTCTTACTTTATCGTCCGATTCGATATTGATAAGGTTTTGAATGGCTCTTCCTTTTGAACCTTTACTTCCTTCAGGGATTTCAAACACTCTCATCCAGAAGCATTTACCTTTTTCGGTAAATACCAATAAATAGTTGTGTGTTGTAGCTACAAACAGCTGTTCCAAGAAATCTTCATCTCTGGTTGCAGAAGCTTTAGAACCTACTCCACCTCTGTTTTGTCTTTTATATTCGGATAGAGGTGTGCGTTTGATGTATCCCAAATGCGAAATGGTAACCACCACTTCTTCATCGGGAATCATATCTTCTATTTTAAAGTCTCCACCGGCATATTCAATTGAAGAACGTCTTTCATCGCCATACTTTTCTTTTACTTCTAACAATTCTTCTTTAATAATCTCCATTCTGCGTGCTTCGTTTGCCAAAATGTCTTTTAAATCGGCAATTTTCTTCATTATATCTTCGTACTCTGCACGCAATTTATCTTGTTCCAGTCCGGTAAGTTGACGTAAGCGCATTTCAACAATGGCACGCGATTGAATATCGGTCAACTCAAAACGGTCGATTAACTTTTGACGCGCTTCGTCAGGGCTTTTAGACGCTCTAATTAATTGAATAACTTCATCAATATTATCACTTGCGATGATTAACCCTTCTAAAATGTGTGCACGTTCTTCCGCTTTACGTAATTCATATTTTGTACGACGAACAACAACTTCGTGACGGAAATCGACAAAATGCTTAATCAAATCTTTTAGGTTAAGCATCTCCGGTTTTCCGTTCACCAATGCAACATTGTTTACACTGAAAGATGTTTGCAGTTGAGTATATTTATACAAATTATTTAATACAACATTAGGAATGGCGTCGCGCTTTAATTCATAAACAATACGCATACCTTCTCTATCCGATTCGTCGCGAATATCCGAAATACCTTCAATTTTTTTATCGTTTACCAAATCGGCGGTTTTCTTAATCATATCCGCTTTATTCACTTGATAAGGAATTTCGGTAACAATGATTTGTTGACGACCGGTTTTTGTTTCCTCAATTTCGGCTTTTGCACGCATTACAATTTTGCCTCTTCCGGTATGGAAAGCGTCTTTCACACCTTCATATCCGTAAATAATTCCTCCCGTAGGGAAGTCAGGCGCCTTGATATGTTGCATTAACCCGTCAATATCAATCTCTCTATTGTCAATATAAGCAATAGTAGCATCAACAACTTCTGATAAGTTATGTGGTGCCATATTGGTTGCCATACCTACGGCAATACCCGATGCGCCGTTAATCAAAAGTTGAGGGATTCTTGTCGGTAATACGGTTGGCTCTTGTAAAGAATCGTCGAAGTTTAGTGAAAAATCAACGGTTTCTTTATCTATATCTGCCAACATTTCTTCGGCAATCTTCTTTAAGCGTGCTTCGGTATAACGCATTGCGGCAGGGCTGTCCCCATCTACCGAACCAAAGTTACCTTGGCCGTCTATCAGTGTGTAACGCAACGACCATTCTTGTGCCATTCGCACCATTGTATCATAAACCGCTGTATCGCCGTGCGGATGATATTTACCCAATACCTCTCCTACAATTCTGGCTGATTTTTTATATGGTCTGTTAGAAAACACACCCAATTCCATCATTCCATATAAAATACGGCGATGAACAGGCTTTAATCCGTCACGAACATCCGGCAGTGCTCTGGACACAATAACAGACATCGAATAATCGATGTATGCCGACTTCATTTCATCTTCAATACTTACCTGAATGATTTTTTCTCCTTCTTGCATAAATTAAAATCTTAATAATTATTAAATAATATGCCAAAATACGCATAATTGCACAAAATTTGCTGGTTAAAAAAGTGTTAATTACTAACAAATTTTTGTTGATAAAAACGATTTTTTGTCAGTCAAAACACACTTTCCAATTTTTACTTTTGATTGGAAGGGAAAGATTAAGAATAAATTACTAATTTTATTAAAACATTATAATTATGGAATCAAATTTTTCGCCCAGAGTAAAAGATGTAATCTCATACAGTCGAGAAGAAGCTTTACGATTAGGGCACGACTATATTGGCGTAGAACATTTGCTTTTGGGAATAATTCGCGAAGGTGAAGGTTTAGCCGTTAAGATTTTAAAATCATTGGGAATTGATATGCTCGAGTTGCGCAAAGAGATTGAGCGAAACCTAAAACCGGGAAAAGCCATTCAAAGCACAGCAGCAAACATCCCCTTGGTGAAACAAGCCGAAAAAGTGTTAAAAATCACTTATTTGGAAGCTAAATTATTTAGAAATAATATCATTGGAACCGAACATTTATTGCTCAGCATTTTAAAAGATGAAGACAACATTGCTACCCGAATATTAGATGAACACGGTGTAAATTACGAAGTGGTGAAAGATGTTGTAGAAGCAATGAATAAAGAGGTTGAAGATGATATGGAAGATGAAGATATTTTTAACCCCAAGTCAGAATTTCCGTCTTCACCGTCGGATGATGATGAAAATGAAAAAGGAGGATTTATGGGAAGCAGTTCCAGAAAATCAGATACAAAATCTAAAACACCCGTTTTAGATAATTTCGGAAGAGATTTAACCAAAATGGCTGAAGAAGGTAAACTCGACCCTATTGTAGGGCGCGAGAAAGAAATTGAACGCGTGTCGCAAATATTAAGCCGAAGAAAAAAGAACAACCCTATCCTTATTGGAGAACCCGGCGTAGGTAAATCTGCCATTGCCGAAGGACTAGCTTTGCGTATTGTGCAAAAAAAGGTTTCAAGAGTATTGTTCAATAAACGCATTGTTACTTTGGATTTGGCCTCATTGGTTGCCGGTACAAAATATCGCGGACAGTTCGAAGAACGAATGAAAGCCGTAATGAATGAATTGGAAAAATCGCCTGAAATTATCTTATTTATTGATGAGATTCATACGATTATTGGCGCAGGCGGTGCATCCGGTTCGTTAGATGCTTCGAATATGTTTAAACCGGCGTTAGCACGTGGTGAAATTCAATGTATAGGTGCTACAACACTAGATGAATACCGTCAATATATCGAAAAAGACGGCGCATTGGAAAGACGTTTTCAAAAAGTATTGGTAGAACCTACAACTGTAGAAGAAACAATTCAGATATTAAACAATATCAAGTCAAAATACGAAGAGCATCACAATGTAATATATACTGATGAAGCAATTAAAGCGTGTGTTACACTCACCGACAGGTATATTACTGACAGACATTTGCCGGACAAAGCCATTGATGCTCTGGATGAGGCAGGTTCTCGCGTACATATTAAGAATATAAAAGTTCCTAAAAATATAATTGAGATAGAGAAAAAGATTGAGGAGGTTAAAGAAGAAAAAAGTAAAGTAGTACGCAGTCAGAAATACGAAGAAGCGGCAAGATTACGTGATACCGAAAGAAAATTACTGGAAGAATTGGAAATTGCCAAAAAGAAATGGGAAGAAGAAACCAAACTGCATAAAGAAACCGTATCGGAAGAAAATGTTGCTGAAGTGGTGGCAATGATGACCGGCGTTCCCGTACAAAGAGTTGCACAACAAGAAAGCGAGCGATTGGTTAAAATGTATGATGAAATTAAAGGAAGCGTAATCGGTCAAGATGAAGCCATTAAGAAGATTGTTAAAGCCATCCAGCGTAACCGAGCCGGATTAAAAGACCCCAACAAACCTATCGGTTCATTTATTTTCTTAGGACCAACAGGTGTGGGTAAAACACAATTAGCAAAAGTATTGGCTCGCTATTTATTTGACAGCGATGATGCACTCATCAGAATAGATATGAGTGAATATATGGAAAAATTCGCCGTGTCAAGGTTGATTGGAGCGCCTCCCGGCTATGTTGGTTATGAAGAAGGCGGACAGTTGACCGAAAAAGTACGTAGAAAACCCTATTCGGTAGTATTACTTGATGAGATTGAGAAAGCGCATCCCGATGTGTTTAACTTATTGCTTCAAGCATTGGATGACGGACAATTGACAGACAGTTTAGGTCGTAAAATTAATTTTAAGAATACTATTATCATAATGACATCAAACATTGGTGTTCGTCAATTGAAAGATTTTGGGCAAGGCGTAGGATTTTCTACAGCAGCGAAAAAAGAAGCCGCCGACGAGCATGCTAAAAGTGTACTTGAAAAAGCACTTAAAAAAGCATTTGCGCCTGAGTTCTTGAACCGAATTGACGATGTGGTTATCTTTAATTCATTATCTCGTGAAGATATTCACAAAATCATTGATATTGAATTGAAAAATTTATACGGAAGAATCCAAAACCTTGGATATAATATCGAAATTACTGAATCCGCAAAAGATTTTATTGCCGACAGAGGTTATGATGAAAATTATGGTGCTCGACCTTTGAAAAGAGCCATTCAGAAATATTTGGAAGACCCATTGGCAGAAGAAATCATTAAAGCACATCTACAAGAAGGTGATACGGTAAAAGTAGATTTAGACAAGAAGAAAGAAGAATTAACTATTAAAATTGAAAAATCTAAAGGAACATCTGCATCAAAATCAAAAAGCAAAGAGAAAGATGACGGTTCCGACAAAAAAGAAGAATAAGTTTAATTCTTTTATAACCCAAAAACCAGCAATTTAATCATTGCCGGTTTTTTATATCTATAAATTACATTTTAAAATCATAAGCATGTTTATATACGGGGCTGAAAAACAGCAGTTTGTTATATGAAACTTTTTCTTTACATTTGACAAGTCAAATAAATTTAATATTAACCAATAAATTTTTATATCATGGGTAAAGGTGACATTAAAACACGTAGAGGGAAAATATTTGCAGGAACGTATGGTGTTTCTCGAAAAAGAAAAGCTAAAAAAAATGTTGTAATTCCTGCTAAGAAAGAAGAAAAACCTGCAGAAAAGAAAACTACAAAAATGGCAACAGCAACCAAGAAAACTACCGCAAAAAAGACAACAGCAACCAAGAAAACTACCGCAAAAAAGACCACTGCCAAAAAAACTACTGCAACTAAAGCCAAAAAAGAAGAGTAAGACTACTCAATTATACAATTATACCTAACAAAAAAATCCTTGCAATTTTTGCAAGGATTTTTTCATATCTAATCTTTAGGTTTTCTTAAATCCGGGAAACTTTCGCATAAAGACAGCAAATATCAGAGCGTTAAAGAACGCCATAAATGTCATACCAAAAACTGTCATGATAGTTTGAAAATAAGGTGTTAGCATAGTTTCCATGCTTATAAATTGATTTTTCAAAAAAGCATTAATTTCCTCTTTACTTTTTCCTTGTTTAAGCATTTCCTTTGCTTGATGCACCACACTTTCTTTTACTTCTTGCCTTCTTATTTCAAAAAAATCGGTATCAATATTATTATAATAAAAATATGTAACCAAGCCAATAATCATAGCAAACAACATTCCGGCTCTTACTCCTGCTTTAACATCGTCAAAATATCCGGTTTCTTTCTCGGCAAATAATTTATATTGTCGAATACCGAAAAATACTGTAAATAATAGCAATACCAAATAATATACTACAATGTAAAACTGAACTTCGGGTATATGTTGTAAGTGCAAAACATACACAGCCAATTTTCCGGCAACGCCGAGAGCAGCAAAAAAAACAGCGATTTGTAAGGGTGTTTTAAATTTCATCTTTTAGCTGTTCATTGACATTAAAAATTCGTGATTGTCGTAGGTTTTCTCCATACGGTCTTTTAAGAAATCCATTGCTTCTACCGGATTCATATCAGCAATGTAATTGCGTAAAATCCACATACGTTGGGTAATTTCTTTTCCTAATAATAAATCTTCTCTACGTGTGCTAGAAGAAACAATATCGATAGCCGGATATATTCTACGGTTGGCAATACGTCTGTCGAGTTGAAGTTCCATATTACCGGTTCCTTTAAATTCTTCAAAGATTACATCGTCCATTTTTGAACCGGTTTCGGTAAGTGCAGTTGCCAAAATAGTCAACGAACCGCCATTTTCAATTTTACGTGCCGCTCCAAAAAATCGTTTTGGCTTATGTAAAGCATTGGCATCAACCCCTCCGGAAAGCACTTTTCCCGAAGCTGGCGAAACGGTATTGTAGGCACGAGCCAATCGTGTGATAGAATCCAACAATATACATACATCGTGACCACATTCAACCATTCTTTTGGCTTTTTCCAATACAATATTGGCTAATTTCACGTGTTTGTCGGCAGGTTCGTCAAAAGTTGAAGCTACTACTTCTGCATCTACACTTCTTGCCATATCTGTAACCTCTTCGGGGCGTTCATCTATCAATAAAATCAATAAATATACCTCTGGATGGTTGGCGGCTATTGCGTTGGCAATTTCTTTCAACAAAGTAGTTTTACCCGTTTTTGGCTGCGCTACAATCAATCCGCGTTGCCCTTTTCCTATTGGCGTAAACAAATCAACAATTCTTGTAGAAAGCGAACTTTTGTCATGTCCGGTTAATTTAAATTTTTCATACGGGAAAACCGGTGTTAAATAATCAAAGGGAACTCTGTCGCGCACAAAATCAGGCTCACGATTATTAATTTTTTCTACTTTAATTAAAGGGAAATATTTTTCGCCTTCTTTTGGCGGACGAATTGTTCCTCGCACTGTGTCACCGGTTTTTAAGCCAAACAACTTAATTTGCGACTGTGATACATAAACATCATCAGGCGAATTTAAATAGTTGTAATCCGAAGAACGTAAAAATCCGTAACCATCGGGCATCATTTCCAATACTCCTTCAGTTGAAATAATACCGTCAAAATCGTAACCTATATAACTGTAACCGTTGTTTTTATTGTTCTGATTACCGTTGTTATTCTGGTTATTATTTTGGTTATTGTTATTATTTCTTCGGTTAGAATTATTTTGATTATTCTGATTTTTATTCTTGCTGTTATTGTTTTGTTGCTGAGCATTGTCAGCAGGTTGATTGCCGGCTATGTCAGTTTGTTTTGCCTCTGATTTTGTTTCAGAGACTTTCTCTTCAGACGTAGATTGTTCTTTTTGAGCAGTTGCAGTTTCCGAATTGTTTTCTTGTTTGTTTTTCCTGTTTCTACGATTACGGTTAGAATTATTTTGTTGCTTTTGTTGTTGTTCGGATTTATTTTCGGCAACAGCTTCTTGTTTAGTCTCGTCGGTTGGTTGCTCTTGGTTTTTAGCGTTTTCTGTATTTTGCTGCTGCGATTTATCCGATGATGATTTAATCTCAACTTTTTCAGCCGTTTTACTCACTCTGCTTCTTTTGCGCTTCTTTTGTGTCGAACTTTCCGATTTTTGCTTGGCTTCTTCGGCTTTTTGAACGGCTTGCTGATCCAAAATAGCATAAATCAGTTCTTGTTTTTTTAACTTTTCTGTTCTTTTAATTCCTAAACCTTTTGCTATTTGTCGTAAATCAGCAACAAGTTTATTACTTAATTCATCAATGGTATACATATATAAA
Source organism: Flavobacteriales bacterium UBA852 (assembly GCA_002295925.1). GTDB lineage: Bacteria > Bacteroidota > Bacteroidia > Flavobacteriales_E > Vicingaceae > UBA852. The sequence continues at coordinate 167,569 of DBGO01000016.1, forward strand.
AAATGTGTTGATTTTAATTTTTAATTCAATTTATCAAGATTGAGTATGATTTTAATAATTTGATGCATTTTGGAAATACATCTGCTATGTTGAGGAAATAGCAAGGCAATTTTAAGTAGATTATTTTAATTAACAGGCAAAAAAAATGATTTTTTTAATGATTTACTTTTAAATGATGTTCTTGCAAAAATAATTCCACCGTATTTTTTATGGCATCATTAATAGGTGTAAATTCAATTCCCAGTGTTTCTTTTATTTTTCTATTGGAATATAACTCTTTTTTTTGGGCTATTCGGGCACTTTCTTTGGTTATTACGGGTTCTTTTTTTGTAAAATAACTTCTTACCCACTCTAAACGCCACGCAAGTTGGGTTAATATTGTTGTTGCTGCAATTGAAGATTTGGCTTTGTTCAAATTTTCGGCAATATGATCCATAAAAATTTTAAAAGGTAAATTTTCGCCCACTACCAAAAAACGTTCCGAATGAATATCGCTTTCCATTAATCCAATCATACATTTTACTACATCCCGCACATCTACAAAACCGGTTGAACCTTTGGTATAAAACACCAGTCCGTCATATACTCTTTTAATGAGTGCGGCACTGCTCATATTCCAATCCCCCGGACCTACTATCATACTCGGGTTCACAATTACGGCATTCAACCCCTCTTCTATCCCACGCCATACTTCACGCTCACCCAAATATTTACTTACTGAATAATTCGAAGGGTTCGTGTTGGTTTCCCAAGGTGTTTTTTCGGTAATTTCTGTATTTTCCAACGTTCCCAAAGCAGAAGTTGAACTTACATGACATAATTTATCGATACCGGCTCTCAAACAGGCATCCACAACATTTGCCGTTCCTTCAATATTTACTTTTTTCAATTCTTTTTTATGGGCAGGATTAAACGATACCACTGCGGCACAATGGAAAACTTTATTCACATCTTGCATTGCATCATCCAAGGCAACCACATCGAGCACATCGCATTGCACCCATTCTATTTTTTTGTATAAAGATTGGTGTTCAGCCGGCGAATAATATTTGAAAATCTTTTTGACAAGAGATAATTTATGCTTGTTGCGAAAAGTTGCACGAACTTTATCGTTACTTTTTGCCAGTTGATGCAACAAATGCATACCAAGCAATCCGGTGCCGCCCGTAACTAAAATCATAAAACAAATGTAGTTATTTTTCTTTTTAAATGGATTTCATCAAATAACATTTTATCCATATTGAATAAAATCAGTCGGTGCGTTACAAAATTTATCATTCATAAACCTATATTTGCACAAAATGAATATTGACGAATGAAAAAAGATTTTTTAGAAGAATTAAAATGGCGTGGAATGATTCATGATATGACGCCGGGAATAGAAAATATATTGAAAAATGCTCCCGTAACGGGATATATTGGATTTGACCCTACTGCAGATTCTTTGCATATTGGAAGTTTAGTACAAATAATGACCTTGGTTCATTTTCAACAATGCGGGCATAAACCCATTGCACTAGTTGGCGGTGCAACCGGAATGGTAGGCGACCCTTCGGGGAAATCCGAAGAGCGAAATTTACTTGACGAAGAGACTATTCAACATAATTTGGAAGGGATAAAAAAGCAGTTGGCAAAATTCCTTGATTTTGACACAAAAGAAAACCCTGCCGAGATTGTCAACAATTACGATTGGTTTAAAAATATGACGTTCTTGGAATTCATCAGAGATGTGGGTAAACATATTACCGTAAATTATATGATGGCAAAAGAATCAGTAAAAAAACGCTTGGAAACCGGAATGTCATTTACAGAGTTTTCATACCAGCTAGTTCAAGGGTATGATTTTTACCGATTATATAAAGACAAAAATTGCTTAGTGCAAATGGGTGGTTCTGACCAATGGGGAAATATTGTTACCGGAACCGAATTAATTCGCCGTATGGATGGCGGAACTGCTTATGCCGTAACTACACCATTATTAAAAAAAGCAGATGGTACTAAGTTTGGTAAAACCGAAGGCGGAAATGTTTGGCTCGATAAAAAAAGAACATCGCCTTACAAATTTTACCAGTATTGGATTAACGCTTCGGATGAAGATGCAGCCAATTACATTAAAATATTCACTTTAAAAACAAAAGAAGAAATAGACCAACTGATTGAGGAACACCAAAAAGCGCCTCACCTGCGTTTATTACAAAAAGAGTTGGCTAAAGACATTACTATTCGTGTTCACGGCGAAGATGATTACAAGCAAGCTGTAAAAGCTTCCGAAATATTATTTGGCAAATCCAATAAAGAGGAATTAGCGCAATTGGACGAAAAAACATTTCTTGATGTATTTGAAGGTGTTCCTCACGCAGAAATTCCATCCGGAGAATTTGAACAAGGTATTCCTGTTGTAGAATTACTGGCGGCTAAAACCGGGTTCTTAAAATCAAACGGAGAAGCTCGTCGTGCTTTAAAAGAAAATTCAATAAGCATCAACAAAGAAAAAATAAACGGAGATATTACCATAACAACCGATTATTTGATTAACAATAAATACCTTCTTTTGCAACGCGGGAAAAAGAACTATTTTTTAGTAAAAGTAAAATAATGAGCGAACAAACATTAAACCTGACCAAACCTCTGGCTTTTTTCGACCTTGAAACCACAGGGATAAATGTTGCCAAGGACCGAATTATAGAAATTGCCATATTAAAGGTATTTCCGGGAGGAGATAAAGAAATGAAATCCAAAATCATCAATCCTGAAATACCTATACCAAAAGAAGCTACTGACGTACACGGCATTACCGACGAAATGGTAAAAGATAAACCAACTTTTAAAGAGGTTGCAGCAGAACTTTATCAATTTATCGAAGGATGTGATTTGGCAGGTTATAATTCCAATAAATTTGACATTCCGCTTTTGGCAGAAGAATTTTTGCGTGCAGATATCGATTTTGACATTTCCAAAAGACGCTTAATTGATGTACAAACCATTTTCCATAAAATGGAAAAAAGGACATTAAGCGCCGCATATAAATTCTATTGTCAAAAAGATTTGGAAAATGCCCACAGTGCCGGTGCCGATACCGAGGCAACGTATGAAATATTAATAGCCCAAATTGACCGATACGATGAATTGAAAAATGATATGAATTATTTAAGCGAATTTTCCAGGCACCATAAATTTGCCGACCTAATGGGACGAATTGTTTACAATGCCGATGGTGTAGAAGTTTTTAATTTCGGAAAACACAAAGGAAAACCCGTAGAAGAAGTTTTGGAAAAAGAACCCGCTTATTACCACTGGATGATGAACAATGACTTTCCTTTATATACAAAAAAAGTATTGACACAGATTAAATTAAGGAAGTTTGGCAAGTAACTTGTCAAGAATTTTGTTAAATAAGTGTTAATAAAATTCATTTTAAACGTTATGCATATAAATTTGTATCTGTAAATATTTAAAAACCAATAATTATGAAAAAAGCATTACTAACATTCGGATTGTTCGGCTTCTTGTTATTCGGAGCTACTGCTCAAACCAATGACGGAACCGGAACGCAAGCGCAAATAGAAGACCCTGATGCACCTGAAATCACATTTGAAGAAACTGTGATTGATTACGGTGAAATTGAACAAGGTTCAGACCCTTATCGTGTATTTAAATTTAAAAACACAGGGAAAAAACCGTTAATCATTTCAAATGCACGCGGAAGTTGCGGTTGTACTGTTCCAACTTGGCCAAAAGAACCTATTAAGCCGGGTGAAACAGGTGAAATAAAAGTTCGTTACGACACAAAACGAATTGGTGTAATCAACAAAACCGTTACCATTACATCTAATGCAAAAACACCTACTGTAGTTTTACGTATTAAAGGAAAAGTTTTGGCACCAAAAACATCGCCAGAAAAACCGGCTAACAATGCTCCCGTAGCAAAACCATAAAACACTTTGATTGATAAATAAATTAAGTGTAAAGTGAATTTTAACTATTCATATTTTTTGATAAGCTGGCTGATATTTTCAGCCGGCTTTTCTTTTTCGCAAGAAATTAAAACAATTTCTCCTACGCCCAAAATCCAAAAACATAAAAAAGTTGACGAAGGTGAGAAATTGATTTTCAAATACAAAGCGGTAAATCCTTCCAATGATACTTTAATCGTTCTCCCACCTGAAGTAGATTGTTCCTGTACCTCGGTAGATTATCCTGATTTTATTTTACCCCAACAAGAAATTGAACTCGTTATTTCTTTCGATACAGATAAAAAATGGGGCATTCAAGAGCGAAAAGTAGAAATAAAAGCAGAAACCAAAGACAAAAAAACAATCTACCACATTCCTCTGAAATTTAAGGTTAATGTAAAAGCCACACCGGAAACCAAAGCGCTGATTAAAAAGCAAATAAAAGAATCGAAAAAATAAGCGGTAAAAATTAGTATAATTTACTGTGTAGGATTATTTTTGTTTGCATATTAAAAATAATCTGAAAATGGCAGAAATATCAATTCGTGGGCAACAAATGCCCGAATCTCCTATTCGAAAATTAGTACCTTACGCCGAAAAAGCAAAAAAAGAAGGTAAAACGGTTTATCACCTGAATATAGGTCAACCGGATATTGAAACACCCAAAGTTGCTATCGAAGCAATAAAAAATATAGACTTAAATGTAATAGAATACAGCCATTCTGCCGGATTTGAAAGTTACCGCAAAGGATTGGCGAATTATTACCAAAAATTAAACTTACCTGTTGAATTTGAGGATATACTTATTACAACCGGTGGTTCCGAAGCTTTGCTGTTTGCATTTAATTCTTGCTTAAATCCCGGTGATGAAATCATTATACCCGAGCCGTTTTATGCCAATTACAACGGGTTTGCCAAAACAGCAGGTGTAGAGATTGTTCCCGTAACTGCGAAAATTGAAAATGGCTTTGCCTTGCCTCCTATTGAAGATTTTGAAAAACTCATTACTCCAAAAACAAAGGCAATACTTATTTGTAATCCCGGAAATCCAACCGGTTATTTATATTCAAGAGAAGAATTATTGACACTTCAAGAAATTGTAAAAAAACACGATTTATATTTATTTGCCGATGAAGTGTACCGCGAGTTTTGCTACGACGGTAAAGTGCACACTTCTGCATTAGAATTAACCGAAATACTCGACAATATTGTTGTTATTGATTCCGTATCGAAACGATACAGTATGTGTGGCGTAAGAATTGGAGCTTTTGTATCCAAAAACAAAAAGCTTGTAGCAACGGCACTCAAATATGCACAAGCACGACTAAGTCCGCCAACTTTGGGTCAAATTGCCGGCGAAGCGGCATTAAAAACGCCTCAATCTTATTTTGATAAAGTAGTTGATGAGTATATTCACCGAAGAAATATTATTGTTGAAGGATTAAATAACATTCCCGGAGTAGAATGTCCAAATCCTGGTGGAGCATTTTATTGTGTAGCCAAATTTCCGGTAGATGATACCGAAAAGTTCTGTCAATGGTTGTTGGAAGAATTTTCTTATAAAAATCAAACCATTATGATAGCACCTGCAGCAGGATTTTACGCCACTGAAGGGTTAGGGAAACAAGAAGCCAGAATTGCTTATGTACTTAATTCCGAGTCACTTAAAAATGCTCTAAAAGTATTGGAAGAAGCTTTAAAAGTATATCCTGGCACAAAAATTGTTTCTCAAGCAACATCTGTAAACCCTTAAAATCTAAATATTATGAAAAAAATTATTATTACTTTATCATTGGCTTTAACAGCTGTTTTTTCTCAAGCGCAAGAATATGCGATTATTACAACAGTAGAGTCAATTGTTCCCGGTGGTGTAGGTCGTTCGCGAATGATAAGTTCGCTTGACACGGTAAATTATAACCAATATACCACAAACCGGTATGACGGTAAAAAATCTGACCAAGGAAGTGTAAATAGAAAAGATTTAAAAATCAATCAACTCTCTGAAACTAAGTTGTTGAATTTTTACAGTATGGTTGGTATAAACTTTCAAAACATTGCTTCTAATGATGCATTAATAGAGTCCAAATTGAACGAAATGGCTAAAAACGGCTGGAAATTAGTGCACGTAGTTAGTGGTGTTGAAAGTGATGCCGGTAAAGAAGACGGCGAAGGTATATTTATTACACGCTATATTTTTTACAGAGAATAAAAACCTCAAAAAACTCATCTAAAGCTCGCTATTGCGGGCTTTTTTATTTTTTAACCGACCGAATAAACAGTAAAATCCATCCGAGCAATAAAATCAAACCTCCCAGGGGTGTTACCGGACCTAACCATTTGTATGGCATTCCTGCCAATTTGAAAAAGTAAATAAAAAATATCGAAAATGAAAACAATAAACTTCCGACAAAAAACAATTTCCCGCTCAAAGTGTATTGTTCTTTTCCGGTAAAACCCAAAACCAACAAAACTATGGCGTGATACATTAAATATCTTGTGCCGGTTTGAAATGATGCAATTTCCTCAGCCGATAATACTTCTTTTAAGGCGTGTGCAGCCATTGCTCCTAAAGCAACTGCAATAAATCCCATTAAAGCGCCAAGTGTAATAAATCTTTTCATCGAAAATATTTTTTAACAATATAACTGTGTGTAAAAATACGCCTTTTCTTTAGCAATGAACAATAAAATTGAGCAACTTTATGGCACTAATTGTTGAAATTATTGATATGAGAAAGATATTGTTAATCGGTGCCGGACGCTCGGCATCTTCTCTGATAAAATATTTACTTGAAAATGCGCAACAACAAAATTGGTTCATTACAATAGCCGAAAAAAATACGGAACTGGCAAAAGCTAAAATAAAAGATTCGCAACAAGCAAAAGTTGTTGAATTTGACGTAAATAACGAAATTCAACGTCTGGAATTAATTTCCGACTCCGATTTGGTTATCTCTATGCTTCCGGCAAGTATGCACTTTGAAGTTGCCAAAGATTGTGTGGCTTTGAAAAAACACATGGTTACGGCTTCGTATGTTTCTAAAGAAATGAAAGAATTACACGATGAAGCGGTAAAACAAGGTGTGATTATAATGAATGAAATCGGTGTTGACCCCGGCATTGACCACATGAGTGCCATGCGCGTAATTGACCATATTAGAGATGACTTAAAAGGAAAAATGCATGCCTTTGAAACATTTACCGGCGGATTGGTTGCTCCCGAATCGGATAATAACCCTTGGCATTACAAGTTTACTTGGAACCCTCGAAATGTAGTGTTGGCAGGACAAGGAACAGCCGTAAAATTTATTCAAGAGGGCAAATACAAATATATTCCTTACCATAAAATATTCCGAAGAACTGAAATAATTGATGTAGAAGGACACGGGAAATTTGAAGGTTACGCCAACCGCGATTCGCTTCAATACAGAGAAATTTACGGTTTAGATGATATCCCCACAATGTATCGCGGTACGCTCAGAAAACCCGGATTTTGTCGAGCTTGGGATTGCTTTGTGCAATTAGGCGCAACTGACGACAGTTACGTTTTGGAAAATTCCGAAAATATGACCTATCGTGATTTTATCAACACATTTTTGGCATATAATCCGAACGACAGCGTTGAAATTAAACTGAAACACTATTTAAATATCCATCAAGATGATATTGATTTATGGGAAAAGCTCGAATGGCTTGATATTTTCTCCGACAAAAAAGTGGGATTAAAAAATGCTACTCCGGCACAAATTCTTCAAAAAATATTGGAAGAAAAATGGAAGCTCGAGCCCGAAGATAAAGATATGATTGTCATGTGGCACCGCTTTTTATTTAAAATAAATAACGATTTCAGAGAAATTCATTCCTCAATGGTTGTAAAAGGCGATGACCAAACTTATACGGCAATGGCAAAAACTGTTGGAATACCTGTGGCAATAGCCGCCAAAATGATTTTGAACGGAAAAATAAAAACCCCCGGCGTGCATATACCAATTACCAAAGAAATTTACGAACCTGTACTTAACGAATTGGAAGATTACGGCATTCAGTTTAACGAAATAGAGGTTGAACCAAGGTTTTATTAGTCAAAATAGTTTTCAACACAATTTCCATATGAATGAAAAACTAATTATTTTGCCGTATTTTTGTATGTATGGAAAATGCTAATTTCATTGTATCGGCACGAAAATACCGCCCAACAACTTTTGACTCTGTTGTTGGACAACAAAATATTACCGCCACGCTTAAAAATGCCATAAAAACCAATCATTTGGCGCAAGCATTTTTATTTTGCGGACCACGTGGCGTTGGTAAAACAACTTGTGCACGGATTTTGGCAAAAACCATCAACTGTTTTAACATTACCGATAATATTGAAGCTTGCGACGAATGTGAATCGTGTCGTTCGTTTAACGAAGGTCATTCGCTCAACGTGTATGAGTTGGATGCCGCGTCAAACAACTCGGTAGATGATATCCGAAATTTGATTGACCAAGTGCGTTTGGCTCCGCAATTGGGAACACACAAAGTATATATTATTGACGAGGTACATATGCTCTCGCAAGCGGCTTTTAATGCTTTCCTGAAAACTTTGGAAGAACCGCCCAAGCACGCCATTTTCATTTTGGCAACTACCGAAAAACATAAAATCATCCCGACAATTCTTTCCCGTTGCCAAGTGTTTGATTTTAATCGCATTCAAATAGAAGATATTGCCGGACACTTGAAACAAATTGCGGAGAAAGAAAATATAAAAGCCGAAGAAGATGCTTTACACATTATAGCTCAAAAAGCCGATGGTGCATTGCGTGACGCTTTATCTATATTCGACCAAATTGTCAGTTTTTCGGGCAATGAAATTACCTATGAAAAAGTAATTGAAAACCTGAATATTCTCGATTACGATTACTACTTTAAAGTTACCGATGTTATATTAAAAGCCGACGTGCAACAATCTTTGCTTATTTTTAATGAAATTTTAGCAAAAGGATTTGACGGTCATTTATTTTTAACCGGATTAGCCGAACATTTCAGAAATATTTTGGTAGCAAAAGACAAGGCAACTGTTGATTTGTTAGAAGTTGGAAAGAATATCAAAGAAAAATACCTTCAACAAGCGGCGCAAACAAAATTAGATTTCCTAATCAACGGATTAAATATTTTGCAAGAAGCCGACGTGCAATACAAACAAAGCAAAAATCAGCGATTGTTGGTAGAGGTTACGCTTTTGAAATTAAACGCATTGCAAAACGCTTCATTAACCGGAAGCGAAAAAAAAAATGACCTGAAAACCGTTTTTAACGAGCCACTGCCTACTTTAATTCGCAGAGCAAAGCCGTCAAAAACGACTCAAAAGAAAGAGAACAATATTCAACCAACAACACCCAAACCACGTAAAGTTGTTGAAAATAATCCGAAAAGTGAAGGCAAAGCATCCGATATACCTGTAGGCGGATTATTTAATTCAAAATTAGCGTCAAAAACATCTCTATCGCGCTACAAAGACAAAACCGTTAAAAAAGAGCAAACAACGGCAACACAACAAAGCGGTGAAATAAAGCCCGTAGCGCTTAAAGAAGTGCTTAATGTTTTAGAAGATTTTAAACGTAAAAATGACGAAAACCTAATTCTAAAAGCATTACTTACCGGAAAAATTGAAACGGAAAACGAAATGGTTATTATTGAATACAACAGTCGCGCTGTTGAAGAAACCATCAATCGGTTTTCGCAAGATATTTTAGATTTTCTTCGCTTACAAACAGGTAATTACAGCATCCAATTAAGGTTTAAATTGAATGAAATTAAACAAGAAAAAATTGTTTATACTGAACAAGATAAAATCAAAAAACTGGTTGAAGAAAATCCGAACATCAAATTATTGATTGAAAAATTAGACCTTCGCCCCGAGTAATACAATTTTTTAGTGCTACTTTCGTATTTATCATTTAAAACAAAAAATGAAACCCCAATTACAGCAAATATCAATTCTCTTTTTACTGATTATACTTGTTATTTTAGGATGTCGGAAAGATAAATTCATTGAAGACCCTTCGGCAAATATTCGTTTGGAAATCGATTCGATATTATTCGACACCGTGTTTGCCACAGTGGGCTCAACAACCCGTCAGTTTAAAATTTACAACCCAAACAAACAAGCCATAAAAATTGACGTATTACGATTAAAAGGCGGAACAAATTCACAATTTAGAATCAATGCCGACGGAATTGCAGGCGTTGAAATAAATGACCTTGAAATTGCCGCCGGCGACAGCATTTTTGTTTTTGCAGAAGTAACGGTTGACCCAAATAATCAAACCGCTCCTTTTGTGGTGGAAGATGAAATTGAAATTATTGTTAATACCAACATTTCAAAAGTAAAACTGGTGGCATGGGGAAGAAACGCACATTATTACACACCTAAAGTATTTACGCAAGGGCTCCCGCCCTATTCCTGTCTTGATGGTGATTGCGACACATCTGTTCCTCCCGTAAACCAAACTTGGATAAATGACTTGCCTTACGTTATTTACGGTTATTTGGTTATTGATGAAAATGACCAACTTACCATTGATAAGGGTTGCGAGATATATTTCCACGCCAATTCCGGTATTTGGGTTTACCAAGGCGGAAGCATTACGGTAAACGGCACTTTGCAAGAACCCGTAGTTTTTCAAGGCGACCGCCTGGAAGCTTCTTATCAAGATAAAACCGGGCAATGGGACAGAATCTGGATTAACGAAGGAAGCAACGACAATGTGTTTAATTATGCCATTATAAAAAACAGTTTCATTGGCATACAAGCCGAAACTTTGCCCTTTTCGCCCAACACTGTTATTAGCGGCAATAATCTTGTGCTGAACAATTGCATCATTGACAATACAGCCGCTTTTGGAATATTGGCAAAAAATTACCAAATACAAGCCAACAATTGTTTAATTACAAAATGTGGTCAATATGCGTTTGCTGTTACCGGCGGCGGGCAATATGATTTTACTCATGTTACCATTGCCAATTATTGGACGGAATCGACTAGAGAAACAGAATCGGTGTATTTGCAAAACTACTATACCGATATTAACGGCAATACGCAAGTGAGAAATATTGATTGGTGCAATTTTACCAACTGCATTGTTTACGGCAACATCGACAATGAATTTAATTACGATGAGTTGTCACCCGGAACGATAAATTTCACGTATACCAACAGCATCCTGAAAACAAACAAATCAACCTCAGGCAGTAATTATGTTTCCGTACTAAAAAATACCAATCCTTTATTTACCGATGAAAATAACGGTGATTTTCACTTGCAATCTTCTTCGCAAGCCGTAGATTTCGGTATCTCCTCACCAATTACAACCGATTTGGACGGTAATACAAGAGATGCCAACCCCGATTTGGGCTGTTATGAATATGTTCCGTAATTTTGAAAATAATTTTTAGCTATGATAATATATAACGTTACCGTTAATGTAGATAATGATATTGCCGAAGATTGGGTGCAATGGATGAAAACAAAACATATTCCGGATGTGATGAATACCGGCAAGTTTGAAGATTTTAAATTTTGTAAGATATTAACGGCTCAACAAGATGAAACCGGGCAAACATTTGCCATTCAGTATTTTTGTAAAGATTTAGACACTTTAAACGACTATCAGCAAAACGATGCACCTGCCTTGCAACAAGAACACACAGAACGTTACGGAAATAAAGCGGCAGCTTTCAGAACACTTTTAGAAGAAGTGTAAGCATTTACATAAACTCCGATAACTCAATCCAGCGATTGGTCTTATCATCCAGTTCTTTTGTAAGTTCGCCTAATTGGGTGGAAATTTCGGTTAACTCTTCGTGCGATAAATTCCCTTGCATTAATTTGCTTTCCAACTCTTCTTTTTGCTTTTCCAATTGAGGGATTTCTTTATCCAATTGCTCAAATTCATATTTTTCTTTGAAAGATAATTTTTTCTTCTCTTTTGGTTTTTCGCTTATTGCATTCGGATTGGCGGGCTCTTTTATTACATTTTTTTCACTTTTTACCGCTTTTTCGTTTTTTGATTGCAAAAGAGACCAAGCGCGGTATTGTGTGTAATTACCGGGAAAATCTCTTACTTTGCCCTCACCTTCAAAAACAAAAACGTGCTCAACGAGTTTGTCCATAAAATACCGGTCGTGCGAAACAATAAGCAAACACCCCGGAAAATCAGACAAGAAATCTTCCAGCACATTTAAGGTGATGATATCCAAATCATTGGTAGGTTCATCTAATATTAAAAAATTCGGATTTTTCATTAAAACGTTCAACAAATACAAGCGCTTTTGTTCTCCTCCGCTTAACCGTTCTATATAATTGTAATGCATACTTTTAGGAAAAAGAAAACGCTCCAATAATTGTGAAGCAGTAATTTTTTTGCCTTTTGTCAGTGGAATTACTTCGGCTATATCTTTTATTGCTTCAATCACCCGTTGTCCGGGTTTGAAATTCATTCCGCTTTGGTTGTAATAGCCAAAAACCACAGTTTCGCCAATAATGATTTTCCCTCCGTTGAGTTTTTCTTTTCCGGTTAAAATATTCAAGAATGTACTCTTTCCTACTCCATTTTTTCCTATAATTCCAATTCTGTCTTTTCGTTTGAAAACATAAGAAAATTTATCCAAAATAAGTTTGTCATCAAAACGTTTTACGGCATTGTGCAATTCTACAATTTTACTGCCCAAGCGTTGCATATTTATCTCTACTTCCACTTGCTTCTCATCCAAACGTTTTTTGGCTTGTTTTTCAATATCGTAAAAACGGTCTATCCGTGATTTTGATTTTGTTCCGCGCGCTTTGGGCATTCTGCGCATCCATTCCAGTTCTTTCGAATAAAGGTTTTTAGCTTTATCAATAGTTGCCTGTTCAATTTGTTGGCGTTCTTCTTTCTTTTGTAAATAATAAGAATAATTGCCTTCGTACTTATAGATTTGTTGATTTTCCAGTTCAATAATGGTATTGCAAACACGTTCTAAAAAATAGCGGTCGTGCGTAACCATTAAAAGCGTCATTTGTGTTTTTTGCAAATATTCTTCGAGCCATTCAATCATTTCCAAATCTAGGTGATTGGTGGGTTCATCCAAAATAAGAAAGTCGGGTTTTCGAATAAGAATTTGCGCCAACGCCACTCGTTTTTGTTGCCCGCCACTCAACACATTTACCGGAAGGTTTACATTATCTATTTTCAGTTGCGATAAAATTTGCTTAAACTCCTGTTCATAATCCCACGCTTTTAATCTTTCAATCTCTTCAATGGCTTTGTTTAATTGCTCATTATCCGAGGGGTTTTGCAATGCCATTTCATAATTTTTTATTGCTTTGGTTACTTCATTTTCCGATTCAAAAAGATTCTCCATAATTGATTTTGAAGAATCTAAATAGGGCGATTGCTCTAAAAACGCAACGCGTAAGTCTTTACGGTAAACAACCGAGCCACTGTCGTAATCTTCTTTTCCGGTCAGAATTTTGAGTAAAGTGCTTTTACCCGTGCCGTTTTTGGCTATCAATGCTACTTTCTCCCCTTTGTTTATGCCAAAGGTGATATCTTGAAACAAAATACGCTCGCCAAACGACTTGGTCAGGTTCTCTACCGATAAGTAATTCATATTGTTTTACTGTTTTTATTTTGGAGGTCTAAAAATTCTGCAATAGCCGAATAAACCGTTTTTAATTGTTCATCCGTTATGCAATATGGCGGAATTAAATAAATAACATTTCCCAAGGGACGTATTAAAATGTTCTTTTGCAGAAAAAATTCGGTTATGGTTTTGTTTAACTCGTTGAAATAGGATGTTTCTTTCAATGTTTTTACTTCCAAAGCCAAGATTGTTCCCAAAACGCGCATTTCTTTAACTGCCGGATGATTTAGATAGTTTCGGTAAAATGCAGCATGTTGTTGATTGATGCGAAGAATGTTGTTTTGCGTTTGTTCATCTTCCAATAAATCCAACGATGCGCAAGCGGCAGCACAAGTCAACGGATTGGCTGTGTATGAATGACCGTGAAAAAAAGTTTTATATACATCGTCGCTTAAAAAAGCATCGTATATCTGTTGCGTGCAAAGTGTCATTCCCATTGCCATTGTTCCACCTGTAATTCCTTTCGACAAGCAAATAATATCGGGTTTTTCGTCTAAATAATCCGCGGCAAACATCTTTCCTGTTCGTCCAAAACCGGTCATTACTTCGTCGGCAATACACAAGGCATCATATTGATGCGCCAAAGCAAATAATTTATCCAAGTACTCGGCAGAATACATACGCATTCCGGAAGCACCTTGAACGAGTGGTTCAACTATAAAAGCCGCAACATCTTGATTTAACAACATTTGTTTAAATTGTATCAAAATGCTTTCAAAATTTTCTTCCGTAGGAAAAGGCAAATAATCTACATCGAACAATAATTTTTCGAACGATTGATTAAAGGGTGTGCGGGCCGTAACCGACATTGCGCCAAAGGTGTCGCCGTGATAAGCTCCTTGTAAAGCGATGATGCGTGTTTTTTTATTGTTTTGGTTATGCCAATATTGTAAAGCCATTTTTATCCCAACTTCCACAGCTGTGGAGCCATTGTCGGAAAAAAATGCTTTTGACAAAAACGGTAAATGATTCAATAATCGCTCGCTAATTTCTATAGCTTTTGGATTCGTAAAACCGGCAAAAATCACATGCTCTAAGGTGTAAAGTTGGTCAGAAACCGCTTTGGCAATATATTCATTTGCATGCCCGTGTAAGTTTACCCACCACGAAGACACAACATCCAAATAAGCATTTCCCTTTTCATCGAACAGAAGAGCATCTTTCCCTTTGGTTATCACAATGGGATAATCTGCCGTTTTCATCTGTGTAAACGGATGCCAAATATACTTCACATCTTTTTGTTGTAATGATGTTGGTTTAGTCATTTTACAAAGTGATTTTGTCAGTGGCTTTTTTAATATTTTCAGCATTTAATTCGTTAAAATAGTCTATTCGACCTAAAATATTGATTCCTGAAATGTTTTCAATAACTGTTTCGGTTGGTTTGTTTTCTTCGCCTACAAAAATAATCCCCTTTATTGGGATATCGACTTGTTTTAAAATGTCAATGCTTAATAGCGTATGGTTAATACTGCCCAAATAATGACGACTAACCAAAATAACCGGCAAATTCCATTGCTTAAAAACATCCAAAAATGTTTTTTCATTATTCAACGGCACCATAATTCCTCCGGCTCCTTCAATTATTAAATGATTATCGGTTTCGGGGATTTTCAAATCATCAGGCGAAATTAAAATGTTTTCAAGTTGTGCGGCATAATGTGGTGAAGCAGGTGTTTTTAAAGAATAACATTCAGGATGAATTTTAGTTTTGGCATTGGAAATAAGCAATTTAACGGTATTTGAATCGGTTTGTTCATTACCGGCTTGAACGGGTTTCCAATAATCAGCTTTCAATTTCTCTGCCAAAATTGCCGAAACAATTGTTTTTCCTACATCTGTTCCAATACCTGTAACTATATATTTATGATTGCTCATATTGTAAATATTCTTCTGTTTTACTGATTAATTTTTGAATTTCATCTTTTGTATTATACCGATGCAAACAAATGCGCAAGCGCTCCTCTCCTTTTTTTACAGTAGGACTTAATATTGGGCGAACATCAAAACCACATGAAATTAAATGATTTGCCACATTTTTTGCACGAGAATTTCCGCTTACTTTTATATATTGAATAGCCGTTTTATTAACCGAAAACAAGGGTTTGAACTTTGACTGTTCAACCGAATGTAAATAATAGGAAATAACACGATTCAAATCATTTATCAATTCAGGGTGTTTAAAAATTTTATTAAACGCATTTTGTATGGCTATGAGTGTATGTGCCGACAATCCGGTTGTGTAAATGAAAGGGCGTGAAAAGTTGACTAAATAGTCAATCAACTCCTTACTGCCCAAAACTGCGGCTCCGTGAACGCCTAATGCCTTTCCGAACGTTACCACTTTGGCAAAAACTTCATTATCCAACTCCAAAAAGGAAACCAAGCCCTCTCCTTTTTTACCTATAACGCCAACAGCATGTGCTTCATCAACAATTAAATAATGGTTTTCATTTAAAACAGATGAAATTTCTTTTAACGGTGCAATATCGCCATCCATACTGAAAACCGATTCGGTAACAACATAAACGGTTGTTTCTTTATTGATTTTTTGAAGTTTTTTCCGCAAATCTGCTACATCATTATGTTTAAAAGGATAAGCTTTAGCAAAATTCAACCGAATACCGTCTTTGATGGATGCGTGCGACAGCTCGTCGAATAAAACAACATCATTTCGCTGTAATACTGCCGACAACAAACCAACGTTTGCCATATATCCCGAAGGATATATTAGAGCTTTGGGTGTGTGTAAAAAATCGGCAATTATCTTTTCTGTATCTTGATACAATTTATTGTTTCCCGTCAATAATCGAGAACCGGTGGCACCAAAATTTCCTTGAATTTTCTCAATATTGTTTAAGTGAATATCCTTTGATTTGGCAAATCCCAAATAGTCGTTAGACGAAAAATCAACGCCCGGATGTTGAGCGTTGATTTCTCTGTAAGCATTTGCCTGTTGGCGTGCTTCTATTTTTTCTGATAACCGTTTTGGGAAATTATTTTTTGGCATATTTTTCTTTATTCCTTTCTATAGTATGTCCCGGTCTTGACCATTTAGGCTTCTCCGCATTTAGTGGTTTTTCCTTGTAAGTCTCTTTTATTTGCGGTTTATCTCCTTTTTTATATGGTTTTGTGGGTTGCAATCCCAATAATGCAAATAATTCAGCATCTTCATTTTCGCTTGGATTGGGCGTAGTTAAAAGTTTATCTCCGCTAAAAATTGAACCTGCTCCGGCCATAAAGCATAATGCCTGCCCTTCTTTACTCATTTGCGTACGTCCGGCACTTAAACGAATGGTTGAATCAGGTAATACGATGCGTGCTGTGGCTATCATTCTTACCACATCCCAAACAGGAACAATTTCTTGTTCGTCAAGTGGTGTGCCTTCTACGGGTACTAACGCGTTGATGGGCACAGATTCAGGATGCGGGTTTAGTGCTGCCAAAGCAAGCAACATTTTTGCCCGGTCTTCGACACTTTCGCCCATTCCGATTATACCGCCCGAACAAACTGTTAATCCTGCTTTTCTTGTGTTTTCAATGGTTTTAAAGCGGTCTTCATATCCACGAGTAGAGATGATTTCTTTATAATAATCTTCTGAAGTGTCCACATTGTGATTATACGCATACAAACCGGCATCGGCTAAGCGCTTTGCTTGACTTTCGGTAAGCATACCCAAGGTACAGCAAACTTCCATATCCATTTCGCGTACGGTTCGCACCATTTCCAATACATTATCAAATTCTTCATTATCGCGAACATTTCGCCACGCTGCTCCCATACAAACACGAGAACTGCCGCCTTCTTTAGCTTTTTGTGCCAATTCTCTTACTTCATCAACCGACATTAAGTCATTGCGCTGAATTTTTGTTTGATAACGTGCCGATTGAGGACAATAAGCACAATCCTCCGGACAACCGCCCGTTTTAACGGAAATCAATGTGCTCATTTGTACTTCTCGCGGATTATGATATTGACGGTGTACAGTAGCCGCTTCGTAGATTAATTCTATCAAAGGTTTATTATAAATATCCAAAATTTCATCTACTGTCCAATTATGTTTTATTTTTGCTTCCATTAAAAATTATTTTTGCCAAAGATACAAGCTAAAACAAGAAAAATATATTGATTTGTATCATAATTTTTAAAAACTGCCATAAAGAGAACAAAAAATATTTTGAAAAAAGTTTTAATCATAACCTATTATTGGCCGCCTGCTGGCGGTTCGGGCGTTCAGCGCTGGCTTAAATTTGTCAAATACTTACCCGAATTTGGTGTAGAACCTTATATTTTAACGGTTAAACCGGAAAAAGCAAGTTATCCTGTTCTTGACGAAAGCTTATTGCAAGATGTGCCTGAAGATTTAAACATTTTCTATTCAAATATTATTGATGCCAATAATATTTATGCGGCAATATTTGGCAAAAAAGTACCTTATGGCAGTATTTCCAAGAATGAAAAAAAATCATTTGTCGGTAAATTAAGCAGTTTTATTCGTGCCAATGTTTTTGTGCCTGATTCAAGAATGTTATGGCACTTACACGCCAAACCAAAAGCATTGGAAATTATCAATCAGTTTGATATTGATACGGTTGTAACCACAGGTCCGCCACAAAGCACCCATTTTGTCGGTTTAAAATTAAAAAAAGCTCTCCCCGATTTGAAATGGGTAGTTGATTTTAGAGACCCTTGGACAAAATCGTTTATCAATGATTTTTTGGACAGAACAAAGCGAACAATAAAAAAAGACCAACAAAACGAGCAAAAAGTATTACAACTTGCCGATGAAATTATTTTGGTAAGTAAAGGTATGAAAGATGATTTTTCTATTCCATTAAAGAATTTCCATACCATTTATAACGGATATGATGAAAACGATTTCATAAATGTTCATCAAAACAAAAATAATGCAAAATTTTCCATTAATTATGTTGGTACTTTCAAAGACAATCAATATTTTGATTCTGTTTGGGATGCACTTGAAGAGTTAATGAAAGAAATACCGGAAATTGCCGATGATTTGGAAATAAACTTTGCCGGAATTGTTAACCCTTTATTCAAAGAAAAAATAACTAAATATTCATTTAAAAATAAAATCAATTATATTGGATACGTGAGTCACCGGCAAGCGATTGAATATATGGTTTCGGCATCATTATTATTTTTCCCGATACCACAAACTGAATACAATCATAATATTATTACCGGAAAGATTTTTGAATATTTAGCGTCCGCATCTCCCATTTTGGCTATTGGTCCTCCAAATGGAATTGCTGCCGAAATTTTAGCCGAATGTGAACGCAAATCAATGATTGAGTATCAAAATAAAGAAGCCATAAAAAAACAAATTTTGGAAGAGTATCAGTATTGGAAAGCAAACGGAAACAGAAAAGTAAAAAACAACTTGCATCAAAAATACAGCCGTAAAAATCAAACAAAAGCATTAACTGAAATTCTAAAAAAGAAATAAAATGACAAAAAACAACATACAAATCTCCGATTTTAAGAAAAGCAACAACTTTTTACCTTCAAAAATTCAATTGGCTGTAACAATTAAAAGTTTTGATTTGCAAGCCATTCGTCAGCGATATATACAATCTGTAAAAACCGGTAAAGGAACTGTGGGGAGTGTTGAAAAAAGACCTTCTCATTTGGGAGGATTGGCTTTTTTGACAATAGAAAACGGTAAAATCATTAATGAAGAAATGCCTGTTCAATGTAAAGAACCGCGAGGCATTGACATTCGCAAAAACACATTTGCTTTTTCATCCGAAAACAAGGTAATTGTTACAGAAAACGATAAAACGTACACTTGTGAAAATCCGTGGTTTTCATACATTCATACGGTAAAACTTTCACCTTTTAATCCCGATTTGCTTTTGCTCTCTTCTTCCGGCTTGGATACGATTTTTGAAATCAATTTTAAAATCGGAGAAGTGGTGCGAGAATGGTGCGCTTGGGAAAATGGGTTCAATATTTCGTATTACAAAAATGAAGGCACATTATTTTTAACTAGAAATAAAGAAGAGGCCGCTCAATTTAAAAAAGAAGGCCTGAATTATTTATACATTGAAAATCCGGCAGAAGATTTTTTACCTACGGCAAAACGGGCGGCGTTTATCAATTCGGTTGCTTATCATCCCACCGATGAGAATAAAATTTTAGCCACTTTTTTTCACGAAGGAACTGTTCGTGAGATAGATTTAAACAGTGGTAAATCAACAATAGTATTAGACGGTATGAACAGTCCGCATGGCGGAATGATGTTGAATAGCAATACTTTAATGGTTACCAACACACGAGGCGGAGAAGTATTACTCAAACAAAACGATGCAATTACGGCTTACGATTTTAAACAGTTGCCCGGTAAACCCGATTATCTTCAAGATAAAGAGTGGATTCAAAATTCGGCTTTTTATGGCGACAACATTATTTCAATCGATTCGAATCGGAACAGCTTTGTTATTTTTAATCCCAAGACCAAAGAATATATTCTTGTTCCATACAACGAAAATTGGGCAGTGCAAGATATTATCGCAGGTGACTTTAACCTCTTGCAAACCATTGATTTTCAATCTTTACAAAAACTATAAAAGCGACTGTGAAAGTCGCTTTTTATAGTTAAACTTTGACAGGTTTATTTTATCTTATCTCCCCTTCTTGTTCCATTGCCATCAATTCGGTTTCTTCAATTTGATAAATAACCAACATCTTTTTATATTTTCTTTCAATATTATTGGCTAAATCTTCATTATTTCCCAATTTCAATAAAATTTTGTTCAGTTTTCGTTTATTGTAACGCAATCTCATCCATGCTCCTTTTACAAATAAAGGTGAGGTTACCATTATGGCAAGTCCACCGGCTAAAGGAACTACAGGAGTCACAGCTGCCGATAAGGGTAAAAAAGACATATACGTGCCGGCACTCTCTCGTTTATTAAAGAATACATCTATTATTGCCAAAGCCGTGTCATTTTTGCCATATTTTTTGGCAAATTCCTCATAACTAATCTTATGCGATTTTTTTAGCTCATCTTTTTGAAAAGATTGCGCTTGAGCAAATGAAATAAAAATGAATACCAAAAGTAAAGTTGTTGCAATTGTTTTCATAGTTAGTTTGTTTAATTGGTTTTATCAAAGTTGAATAATTTTTAAAGGGTTTTTGCCGCTGATATGACGTAAATTTCAATCGGTAAAATTCACATCGTTCATACTACTTTTTTTCATCAAAATAATGATTTCGGTAAATTTCCGTTGTAACTTTGCATATATGAATCTAAGTGATTTAAAGTATCTGTATTCTCAAAGTGGTAATGTAAAGCAAATCCGGGATTTACTTTCTCAACAAAAGGATGTTAAAATTCACCTTAAAGGATTAGCCGGCAGTCAATTAAGTTTTTATGCCAATGCGCTTTACAACACTCAAAATCAAGCACATCTTTTCATTGCCCAAGACAAAGAAGAAGCCGCTTATTTGCTAAATGATTTGGAAAACCTTGTCGGAAAAGAGCATGTTTTATTTTTTCCTTCTTCATACAAAAGGCCTTACCAAGTAGAAGAAATTGACAATGCCAACGTAATGCTTCGCACAGAAGTGCTGACCGAATTAAACAATAATAAAAACTATTTAATTGTTACCTATCCCGAAGCGCTGCGCGAAAAAGTCATAGACAAACAACAATTGCAACAAAATGCGCTGGTTATCAATAAAAATGACTCCCTTTCATTGGATTTTATTAATGAAGTATTGTTTGATTACGGATTTGAACGTGTTGATTTTGTTTCCAAACCCGGCGAATACGCTATTCGAGGTGGAATTGTTGACGTATTCAGCTTTGCTAACGAAAATCCTTACCGTATAGAATTTTTTGGTGATGATGTTGAGTCTATCCGTATGTTTGATGTTGTATCGCAAACCAGTATTGGCGATGTCAATAAAATAACCGTGGTCCCCAACACGCAATCTGCTAATGAACAATCTGACGAATACAAGAGAGTTTCATTAATCGAATATATCCAAACGCCAATTATTTGGGCAAAAAGCGCCGCTCACCTTTTGGAATATTTGGATGAATCCTATGATAAAGCAAAAGAAATTTTTGAACGCAAAAAAGAAAATTCACCGCTAAAGCATCTTCCACCGGAACAATTATTTGTCAACAAAACGGAAATTGAGCAATTATTGGCTGAAAATTCTTTAATTGAATACGGGCTTTCTGCTTATTTTAACTATGCTGTTGAATTTGAAATTAATGCCGAACCACAACACAGTTTTAATAAAAACTTTCACCTTTTTGCACAAGAGCTTATTCATAATACAGAAAAAGGATACCAGTCCATTTTTTTGGCCGACAGTTTAAAGCAAACAGAGCGTTTGGAAGAAATAATGGAAGGTATTGTTCAAGAACCCGAATTTGAAGGAAAAGAAATCCGGTTTAAGAGTTTATATATTACGTTAGCCGGCGGATTTATCGATAAACAACTGAAAATTGCCTGCTATACCGACCACGAATTATTCAACCGTTATCATCGCTTTCATTTGCGCGACAAAGCTCGAACAAAAGCCAAAGAATTTTCGCTAAAAGACCTGAACAGCTTACAAAAAGGCGACTATGTAACGCACATTGACCACGGCGTAGGTAAATTCAGCGGACTCGAAAAAATCGAGGTCAACGGTAAAAAGCAAGAAGCAATAAGAATCATTTATGCCAATAATGATATTTTATATGTCAGCATACATTCTTTGCATAAAATCTCTAAATATACCGGAAAAGAAGGTGCGCCGCCAAGAATTGACCGATTGGGCTCAAACCATTGGAAAAAAGCCAAGCAAAAAGCAAAATCGAAGGTAAAAGAAATTGCCTACGACTTAATAAAATTATATGCTAAACGAAAAGCAAGCAAAGGGTTTGCCTTTTCTCCCGATACTTATTTACAACACGAGTTGGAAGCCTCTTTCTTATACGAAGACACTCCAGACCAATACAAAGCCACCGAAGATGTTAAGCGCGACATGGAAAAACCTTACCCAATGGACCGATTGGTATGTGGAGATGTAGGTTTTGGCAAAACAGAAGTGGCTATCCGGGCGGCATTTAAAGCCGTTGCCGACAATAAACAAGTTGCCGTATTGGTACCCACAACCATTTTGGCTCTGCAACATTACAAAACATTCAAAAAGCGATTAAAAGATTTTCCTTGCACCGTAGATTATATCAACCGGTTTAAAACTAGCAAACAACAAAAAGAAACACTTAAAAAGTTAAAAGAAGGCAAAGTCGATATTCTGATAGGCACACACCGAATTGTTGGTAAAGATGTAGAATTTAACGATTTAGGATTACTCATTATTGATGAAGAACAAAAATTTGGAGTAGCGGTTAAAGATAAACTCAAAACCTTTAAAGCCAATGTAGATACGCTTACACTTACTGCCACACCTATTCCACGAACTTTGCAGTTTTCATTAATGCAAGCACGTGATTTATCTGTTATCAATACACCACCACCCAACCGGCAACCGGTAATTACCGAATTACACAGATTTAACGAAGAAATTATTCGCGACGCCATTACTTACGAAGTAAACCGAAACGGTCAAGTATTTTTTATTCACAACAGAGTTGAAAACATCAAAGAAATTGCCGGAATGATTCAGCGCCTTTGCCCTGATGTGAAAGTTTTGGTCGCTCACGGGCAAATGAAAGGTCCTGAATTGGAGCAAAAAATGATGTCTTTTGTCGAGCACGAATTTGATGTGTTGG
The DNA here is from genome assembly GCA_002295925.1 of Flavobacteriales bacterium UBA852. Lineage (GTDB taxonomy): Bacteria > Bacteroidota > Bacteroidia > Flavobacteriales_E > Vicingaceae > UBA852. The sequence continues at coordinate 190,955 of DBGO01000016.1, forward strand.
TTGCCACAACCATTATTGAGTCGGGTTTGGATATACCCAATGCCAACACCATTATTATCAACAATGCACATTATTTCGGTTTAAGCGATTTACATCAAATGCGTGGACGTGTAGGTCGTTCCAATAAAAAAGCATTCTGTTATTTACTTGCCCCACCACTTACCTCATTAACCCCCGAAGCACGCAAGCGCTTGACAGCCATTGAACAATTCTCCGATTTAGGCAGTGGTTTTCAGATAGCAATGCGCGATTTAGATATACGAGGGGCCGGAAATTTATTGGGTGGCGAACAAAGTGGGTTTATATCCGAAATTGGCTTTGATACGTATCAGAAAATTCTAAACGAAGCCATTGAAGAGTTAAAAGAAACCGAATTTAAAGATTTATACCGCGAAAAAGAAAATAAAGAAAAAGCATTTGTTAAAGATTGTCAAATTGAAACCGATTTATCCATTCTCATTCCCGATGACTACATAAATAATGTTGCCGAACGATTTAAAATTTACAAACGGATAGACGAGGCAAACACCAATGAAGAACTTAACGACATTAAACAAGAAATGGCTGACCGTTTTGGCGATATTCCCGAAAATACAATCGAATTGTTTAATGCTGTAAAACTGCGTTGGCGTGCTATGGAATTGGGTATTGAAAAGATTGTGTTAAAAAACAACACACTTCTCACCTACTTCGTTTCCAACCCAGAGTCCGACTATTATTCAACACCTGTTTTTAGTGCTGTTTTACAATTTGTTCAACAAAATGCCAATCGTTGCAATATGAAACAAAAAGAAACACGACTTTGGGTAAATTTCAAACAAGTAGAAAGCATTGAACAAGCGCTGGGAATTTTAAATGAGATTCCTGTAAATAAAAATCTGAAAACATTAAACGTTTAAATAATAAACAGCTTCCTGTTCACTAAAAAAACAATAATAATTTTTTATTGACCGAATTAAGACTAAATTTGCACTTTAAATTTTATTACAAATGAAAGATATTTTTGAAAAAATACAAGTAAATCTTGGTCCGTTGGGGCAACATTCAAAACAAGCGCACGGTTATTTTACTTTCCCAAAATTAGAGGGAGAAATTGCCAACCGTATGCAATTCCGCGGAAAAGAAGTATTGCAATGGAGCTTAAACAACTACCTTGGATTAGCCAATCACCCTGAAATTCGTAAAGTTGATGCCGAAGCATCAAAAGATTGGGGTTTGGGTTATCCGATGGGTGCCCGTATGATGTCGGGCAACACAAAATACCACGAAGAGTTTGAAGCGCAATTAGCTGAATTTGAACAAAAAGAAGATGCCATACTTTTAAACTTCGGTTACCAAGGAATGGTATCGGCTATCGACAGTTTAGTTGACCGTAACGATGTAATCGTTTACGATGCCGAGTCGCACGCCTGCATCATTGATGGTGTTCGCTTGCACCAAGGAAAACGCTTTGTTTTTCAACACAATGATATTGAAAGTTTAGAAAAACAATTGGAAAGAGCCGCTCGCATTGTAGAAGTTACCAATGGCGGTATTTTGGTAATTACCGAAGGGGTTTTCGGAATGAGCGGAAACCAAGGTAAATTAAAAGAAATTATTGCTCTTAAAGATAAAGTACCTTTCCGTTTATTTGTTGATGATGCACACGGATTTGGAACTATGGGTGCTACCGGAATGGGAACCGGCGAAGCTCAAGGCGTGCAAGACGGAATTGATATTTACTTCGGAACGTTTGCAAAAGCAATGGCAAGTATTGGCGGTTTTATCGCCAGCGACGAATATGTAATTAATTATTTACGATACAATATGCGTTCGCAAATTTTTGCCAAATCATTACCCCTGCCCTTGGTAATTGGCGGTATGAAACGCTTGGAAATGCTGAGAACAAAACCCGAGTTACGCGAAAAATTGTGGACTATTGTTAACGCATTACAATCAGGATTGAAAGATGCCGGCTTTAATATTGGTACAACAAACACACAAGTTACACCTGTTATTTTACAAGGTGATGTGAACGAAGCTACCAATTTGGTAATGGATTTACGCGAAAATTACGGATTGTTCTGTTCTATCGTAATATATCCGGTTGTACCAAAAGGAATCATCATGTTACGATTAATACCAACGGCAATGCATACCTTAGAAGATGTTAAATACACCGTAGATACATTCTCTAAAATCCGTGAAAAATTGAAAAACGGAGAATATGCAACCGGTGAATTTGCTAAAGTTCAGTAAAGAAATAAATTCACTTTATAATTTTCAAACCGCTTCTTTTATCACGAAGCGGTTTTTTGTTGATATTTATCAAAAGAATTAAATTCACAAAACCGTTTTATCGGGTAACTTTGTTAAGAATGTATTTACAACACTTAGCTTTATATCAATTTAAAAACCACGAGCATCTGACACTTGATTTTTCGGAGAAAACCGTTTGTATTTTAGGCAATAACGGGACAGGAAAAACAAATGTTCTTGATGCTATTTACTATTTATCCATCGGCAAGAGCTTTTTCAATGCGCAAGACATTCACAATATTCAACACGGGAAAAATGAATTTTCATTAAAAGGCATCTATTACATCGACAACGAAAAAGAAACCATTTTGTGCTCGGCAGGCACGCAAAGAAAAAAAACAATTAAAAGAAATGATAAACCTTACAAGCGATTAGCCGACCATTTAGGGTTAATTCCCGTTGTATTTATCAGTCCTACCGATATTTTATTATTGATTGAAGGCAGTGAAACACGCCGTAAATTTCTCGATGCATTTATCGGTCAATTAAATGCAACCTACATTCAAGATTTAATCAATTATCAACGTACACTATTGCAACGCAATACACTCTTAAAGCAATTTGCCGAAAATCATTTTTTCGATGCCGAAACACTTTCGCTTTACGACGAAAAATTAATTCTTCTGAACGAAAAAATTCACTCCGTCCGCAAAGAATTTATTCAAGATTTTAAACCTTACTTTTTGGATTATTACCGGAAACTCAGTCAAAAAAACGAACATATCGATTTACAATACGAATCGCAATTTCATGAAAACAACATTGCCGAAACATTTTCAAACAATCAAAAGCGTGATTTGGCAGCCACACACACAACCACGGGGATCCATAAAGATGATTTGTTATTTTTGAAAGATGAACGCCCGATAAAAAAATCAGGAAGTCAAGGACAGCAAAAAACGTACCTTTTAGCACTAAAATTAGCTCAAACAGACTATTTAAAAAAACACGCCCAACAAACCCCTATTTTGTTATTGGATGATATTTTCGATAAATTGGACGAACACCGACTGGGAAACCTTATGTCTTTACTGCACGATGAGGAATTAGGACAAATTTTTATCACCGACACCCATTTGCGACGCATACCCGAAAAACTAAACGCATTGGATATAAAACATCAAGTAATCGACCTGGAAAAAGAAATGCAAAAATGAGCGATTTTAACACAAACGACATCGGCACTTTAATTGAACAACTTTTACGCGCTTACGGCTACGATGAGCAGTTAAAACGTATCAAAGTAAAAGAATATTTTAAAGAATTGGTGGGCGAACAAATTGCCAAAAAAATTACCGGCATTTATATTAAAGATAAAGTAATGGTGGTAAAAATATCTTCATCGGTGATGCGAAACGAATTACAATATGTAAAATCCGAATTGATAAAAAAAATCAATCAATTTGCCCGTGACCCCGAATATATCGAAGAAATAATTCTAAAATAAGCCAATATTTCCATAAAACACTTTCTAACCAAAGAATTATCAAAATATCCTATTGTCAAATAAAAAAAAAATAGGATATTTGCCGCCATTATTTATTAACCAATTAAATTATTTAATTATGCCTACAAAAATTAGATTACAAAGACATGGTAAAAAACGTTATGCGTTTTTCCATATTGTAATTGCGGACAGTCGAGCCCCACGTGATGGGAAGTTTATTGAGAAAATAGGCGTTTACAATCCCAACACCGATCCCGCAACAATTGAATTAAACTTTGACCGTGCTTTGCACTGGATTAAAGTTGGTGCACAACCTACCGATACTGTGCGTGCAATTCTTAAATACAAAGGAGTAATGTACAAAGACCACCTTGACCGAGGTGTGGCTAAAGGTGCATTTTCGCAAGAAGAAGCCGACAAAAGATTTGAAGCGTGGTTGAAAGAAAAAGAAGCTAAAATTGAAGGTAAAAAAGAAAAATTAACTGCCGCTCAAGAAGCTGCTCGTAAAGCTCAATTGGAAGCTGAGAAAGAAATCAATAAAAAACGTGAAGAAGAATTGGCTGCAAAAAATGCTCCTGAAGAAGTAGCAGAAGAAGCTCCTGCCGCCGAAGAAACTGAAGCACCTACAGCTGAAGAATCTACAGAAACTGCAGAAGCTCCTGAAGCATCAGCTGAAGAAAAAACTGAAGAATAATTTACATTTTTCAGCAATGACCGTCGATGAAAATATTTATATCGGTCGGGTAAGTAAAATTGCTAAAAATACCAAAGAAATAACAGTTTTTCTGGAAGTAGATTTTTTATCAAAACCAAAATTTAACGAACCAATATTTGTAAGGATGAATGAATCCGACCAAGTATTGGTTCCTTTTTTTATAAAATTCCATCATTTGGACAAAAATAAATTACGGTTGGAAATTGACGACATCTCTCACCCCGAAGATTTATTACTCCTAAAAGATAAAGCGGTTTATTTATCAAAATCATTTAAAAACATTATAGAGCAAAACTATCAAGAAGAGCTTGAGCTGGAAGGTTTTAAGGTGATAGATGAAGAATTGGGAGAAATCGGGATGGTGAATGATGTAATGGACATCAAAAAAAATCCGCTACTTTCGGTTCAAACCAATGAAGATAAAGAAATTTTTATTCCGCTAAACGAGCGTTTTATTTTGGGTATCAATCCGGATGAACAAACGGTTTATGTATCCATTCCCGAAGATTTACTAAATTTATAACTGCTTACCTCCTATTTTATGGAATTAAAAAGACTCAATAAAGCCATTGCCGAATCGGGCTATTGCTCTCGACGTGAAGCCGATAAACTGATTGAACAAGGACGCGTAAAAGTAAATGGCATTACGGCAGAATTGGGCTTAAAAGTATCGGACGATGATGAAATAAGCATCAACGGAAATGTCATCAATAAAAAAGTAAAAAAGGTTTATTTGCAATTCAACAAGCCACGTGGAATTGAATGTACTACCGATACTTCCGTAAAAAACAATATCATTTCTTACATCAATTATCCCGAGCGTATTTTCCCTGTCGGGCGATTAGACAAAGCCAGTGAAGGTTTAATTTTTTTGACCAACGACGGTGATATTGTAAATAAAATATTACGCTCGCGAAACGGTCACGAAAAAGAATATATTGTAACGGTAAACAAACCCATTACCAACGCTTTTATTAAGCAAATGCAAAACGGTGTACCTATTTTGGGCACGGTTACCAAAAATTGTAAAGTTGAAAAAATAAACAGCACGAAATTTAAAATTGTACTGACACAAGGATTGAATCGTCAAATCAGGAGAATGTGCGAATATTTGGGATACGATGTAGTAAAACTGCTGCGCGTAAGAATTATGAATATTCGTTTGCAAAACCTGAAAAAAGGCGAATACCGGCATTTTACAGCAAAAGAATTAACCGAATTGAATGAACTTTTAAAAGATTCGGCAAAAACTTTTGATGAATAACTGTATTTTTATAAAAAAATTTAGATGATGAAAAAACTGTCTCTTTTCTTAACCCTAAGTATTATATTGGTTGTGCAAACCGCTTTTGGGCAACAACAATTCAGCAACGATGAATTTGCAATAGAATATCCTGCAAACTGGTCATTGGACACCAGCGGAATAATGGGCACGCAATTAATGATTATAAGTGAAATTGAAAAAGACGACCAATTTCGTGAAAATATAAATTTAATTATTCAAGATCTTCCGACCTACGATATTTCTTTAGATGATTACACGAGTATTTCCGAAAAGCAAATAAAAGATGCTTTTGGTGAAAACAGCATTATGGAAAGTAAAAGGGAAAACGGAAAACACAAAATTGTTTACAAAGGTACACAACAAGGTATTGAGATGATATTTGAGCAAATTTACATCATTAAAAACAACAAAGCTTATGTTTTAACCTTTACTTCTATCCCGGCGACTTATGAAAAATTTAAAGCACCTGCCGAAAAAATATTGGAAAGTTTTAAGGTTAAATAACAACTGATTACTCTACCTCAATCCCGTAAGGCATTTGGCTATATTCGTTTTCTACAAACCGTATTGACTTTTGTATTAAATGATGCATTTCCACGTCATTTTCAACATAAGGCACTTCTTTTCTGAAATCCGCTTTGAGTTTTTCAATTTCTTGAGAAGATTGCAACGGTTTTCTAAACTCCAGGGCTTGCGCGGCATTGAGCAATTCTATGGCAACCAAACGCTTTAAGTTGTCAAACATTCGTAACAAACGTGTAGCGGCATTTGCGCCCATACTAACGTGGTCTTCTTGTCCGTTGCTCGAATCAATGGTATCTACCGAACAAGGCGTTGCCAATTGCTTATTCTGACTGACAATGGACGCTGCTGTATATTGCGGAATCATAAACCCGCTGTTCAATCCCGGATGTGCAACCAAAAAAGGCGGCAATTCTCTTTGCCCGGAAATCAACTTATACACACGACGTTCGGCAATATTGCCCATTTCGGCAACTGCCAAAGCCAAATAATCAAAAGCCATGGCTAATGGTTGTCCGTGAAAATTTCCGCCCGAAATAATTTTATCTTCATCAGGGAAAACCGTAGGGTTATCGGTTACGGAATTAATTTCGGTTTCCAGCACTTTTTCTACATAATCAACAGCATCGCGGCAAGCACCCACAACTTGTGGTATGCAACGAAATGAATATGGGTCTTGCACGTGCTTTTTGGGTTGATTGACAATTTCGCTTCCCGAAAGGAAACGGCGTATATTCATGGCTGTAATATACTGTCCGTTATGCGGGCGAACTTTATGAATCAACGCATCAAAAGGTTCTATTCTGCCATCAAAGGCATCTAATGACATTGCGGCTACTTTTTCTGAAAAAAATGCCATTTTTCGCATCTGAATAATCATCCAAACACCAATAGAAGACATAAATTGCGTGCCGTTTAATAGTGCCAACCCTTCTTTTGACGATAATTTTAATGGCTCCAAACCTTCGGTCTGTAAGGCTTCAAGAGCGGGCATTTTGGTGCCTTTATAATAAACTTCGCCTTTCCCCAACAAAGGCAAACTCAAATGAGCGAGCGGCGCCAAGTCGCCGGAAGCACCCAACGAACCTTGCATATACACAACCGGAATGATATCTTTATTGTAAAAAGTCAATAATCGCTCAACGGTTTCAACCTTAGCTGCACTGTAACCTTGCGCCAATCCTTTGGCTTTGAGCAACAGCATAATTTTCACAATTTCCGAAGGCAACTCCTCACCTGTTCCGCATGCATGAGACATAACCAAGTTTTCTTGCAACTGTTCCAATTGATTGCTGTCGATTTTGGTATTGCACAACGACCCAAATCCTGTATTAATACCATAAATGGGTTGTGAACTTTGGGCTAACTTTTGGTCGAGATATGTCCTGCAACGGTTTATTTTTTCTTTTGCCGTTTCCGACAAACTTACTTCACCTTTATCTTCAATAAACCTGCTTAACTCCGCTATTTTTAACCAATTATGATTTATTTCCATTAGTTGAACATTTTTAGAAATTCATTTTTAGAAATTGTATCTTGACTGCCTTCATGCATATTTTTCACAGTGAGTGTATCGTCTTTCATTTCATTTTCACCTGCCATTACTACATACTTCACTCCTTTTTCGTTGGCAAATTTCATTTGCTTTTTCATTTTTACATTATCCGGATACAATTCGGCATTGATGCCTTTTTCACGCAAAGCAAATAAAACAGGTAAACAATAAGCGGTTTCTTGTTTTCCAAAGTTGACAAACATGACTTCGGTTTGGTCTTGTGTAAAATCAGGAAAAGCATTGGTGGCCAACATAATATCATAAATGCGGTCGGCACCGAAAGATATACCCACACCACTTAATCCTTTTACACCAAAAACACCGGTTAAATCGTCGTATCTACCGCCTCCGCAAATGCTGGGAAAATCCTTGACTTTTACTTCAAAAATAGCGCCGGTGTAATAATTTAAGCCGCGAGCCAATGTAACATCGAATTTGAGTTTGGCACTTTTCAATCCGATTTGAGTTACATAATTCATAACTTCTTCCAATTCCTCAACACCTTTTAAGCCTGTTTCCGAAGTGCTTAAACGATTTTTTAATTGAGCTAATCCGGGTTCTTCTTGTAAAAAAGAGGCAATTTCATCCAATTGTTTTTCTGTAAAACCTTTTTGCGCAAGTTCTTTTAACACACCTTCATTACCAACTTTATCCAACTTGTCGACCGCTACGGTAAAGTCAATAATTTTATCGGCAATATCAAAAACCTCTGCCAATCCGGATAAAATTTTTCTGTTATTGATGTGAATGGTATAATCGGGAATTTTCAGTTCGGTCAAGACATCATCAAAAATTTTAATTAAATCTACTTCATTAAGCAAAGAATCCGACCCAATAATATCGGCATCGCATTGATAAAATTCTCTGTAACGTCCTTTTTGTGGACGGTCGGCACGCCAAACCGGTTGAATTTGGAATCGCTTAAATGGAAAAGTAATATCATTTTGATGCATAACCACATAACGGGCAAACGGCACAGTTAAATCATACCTTAATGCTTTTTCGCAAATATATTTGGTTAATTGATTGCTATTTTTTTCTTGCAATATCTTATCATTTACTTTTTTTAAATAATCACCGCTGTTTAAGATTTTAAAAATTAAGCGGTCGCCTTCATCTCCGTATTTTCCCATCAAGGTTGAAAGGTTTTCCATTGCCGGCGTTTCTATCTGCTCAAATCCGTAACGTTTGAAAACTTTGGTTATCACGCTGAAAATATAATTGCGACGTTTCATCTCAACAGGTGAAAAATCGCGGGTTCCCTTAGGTATGGAAGGTTTTTGTGCCATCTTTTATAAATTTCATTATTTTCGGCAAAGATATTCATTTCGCCGGCTTTTATACATTCTTCAGTATGTTTTATGTTATAAGGACTATTTGAGCATTCTTAAAATTCAATCCGATAATAAATTACCGGCAAAAAGCCCAACTGTAATTCTTCTACCGGCTCTTTGGTAAACGGATTGTAAGTTATGGTTAATACATTGTGAATATTGAGGATATTGATTAAATCAAATCCCCATTCCGATTTGTGTTTTCGTTTATTTTTTACATAGGTGATTTTCACGTCAAAACGGAAATAATTTTTGTAATGCTTGGTGTAAGCCAATGAATCGATATAAAATACTTCAAAAAAGTCGGATTTTGTAATGTCAAACGGCGTATAAGGATTGCCGCCTGCCCAGGTGAGTTTTGCACCAAAATTCAATAAGTTTTTTCGTTCTTTTCCAAATCTGAACATTCTTCCGCCCAAAGCATTTAAGGCAAATTTCCCGTTAAATCCGGTGTTGTACCAACGGTTATCCGTGGCTTTGTATTTACTGTCGTATAAACTTGCGGTAATTAAGTAAAACCATCCTTTGTAAAAAGAACGTTCCAAGGTAAATTCTATTCCGGTATTATACCCTACGCCTTTATTTTCCAACACATATTCGGGTCGTATGAAATTAAAACCGGTTCCCTGGTTAATAAGTGAATAAGACGATGAACTGTCTTTCAGCACCGGAATTTTATCCAACCATTGATAATATGCTTCAATTTTTACGGATGTGGCTTCGTTCAAAATTCTTTTGTAGCCGGCAACAAAATGATTACTTCGTGTAAATTTCAGTTGCTTGTTGAATGTTCCGTATTCGCCTTTTTCATTATATACTTTGCCAAAATACACATACATCGGATAATTTTGATGATGCAAGCCGTAAGCTAAACTAAACGAATTTAAGTTATTAGACGAATAACGCCACGCAATTCGCGGTTCAATAACCGCTTCTCCCGTGAGCTTAAAGTATTGCGAATGCACACCCGTAACCAATTCGTTTTTCCTGTTCCTCTTCCATTTCCACGTGATATATGCTTGACTGAGTTGCGTAGTGGCATCCACATTAAATCGCTCACGCATTGATTTATTGGCACGATTGTAAATGCTGTCGGTAAATATTCCGTGAATAAATGTGTGCAAAACTCCAGCTTGAAAAGTATGTTTGGCATTTATTTTTTTATTGAATACTAACCGGATATTTGTATTATACTGCTCGGATTTATTTCTTAAAAAAGGATAAGGCGTTACAGTTTGCGTATAATCGCTTGTATCTCGCATCATATTATGAATACTGTACGACATAGAATAATCGGTAGAAGTAACCAACCGCAGGTATGATTTTTTACTCAAAAAGCGCAAATAATTTCCACCAACTACAGCCATTGCCGAACCAAAATACACGTCTTTTCCGGCATCGCCAAACGACCACGTTGTAGTATCTCTTTCAGAGTCTTTAAAATAAATATCGCTTTTTCCGGCTACGCCAAAAAAAGACAAACTTCCTTTTTTTACGGGCAAATGCACTTTAAATGTACCATCTTGAAATTTAGGTATGGCAGTAACGCCAAAATTTATTCCTGCTGCTTTCATCAATTCCAAAGTTGAATAACGGTAAGTAGCTAAATAAGATGCGCCACGCTTTTTGCTGATTGGACCTTCGAGCATTGCCTCTGCTCCCAATAATCCCAGTTGAAAAGTTTGCTCGTGTTTTTCAAAATTTCCGTTACGCAATTTTAAATCGAAAACACCTGCCAAAGCATTTCCGTATTGCGCCGGAGATGCACCTGTATAAAAATCTGAGTTGGCTAATGTTTTATTGTTTAAAACACTTACCGGTCCTCCGGTAGAGCCAAAAATGGCAAAATGATTGGGATTGGGAATGGGAATATTTTCCAATTGCCACAGTAAACCCAAAGGCGAATTACCGCGGATAATAATATCATTTCGAGAATCATCGGCACCGCGGACACCGGCATAATTAGACGCCATTCTTGCCGGGTCGTTTCTGCTTCCGGCATAGCGTTCGGTTTCTTCGGTATTAAACGACCTTGCACTTATCAAAGCCATTTTATTGGAGGCATCATTTGTTTTTTCAGCTTTTATCTCCACCGGACCTAAATTAAACACGGTTTCTTCCAAATAAATGGTTAAACTGACTTCTTTTCCCGAATTGACTTGTAAATTATTGTTCTCGTAAGGTTTATAACCTAAAAATGTAGCCCGAAGTGTATATCGCCCAATTGGAACATCCAAGAGTTTAAAGAAACCACTTTCATTGGTCGATGTGCATTGAACGGCAACTCCGTTTTGATACAAACAAACCGAAACACCGGGTAACGATACCTTTGAATCTTTGTCATATACATAGCCTTTTACTACTTGTAAAATTTGCGCTTGGGCAAAAAATCCAAACAATAATAAACCAATTGCTGCGAAATATTTTTTCATTAAAATGGAATAAATTTTTCTTAAAGGTATAAAATTCTAAAAAATAAATATCGGTTTCTAAAAATCTACTTATTTTTATCCGATTAATAATATAAAGAATATGTCTCAAGATTTTAAAATTGCCATACGATTTGGACTTTACGGCGGAATTTTGGCATTTATAGTCAGTTTAATTATTCTGCTTGCAGGTAAAAGCCCAATGGGTGATGCCGGCTGGATGGCTATATGGATACCCATAGTCTCTATTTGGTTTGCACTTGTTCAGATAAAGAAAGCCAATGAAAATTATATATCATTTAAATCGGCTTTTGGTTTTGGAACCATTACTTTGATTGTGTATTCATTGCTTTATGATGTCATTTTTTACATCTATTCTGTTTTTAATCCTATCGCTTTGGATTTATTTAAAGAAGAAACCATTCAAAAATTCAACGAAGCCCCGGATGTGTTTGGTGGCGAAGATTCGGAACTTTTTATTCAACTTATAGAACAAACCCAAAATTTAACACTTGAACAAGCTATTGTCAGCGATTTTATTTATAAAATTATCGGAGGGTTGTTTTTAGTGTTGGCTATCAGTAACTTTGTACGTTCAAAAAACACCCACGATAAAGAAAATGAAAATGAACAAACCGAAGAGGTTTCGATAATTAACGAAGATGAATAACAAACCACAAATATCAATAGTTATCCCTTTATACAATGAAGTAGAATCATTGCCCGAGTTAACCCGCTGGATTGAAGAGGTAATGAATAAACATCGGTTTACTTACGAAATTATTTATGTAGATGACGGAAGTAAAGACGGGTCGTGGGAGAAAATTCAAGAATTAAAAAAATCAAACCCCAATATCAAAGGAATAAAATTCCGCAGAAATTACGGAAAATCTGCCGGATTAAATGTAGGATTTGAAGCCGCTCGCGGCGATGTGGTGATCACTATGGATGCCGATTTGCAAGACAGTCCGGAAGAAATTCCAGAATTATACGATATGATTGTCAATCAAGGGTACGACTTAGTTTCGGGTTGGAAGAAAAAACGATACGACCCCATTACAAAAACCATCCCTACAAAATTATACAACTGGGCAACACGTAAAATGTCGGGTATTAACTTGCACGATTTTAATTGCGGACTAAAAGCGTATAAAAACACTGTAGTGAAAAGCATAGAGGTTTACGGAGAAATGCACCGTTACATTCCGGTTATTGCCAAATGGGCAGGGTTTACCAAAATTGGCGAAAAAGTAGTACAGCATCGTCCTCGAAAATACGGTGTAACCAAATTTGGTATAGAGCGTTTTATCAACGGATTTCTCGATTTAATGAGCATTACCTTTATTTCTAAATTTGGCAAAAGCCCAATGCACTTTTTTGGTGCTTGGGGAACATTAATGTTTGTGGTTGGCTTTGGTTTTGCCCTATGGCTGGGAATTGACAAATTATTTTTGGATACCAAAGGCAAGCTCATTGCCGAAAGAACGGAGTTTTATATCGCGCTTACCGCAATGATTATCGGTTCTCAATTGTTTCTTGCCGGATTTTTGGGCGAACTGGTTTCACGAAGCAGCTCTACCCGGAATCATTATTTAATAGAAGAAGAAATTTAACTATCCTACAATGGCTATCACACTGAGAAATGCAACACCCGAAGATATTCCCGAGGTTTTGGCATTAATAAAAGAATTGGCAGCGTTTGAAAAAGCACCGCAAGAAGTTACCATTACCCAAGAACAATTGCTTAAAGACGGTTTTTCGGACAATCCGTTGTTTTGGATAATTTTAGCCGAAGAAAACAACGAAGTCATCGGAATGTCTTTTTACTACATTCGTTATTCTACCTGGAAAGGAAAATGCCTGTATTTAGAAGATATTATTGTAAAAGAGAAACACCGAGGAAAAGGTGCCGGCAAAATCTTATTTGAAGAAACACTAAAACGCGCCAAAGAAATGGATGCCAAATTGATGGTTTGGCAAGTATTGGATTGGAACAAACCGGCAATAGAATTTTATAAAAAATATAATGCCGAGCTGGATGACGAATGGATAAATTGTAAGATTAGATTGGAAAATGAATAAAAAAACAACAGTATATAAATTTGGAGGCGCATCGGTAAAAGATGCAAAAGCTGTAAAAAATGTAAAATCAATTATTGAAAAAGCGCCCACACCTTTGCTCGTGGTAGTTTCGGCAATGGGCAAAACAACCAATGCCCTGGAGAAAGTAAACGAACAATATTTTAATCATTCGGATTATAACGATGCTTTACAAACAGTAAAAGATTACCACTTGAATATTGCGCGTGAACTGTTTGAACCACATCACCCTGTTTTTGATAAATTACACAATCTTTTTGTAGAACTGGAATGGGAACTGGAAGAACCGCCCACCAAATCTTTTGACTTTCATTATGACCAAATTGTTTCTTTTGGCGAACTTTTTTCCACAACCATTATTACCGAATATTTACAAAAAAACGGATTGCCTGCAAAACTGCTCGACGCCCGCGATGTAATAAAAACAGATTTCTCATACCGGCACGCTAAAATAAATTGGGCGCTTACACAAGAATACGCCGCAAAACATCCGCTGTCTGCCATTCATATCACACAAGGTTTTATAGGTGTAAATGATGAAAATTATTCCACTACGCTCGGGCGTGAAGGTTCCGATTTTAGCGCCGCCATATTTGCTTATATTTATGATGCCAATGAGGTAACCATTTGGAAAGATGTTCCCGGAATGCTCAATGCCGACCCCAAAATTTTTCCTGATGCCGAACCATTAAACCAAATTTCTTACAAAGAAGCCGTAGAATTAGCTTACTACGGCGCATCGGTTATTCATCCAAAAACCATTAAACCACTGAAAGAAAAAAATATTCAACTGAAAGTAAAATCTTTTATCGACACAAATAAAACCGGTACTTTAATCAATCGGCAATCGGATAAAGATGCCGAAAAACCTTCGTTTATTGTCAAAAAAAACCAATGGTTACTGTCACTTTCCACCAAAGATTTTTCATTTATCATTGAAGAAAATATCGCCGATATATTCAGTCTTATTTCACAAATGCAAGTAAAGGTAAACCTTATGGAAAATACCGCATTAAGCTTTTCGATTTGTGTAGATGATGATTTTTATAAAATTCCGGAATTAATTGAACGATTAAAAGAAAAATACAACTTACTGTATAACAAGAATGTAGAATTGATTACAGTAAGACATTACACAAACGAAGCATTACAAAAAGTAACCGAAGGAAAAGAAATTTTGCTTGAACAAAAAAGCCGAAATACGGCACGTTTTGTTTTAAAATAACACCATTTCGTTTCAACTTAGCTATAAAATACAATGAAAAAATATTCATACATTATAAAATTTTCGGGCGATATAGGTACCAAACAAAGGCGAACCAAATGGAAAATCATTCAAAAACTGCACGGAAACATCATACAAGGTTTAAAATACGACCAAAACAAGGTTATTGAGTCAAAATTGAATTGGAGCCATATATTTTTAATTACAGAAAATGATGCTGCCGAACGGCTGAAATATACACCGGGCATTCAATTCTTTTCGCCTGTAATCATTTCCAACTTAATTAATACTCAAGAAATAATTGAAAAAGCAAAGGAAATTTTTACCGAATCGGTAAAAGGAAAATTATTTGCCGTAAGGGTAAAAAATGCCAATTACAACAAGATTGATTATTCCAAACGAGAGTTGGAAAAAGAAATTGGCGCGGCACTTTATCCTTATGCCAAAGGCGTAAATTTATCCAACCCCGATATTACGTGTTATGTTGAAATACGTGAAAATAATGTTTACTTTTTTGCCGAAAAAATCAATGCCGTTGGCGGCTTTCCGGTGGGCATAAGCAAAGAATCAGGTGTTTTATATTCCGGTGGAATTGATTCGCCTGTAGCTACATACAGAGCTTTGCGAACAGGTATTTTGCCACATTTTATTTTTTACGATTTAGGAGGTGAAGAACAATTTTATTCGGCACAAAAAACAATGGCAACGCTGTACGAAAAATTTATGCCTTACAAAGAAAACAATGTGTACATTGTACCGTTTACGCCTATTATGACAGCTTTACAGCAATTGCCCAATAAGTATCAAAATTTAGGACTGAAAGTTTTTTTCTACCAATTTGCCGAAAAAATGGCACGTTACAGAAATTGGACAAACATTATTACCGGCGAATCCGTGGGGCAAGTTTCTACGCAAACCATATCCAATTTGGCTTTGTTGGAGCGATTTACCGAGTTTCCCATATTTCGCCCCGTAGGATTTTACACCAAAAATGAAATTATGGAAATAGCCCGGTTTATAGGTACAATGGATCATTCATTCCAAGGCATTGAAAACTGTGCTCTGGCTACCAAAAATGTTTCTACAAAAGGAAAGTTTAAAGAACTGAAAAATTACATCGACCAACTTCCGGTAAATGATTTATTGCAAAATGCCATTGAACTAACCATAAAAATGCCTGTCAGTGCGTTTATTGAAGCTGATTATCCCAAAGCACCCGTAGAAAAAGCACGAGCAGATGAAAACATTGAGTTTATCGACTTATCTTTAAATGAAGATTTTGCCAATAAAGAAAAAGTGCGCCAAATTGCCTTTAATGAAGCTTGGCAATCATTTTTTGATTGGAATCCGGAAAAAAAATATTTTATTTATTGTGAAAATGGAGTGAAAAGCAAAACATTAGCCAATTTTATGAGCGAACAAGGTTTTGATGCTCACCCGGTAAATACGATTGAATTATGAAAATATCTTGGTTAAAAATAGTTGGCATCGCAGCTGTTTTAACAGCATTGCTGTTTACCACTTCGTGTGCTTCAAACAAAAAATGCAATGGTAAAAAAGGTGTAAAAACACCTATGGGGTTGATGTAGAGAATATTCTTATTATTTTCCTTTTAATTTTTTCTGAAAATAACGATACGTCTCTATTTGCGAATTAAATGTTCCTTTTTTGCCCTTAACATATTCATTTTTTTGCTCTTTATCCAGAATACGGGCTTTGTCATCATCACGCAATTGAAAATCAATCATTTTTCTGATTTCTTTGGCAATTTCTTTATCCTCTACCGGCACGCCTACTTCTACCCTTCGACTTAAATTCCTGTGCATCCAATCGGCTGAGGTAATGTAAACTTCTTCATTTCCGTTGTTACAAAAAATCATTACCCGCGTATGCTCCAAAAACCTTCCGACAATACTGATGGCTTCTATATTTTCACTCCAACCTTTTTCTCCGGGTATTAACGAGCATATTCCTCGGATTATCAAACTAACTTTAACACCTGCGTTACTGGCATCATACAGTTTCTTTATCATTTCATCATCAACCAAATTGTTTAATTTTAAAATGATGTATGCGGGTTTGCCTGCTTTCGCATTTTTTACCTCCCTGTTTATAAGCAAATTTAACTTTCGACGCACGTTAAACGGCGATACCAATAATTTGCGGTAAAGCGAACGTTCGTAATTGGTTTTAAAAAAACGAAAAACTTTATTCACCTCATTGGTGATATTCGGATTGGTTGTAAGCAGGGATAAATCGGTATAAATTTTAGCTGTTCCTTCGTGAAAGTTTCCTGTGCCAATATGAGCAATACGCTTGGTTTGGCGGTTTTCTTTCATTGTAATCAATATCAACTTGGAATGCACTTTTAATCCGGGCACGCCAAAAATGACTTTTACACCGTTATCCTGTAAAATCTCCGACCATTTAATATTGTTTTCCTCGTCAAACCGGGCTTGCAATTCTATTACAGCAGTTACTTTTTTGCCGTTTTTTGCCGCATTTATCAATGCATTGACAATTTTAGAACGATTGGCCAAGCGGTAAATATTTATTTTAATGCTGGTCACCTTAGGATGCATAGCCGCTTCACTAAGTAATTCTATGATATAATCGAACCGTTGAAAGGGATAAGACAGTAAAATATCTTTTTCAAAAACAGCTTCAAAAATATTTCTCTTCGATTCTATATACGGATGTTCAAGTGGTTTAAGCGGTTTAAATGTAGAGTTGGGCAAACCAATATCCGGAAATTGCATAAAATCCTTAAAGTTATGGTAGCGTCCGCCGGGAATAATTGTATCTTCTTTGGATATTTCATTTTTAGTAATAATGAAATTTAACAAATCATAAGGCATTTTGGCATCGTAAATAAATCTTACGGGTTCTCCTTTTTTTCGGTTTTTTAAACTTTTCTCCAGGCGTTCCACTACACTTTCCGAAATATCGTCATTATCTATATCCAGTTCGGCATCGCGTGTAAATTTAATGGTATATGCTTCAAAATATTTAAAATCAAAAATTTCAAAAACGTCATCCAAGCAATAGCGGATAACATCGTCCAACAGAATAATATATTTTTTCTCATCTGATGAAGGCAACAATACAAACCGCCCCACATCTTTGCTGGGAATTTCTATCAAGGCATACATTACCTCCTTGTCGAGCAAGTCGTTGTACAACTTAATGGCTAAATAAATGGATTTTCCTTTAACTTCGGGAAAAGGTCGCTTTTTATCAAGAATTAACGGCACCAATGCTTGTCGAACATTTTCTTTGAAAAAACGACGCACATACTCCCCTTGTTCTTGCGTTAACTCTTTTTCATTGATAAAATGAACGTTTTGTTCTGCCAGTTCTTGCTTTATTTCTTCAAAAACTTGTTCAAACTGTTGCTGATGTTTGAGTACAATATCGTTGATTTGCTCCAATATCTCCGCCGGATTATCTTGCAGTAATTGCTTCAAACTTTTGCCATATTTTATCATTCGCTTGACAGAAGCTACTCGAACTCTGAAAAATTCATCCAAATTATTGGAAAAAATACCCAAAAAACGCAATCGTTCAATAATGGGATTGCTTTTATCCTTTGCCTCTTGCAATACGCGCTCGTTGAACGACAGCCAACTGATTTCTCGGTTTATATGCGGAATGTTTTTATTCACTTTTAATATTTATTAAAATAAAATGAAAAATTATTGACTATTGAGGAAATATTTCTGAAGCTAATGTTAAACATTTATTAAATTGCTGTTTATCTATTCCGGTTTCAATGTTATTTTCTTCACAAAAAGCCAGGAATTTTTCCGTTGGCATATTTCCCGTCAGTTCGTCATTTGCCATTGGACAACCGCCATATCCTTTGATAGCCGTATCAAAACGGCGACATCCTGCTTGATATGCCGATTCTATTTTTTCTTTCCACGTGTCAGGTGTGGTATGAAAATGAGCGCCAAATTCAACTTCAGGCATTTCGGGAATAAGTGTATTGAATAATTCGGCGATAATTTCAGGTTTGGCCACTCCAATAGTATCCGAAAGAGCTAATATTTTTATACCCATGTTGGCTAATTTTTCCGACCATTGCATTACAATCTCCGGATTCCACTTGTCGCCATAAGGATTTCCAAAAGCCATTGACAAGTAAACCACTAATTGTTTGCTGTGTTTAAATGCCAAATTCAGTATTTCATCCATTCGTCCTAAAGACTCTTCTATTGTAGCATTTGTATTGCGCTTCTGAAAGGTTTCGGAAACTGAAAAAGGATAACCCAAGTAAGTAATTTCATCAAACTGCACGGCATTTTCTGCACCTTTTTTATTGGCTATTATTGCCAATAATTTGCTTTTTGTATTACTCAAATCCAATCCTTTCAAAACTTCCGCCGTATCTTTCATTTGCGGAATCGCTTTGGGCGAAACAAAACTGCCAAAATCTATCGTATCAAAACCTGTTTTTAGCAATTCATTAATGTAAGCTATTTTCTTTTCTGTAGGAATAAATGTTTTTATTCCCTGCATTGCATCACGTGGGCATTCAATTATTTTCATTTTGTTCAAAATTTTCCAATAATAATTTATTGATTTTTTTTATCAATGCCGGACCTTCATAAACAAAACCGGTATATACTTGCACCAAATCGGCGCCGGCATTAATTTTCTCCAAAGCATCTTCGGGCTTGGTAATACCCCCAACGCCAATAACCGTGAAAGCATTTTGCGATTTTTGTTTTAAATATTGAATTACTTCCGTAGAGCGTTTAAGCAATGGCCTTCCGCTTAGTCCTCCGTTGCCTATTTTTTCTATTTCATCTTTGGGTGTTTTTAATCCCGAGCGCTGAATGGTTGTGTTTGTGGCAATTATTCCGTCAATTTTTGTTTCGGCAACAATATCTATAATATCATCCAATTGTTCAAAGGATAAATCAGGCGCAATTTTCAACAGAATCGGTTTTCGAACCTCTTTTTTGGTGTTTTCTTGTTGCAGCCGGTTTAATATGTTTGTTAACGGTTTTTTATCTTGCAACTCTCGTAAATTGGGTGTATTTGGTGAACTGACATTAACTACAAAGTAATCTACATAAGGAAATAACTCGTTGAAACAAGTAATATAATCATCTACTGCATTTTCATTGGGCGTAACCTTATTTTTACCGATATTTCCACCAATAATAATATTGGTTTTGCGTTTTTTCAGATTTTCAACTGCTTTTTTCACTCCATCGTTATTAAATCCCATTCGATTTATCAGAGCTTTGTCTTTTGGTAAACGGAATAAACGAGGTTGCGGATTACCGGGCTGTGGTTTGGGGGTAACAGTCCCTATTTCAATAAACCCAAACCCAAAATTGGCAAACTCATTATAAAAATCGGCATTTTTATCAAATCCTGCCGCCAACCCAACCGGATTGGGAAAAGTAAGTCCAAATAATTTTCGCTCAAGTGAGGGCGAAGTAACAAAATGAGTTGACTTGACATAATTTCGTACAAAACCTATTTTGAACAGCTTTTTAATTACTGAAACCGAGAAATGATGAGCTTTTTCAGGCGGTAGAGAAAACAAAACAGGCTTGATTAAATATTTATACATTTGTAGAATGAGATTTTAAACAAAAATACGGTGTAATTGGGTATGAATGCTACTTTTTACATTTTTTTTATAAAATTACGTAATGAAATTTCCCGGAATTTAATATATTCGTTTTAATGATGAATAGCAACACATACCGAAGCTCAGTTAATTTACCTGAAGTTGTTAAGGTAATTGACAACGAAAATTACACTACTATATTGAGAAACAAAGGGTTGTGTGAGTTGACATATAAATCAAAAGGTATTATAACGTTAGATGTAGCAAAAGAACTGACAAAAGAAATTTTGGATTTTTATCCAAAAGGCTATGTAATTGTTGCAGATTCCGATGATGTGATGCTAAACATTTCTTCTGAAGCACGTGAGTATTTTGCAAAAGCACCGGAAATTCTCGAAAAAAGAAAAGCGCAGGCAATTATTTCTCGTAACCTTGGACAACGGTTAATGGCAAAGTTTTACATTAATTTTTATTCTCACTCTTGCCCTACAAAAGCTTTCTCCAATAAAAATGATGCTTTTATTTGGATTAGCCAATATTTACTTGATTAAGATTTAGTACTTTCATACGGTTCAAAAGTTCCGTCTGAGTAAAAAATCACGATTTTTTTTATTTCCTTTTTGGAAGCATTACTATTTACATTTGTATCCACATTTTGTTCATTAGCTTTATTTTCAGTATTTTGAGAGTTATTTACATTTGTTAATTTAACTACATCACTCCCTTTCTGTTTGTTTTCCGGCTCTTGTTTTACATTTGTAACATCTGTTTTCCCCAGCAACAACCAGTCGGATGATACATTAGGAAATCGATTTAAAACTTTAATCACAAAATCTAAGCTGGGTTTGTTTCTACCCGACAATATATGTGAAACACTGCTCCTTTGCACACCTATTTCATCAGCAAAAGCACTTGCAGAAAGATTGTTTAACTTCATCAGGTATTTAATTCTATCGGTAAGCTCCATTTTTACATTTTTTACTTTTGTAAACTTACTGTTTTTGTTTACAAAAATAACAAATAAATGCTAAAATTGATAGTTCATAAATCTGTTTAATGCTAGAAAATATATTCGAGTTTAAATTTAGTTAAATATTATAAATAACTGGTTTACATTATTTTTCTTTTGATTTTTTAATCCTTTCATAAGCCGATTGTATGGCTTGAAATTTTTCTTTTGCGGCTTTTTGATACTCTTCTCCCAGGTGAGCTACTTTATCGGGGTGATACTGAATGGCTAACTTACGATAAGATTTCTTTATTTCTTCCCAACTGGCATCTTTACTAACCTTTAAAATATCGTAATCATTTTGTGAAGCTCGTTCTCTTCTGTAATAACTGTAAGATGAGTTTTTTGAAGACTGTCGATACCCTCTCCTACTATACGACGAAGAACGGTAATTGGAATTTTGATTGTTATTGCCCGAATAAGCATTTTGTTTTTGATAATACATCGCCAAAATTGAATTGTAATCTTTTTGACGAATTCCTAATTTTTGAGCAATTGTTCGAGCAACATTACTTTCTTCGCTTGAAAAATTGCCATCGGCAAAAGCTATGCCCAATAAAAAATGCACCAATTGCAACAATGCCGAATAAGAATACAAACTGCGCAACTCAAGGCAAGCACCTTCCATATCTCCCGGATGGTCGAGATAGAACTTTAAATGTTGTAAATGCACTTTTGCTTTGACACTGCCCATTTGTTTGAGCAAGAAATTTTTAATGTATGACAGCTCCGATTTTTTTAATTTACCATCGGCACGCATAACCTCGGCAGCCAAAAGCATCAGCAATTTTCCGTAGGTACTTATTTTTGCATTTGAAAAATCAGACTTTATACTCTCCTCCTCTTCATTTGAAAAAAAAGTGCGTTGAATCAAATAACCGAAAATCACTCCTATTAAAGCACCTCTTGTGCCTATTGCAACAAAACCTATCAGAGCAAAAATCCAAGGTAAAATATTTTTTAATCGCATAAAATTTTGAATTTATCTACAAAACTATTTATTTGCGCTATTATTTGAAACAAATACACAAACAATCAACGTAAAAGTTGTTAACCGATGCTAAAACCTTATCCAATCATATCTCCACAAATTTCAACCGGAAATATTTACCATTTCAATACGCAATACGGCGTAGTTTATGAGGTGCGGTTTGGCAGAAAAGAAAATAATATTTTACACGTAAACTTAGTTTTTGGCGTTACCAATGAAGAATATGACGGCGAAGAATATGTGTTAACCAACAAAGGTGATGTTTTTAGAGTGATGACAACAATTGCAGAAATTGTTAAAATATATTTGGAAAAACATCCGCATACGCAAATATTTGAATTTACAGCCGAAAACTCAACCCTAACAAAAGATGAGGCACAAAAAAGACTTAAACTTTACGGACGCTACATCCCAAAAGTATTTGATTCAAATCAATGGAAAATTGTTAAAAAAGACGACACTGTTCAAATTATTAAAAAAAATAAATATTAAGAATCCAAGCATTTGTCGAAATTATCAAGCACTTGGGCAAAAAAATTTGATTAATGATGATATTTTATTTTATTTCGCGTAATATTTAATTAACATTAATTAAGAATACAAAGGCAATTTATGACTTTATTATCCGTTTTACCTGAAAATTTGTCATAATAAATACAATTGCATAAAATTTGCTTTAAAAATTAAACAAAAAATAAAAAGGATTTTCAAAAAATGAGACAGTTAAAAATTACACAACAAATTACCAAAAGAGAAAGCCGCTCTTTGGAAAAATACCTTCAAGAAGTATCAAAAGAAGGTATGATTACTCCGGAAGAAGAAGTAGAGTTGGCTCAACGAATCAAAAACGGCGATGAAGCCGCTTTGAATAAATTGGTGCGTGCCAATTTACGTTTTGTTATTTCGGTAGCAAAACAATATCAAAACACAGGATTAACATTAGAAGACTTAATTAACGAAGGAAACTTGGGATTGATAGAAGCTGCTAAACGTTACGACCATACAAAAGGGTTTAAATTTATTTCTTATGCCGTATGGTGGATTCGTCAATCGATACTGAAAGCAGCTGCCGACAACTCACGAACTATTCGTTTGCCACACAACCGCTTGGGTGAAATTCAAAAAATAAACAAAGCAACCAGCGAATTTGAACAAAAATACGAACGTGAACCAACCCCTGAAGAATTGGCTGAAATTTTGGATATGGAAATCGAAAAAGTAGAGAACTCTATCCAAATGAGCAAAAAGCAATCTTCTTTGGATGCGCCAATGGCAAACGATGAAGATAACAACAGTTTAATTTCCGTATTGGAAAATACCTCTACTCCAAGACCTACCGACGGATTGATTCACGAGTCTTTGGCAACCGATATTGAGCGAACACTTTCTTATTTGAAAGGAATGGAAGCCGAAGTCATCAGAATGTTTTACGGATTAGGCGGTCGTCAAGAAATGACATTGGAAGAAATCGGCAACACCTTTGGATTGACTCGTGAGCGTATTCGCCAAATAAAAGAAAGAGGTTTACGCAGATTACGTCGATTATCCAAAACCAACAATCTGCAAACTTACTTGTAAGAAACAAATTATTTTACTTAAAACGTCCCCTCAAACGAGGGGATTTTTTATTTTTACATCCACAAACAAAAGACTATGGCATCATTAGTAACGCTGAACGAATTTATTTTAGATAAGCAAGCAGAATTTCCTTACGCTACGGGCGAACTTAGTCGTTTATTGCACGACATTGGTATAGCGGCAAAAATTATCCACCGTGAAGTGAACAAAGCAGGATTGGTGAATATTTTAGGTGCTGCAGGCTATCAAAATGTACAAGGTGAAGAACAACAAAAATTAGATGTTTTTGCCGATAATCAATTTATTAATGCATTTCTTGCCGGCGGTGAGGTTTGCGCCATTGCTTCAGAAGAAAATGATGATATATTGGTTTTTGAAAACAGAAAAGAGGCAAAATATATCGTATGCTTCGACCCTTTGGATGGTTCTTCCAATATTGATGTAAATGTATCTATCGGAACAATATTTTCTATTTACAAACGCTTATCTCCCGATTGCGACGTAAGCGAAAAAGATTTTTTGCA
This sequence comes from Flavobacteriales bacterium UBA852, assembly GCA_002295925.1. Lineage (GTDB taxonomy): Bacteria > Bacteroidota > Bacteroidia > Flavobacteriales_E > Vicingaceae > UBA852. The sequence continues at coordinate 215,557 of DBGO01000016.1, forward strand.
AAAAGGAACAGAACAAGTTGCGGCCGGGTATGTGATTTACGGCTCATCTACAATGTTGGTTTACACAACCGGTCATGGGGTAAACGGTTTTACGCTTGACCCTTCCATTGGTGAGTTTTGTTTATCGCATCCGCAAATAAAAATACCCGAAGAAGGGAAAATATATTCCATTAACGAAGGAAGTTTCAATCTCTTTCCAAAAGCGATACAAGAATACTTGAAATGGGTAAAACAAGACGATAAATCGACAAATCGTCCCTACTCTGCTCGTTACATTGGTTCTATGGTTGCCGATTTACATAGAAACCTGATTAAAGGCGGTATCTTTATGTATCCTGCCACCACAAAAGCACCCAACGGAAAATTACGGTTGTTATACGAGTGCAACCCAATGGCTTTTATTGTAGAACAAGCAGGCGGCAAAGCTACAACCGGTGAAAAACGCATTATGGAAATTGAACCTGAGAATTTACATCAACGAGTACCTATTCTAATCGGTTCGAAAAAAATGGTTGAGCAGGTTGAAGCACTTTATAAAGAATATGCTGAAACCGTAGGTTAAACCACGGCATTTATAAATTCAAATGCTTCGGCATATTCGGCACCGGCTCGCGCACCACGAACTTTTGCCAGACTTTCAATAAAATTACGTTGAAAATAAATGCGCTGTTGTTGAGATTTGTATTTTTTCAATGCATTTGCTTTTGTATCCAGTTGTTTTTGATTAACCCGAACAAAAAAATTGGTTTGCATTTCCATATTATTCCATGGCAATTCGTACCCTAAAATATTTACATGCTTAAATGCTCTTTTTGCTTCCGCAGAAAGTGTTTGGTGGTCTTGATGCACATCATTGGAATTGGGTGCAAAAACCAACTCCGGCTTGATGTTTTTGCGCAATACAACAAGCTCTTCTAATATTTGTTGGCGGTATTGAGGAAAATCCCTTACGGGGAAATTAAATTTAATGATATGTTCGCGGTCAATTCCAAAAACAGACAACGCCTCATCCAACTCTTTATATATTTGATTTTCTTTAAATCCGGCGGGCAATGATTTGTTGCACGGCGAAAATACAGCATAAAACACTTCTTTTCCTTCCTCTTTCAATCGGGCAATCGTAGCGCCACAACCCAACTCTCCATCATCCGGATGTGGAGCCAATATAAGAATGGTATTACTGTTCAGCATAATAAAATTTTAAAACAAATGTAATGATAAATGCAGTAAAAGAATGTTTATCTGTAAAATTATAAGTCTAAACATTAACTCTTCTTTTAATTTTTGAGTTGAAAAATATCTTTCAAAAATAACTGTTCACACGCAATAATAATTATTTTTGTTTTTCGTTATTAAACCCTTTGAAGCAACAAACCAATGCAATTGTTTAAATTTTTATTTTCCAAAACATTTCTTATAAACCTGATTATTGCTCTGGCACTTATTGCCGGCGTAATTTATGGTATTGTAAAATGGCTTGATGCTTACACTCACCATGGGGAAACGATAACTGTTCCCGATTTAACCGAAATGCCTCTTGATGAACTAAATGATTTTTTATCCGACAAGGATTTGAAATTTGAAATCACCGATTCTGTTTTTGTAGCCGATGCGCCAAAAGGTGTTGTTTTAGAACAAAATCCCAAACCGGAATCACAAGTAAAAAAAGGAAGAACAATTTATATTACGGTAAGCAAAAAAGTTGCCCCTCAAATTTTCATTCCCGATGTGGTGGATATGAGTGTGCGAATGGCTACCGCCAAATTGCAATCTATTGGGTTGAATGTTGGTGAATTAATTTATCATCCTGCCAATTGTCAAAACTGCATTGTGGGTTTACAATATAATGGGAAAGAAATTACACCCAATTCACCTGTTAAAAAAGGTTCTACAATTGACTTATTGGTTGGCAGCGGAACTTCTAACGAAAAAATTCCTGTGCCTTACATTATTGGCCTAACACTGGAAGATGCCAAGAAAAAATTATTAGCCGGATACTTGAATATTGGTGCCGAAATATATGAAAATTGCACCACGGCAGAAGACAGCAGTAAAGCTAAAATTTTCCGTCAATATCCCGAACGTTCAGAAAACACTTTTATTCCAATGGGAAGTGCCGTAGATGTTTGGCTTACTTGCGATACCACAAAAATTAAAGTAGATTCGCTTAAATTATTGGGATTAGATTCTTTAAACATTAACTCAACCGACACAGTCAAGTGAAATTGAAATACATATTCATATCATTGTCTTTTCTTTTAAGCATAAATATTTTAGCACAAGAATATTTAATTGACAGTTTACCTGAAAATAAAGCTTTAGAACAATATTTCCCTCAAATTCAACATAAAATAAAAAAGCAGCATACACAAAAAGCACTGCTTACCTTGCCTTTTATTGATGATTTTTCGCAACAATGGGTTTATCCCGATACCAATTTATGGGAAGATTTTAATGTTTATATTAATTCGAGCTTTGCCGATAACCCTAAAAGTTATGGCGTTGCCACCTTTGACGGACTAAAACCTAACGGTAAACCGTATAATTTTATCGACCCTACAGCGCATGGAATTGCCGACTACTTAACATCTAAGCCAATTGACCTGTCAGGCACATCAGACAGTGTTTACCTGAGCTTTTATTATCAACCGCAAGGCAATGGCAATCCGCCGGAAAATAAAGACAGTTTAATTTTGGAATTTAAAATGCCCGGCGATACCAATTGGTATCATCAATGGGCTATTCCGGGAAATACTAACCAACCGTTTCAATTGGTAATGATTTATGTGGATACAGCTTTTCAAAAAAGCGGTTTTCAATTTCGATTCAAAAATTACGCAACGCTTTCGGGCAATGTTGACCATTGGAATGTTGATTATATTCGATTGGAAGATAACCGTACATTCGACGATACCACTTTAAGAGATGTTGCTTTTATCACCGATAATTACAGTATGTTAAAAGATTTTTCGGCAATGCCTTGGACACATTATTTGCAAGATACCATAAACAATATGGCAACGTCCATGACGGTAACATATCGCAACAACCAAGATACAACCTTAGCCGTTTTTTACAAATATCAAGTAAATGACGAATTAAACCAACAAGTAGAACTTTATCCAACCAGTATTTCATCTAAAAATGTAAGTAATTTCGGATATTTAATTGAAGACCAGGCTGTTTACAACCTTCCGGCAAATGATTTTTATTTTCCGCCAAATAATGCATACGGACCAACAACCGTTTTTCAAATTAAAAATTATTTTGATTTAAGTTCTTATTCCGATTTTAATCAAAAGAATGATACGGTTTATTCTTATCAAGTTTTTGACAAGTATTATGCTTATGATGACGGAAGTGCCGAAGGCGGTTATGGTGTGTTTGGCGTTCAAGCAAAATTAGCACACGAGTTTACAACAAAAATTACCGACACACTTACGGCAATAGATGTTTATTTCAATCCCATTAGTGAAAATATGGAAATTAAAACCTTTAAATTCACTATATGGAGCAGTTTAATACCCGAAACGATTATTTATCAAGAATCGGGTTATTCACAACCTTCGTACGAAGCAGGAAGAAACGGTTTTGTGCGATATACCATTGAAAATCCTATTGTCTTGCCTGCCGGAACATATTATTTTGGCTGGGAGAAAATTTCCGACACACCGCTCAATGTAGGTTGGGATTTTAATAATGACAACAGTGATAAAGTATATTATAATGCTTCAGGATTTTGGACAAACACTTCATTCGACGGTTCTTTAATGTTACGCCCTGTCTTTGGCTCATATCCCGACGAAACGGTAAGCGTAAAACACTTACTTCCTAACAATTACACCGTTGATATTTTTCCTAACCCTGCAAATAATAAGATAAATATTAACGCAGACATCCCCTTTCAATCGGTTGAAATTTACAATATTGAAGGCAAACAAGTTTTATCGTCAAAAAATAGCAAATCCATAGATGTATCACTATTAACCAACGGAATATACATTATTGCCATTCACACAAATACGTCGGTGATACGTAAAAAATTATTGATAAGTCACCCATAATATGCAAGAAGAAGAAAATCTGCAAGAAAACGAAGAACAAGAAGAACTTTATGAACATTATCGCTTTACGGCGGATAAAGGACAAGAGCTATTGCGCATCGATAAATTCTTAATGGACAGAATTGCCAATACATCCAGAAATAAAATTCAGCAGGCAGCAGCTTCGGGCAATATTTTGGTAAACAATAAACCTGTAAAATCAAATTACAAAGTAAAACCCCTTGATGAAATCTCTGTGGTTCTGCCCTATCCTCCTCGGCAAATAGAATTGATTCCGCAGGATATTCCATTGGATATTGTTTATGAAGATGAAGAACTGATTGTCTTAAACAAACAAGCGGGAATTGTTGTTCATCCGGGTTACGGCAATTATAAAGGCACGTTGGTCAACGGGTTAATTTATCATTTCGAAAATTTACCTCTCGGAAAAGGCGAGCACCCGCGTCCGGGTTTGGTGCATCGTTTAGATAAAAACACTACAGGATTGATGGTTATTGCCAAAACCGAACAAGCTTTAACACATTTGGCTAAGCAATTTTTTGACCGCACCATCGAAAGACGATATAATGCTTTGGTTTGGGGAAATTTACAAGATGAAGAAGGAACTATTACCGGCAACATTGGCAGAAGTTTAAAAAACCGAAAGGTAATGCACGTTTTCCCCGAACGCGATTATGGTAAACACGCCGTTACCCATTACAAAGTTTTAGAAAAATTCAATTATGTTACATTGGTAGAATGCAAACTGGAAACCGGCAGAACGCATCAAATACGCGTGCATTTTAAGTATATTGGTCATCCGCTGTTTAACGATAATGAATACGGTGGCGACCGCATTTTGAAGGGAACAACTTTTTCTAAATTCAAACAATTTGTTCAAAACTGTTTTAATTTACTTCCCCGTCAAGCATTGCACGCCAAAACGTTGGGCTTTACTCACCCCAAAACAGGCAAATGGATGCAATTTGATTCGCAATTGCCCGAAGATATGCAAACCGTAATTGAAAAATGGCGGAATTATTCCGTTCACAGTTCCGAAAATATTGAATAATCATCCACCAAAAAGCGATATGGAAGTTTGGCATCTTCGCCGGCATAATCTATCCCAATGCGCGGCGTAATTTTAATTTTATCTTCCGGAATGTAAATATTTTTATCTTCTATCCAAATTTTATTGCCTGTCAAATCAGTATTATTGTCATTTTTAGAAATGCCCAATCCCAATGTAAGTTTTCCGGGTCCGTTCAATAAATTCTTGTGAAATTTTTTGGCTTTACGTCTATTAAGAATAAGTGCTTCATTCTCATAAGGGTAAACTGCCCGAACCAATACGGCATGCGGCACATCCTTTGCCCCCGTAACCACATTAAATAAGTGATACATCCCGTAACACAAATACACATACGCTACACCGCCTTCTTTATACATTGTTTCGGTTCTTTCTGTTCTTCTTCCGCCATAAGCGTGAGAGGCTTTATCGGATTCGCCGGCATAAGCTTCTGTTTCGGTGATTATCCCCGCCGTAATTTCCCCATCTCTTTTAGTATAAAGCACCTTCCCTATTAAATCTTTGGCAATGCTCAGTACATCTTCATTCAAATAATACGCTTTTGTCAGCTTCATATTTTTTTATTTTTCAGAAAGAAATTAACATTGATAAAATTACTTTTTAAATCAACTTATATTTGAAAAAAATATACGAATATGGAATTTCAGGAAATAATTGGTAAAGTTAGAACCTTTCATGATGCTTTTGGAATTGAAAATAAAGACAAGCCAACCGTTAAACTGTCTCCGGAGGTTATCGACCTACGCTTTAATTTGATGAAAGAAGAAAATGAAGAATATTTTGAAGCGGCAAAAAACGGCGATTTAACAGAAGTTGCCGATGCACTTGGCGATATGCTTTAAATTCTTTGCGGAACCATTTTGGCACACGGTATGCAAGATAAAATTGAAGCTGTTTTTAACGAAATTCAACGCAGTAATATGAGCAAACTCGATGAAAACGGCAAACCCATTTACCGCGAAGACGGAAAAGTTATGAAAAGCAACCTCTATTTCAAACCCAATATTGAACCATTATTAAAATAATTTATTATTATGAATTTTTCACTCAACACACTGATTACTCAATTTAATGCCGCCGACGAAAAAGGTAAAAAACAAATCAACGAAGTACTTTGGCAAGTGGTTCCCTTCAATCGTCCACACCAAATTGAAGTTACAAAATGGCAAAAAGATGAAATTCAGGCACTTATTCCTTTAATAAAAGATAATTTCAATCACTTACAAGGCATTCATGCATGCGGATTAGCCACCGTTTCGGAATATGTTACAGGTCTGCTTTTGCTCACAAATTTAGGTATAGAAAAATACCGTTTAATTATGGCAAGATTAGAGGTTGATTACACTTACCAAGCACGCACAAACTGTTCGGCTACTTTCACGTTGAGCGAAAATCAAATAGAAGAAATAAAAAACAGAGCCGAAAATGAAGAAAAATTTATTTTTCCTGCTCACGTAAATGTTATAGACGAGGACAACAATATTGTAAGTAAAGCAGTAATTCATTGGCAAATAAAAAGCTGGGAGAAAGTGAATTTAAAATAATCTCATTTGAACGAATTGAATAAAAAATCGTAACTTTAAATGTATGAAGCTTTTAAAATACATATTTACATTATTGATGTTGAGCGTAACTTGTTGGGCTAATGCTCAAAACATCAATGCTTTATTCAGTTACGCCACGTTTTACAATCCACAAGAGGGACCATATATAGAGACCTATTTAAGTGTTGAAGGAACTTCTGTGAAATACATCCAAAACAATAATAACAAATGGCAGGCAACTGTTTTGGTAACGCTAATTTTTAAGCAGGGCGATAAAATTGTTTCGTTTAAAAAATATGAACTCAACAGTCCTGAATTGGTATCTGACACTTCTCAAAAAATAAATTTCCTTGATATTCAACGCTTTCCGTTGCCAAACGGTAATTATGAAATGAGTTTAATTTTAAAGGATAAAAACCTCGATTTACCCGAAGTTGAAGTTTCTCAGGTAATAGAAATTTCATATCCAAAAGATGTTCCCGTTTTTTCAGATATAGAATTTTTTGAACGTATGAGCAAAAGTTCAGAAAAAAATATGTTGACCAAAAGCGGATACGATATTTATCCTTATTTATCAAGTTATTTTCCTGAAAATATAAATGCCCTTGGATTTTATGTAGAGTTATACAATATAGATAAAGCCATAGGCAATGATGAGCCATTTTTGGTTACTTACGAAATAGTTGATAATCAGTCAAAAAGTACGGTTAATAATTTTAAAGCATTTAAAAAAATGCAAGCATCACCGGTAAACATTATTACCGGAATGTTTGACATAAAAGACTTACCCACAGGAAATTACCTATTGCACATTGAAGCTCGCAACAAACAAAACGAACTTTTAGCTGTTAAAGAAGCATTTTTTCAACGTAAAAACACCCTTCCTGCCCTTAATTTGGATGATACAAGTATAGAAGGCACTTTCGTAGAAAATATGAGCAACGATGAAATATCCGAATATATCAAAGCAATTGCCCCAATAGCAACCGAGATGGAGATGATTTTTGCCGAAAATCAATTGAAAAACAATGATAATCCGGAACTTAAAAAACAATTCTTTTATCATTTTTGGCTCAGCAGAAACTCTGAAAACCCTCAAGCTGCATGGGAAAAATATAAAAAAGACTTAGCAGTGGTGGAAAAAGAATACGGCACACAAATAAAAAAAGGGTATGAAACCGACCGCGGAAGGGTTTACCTCAAATACGGACCGCCCAACAGCGTAATGGCTCGCAGAAATGAACCAAGTGCCTACCCTTATGAAATTTGGCATTATTATAAAATCGGGCAGTTTACCAATCGAAAATTTGTATTTTACAACCGCGATTTAGTTACCAATGATTATCAACTTATCCATTCCAACATGTTTGGAGAGGTAAATTACCCTCAATGGAAGGTACTTATTTATCGTCGTACTACGCAATCGCAAGATATTGATTTAGACCGTCAGCAAGACCACTACGGCGGCAATGTAGATGAATATTACGATTTGCCGCGATAAGCTTCGGGCAAATAAACTTTTCTTGTTAAGTCGATAAACGCCTCGGAAAAATTCCCATTTGCATTTCGAACAGATAATTTTCTTTTATTTACGGTTTGGTGGTTTTGTTTGGATAAAATAATGATGCTCAAAGCAGAATTTTTGTTAACACAAATCATTTCGGCAAACAGCCAAAGTTGTTCTAATGCCGGAATTTTGTGTTTTTCCCAAATGTTTTGAGGCACCACAAATGCCAAATATCCGTTTTCCGATAAATATTTTTCGGCAAACCGTATAATATCTATAATCGATAATTCAGCACTGCTGTGCCTAGCCACAGATTTACTTTTATCTTTATTCAATTGAGCATTTTCAAAATAAGGCGGATTGCTGATAATCAAATCATATTTTGATAACGGTTGAAACTGCTGTAATGCCGTATGATGAACGGTTATCCTGTCTTTCAAATTATTATAAAATACGTTTTGCTTGGCTTCTTGTGCGTTTTTCTCAATAATTTCAATGGCGTCTGCTTTTGCATTAGCGTAAAAAACTGCCGAAAACATTGCCAAGATTCCCGTTCCGGTACCAATATCCAATATTTTGGTGATGTTTGTTGAATAAGGACGCAAAACTTCTTCTGTAAAACAAGCTAAAAGCACACTGTCCGTGCCGGTTTTGTGTGCATTTTTTTCCTGTAAAACAGTAAATTGTTTAAACTTAAAAAAACTGCCGGGAGCAATAATTTTATTTTCCGCGTCCACGCAAAACAATTAAAACAGTATATATCAGTATTTTAAAATCTACCAAAAGCGACATATTTTCAATATAAATAATGTCATATTTCAGGCGTTCAATCATTTGGTCAACATTTTCGGCATAACCGTATTTTACTTGTCCCCAAGAAGTTATTCCCGGGCGAACTTTAAGTAAATGATAATAATGAGGAGCACGCTTAACAATTTGGTCGATAAAATATTGCCTTTCGGGACGCGGACCTACCAAACTCATATCCCCTTTTAATACATTATAAAATTGCGGAATTTCATCTAAGCGCACTTTACGCATAAAACGGCCAAATGGCGTGATGCGTGGGTCGTGTTCGCTGGAAAGTGCCGGGCCGTTTTTCTCAGCATCAACATACATTGAGCGGAATTTGTATATTTTAAACGGTTTGCCGTGAATACCAATGCGTTCTTGCGAAAAAAATACCGGTCCTTTTGAGCTGAGCTTTACGCCTATGGCTGTTAGTAAATATAATGGTGAGAAGACAGTCAACACAAATATTGATGTGCCCACATCAATTATCCGTTTTACCGACACTTGCCAAGGTGGCATAATTTCTCGCGTAATGGTAATCAAAGGTGCGTCAAAAATGGAGGTCATTTTTACCGAACCACTCAATATGTCGTACATATCGGGAATTACCTTAATAATAACATTTAACTGGTCTAACTGATTGATTATTTGGTTCAGCTGATCGTGCTCTTTGGTTTCTATGGCAATAATTACTTCTTCAATTTTATTGTTAATTACTACGTCTCGCAGATTGACACAATTTCCCAAATGGGGCAAATATTCTTCAAGTAAATATTTATCATTTTTATAAACATGCGTAAAACCGACAAATTTATTTCCCGACGATTTTGATTGAGCTTCCATTTCTTTATACAACTCAACAGCTTTTTCATTCGAGCCGATAATCAAAGTATTAAAACCAATGATGCGGTTTTTGATTTTGTAAGCTGTAACAGATTGAAGAATTAGTCTGAACAGTTCGGTAAATCCAAAATGTAAGGCAAAAAGCGTAAAGTAAGATTGATAATAATTTTTGTAAGAGGCAATTTCGTCATCCAACAAAAGTGTGAAAAAGATAATTAATGTTCCGAAAAACGTTTGCATAAAGGTCTTCCCTAATTCGCGCAATCGCGATTTTCTGTAAATATCTTTATATGTTCCGGTAAGGTAATAAAGCAATAACCAAAAAAGCGGAATAACGGCTAAACCAATATAAAAATTCGTGTCAAACTCAACGGGAATTTCGTAACCGAATTTTTGCGGCTCAACATATTTTTTGCGGTAAACAAAAAAAAGTGTCCAAGCAATTACGGCAGCCAACACATCCAACAACACATATTTTATTACCTGTAATCGCTTATTCATTTTATGCTAAAAGTGTATAATTTTAATGTTATCCAAATAGGCTTGAATATGATCCGGAGAGGTCCTTCCGTCATCATCGGGATTGGTGTCGCGTTGGATAGAAAAGAAAACCTTAATATCGTAAGATGAATATTTTTGCACGGCTTCATTCAAACTGAAATAGATTTTATTCCATTTGCCGTCGCTTTCGTTGATATAATACATTGGCACTTGTTGTGAGCCGGCATAAATGCCCACCAAAATCAAATCATTGGTTTTGGCATTAATTTCAAGAAATACATCCGAATCATCGTTGGGTAAGTTTGTTAATACGGGAGTTTGGGCTTCAAAATAATCCAACCCTGAGGTTAAATCAATTAACCCGGAGTAAGAGCCCTCAAACCCGGGAGAACTTTTTACAAAATTCACTTGCGAAGAACTAGGGTAAGTAAAGTTAATCCCTGCATTTTCAAAATCTTCCATAAATTCAAAAACCGTAGCCGGATTGTATTCCAAAACAGGATTGATGTTTATTTGTTGTCCGGAAGAAAAAACAATTGTTGTATCAAACGGTTGATAAAATCGGTAATAATTTCTAAGATTGGTTATTCCGTTTACTTTTATTCCCGGACGAATAGTTACATCGTGCTTGCCTAATTTGTTAACCGGAAATTCGCAAGGCAATTCTGTTGCGGCATAAAAATTTCCGTCAATATACAACCAAGCATCATTTATTGCTTCACTTGCCGAACCTTGCGTGGCGTAATCGGTTTTTAAAGAAATATCGTTTACTGATAAATAGGCGGGAACAATGGCTTGTTGTTTTTCTTTATTACAAGAAAATAACAAGGGTACACAAATTGCCAAAATTCCCAAATTCACCTTCATTTGTACCTAAAAATTGTGTTGTAAACGGCTTGATTTCCGATTTATTGTGCAAAGGTATCAATCTTCTATCAAAGTAGCGGTATTTTTTAATTTTTCTACAATTTTATGCGCCACATCCAAAGCCATAAAGCCATCGTGGATGGTTACAAGAGGTGTAGTATCATTATTTATACTGTTGGCAAATGAACGCAATTCTTCTTTTATGGCATTATTCGGTGCAACCTCAGGTGTTTCAAAATAAATTTCTTTTTTGGGCTTATCATCCCCCAAATCAATAACTACCGACAATGGGTCAGGCTCACCTTCTACTTCGGATAAGCGAACAATTTGTACTTCTTTTTCCAAGAAATCAACAGATATGTAAGCATCTTTTTGAAAAAAACGCGATTTACGCATATTTTTCAAAGAAATTCTGCTTGCTGTAAGGTTTGCCACACAACCGTTGTCAAACTCAATGCGAGCATTGGCAATATCGGGCGTATTACTTACAACCGCCACACCGCTGGCGCTAATTTTACGAATATTGGCTTTTACCAAACTTAAAATGATATCCAAATCGTGTATCATTAAATCCAATACAACGGATACATCGGTTCCACGCGGATTGAATTGTGCCAAACGATGCGTTTCTATAAACATCGGGCGGGTAATATATTCTTTTGCCGCCAAAAATGCAGGATTAAAACGTTCTACGTGTCCTACTTGCACTTTCACATTGGCTTCTTCGGCAAGCAACATAAGTTTTTTGGCTTCCTCAACAGTATTGGTCAAGGGTTTTTCTATAAAAACGTGTTTTGATTTTTTCAATGCTTTCGAAGCACAATCGTAATGCGATAATGTTGGCGTAACAATATCCACCACTTGACAATCATCAATTAATTTATCAATATCGTCATAGGGAGTTATTTGAAACTCTTTTGCAACTTTTTGAGCATTTTCGGGATTTACATCATAAAAACCAACCAGTTCATATTCATCATTTGATTCTTTGATTAGCTTAATGTGAATTTTACCCAAATGTCCGGCTCCGATTACGCCAATTTTTAACATACTATTATTTTTTATCAAAGTTAATTGCATATTGAACAAAGAAACCGTGATATTGCAAAAGTTTTTTAACATCCATTTTTTAATATTAAAAATCAAACTTTTTACTCTTTCACTAAATAATCGAAGTAATTTTGAAAAAGTGATTAATCAGCGAATATGATAGATACATACCGGCACAAAGGACAACGTAAAAAATTAGTGGAGGTTTTAAGAAAAAAAGGTATTTCTGACGAAAAAATTTTAAACGCAATAAATGAATTGCCTCGCCATTTTTTTATTCCCGATTCGGCTTTGCATCAATATGCTTACGAAGACCAAGCATTTCCCATTGGTGCCGGGCAAACCATTTCACAACCTTATACTGTTGCTTTTCAAACACAATTATTGGAAATTTCAAAAGGTGACAAAGTGTTGGAAATTGGCACAGGTTCGGGTTATCAGGCAGCGGTATTATTTAAATTGGGGGCAAAAGTTTTTTCGATAGAACGACAAAAAGCACTGTTTGACAAAACCAAACCTTTGCTCGAAAAAATGGGGATAAAAATTAAAATGTTTTTTGGCGACGGATACAAAGGATTACCGGCTTTTGCACCGTTTGACAAAATATTGATTACTGCCGCCGCACCTTATATTCCTCAAGATTTACTTGACCAACTGAAACCGGGCGGAATTTTGGTTATTCCCGTGGGAGAAGGAGAAACACAAGTAATGAAAAAAATCATAAAAAAAGCGGATGGAACCTTTGAAGAAAAAGATTACGGTTTATTTAAATTTGTTCCGATGCTAAAAAACAAAGCGTTTGAAAAATGAAGCCACTTAAACTTCTCACTCTATTTTTCAGTATTTCGTTAATTATTTCGGGATGTAAAAAAGATACTTACGGTCCGCAACCGGTTAACGATGATGCATCGGGCAACCAGCCGGTAATCAACACTTCCAATACACGATTGATTATTTGCAATGAAGGGAATTTTACTTGGGGCAATGCTTCATTGTCGATTTATCATCCTTCAAACAAACTAATAGAAAATAATGTGTTTTCTGCTGTCAACAACCGCCCGTTGGGTGATGTTGCTCAAAGCACAACCATTGTCAATGATAAAATCTACATCATTGTAAATAATTCCAATAAAATTGAAGTGATTGACAAAAATACGTATCAATCCATTACAACAATTACGGGTTTTAACAGTCCGCGCTATATGGCTGTGTTTGGCTCAAAAGCTTATGTGAGCGATTTATACCAAAATGCCATTTATACGGTTGACCTAAATTCCAATCAAATTACAGGACAAATACTCGTAAACGGATGGAGTGAACATTTATTAAAATGGGGCGATACCCTGTTGATTGAAGCCATCACCGAAAAATCGGTTTACCTGCTCAATACTGCAACAGACCAGATTTTTGACACACTAAGTTTTTCATCGGAAAGCTCACGAGGGATGATATTGGATAAAAACGGTAAGCTTTGGATATTATTCAGTGGCGGAACTGTAAATCAAATTCCTTCGTTATACCGTGTGAATTTAACCAACAGAACTATTGAGGAACAATTGATGTTTTTTCCAAATTCCAACCCAAATTACCTGACAACTCCAAACGGCGAAGAATTGTATTTTATCCATGATGGAATAAAGAAAATGAGCATTAACGATACCGTACTGCCAAGCACACCGGTTATTCCGGCAAACAATCGTAATTTTTATTCCCTAACCGTTGACAGCATTTCAGGAGACATATACGTTGCCGATGCCAAGGATTTTGTTCAACAAGGAATTATTTTACGTTACAACAACACTTTTCAACCGGTTGATTCTTTTACCGTAGGTATAATCCCCGGATTTATGAATTTTGATTATCAATAAACAAAATAAAAAATGGCCTTAGATTTAGAATTAGTAGAACAGTCACGAACCAGACAAGTTAAAGCAATATTTCCGAGCACAACCAATCATTATCATACACTTTTTGGCGGCACTGCCTTACAATGGATGGACGAAGTAGCTTTTATTGTTGCCACACGCTACTCGCGACAAAAAATGGTAACTGTATCGCTTGACCGTATTGATTTTAAGCAACCCATTCCTGCCGGCTATTTTGCCGAACTGATTGGTGAAGTGGTTATGGTAGGCAAAAGCAGTATGCGTGTAAAAGTGGATATTTATTTGGAAAACATGTATAAAGACGAGCGCAAATTAGCTGTTTCGGGTATGTTTACCATGGTTGCCGTAGGCGATGATAAAAAGCCCGTAACTATCAGAAAACATGAAAAATAACCCCGGCACGTATTATTTAATTTAATAATTCAAATTTGGTTGCAGCCATTTTTCGGCTTCTTGTACGCTTATGTTTTTCCTGCTGGCATAATCTTCAACTTGGTCTTTATTGATTTTTCCCAAACCAAAATATTTACTGTTGGGATTGGCAAAATAAAAACCACTCACGGCTGCCGTGGGATACATGGCTAAACTCTCGGTCAATTCCACTCCAATGTTTTCGGTTACTTGCAATTGTTTGAACAACGGAATTTTCAATGTATGGTCGGGACAAGCAGGATAACCCGGTGCCGGACGAATACCCCGATATTTTTCTTTTATCAATTTATCATTGTCAAATTTTTCGTTTTTGCTGTATCCCCAATAATTTGTCCGGATTTTGAAATGCAACCACTCTGCTGTAGCTTCTGCCAAACGGTCGGCTAAAGCTTTTATCAAAATTGACCGAAAATCATCATTTTCTTTTTTAAATTCCTCCAAATAACGTTCAATGCCAATGCCTGCAGTAACGGCAAAAGCGCCGAAATAATCCTTTATACCTTTTTCTTTTGGGACAACAAAATCGGCTAATGAAATATTGGGAACACCGGGGGCTTTTTTTGTTTGTTGCCTCAAAAAATAAAACGTTTCAAGCGTTTCTCCTTCACTGTTGTAGATTTCAATATCTTCTCCAATGCTGTTTGCTTGCCAAATACCAAAAACCGCTTTAATTTTCAGTGTTCGCTCGCGTTCTATTCTTTGCAATAAAATCCGAGCATCGTGGTACAGTTTGGTGGCTTCCTCTCCTACTTTTTCATCATCCAATATATTGGGAAACTTTCCGTGTAATTCCCATGCTTTAAAAAAAGGTGTCCAATCGATAAAAGGAATAATTTCCGTAATACTGATATCATTTAGGGTTTTAACTCCCAAAAAATCAGGTTTTTCTATATTGCTATTTTCCCAATCAATTTGAAATTTATTCTTTTTGGCTTCTTCAAAAGGTAAAAGTTCTTTTTCTTTTCTACGATTTTTATGCAATTCTCTAATGCGCTCGTAATCTTTTTTCACATCTTGAATAAATCCTAAATTATTCCCGGATAATAATTCACCAACTACCGGAACCGTTCGGGATGCATCCAACACATGAACTGCTTGACCTTTTTTGTAATTTTCGTCAATTTTTACTGCCGTATGAACCTTAGAAGTTGTGGCTCCTCCTATCAATAAAGGAATAGTAAAATCGTTGCGCTCCATTTCTTTGGCAACATGCACCATTTCGTCCAACGACGGCGTAATTAAACCACTCAATCCGATAATGTCCACTTGCTCTTTTTGTGCTACTTCTAATATTTTTTCTGCCGGAACCATCACGCCCAAATCAATTACTTCATAATTATTACAACCCAACACTACGGCAACAATATTTTTACCGATATCGTGCACATCACCTTTGACCGTTGCCAATAAAATCTTTCCTTTTTTTACGGGTTCTTTACCTTTATTGGCTTCTTCAATATAAGGCAAAAGAAAAGCAACGGCTTTTTTCATAACTCTTGCGCTTTTTACCACTTGCGGTAGAAACATTTTTCCGCTGCCAAATAAATCGCCCACTACATTCATTCCTGTCATTAACGGTCCTTCGATAATTTGCAACGGTTCGGGAAATTGCGAGAGAGCTTCTTGCATATCTTCTTCAATAAACTCATCAATACCCTTTACCAATGCGTGTGTAATTCGTTCTTGGAGTGAATTTTCCCGCCAAGACAGGTCTTTGGTGTTTTTCTTTGTTTTGCCTTGTACTGTTTGGGCAAAATCAAGCAATCGTTCGGTTGCATCCTCTCTTCTGTCGAGTAAAACATCTTCTACTTTTTCGAGCAACTCTTTGTCAATCTCATCATATACTTCAAGCATTTCGGGGTTTACAATCCCCATATCCATACCGTGGTTTATGGCATGATATAAAAATGCGGCATGCATTGCTTCTCTGACTGTATTGTTCCCTCTAAACGAAAAGGATACATTACTGACCCCTCCACTGACTTTTGCTCCGGGTAAATTTTCTTTTATCCACTTTGTAGCTAAAAAGAAATCTATTGCATTACGTCGATGCTCTTCCATTCCGGTGGCAACAGGAAAAATATTAGGGTCGAATATGATATCTTGCGGCGGAAATTTGACTTTTTGTACTAAAATATCATAAGAACGTTTACAAATTTCTATTCTTCTTTCTAAAGTGTCGGCTTGACCTTTTTCGTCAAAAGCCATAACAACCACAGCGGCACCATATTGTTTAATGCGTTTTGCCTGCCAAATAAATTCTTCTTCCCCTCCTTTTAAACTGATGGAATTAACCACACATTTGCCTTGCACACACTTTAATCCTGCTTCGATAATTTCCCATTTGGATGAATCTATCATTACCGGAACACGTGCTATTTCTGGCTCGGACATAATCAGATGTAAAAACTTAGTCATTGCCTCCACTCCATCAATCAGTCCGTCATCCATATTGACATCAATGATTTGCGCACCTGCCTCCACTTGATTTCTGGCAATTTCGAGCGCTTCGTCAAATTTACCTTCTTTAATCAATCGTAAAAACTTTCGAGAACCGGCAACATTAGTTCGTTCGCCAATATTGATAAAATTGGTATCAGGTGTAATAACCAACGGCTCTAATCCTGCCAGTTGCATCGGTGGTATATTCCGGTTTTTGTTACTATTCATTTTATGCTAAAAAATTTTCAGGTAATGGACGTGGTGAATAATTTTTGGCGGCTTGTGCAATTGCTTTGATGTGTTCGGGTGTGGTTCCACAGCATCCGCCAATAATGTTTATCAAATTCAAATCGAGATATTCTTTAATTTGTTGCTGCATTAGCTCGGGCGTTTCGTCATATTCTCCAAATTGGTTAGGCAACCCGGCATTGGGATGCGCACTGACATAAAAGGGTGCCTTTTCGTTTAAAATTTGTAAATAAGGCAACATTTGCTTAGCGCCCAAAGCACAATTTAAACCAATACTCAATAAAGGCATATGCGAAAGTGAGATTAAAAATGCTTCGGTGGTTTGCCCAGAAAGCGTTCGCCCGCTGTTATCGGTTATTGTTCCTGAAACCATAATGGGTAATTGAATATTTTTCTCTTCAAACACTTCATTTATGGCAAACAAAGCCGCTTTGGCATTTAAAGTATCAAAAACAGTTTCTACTAATAATATATCAGCACCTCCATCTATTAATCCCAATAATTGCTCTTTATAAGCCGTTGCCAATTCATCAAAACTAATGGCTCTAAATCCGGGATTATTTACATCGGGCGACATAGAAGCCGTTTTATTTGTTGGCCCGATAGAACCCGCTACAAACCTGGGCTTATCCGGTTGCAACTTGGTAAACTCTTCGGCTGCTTCTTTGGCTATTTTTGCCGATTGATAATTTAAATCATACACAATATCTTGCAAACCGTAATCGGCTTGTGCAACGGAAGTTCCGCTAAATGTATTGGTTTCAACTATATCGGCTCCGGCATTAAAATATTGACGGTGAATCTCTTTAATAATTTCCGGTTTGGTTAACGACAGAATATCATTATTCCCTTTTAAAGGTTGGGGATGATTTTTAAATCTTTCTCCTCGAAAATCTTCTTCGGATAATTGATGCTGTTGAATCATCGTTCCCATTGCTCCATCGAGCACCAATATTCGTTCTTTTAACGCCTTTAATAATTGTTCGTTCTTCATTTTCTTATAATAAAAAACCCTTTTGAAAAGCTTATCAAAAGGGTTGTTAATAGTTTATTTCTATCAACTTATCTTTTCCGCCTTTGCGGATAGGATTTGGCACCTTTTCCATTTTTAGGACGGTTGCCAAGGTTTCTCAGGGCCTATTCCCTCCACCTTTCTTGATAAGCACTTTTTTATTTATTTGAACCTTTTATCCGGCTTTATTCTGCCGAATGTGTTTTTTTATAATGTTTATACACCAAATACCCTATTACACCCATTGCCAAATAAGGCACAGCCATTAAATACAAAATGCCATTGTTGATATTTTGCGCAATGGTTTCTCCGGTTTGCAAATTTGATTCCACAACGGCTTTACACATTGCACATTGTGAAAAAGCATGCTGAATAGAAAGTAATAAGGAAAATAATAATGCAATTTTAATTTTCATTGCAACAAATTTATGTTGTTTTTTTTAAGTAAAACAAACATTGTTAAACTTTTTATGGTATTATTTATTTAAAAATGAAGAATACATCCATACCAATTTCTCTTGCTCTCTAATATAGTCACTCATTAAAGAATTTGTACCTTCATCATTTATCTTTTCAGACAATTCTAAAATTACACGTTGTTTCGATAAAATAATTTGTAAAGCTTTTAATATTTCCTTAACAGAATGAAAACCATCCTTTACTGAATCGGTTTCTTTTATATCGGAAATTTTCAGATATTCTGTATATCTATATTCTGCTTTATAGCCAAGTGTTCTGATTCGTTCAGCTATTGCGTCAATTTTAATTATCAAATCATTGTATAACTCCTCAAATTTTACATGCAGTTCAAAAAATTTTTCGCCTTTCAAATTCCAGTGATATCCTCGTGTATTTTGGTAGAACACTGAATAATTAGCCAATAAGTCACTTAATTTCGAAGCCAATTCTTTAGACTTTCCTTCATCTAATCCAATAGCATTTTTATCTTTCATAGCTTTATATTTTTGGTTAATATTTTTATTAATTATATCTCTATAAAATTCAGCATAAAATTATATAAGACTAAAAGTTTAACAAAATTTAACTCTCAATGTTAATGTTACTCAACTGTCCAAGTATGTTCACCTTTTAGTAATTTTTGTAAATCGCCTTCGCCGAATTGTTTTTTTACTTCTTCAACTTGTTTATTTACCATTTCTTCGTAAACGGCACGTTCTTTCTTATAGAAAATACCAAATGGTCTGGGAAAATGATGTGGTGTTTTAGGATCATCGAAAAAGTCGATTAAAATATTGGCTTTATACTTATCAAACATATCGTGAATCCATAAATCGTCTTTTGACAAACCTTCTTTTTCCCATTCGACAATTCGAGGCGTATAACCATCCAAAACAACAGCTTTTTCATCATCTTCACCAAAAATTAAAGGTTCGCCGTGTTTCATCATTAAGACTTCTTTCTTTTTAGTGGTTTTATCTGTATATACTTCAAAAGCTTTATCATTAAACACAATGCAGTTCTGATAAATCTCTACAAATGAACTTCCTTTATGATTATTGGCTTCCAATAAAATTTCACGTAAAAATTTAGGGTCTCTGTCAACCGTACGCGCAATAAATGTTGCCTCGGCACCCATTGCCAACCGAACAGGGTTGAACGGATGATCGACAACTCCGTAAGGTGAAGATTTGGTTTTTAACCCTTCGGGTGATGTTGGCGAATATTGTCCTTTTGTCAACCCGTAAATTTCATTATTAAACAATAATATATTGGTATTGACATTTCGTCTTAATATATGGATAAGGTGATTGCCACCAATAGAAAGTGCATCGCCATCGCCGGTGATTAGCCAAACATTTAACTCAGGATTCGCTATACGCAAACCGGTAACAAACGCAGGTGCTCGACCGTGAATACTATGCATTCCGTAAGTATTCATATAATACGGAAAACGCGATGAACACCCGATGCCGGAAATAAATACGATATTTTCGCGCGGCACGCCAATTTGTGGCAAAATGGTTTGCACTTGTTTAAGTATGGAATAATCGCCACATCCGGGGCACCATTTCACTTCCTGATCGGAAGTAAAATCTTTTGCCGTGTATTGGATTTTATTTTCTGTATTTGTTACTGGTGTAGACATTTTAGTTGACTTATCTTAATAAATTTCTTTAATTTTTTCTTTTATTTCATTTACTGCAAAGGGCACTCCTTGAATTTTATTTAATGGAACCGCATTGAGTAAAAACTTATCTCGAATGATGTGCACCAATTGGCCATTGTTCATTTCCGGAATCAAAACTTTTTCAAATCTGTTTAAAACATCTTCCAAATTACGAGGCAACGGATTAAGGTAGGTTAAATGCGCTTGTGAAACATCCATTCCTTCTTCGATACATTCCATAACGGCAGTTTTTATGGCCCCAAAAGTAGACCCCCAGCCCAACACCAATACTTTTCCGCTCTCTTTACCGGTTTCAATAGCTTGTTGCGGAATATCATTAGCAATATTGTCCACTTTGGCTTGCCGGGTTTTTACCATTTTTTCGTGATTTTCGGGGTCATAAGATACATTTCCTGTTTCTGCTTCTTTTTCAAGTCCTCCTACTCGATGTTCAAAACCTTTCATTCCCGGAACAGCCCATTTTCTCACCAATTTTTTATCTCTGTGATAAGGTAAAAACACATCATCACTTAAATCGCTTTTTTGAGCAAATGGTGGCTTAATTGGTCTTAAATGCTCAACTTTGGGATATCGCCATGGTTCGGAACCGTTTGCCAAATAACCGTCAGATAAAATCATAACCGGTGTCATATGTTCTATGGCAATACGTGCCGCCTCATATACTGCATTAAAACAATCAGCCGGTGTTTTTGCAGCAATCACTGCCAGCGGTGCTTCGCCATTTCTACCATATACTGCTTGAAACAAATCGGCTTGCTCGGTTTTGGTAGGCAATCCGGTTGATGGGCCGCCACGCTGAACATTGACAATTACCAAAGGCAATTCCAACATTATTGCCAAACCTATAGCTTCCATCTTTAATGCTATTCCGGGACCACTGGAACCTGTAACACCAAGTGCACCTCCAAATGATGCGCCTATTGCCGAACTTACTGCTGCAATTTCGTCTTCTGCTTGAAAAGTTTTGACATTGAAATTTTTTCTTTTGGATAATTCGTGTAGAATGTCTGATGCCGGCGTAATGGGATATGAGCCGTAAAACAAATCTAATCCGGATTGATGGGCAGCAGCTATCATACCTATTGCCGTAGCTGCATTTCCGGTAATATTTCTGTATTCTCCTTTTGGCAATTTAGCTTTTTCTACCTCATAGCGTTCGGTAAAAACATTTGTTGCATCACCATAGTTATAACCTGCTTTCAGAACTTTAACGTTTGCTTCCAGCAATTCGGGTTTGTGTGCAAATTTTTCTTCCAAAAATTGAATGGTTGCATCTAATTTGCGATTATACAACCAATACAAAAAACCCAAAACAAACATATTTTTGGAACGTTCGGCTTCTTTTGTTGACAATGCCGTATCTTTTAATGCTTCTTTGGTTAATTTGGTTATATCAATTTCTATTACACGATATTCATTTAATAAGCCCGAAATCAACGGATTTTCTTCACTTTTTGCCAAACGTAAATTTTTGGCATCAAAACCTGAGGTATTCACCAATATTGTTCCGCCTTTTTTTACTTTATGAAGATTGGATAATAATCCTGCCGCATTCATTGCCACCAACAAATCCACTTCATCGCCGGGTGTGTAAATTTCATTACTCCCAAATTGCAACTGAAATCCGGAAACTCCGCTTAATGTGCCTTGCGGCGCACGAATTTCGGCGGGAAAATTGGGGAATGTACTGACATCATTGCCATACAAGGCATTGGTATTGGTAAATTGTGTTCCGGTCAATTGCATTCCGTCTCCTGAATCACCGGCAAACAATACAGTGATGTGTTTTTTCTTTTCGAATGTTATATTTTCTGACATTGTACTAATTATCTTTAATCAAAATTAGACTTATTATTAATTGTATAAAATCTATTATAAGAGTTTTTTTCTTTTGGCAATCAGATTTGTTACCAATGTTACAAACGAAACAACCGTAATGGAACTTATTGGCATAAGAATAGCGGCAAAAACGGGCGAAAGTTTTCCTTGAACAGCAAAATACATTCCAATAATATTATATGTAAAAGATATAATAAAACTGGCAATAACAATGCTAACGCCATTTTTGGAATATTGCAAAAAATCGGATAAACGGCGAAAAACTGAAGCATCCAAAATAGCATCGCAAGCCGGCGAAAATGTGTTAATATTTTCTGACACAGAAACACCTACATTGCTTTGTTTAAGTGCTCCGGCATCATTCAAACCGTCGCCTATCATCATTACAATTTCGCCTTCGGATTGCCATTTTTTTATTAACGCTAATTTTTCTTCGGGTTTGCAATTAAAATGTATCTCGGTATTATCGGGGAAAATTTCCAATAATTTATCTTTATCCTTATCATTATCTCCAGAAACTATTTTCAGTTTATAATTTTCTTTCAATTCATCTACAACCGATTTTAATCCGTGTCGGAACAAGCTGTCAAAAGAGAATTTCCCGACAGGTTGATTTTCAATAGCTATAAACACACCCGACATTATATTTTCTTGTCGAAATCCGCAAAATTCTGCCGAACCGATTTTATAATGCGTATTATTTACTATCGCTTCAATTCCGTACCCGGGGAATTCTTTGTAACTTTCTACTGAAATTAACGGATATTCATCCAATGCTTTATATAGCATTTTACTTAACGGATGCGACGATTGATAAACAGCGCTTTTTATTTCTGATTTTTGCTTATCTGTCAACTCTTTCCCCTCGTAAGTGGCTTTACTTCCCTGAGTTTGTGTAATGGTGCCGGTTTTATCAAAAACAATGGTGGTAATACGCGCCATCTCTTCGACCGTTTCACTGTTTTTTACATAAAATTTGTTTCTACCAAAAATACGTAAGATATTACCAAAGGTAAAAGGCGCACTCAACGCCAAAGCGCAAGGACAAGCAATAATC
Organism: Flavobacteriales bacterium UBA852; assembly: GCA_002295925.1. Classification (GTDB taxonomy): domain Bacteria; phylum Bacteroidota; class Bacteroidia; order Flavobacteriales_E; family Vicingaceae; genus UBA852. The sequence goes on from DBGO01000016.1 coordinate 238,860, forward strand.
AATACTGCCGTAAAAGCTTCAAATGCAATACCGGCATCTTTTCCATACCAATAAAATGCCGTAGCAAAGGCAATAACAAGAATAGAAACAGTAAAATATACACTTATTTTATTGGTTAGCGTTTCAAAATTGTGGGTATTTTCATTTCTAAACACCGCATCGTTCCATAATTGGGTCAGATAACTCTGTGCCAATTCTTTTTCTACTTTCAAGTGGATTGTTTTCCCGACGTGTTTGGCTCCGGCGTTAACTTTATCCCCTTTTTTCTTTTTTATCAACACTGATTCGCCCGTTACAAAACTATTGTCGATATTGGCTTCATCAGAAAGTAAAATGCTGTCAACCGGCACTAATTCTTGATTGCGAATAATAATTTCGTCTCCTACTTTGAGCTGATGTATAGAAATACTGTATTCTTCACCGTCTTTCCATTTGCTGACGGCTATGGGCAAAAATGAACGATAATCTCTTTCAAAAGACAATGATTTATAGGTTTTTTGTTGAAAAACTCTTCCCATCAACAAAAAGAAAACCAGTCCGCTTAAAGAATCCAAATACCCCGGTCCGGTTTGAGTAAGGATTTCATAAACACTGCGGGCAAACAAAACAAATATTCCAAGGGTAATGGGGACATCGATGTTTATGTTTTTATGTTTTAAACCATTAAATGCCGATTTGTAATAATAGTCGGCAGAATAAACCACTACCGGAACAGCCAATAAAATACTCAGTATGCCAAACAATAAAGAAAATTGCTCTTTACTTTGAGGGTCTAAACCAAAATATTCGGGCAAACTGATGAGCATAATATTTCCAAAAGCAAATCCTGCAACACCTACACGATACCATAATGAACGGTCTATTTCGGGTTGCTTTGTTTTATCCAATTGGTCGAGATTTATCAACGGTTCGTAACCAACCGAAGCCAATAACTCAACCATTTGTCGCAAACTGATTTTTTGATGATTGAAAGAAACTTTCAATTGTTTTTTTAAAAAATTAACTCTACTGGATTGAATATCAGGATTTAACTTATATAAATTTTCAAGCAACCAAATACAAGAACTGCAATGAATGGCAGGAATATAAAAGGTTACTATCATTGTTTCATCATCAATAAAATCGGCAATTTTTTGTTTTACTTCTTCATCTTCCAAATATTCAAAACGTTTTTTGTGAACGGTTGGCGGACTAATGCCCGGGGCTTCATCCAAATTATAATAACCGCACATATCGTTTTGGTTCAAGATTTCATAAACCGAACGGCATCCTTGACAGCAAAATACTTTCTCATCAAAATAAATTTGCTCATTAATACATTGCTCACCACAATGAAAACACGAAGGAATGTTTTTATCTTTTTTTGCCATTAATGCAAAATTCCACCTTTTATCTTCATAAAATATGAATTTTATCATATTTTTGTTTCATATATGAATTGCCCATTCATCTTACATGATAAATAACAAACCGGAAATACCCCATTGCGCTACTTGTGGTTCTCGCCATAAAAGTATTTTTTGCAACATCAGCAATGAAGAAATTGACGAAATAGACAACTCTAAAGGTTGTCATTTTTACAATAAAGGTCAAGTAATTTTTAAAGAAGGACATTATACCAACGGTATATATTGTGTAAATAAAGGTAAAATTAAACTTTACAAAGACGGACCTGACGGGAAAGAGCAAATTATTCGATTTGCGAAAGAAGGCGATATTATCGGATACCGGGCATTACTTGCCGACGAAAAACTATCCGCATCGGCAAAAACATTAGAAGAAACCACCGTTTGTTTTATTCCAAAAAGTGTTTTATTTGATTTATTAAAGAAGGATTTTGACCTTACACAAGGAGTCTTAAAGCTTTTAAGTCATGATATTGGCGAAGCCACTAAAATACTAACCGACATGGCTCAAAAACCGGTTCGCGAACGCGTTGCCGAAATGCTTTTACTGTTAAAAGAAACCTTCTCTACCGATGACGAGGGCTTTATTAATGTTAAACTCTCGCGTGAAGAAATTGCGGGAATGGTGGGAACAGCTACCGAAAGTACTATTCGTATATTATCGGAATTTAAAAAAGACCGGTTAATCGAAACTTCGGGTAAAAGAATAAAAATTACCAACCTGCCTCAATTGACTTTTGTTGCCAATGTTTTCGATTGATAAATCAGTTTTATTATTATTTGACAGAAAAAGTATGCCTATATTTGACACTATTCAAAGGCAAATCGCAACATTTTAATGTATGAAATTTAAAGATCGCGTTCCAAAAGAATTATTCAACAAAAACAAACACTACTTGGGTCGCCCGGCAGATGCCGATACAGAATTCATAAAACGACGCATAAAATTGGTTGAAGCCATTCCCGGATTTACCGGAAAAGACAAAACACTACTCGAAATTGGATGCGGCAACGGCGCATCAATGTTTTTGCTTGCCGATAAAATGAAAAAATGCATAGGCATTGATATTAATGATGTTCATAAAGAAGAATTTAACAAGTACAAAGCCGAGCATAATATAACTAATTGTGAATACAGAGTTTTGGACGTTGTAAATGCGACACCCGAAGAAAAATTTGATCGTATCATCAGCTTTGAGGTAATTGAACATTTATCCGATGAAAGTGGTTTAAAATATTACTACGATGCTTTAAAAGATGATGGTATACTTGCTATTACCGTTCCAAACAAATGGTGGATATTTGAAACACACGGCGCACGTTTACCGCTTTTGCCTTGGAATCGTGTACCTTTTTTTTCGTGGTTGCCCACACCTATTCACGAAAAATATGCCAATGCTCGCATTTACACCAGACAACGCATTACTAAATTGCTCAATAAGTTTGGTTTCGAGGTTCTTGACTATAAATACATAACTGCACCGCTCGATGTTTTGCCCGAAGGAAAATTAAAAAAGACACTGCTTAAATATATTTTCAATTCCGAAACAACCAAAAATCCGGTAAAATCTCCCTCCATTTTTTTGGTTGCCCGAAAGAAAAAGTAATTCCCACGCTTTGATAATTTAATAAAATTCAAACTGCATTTATTTGCAATATTTGCTTACATTTGAACTAAACTTTAGGGGTGCTGCAAAAAGTGGCTGAGAAATACCCTCAACACCTGAACAGGGTAATGCCTGCGAAGGGAAAAGTTGATATTTTCTCGCATAAATCCCCCTATTTAATTTTTTTTAAATGACTGTTTGTCTTAACGATAAAGAAATTTCATTACCCAAAGAAGCATTAACTGTTTTCGATTTATTAAAAAGTCAAAATATTTCGGAAAACGGTATAGCCGTCGCTATCAACCAACAAGTAGTAAGCAAAAGCAAATGGACGACAACGCAAATAAAAAATAATGATAAAATAATTATAATAACTGCCACACAGGGCGGATAAATACAAAACAAATGTCAACTATGAAAAAAGACCAAACACCAAAAAATGAGGTTATTACCAGAAAACCGTTTCCGGCTTCCACAAAAATTTATGTAAAAGGAAAATTACACGACATTAAAGTTGCCATGCGCGAAATTAAATTGTCGGATACGGTTGATAAATTTAACGGCAAACGCGAGCCCAATCAACCGGTTACCGTTTATGATACGTCCGGACCTTATACCGATCCAAATATTGAATTGGATGTAAGAAAAGGATTGCCAAAACTTCGTCAAGAATGGATTTTAAGCAGAGGCGACGTAGAAGAATTGCCCGAAATTTCATCAGAATACGGTAAAGAACGTTTGCTCAACTCTGAGTTAAACCATTTACGATTTGAGCACATTAAAAAACCACTGAAAGCCAAATCCGGGCAAAATGTAACACAAATGTATTATGCTCGCAAAGGCATCATTACGCCCGAAATGGAATATGTGGCGATTAGAGAAAATCGCAGAATTGACGAATATAAAGACACTATCGGGCAACACAAAGGCAATCCGTTTGGTGCCAACATACCCGAAAAAATCACTCCTGAGTTTGTTCGCGACGAAGTAGCCGCAGGAAGAGCTATTATTCCGTCAAATATCAATCACCCTGAAAGCGAACCAATGATTATCGGACGTAACTTCTTAACAAAAATAAATGCCAATATCGGTAATTCTGCCGTAACATCAAGTATTGAAGAAGAGGTAGAAAAAGCCGTTTGGGCTTGCCGTTGGGGTGCCGACACAATTATGGATTTATCTACCGGACAAAATATACACGAAACTCGCGAATGGATTATTCGTAACTCGCCGGTTCCCGTTGGTACAGTGCCAATTTACCAAGCATTAGAAAAAGTTAATGGCAAAGCCGAAGATTTAACTTGGGAAATTTTTAAAGATACCTTGATAGAACAAGCCGAACAAGGCGTTGATTACTTTACCATTCATGCCGGCGTATTATTACGATATATTCCGCTTACGGCAAAACGTGTTACCGGAATAGTATCCCGTGGTGGTTCCATTATGGCAAAATGGTGTTTGGCTCATCATAAAGAAAATTTCCTTTACACTCACTTTGAAGAAATTTGCGAAATAATGAAAGCTTATGACGTAGCATTTTCTTTAGGCGATGGTTTACGTCCGGGCTCAATTGCCGATGCAAACGATAAAGCACAATTTGCCGAATTGGAAACGCTTGGCGAATTGACAAAAATTGCTTGGAAACACGATTGCCAAGTTATGATTGAAGGTCCCGGTCATGTGCCAATGCATATGATTAAAGAAAATATGGATAAAGAATTGCGCGATTGCTACGAAGCGCCATTTTACACCTTAGGACCGCTTACAACCGATATTGCCCCAGGCTACGACCATATAACATCAGCAATTGGTGCGGCTCAAATCGGATGGTACGGAACAGCAATGCTTTGCTACGTTACGCCAAAAGAGCACTTGGGATTACCCAATAAAGAAGATGTACGCGAAGGCGTTATTACATATAAACTAGCGGCACACGCTGCCGATTTGGCAAAAGGATTTCCGGGCGCTCAAATTCGAGATAATGCTTTAAGTAAAGCTCGTTTTGAATTTAGATGGGAAGACCAATTCAATCTTTCGCTCGACCCTGAAAAAGCCCGCGAATATCATGATGAGACCTTACCTGCCGAAGGTGCAAAAATTGCCCATTTCTGCTCTATGTGCGGTCCGCATTTTTGTTCTATGAAAATAACCCAAGATGTGCGCAAATATGCCGAACAAAAAGAAATTGACGAGAAAAAAGCACTGGAAGAAGGAATGAAAGAAAAATCAAAAGAGTTTAAAGAAAAAGGCAGCGAAGTTTATTTATAATAAAAAAGCCCCAAATTGGGGCTTTTTTTATATGTATCGCTATTAATCTTTACTTAAGAATAATTTACTCATTCCAATGTTGATAAAGGAATAATTTTCACCATAACCAAAACTTAAGTCAACTTGCCACGTGGGATTGATAAGATAAAGAGCTCCAAAGTCGCTAAACCAAGAAGAATAAGCATCAAAAAATGGTTGATAATTTAAATACGGTTCGGCAAAAAAGGTCAGTTTATCCGAAAACTTATAATTAAAACAAAGAGTGGTTGTATATTTATAAATTTCTAATGTCGGATTTACGTTTAAGTCAAATGAAATATCTTTAGCTTTTACTGTTGTGTTTACATAAAATTTATCCAAAATCAAATAACCGGCGTTTACCGAAAACATAAAATATGTTCTACTGTTCGGTAAAAGAGATATTTCAGGCATAACGGATAAATGAAAATTTTTATCTGATTGATTAAATATCCCAACTTTAAAACCTGTTACCATCCCTGCCATTCCCGATATTTTTTCAAAATAAGAATCATTTTGATAAAGATTTTTCACAAACCGGTTTATCTTGTATTTAGAAGGCAAAAATCTAAGTTCAATAAAATCTGTCAAGCCTAACCGAAATGCAAAATTTCCGGTAATTTTTTCCTCATTCACATCTTCTGAAGGATAACCGTAATTATAATAATTTGGGTAAATTGTTCTATTATAAGAAGTGTATTCAAAAAACACTCCGGTTTCTAAATTAAATTGCCCTTTTGATAATGTCAATGGTGAATTGCTTATTCCCGGTCTATCGGTATTGATAGTTTGTGAAAATAAAAATATATAAAGGGTACTAAAAACTAAAAGCAAGATACTTCTTAACATAAAACTAAGTTTATTGTAAAGATAGTAGAAAAAATTTAACCCAAAAAGTGGAAATTATTTGACAAACTTCAAATACGAAACATTGTTATTCTCATCTTGAACATAAACAACATACATTCCATTCGGTAATGTTTGTACAGGTATTTGACTGTCTATATCCGAAGTTTTTTGCAAAAACACTTGCTGTCCCAAACTGTTAAAAATTTTAAGAGTTAAATTTTCTTTTGAAGAATTTTCAATAAAAATTTCATTATTATAATATCGAATTTCAAAACGATTATTATTCACTTCCCCCACTCCAATTGTTCCGCCTAAAGCAAATTCCATATAAACGGGCAAATGATCGGACATATAATATAATTTGGTGGCAATATTTTGAGGCACCGATTGATTAGCCGGACTTATTACCGATTGATTGAATCGCTGCCCATCTTGTCCTACTGTTTCGTAAGAAGATGGTATGGCTATCATTCTGTTCGTTCCCGACATTAAATCACCTGAAACAAAAAACATATCAAAGCGATCATCCATTCCACCGTTATTTCCTCCATCGCTTAGCAATGATGTTCGTGATGATTGGGTGTGAATATCGGCAAAAGAACTGTTATTGTGCCAGTTTCCGGGTCTGTTTATGGGGTCATACATTGTTACACTTGTCCCGGATGTTATTGTATAATATGCCGGTTCGCTGGAGGCATAAAAATTAAAATCACCGCCAATAATAATATTTTCTGCTTCAGGGTGTACGCTCGAAATATGATTCATCATTGCTTGTGCCTCTTGCTGCCTTTTTTGCTCGTTAGTTGTTCCGCTGCTTGCTTTTAAATGCACCATATAACAATATAGAAATATGGTATCGGCATTTACACCTAAATCAGCGCTTTTATAATACAAAACATACTCACTGATATCGCGTAAATCTGTAGCAATTTGTTCTTGCGATTTTAATCCGAATTTATTTGAATTGTAATACAAATTATTATCCGTATCGGGGCCGTCAATAAAATTTGCCGCCGCATAATAATTAACTCCATCAACATTTAAGGCATTGCTCATTATCAAATTGCTGCCATAAAGCGAGGTTAACTCGGTAACCATTAGAATATCGGGTTGTTTGTATTGAACAATATATTTTAATGTATCTGCCTTTGTACTGGAAGTTAAAGGGAAATTTAAAATATTGTAGTTCATTATACTAATAGTATCCTGAGCTTGAGTGAATTGAAAAAATCCTAAAAATAAAAGGGCTGAAAATAATTTGCGCATAAAAATTAAATTTCTGTAAAATTACGCAAAATACCGGCATTTCTGTAAGAATAGGCTTTTTAATAAAATTAAAATAACCTTTATTTCATATTATTTCTTACCCCAATTTTGCTGATACCAAATCTGAAAATTAGGTTGTTCTCTAAACGCATCGGTAGCTAACCAATGCAATAAAGGTAAAATTTGGTCGGCGCTTTGATAACCCGGAACCGGCGAAATCATATTGATATTTTCATCTAAATAAACTATGGTAGGATAACTTAATTTGCCTTGCAATAATGCAACAGCCAATTGATTGGTTCCTCTTTTCCCTTTGGGTGAAGGATTGATGAATATTTTATTGTCAAAATGTATGGTGTCGTGTGTTTCGGCATTGAATTTTACCGCCCAAAAATTTTGCGATACATATTCTACTACACGTGGGTCGTGAAAAGTAGTGGCATCCATTTTTTTACACCATCCGCACCAATTGGTATAAACATCGATTAAGAATTTACGCGGCTCTTTCTTATTTCTTTCTACTGCTTCTTCAAAACTGAGCCATTCAATTTTCTTAGGTTGTTTTGGCTTTTCTTGGTTGTCTTTTTTATTTTGCGTATAACTGGAAAAGGTTAGAAATACTAATAATATGGCGAGTGATTTTGCGAATAAATGGTTCATAAAGTGTTTTTTAGTTGGTTGATAAATTTTCTACATATTTATTAAGTCGTTTACTGCTCCAATATGCCACACGGTCGCCCAATTCTTCGGTTAATTCTTTAAAATCATATTTCGGACGTGTTACATAGTCGTCAATATCTTTACCGTTCAATTCATTTAACGGCGGTAACTTTCCTTCTTGTAAACGACTGTATGATTTCACATAAAATGTTTTACTTCCCAATTTATCATTATTATCGGTTTTAAACATTTCTACATCTGCATTAAGTTCCGACGTATAATAAGGATATGGATAATTTTCATATCCCTTTTCAATATCTGTATGATTTTTGGTTGATTTTGACGATGCTATATTTACCGATGTTACTTTAATTTCATAACAATTATCACAATTTTGGGGCAATTGTTCCACTACTTTTCCATTGAGCATTTCTATGGTACTTTTTATTTTATTGTATAAAGTACTTTTTATGGTTTCTTGTGATAAATTATTGGGCACTTCGGGAATTGGTTTTAAGGTAATATTATCTGAAATATTGATGTAAACAAGTGTTCCGGGTGGAAAATCTTTTGCTCCGGCACTTTTACCGATAGTAGTTACCGTAGCACAGGCAATGCTAAATGTGATAATTGTGAATATAAATAAATTTTTCATCATTTGTTTAATATCAATTTCCATACCATTTGTACTAATGGATTCCGTGCATTTTCTTTTTAATAAATGGGGTAAGTAATATTAAAATCACCCCTGCAATTGCCGGAATAAAGAAATAAATCATAAAAAACGTAGATAAACCATATTCTTCACTGATTTTATCGATAAAACTTCCTGATAACCCGGCTAAATAGTTTGCAATGGCTGTTGCTCCAAACCAAACACCAAACATTAACCCTACAAATTTTGGCGGTGCCAATTTACTTACATAAGATAATCCTACCGGTGATAAACATAATTCCCCTAGGGTATGAAGCAAATAAGCCAAAATAAGCCAAACCATACTTACTTGTGCTGTTTTTGCACCCAGCGGAATATCTTTACTGCCAAATGACAATACGGCAAATCCAAGTCCCAACAATATAAGTCCCATAGCAAATTTAACCGCACCTGTGGGATTAAATTTTGTTTCCCATAATTTAGAGAACAATGGTGCAAACAAAATAATAAATAATGAGTTGAGCACACCAAACCATGTGGCAGGAACTTCGGAAGTTGTTGATGAGTATTCTTTTTTAAGCATCCAAACGGCTATAAACCATATGACAACAAAACTTACGGTAATAAATAATGTTGACAGCGGATATTTTTTAAAAATCGCTTTTGACAATAAAATTACCACCCACGATATTATCAACAAAGGAACAACAGTAATAATAGTGTTGACCAACTTAAACGTTTGTGCCGCCCCTCCTTCCAATACCCGGTCGGTATAGTCTTTAGCAAAAATAGACATACTGCCGCCGGCTTGTTCAAAAGCCATCCAGAAGAAAATGGTAAAAAATGCCAAAATTCCAATTACAATTAATCGGTCTTTTATAACTTTTGGCGAAAGCTCTTCTTTTTTGTTTAAATTCTCCACATCATCTTGTCCGGCTTCTTCGGCATCAAAAATTTCTACAGGGTCGTTTGGTAAATGTTCATTTGATTTTTTTGGTTTTAAACCAATATTGCCAAAAATTCCTTGACCAAACCAAAACTGCATCATTCCCAAAAACATAAATATACCTGCCAATCCAAATCCGTAACTCCAACCAACATTTTCGCCTATATATCCACACAGTAAAATTCCTAAAAAAGCACCGGCGTTAATTCCCATATAAAAAATGGTATATGCCGCATCTTTTTTCTCTTCATTATTTTTATATAATCCTCCTACTATTGTAGAAATATTGGGTTTAAACATTCCGTTACCCAATATCAGCAATCCCAAACCTATGTAAAATGTTACTTCCGTTTCGAGTGCCATTGAGCCGTGACCGAGTGTCATCAAAATAGCACCTATCAATACGGCAATGCGATGCCCAAATACTTTATCTGCCAAAATTCCGCCAAAAATTGGCGTTACATAAACTAATCCGGTGTAAAGTGCGTAAAGTTTCAGTGCTTCTTCGCGAGGCCAACCCCAACCGCCGGCAGCAATATCCGAAACCAAAAACAGCACCAACAAAGCGCGCATTCCGTAATAACTGAAACGCTCCCACATTTCGGTAAAAAATAAGACAAACAATCCGGCTGGGTGTCCAATAACTTGCGGTTGAACATTTTTTTCTAAATTCATAATCTTCGTTTTTTTTGCGAGGGGCTAATTTATAAATTATTTAAGATAAAATCGGTCATTTTACGGTAAAGATGTAAACGGGTATTGCCTCCGTATATGCCGTGGTTTTTATTTGGATAAACCATTAAATCAAACTGAATGTCATTTTCTGTTAAAGACATTATCATTTCGGCTGTATTTTGAAAATGCACATTGTCATCAGCCATTCCGTGCACAAGTAGATAATTTCCTTTGATTTTTTCGGTATGATTGATGGGCGAGTTTAAATCATAACCATCGGGGTTTTCTTGTGGTGTTTGCATATAGCGTTCGGTATAAATATTGTCGTAATATCGCCAATTGGTAACGGGGGCAACAGCTATTGCAGTTTTAAACACATCGGCACCTTTGCTTATGCACAACGAACTCATATAGCCGCCATAACTCCATCCGAATATTCCGATTCTTTTATTATCAATGTATTTTAACTTTCCTAACTCTTTTGCCGCAGCAATTTGGTCTTCGGTTTCGTATTTCCCCAATTGCTTGTAAGTCATTTTCTTGAATTTTTCTCCTCGTGCTCCTGTTCCTCTGTTATCTACCGAAACCACAATATATCCTTTTTGTGCCAACAAGTTGAACCAAATATAATTCATACTTCCCCAACTGTCAGTAACGGTTTGCGACCCGGGACCACCGTAAACAAACATAAACAAGGGATATTTTTTCGAAGGATCAAAATCGGCAGGTTTTATCATCCAGGCGTTTAAGCTGTCTTCAGCTCCTTTTACCTTAAAAAATTCAGGTTTTTGCACATTATACTCGGCCAAAGTGTTTTTTAGTGTTTGATTTTCTTCCAATGTACGTAATACTTTACCTTCATTGTTATTTAGCGTAATGATGTAAGGTGTTCCGGCTGACGAAAAATAATTTATGTAATAACTGAACGTTTTGTTAAACGATGCTTCATTTGTTCCTTTTTGAGAAGATAATTTTCTTTTGCCCGAACCATCCAATTTCACTTTATAAACGGATCGGTTAAGCGGACTTTCTTCTGCCGACTGATAATAAACAAAGCCTTTTTTATCTATTCCGTAATAATCGGTAACATCGTAATTTCCTTTGGTAATTGCCGCTAATTCTTTACCCGAATAATTATACAAGTACAAATGATTATAACCCGATTTTTCAGAAGAAATGATGAATTGATGTTTTTCGGGTAAAAATTCTAACTTCGGCACATCGATATACCATTTATTGGTTTCGTGGTAAATAGTTCTCGGCTTTCCCGGTTCTGCGGCATTGAACAATATTATTTTCAAATCATTTTGATGACGGTTTAGTGTTTCTATTGCCAAATAAGTATTATCCGCCCACTTAATACGCGGAATATATTCATAAGCTTCCGGAATTCTGATATCCAGTGTTTTATCTTCTTCCAATTGATAAATATGAACCGACACTTTTGAGTTCTCCTCTCCTGCTTTGGGGTATTTAAAAGTATAATGCTCCGGATATAATTGTCCGTAAATTTTCATATCCCACTCTTTCACATTCGACTCGTCAAATTTATAATACGCCAAATATTTACCATCGGGCGACCAGCTAAACGCTTTTACCAATTCCAATTCTTCTTCATACACCCAATCAGAGGCACCATTTATAATTTTATTTTTTTCGCCATCATCGGTAATTTGATTGATTGTATTTCTTTTTATGTTTTTGATAAACAGATTATTATCCTGAACAAAGGCAATGTTTTTGCCATCGGGCGAAAAGGTAGCATACATTTGTTTGGAACCGTCGGTTAATTTGCTCGCTTTTTTGGTTCTTATATCCACAACATAATAATGCGCTTTTGATGAATAACGGTAAATCGACTCCTTCTCCGTAGCCAACAAAAGTTTGGTTTCATCGGCATTGAATTGATAATCGGAAAAATAAAGCGGTTTTTCATTGATTTTCACATCGGCAGATGAAAATACAACTGTTCGGTCTTGTGGATTTTTATATGAATATTTAACAATTTGCAAATTTCGATTTTCGTCTCTTTCTATTACTGTATAATGCTCACCATCGTTCATGCCTCGCCCGCCATTTACATACGACGGATAAAATGCATAATTTTTCCAAATATCCTCTAACGAAATTTGTTTGTTTTGCGCATGCAAACCAATATTGAACAAAATAAATAATCCTATTACAAAAAGCTTTTTCATATAAATAAAATTTTTGCCGAATTTACTTAAATTTATCCGAAAATGACAATTCAATGACGTATAACGAAATAGACCAACCTTTCTTAAACGAACTCACAGCAATAGTTGGCGAAAAAAACATTTATGTAAATAAAGAGGCATTAGAAAAATACAGCCACGACGAAACCGAAGATTTACAATTTCTGCCCGAAGTGGCAGTAACCCCGGAAAACACGCTTCAAATCAGTAAGATAATGCGTTTGTGCAATCATGCTTTAATTCCTGTTACTCCTCGTGCCGCCGGCACAGGATTAAGCGGTGGTGCTTTACCCGTAAAAGGGGGAATAGTATTATCCGTAGAAAAGTTTAATAAAATTTTATCAATTGATGAAGATAATTTTCAGGTAACGGTAGAACCCGGCGTAATAACCGAAGTATTGCAAAATGCGGTTAAGGAAAAGGGCTTATTCTACCCGCCCGACCCGGCAAGTAAAGGTAGTTGTTTTATCGGCGGTAATATTGCCGAAAATTCCGGCGGGCCAAAAGCCGTTAAATATGGCGTTACCAAAGATTATGTGCTTAACTTGGAAGTAGTTTTGCCAAACGGCGAAATTATATGGACAGGTGCCAATACTTTAAAAAACGCCACAGGTTACAACCTGACACAATTGATGGTTGGAAGTGAAGGCACATTGGGAATTGTGACCAAAATAATTTTAAGGTTATTGCCCTACCCTAAATTTAATTTATTGATGCTTGTGCCATTTAAAAAAATGGAAGAAGCGGCAAAAGCAGTCTCCGAAATTTTTAAAGCCGGCGTAATACCTTCCGGAATGGAGTTTATGGAAAAAGATGCACTTATTTTTGGCAAAAAATACATTGAGGATGTTAAAACTCCTGTAAACGAAGAAGACGAAGCACATTTACTTATTGAAGTGGATGGAAATAATTTAGACGTTCTGTACCAAGAAATGGAACAAATTAATGCTGTGTTGGAAAAATTTACTGTTGGCGAAATTCTGTTTGCCGACTCTGAGGCACAAAAAAACGAATTGTGGCGTTTGCGACGTGGTTTGGGCGAAGCCGTTAAGCGTCAATCGGTGTATAAAGAAGAAGATACGGTTGTGCCAAGGGCTTATTTACCCCAACTTTTGAAAGAAGTAAAAAAACTTGGCCAACAATATGGATTTCGCTCGGTTTGCTATGGACACGCCGGCGACGGTAATTTACACGTAAATATTTTAAAAGATGATATGCCCGACGCTAAATGGCAAAATGAACTGCCAAAAGCTATTGCCGAGTTGTTTAAAATCTGCAAACAATTGGGTGGAACTATCAGCGGTGAACACGGTATTGGACTGGTTCAAAAACCTTACTTACCCATTGTTTTTTCGAATACCGAAATGCTTTTGCAAAAACAAATTAAAGAATTATTTGACCCCAATATAATTTTGAACCCCGGAAAAGTGTTTATATAAATATGTTAAGAAATCTTATCATAGCATTACTCTTAATTTGACTATACGGATGTAGCTCTTCCAAAAAAATAAAAGCACGCGATTTTTATACTATAAATGAGAATATCCCCGACCCTGCAGGAGTTGTTAGATTAGACAGTAATTTATGGTTTGACTTAACAGAAATGGTCAATATTTATTGGTTAGAGTATGAATATTATTATAACCATAGAAAAAAATATTACCCCGAATTACTTACTGACAGTTTTTTAAAATCACTACAATTAGACACATTAGCTTGGAGAAGATGCAGCCCGTACAATGAACCTTATGTAGAAATATATTACAGACATCCAGCATTTTCCTACTACCCATTGGTAGGAGTAACTTATGAACAGGCAAAAGCATTCGCCAAATGGCGTTCTGACAGGGTTTTTGAATATTATCTTATTGCAACCGGATTATACAAAGAATGGGATTCAACTATTATTTTCACTATTGAAGATTATTTTAACGGAAAAATTGAAGGACTTACACCTGATTACAACTTATACTATCCCGAATACTCATTACCGGATTCCACCACATATTACAGAGCCGCTGTTTTTGCCGATTCACTCAATAAAATAAACATATTAAAACGAAAAAGAAGAATAAAATTAATGCATCCGTTTAAGCGTTTTCCTAATGGTGTTGACGAGTGCTATTCTACTTCATTATTTTGTTACAACAGTTGTGATAAAGAAGAATTAGAAAAATTTAACACCTGTTTTCCGGTAAAAGCATTTTGTATGGATGTATCTAGAAAATTTAATAATAAAACACCCATAATTTCCCACTTGAAAGGAAATGTTAGAGAAATGACCAATACAAAAAACGTTTATTACGGATTGGGATACAACGACTCCTGTAACTTGGATTATAATAAATGTAGAATTGACACAAATATGCCTAACGCTTATACCGGATTTAGAATGATTTGTCGATATAAAAAATGGAATCCTAAAGAAGGTAAGTAATTTATACCCTGTTCTAATTTCAATACATCAACACTTTATTTTTTATCTTTTTTACGTTTGGCAAATCCATGCAGTTCCTGTCCGATAAAATCTTTTGGAAACTCCTCTACTCCCGGGAACCCCAATTTTATTTCGCCATCGTCTTTGGGAATTTCTGCCGTACCAAAAATATAATCCCATAAGCTTAAAGAAATGCCGTAATTCAAGCCATATTTTCTACCCTCAGGCAAATGATAAGCATGATGCCACAAGTGCATCACCGGATTGTTGAGTATGTATTTTAAAGGTCCGTAAGTAATATGCACATTGGCGTGATTTAAATGACCAATTAAAATGGCAAAAGTATGCACCCAAAAAACATCTTCAAATTTCCACCCGCCAATAATGGCTACAGGTAAATACAACATACTTTTGTACACCACAGTTTCCATCCAATGGTAACGCAAATGAGCGGCAAACCCCATCTGCTCAACCGAATGATGTACTTTATGAAACTCCCACAAAAACGAAACACGGTGCAGCAAGATATGTGTAAACCATTGAACAAAATCTGTTATGATAAAGAATATTAACAATTGTATCCATATCGGATATTTTTCTAATTGGAACAATTGAATATCTTCAGGTTTGAAGTGAAATGTTTTTTGCAAAAAAAACTCGAATGTGTTAGATAGTGCATTAAAAATAATTAAGTTAAATAAAAAGAAATTGAAAAACATATAAAATGTATCTAACCAAAAATCTTTTCGTATCAGTGGTTGTTTTTTACGCCAAGGGAATAAAACTTCCAACGTCCAAACAAATAAAGAAACGATAATCAATAAATAAAAATAATTTTCGTACCAAGGCTTATAGGTGTATTTTAGTGTTATTTCTTGCCATAAATAATTGGCGTAGCCGGAGTAAGATTCTATTATTTTCTCTAAAAATTCTTCCATTTTTTGTTTTTGACAAAATTAGGCTTATTTATGCCGCATAATTGTAATAAAGGTTACATTTTTTAGCTTTACAAGAAAGCTGACTTTTATCATTTTGTTGTAAAAGTTAATGATTTATATTGCAAAAAAATATCTCATAATTAACTAAACATAAGTATGATAGCACGATTATTTGGCACAAACAATAAAAAAGTAAAAGTTTTTGGCGAAAGAAACAGCGGAACTATATATTTGGAAAAATTGTTGGTTAAAAACTTTAAAGTTGATATTGCTGATTATTTTACACTGGGTTGGAAACACCGGTTAGCGCCCCATAAAGAAGAGCTTGATAAAATTGAAGATGACATTATTTATTTAATATTGGTGAAAAATCCCTACGCTTGGCTTCGGTCAATGCATCGAAAACCTTATCATCAAGAGCAATTAAAACAACTTTCGTTCAATCAATTTATAGAATTTCCTTACGGAGATTATGAAAATCCTGTAAAAATGTGGAATGCAAAGTACCGTGCCTATCTGCATATGAACGAATATGCCAAAAATTTTGCTCTTATTAAATATGAAGAATTGCTCGAAACTCCTGAAGAAATTTTATCCGGTTTAAAAGAAAAATTTAATCTGAAAACCACATTGTATTGGTTTAGTGATATTCAACATCAGTTGACCAATAATCACGGTGAACTAAAAAAGAAATTCCATAAAAATTATTACCTGAAAGAAAAATGGAAATCGGAATATAAACCGGAAACTATTGCACTTGTCAATAAATACATAGACAATGACTTAATGCAACAATTTGATTATAAAATTTTACAAAACGAAAAAGAGCTTATCGAAAATTGATAAGCTCTTTCTTTTTTTAATCACGATTCATTACTGAACCATTAACTTCTTAATCACTTTCTCTCCGTCAAGTGTTACTTGAACAAAGTAAATACCTGCCGGCAAATTAACTGTTTCTATAGTAAATGTATAATTACCTTTCACAATTTTATTTCCATTGGTAATATCGGCTACTTTTTTGCCTACCACATCCAACAGAACAATTTCTGCATTATCCACTTTTTTATTTAAGTCTAATTTAAGTGTCGTTTGTTCTTTGGCAGGATTAGGATATAATTGCAAACTGCTTAAAGCAGAAAATTCTTGCACACTGTTCGGGTTGGCAATATTAATATCATCGATATAAATATTATTTCCTTGGTCTGAGATAAACTCAAACTTTACACGCACATTTGATGCCGAAGCATACGCAGAAATATAAACCGTAGCATCAATCCAATCGCCGGTAGCCGGAACATAATTTGAATTTTGGATAATATTATTGGCGTTTAACTGCGAACCTTTTTTACTGAAACGCAAGTTCCATGTTTTACCACAATTGGTGCTTATATATACTTTTAACCAATCATCATTTGAAGAATTTTTTTGTGCATAAGCATATTTAAATGTCAATTGAGGACTTGGCACTTGCGATAAATCATACGAAGGCGAGATAAGAGCATCTGTTTCTCCCACACTTGTTCCACTGTAATTGTTTATCATCATGGAATAACCGCCTGTAGCCGAAGCCAAGCTGGTTTGAATCCAAGTTCTGTATCCCGAAGGATTTTGAATAATCCAATCTGAAGCTACTGTATTGGCATCTTCAAAATCTTCTTTGTAAAACCAATTGGAATATTGTGCATTGGCACTGCTTACGTACACTACATTGGTATATGTTTTAGTATCAGAACCCGCAGAATTTGAGGCATTTAAAGTAGCGTCGTAACTTCCTGCAGTATTATACGTTATAGTAGGATTTTGTTGTGTGGATGAAGAAGGCGTACCTCCAGGGAATGTCCAATTCCAAGCAGTTGCATCTCCGTTCCACGAACGATCGGTATAATCGACAGAAGCGCCTTCGCAAATCATATCATAATTCCAAATAAAATCTGCTTTTGGTGCACACAATGGCGGATTATATGGGTCTGCTGTTCCTGTTGCTGCTAAATTAGGAGAAGAAGTTAAGTTTTGTAAACCCGAAATGGATGAAATTGCCGACAACATTCTTGATTTTTGCCCTAATGTAAACATATACTGACAAGCATCATAACTCATGTAGTTTTCAATCATATCTACAACATCGGTAGAAAATGCTGACGGACCACTGGCATCATTTGAGCATGTATTTTGGTTCATGTCGCAACCATAAGTATCTTGTGCTGCCGGTGGTGTATCACATACTTGGTCTCCACTGGTAGAACAATTTCCTCCACAACCGCTTTGAAATGTATGATACAAACCTAAACAGTGTCCTACTTCGTGCGTTGCTGTACGACCGTCTCCATTGGATGTTCCAGTTGTTCCCCAATAATCTTGTCTTACTACCAATCCATAGGTGTTATTTATTCCACCACCCCAACTATAAGGAAATTGAGCATAACCGAGTACTGTCCCCCCGTTACCTCCACCAATGGATTTCACCAACCAGACATTAAAATACTTTTGACTGTTCCAATAACTTACCGATTTTACGCCGTCATCCGCATTGTTGGTTTTAGATGATTTGACATAAACAATCCCATTGGTACAATTACCATTTGGGTCAATTGTTGCAAGTCTGAACTCAATATCAACATTTGCTATTAAAGGTTTAAAAATAGAATGAACATTAACCGTATCGGCATTTAGCTTTTGAAAATCACGATTCAATACATCAATACCGGATTGAACTTGTGTTTCATCGATATATCCTGAACCATCTTCGTCCATAATAACATGCACCACTACAGGAATTATAATGCTTGCTTCTTGATTGCCGTTTAAACCGTAACCTTGCTCCTGAAGTGCTCTTACTTGCGCTTCAATCATTTCATAATTTTCTATAATTTCAGGGTGCTTACGCAATAATTCGGCATTATATTCATCTGTATAGCACCAGTTTCCGGTTCTTAAATTATTTTGTGAAAATGATACAAAATTTGATAAAAACAAAACTGATAAAATAAATTTCTTCATATTAGTTATTTTTTAAAATATTATTCTGAATAGCTATAAAATTAACATTTTTTCCCTTAAAAGAAATTAAAAATTGACAATAATATTGGAATGCTATACTTTAGTTTGGTGAAAATTACACTATAAATGAAAATTATTTTTTTATATTAGTCGGTAAAAATTTATGCTATGAGTATATTCAAAAAACTTTTCCAGTCCGGGGCCAAAGAAATATTAGATGGCGCCGAAAAAGTGATAGATAAAGTCGTTACTTCGGATGAAGAGAAAATGAAAGCCAAAAATGAACTTTCGGAAATAGTGCTTAATTCCCTTAATCAATTGCATGAGAATCAACAAAGCATAATTGCTCTTGAAGCAAAAGGAAATTGGCTTCAACGAAGTTGGCGACCTATTCTTATGTTAAGTTTTGGATTTATTGTTATTTACGCCTATTTCATAGAACCTGCATTCATTGATACTCAAAGTCCAATTTCAGAATCTTTAAATGATAATTTTTGGGGCTTACTTAAGATTGGTATGGGAGGATATATAATTGGCCGCTCTGCCGAAAAAATTTCTCAAACTGTTACTTCAAATATTGATATGCCTTTTATGAAGAAAAAAGACAGAAAAAATAATATTGTTGGTTAAGAATTAAACTTTTGCTCAATGAAAATAAATGCTCAACACATGTTGGAGGGTGATAATATTGAACATATTTCATGTTCCAAAAACAGCGAAAAATTTAAAGATAACATGCCCGATACTATTATTATGCATTATACTGCAGGAAGAAATGGAGAGTCATCGGCAAAATATTTAGCAAAAGATAATGTTAAGGCTTCGGCACACATTGTTATTGACAGAAGTGGTAAAATATTTCAGTTGGTACCGTTTAATATTATTGCTTGGCATGCCGGAAAAAGCCAATATTCAAACAGAACCGGATTAAACAATTATAGTATTGGCATTGAATTGGATAATGCAGGCGTATTGAAGAAAACAGGCAATAAGTATCAATCTTGGTTTGGTAAATATTATTCTGAAGATGAAGTAATTGAAGCAAAACATAGAAATGAACATACCAACAAATACTGGCATACTTATACCGAAGAACAACTTAATCGCTCCTTTGAACTTTGCGAGTTGCTTATTGAAACTTACGGAATTAGAATGATTTTAGGTCATGAAGAAATTTCACCGGGAAGAAAGCAAGACCCGGGCCCTGCATTTCCACTCGATAAATTTAGAAACAAACTCTTGTTTGATAACAGAAAAGATCAAGATGTAAGTATTTCAGGAATTAAAGCAAAAGTAACGCCTGACTTTTTAAATATAAGAAGCGGACCCGGTATTAAATATGAAACCATTGCTTTACCTTTAGAAAAAAATCAACAAGTTGAAATACTTAATGAACAATTTGGTTGGGTAAAAGTTAAAACTACTTTAACCGGATGGGTAAAAAAAGAATATCTGAACATGGATTAATCAAAAAAGCGTAATTTTGCTCTATAAACTACGCTTATGAAATTAGCTTTATTAGCCATAGGATTATTAGGGTTGGGATTTGCCGGTATTGCCGTGAAAATTTTGTTTAAAAAAGATGGAAAATTTGCCGGAACCTGTGCCAGCAACAGCGAATATTTAAACAAAGACGGTGAACCATGTAGTTTTTGCGGTGCACGTCCCGATGAGATGTGTCAAAAGGACGAAGTAAAATAATATCACTTTACTCCAACCATTCGACATCCTTAGCTATTTCTTTTGATATAAAATGGCTTATCTTACCGTTTTTCTCATAAATTAAAATAGCATCCAAATTATTTTTTTCAATTACGGATAAACTACTGTCAACTCCCAACACCATAAATGCAGTTGCATAAGCATCGGCATCTATACATTGCTTGGCAATTACAGTTGCACTTAATATTTCACGAATAACAGGTTTCCCTGTTTTGGGATTAATTGTGTGTGCATAGCGCACTCCGTTTTTTTCATAAAATTTACGATAATTCCCGGATGTTGCCAACGCATTGTTTTTTAAGGATACGACTGCAGATAAATCGTGATTTGTGTTATTTTCTATCGGTTTTTCAATACCTACACGCCAATACTCTCCTTTTTCGGTTTTACCGGATGCTCTTAATTCGCCGCCAATTTCCACCAAATAATTATCGATTCCTTTTTTATGTAAAAAATCTCCCACAACATCTACCGAATAACCTTGAGCCAACGCATTGAAATCGAGCATTACATTTTTGGGTTTAATAATAATACTGTCGTTTAACAGTTTTACCTTTTCAAAACCAACATATTGACGCAAACTGTCTAATAATTGGTCGGTTACATTATCTATATTTTTAAATCCAAAACCGTAAGCATTTATCAATGGCGCTACAGTTGGATCAAAAGCTCCGTTCGTTTTTTGCCAAATTTGTTTAGCTCGTTTAAAACAGTATAAAAATAAACTGTCGGTAGTTACACATGTATCGGTTTGATTTATTTGTGAAATAATGGAAAACGGTTTATAAATGCTTAATGAAGAATCGAACCGCATCAGCAACGAGTCGATGGAAAATGCAAAGTCTCTTTGGGCAGAATCGACATACTGAATCGAATAGGTAGTTCCTTGTGCATACCCCGAAATGTAAACCGTTTTTTTATTTTCTTTAGAACCGGATAGATTTACACATCCTGTAAAGAATGATAAAGTAAGAACGAAAACTATTTTACCAAAACCTTTCATTTTAGCGACAACCTCTGACAACATCCATTCCATTGACATAAAACAATACAAGCAAAAGGAAAATAAATCCTATTAATTGAGCATACTCCAATACCTTTTCGTTTGGCTTTCTGCCTGTAATCATTTCGTATAATACAAACATAACATGACCGCCGTCAAGTGCTGGAATTGGTAATAAATTCATAAATGCCAATACAATTGATATAAAAGCAGTTTTATCCCAAAAGTTTTGCCAATCCCACTGTGTCCCAAATAATTTACTGATACTTGCAAAACCGCCTAATCCTTTATATGCTCCCGTAGAAGGTGATAATATCATTTTAAACTGTTTGTAATAATTGACCAATGTTTTCCAAGCTTTTTTCACGCCGGCAGGGAAAGATTCAAAAAAGCCGTATTTTTTATATTCAAACTTATAAATTCCGGCTCGCTCCAAATCGTTGAGTGAAAATAAATATTGTTGCACGCCTAAAATTGCCGAATCGGGAACATGAATTGGTATTTCTACCAATTGATTTTCTCGTTTTACTTTTAAAACTACATCTTTATCGGCATATTTATTTATTTTGGTTTTAAACTCATCGAAATAACGAATTGTATCATTATTGATGCCTACAATTTGGTCTTTTAGCTTTAAACCGGCGTCTTTGGCAACATAATTATCGGCAATGGCACCCACAACAAATGGTATGCGAGGATAAATAAACACGCCCGGCTTCTTTTTCTCCAATAATTGCTCTACAAAATTTGCCGGCACTTTAATATCTTCTATTTTCCCGTTTCGTTCTACTTCAATTTCTCTTCCTATTATCAATTGCTCCAACAATTCATCAAAATACTTAACCGAATCGCCATCTATTGTGAGAATTTTATCTCCTGTTCTAATACCAATAATATTGGTTACGGATGTGTCAACAGCCCAAATACCATCTTTGAGTTCGCTCATGGGTAAATGGCGCTCGCCCCACACCATCAAGGTCATTGAGTAAATAAGTATTCCTACAATTACGTTTACTATAATACCGCCCAGCATAATGATTAACCGTTGCCAAGCCGGTTTGGAACGAAACTCCCATGGCTGTGGCGGTTGTTTCATTTGCTCTGTATCCATACTTTCGTCAATCATACCGGCAATTTTCACGTAGCCGCCCAAAGGCAACCATCCTATTCCCCACTCTGTTTCTCCTATTTTCTTTTTATATAATGAAAACCATGGGTTGAAAAACAAATAAAACTTTTCAACTTTTGTATGAAAAGCTTTTGCAGCCAAAAAATGACCAAATTCGTGTAAAACGATTAATATAGAAAGACTTAATAAAAACTGACCGACTTGAATGGCTAACTCCATAACTGATTTTTAAATTTTGGCAAAGAAACGAATAAATATTTTTGTAGCGAAAAAGTTTAAGTCTTGTTAACGATATTCAAAAAAAAATCCGCTTTAAAAGCGGATTCAAACCAAAATTTAAATTTCTTGAAAGTATATTATTGCTTAATAATTTTTTTACAAATTACAGATTTATTACTAAAAAAGACTTTTACAACGTATGTTCCTTTGGCAAATGCTGACATATCTATAGTATTGTATTTACAAGCATCCGAACGATATACTTCTTTACCTTGCATATCATACAATGCTACAAAGGTTTGTTTATTTTCAGGTATATAGTCAAAATCAATATGCAATATATTGGATACAGGATTTGGATAAGTAAACAATCGAAAGGTTTGATACTCTTCTATACCTGTTACAACACTCAATTTAATCAACCAAACATCATACCCTCCCCTGGCATTTTCGGTTTTATCACCACTAATGTTTGAATTAGAAGTAGAAGCTATAATATATTCACTCGAATTAATTTTTATAAAATCGTTAATATACTCGTTTTGGCTTCCTCCTATATCTTTTTGCCACAATATATTCAATCCCGAATCTAAATTCAATATCCATATATCAAGCATACCTTTTGAACTTTCAGTTTTATTTCCGGATATTCCTGATGTAGAACGTGCTAAAACATATAGCATTGAGTCAGGGGTTGAAACTATTTCTCCACCTTCATTACCACTACCACCAAAAGCTTTCTGATAAATGATTGAACCATCTATTGGGGATAATTCAAACACCCAAATATCTGCCCCACCAAAAGATGATATGGTTTTATTTCCTGAAACATCAGAATTAGAAGAAACAGCACATAAAATTTGATTATTGTGAAAGATTAAATTCCCATTACTCTCATCATCGATTCCACCATAAGTTTTATCCCATAAGATATTTCCTAAGGTGTCAATTTTTATTACCCAAAAATCATACAGCTGACCTGAAACATCAAAAGCCGGCTCGGTTTTCTCGCCGGAAACCGCTGAATTTGAACGTCCGTATAAATATATATTTCCTTGATTATCATATACAGAACCATATAAATCATCCCAATTATTTCCTCCATAAGTTTTATCCCATAATTTATTTCCTGAACTGTCAATCATAATTATCCAATAATCATTCATTCCTCTTGACGAATCTGTTTTATCTAAACCCGCAGGTGATGATGAGGATGCATTGATTAAAAATCTGTTTTCGGTTATTTTTGTAATATTTCCTCCACTTTGTCCATTTACTGAACTAAAAGCTGCTTGCCATTGAATAGATAGAGTTGAATCGGTCTTTATAACCCAAATATCTCCATTAGGATTTTTTAAAGATACTGTTTTGTCTAAAGCTACTCCGGAATCAGTAAATCCCGAAAAAAAATAAAAATTATCGTTTATTTTTATAGGAACAAGAAAATCATTCCCATCACCTCCAATAGATAACTGTTGATTGATTATAGAAAATGAAGACAAATTAGTTTTAAGCGTCCACATATCTGTTGCTCCTTTTTTACTAACTATTCGTTCTCCTGAAATAGATGATGCCGTAGATACAAACAATCTTAAATTATTGTTAATTGTATCGAGTCTTACACTATATTCACCTTGATTTCCTCCTATAGTTTTGTCTTGTATTATAGAAACATTTTGAGCTACGCCTAATACGTTTATGCAAATCAATATTATTGTTACTAATGCTTGTTTCATTGTTTTAAGGTTTTATAGTTTGAATTGTAAAATATGAACCATCCTCGAACGTAAACCTATTTATTAATATTCCAGAAGGGATATCATGATCTACTTTAATTTTTAAAGTAGCAGACCTATCCTTTTTAAGAATAATATCACTTTGATAATGTATCTTTCCATAGTTATCATATAGTTCGTATTTAACTTTTAACGTTGCAAAAGGGAGTAAATCAATATTAAAAGAATTACCTTCAATTGGATTAGGGTAAATAGTTGCAGATAAAAAATCTTTTTGTAATATTTGATTATTTAAAGGCTCTTGTATCTCAAGTATTTTATGAACAGTTATACCAGAAGATAAAACAATTGTACTTAAATATAAGCTAGGTTCTAACGTGAAATTAACATTCTTAACACTACCATCTTCGTTAAATATATCTGAATTAGTTATTACAATTGGCGGAATTCCAAATCCTTTAAATAAATCAGTAATTGATATATTTACAAAATGATATGGCGCTGGAAATGATACGGGATTAGCGACATTACAACCAGCAGCGTCTAACATTATATCTAAAACATCTTGTTCAATCGAAAGTTCTTCATAGACACTACAATAAGAATAAGAATCAAATGGGTCTGATTGTAGTACTCCCCATTTTTAGT
>DBGO01000020.1 GCA_002295925.1 Flavobacteriales bacterium UBA852
CTTAAAAGAAAAATCATGGGATTTAGTGTCGGATAAACGTATCAGTAAGCTGCATCCGCTGGTGCGTGAAAAAGCCAAAGAGTTTATTATCCGTGCCGAAAAAGAATTGGGCAAAAAACTGCGCGTGGTGTCCGGGCTGAGAACTTGGGATGAACAAGCTCGACTGTATGCGCAAGGCAGAACTTTGCCCGGAAAAATCGTTACCAATGCCAAACCGGGACAGAGTTTGCACAATTACGGATTGGCTATTGATGTGGTTGAAATTAAAGACGGCAAAGCGCTTTGGAATAATCCCGATTGGGAAAAAATTGCGCACTTGGGCAAAAGCATCGGTTTTGAGTGGGGCGGCGATTGGAAATCGTTTAAAGATAAACCGCATTTTGAAATGCGCTTTGGTAAATCGCTTGCTCAATTGCAACAGTTGTATCAATCGGGTAAACGCAATGGTGAATATGTTTATCTGACATGAATATTTCTGTAAAACATATTGTTTCGTCGTTTTTCAGCGGATTGGTTTTTGCTGCCCTTTTAACGATATTGCTCTTTTTTAAGGGTTGTTTTCCGCATCAACCGGTGGTGCTTACACAAACCGATACGGTATTTATCAATAAGCCTTACAAAGAATTAGTCATAAAAACGGTTGAAAAACCGGTTAAAGTTTTTGTCTATAAAACGGATACTGTCTTTCGTAAAATCATTGAAAAAGATACGCTTATTACGGGTGTGGAGTTTAATCAAAAAATGGCCAAAATACATACTATTACACCAAAAGGGTTGCCGCTAATCAGCGAATATCCTGTGTTAAATTACCGCTCTTTTGCCATTAACCACAAAGGCGAAATAGCTTTTAAAAAACGTAAGCATTCCAAAAGAAAAAAACTACTGCGTATTCTCTCGCATACCGCAGCATTTGCTTGCGGAGTCTGGTTGGCGGGAAAGAAGTAGCTTTAACCTGTCTTTTCATCTAATTCATTAACGTAGCTAACTATATTTATATATTTTTACTTAAAATAAATATTTGTTGGTTTCATGTTTTGATTTCAAACAGATTCTACTAAATTTGAATGCTTACTATTTGAATTGCTAAAAACAAAATAAACCTATGAGTTTTCAGAAAATATTAGAAAAATACAGAAAAATTTCCTTTTCGGAAAAAGACAAAGGGGAACGCTTTGAACGTTTAATGCAAGCATATTTATTAACAGACCCTAAATATGCTCATAAATTCAAAAAAATATGGCTATGGGATGAATTTCCTGCAAAAAACGAATTAGGTGGTATTGATACAGGAATAGATTTGGTTGGATTAACAAATGAAAACGAATATTGGGCAATTCAATGTAAGTGTTATCAAGAAAACAGTGTTATAGATAAACCTTCTGTTGATTCTTTCTTATCTACATCAAGCCGTACATTCAAAGATGAAAATGGCAATAACGTCGGGTTTTCACAAAGATTGTGGATTTCAACAACCAATCATTGGAATAAAAATGCTGAGGAAGCTATTAAAAATCAAAACCCTCCGGTTACCAGAATAAATCTTTTTGATTTAATTGAAGCTCCTGTTGATTGGGAAAAATTAGAAAAAGGAATACATGGCGAAGCAGCCAGAACCCCAAAAAAAAGATTAAGACCACATCAAAAAGAAGCGCTTGAGAAAGCAAATGAATATTTTAAAACACACGACAGGGGTAAACTTATTATGGCGTGCGGAACCGGTAAAACATTCACCGCATTACGCATTGCCGAAAAAGAAACCAATGGCAAAGGTTTAGTTTTGTTTCTTGTTCCAAGTATTGCTTTATTGGGGCAAACACTTCGCGAATGGAGTGCTGATGCTAATGAACCAATTAATGCTATAGCCATTTGTTCTGACCCTGCCATTACAAAACAAAAAAGAAGAAATCAAGACAGCGACACGTTTAGCGTAATTGATTTAGCTTATCCTGCTTCTACCGACCCCAATTATATTTTACATCAATTTGAAGAAATAAAAAAGAATCCCAAATCTGGGATGACAGTCGTTTTTTCAACCTACCAATCCATAGAGGTAATATCAAAAGCACAAAAAGTTTTACTTAAAAACGGATTTCCGGAGTTTGATTTAATAGTTTGCGATGAAGCGCACAGAACAACAGGTGTTTCTTTATCCGGAGAAGATGAATCTGCTTTCACAAAAGTACATGACCCCGACTTCATTAAATCTAAAAAAAGACTCTATATGACTGCTACGCCGAGGCTATACAGTGATGATGCCAAAAGCAAAGCAGCTCAAATAGACGCAGTATTATGTTCAATGGATGACACTAAACTTTATGGTGAAGAAATTTACCGCATTGGTTTTGGTGAAGCTGTAGAGCGGGGGTTACTCACAGATTATAAAGTTTTAATTCTCTCATTAAATGACACGGATGTTCCTCCTGCTGTTCAAAAAGCTATAGCTCAAGGAGATTTTGAGATAAAAACCGATGATTTAACTAAACTTATAGGCACTATCAATGCGCTTTCAAAACAATTTCTTGGCGACAATGGTAATACAAAAGAAATTGACCCCGACCCTATGAAAAGGGCTGTAGCATTTTGCGCCAACATATCTACTTCAAAAAAAATTGCAGAGATATACAATGTTGCCAATGAGTCTTATCTTCAACAATTGCCTGATGATAAAAAAGCTGAAATGGTTACTACCTATGCCAAACACATGGATGGAACTATGCCGGCACCCGAAAGAGACCAATTACTTTCATGGCTTAAAGAAGACACTCCAAATAATGAATGTAGAATAATTACAAATGTTAGAGTATTAAGTGAAGGGGTTGATGTTCCTTCTCTCGATGCAGTAATGTTTTTATCTGCCCGTAACTCTCAAGTTGATGTGGTGCAATCTGTAGGCCGCGTGATGCGTAAAGCCCCCAATAAAAAATATGGTTATATCATCATCCCTGTGGTTGTTCCGGCTAATATTAAGCCGGAAGTTGCAATGAGTGATAATGAACGATACAAAGTTGTATGGACTGTATTAAACGCTCTTAGAGCTCATGATGACAGGTTCAATGCAACTGTTAATAAGATTGATTTAAATCGTAAAAAACCAAGCAACATTCTTATTGGTCGCCCTGAATACACCTTTGACGAAAATGGTAATCCAATATCTCTCAATAATGATGAAAATGCTAATAGTACTCAAACTCTCAATGAACAACTTGCATTACAATTCCAAGAGTTGCAATCGGTTATATATGCACGACTGGTAGAAAAAGTAGGCGACCGACAATATTGGGAACAATGGGCTAAAGATGTGGCCCAAATTGCCGAACGACAAATTGAACGAATTACCTACCTCATTGAAAACAAAAAAGACCAAAGAGACGCCTTCGATAAATTCTTACAAGGCTTGCAAAAAAACATCAATCCAAGCATTACCGAACAACAAGCCATAGAAATGCTGGCTCAGCACATTATTACACAACCTGTATTTGATGCGCTGTTTGAAGGATATTCTTTTGCTAAACACAACCCTGTGTCTAAAGCCATGCAGGGTATGCTCGAAAAATTAGAATCAGGAAGCAATTTGGCAGAACAAGATGAAACCCTGCAAAAATTCTACGAATCGGTACGCAAGCGTGCCGAAGGCATTGACAACGCCGAAGGCAAACAACGCATTATCATAGAGCTGTACGATAAATTCTTTAAAACCGCTTTCCCGAAGATGGTGGAGCAGTTGGGTATTGTGTACACCCCGGTGGAAGTAGTCGATTTCATCATCCATTCCGTAAATGATGTATTGAAAAAAGAATTTGGCCGTACGCTTTCCGATGACAACGTTCATATACTCGACCCATTTACCGGTACGGGCACTTTTATTGTGCGCCTGTTGCAAAGCGGCTTAATTAACCAATCTGCATTGCCGCACAAATACCGCCACGAGCTCCATGCCAACGAAATAGTATTATTGGCTTATTACATAGCTGCCGTAAATATCGAAAACACCTATCACGACCTTATGGGAGAAACCGCACAATACGAACCCTTTGAAGGCATTGTGCTCACCGATACCTTCCAACTGGGCGAAACAGACGACAGCCAAAAACTCTTTTCCGAAATGTTCCCGCAAAACTCCGAACGGGTACAGCGTCAAAAGAAAGCACCTGTTCGGGTGATTATTGGAAATCCTCCATACTCTGTAGGTCAAAAATCATCTCATGATCTTTCACAAAACCAGGTCTACAATAAACTCGAAAGACGAATCGCGCAGACTTATGTAAAAGAAGCAAACTCTAACTCACTGAAGCAAGCACTTTATGATGCTTATATTAAAGCTTTCCGTTGGAGTACTGACCGTTTAGACCCCGAACACGGCGGCATCATTGCCTTTGTAAGCAACGGTGCTTGGCTGGACGGCAACAGCACCGACGGTTTCCGCAAAGCCCTCGAAAAAGAATTTACAAGCATTTGGGTATTTAATCTTCGTGGGAATGCACGTACTCAAGGGGAATTGAGAAGAAAAGAAGCCGGTAACGTTTTTGGTCATGGTTCACGCACCCCCATAGCCATTACGCTCTTGGTGAAAAACCCGCAGGTTAAAACCCAAAAAGCCACCATTCACTATTACGACATTGGCGATTACCTAAGCCGGGAAGAGAAGTTGGCTATCATTAAAAAATTCAAGACAGTGGCTAATCCGCAAATGCCATGGAGAATCTTACAACCCAACGAACATGGTGATTGGTTGAATCAAAGAAATGATGTCTTCGATACATTTTTTCTTCTTGGAAGCAAAAGTAAAACTGAGACTCAATTGGTTTTTAATATTTACTCAGGTGGTTCCATTACACATAGAGACGCATGGGTATATTCATTTTCATCTGTAAAACTTAAATCTCAAATGAACTCTATGATTGAGTTCTACAATGAGCAGGTTGATAAATTCATTAATCAGAGCGAAATAACTAATTCCGAAAAGTTTGTTTCAAAGGATGAAACCAAAATAAAATGGAATAGAAAACTATATGAACATGCTACTAAAGGCATAAAGCATGAATTACACGAAGAAGATGTTGTTATTTCAATGTATCGGCCTTTTGTGAAGCAGTATTATTATTACAATAAAGATTTTAATTGGAGTAGATATCTATTGCCCAAAATATTTCCTAATAAATCAAAGGAGAGTCTCACAATCTGTATTGAAGGGGTGGGCAGTAGTAAAGGGTTTTCCGTATTAATCAGCAAAAATGTAACCGACTTCCAAACGTTGATGAATAGCATTTGCTTTCCTCTTTACTATTATGAAGAAAGAGAAAAGAACAACCCCAGCTTATTTGATACACCAGGAGAAAGCGAGTACATACGCAGGGATGGTATTTCAGACTGGATATTGCAACGGGCACAACAACAATACAATGCCAAAAACATAAGCAAAGAAGATATATTCTACTATGTGTATGGCTTTTTGCACAGCCCGGATTACCGCACCACCTTTGCCAACGATTTAAAGAAAATGCTGCCCCGCATTCCGTTGGTGGAAGACGTTCGGGATTTTTGGGCATTCAGCAAAGCCGGGCGCGCTTTGGCAGAGCTGCATCTGAACTATGAAAACGTACCGCCTTATGAGGGTGTAATTGTAAATGGAGACAACCCTCAACCAAATGAGGATTTGTATCGCTTTTACCGGGTAGAAAAAATGAAGTTTGCCAAAAAGACCGTAGAAATAGACGGCAAAAAGAAAAAGATAGACGATAAGTCCACAATCGTTTACAACAGCCGCATCACCATATCCAACATTCCGGAAAAAGCATACGAATATGTAGTGAACGGCAAAAGCGCCATAGAATGGATAATGGAACGTTATCAAGTAAAAACCGATAAAAAAAGCGGCATTACCAATGACCCCAACGACTGGTCTTTGGAACACGAAAAACCCCGCTATATTTTGGATTTACTGCTGAGTATCATCAATGTAAGTATGCAAACACTTGAAATTATAGAAAATTTACCTAAACTTAACTTTGAAAAAGAGTAGATTTGCAATATGTATTACAGAAGAAAAATAATATTATCTATAATTGAGCTACTTGGGGGAGAAGTTGAAAAAATGAGGCTGCAAAAACTTTTGTTTTTATATGCCGTAAAAAAACAAAAACCTGAATATGATTTTATTCCTTACAAATATGGCTGTTATTCATTTTCTGCCCATGCAGATTTAGTTACTATGGCAAAAAAGGGCATTTTGACAGAAACAGATAAAAGCTACATAAAATCAGAAACGAAAAACTATTTTAATCTATTAAAACCGGAAGATAAAAATCTTCTTACTCAAATTATTGCTGATTATGGTGAAATGAACCAAAATAATTTAATTAAACACACCTATATCAACTTTCCTTTTTATGCCATTAACAGTACAATTGCTGAAAAAATACTTCAACCAAAGTATTTGGAGCGAATAATAAAGGCAAAACCTTCAGACAATTCTATCGTATTGTTTACCATTGGCTATGAAGGAATATCATTAGAAAAATATTTACAAAAGCTTTTAAAAAATAATATTAAATTATTAGTTGATGTCCGTAGAAATCCATTAAGCATGAAATATGGATTCAGTAAAAAATCATTAAAAAAATATTGCAACAGCTTAGGTATAGAATATGTTCATTTACCAGAGGTGGGAATACAATCCGATAAGCGAAAAAACCTTAATACACAAAGTGATTACGATAAATTATTTGAAGAGTATGAACAAACTACATTAAACGAAACATTAGACACTCAATTAAAAATCTTACATTTATTAAAAAAGCACAAACGAATTGCCTTAACATGTTTTGAAGCAGAACCATGTCAATGCCACCGAACAAGACTTGCTAATGCTTTACAGTCATTACCTGAATTTAATTATGAGGTTATTCACATTTGATTATGGCACTTACTAAAGTTCTTATCACCGTAAAAACTTACCCTACAATTTCCACAAAATACGAGGAGTTAGTATGTACTGCAGGTTTTCTGGAGGATGGTTCATGGATAAGAATTTACCCAATACCTTTTCGCAAAAAGCCTTACTACGAACAATATAAAAAATATGATTGGATAGAATTAGATTTGGTAAAGAATGAAAGTGATTTTCGACCAGAAAGTTTTCGGCCTAAAACACTGGATACAGAAATTAAAATTGTAGGTCATATAAACACACAAAACAACTGGGAGGAGAGAAAAAAATATTGTTTAAATAACGTATACACTAATTTATCTGCTCTTATCTCTGAAGCTAAAGATAAAAAAATTTGCAGGTCATTGGCTGTATTTAAACCAACAGAAATACTTGATTTTTACGCTGAGCCTGTTGAGCGTGAATGGAGTAATAAACAAAAAGCAGCATTAGCTCAATGTAATTTATTTGAAACCGTAAAAGATGAAAACTTTGAAGTGGTAAAAAAACTACCTTACAAATTTAAATTCAAGTTTAGAGATGAAGAAGGAACAGAGAGTAACATGATGATTGAAGATTGGGAAACCGGACAGCTTTTTTGGAAAATGCTTGCAAAATATGAAGGTAATGAACAAAAAGCAATTGAAGATGTTCGTAAAAAATACTTTGAAGATTTTGCCATGACCAAAGACTTGTATTTTTTCTTAGGAACTACACAAAGAAATCATTATGTATCGAAAAATCCATTTATGATAATCGGAACTTTTCACCCTAAAATAGATACTCAGTTAAAATTATTTTAACTTCCAAACTACTACACCTGCAACAACCCGCGCACGCTAAACACTCTTATTTTCAATAATTTAACCCTGTTTGTAGTAGTGTAGTAGCGTAGTAGTTTAAAAAATCGAAAAAATATTTTTATAAATCCGGGAGTGTTTCAATTTTATATTGGTCGGTTAGCAAACCCAATGATTTCAAATATCTTGCGGTCATTTCAATGGATGAATGCCGGCACATTCGCTGAATGCGTACAATATCTTTTTCTTTTTCATACCACCGGCAAACAGCAGTATGCTTAAAACTGTAAAGCGAATAATTTTTGTTCAGATTAAAATGCTTTTTAACTTTTCTGAAATGTTGAGTCGCCCAAGCTTCATGCAAAGGCACTTTAGAAGGTTTGTATTCTTTTGAAAATAAATAATAGTCAGAAGGGTATTTTTCAATTTCCATTGATTTTATTACCGAGTAAAGCGCATCTGAAATAGGCAAAATATCGTATTTCTTTACTTTACTTTGGCTGGCATAAATTCTTATTAAGCGCTTATTCAAGTCAATGTTTCCAACACGCAATCTGCGAATTTCTGTGGTTCGCATCAATCCGTAATAAATAAAGCAAATGAAATTGTATAAATATGGATTGGTTTCTTGAATGTAAGGAATAATTTCTTGTAACTGATTATTGGTGTAAGCTATATTTTTCTCACCATATTCTGTTGGTTGTCGTTCTATATCATTAAAAGGGTTATCGTTTGCTGCCCATTTTCTTTTTTTAGCAATGTTAAAGAAGTGTTTTAAACGCCCTAAAGTATTGTTAAATGTTTTTGAGCCGTTGCCTTTTACTTCAATTAAATAATCGCAATATTGTCTTGCCATTACAGGTGTTACATCATCTATATTGAATACCATATATCTTTTTTGCTCAATCCACCTTCTGAAATTAGATAAGGCAATAATCTTGGCTTCAATTTCGCCCTCACTGTTTTTGGCAATATTTTTACAGAAATTAATGTATCGGGGTACAGCTTCATCAATTGATAAAAAACGCGTTTCTTCAATTTCTTGCGAAAGCGTTTCTTTCATTTTCTTTACCCGGTCAATATGGTAACCTTCTTTTAAAAGCAGGTTTATTTTTTTAATTAAGTCTTTTGCATAAGCTTCTTTTGAGGCATTTGTTTTATAAGTAGGCGGAATGTATTTTCTTCTGCGAACTAAACTGTTTTTTTGCACATCCCAAACATAAAAAACAATATACCATCCTTTTTCACCTTCAGATTTTACTAATCTGGCTTTTTTAAAATCGTATGTTTTTTCCATAAAATCTTTTGCTACAAGATACTCATCTACTGACGACGCTACTGACGACAACTCGTTTTTTACGAACTTTAATTTTTCTAAATCATTGAAATTCAATTTATTATTTAAGTGGAGCCGGAGGGAATCGAACCCTCGTCCAAACAAGGAACAGGTAGGATTTCTACATGCTTAGCTTGTTATTGATTTTCGACAGATGACCGGTAACAAGCAACCTATCATCTGCTTAGCCTCTTTAATTTCATTGGTAAGCCGAGGCAACTTACCAACTAGTCCATTTTTTTGATACTCCATAAACAAAAGGGTAATGAACCAACCCTTTTGAGGAGTAATGGTTCTGCGCTACTTTGCTTCACGCAGAATTAAGGTAATCCGACTGAGTCGTGATTACGCAGCCATTGCGTAGTTATAATCTTCGCCAGTTAACGACGTTGCGAGCTTAAGATTAACGTGCCAAGCCCGCAATGCACGGCATGCTTACCTACCCGTTCATCTTGCTGTCAAAACCGGTCGGCCCCATATTTTCAAAGAACTGTGTAAAACCTTTTGCAAAGTTACGTTATATTACAGCAAAAATTGTGCATTTTTCTTATTTTTGAACAATGAAGACGATTTTTCCATCTTTTTTGCTTTTTTTAACTGTTTTATGCGCCAATTTGACGTATGCCCAAACTACTTTCACTGTTTCCGACACCGTACAAAATGTGTATAAAAATACTACTTTCGGAACAGTTCACGGATATGTACAACTGACTAATCAAACGCAAAACAACTTGAATTTACGCTGGAAATTATCTATTACAGGTAAATATCCTCCAAGCTGGGTATTTTCTGCTGCCGACCCTGACACAAATTACAATCCGGTATTTTCCGGCGACAGTGCCGATTTCACTCTCGATTTAGTATCTACCACTACAAATAAAATAATTTACGGATTGGACCATAAAGGAGAGCCCGGCTCAGCACAAATGCATTTTTATATTTTCGATCCTGCCAATCCCGCCGAAAACGTAACTGTTCATTTCAATTTATATATTCTCGATGCCACAGGAATACCAAGCCATCTTTACAATGATTATTTTGAAATAAAAAACAATACCATTTATATAAAAAATGCCAAAAACATAAAAGCAATTCGAATAATATCTTTGAATGGCGCATTGATTTATAAGGAAGAAATTTCAGAAAATAAACACATTGAACTACCTGATAAATCAAGTATTTATATAATAGAAATCATTACAACCGATAATCAAAAAAACAGTATAAAACTTATAAATCAATAAAAATGATGAAGTTTGGAATAATAAGAGAAGGGAAAACACCACCCGACGAACGAGTGCCTCTTGCACCCGAACAATGCGTAGAGGTAATCGAGAAATTTCCGGTTAAGTTGCAGGTACAATCGAGTAAAGTCAGACGATTTAAAGATGAAGAATACAAAAATGCAGGTATTGAAGTAGTAGATGATATCTCCGGCAACGATGTATTATTTGGTGTAAAAGAAGTTCCGATAAAAGATTTAATAGCCGATAAAACATATTTCTTTTTTTCGCACACCATAAAAAAACAACCTTACAACCGTGATTTATTACGTGCATTGCTCGAAAAAAACATCACAATGGTTGATTACGAAACTTTGACCGACAAAAACGGTGTTCGTTTAATCGGATTCGGAAGATATGCCGGAATTGTAGGTTGTTACAACGGATTTTATGCTTACGGTATGCGAACACATTCTTTTGAGTTAAAACGTGCTTATTTATGCGAAGACCGTAAAGAAATGGAGGCAGAATTGTCAAAAATCAAACTTCCCGAAAATTATAGAATAGTTTTGACCGGTTCCGGACGAGTGGCTCATGGAACAATTGAAATACTTGAAAAAATAGGTTTAAAACAAGTTTCGCCAGCCGAGTTTTTAACGCAAGAATTTAACGAGCCTGTTTGGGCACAACTTCAGGTTAATGATTATGTAAAACGCAAAGACGGCAAACCGTTTACCAAACAAGATTTTTACAACCATCCGCAAGAGTTTGAATCGAATTTTATGCCTTATGCCAAAGTTGCCGATATGTATATTGCCTGTCATTACTGGGACGAAAACTCGCCTTACATTTTCACTCGTGAAGATGCCAAAAATCCCGATTTTAAAATCCGTACCGTTGCCGACATCAGTTGTGATATAGATGGACCGGTGGCATGTACAATTCGCCCTTCAACCATAAAAGACCCTATTTACGGATACGACCCTCAAACCGAATCGGAAACCGACTACGACAACCCAAGTGCGATTACGGTAATGGCTGTAGATAATTTGCCTTGCGAATTACCCAAAGATGCTTCGCGCGATTTTGGACGTGAATTAATCGATAAAATTTTACCTAATTTCTTTAATGGTGACCCCGATAAAATATTAGAACGTGCCACTATTTGCAAAGGCGGAAAATTAACCGAATGCTATTCGTATTTGCAAGATTATGCCGATGGCAAAGAATAAACCCTGAATTATGCTAAAAGAAGGCAAACTATATTACTCCATTTCTGAAGTTGCGAAGCATTTCAATGTAAATGCTTCGTTGCTTCGCTTTTGGGAAAAAGAATTCGATTTTATCTTAAAACCCAAAAAAAACAAAAAAGGTAACCGCTACTACACGCCCGAGGATGTAAAAAACATTGAAACCATTTATTTTTTGGTAAAACAAAGCGGCTTTACGCTCGAAGGGGCAAAAGCAAAATTAAAAGCCGGTACAGAAAAAGTGGTTGAGCAAAAAGAAATTATTGAAAAATTACAAAGCATCCGCAACGAACTTAAATATATTGCCGACAATTTATAAATACAACGCCTTATACAACATTGCCGACAACCCAACCAACCCAATCAACGAACTGATAAAGGTATTGATAAATTTATATCCTTTTTGCTTTTGATACAGTGCTATCAATAAAGCCAACACAACATCAACAGCAATAAAAATCCACAATTTTGAATCCATTTTCGCTTGTCTTAACAATATTTCAAGCACAAAGTTTGTTATCTTTATCCGATTGTTTTGCTATGGAGATAAAAAAAATCTTTTTACTTTTTTTTACCGTATTTACCATTTCGTTGGTTGCGCAAGAAAACACTACCACTTTTGGTATTCAGTTTCGCCCGTTGATACCCATGGGCTTGCTCAAAACCGACAAACTCACTCAAGAAATTACTCCTGTAAAATTCACCATTCAAAGTATGGAAAGTTTCAACTTTGGTATGGTTATTCGTGTTGGATTTACAAAATCATTATCGCTGGAAACAGGAATAAATGTATTAAAAAGAAATAATCTTATTCGTATAGAAGATTTAAAATATAATCGAAAAGTAACCGACCGATATACTATTTTAGCGTATGAAGTTCCTGTTCAAGGATTAGTTTATGTTCAACTTGGCAAACAAACCTATATGAATGGCAGCGGTGGAATTTCGTTCGACTTACTCCCTTCCGATTTATATACTTTCAACAATTATTACAGCCATTTATCATTACGATACAATTGGGTGCAAATGGCATTAAATGCAAATGTAGGATTTGAATACCGGACCAAAAAAAGCGGTTACTGGTATTTGGGTGCTACGCTACACCGACCATTTCACGCACTAATGCTCAGTGGTATTCAGTATCAATACAAAGAAATTGATGAAATTGCCAATATTGCCGTAACTGGAAATTATCTAACACTGGATTTACGTTATTTTTTTAACGAACCCGCCGATAAATCAAAAAAGAAAAAAAGAAAGAGACAGTAATTTAATTGATAGGCTCTATCTCAAAGATTAATGCATCAAAAGTATCTTGAAAATCTTCACCAAGTGATTCTATATCCGAATCATCGGCGTCATATTGCCAACGAATAAGCACATTGGACTTACCACTCAATTGCAATTCATTAAATTGTTCAAGAATATTATATACATGAAACAATGAGCCTGAATTTAAATATTCAAATCGGAAAGTAATAGTGGTTACTTTTTGAGGATTTTGCAAATATTTTCGAACAAACTCTTTGATGGGTTCGAAAAAAGACACCGAGTTTTCAGGTATGGATACACCGGAGAACGTGAACTCTCCGGTGCTTTCATCCATATAAACAGTTAATGTTTTTTCTGTTCCTGAAATTTTCATCTTATTGCAAATGTAATATTTATTTAAAAACAATAACGATTTTCCGAAATTAACTTATCGGCAACCACTCGTCTTGCAGCTTTTGCATTGAATGGTTCGTGCTTGGTAAATCGCTTTAAGCCCATAAGCATCATGCGTAACTCATCGCCTTCGGCAAAAGCAGCCAAAGCATCTTTACCTGCTTTATTTATAATATCGGAAGCATCATAAATAAATACGTTCATCATGGCAATTTGTTCCAAAATATTTTCTTTTCCTTTGATTTTTGCCAATTTTTCAACGCGCAACAACAACGATTCGGCAACATACGTTTGAATGGCCATATCGGCTAAATTCATCAGAATTTCTTGCTCTTTTGCCAATTGCATCATTAGTTTTTGAGCTGCTGCTCCGGCAATCATCAAAATGGCTTTTTTGAAATTTTTAATCATCTTACGTGCTTTTTCAAACTCATCCCCATCGTTGCTTCCAAATTCAGGAATACTCATTAATTCTTTGGCTACTGCTTGAGCAGGTCCCATTAAATCCAATTCGCCTTTCATTGCTTTTTTAAGCAACATATCCACAATCAACATGCGGTTTATCTCGTTGGTACCTTCAAAAATGCGGTTAATTCGAGAATCTCTGTAAGCACGTTCCACCGGCGATTCGGCACTGTAGCCCATTCCTCCATAAATTTGAACCGCTTCATCCACTACATAATCCAATGTTTCCGAAGCATCTACTTTGATTATTGCAGCCTCAACAGCATAATCAGCAATTCCTTTAATAGTGGCTTCTTCTTTGCTCATTCCGCTTTCTACATAAGCATTAATGGCATTTTCAACGTCTTGACTACAACGGTAAGTTGCCGATTCGGTAGCATATGATAAAATAGCTTGTTGTGCCAATTTGTATTTTATGGCTCCATATTTACTGATAGGACGTCCAAACTGCTCTCTTTCGTTGGCATATACTACCGAATGTGTAATGGCTTCTTTTGCACCGCCCAATGCAGCTCCACCTAATTTTATACGACCAACATTTAATATATGAAGTGCTATTTTAAATCCTTCTTGGCGTTTGCCCAACAAATTTTCTACCGGCACAGGTGTATTGTTAAAAAATACTTGACGAGTGGATGAACCTTTAATACCCATTTTCTTTTCTTCAGGGTTTAAGGTAATCCCGCCAAAATCTTTTTCAACAATAAAAGCACTTAAATTTTCATCATCGTCAATTTTGGCAAAAACAGTAAATACATCAGCAAAACCGGCATTGGTAATCCACATTTTTTGTCCGTTCAAAATATAGTGCTTACCATCTTCGCTCAATACAGCTTTGGTTTTTCCCGAGTTGGCATCACTTCCGGCGTTTGGTTCTGTCAAACAGTAAGATGCTTTCCACTCTCCCGTAGCCAGTTTAGGAATGTATTTTTCTTTTTGTTCTTTGGTACCGTAATACAAAATAGGCAATGTACCAATTCCGGTATGAGCGGCAAAAGCAACAGCAAATGAGTGCCCTGCTCCCAAAACTTCGGTGCTCAACATTCCGGTAACAAAATCTTTTCCAAATCCGCCATATTCTTCAGGAATAGAGATTCCCAACAGTCCCAATTCTCCGGCTTGTTCCAATAATTTAGGCATCAACTCCGGATTTTGCATACTGTCAATTTCATCCAATCGATTCAGCACATTTTGCTCCAAAAAATCACGACAAGTGTCGGCTATCATTTTTTGCTCTTCATTAAACTCTTCAGGAATAAACACATTGTCCGAAGACGATTCTTTAATTAAAAATTCGCCTCCTTTTAAGGCTTCTTTGTTTGTTTCTTTAGTTTCCATTTTATTCAATTTTAGGTTAATAATTTTATTATTATTTGAGCAACTGCGGGCTTTTCGTTTTAGTTGCCTTTTGTTTGCGGCTTGCATTTGGTTTTGCGGCAAGCTTCCGTTGGTCGCTTTCCGCAGCTCATTTAAGCATCGCAGCCAATTCGGCAAGCTGCCACTACAATCCCTGTTGCTTCTTACAGCATTTCAAAAATTCCGGCGGCACCTTGTCCGGTACCGATACACATAGTTACCATACCGTATTTACCGTTTCGGCGTTTTAATTCATTAAATATCTGTACCGACAGTTTTGCTCCCGTACAACCCAATGGGTGACCAAGCGCAATGGCTCCACCGTTTACATTTACTTTTTCACGGTCAAGCCCTAATTCTTTAATTACTGCCACCGATTGCGAAGCAAATGCCTCATTCAATTCAATTAAATCGATATCATCAAGTGTAAGTCCGGCATGCTCCAATGCAGCAGGAATGGCATAAAGTGGACCCATACCCATTACACGGGGTTCCAAACCACGCACCTGATACGTAACCAAGCGAGCAATTGGTTCAATGTTTAATTCTTTCACCATTTTTTCGCTCATTACCATTACAAAAGCCGCTCCGTCAGATGTTTGCGAAGAGTTTCCGGCAGTTACACTCCCACCTTGAGCAAAAACAGGTTTTAAGCGTGACAAAGCCTCCATAGAAGTTCCTTTTCGTGGACCTTCATCCGTATCAAAAACATATTTGCGTGTAGCTTTTTTGCCGTCTTTAAAATATTTTTCGGTTACTTCTACCGGTACTATTTCATCTTTAAACTTACCTTCTTCAATGGCTTTAAGCGCGCGCATATGTGAGGTAAGGGCAAATTCGTCTTGCTCTTCTCTGGTAATTTTGTAATCATTGGCAACTGCTTCTGCAGTCAGTCCCATTCCCCAATACCAATCCGGATGTTCTTTGGCTACATCGGCATTAGGCACAATTCGCCAGCCTCCAAAAGGAATTGGCGACATTGTTTCTACTCCGCCGGCAATAATACAATCGGCTAAACCGGCTTTTATATTTGCTACTGCCAAGGCAATTGTTTGCAATCCGGATGAACAATAACGGTTAACGGTCATTCCGGGTACTTTTACCGTATCCAAACCAATTAAGGAAATCATTCGCCCTACGTTTAAACCTTGTTCGGCTTCGGGTGTGGCGTTTCCTACAATAACATCGTCAATGCGGTTAGGGTCTAATTGAGGAAAATCTTTTTTCAACATGTATTTAATTACGGTTGCCGCCAAATCATCGGGGCGGGTAAAACGTAAGCTTCCGCGAGGTGCTTTTCCTACGGCGGTTCTATATCCTGATACTATATATGCTTCCATATTGTTTATTTTTTTGAGTTTTTAAATTTCAATGAATCTGTCATTGTGAATTTTAGTTTCTTAATACTTTTCCTGTGGTAATGATGCTTTGCAAACGTTCGAGTGTTTTCTTTTGCATACACAATTCAACAAACGTTTTTCTTTCCAAGTCAAGCAAATATTGTTCGGTTACATCTTGCGGATACGATAAATCGCCACCCGTCATTACTTCACCTAATTTGTATGAAATCAATTGGTCGTGTTCCGAAATATAATTTCCGGCATACATAGAGTTGGCTCCAACGTACACCAGTCCCAAGGCTTCTTTACCCAATACACGAACATCGCTTCTTTCTATTGGACGTGTATAGCCTTTTTCTACCATTTGCAACACACATTTTTTTGCGTAAGCCAACTGATAATCACGGTTTACAACTACTTCGTCAATTCCTTTTCTTAAGTAACCTAAATCGAAGGCTTCATCGGCGCTGGTAGATACTTTTGCCTGACCAATGGTCAAGAATTTTTCGCGGAATACATTTGTACGTATGCCATCACCATACTCATCTGAAGCACGCAATGTCATTTCTTTGGTTCCGCCACCGCCGGGAATTACTCCAACACCAAATTCTACAAGTCCCATATATGTTTCGGCATGTGCCACCACTTTGTCGGCGTGTAAACACATTTCGCAACCTCCGCCTAATGTAAGGTTATGTGGTGCCACCACTACAGGTACATTTGAATATCGCACGCGCATCATGGTGTTTTGGAAAGCACGAACAGCCATATCCAACTCATCGTATTCTTGTTCTACAGCCATCATAAAGATTAAGCCCACATTTGCACCTGCCGAGAAATTATCTCCCTCGTTGTAAATTACTACTCCTTTATATTTATCTTCATTTTCGGCAAGGTCTATGGCTTTATTGATGCCTTCCAACACTTCACCTCCAATGGTATTCATTTTGGTGTGAATTTCAAGGTTCAACACACCATCGCCTAAGTCTATGATTGTAGTTCCTGCATTTTTCCAAACAGTATTTTCGTCACGCAAGTTATCCAATGCCAAGTATTGCTCTTTTCCAGGAATAACTTGATAAGATTTTGATTGAATATCGTAGAAATATTTAACGCCTTTTTCAACCATGTAAAATGATGTAATACCTGCCGCCAACATTTCATCTACCCAAGCTGCCACTTTATAGCCTTCTTCTTTCATCTTGGCAAAGGTTTTCTCTACTCCGGCGATATCCCACGTTTCAAAAGGACCTAATTTCCAACCGAAACCTGCTTTTATGGCATCATCTATTTTATACAGTTGCTCAGCTATTTCAGGAATTCGGTGCGAAACATAAGCAAATAATCCGTAGAATGATTTACGGTAAAATTCGCCTGCTTTGTCTTTTCCTGATAATAATACTTTGGTGCGTTCGGCTAAATTGTCAATGTTTTTAGCCATTTCCAAAGTGGCAAATTTCACTTTTTGTTTTGGGCGGTATTCTAATGATTTAAGGTCTAAAACAAGAATTTCTTTTCCTTTTTCGGTTTTTACACGTTTGTAAAATCCTTGTTTTGTTTTTGAACCCAACCATCCGTTATCGACCATTTTTTGCACGTATGAAGGAATTTCGAATACTTCTCGTGCTTCATCATTCGGACAGTTTTCTCTTACTCCATTTGCTACGTGAACCAATGTATCTAAACCTACCACATCACATGTTCTGAAGGTTGCCGATTTTGGACGTCCCAATACCGGACCGGTAAGCTTATCCACTTCTTCTACCGTCATATCCATTTCTTCTACCAAATGGAAAAGTGCCATAATTGAATAAACACCTATACGGTTGGCTATAAATGCCGGCGTATCTTTACACAATACGGTAGTTTTGCCTAAAAAACGTTGTCCGTAATCCATCATAAAATCGACAACTTCGGGCATTGTTTTTTGCGATGGAATAATTTCCAACAACTTCAGGTAACGCGGCGGATTGAAAAAGTGTGTTCCCAAAAAGTACTTTTGAAAATCTTCACTTCTGCCGTCCAACATCATATTGATTGGAATACCGGATGTATTGGATGAAATAAATGTTCCGGGTTTACGGTATTTTTCAATATTTTCAAATACTTTTTTCTTAATGTCAAGATTTTCTACAACTACTTCTATAATCCAGTCGACATCAGCAATTTTATGCAAATCGTCTTCTAAATTTCCGGTAGTAATACGCGAAGCATACTTTTTATTGTAGATAGGAGACGGTTTGCTTTTTAGTGCTGTTTGTAATGCATCGTTGACTATGCGGTTGCGCACTTGTTTGTCTTCAAGTGTTAAACCTTTTGCTTTTTCGGCATCGGTAAGTTCGCGAGGGACAATATCCAGCAACAATACTTGCACGCCAATATTGGCAAAATGACAAGCAATTCGCGACCCCATTACACCGGAGCCGATTACAGCAACTTTATTGATGTGTTTTTTCATAATTTATTGGGTTTTAGTTTTTATTTATATTGAATTTTCGGCTTTATAATTTTCTATTTCATCATTTATTTTATGAAAAACACTGATGAAAGTATCAATTTCTTCGGGTGATAATTTTGCTTTGATTAAATCATCTAATGTTTTTACTACTTTTTTGGCAATTACCTTTTTCTCTTTACCTAAATCGGTGAGGTAAATTCCAACTTTTCGTTTATCGTTGGGGTCATTTTTGCGACAAATAAGTCCTTTTTTCTCCATGCTGTTTAACAAACGACTCAAAGAAGTAGGCTCCCATCCCATTGCTTCTGCCAATTCACCCGAAAGTGTAGGCTTATCATAATGAAGAATTAAAAGCACCAATCCGGTTGCTTGGGTAAGCCCATATTTTGCGGCAATATGATTGTACATTTTAAATAAATTTTGCCACGTAGTTCGAATGTAATAATCGAGTGTTATTTCTTTTTTATTTATCATAAACTTTTGTTTTGAGGGAGTTTAGCGTTTCAAATATAATAAAATTTTATTATGCACGCATAAAATTATGATTATATTTTAAAAAATAATATAAAAATTTACTCTATACAAAAAAGTAATCTTCT
Organism: Flavobacteriales bacterium UBA852; assembly: GCA_002295925.1. Taxonomy (GTDB): domain Bacteria; phylum Bacteroidota; class Bacteroidia; order Flavobacteriales_E; family Vicingaceae; genus UBA852. Next base: position 19,418 of record DBGO01000020.1, read on the forward strand.
GTTTTCCGTTGAATGTTAAGCTAAAGAGATACTATTTGCGTTTTTTATAAAAAGATAGAATCTTACCGGATATTGTTTAAAATTTAGACACATATTTACACGAATGAGACAATAATGAGAAAGTAAGTTTATGGAAAATCGAATAATTGACCTTTTAAATAAGTTGGTATTTTTTTGATTAATGATAGAATATGACGATTCACATGAAATTACATAAATCTACTTATTAATAGACTATTAATGAAATAAATTAAAAATATTTTTATTACTGTATAAAAAATATGTCTAACTTTATAAAAGTGAATTGTAGAGCTACATATAATCATGAATTTTTAAATTCTCAAATTCTCAATAAAAAAAGAATAAAATACCGCTATTCCTTCAATACACAAGAGAAGGTTGATGAGATAAGTGGAACGGGCAATCACACAACAGCCCTGTTTTGGGAATATGATAGCAGAATTGGAAGACGGTGGAACGTTGACCCAGCTTATAGATGGCTATCCTTATATTCCCCATATTCTACTATGGGCAATAATCCAATTGTTTACACGGATGAAGATGGTGATTTTGTTTGGAATTTGATTATTGGTGCAATTACTGGAGGAATTGTGGATATGGCTTTTCAAGTTGGAGAACAAATGTTAAGTGGTCAAAATTTTGGTTCTGCCTTAGAGAAAGTCGTTTGGAAGCAAGTTGGATGGTCAATACTCGAGGGCGCAGGAGATGCTTTATTTAGTAGCCCGGCTGGTATGTTGGCTAAAATGACTAAGAAATTAAGTAAGTATCCTAAATTAAAAGAGTTAATGGGGGAAATTGGCGAAGTTGTTTATGAAATGGGAAAAGCGGCTCTTAAACAATATAATGAAAAAGGATTAGATGGCTTGACTGGAGAATGGTTTGCGATGGCTTTTGAAGATGCTCTTATATCTAGGGGGTTAGACCACCTGATTCTTAAAAAAACACCTAGTGTCTCCACAACAAAAGCTCAAATAGATGCAGCTAAAGATAATTTTGAAAAAGTAATGAAGACAAGCCCAAAAAATGATATTGCCACAAGAGTTTCTGCTAAAAAACAAGTAACAAATAGTCTTGAAGCTCATGGTAGTAATGTGATTACACAAGTTTTTAGAAATAATTTAATTAAGAAAGCTGTTACTAAAGGTGCTCAGAATGTAAATACTTCTGATGGTGGCGGGCGACCTAAAAGAAAACCTGGACCCATCCCTTCCTTTTAAGTTATACAAGTGTAAGATGCTTTTTTGTGTAAAAAATTACAAAGACAAGGTTATAATAGGCGAAACTATTTCGTTGCTAAATTTATTTTGGCATCTTGTGGCAATTTCTTTTTTTTTATTTTTTGGGCTTATTTTAATAAAGGTTAATTTAAATATAGCTGTTTTGTTGTTAATTGTTGGAGTGTATTTTATTTTTAATATTACTGACTATATATTTATGAAGAAGTTAGTAATCGATTTAAAAAAAAAGAAGATAAAATATAAAACTTTAATCTCTTTTATTTATAAAGAAATTGAGGTAAATAAGTGTAATAAGTTAATTATTTATAATAGTAAGGATGTGCATGTTGGAAAGAATCGTATTTATGAAATAAAAGCGATTCATGTAGATGTTTTATTAAAGAATAATAACCTTATTTCCATAGCTACTTTTTCGTATGATAATGATGACCATACATTGATTTCAATTAAAGATATAAAAAAAGATGCTGTAAGACTAAAAGAAATTTTTATGAATTTAAAAGTTGAAACAGAGTTAAAAATTAAAGAATGCTAAAATTTAAAATTAACAATATCCCTGTACTTTTCAATATTTGTGCTGCATGGTCAAAATATCAGGTTCTTCGTGCATAGAAGCAATAATTTCTTAACTCATATAAGATTTGAATTTCCTAACCGTATCGCTTAGTTTACCAATTTTACCAGAGAGAATACCCTTGCTGCCGCAAGCTTATAACTTGTGGCTATATCAAACAAAAAAATTATTGGTAAGACTTTTTAGTTTTGGTATCTCTTAGTAAAGCATCCAGTAATTTAAGGGCAGTATCCCAACCATTCGATCGGCTGTGCCGAGTGATTAATATTACCATTGTTTTTAACATATTGCAAAGTAAGAAAAAACAAAAAAAATGGAACAAAGTAAAGTTGGATTTGTTAAAGACAATATGCTTAGCTGCAAGCTAAAGCATAACAGTGCGGTGTACAGTTCGGAGTTTCTTTTTAGTCTTTTTCGTCCCCTTTTCCCTTTCCTGCCCATCTTTAATTCAAAAAAGTTTTCCAACAAAAACAAAAAATCACTAACTTTAACCCAATGCGCCACACCTTCACATACCACCAAAACACCCATCCAAACTTTTTATGGAGTTTTGGGAGCAAAAAGCGTGCAGGCGTGGTTTATGAGTATTCCTTTCAAGCGCAAGAACACGACGACGAGATAAAAGGCCCGGGCAACAGCATCAATTACAAATACCGCATGCACGATACCCGTTTAGGGCGTTTCTTTGCTATTGACCCACTCTCCTCGAAATATCCATGGAACTCTCCTTATGCTTTTGCAGAAAATGAGATTATTAGATTTATTGAATTAGAAGGTCTTGAGAAAGGAGGGAATTATTATGATTACTCAAATGCAGGCGGATTATCCACAGAGAACGCATATTATAAGAGCATTGAAACTAAATTTAAAGCTAATATAGATAAATCAACAGATGATGCAATAATGAAATCAGGAAGTATTTTATCAGCTAGCATGGGACTATTTTCAGAGTTTTTATTAGGGAATGGACCGACAGAAAGAAATTTTGAACCAGATCATGTAATGACAAATTCTCTAAAGTATTCTAAATTAACTAATTCAGCTTTAGATGCATATGTGAAAGGATTTAGTGATTATCAAAATAATTTGAGAAATGAGCCACCAAATCAATATGGCGCAGAATTTTTAATGCCGATACTAGATGATAGTGACCCAGTTACAGAAAACTCTAGTGCAGTTCAGTATATTGGAAGTGCAACTTTTTATTTTTCTTTAGATAAAGAGAATAAAATTTTAAATATTCAAGTAATTGATTATAAAACTCCAGAATCGTTATTCTATCATATACCTGGTACAGAATATTTTGAACATGAAAGAGATGGAGGGTGGTCTCCAATGGGAACGACAATACAAATTTATAACTTTTCTTTTACATATGAAGAAATAAAAGATATGTTTGGCGTTGATTTAAATATTGAAGACATGAGTCATGTAAATAGAATGCAAAGTAAAATGGAATAAAAAAATAACAAATGAATAAGAGGGGAATTTTAATATTTTTTTGTGCTATTTTAATTGTACTATTAATAGTATTTTTTATAAAAAATTATCTGACACCACATTTTGAGGGTATTTATATATATGAAAAAAATAATGAAACTATAGAACTAACAAACGAAGGTGTTTATTTTAGAAAATACTTTTTTGATGGGAAAAGTAGGATAGATACTGGCAAATGGTGGGTAGGTGAAAAGTCGCACATTTGGTTAACTAATTGGGTGCCTGATAAAAGAGATAGAGAATTTTTTAAAAATGATTCTTCTATTCTAATTGGAGTGCCTTTTGAGAGAAGTATAAATGGAAATGTTAAGTCTATTGTAATTAATCGTGATTTAAACAAGGTATACAAAAGAGATAAAACAAACTAAAAAATAATTAACCTATCAGAAGTTCGTAACACTCCTCAATAGGGAATCATAGTTAAAATTAAATATGCCCACCCCGCCAAAACATAACCCCACAAACAGCCACCCAAACTTTTTATGGGGTTTTGGGAGCAAAGGGCTTGTTAGCGAGGTTTATGAGTATTCCTTTCAAGCGCAAGAACACGACGACGAGATAAAAGGCCCGGGCAACAGTATCAATTACAAATACCGCATGAACGATACCCGTTTAGGGTGTTTTTTTGCCATTGACCCACTCGCTGCAAAATACCCTTGGAACTCAACTTATGCGTTTAGTGAGAATAGAGTAATTGATGGTGTTGAGTTGGAGGGGTTGGAAACTGTTAAACATCCATTAGGGAAACAAGGTTATGATTGGATTTTTACTCAAGCTCATACAGCTAAATCTTTAAAAGATAAAGAAAATGGATGGAAAGGCTTTAAATGTCCTGATAATACTTGTAATGTATTAGGTAAAACGACTAACATATATTACTTACAAAAGCCTATATTAGTTACTTATACAGATTTTGAATTAGTTGAAAAAACTAAAGAAGTAACTAAACACACATTTGCTTCTTATGATATTAGAGATATGGAATTTGATCCACAAGCACCATTTAATCGTATTAAAAAAATTATTAAAGATAAACAAATAAATAAAATTCAAATGACATTAGCTGTTGATGAAGATGATAAAGAATTTTATAAAGAAGAATTTATTAAAAACATGAGTGAAGTAGGTGTAGATGTAACAAAGTATGAATTAGAAATAATTACAACTGGAAAGAATGAAGATGCTGATGTTGGAGAAAACTTTACTTATGATGTTAAAATATTTTATACCCAAGAAGTTAAATATTTAGAAAAACAACCTGTTGAAAAAAAGAAGTTGACCTATGGAAAAGATGAAAATGGCGAATGGATTGATCCTCAATAATTTGGTTTTTATTTTGTTTTTTTTATTAATATAAAATTATTCTCACAGTATGAAAACCCTTTGATTGATACTTTAATAGTTCAAAACAGAAACGAAGTATATTACCAATATATTTGCCAACCAGATACTTTTAAAATCACATACACATATTATGATTCTTCGTTTTCTTCTATAAGTGAAGTAAAATCACTAAAAAATAATACTTTGCATGGTGATTATATAACTTTTCATGAAAATGGGCAAAAAAAGAGTTATTTTAAATATAAAAACGGGATGATAGAAGGCAACTTTTATTATTGGAATAAATTTGGACAAATAGAAGAAGTTGGGTATTTCAAGAAAGGGAAAGGAAAAGGAATTGAATACTATGAAAATGGTGAACAAGAAGCAAAGTTTACTTTTATAGACCAAGGAATAGGATTTCCAATAATTAACCGAGGGAAATGGTTTTATATAAATGGAAATAAAAGTTATTTTCGAATAAATAAAAAAAGAGATGACTTTTTCTTTGATAAGATAAAATCATATTATTATTCAGGTAAAAAAATGATGATTGGGTTTGTTGGTTATCCTGTAAATAAAATTGTAAAAATAAAAAAATGGAAATATTGGGATGAAAATGGGAAGCTGCAAAAAATTGAATATTATGATGAAAAAGGAAATTTGATAAAATCAAAAGATTTTACAAATAAGACAAAATATATTTAAACCCGTTGTGCATTTAGGCTAA
>DBGO01000013.1 GCA_002295925.1 Flavobacteriales bacterium UBA852
CCACAAAACCATATACTAAACGTTAGCCACTATTAAAAAATGAAAACCAAAAAGGCCATAAAACTAATTTCAGGTCTGCTGACGGTCTTGATAGTGATATGGCTTACTTGGACATTTATGAAAAACCCCTATTCGACCAGAAGAGAAGTCGAAAAAATGGATTTATCTGAATCAGAAGTTTCAGACCGTGACAATTATGACCAACTTGTTCGTCTAGACAAAGAACAAGGAAATGACTTCCTGATTAGTAAAGTGAAATATGCCAAGGTTGTCAAAGAATCCTTTCCTTTCTCCTCAAGACGACTCGATGCCGTCCAAACAAGATTAATTTTAGAAGTACTCAATGACACAAGTTCGTACAGATGGGGAGAGTTCGGGACACCAACTTACGACCAGACAATTTTTTATTACGACTCGACTGATAAGATAATCGGATATACCATTATTGACAATATGGGTGAAATCCAAAACTATCCATATCGTTCATTAATGAAATGGGGAATGATGACCGACAAAGGATTCAGTCGACTCATAAAATTGATGAATAGAAAATAAAAAAACAGTGGCTAACATAGGCTATGCAAAAAATAGTGGTATTTTTCTGTTTTGAAAATTTTTATTACATTTACCAAGCGTTATGTTCCGGTGGAAATCAATCCGGGATTGATTTCCACTACTTTGCATAGCCGTAATCGTTAGCATTAATGGTATAAAATGAATACGATAAAATACATTACTTTTTTATTTGTCTTGACTTTGGGGTTTTGCAATAATTTAATAGCTCAAAGTAATACGGCATTTGACAGTCTGAAGCAAAAAGAAGTGTATGAAATAATTAACGAACTGAAATCGAACCCCATAAAAGTGAAGGTTCTTAGTACCTGTTCAACCAAACCAGAATTATGTGGAACTATGGTATTCGGTTCGGTAAGTTTAGTTAAGATATTGGAAGGAAAATATATTGGTGAAAGTATTTACGTTGCCTCAACTTGTTCAAAAACAAATTATCAGATAGGCGTAACCTATAAATTAAACGCTTCATTTGGACCAGGATTTAGCGTGAATTTATGTAATGGAAAGACATATAATTCTGATTGGAATTACAAATTAGATGAGAATGAACATTTTCTCATTTTTGGTTCGCTGAATTCTATATCGGAATTTGATTAAAAAACTAATGCTAACAAAGGCTATACAAAATAGATGCTGTTTGGAGTTTTAAATAAAAGTTATTACTTTTATCAAGCGTAGGGTTTACTGTGGAATTTTAACTGCGTGAAAATTCCACAACTTTGTATAGCCCTGCTCGTTCACATCACATTATTTTTAAAAAATGGAAAAAGCAAAACATTGTAAAGTCTGTGAAAATTTAGATTTCAACATTCATTGTGGCACCAAATGTGGCTTGACCGGTAAAAAACCCGATTTTCAACACAAATGCTCTAAAATTAAATTTGGCAGTGCTCTTGAAAAAGTAATCACGGAGATTGCTGTTGAAAACAAACTAATTGATAAAGAAAAAGTAAACTACATTAGTTCTTTCTTCATTTATTTATTCATAAGCATTGGTTTTATTGCCGGCGGAATTCTTCTGACTCAAAAACTGTTTGGTTATGGATTATTCCACACTGTAACTCTTGTTATTATTGGCATAGGAGCTTTGATTCTACCTAAATCTTTTGGTTATTTATATGCATATAACCGGAAAAATAAAGTAGCCAAAAAAAAGCTGAAAGAACTAAAAGAACTTTTAAAGATTTACAGACTTGATTACGAAACAAATATTGATATTGAAAATATTCACGGAATTAATGAAGTAAAAGCCCAAGTTAAAGTATTCAGGTCGTAACAACCATTTTTTCAAACTCTTATCTATTCCGGTGTATCACCTAGGAGCACTTCTCTCCAGTGATTATTTGCTAATTTAGCAACTAAGCATACAAGAACCATTCTAACTTTATAAATGCTAAAAAAGATTATTTTCAAAAAATATGTAGCCAATAATTGGCTCTTTGATTCGTTAGCCATTTTCTTATGCTTATCATATATTAATTTCACAATTACGTCTGATTTATATCCTGCCACTCATTGTATTTTTATCTCAATTTGTGCGGCTTTTCTTCTAAAAATCACCAGCTATTATTATAAAAGAAAAAACTTATTAAATAAAATTGAAAAAACAGAATTAATCGCTCCGAATGGTTTAAAGGATATTGACTTTTACAAAGAATTAGGACTGCGATTGTTCGCAAAAAACGGGGTTATAGGGATAAAAGAAAAGCTCTTTCCCGCACAAGCAATAAAGAAAGATGCGATTGATAAAAACAACGGCTACATTCTTGTTCTAAAAATTAAATGCGACCACTGGAATTGGAAAGGGATTAACTATAAGGTATATTATCACATTTTTTATTTGGATGATAAAACATCTTTTGAATTTGCAAACCTTACAACTAATTCGTGGCAAGGTTGGAATGAAAAGAAACTCAATTTTGAGGCATTTGTCGAATTAGGAAAACATCTGGCTTCAAGACTTAACTTAAAATATAAAGTTGTTACTAATGATAAATAGAGGTTTTAAAATGAAAAATTCTGCCAAACAAGACGAACTAATAGCAAAAATGACATTTGCATCAATTTATCCGCATTACCTTAAAAAAGTTGAGAAAAAGGGAAGAACCAAAAATGAATTACATCAAGTAATTGAATGGCTGACAGGTTTTGACGAAAACACATTACAAGAACTGATTGACAAAAATGTAACTTTTGAAGAATTTTTTCAAAAAGCAACTTTAAACCCAAAAGCAAACCTTATAAAAGGAACTATTTGCGGTCATAAAATCGAAGAGATTGAAAATCCGTTAACAAAAAAAGTTCGATATCTCGACAAGTTAGTCGATGAATTGGCAAAAGGAAGAAATTTGGAGAAAATATTACGATAATAAAGCGTTGTTCCATCCCGGTAAACTCACAAAACGAAGACTAAAACACGTCAAGCTATTTTCCAACACTTAAATTTGTTTCATTTATTTTAAAATTTTACTTTCCTGCATTTGCCGAACCATATCTTCAATGGTTTTTTCCAAAGGAGTATATTTCAACCCTAATTTTTCCTTGCTTTTTGTATTATTCAATTTGATATCATACCCAACATTTCGGCGAATGAATTTAGGTTTTAAATTAAACATCCATCCTACTAAATAAAGCATAAATTTAGGAGATTGCATCAACGGCAATTTATATTTATTCCCGTAAATTGATTTAATTAAACGTGAAAATTCATATACATTCATTGTTCTTTCAGCTAAAATATGACGCCCTTCTGCTTTTTCGTTCTCCAAAGCCAAAATATGTGCATTTGCCACATCTCTCACATCTACAAATCCAAACATTAAGTTGGGAGCTCCCATATAATATTTACCTGTAAGCATATCCTTCATAAAATTTAAACTCTCTGAATTTGAACTTATAGTTAAAGAAGGACCTAACACAAAAGAAGGGTTTATCACAACCAGCTTCCATTGGTTTTGGCTTTCATAAATTTTCCAAGCTTCTTTTTCTGCTAATACTTTTGAATAAGAATAGGGTTGATGAGAAACGGTACTTGAATAATTAAAATGTTCTTCTGTAAATTCTGAAATACCTAATTCTTTCATGTCGATATTATCACCATGCACAGCCGCCACGCTTGAAGTTAAAACCACTTTTTCAACAGTTGATGATTTTGAGGCGGCGCACAATACATTTCGAGTTCCTTTAAGCGCGGGGTCTATTAATTCCTTTTGAGCATCTTTAAAACGCAAGGTAAAAGGAGACGCCATATGTATTATTGCATCGGAACCTTCTGCCGGTTTGTCAAATGCTCCTTCTGACAGTAAATCGGCTTCCCAAAACTCTAATTTTCCATCTGAACTTTTTTCTATATCAATCAGATGTTGATATTTTTGAGTTTTGCTTTTATCTCTTAGGGTAAGTCTTACCGTATAACCTTTTTCCAACAAATATTTTGTTACCCAAGAACCAATATACCCGGTTCCTCCTGTGATTAAAATTGTTTTATTCATAATTTTTTATTTACGTTACTACCTCAAAACTTATTAATAAGAAAGAACATTAATGCGCATCAAGCCAATTGTCGGCGGCATTCATATCGGTTACCAAAGGTACTTTAAGCGACACGGCATTTTCCATCTTATCTTTTACCAATTGTTTTATTTCTTCCAATTCGGGTTTATATACATCCAAAATCAGCTCATCGTGCACTTGTAAAATAAGTTTGGTTTGCCTGTTTTTATTTTCCAATTCACGGTGAATGTTTATCATGGCAATTTTAATAATATCTGCTGCCGAACCCTGAATAGGCGAATTTACGGCATTGCGTTCGGCATGACCTCGCACAACAGCATTGCGCGAATTGATATCGGGCAAATAGCGCCGGCGATGCATTATGGTTTCTACATATCCGTGCTCGCGGGCAAATGCAATGCATTTATTTATATACTCCTTTATTTTAGGGTATTTTGTAAAATAATTTTCAATAATTTCTTTGGCTTCCTTTCGGGAAATATCCAAATTTTGGGACAAACCAAAGGCAGAAACGCCGTATATAATACCAAAATTTACCGTTTTGGCTTTTCGTCGCATTTCTCTGTCCACCTTATCCAATGGCACTTCAAAAACACGGGCTGCCGTAGCGGCATGAATATCTTTTCCGGCCAAAAAGTCGGCTATCATATTCTCATCTTCACTTAATGCGGCTATAATGCGCAACTCTATTTGCGAGTAATCCGATGATAATATCAAGTAATCTTCATTTCGGGCAACAAAAGCCTTTCTCACCTCCTGACCACGAGGATTACGAATAGGTATGTTTTGCAAATTAGGATTGGTTGAGCTCAATCTTCCTGTAGCAGCAACTGTTTGCATATACGTGGTATGAATGCGCCCGGTTTTGGGATTTATCAGCTTGGGCAAAGCATCTACGTAAGTGGTTTTCAGTTTTTTAAGCGTTCTGTATTCTAAAATTTTAGGAATAATCTCGTGTTTGTCTTTCAGTGAGTTCAACACTTCTTCATTGGTAGAATATTGTCCGGTTTTGGTTTTTTTGGGGTTCTCTACTATTTTCATCTTGTTAAACAACACATCACCCAATTGTTTTGGCGAATCCAAATTAAATGTTGTGCCGGCCAAAGCATAAATGTCTTTTTCAAGTTGTTGAATATCCTGTGTTATTTCGTCAGAGATTTGCTGCAATACATTTGTGTCAAGCTTTACGCCTTCCCACTCCATATCTGCCAATACTTTTATCAAAGGCACTTCGATGTCGGAAAATAATTTTACCGAGTTTATCTTTTCCAACTCTTCCAACAATGGTTTTTTAAGCCGGAAGGTAACATCTGCATCCTCGGCGGCGTAATTGCTAATGGTTTCTTGCGGCACGGAGCGCATCGATTTTTGGTTTTTGCCTTTTTTCCCAATCAACGACTCAATACTAACCGGTCTGTATCCCAAATACACTTCCGAGAGTTCGTCCATACTGTGCTTTTGCTCGGGATGTGCAAGGTAATGCGCCACCATTGTATCAAAATAAGGCAATTTAACGTCAATACCGTAATTTTTAAGCACTTTGATATCATACTTTAAATTTTGCCCTACTTTTTCTATTTTATCATTCTCAAAAAACGGTTTATAATAGTTTAAGATGTGCAACACTTCCTCTTTGTTTTCGGTAAAAGGAATATAATAAGCTTCGTGCGGTTTAAAACTAAACGACATACCTACCAATTCGGCATCAAGCGCATCTACCGAAGTGGTTTCGGTATCAAAACAAACCGATGCTTGTTGCATTAATTGTTCGGCTAATGCCTTGTGTTTTTCATCGGCATCAGTAAAAAAATAGTTGTGCGGAGTATCGTCAATGGTTTTAAGCTTGGGCAAACCTTCACTTTCCGATGATTCTTCCACTTGCCCGAACAAATCCATTTGTCCCGAAGTATTCTTTTTGGGCGTGGCCGCAATTTCTTCTCCCAAAAATTGTTTTGCCAAAGTTCTAAACTCTAATTCAGAGAATATCTCAACCAGTTTTTCTTTATCCGGCTCTTCCAATTTCAACTCTTCCGGATTAAATTCTATCGGCACATTAGTATCTATCGTTGCCAATTTTTTCGACAATAATGCTTGCTCGGCGTATTTCTCCAGATTTTCTTTAAGCTTTCCTTTAAGCTCGTGGGTATGCGCAAGCAAGTTTTCAATACTGCCATATTGTTTAATGAGTTTTATTGCTGTTTTTTCGCCTATTCCGGGTACGCCGGGAATATTATCCACCGCATCACCCCACAATCCTAAAATATCAATGACTTGTTTTGGGTCTTTTATTTGAAAATGTTGGCGAACTTCTTTAGGCCCCCAAATTTCGGGCTTCTTCCCTCCTTTTGCAGGTTTATACATAAATATATTCTCCGACACCAATTGTGCAAAATCCTTATCCGGAGTCATCATATACGTGATAAAACCATGCTTTTCGGCCTTTTTGGCAATAGTGCCTATAATATCATCGGCTTCATAACCGGGTTTTATCAATATGGGGATGTGAAATGCTTCTATGATTTTTTTAATCCACGGTATTGCCTTGCGAATATCTTCGGGTGTTTCTTCTCTGTTTGCTTTGTATTCGGCATATTCGGATGCACGAAGGGTTTCTTCGGGCGAATCAAAAACCACGGCTATATAGTTGGGATGTTCATTTTTTATAATATCGATAAGAACACGAGTAAACCCAAAAGCCGCTGATGTATTTTCTCCTTTCGAATTATATCTTGGATTGCGAATAAATGCATAATAAGCTCTGTAAATCAAAGCATAAGCATCGAGCAGGAATAATTTTTTATCGTCGTTCATTGTTCTAAAAATTAACAGCTTGAAAAATTAGTTTTTTATTCGGAATATCAAAAGAAAAATACAGATTAGTTTAATTGAACTGCTTTAAAACTTGCGTAAAAGCTTGATTTTTCGTAATTTTGCTGTTAATTATAAATATTTAGAGGCGATATGAGTAAAAAACGAGTTTTAATTATTTCCCAAGAAATTACCCCTTACACAGAAGAAAACGAAATTTCTAAAATTTCTCGCTACTTACCGCAAGGAATACAAGAAAAAGGAAAAGAAATCAGAATGTTTATGCCACGTTACGGTGTGGTAAACGAAAGACGCCACCAATTGCACGAAGTTATTCGTTTAAGCGGTATGAATTTGATAATCAACGACGAAGACCACCCTTTGATAATAAAAGTCGCCTCAATACCGCAAGCCCGTATGCAGGTATATTTTATTGATAATGAAGATTATTTTAAACGCAAAGCGGTTCATCATGATAAAGAAACCGGGGAATTTTTTGCCGACAATGATGAGCGCGCCATCTTTTTCGGAAAAGGCGTGATAGAAACGGTTAAAAAATTGGGCTGGGCGCCGGATATTATCCATTGCCACGGCTGGATGACAGCAATGGTACCAATGTATATCCGCACAGCATACAAAAACGAACCAATTTTTGCCAATTCAAAAATAGTTTTCTCGCTTTACAACAATCCTTTCGACGGAACGTTAAATAACGAAATGGCCAAAAAAGCAATTATGGATGGCGTTTCGGGCAAAGATGTGGAAAATTTGGCTCAACCAACGTTTGAAAACTTAAACAAAGCAGCAATGACGTGGTCAGATGCCGTGATTAAAGGAAGCGAAAAACTACCCGAAGGTTTAGAGAAAGCTTTTAACGATTCGGATAAAATGAAATTAGGATATCATAACGAAGACAGTTATATTGATGCCTACTCTGATTTTTACGACGAAATTTTGGAAACAAACGAAGTAATGGCTGATTAACAACTTTTTATGAAATCTTTTGAACGAATGAAAAATCTTACTAAGCGGAAAGTTATGCTTTCCGCTCTCTTTTTTTTAATCCTGTTGGGCGGTTGCAAAAAGAAAGGAAATATTGTTCCTGCATTTGACAATCCACCTGTTGGATTAAACTATACCGACACCATTAGTTTAAAACTCGAAACATTAACCGATGACTCTGTATTGTCAAGCATTGCCGCATACAATTTATTGGGAAAATACAACGACCCGGTTTTTGGTATAACCCAAGCCGGCTTTTACACACAAGTCCGGTTAACAGGCAACAGTGTAGATTTTGGGACAAACGTTGTGCTGGATTCGGTAATTTTAGCCCTCGATTATCAATCGCTTTACGGCTCAGAAACAGACCCGTTGAACATTAAAGTTTATGAAATAAGCGACGATTTATATCCGGATAGCAGTTATTATTCTAATCATTACTTAAATATATTGTCCGAAATTGCCTCTTACACTTTTGTACCCGCAATCAACGACAGTGTTTCGGTAGGTGGAGAAAAAACCACCCCTCACTTGCGTATTCCTTTAAGCTCTGCTTTTGGACAAAAATTATTAAACGCCGGCGGCACCACCGACCTTGAAAACAACGACAATTTCCTAGAGTTTATGAAAGGGTTGTATGTAGCAATGGATTCTTCACAAACATTTGCACAAGGAACAGGTTCTATTGTGTCATTTGATTTGCTTAGCGCCGTATCTGGTTTAACCATCTATTATACCAATACCGATTCGGCACAACAATATCAATATACTTTTGTTGTAAACAGTGAATGTGCTAAATACAACGTCTTTAATCACGATTACACCGGCACGGAAGTAGAGCAAGCATTCAACCAAACCGAAATTTTCGATACGGCATATAATTATTTACAAGGTGCCGCAGGGCTTCAAGTAAAAATTAACTTTCCATACATTGAAAGTTTAAAGAATCAAAACTTATTGATAAATAAAGTTGAATTGGTTATTCCGGTAGAAAACAATAAAATCGGTAACTATCCTGTACCGGACAACATTACCGTTTCTAAATTAAATGAAAACGGCGAGTTGGAATTTTTACCCGACTTTTTGGAAGGTGTTACCTATTTTGGCGGAAATTATGATGAAATCAATCAAGAGTATGTATTAAACATTAGCCGCCACGTGCAGGAATTAATTAACGGCAAAGAAAATGATTACGGATTATTGGTAAAAGTTTCCGGAGCATCAATCTACCCAAACCGTGTTGTTTTAGGTGCGCCAAATAATCCAAATAAAAAAGTAACTTTACGAGTATATTATACTAAATAAACGATAAATTATGTGTGGAATTGTTGCTTATGTAGGACATCACGATGCTTTTCCTATATTAATCAAAGGACTTCAACGATTGGAATATCGCGGATACGACAGTGCCGGTGTGGCAATGCTCTCTAACGGTGAAATTAACCTGTATAAAAAGAAAGGTAAAGTTTCCGATTTATTGGAATTTACAAAAGATAAAGATGTAACCGGAAATATTGGTATTGGACATACCCGTTGGGCTACACACGGACCACCCAATGATGTAAACGCTCATCCGCATTTTTCCGAAAATAAAAAATTAGCCATTATTCATAATGGAATTATAGAAAATTACGCTTCGCTAAAAGCCGAATTGATTAAGCGCGGCCATCATTTTGAAAGTGAAACCGATACCGAAGTACTCATTCATCTGATAGAAGATATTCAAGAAAAAACCGGTAAAGACTTATTCGAAGCAGTTAGAATTGCCCTTGGTGAGGTTATAGGTGCTTATGCTATCGTTATTTTATCAAAAGACGACCCACATACCCTCATTGCCGCAAAAAAAAGCAGTCCGATGGTTATAGGTATTGGCGAAGATGATTTTTATATCGCATCGGATGCTACACCTATCATTGAGTACACAAAAAATGTTGTCTATTTGGAAGATGAAGAAATTGCACGAATAGACTTAAAAGACGGTTTGAAGCTAAAAACCATCAAAAACGAAAAAATAGAGCCTTATATCCAAGAGCTGGAATTGCAACTTGAAGCCATTGAAAAAGGCGGATATGACCATTTTATGCTTAAAGAAATATATGAGCAACCCCGTTCTGTTCAAGATTGTATGCGCGGTCGACTAAATATTCGCAAAGGAACAGTTGCTTTGGGCGGAATAAAAGATTATGAAAATAAAATTCTTAATGCCAACAGAATTATCATTGTGGCTTGTGGAACCTCTTGGCACGCCGGATTGGTGGGCGAATATCTCTTTGAAGATTTGGCTCGCATTCCGGTAGAAGTTGAATATGCTTCGGAATTCCGGTATCGCAACCCGATTATCAATGAAAATGATGTGGTAATTGCTATTTCACAATCAGGAGAAACTGCAGACACCATTGCGGCACTTGAATTGGCAAAATCGAAAGGAGCCACTATTTTGGGTGTATGTAATGTTGTTGGTTCAACTATTTCCCGCATTACCGATGCCGGTGTTTATACCCACGCCGGACCGGAAATTGGCGTTGCCTCTACCAAAGCATTTACCGCTCAGGTTACAGTTCTCTGTTTAATGGCTTTACGCTTGGGGCATTTAAAAGGTGTCATTAACGAATCGGACTTCCACCGCCTGTTGATTGAATTAAGTTCAGTTCCGGAAAAAATTGAGAATGTATTGGAAAATGCCGAGTATATCAAAGAAGTTTCGGCAAAATATAAAGATGTTTCGAACTTCTTGTATTTAGGAAGAGGATACAACTTTCCTGTTGCATTAGAAGGTGCATTAAAACTAAAAGAAATATCATATATACATGCCGAAGGATATCCTGCAGCAGAGATGAAACACGGACCTATTGCCCTTATTGATGAAGATATGCCGGTAATTGTAATTGCCACAAAAAAAGGAAATTACGAAAAGGTTGTAAGCAACATTCAAGAGGTAAAAGCGCGCAACGGTAAAGTAATTGCAATTGTTACGAAAGGTGATGAAACGGTTAAAAAAATGGCTGATTATGTCATTGAAATTCCTGAAATTGTTGAACCTTGGTCGCCATTATTGACTGTTATTCCGTTACAATTGGTTTCTTATTACATTGCTGTTATGCGTGGATGTAATGTTGACCAACCGCGTAATTTGGCAAAATCAGTTACGGTAGAATAATATTTAGATGAATTTTGTTCTCAAAAAGCCCTGAAAGTAGTTTTCAGGGCTTTTTGCAATCTAAGCAATAAAAGTTTTAATCGTGCGAATGCATTGCCCTTTTGCTTCTATATGCCCCATGTGTCCGCAATTTTCCAACAATAAATAATCACCTTGTTCGGGAATTTGGGCTTGTTTGATTAAACTTTTATAAGGTAATACATTATCTTGTTTTCCGATAATATACAAAACTTTGTAAGGGGCGAATTTTAAGACCACTTCACGGTCAAGTCTTATTTTCATTCCTTCAAGTGCTGCAACAATAGACTTAGCGCTCATTTTTTTGGCTATCCGTTTACAAACAGCTATTTCTCTTGTATAAGGACGGTAATTGGTATTAAACAGTTTGGGAACAGCTTCATTGATGAACAAATCTTTATTGTGCTTCACTACTTTTATGGCTCGGTCGCGGTCTTTCTTTTTTTGCTCTGTATCAGCAGATGCTGTTGAATGAAACATGACCAACCCTTTAATTGCATCGGGATACTTCTCGGCATAAGCCATTGATACATAACCACCCATTGAATGGCCAACTAGGTAATGTCTGCGGATATTTTCTTTCTCAACAATTGCTCTTACTACCTCAGCCATTTCTTCCATTGTATGAACGTAAGCAATATCGTCAGATTTTCCGTGACCGGGCAAATCAACAGCAATAACCGTATGATTTTTGTGTAAAACATCCGAAAAGTCGTTCCACATGGAATGATTCTCCAAAAATCCGTGCAAAAAAACTATTGCCGGACCTTTACCTCTTTTTTGGTAATGAATGGTTGCGTTTTTGAAAAGTAAGCTTTTGTTTGCCAATATGTGTTATTTTGTATAAAACCTGAATGACAAACCAAAATTAATATAATATGTGTTAAAATATAAATTTTTCCCTCCATTAACATCGAGCTGAACGTCCTTATTTATCAAAACAGTATTGGCAAAATTTAATTGAGCAGTTTTACTATCGAAATTTTGTGTAAAAAACTCTGTTGTAAAAGATAATATTTTAGCGTAAGAGTAAGTTAAAGAAATTGATTCTTTATGTGAATCGAATCTGAAATTATAAAATTCTGTGTAAAGGTTAATTTTAAATCGCTCATTTAAATTTCGTCGCAATAGCAACTGATAATAATAAGCTCCATTTATATTTATTGCGGCTAAAGCCGAAGAACCAACAAAAAAATCATCTTCACTGAATAGTTTCTTTTTAAGTCCTATATAAGGGTTGTAGCTTGTATGTGTAAAATTTATTTGTTGTTGTAGAAATACATCGGCTTTAAAGGGCAGTCCGTATCTAATCATGTTTTCAAAATAGTTGAAATTAGAGCCATTGTAATTCACTCCATTTTCAAACTGCAAATAATTATTCCCTACAACTGTTACACCGTTAAAGTTTAACGGTCGATTTGTAACTATTGTTTCTTGAGCGACAACACTCAGTAGATTTGAGATAAAGAATATTAATAAAGTTATGGGTTTACTTCTAAATTGCATTATAAACTATTTTATAATCTTTACCGTAGAATTGTAAATTTTACTGTTTGGCACAACTATACGAGTGCCATCTTGTTGCTCAAGAATAATAAATGTTGATTCTTTTTCAACAATCTTACCTTTTAGGTCATCAATTTCAACAACATTTCCTACTTCAAGTGCTTTTTGTGAATAATATCCCGTTAGTATGTTGGTAACAACCGGCTTAGAGCCCAACCCAAAAGATATGGCAAACGCAACCAATACAGAACCAATTAACATTGTAAAATTGTTGGTTAATAATTCAGTTTCTACCCCAATTTGGTTTAATGCTGTAATAATTACTATTAAAAAAATAACATAAAAAACAACATTACTGATAATTGAAGCACCACTAACATTTATAGACTTTAATATTCCTGAAATAGTATTTCTTACAATTTCAGCTATATATAACCCTACAATAAACAACAATAAACCGGATATAAGCGAGGGTAAGTAATTTATTATAGCATTTATTTTATCCGAAATTGAAGGCACTCCAATTACTTCAAATGCAGAAATTATAAAAAACAACAACACCAACCAATAAACAAATTTTGATATAATTTTCTCCAAATCTATTTTAGAAAAATCTATAGATTTTATTACCGACAATTTAGACAGTGATGTTTTAAGTATTTTTAATTTGAAAATACCCTTAACAATTAAACTGAAAATTTTTGCAATAATAATACCTATAACTAAAATTAAGATTGCTCCTATTAGTTTTGGTAAGAACTGAGCTATTTGATTCCAAAAAGTGTTTAACGAGTTTAAAGTAATTTCTGTCCAGTCAATGATTGTTTTTTCCATTATCTTTATTTTTTTTAGTATTTACAATTAATTGAATAAGTGATGAAAAATATTTATGCGAAAACAACTCAAATAAATCAAATATAGTTTTAGATGATTTTACTACATCCATTACTTTTTCTTTTACTTCTTCACTTGGCTCTTCATCTTTATAAAGCCGGTGAAAAATATTAGTGTTATTTGATGAATTATTTTGCATAACTAATATGAAAATTTGGGTTTTCTTGTACCTTTTGCGCTAATATTCTTGCTTTTTCTTTTGCTCTTTTTATTCTCATTTTAACAGCACTTTCTCCTAATTCCAACACTTCACAAATTTCATTTATTTTCAAACCGTCTTGATACTTTAAAAGTAAAATGGCTTTATCTTCTACCGGCAATAAATCAAGCACTTTTTTTAACTCTTCAACACTTAAATTGAATAAAAACTTATCATTATCATCGTCACCTTCTGCTTGTTCTGTTTTTTCAGATTCAATATAAAGCACATCCTCTATAGAAAGTGTGTTTTTTTGAAACTTTGTTTTATTGTGTTTTAAATAATTTATACAATGAAAGTGTGCTATTGAATACACCCAAGTATTGAAAGATGATTTATTTCTAAATGAATATAAATTTGTAAATATTTTTATTAAAATTTCTTGCAATAAATCTTCACTTTCACTTTTGTTTTTAGTGAATGTCAGACATTTTTGATAAATTTTTTTAGCATAACGATTATAAATAACTTCAAAATAATCTACGTGTCCTTTAAGCACACAATAAACTATTTCTTCATCACTTAAACTGTTTCTGTCTTTTTTAAAAATTTCTTCCATTAATTAGGATTCAAAATATTAAGACAGCTTCAAGAAAAAAAGTCACAAGAAAATTCTAATTCATCAAATCTTCAATTTCTTCTGCTTCAATCGGAATATTTTTCATCAAATCTACCGGTCCGTCTTCGGTAATTAGTATGTCATTTTCCAAACGGATGCCTAAACTTTCTTCGCGAATATAAATGCCCGGCTCACAGGTTAAAACCATTCCGGCTTCAAAAGGACGATTACGGTCTTCAACATCGTGCACATCCAAGCCCATATGATGCGATGTGCCGTGCATAAAATATTTTCTGTAAAGCGGATTTTTAGGGTCTTGCTTGGCTACATCGTGTTTATCCAACAAGCCTAAACCAATGAGTTCGCTTTCCATAATTTTTCCCACTTCTTTGTGGTATTCTTCATGCAAAGTGCCCGGACGTAACATTTTTACCGCTTCACGCATTACGCGCAACACAGCATTATAAACATCTTTTTGCCGTTGAGTGAATTTTCCGTTTACCGGAATACAACGTGTCATATCCGATGCATAATTGGCATATTCTGCGCCTACATCCATCAATAAAATATCCCCATCCAAACATTCTTTGTTGTTATTTACATAGTGTAATACACATGAATCAAAACCCGAAGCAATAATTGGCTCGTAGGCAAAACCTTTTGAGCGATTGCGAATAAATTCATGCAAATATTCTGCTTCAATTTCGTATTCCATTACACCGGGCTTAACAAATTCTAACACCCTTCTGAAACCGCCTTCGGTAATATTGCAAGCTGTTTGAATCAATTCCACCTCCAATGGCGACTTGATGGCTCTTAATGTTGTTGACAAAGGTGCTACACGGTGATATTGATGCAACGGGTATTTCTCCATACACCATTTGCGGAAGCGGTCGTCTCTTGTTTCAACAGGTGAAGCTGCCCGGGCATGTTCATTTTTATTTAAATATACACTTTCGGCTTGTTGCATTAACGAATGAAAAATTTGCTCAAATTGAGATGTCCAATAAACGGTTTTAATACCGCTTACTTCGGTTGCTTTTTCTTTGGTCAGTTTTTCGCCTTCCCAAATGGCAATTTCTTCATTTGTTTCTCTTACAAATAAAATTTCTCTGTGTGCCGGATTAACCGCTGTGGGGAAAACCACCAAAATTGTTTCTTCTTGATCAACACCCGAAAAATAAAACAAATCGCTGTTTTGTTTAAAAGGCATTGTACCGTCTGCATTGGTTGGCATAATGTCGTTGGCATTAAAAACCGCCAATGCTCCGTGGGGCAATAAGTTTCTTAATCTTTTTCTGTTTGCAGTAAATAACTGATTGTCTATGGGTAAATATTTCATGATGATTCGGTTTTGCTGGTTAAAAGTAGGAATAAAAACACAACAGCAAAACTATTCCATCAGCTTTTTGTTTAGATTTTTCACAACAAATAATGCAATGATTCTACAACATCTTCTGTGGGCACTTCACAATCAAATGTTGATTCTCCTATTTTGCTGAGTAACGAAAATTGCAACTTTCCGTGTTTCATTTTCTTGTCTTGTTGCATAATTTCGAGCACTTCTACCACATCAAACCTGCGGCATTTGCCATAAATGGACAAGATAAATGCTTGAATAAGCTCAAATTCTTCTAATGATAGCCCTGTGTTTTTAACGGATAACAGTGCTTCGGCAATGATACCTTGGGCAATGGCTTCACCATGCAAATAAGGGGTGTTGGTGTTTAAAAACCACGTTTCCAAAGCATGACCAACAGTATGCCCAAAATTCAATACTTTTCGCAATCCTTGTTCATACGGATCAGCATTAACTATAGATAATTTTATTTCAACCGAGCGCCGAATAATTTTTTCCCACATATCAAAGGATGAAAAATCCAGTTCGACAATAGCATTCCAATAATGCTTATCGGCAATTAAAGCGTGTTTAATTATTTCGGCAAACCCCGATAAAATTTGTCTTTTGGGCAATGTGTTTAAAAACAAGGGATTGATATAGGTAAAGTCGGCTTGACTAAAAACTCCTATTTGATTTTTGTATCCTAAAAAATCTATACCCGTTTTATCGCCAACAGAAGCATCTACTTGTGCCAACAAAGTGGTTGGGATATTGATGAATGATATACCTCTTTTATACGTTGATGCCACAAACCCGCCCAAATCGGTAATTACGCCCCCTCCAAGATTTATCCACAAGCTGTTGCGAGATGCTTTTTTTCGGGTTAAATATTCCCATAAATTTTGCGTAAGCGACAAGTTTTTATTATGTTCGCCACTTTCGGTTTCTATTATTTCTGCCCCTTGCAACAGTTCTGCATTTTTAAGCAATAACGGCACACAATACGCCAACGTATTTTCATCAGCTAAGATAAAAATATTGTCTTTTTTTGTTGATGACAAAAACTCATTCAATGAGTCAAAGTATTTACTGATGCTTATTGGCAATTGGTTGTCATTCATTTGCAATAATTAATTGATTTTAATCATACTTTATTATGTATTACCTCTTAAATTTGCTTGGTAATAACAAACAAACTTATGCTTGATTTTTCAAATACCGAAATTGCATTCCAATATAAATCTTCCAAAGACCTTAAAAAAGCGTATTGGCTGTTTAAAATTATAGGATATAATTGGTTAATCAAAATTGGTCCTTCGCTACTGAATATTACCTTAAAATTACACTTACCCGTATTGGGAATTATCAAAAATACCGTTTACCGGCAATTTTGCGGCGGCGAAACCATCAAAGAGTGCGAAGGGGTTATTAACACATTAGGAAAATACAATGTCAAAACTATTTTGGATTATTCGGTAGAAGGAAAAGAAGAAGAAACTGAATTTGACAAAAATGTAGAGCAAGTTTTGGCAACCATCAACAAAGCCAAAGAAAACCCAAATATTCCTTTTTCTGTATTTAAACCTACCGGATTTGCCCGTTTTTCATTACTTGAAAAAGTAAATGCACACAAGAAACTTTCTGTTGATGAAGAAAAAGAATTTGAACGTGTAGTAAACCGGATAGATAAAATGTGTCGGTATGCTTATGAGTCGGGTGTGCCAATTTTTATAGATGCCGAAGAATCGTGGATTCAAGATGCAATAGACAATATTGCCTTGCAAATGATGAAAAAATACAACAAAGAAAAAGCCGTAGTATATAATACGGCTCAAATGTACAGGGTTGACCGTTTGGCTTATTTAAAAGAAATTCTTGCCGAAGCAGAAAAAGAAAATTTTTATGTCGGAATGAAACTTGTACGCGGCGCTTATATGGAAAAAGAACGTGAACGTGCCGAAAAGCTCGGTTACGAATCGCCAATACAACCCAATAAAGAAGCCACCGACCGCGACTTTGATTTGGCACTGAAATTTTGTATTCAACATTATAATCGATTTGCCATTTGTTGCGGAACGCATAACGAGAACAGTTCGATGCTTTTGACTCAATTAATCGCTGAAAACAACATTGCCAAAGAGGATGATAAAGTTTATTTTGCCCAACTATACGGTATGAGCGACCATATCAGCTTTAATTTGGCACAAAACGGATATAATGTAGCCAAATACGTGCCTTACGGGCCGGTAAAAGATGTTATTCCTTACCTTATTCGCCGGGCACAAGAAAACACCTCGGTCGCCGGGCAACAAAGCCGCGAATTGTATCTGATAAAAAAAGAATTGCAACGCCGTAAACAAAACCAATAAATGACCGATATACACACTGTTTCTTACCATCCAGTTACCGAAAAAGAAATAACCGTATTATTGCCGGCATCAAAAAGCATCAGCAACCGATTGCTGATTATTAAAGCTCTTTCCGGTTATTTGGAAAACATTCATAATTTATCCGAAGCACAAGACACCGAAACACTTTTGGAAATATTGAAAAATGTTAATCAAAAAGAGCATAATGCCAAGTTGGGTGGCACAACTTTTCGGTTTCTATTGGCTTATTTGGCTTTATTGAGAAATGATTTCATTCTTACGGCAGAAGGTGAAATGCAAAACCGCCCCATAAAAGAACTGGTAGACGCACTGAACAGTTTAGGCGCCGAAATAGAATATATAAAAGAAGAAGGCAAACCTCCGGTGCATATAAAACGTGGAAATATGCACGGCGGCACAATTTCCATAGACGCCACAAAAAGCAGTCAATTTGTTAGTGCGCTAATGCTCATTGCTCCTTATTTACAGGGTGGTTTAACAATTCGGTTACAAGGCGAACCCGTATCAAAACCGTATATTGAAATGACGGCAAAATTAATGCGGGAATTTGGTGTAGATATTGCGGTAAATTATCCTGAAATAGTTGTAAAAGAAGGGAAATATGCCAATAAAACGTATTTTGTAGAAAATGATTGGTCGGCGGCATCGTATATTTATCAATCCTTTTTGTTTTCGCAAAATCTTCAAAAAGTAAAAATTCCTTATTTATATAAAAACTCTATTCAAGGCGATGTTGAAGTGTATAACATTTACAGCAATTTTGGTATCCAAACCACATTTTTGGATGATGCTGTAATTCTTACAAAAGAGGAAAAGAAAGAACTTCCTTCAAAGTTCACGTACAACTTTTTCAACAATCCCGATTTAGCCCAAACGCTTGCCGTAACCTGCTCATTGTTGAAAATTCCGGCTGAACTGGAAGGGTTACAAACGTTACTTCACAAAGAAACCAACCGCATTGCTGCTTTGCAAAACGAATTGAAAAAATTGAATGTTGATGCACAATTTGACCAAACTAATAACCGCTTAGTTATTCACCCGGAAAATTTGGCTAAACCCCAATCGGCAATTTCTACCTATAATGACCACCGAATGGCAATGGCTTTTTCGTCTGCGGCACAAATATTTGGGCAAATAGAAATGGAAAATCCTATGGTAGTAAATAAATCTTTCCCTCACTTTTGGGAAGAAATGAAAAAATTTGGAATAAGTCTTTCTTAGGTAAAGAAACTATTTTGATGCAATAAAATAATATTCGGTGTTATTTGAATAATAATCTTTGAAACGTTGCAGTGTTAAAGGCATTTTATTGTGCACATAATCGTCCAAAGTGTAAATGTTTAGTTGATGATTATTAAATAATTTAAAAATATCTTCGGGTTGCGTATTATAATAATCACTTGCGCCCAAACCAAATTCAAACAATACTGTTGGTTGATTTTGCAACACCCGGCTGGCTCCTTTCAGAACGCCTAATTCTGCGCCCTCCACATCGATTTTTATAAAATCAATTTTTACATCATCCGGAATAATTTCATTCAATGTGCGAATTTCCACATCTATTTTTTCTATTTTAGGATTACTAATGTCGTATTTTCGTTTTTTTAAACCACTGTATGCCGGAGCATTTTTCACCCAATTAAAGGTACTGTTTCCACTTTTTTCTGCCAGAGCATAAGGATAAATATTTGCTCTATCAGAAAATTTTTGCTGCAGTTTTTTGTTTAAAGCAGGAATAGGTTCAAAAGCGAAATGTTTACCATTTGGCGCATATTGTATCATCAGTGCTAAAATTTCTCCTTTATGGCAACCAATGTCAATGCAATTACTGTTTGTTTTTAATGTTGTTTGAAGAATTTTTCGAGTTAAACGGTCGTACTTAACATTTTTTGTTGCATCAATGCCAAGAATAATCAATATTTCTTTTAATGTATTTTTCAAATTCATGATGCAACCCGTTAATCCAATATTTTTAAAACAACCGTATCTATTTTGTTGGCTTCTACCTCATCTATAATAATCTCGTAATTGCGAATTTTTATACGGTCTTTTATATTGGGTATGGTACCAAACTCCTGCAACAACATTCCGCCAAGTGTTTCATATTCATCACTTTCGGGAAGTTGCAAATTATATTTTTCATTCAGATAATCAATTTCTAACCGGGCAGAAAATCGATAGGTTTTGTCGTCGATTTTTTCTTCAGTCAGGTTTTCTTTATCGTGTTCGTCTTCTATTTCACCAAAAATTTCTTCAATAATATCTTCGGTAGTAATAATTCCTGATGTTCCGCCAAACTCGTCAACAACAACGGCAATACTACGGCGCTGTTCTATTAATTTACTCAACACTTCGTTTACAGGCATCGATTCGGGAACAATGGTTATTGGGAGCAGAATGTTTTTTATTTCTTTTGGTCTTTTAAACATTTCGTACAAATGTGCATAACCGATAATATTATCTATGGTTTCGCGATATACCAATATTTTTGATAATCCTGTTTCTGTGAATAAATTTTTCAATTTATCAATAGATTCATCAACATCTATAGCCACAATTTCGGTACGCGGCACCATACACTCGCGGGCTTTGATATTGCTGAAATCAAGCGCATTTTTGAATATTTGTATTTCGTGGTCGAGTTCTTTTTCCGATGTGGTATTTTGGCGGGTAACTTCTTCGAGGTAATTATCAATATCTACTTTTGCAAAAACGGGTTTATCATCTTCTATATCTACTTGAAAAACATATTTTAAAAATATATTGCTTATACCATTGATAAAATACACTATCGGCGACAAAATAACAAATATTACCGTAACCGGAAAACTGAAAAAATTGAGCAATTTGTTTGGGTTAATACGGAATAATGCTTTGGGCAAAAATTCGGCGGTAATCAGTACAATTAATGTCGAGATAATGGTTTGAGCGGTAAGCATCAGCATCTCGTTGGATTGTATTTGCGGCATTTTGCCCAAAATAGGCGTCAGTGCTTTTGCCATTAGCATACCATACACGACCAAAGCTATATTGTTGCCGATGAGCATTGTAGCAATAAACCGCGAGGGGTTTTCGATAAAAAAACTGTTTATTTTCCCTACCAGCGAACCTTGTTTGCTGTCAAGCTCTATTTGCAATTTGTTTGCCGTAATAAAGGCTATTTCCATTCCGGAAAAGAAAGCGGAAAAAAGTAACGATAAAGCAATATATATCCAAAGGTCCATACGGGCTTTTACTTCTTTTTAGGTTTTTCTTCCATTGATTTTGCCAATGTTTTGGCTTGTCTTTTGCGCAAAAAATACAATATGGTAGCCATTGCCGAAAATATAAAGAAAAATCCGGCATCATCAACTGTTGAGGCAAACAGTTTGTAAATGGCTATTGTTGCCGATAAAATGGCAAGCATCAACCACATTTTTTCTAAAAATTTAATCCATTTCAGCATCTTGTAAAGTTATGGTTCCTGTTATTTTGTTTATTTGATAGGTTTCAAAGCTTTCGTCAGCTTCTAATCCTTCGCCCATTATTATTTGTTCGTCAGTTGTGATTTTCACAAATTCATCGGAGAGAATCTTTCCCTGTTCTTGGTTCCAAATAAGGTGTTCGGTATTTAATTGTTGGTTTTTCTCTAAATTTTTCACTACTACATTGCCCCTCGCATCAAAGATATGAGTTTTTTGGTTAAATACCGCCCGGTCTGCTGTTAGCGAAGATGAGATTTGCTCCAGTGAGTCGTAAAAATAAACTAATATTCCTTCGGGCATATTAACATAATGCTCGTCTTTAGTTTTATATTCTTCCATTTTTTGAGCCTCTATCTTTACTTTTAATTTGCCCAACTCAGAATATAAAATTTTTAATGTTTCGGCTTCGCGCAAGGGTTCTTTCCCTTTTTTGGCAAAGCTTTTTACTTGCTTCATATCGGTTTCGCAACCCAATAAAAAAATCCCGACAATTGCCAAAGCAACTATCGGGAATAATTTGATATTTTTTTGTTTTACTGATTGCATTAGTTTGTTCTGACAGTAGTGTCGGTATTTATCCAACAGCCCAAATGGTATGTATCACCATCTTTCAGGTTATGGAAAAAGGCATCATTTTTTGACGGAAAATATTGTTTGTATATGGCAATTTTTTTATTTGCCTCTTCAGCAACACTTGAATCAACTGCTTTTGCTTTTTGGTACATATCTACTGCTGCCCAAAAGCAAGCCCATTTATCCGGTTCAGCATCATTGCAAGATTTAGAACTTTCAGCATATAAATCGCCTATTAAAATATAAGGTTCTCCAAATCCACTTTTGGCATTTGCCGCATATAATGCGCTACTGCGTGCTGCAGAGAAATTTCCGGTTGCCCTGTATGCTTTTGCCAAACCTAAGTAGTATTCGGCAACATCATCACCTTCACCGGCATTTTCAATGGCTTTTTTATAATATTCGATGGCTTTGTTGTAATCTTTTTTATACATAAACAATTTTGCCAAATTTTCTGCCGCTTCGGCATTTGGTTCTTTTTTGAATATGTTTTCTGCAATTGTTGCAAATATTGGTGCTTCAACACATTTTTTTGCTTTTAATAATTTGATGGTTTTTTTCAACCATTCTAAATCTTCTTTATTGGCTTCGTAATTTTTTTCTGCCAAAGGCACTAATTTATCACACGTTAAATAAGGTTCGGCTATTTTCTCAATGTTTTCTTGAGCTTGTAAATAATATTTTTGCTTTTTAGTATTATTTTTAAGGTTAAAGTCAACAATTGCCATTGTTTTTTCAAATGTATTGAGCACATCATCTTCTGAGATTTTATCGTCTCTTTGTAATTTAGCAGCAACTAACATTGCGCTTACCAATGTTCCTGCACTGCTTTTGTTTCCTTCTAATTCTATTGATTTGTTTAATACTTTATATGCTTCTTCTAATTTTTCGGGTTGATATTTTAACATATCCGATCCTTTTTTACCCAACACATACCCTTCTTGACCAAAATATTTGATACGGTCGTCGTAAATTTTCATTAGTGTGTCGGCATAAGCTTTTCGAGCTTCTTCAGACTTACTGTTTTTTATCATATACTCGAACAATTGTTCGCCATGAATATATATATTTTTGCTCGAAGCCGGGCAAATTTTATATGCTTTTCTCCAATATTGGATAGCTATTTTTGGGTCGCTTTTTACATTATCGCCCACTATTGCCAATGCTTTTAAACATTCGGTGCTGTCTTGTGGTGTTTTCCCGTATTTGCCTTGCGCAAATCCGGTTATTGCCATAAATAAGGTTACTGCTATTAATCCTGCCTTTTTCATCGTTCTGTAGTTTTAATTATACTTATATTTTTTAAACCATTTGTCGTTTATTGTAACGCCAAAAATAATATTAAAATAATTTTCTTGTATTAAATTTTTGTTTACAGTTCCTCTTGTACCATAAACTATGCCAAAATTTATTCTCGACAATGTTTTTTTCAACGGAAGTCCCATTCCAAAGGTAACACCCATATCTGTAATTTGCTCATTGCCAACAACCAACAGCGACGGGGCATAATATACTCCCAACCGGTATTTTATTTTCTTTAAGTAAGATGATGAAATGGAATTATCGGGAATCCATTCGGTTCCGATACCAAATTGCAACGTGTTTTTTAGTTGGTAAACACTGTCGGATGAATAATAAGTTCCTACTTCAAAATAATAGATATCAGCGTTTACCATCCACTTATCTATTTTGTGCAAACCAATACCTATGCCTATTTGCTTGGGCAAGGTGGTAAAGGTTTGAGCATCTTCTACAAATTTTGCGGTATCTACATAAGATATATAACCCCCTGTAGTTCTAAAACTTCGAATAAACTCGGTGTATGTGGTATTAATGTTTTTGTTAAACGCATAAGTGGCGCCAATGACCAATTGAATGGAATCGGGTTTGCTGCGGAATGTTGAATCGTTAAGTTTTATGCGCTTATTAAATTTTATTTTTTTGCTGATTTGCATTCCTGCATCGAAAGTAAAATCACTGTAATTGATAGTTTTTGAATACCACGAATTAAACGCATCGGCAAGTGATGCGTAAATAATAGCTTCGTGCAAAGTTTGTCCAAACAAATAATTGGCATTTGCGCCAATATTTATAAATGTGCTGCTGTCGATATTTATTTTATAGGCATTGCCAAAATACAATTTGCTGATTCCTCCATTTCCGGCAGCATCTATTTGTACCGAACCAAAATTGTCATCATCATAAGTTTGGGTGTATTTATATCCTACTGCCGAATAAGGTGTTATTCCAAAACTTATGGCTGTCCATTTGGCAATTGGTATTCCAAAAGAAATATTGGTAATGGTTGAGGTGTTGCCAAATGAGGATTGGCTGTTGTCTTTCATCCAAACCGAACCTACGCGAAAACTTGTTTGAAAGGTGGTTAGTTTTAAATTGGCATACGAGGCCGGATTTTTAAAATTCACGTTAAACCAACTGTCATTGGCTATTCCGGTGTTTCCAAGTGCAGCGTTTTGAATATTTCCGCTAAGGTTTAAATCGCCAAAGTGATATTTTGAGTAAAACGAATTTGTGTTTGTTTGTGCCCAAACCAGTTGCGATAAGGTTAAAATATATATAAGAAAAAACTTTTTTATCATGAATTAAATTCTAAAATATAATTAAGTCCGTCTAACAATAAAAACGGGTTTGCAAATATGCGATTTTTTACGTGTTTTTCAAACTTATTGGCATCTCCTCCTGTTAAAAAAACATAAACCTCATCAAATTGTTGCGTATAACGTGAAATATTGCCGTTTATTTCCATAACCATTCCCCAAAAAGCACCCGAAAGCAAACACTCTTTAGTGGATTTTCCGATAAAAGCCGGTTCGTCGAGTTGTTCGGAAAATTCTGTCGTTGGTAATTTACCTGTAAAATGGTGCATGGCTTTTAAACGTATGTTTAATCCAGGCGAAATTGCTCCGCCAATATACTCATTGGCATTTGATACAAAATCATAGGTTATGCATGTGCCCGCATCAATTATCAATAAATTACCTTTTTGTTGGTGAAATTTTGCTCCACAAGCCAAGGCAATTCTATCTAAACCAAGTGTTTGTGGTGTTTTGTAATTTATGGTTACCGGCAAGTTGGTTTGATGAGAAAATTCTAACACGGATATTCCTTTACCAGATAAATCTATTGGTAGATTGGAAACATTGGAAACAATTGCTTTTTTCGGGTTATATGTTGCAATTATTTTATCAACTTGAGATTGTAAATCGTTGTGTGGCACCCGTACAACATCTATTTTCCGATTATTTTCATAAACGGCAATTTTTGCCAGTGTATTTCCTATGTCGAGAATTAGATTCATTAAAATATCTGTAACGAAGGTGAAAATTAAAAAAATTAAAAGAATAATTTCACGCAAAGTTTTTTTTTTATACATTTGCAGCCCTGTTAAAGCGGTGACGTAGCTCAGTCGGTAGAGCAAAGGACTGAAAATCCTTGTGTCGGCGGTTCGATTCCGTCCGTCACCACTTCTAAAAGCCCCAAAATTTTCGGGGCTTTTTTTGTTATCCGAAAAAAGATAGGGCAACTCACATAAATTTTATTATTTTTATCGTTTCAAATGAAAATAATGCGTTTGCGAATTTCAATTATCATATTTTTACTGAGTTTTTTCAGCTACCAAGGGTTTTCTCAACCCTGTAATCCTGTTGCATCCATTACGGCATCGCCCTCCGGAGAAGTTTGCAAAGGGCAACCCATTACATTTACCGGAACGGCTACCGATGCGGGAAACAACCCTACATTTATTTGGTTTAACGGCACAGATACTATTTTCAGCAATACATACACCGGAACATTTCAACAAGACCAACCCGTTTATTTAGCGGTAATTTCTTCGTCTCCTTGCACGAATATTGACACGGTTTATGCTTTTTATCAGGTAAATGTTACCGAAATAACCATAGAGTATAATGAACCAAAAGTTCGGTGCGGTTCGGAGCAAGCTACCGTAGAAGTTTCGGCAACCAATGGAGGGATTTTCCCTTACACTTATTCATTGGACAGTGTTGACCAGGGAGACAACAATGTTTTCAGTAATCTATCCGTAGGGCAACATATGGTTGTAGTAACTGATGGAAATAATTGCAAAGACACCAACTACATTGATATTCCCGAGCCATTTTGCGAAAACCCTATTCCTATCCAAGCATTTACTCCTAACGGTGACGGATTTAATGATACTTGGGTAATTGGTTTAATTGAAAATTATCCGGATAATAAAGTGTATATTTTTGACCGTTGGGGACAACGCGTTTATTATAAAGAAGGATATACCAATGCTGACGGTTGGGATGCAACATATGGAGGTGTTCCGTTGGCAGTGAGCACATATTATTATATTATTTATTTGGGGGTTGAAAATGAAGATGGAGAAGAACGCTATTTAAAAGGACCTGTATCAATATTCCGTTAATGAGAAGTTTTGCTTTTTACATACTGACACTTTTTTTGATTCCAATAATCGGACGAGGACAACAAACAGCACAATACACGCAATTTTATGTCAATAACTTTGGTTATAACCCTGCATTTGCAGGCGCTACCGGATGTATAGATTTTACTTTTGGCGGGAAATACCAATGGATGGGATTTGAGGGAGCGCCACGCGACATGTTTGTCAGTGTACATGGCAGCAAAGTACAAAAATATCACACAAACAAAGGTCGCTGGGGATTTGGCGGATATATTGAACAAGACAGAATACACTTAACTACCCGTAATATTTTTAAAGGGGCGGTTGCATACCATAAGCGTTTATTTGGACGAACCAACGGTGCGGCAGGTTTGTTTTTTGGATTAGAACAATATGCCGTAGATGATGTTTTTGGTAACTTTAATGCCGACCCGGTTTTAGTATCGGCAGCCGGTGCAAATTTGCTTTACCCTGAGTTTATGCCGGGAGTTTTGCTGTACAATAACCGCTGGTATATGGGGGTGTCGGTTAATCAGGTTTACCCGCACGACACCAAGCTGGGTGGCGGGGAACATAAATTGCGCAACCATTATTATTTTACTTATTCGCACAATTCGTTTGTTAACGACTGGATTATAAAAAAGTCGCTTTTTGTAAAATTTGCCCGGTTGGCACCTGTTGTTGCCGATGCAAATATCAGTTGGGAATACAGAAAGAAATTCACGTTTGGCTTAGGTTATCGTTTGGGCGAAGCGGCAATGGCAAATATTATGTTTAAGTTGTTTGGTAATATGAAAATTGGCTATGCTTTTGACTTTCCGTTAAATAAAATAAAGAATACCTATTCATATTCTCACGAAATAATGATTCGCTTCAGCAAATGCCCCGACGATATTGGCGGAGCACCACGTGGAAAGGTTAACAAAGTTGCCTGCCCCAGTTTTTGATGATTATTATCTTTAACAATTGATTATACTATTTTTAATTATGAATATAGAAAAAGAACGAAAAAAGAGAAGTTGAAAAAGTAAAATCTGCCTCTTGATTTAAAATGTTCGGTAGTAAGGTACGAATAAAATCGATAAAAAGGGGGCTTAACTTTATAGGCAGCCCCCTTACTCATTATGTACTATGCGGCCATTAACAACAGGTAAAAGGGTAACATTACTATTGTAAAGACAACTTTACCAGTTGTTTTAAGAATACGCCCTGCTTTCCGGTTTGTTTTCTTTAAGGGTTTCCCATTAATGGCTAATTTTTTACCCTTTTCATCAATCTCAGGATTTGCATTATACCATAAAAAAGCATACCCAGTTGCTAGATTTTCATTAAAAACTAAATATTCACTGCCTTCTCCAAAATCTTTTGAAACAATCTCGTACCCTTTAAATTTAAAAACTTTTGAGTTATAACTGAACAAATTATAACTTTCCTTTGAAATTTTATTTTTTTCATTGCTAAAAGCATAAAAAGTATGGATAAAATGGTGAATTTGATTGTTATCATCATCCAATCGCCAAAATCCTATGTATTTGAAATCAGGGAAAGTATAGTCTAATACCCACTCATTACCTTTTTTGGAAGAAGAAGTAACCTGTAAGTCTATTTCAAACTTTCTGTCCTTACCATATTTATATAGACCGTGAATAACTAATTTACGATTATCACCTAATGATGTTTCATAATTCGCAGACCATGAACCAACTACTTTTTTTTCTTTTTTGGTTAAAGGTTTATTATAAGCATCAAGACCGTCTAATAAATCAATAAGCTTATAATTTAACTGATTACAAGCAGATACTGTGGTATCAAAAAGTTCTTTTTGAAAATATATTTCCGATGAATCAATGTTTAATTCGAAAGGATAGGGTTCTGAAATTTTTATGTAATTTCCTTTTTCTCTATTATCAACATAAGAAAGAATAAAGTACCTTCTTTTATTTTTCAAATTAGCTAAGTGCTTGTTTAAGTCATTAGGATTGTTTATTAAACTGTCTTTAAATTCTTGACAGCTTTCACACAGGTGGTTTATCAAATTAAATCTATCTACATCTTCTTCAAATCCTGTATAATAAACACTAAAATTACCGGATTCTCTTGCATTTACACATTCTACGTCATTATCTAAAAACTCATCTGTTAAATGAAAGTTATATCCATTCTCTAATTCTTGAACTACTTCTTTATTTTGTTTTAATTCATTTATTTTTTGTTGTTTCAGTTTTAACAAGCGTAATTGTTCTTGTCGTTGTCTTTCTAACTCTAATGAGTCTTCTTTTGTTAATGCTTTATAGTCTTTAATAAATTCACCATTATCAAATTCGGAAATATAACCCTTTTTTACTGCAGTAAAACCATTATAATATTTTCCGGTACTTATACCGCTAAACACCATAGTATTACGCATGTATTCTTCATACGGTGAATCTTGTTTATTGTAAAAACCATAATTAAACCATATACTATCCTTCTCTCCATTAATATAAAACCCTTTAACAAGTACAGTGTCTCCGGTCATATAATCTGTTTTCAATTTTGACCAATAAATACCATTTTTAACGCCTTTATCATATTCTATCTTTTCTACCATTTTGCCTTCTTTGTTATAGGTAATCCATAAACCATCTTTTTCGTTATTTTTATACTGCCCTTTTTCTTTTATTTGCCCATTTTCGTAATACTCTTCATATAATCCATCTTTAATACCGTTGTTATAAAATACTTTTTTGGCCATTTTTCCATTTTCATAATGCTCAATCCATAAACCATCCTTTTCGTTATTTTTATACTGCCCTTTTTCTTTTATTTGCCCATTTTCGTAATACTCTTCATATAATCCATTTCCTTTATCATTTTTAAAGTTTGCTTTTATTTTTACATTTCCATTTTTATAATAAACAATATACTCACCTTCCTGTAAATCGTTTTTATAATATTCAATCGCTTGAATTTGTTTTTTTGTTCTGTCAAAATAGGTTACTACTTTACCTTCTTTCTTACCATTTACGTAATTTGCCACACGATACCCCTCACCGTACCCAGGTATTAAAAGACCTAAAACATCAATTAAAACAACTTTTTCCTCAACGCCATGCTTTACACCATTTTTATAATGCGATTTTTCTTCTATTGTTTTCCCATCTTCGGCATATCGAATATACAATCCATTAATTTCGCCTGAAGCATTTACTCTGTATCGTTCTTTTGGTATTCCGGAATCATATCGCCTACCATAATCATCTTTGAAAATCCATGTTGTTTGAACGGGTAAACTTGATTGACTATATGCTGTTATGTTACAACATAATATTAGCGTTAAAACAATCAGTAATACTTTATTAATTTTCATCATTTTAAATTTTTTTTACAGTTTTTTAATCATTCTTATTTTCTTGTCTGTCAAAAAGTTCTTGTAGGGTAATTTTTTGATGGCTTTGAACAAACGGACCTCTTCCTTTATAATAAAACCAACTGTTTGGCGTAATGTCATTAATGTTACATGGCTTTATAATAGGTTCCAATAAAAAAAGGTAATGTTCTTCTGCTCCCATACAATTTTCTTGTTCTATCAAGTCTTCAATAATTGTATTCGGAACCGGCTTTTTAAATTGAAGGGTTTTGTTGAGTAAGTCATTTTTATTAAATTCTTCTATTTCTTTTATTTTACCCAAATAAACCAACTTTTTGTCATAATGAACAGACAAGTATTTTACATTCTCAACATTCCAATTTCGCGGACAAACGTAATAATTGTAAGTACTGACTGTGCGTGTAGCAAATTTTCCTGTAACTGATAATACCATAGCTTTTAAATTTTTAGTTTTCAGCTTCAAACTTAAAAACCCCCTCCCAAAACATTTGATACATTTTGATACATTTTTCATTAATTTTTTTTGGCGTTTTACTTTAGACTGTTATATTTGTTTTGTGACCTTTGATGAAAACAAACATATTGAACGGCTGAAAAAAGAAATTGAAAAAACGTATGGCGCACCGGTAAGGAGCAGAGGCGATTGCGAAAAAATTTCGACCGAGATTTTAAACAAAACATCAAAGTATATCAGTTATAATACCTTGAGGCGTTTTTTTGGCTTGGCCGGGAAACAAAATAACGTTAAACCTTCGCTAAACACATTAAACATATTGGCTAATTATTGCGGTTACCCCGGCTATTTTAATTTGTCCATTGGTGAAGACAAACAAAATATTCCGGTAGAAGAAGTGTATTCTGCCTTGTTACTCTTTGAAAAGAAACAAGCCATTGATTATGATGCCGTTGCCGGCATTTTAAAAAAATATACCGAAGATAAAATATTGTATTTTTTTGTTTACGAGTTAATTCAGCTGGCATTGAAACTCGACGACATTTCATTTTTAAAGCAACTTTTCAATCTTCCGGTCATTTTTAATGATAAAACTTTTTTTTACACGCCTTTGTTTTTCAGCATATTGAGTTTGGGCATAAACTTACGAAGCAAAAAGTATAAATACACCCTGTGGAACGTGTGGTGTAAAAATAAAAATGCGCAATCGTTTTATTTTGAGCTTTTTGTAGATATGGATGAGTTAATCATTTCGCATCACAAGGCAATAGCTTTATATCAAAAACATAAACAAACCCCTGAAGCAAATTTGTTTGCCGGTGCATTGTTGGCGTTTAAGCATTTTATAAGCGGAAAATTTAATTTATTCAAAAAAGAAGCCGAAAAATTAAACAACATAACAATTACCAAAGCGATACACCCGATTCCCATTGCCCGAATGCTAACAGTCAATCTCTTGTATGATCATTCGTTTAACAATGGTTTATCAAAAGCTACAAAGGAAAAAATCCATTTTTATTTAAACACCATTAACAAGCACGGTGACCACGGAAAAAACACCATTTATTTTCATGTTTGGTTGTTAGAAGGATTGATATTAAGCAAAGAATATGATATTGCCGAAAAAGTAATACAGGCAGCCGAGAAAAGAAACAAGAAAAATAAGTATTTTCACAATAATGATATTGCTCCGCGATATTTTACCTACAAGGGGTTTGTCCATTTTCATTTAGGCAACAAAAGTTTTGCAGAAAAAACGGTTAAAAATATCGTTCCCACAGATTTTCATCCATTCAGCTTGCATTACGACAGTATATTTTTAAATGTTTTGTTGTATAAACTATACCAAAAAAAAGAATACTTGGAAAACGCCAAAAAAACAGCAAAACAGTACAAATACAATAAACTTATGAAGTTACTTATTGCCGATTAAATATGGGTATTATTTTACAAATACTGTCAGTGGTTTCGTTTAGTTTAGGAAACGTATTGTGGAAATTATTTCATGTTAAAAGTAATATCTTTACCATTATCAGCAAAAGAAGCTTTATAACGGCACTTTTGTTTTTAGTCGCTGTACTTATTTCCGATTCATGGCAAGCCACTCTTTTCAAACCTTATTTAACAGCAATTGCATTAAGCATTATCAGTTTTTGGGGATTGTATTTTTATAACCTGTCCATTCGTATTCTAAAAGCGGGGCAAACCACAACCGTTACCGGATTAACCTCTTTTTTTGGTGTTGTAACATCAATTATTGTTTACCAAGAGTCTTTCAACATTACCCTGATATTTGTTTCTTTACTTATTGTTTCAGGACTTTTTTTGATTGAAGATAAATTTACTTTTAAATGGTCAAAGGGTACGCTGTATGCAATTATTGCTGCGTTTATTTGGGGAACAACCTTTGCTTTGTTTAAAATTCCGGTTGAACAAATTGGTTCATTGCAATTTTCTTTTGTTTTGGAATGTTGTGTTTTTGTCGAATCTGCTTTAATAGTGTTGTTCTCCAAAAATAAATCCAATTACAAACTAAGCAAAAAGGAATTAATTATTGTAGCTCTTTTGGCAATTACTACGTTTTCCGGCGTGTTGTTATACAACCTTTCTGTTACAAAAGCTCCGGTTTCCGTTATCTCACTCATAAGCGCATCCGGACCTGCAACAGCATTGCTTTTTGCTCACCTTTTTTATAAAGAAACATATTCATTCAAGCAATACATCGGTATGGGCTTAATATTTGTTTCTGTTTTTTTATTGGCTTATCTTTTTTAACCCTTTTGAAAAGAGTAGTATATATTAAAAACCGTTGTCCTGAATTTATTTCACTAAACTTCCGGCAAAGTTGCCTGCCCTAGTTTTTGATGATTTTTTCAAACCGAACTTGATCCTTAACTTTTATCTTTAAAAAATAAATTCCTGAAGATAATTGGTTTAACTGTAAAATATTTTGTGCATTGTTACTGTTGACACTTTGCAATATTTTTCCGTTTATATCCATTAACTCTAACGTTACTGTTTGATTGAGTTTTTTGTCAACCTGCACAAAAACGTAATCAGTTGCAGGAATCGGGAAACATTTGTATTTAAATGCATCGGTTTTCTTTTTTTCTACAGATGTAAAGTTTCCGCCGCAAGGCAAATTGTTGTTTTTGTAATATCCGGTAATACTATCAATAAAAGTTTTCAGTTTCATTACCGGAGCAATGTTATCGTTTAGTGTTTGATAGCTTCTTGCTGTTACATAAGCTATATCAACTTCATAACTGCTGTCCGGCATTATAGTAAAAGGCCCTGTTGTAGCGTAGCCAGCCCTGTCGCCGGGTAGATTACCTAAAGATGGTTCATTTAAGTATTGACTAGGGTAAGCTACTCCTCCTGAGCCATATAAGTAAGTATCAAAAGTGTCGGGGAATACATACCTGTATCCATAAGTATAATAATTTTGACAAAGCTTGTTTTGAATAAAGTAATACAGATTACTATCATTATTAATTAAACATGCCCCCCATCGAATATATGGTGAAGAATAACTCATTCCAAAATATTCATCATCTACAACACCATTCCCAAAACCGGTGCCATAAGGAGATTCATTTAACCCAATGCCAAAAGCATTATCCAAGCCATCATTATCTTGTTTTGCCCCTTTAAGAAAAACTGTGCCTAAAGCCAATAGTCTATCTTCTGCGCCAATTGCACCTCCGTTATTTTCGTCAAACGCATCCCCATTATAAAAATACATTGCATTACGATTAGGCATTGAGCCCAAATAATCATCTTGATAATTACCTAAATCGGCATCAACATAATTTGTGATAAAGCAACTGTCGAATTGTTGATTGCTACGGTTGATAAGTTTAGCATTTAAAAACACCGTATTCTTTAAAGCTGAATCTTTAGGACAATCATAAGTATATAACATTATTTGCATTTCTAAAGGTAAAATATTTGACTGTTTGGTTTTATCCAAATGATACACAAACCAAAGCGCTTCTTTCCCCTTTATTTTAGGATAATCTCCAAGCTGTGGTTCATAAATATTATTATTGTTTTTATCTACAAAGGGGGCTACCATCCATGATTCACCCATTGCGGTGTCTCCGTGGGCCGGCCAATTAAGTATGGACGAAGGAATATTAAACCCCGCCGGCATACCACTGTTTACCCATTGGTTAAACAAATCAATATCATAAGACGTTATGTGCCATATTTTATTCCATTTTAACTGTTGCGACTCAGAATAAAAAATAGTATCTGTTAATGGTCCCGGGCGGGTAACATACTCTGCTCCAAAACCATTACCTGTAGAAGCCCATAGAGGTGTTGCAAAAAAATTATTGTTGGTTTTTGATAAAACATGAATTTGTGAGCTGTAGATTAAAGATGTCTTATTTGTAGTAAATCTAGCCGCATAGTCGGTTTGAAAAAGGTTTCCGGTATTTGTGGTTATTACTGAAATATTTCCGATTTTTAAAGAATCAACAACTGTCCCAAATTTAAAATGTGTATGAATAATAATTTTAGCTGTATCATAGTTTGACCTGTTTCCATTACCATCAGTGGCATAACCAACATATAAAAATGAATCGACTCCAATATAGTTGTTTGGAATAGATAACTTTACTCCCAATATATTTTTTTCAACGACAGAAATATTACTATTAAAAACATTCAGCAAGGTGTCGAATCGCTTGGCACCAAAAGTCGTTAAATCGTTTATTATTGGTGCAATAGAAACAACTGTTCCCATATTTACATCATAAGAGTCGTCTATTGCGGTATATGTTAGTGTTTGTGCATTCGCCCATCCAATGCTTATGCTTAATAGTATTGTTAAAAATGTTTTCATAGCTATTTCGTTTATCTTATTCTTAAAATCCGTTTAAGTCTGTTGGGCGCATTACACCAAACCATTTTAAGGTACGTTCACCAACATTGGGAACTGTTACATGTATCAAATACACTCCTCCGGCGATTGGTATCCCAGCATGGTTTTTCAAATCCCAATCTAACGAGGTTTTACTGTCGGCTTTGTTGTAACTACGTACCAATGTTCCGTTAATGTTGTATATCTGGATCGTACACTCTTCGGGTAAATTGGTGATTTTTACTCGTGTATCCAACTGACCTACCTCGTATTCACTGGTTGAGTAATATGGATTTGGAACTACATTAATCATGGCCAAGGCTGAATCAATAGCCATTTCATCATTGGTTAAGGTTGCCAAATCGGTTAAACCAAAACCATACATCGGATTATCATTATTTCCAACATGACCGGTAGCAAATGATTCATAGCGTCGGCTAACTCGCAAGCGGATACGTACATCTGTACTCATAAAATCTTCACCTTCCTCAACTAACGGGATACCTACCCACATACATGAACGCCATAACGATCTGATATCCATTGCCGTTCCTGACTGTAACAGCGCTTGAATTGTTTGCCCTTCATCATATGCAGGCATATCGGTAAAAGCGCCTCCCAATTCTGTTTCGGCAAATACATACACATAGTGTTTTCCTCCCCAGCG
This sequence comes from Flavobacteriales bacterium UBA852, assembly GCA_002295925.1. Classification (GTDB taxonomy): domain Bacteria; phylum Bacteroidota; class Bacteroidia; order Flavobacteriales_E; family Vicingaceae; genus UBA852. The sequence continues at coordinate 35,291 of DBGO01000013.1, forward strand.
TGTTTCCGACCCAAAAACGCCATCATATAATGTTGAGGTTGGATTCCACTTCATATCTCGACCATTTTCACCGGCTAACCAACTATCTTCGGCAAAAGCCATATTTAATCGTTTTCCGGTTTCCAAATCTATGGCATAACCCGGAAACCACCCCATTCCGTTTCCTGTTCCGTCAGGATTCCCATTCTTGTCAACACTTGGTGCTGCACGTAAATTCATAAAGCCGGCATTTCCTTCGGACAATGTATTATCATATTGAGCTTCTAATACCGGACAACGAGTCCATTTGCTTTTATCATTAGTAATAACAATATCTATCGAGTGCAAATATTTTTCGGCATCGCTTAATTTTAAGGAATTTGGCAACACGGATTGGGGTGTAGGTGCATTTTTTACGTTTGCTGTTCCGTATGATGCCATCACATAAGGAGCCCATGTTCCGTTTAATACTTTTTCATACTCTTGATTTGGGTCAAAAAATGAGTCTACCGATTGTCCATTTACTATAAAAGATTGGAAATAATCATTATAATTAATGTTGTTAGGATCTTTAAATGTTCCAGAACGTATCCAGTTTTGATCGATTTGTCCGTCAACATCAGGAACACCTGTCAGCCATTGCTTAGTAGAATCTTCAAAAGAAATAGTTGCATTGATAAAGCCATTAATTGGGTTTGAATAATGCTCGAACGGATTGATGCTTTGTTTGATGGTTACCGATATTCCGTATTCGGGTAATATTTGTTCATTCTCCAATGCAATGCTCTTATCTGAAGTTATTACTTTCCCATCAGGTGTAGCTAATTCCCATATAGCATTGTTTAAATTACCTGCATTAGCTGTATCCAATAGTTTAATAGTAAAATCTCCACCTTTTACATTCAACGGATCAATTACTTTTACATCTATTGGGCCATACCCTTTTTGATATGTTGGCGTTGCTTTGAAATTACTGCTTAATATTGCTTGTTCCGATGCCTCTGTAAAACGTAACTCCATTCCCATATTTCCTATTCCTTCCAATCGGGTAATTTCCGGACTGTCTCCGTACTCGGCTTGTTGGTATGTTCCTCCATTCTCGGGTGCAGGATTATGTGGGATTACTGTTATCGGTACTATACTACTTCCTGTAGCTGTCTTACGACTTGAGATATAAGGTTTCTTTTGCCCGTCTAATGCATTTGGATCAAGCGGATCATACGTTTTGTAGTTATTATATCCATATGCAACCGCAATATAATAATACGTTTTATGATTCACCAATTTATCTACTCCTGTGGCAAATAAATCTTTGGTAACTCTGAATGAATGACGAATACCTTTATCTTCGCCATCTACCATTTCTTGCGGAACATTGGCTTGTAAATCTTCATCATACGTATAATTGATTAAACGTTTTACTCCGTTCTGTAAATCACATTGTGCAACTAAGCGTGCTTTATCGATGTCATATAATTCGTTTACCGATACTGTAGCATCTTTTAATTGATAGATTTGATATCCTTCAAATTGATATGCCGATAAGCTGTCTTTTTGATCTTTGGTTAACGGCACACCGTCCAACGTATCAGGTAAACCGGTAAACGGATCTTTTTCCCAATATTGCTCTTTGTAATTGTTTGATGACAAAGGATTGTCAATATATAGAATTATCTCATTGTTTAATTCTTGGGCGGTTAAGTTCGGGGCATCCGGCCCGTCCAATACTTTAAAGCAATTGTCAAATAAAGCTTGTGCTTTGTCATCGGCTATTAATAATTTTTTTACCGATTCAAAAGGTACGCCATTAGTTGCTCGAGCATAAACAACGCCTACTGTTAAGTCGTTTACAGCACCCGGCTCTAAGGTAAACGGTCCGGCTGATTGGAATAAACGACGGTCACCGGGTAGGTTCCCTACGCTGTATTCTGACCATGGTTGACCGGCTGCAACGCCATGTGTTGCCCAATTTAAAGGGTCGGAAGAGTTTGGAAATGCATAATCGGTTGGTATTGTTCCTCCTCCATTGACGTGCCCATCACCACCATACACAAGGGATGATCCATCTTTCCATTTACCCGTCATATATCGGTAATAATCTAATGCTACTTGAGGGTCTTGCATATAATTAGGTACACCTGCTCTGCTGAAATACATAAACTTTCGCATTCCGTATCGTTCGTTATCTATAATTCCATCACCATACCCTAAACCTAAACCTTCATAGGGAATACCATTTTGTGCTAAAGCAACAGCAACATCAGTGGTTAACGGGTTATCTATTCCGTCATTATCCATATAAGGACCTTCAAAGAAATCTATACCTATTGCCGGTGGATTGGCACCATAACCGATAGCACTTCCATTATTTTGATCATTGGCATCTCCATTATAACAATAACCTAATCCTCTACTTACATCGCAACCGATGTAGTCGTCATCATAGTTTCCTAAATCAGGATCGACAAATTGCCCAAAATAAGTATTGGTCAGTGTAAAAGAAGAACGATTGATTAATTCATAATTGTAAAATGTCATATCGTTTACTTCATCATTTGTTGCAAAGGCGAAAGCTTGTGCATGTACTTCCATACCAATGCTCGGTCCTTGCGACTCGGTATGAGCATTTCCTTTATCATTAAATATCCACCAATACGTCTCATCTCCAAATAATCGAGGGTCTCTTACTTGACGACAATCTATCTCTCCGTTAATATCATAATAAGGATAATCGCCGGCTGTAGGGTCGTAATATCCATCACCATCGTAATCATAAAATGGAGCTAAATATGGCGCTTGTCCTTTGGAAGCATCACCGTGAGCGGGCCATTCGAAAAAATATTGAGGAATGGTATAACCTGCAAATTGTGTCATATCACAACCCGATGTGTTCTGACAATCAAAATACGCTCTGTGCAAGGCAACATCTGATTTTTTTACATGAAAGAATTTATCCCATTCGCTACAAGTTTGTGCGTCAATTTCTGCTGTTGTTGTATTTAATGGCCCTGTATAAAAATCAAATCCCTGACCATACATCATTGCCGCCAATTTAAGTTGACCGTTTACATCTATTCCGCCCATCCAAATAGAACCGGAATAAATAGCCGTGTATCGTAAGTCGCCCGGATTTTTGGGTTTTGGCACTTGGTAATCGGCAATACTGTTTGGTCTGTCTTGCCACATCAAACCACCGGTTTCAATTCGACATTTTACGTTATTTAACTCCAAATAGGTAAGCGCAGATGGCGGAGTACAACCCGCTACAGGTTGAGGGTTATTACCCCCTTGTTTATTGTTGGATTTGTTTTTGGGCGCTATGGCAAATATTTGACTTGCTAATAATAATACTGTAAAAAATAAAGGTGCAGCTGTTTTCATAACATTGGGATTTTAGACTGTTTTCCAATGTAATATTACGTACCTCAACATTTAAGTATGTACATAATTAATAAACGGAAGGTTATAAAAAATAAACGGTATGGTTTATTTGTTTTTCGGTGGGGAGAATTTCACAAATTATCTTCTTTGTTCAACGTTTTTATATTTAAATGGGTGTAATTTTACATTAAAATTAACTTTAAAATGAAAAAAACAGCACTGATTATATTAGACGGCTGGGGAAAAGGCGACGGTTCAAAAGCTGATGCTATTGCTCAAGCCAATACTCCATTTATTGACAGTTGTTATCAAAAATACCCCAACAGTGAACTGATAACTTACGGTGAGAAAGTAGGTTTGCCTGAAGGACAAATGGGGAATTCGGAAGTTGGGCACTTAAATATCGGTGCGGGAAGAATTGTTTATCAAGACTTAGTAAAAATCAATAAAGCCATTGCCGAACATACCTTTGAAAAAAATGAAGAATTGCAAAAACTTTTCAATTATGTGAAGCAAAATGGTGTTGCTTTACACTTGATGGGGTTGGTTTCTGACGGAGGAATTCACTCTCATCAAAATCATTTATTTAGAATTGTGGAATTGGCTCACGAACAAGGTATAGATAAAATCTATATTCATGCTTTTACAGACGGACGAGACTGCGACCCACACTCAGGAATAACCCACATAGGCAAAACCATAAACATCGCCGAGAAAAACAATGCAAAGTTGGTTTCTGTTATTGGCAGGTATTACGCAATGGACAGAGATAAGCGTTGGGAACGCATTAAATTAGCCTATGATTTACTTTTAAACGGAAAAGGAGAAAAAACCAATAACATATTAAATTCCATAAAGAAAAGCTATGAAGAGGGTGTGACCGACGAATTTATAAAGCCAATTGTTTTAGTTGATGATGAAAACAACCCTGTTGGCAGAATAAAAGAAAATGATGCTGTATTTTGTTTCAACTTCAGAACCGACCGTTGCAGAGAAATTACAACCGTGCTTACACAACAAGATATGCCTGAGCATGGTATGAAAACAATTCCTTTGTATTATGTAACCATGACCAATTACGACCATACTTTTAAAGGAATACACATTATTTTTGACAAAGATGATTTAAAAAACACTATCGGAGAGATTATCTCAAAACAAGGATTAACACAAGTAAGAATTGCCGAAACAGAGAAATATCCGCATGTTACATTTTTCTTTAGCGGAGGTCGTGAAAAAGAGTTTGAGGGAGAAAAACGCATTATGATTCCTTCGCCTAAAGTTGCCACTTACGATTTAAAACCGGAAATGAGCGCGCCCGAAGTAACCGATGCTATCGTTAAAGAAATACACCAAAACCAACCAGATTTTATTGTGCTAAACTTTGCCAATTGCGATATGGTTGGTCATACCGGGGTTTACAACGCTATTATTAAAGCTGTAGAAACCGTAGATTCGTGCACACAAAAAGTTGTTGAAGCCGGTTTGCAGCACGATTACTCTTTTGTAATAATTGCCGACCACGGAAATGCCGATTACGCCTTGAACCCTGACGACTCACCCAATACGGCTCATAGTAAAAACCCTGTTCCGTGTATTGTAATAGACAAAGATGTAAAAGCAGTTAAAGACGGAAAATTAGCCGACATTGCGCCATCAATATTAAAAATGATGCAGATTGACATTCCAAAAGAAATGACCGGAAATATTATTTTTGAATAGAAATAACAACTGTTTTGTAAAGTTATTATTGTGCTTCTACTTTTATGTTATTCTGTTATATTTATATATGTTGTTAAAATCGCGAATATTTTGAAATTTTTGCTATAAGAATTATAAGTTTTTCAAACGATTCCTGATTCCAAAATCTTGGATGCATGTAACCATGAGCAACACTATGCCTATTGTCTCCTTCATCGGTTACATTCGAGTTAATATAGTATCCTTTTATTTCTTTTAAAATCTTTACATATTCGGGATTCTTTTCCTTGTTTTCAGTAATAGCGAGATTTACCAGTTTCATTCCTACTTTACGATTTTTTAATGGTTGGCCTTTATCATCATAAAGTTCCCTCCCGTACTCGCTGGTTGTAGATCGTATCAGCTCTTCCAAATAAGAATATGCAAAAGGTAATAATACGGAATGTGAATTTGGAAATGCTGTATAGATCTTCTTTGCTTCATTCCAATCAGGACCCCAATTCCAAAAGTGTGCATATTGCAAGATTTCTTCAAAAGCATCTTGTATTTTCATATATTTCATTCTTCTAAACCCGAACTCTGTAATCTCAATTTGATTTTAGCTTAATATATATATTATCTGGTACTTTTATTCAACATTGGCTACAAACGCTTTTATTCAAACAACATTCCTACAATTACTGCGGTAAAAAGCGAGGCAAGTGTTCCGGCAACTAAGGCTCTAAAGCCAAACTTGGAGAGCAACCCTTTTTTGTGCGGAGCCAAAGAACCAATTCCTCCAATCTGAATACCAATAGAAGCAAAGTTGGCAAAACCACACAGAATATAGGTTGCCATAATAACCGATTTTTTGTGTACAAAAGCACCGGTTTCTTTCAGTTCGCCAAGCGAAACATAAGCAACAAACTCGTTAAGTATTGTTTTTTCGCCCAATAATTGGCCCACCAAGAAAATATCTTCTTTTTCAACGCCCATAAGCCAGCTGATGGGTGCAAAAAGATATCCTAAAATAAATTGTAAAGAAAATTCTTTGTAATCGGTGTGCGAAGCTACCCAGTCGTTTAATCCGGTATAATGCCCAATAACATCCGAAAGCAGTGAGTTAACCATTGCAATTAATGCTATAAAAACTAATAACATTCCTGCTACATTTACAGCTAATTGCAATCCTTGACCGGTGCCATTTGTAATAGCTTCAAGAGCGTTATCGCCGATTTTTTCTTTAGAAATATGAAGCGTTGTGTCGAACTTTTCGGTTTCGGGAACAATAATTTTTGCCGCTACAACAGCCGCCGGCGCGGACATTACGGAAGCCGCCAATAAGTGTTTTGCAAACATTATCTGTTCTGCCTGACTGTCGCCTCCGAGAAAACCAATATACGCTGCCAACACACCTCCGGCAATCGTAGCCATTCCTCCACTCATTAAACACATTATTTCCGACTTGGTCATTCGGTCAATGTAAGGTTTAACCAACAAAGGCGCTTCGGTTTGCCCTAAAAATATATTGCCGGCAGCAGCCAAACTCTCAGCTCCACTTAAGCGCATAGCTTTTTTCATTACCCACGCAAATACATAAACTATTTTCTGTAAAATTCCCCAATAATAAAACAAACTGGTAAGTGCGGAAAAGAAAATAACGGTTGGCAATATCTTAATGACAAAATTTATAAGTCCATTTTCTATTTTTCCGGTAACAAATGATTTAAAAAGAAAATTCACCCCTTCGTCTGTAAAACTGATAATTTTTACAAATCCATGGCTTACTGCTTCGAAAAAATGGGCAACGAAATCGACTTTAAGTACACCAATAGCAAAAATGATTTGTATGGCAATTCCTTTGGCAACCAAGCTCCAATTGACAGCTTTTCGGTTGTTGCTAAACAAATAAGCTATACCAATAAGCGTAGCCAATCCAATGACTCCCCTTCCAATATTCAATAAGCTTATGGCTGAAACAATCATTTAGTTCGATTCGTTTTTTCGTCTGTCTAATTCTTTTTTAATGGTTGATGCCAACTCGTAGTTTTCATCTTCTATTGCTTTTTGCAACATATCGTTGAGTTCGCTTTCAGAATATTCGGCGATGGTTTTTTCCTTTTTCTCTTCGCTTTCTTCTGCCAATAAATCTTCTTCCAACGCATCGGCTTCTTTATCGGGCATTTTGCCTTCTTCTAAAATAATTCCGGCACTGGACAATATAAATTCGTAAGTATAAACCGGGCAGTTGAAACGTACAGCCAAAGCAATTGCATCTGATGTGCGTGTATCAATTTCTACTACTTTTTCGCCTTGTTGGCATATTATTTTGGCAAAGAATATTCCTTCTACCAAATTATAAATGATTACTTCATTGAGCACAATGTCAAAAGAGTCGCATAACGACTTAAATAAGTCGTGCGTAAGCGGACGACTGGGTTTCATTTTTTCAAGCTCTATAGCTATTGCTTGCGCTTCAAAACCTCCAATTATTATAGGCAACCGACGCTTTCCCTTTTTTTCACCCAATACCAATGCATAGGCGCCACTTTGTGTTTGACTGTATGATAAGCCAACTATTTCCAGTTCTACTTTTTCCATTTGGCAAAAAATCTAAAAAGGTGGTTGTATGATACAACCACCTTTCAAATTTACTCAAAATATTTTATTGATGTTCGGCTTTAAACTTTTTGAATGCTTCAATAAGTTTTGGCACTACTTCAAAAGCATCGCCAACAATACCGTAATCGCACGCTTTAAAGAATGGCGCTTCGGGGTCGGTATTGATAACAACAATTGTTTTACTTCCGTTTACTCCGGCAAGGTGTTGAATGGCTCCGGAGATACCGATTGCAATGTATAAGTTCGGACGAATGGCAATACCTGTTTGCCCTACATGCTCGTGATGAGGTCTCCAACCAATATCTGCCACTGGACGAGAACAAGCTGTTGCAGCACCCAACACATTGGCTAATTCTTCAATCATTCCCCAGTTTTCAGGACCTTTTAAACCTCTACCGGCCGACACCACAATATCGGCTTCTGTTAAAGAAATCTCTCCGCTTTCTTTCTTCACTTCTTTTACAGTGTAAGATGTTGAAATTCCGCTTACATCAAACGAAACAGTTTCAACTTCTGCCGAACCGTCACCCACATTTTTACCAATTGAGTTTGGTAAAACGGAAATGATTTTTTTATCGGTGTTTATTTTAGTGTGTGCAAAAGCTTTTCCTGAGAACACTGCTTTTTTCACTACAAAACCATTCGAATTATCGGGTAATTCAACAGCTCCGGAAACTAAACCAGCATCTAATTTGGCAGCCAACATTGGCGCAACTGCTTTTCCAGTATAATCGTGTGGGAAAACAATTACATCCGCACCTGTTTTTTCAATAGCATCTACAACTGCTGCAACTGCATATTCGGGCACTAAGTTTTTAAATGCCTCTCCTGTATAGTTCAACACTTTTGAAACGCCGTATTTTCCGGCATCGGCGGCATCAGATGCTTCACCCAATACCAATGCAATGGCATCGGTTCCTAATTTTTGAGCCGTTTGTGCTCCGTAATTAATTGATTCAAAGGCATTTTTTGCTAATTTACCATTTGAAACTTCTGCATATATTAATACTGACATAATTTTCTGTTTTTTAATTTGGTGATTAAATTACTTTAGCTTCTGTGTGCAACAACTCCACTAATTCCTCAACATTATCCGGGTCAATGAATTTACAACCTTGTTTTGACGGCGGTAAACTGTATTCAACAACCTCGGTTGCATTTGCTGCATCAACCGGTTGAACAACATTTAAGGGCTTGGTTCGGGCAGCCATAATTCCGCGCATATTAGGAATTCGGGCTTCTGCCATACCTTTTGCTGCCGAAGCTACAAAAGGAAGTTTAACTTCAATTACCTCAGAACCACCTTGAATATCTCTTTCAAGTGTTGCAGTATCACCGTTTAAATCTAATTTTGTTGCCAAAGAAACATAAGGTAAGCCCAACAATTGCGCTACCATTCCTCCTACTTGCGAACCATTGTAATCAATCGTTTCTTTACCACAAAGAATGATGTCGTAGTTTTGGTCTTTTGCATAAGCGGCAATTTGTTTGGCTACATTTAATGCATCCAAATCGTCCGTGTCAATACGAACAGCGTCGTCGGCACCAATAGCCAATGCTTTTCGAATAATCGGGTCGTTGTCGGCACGGCCTACGTTCAATACGGTTACGCTTCCGCCGTTAGCTTCTTTTAACTCAATACCTCTAACAAGTGCATACCACTCGTCATAAGGGTTAAGTATAAATTGTACCCCTTCGGTGTTGAATTTCGTATTATTTTCGGTAAACGAAATTTTTGCTGTTGTATCGGGCACTTTACTAATTAAAACAAGTATTTTCATACAAATTACATTTTATGGTTATTAAATAAAATAAATTATGTTAAGCATAACGCTTTGACAGTCAAATTTCACACTAAGGCAAATCTACACAAATAACCGATAAAATCAAATGATAAATAACAAAGTGTTATTTTACGAAAATAAATTTTATTTTTGCTAATGAATCAAAACCGTATATAATGAAAATTTTACAATTTAGAGAAGCCCTAAACGAAGCAATGTGCGAAGAAATGGAACGTGATGAAAATGTTTACTTGATGGGTGAAGAAGTAGCGGAATACAACGGTGCATACAAGGTAAGTAAAGGTATGCTCGACAAATTCGGTCCTAAACGCGTTATAGACACACCAATCTCTGAGTTGGGTTTTGCCGGAATAGGAGTCGGTTCAGCAATGAATGGTATGCGTCCGATTATTGAATTTATGACGTTTAATTTTTCTTTGGTAGGAATTGACCAAATTATCAATAATGCCGCCAAAATGTATAATATGAGCGGCGGACAATATAATGTGCCTATTGTTTTTCGCGGACCGACAGGTTCTGCCGGTCAATTGGCAGCAACTCACTCTCAAAACTTCGAAAGTTGGTATGCCAACTGCCCGGGGTTGAAAGTTGTGGTTCCATCTAACCCAAAAGATGCCAAAGGTTTGTTAAAGTCTGCGATACGCGATAATGACCCCGTGATTTTTATGGAGTCGGAGCAAATGTATGGCGACAAGGGAGAAGTGCCCGAAGGAGAGTATTTGATTCCTCTGGGAGTTGCCAATGTTATTAAAAAGGGAACCGATATTACATTTGTTTCTTTTGGTAAAATATTAAAAGTTGCCCAAGCTGCCGCAGAAGAATTAGAGAAAGAGGGCGTTTCTGTAGAAGTTATTGACTTACGCACAGTTCGTCCAATTGACTATGATACGATTATTGAGTCGATAAAAAAAACCAACCGTATGGTTATTGTTGAAGAAGCTTGGCCTTTGGGGAATATTTCAACAGAATTAACTTATATGATTCAAAAACGTGCATTTGATTACTTGGATGCTCCTGTCAGAAGAGTAACTAATGCCGATGTTCCGATGAGTTTCTCCATGCCTTTGGTTGAGGCAACATTACCCAGTGTGGAAAAAGTAATTGCTGCCGCAAAGGATGTGTTGTATGTAGAGAAATAATAAGGATAACTACAATACAAAAAAACCGCAATCATTTTATAGATTGCGGTTTTTTATGTGGATTAACGTGCAGGATTATGGGCAGCTAGGGATTTTACGCCCTGATTTTTCGGTTTAGTTTTGACCTTTGTTTTATGTTTTTACTTTTGCTTTATCGCTTCGTCACAATTACTTATAGCCATTGTTAGCAGCACGTTATTTTTTTAATTTTTTCTTAATTAAGTCGTTCAATTCTTTCAAGTCAAAATCTGTGTCTTGCGGAAATATGAGAATTTCGGCTCCAGTTTCTTTTTTATAGAGTTCTGATAGTTTCTGTCTGAATTTATTGAGCTTAGATTTCAAATCATAATTCTCAGATAGTTCAATTTTGATTACCTCGCGACTTTGCACTTTGCCAATTTCTACGGTCTTAATGTTATCCGACTGAATAAGACCTATGTCACCGAGCGTAGAATTGTAATAAAGTCCCTTGTCAGTCAATTTCAGAACTACATTCTGTTTTTTCTTTCCAATTCCAAGAGTTGATAATAGACCCTTTGAAGTTTTAGTTATTTCTATTGTCTCTGGTATCATTTTTTTTAATGTGCTACAACATTCAAATAATTCTAATAAGCCCTTTCATTTTTCCCTTCATAATAATTGATAAATGCTTTATTCACTACTTTATTTCCTCCCGGAGTTGGGTAATTTCCGGTAAAATACCAATCTCCTTTGTGATTTGGGCACGCTTGATGCAATCCTTCAATGGTTTGGTAAACAATTTGCAATTCTGCTTTTAACCCCACCGGTGTAAGCAATTCGGATATTTTTGCTGAAATTTCATCCGCCGTAAAGGGTTCGTAAATTTCTTTCACGTAATTTTTCACTTGCTCTTTAGGGGCAAATTCTTGCGATTTACATTTTTTATAAACATCGTCAATGATATATTCTTTTCCTGTTTCTTTTAATAAAGCAATAGCGGCTTGGAAAGCAATAAAGTCGCCCAATTTTGCCATATCAATTCCGTAACAATCGGGATAGCGAATTTGAGGTGCCGAAGATACTACTACAATCTTTTTGGGACCTAAACGGTCTAAAATTCTTACAATACTTTGTTTAAGTGTTGTTCCACGCACAATAGAGTCGTCAATAACCACCAAATTATCCAATCCTTCTCTTACGGTTCCGTAAGTAATGTCATATACGTGAGCAACAAAGTCGTCTCGGGTTTCATCATTGGTGATAAATGTGCGCATTTTAGCATCTTTAATGGCTATTTTTTCAATGCGATTTCGCCACGATAGTATTTCCCAAATTTTATCATCGGTTGCTTCAGTGCCAAGCGCTTTGATTTTTTCCCGCTTGATGCTGTTTAAATGGTCTTCCATTCCTTTCATTAAACCGTAAAAAGCCACTTCGGCTGTGTTGGGTATAAATGAAAAAACGGAATTTTTTGTATCAAAATCAATTGCTTTTAGTGTGATGGGAACAACATTTCGTCCTAATTGCTTGCGTTCTTCATAAATATCGGCATCGCTTCCGCGAGAAAAGTAAATACGTTCAAAGGAACAAGGGGTTATTTTTTCCGATTTTAAAATCTCTTTTTGACTGATATGCCCGTCTTTTTTGACAATAAGCGCGTGCCCGGGTTTAAGCTCTTGCACTTGGTCAATTTTCAAGTTGAATGCCGTTTGAATTACCGGACGTTCGGATGCTACCACGACAACCTCATCATCTTGATAAAAGAATGCTGGACGAATACCGTTAGGGTCGCGCAATACAAAACCGTCGCCGTGACCAAACAATCCGGACATTACATATCCGCCATCCCAATCTTCGGCGGCATTTTTCAAAATACGTTGAACATCTAAATTTTTGGCTATAAGGTGCGAAATTTCTATGTTTGAATATCCTAATTGCTTGTATTGGTCAAATAAACGTTGATTTTCTTCATCCAAAAAGTGCCCGATTTTTTCCATTACGGTTATTGTGTCGGATTTTTCTTTCGGATGCTGCCCAATGCTTACCAACAAATCAAACAATTCATCTACGTTGGTTAAGTTAAAGTTTCCGGCAACAACCAAGTTTCGGGTCATCCAGTTGTTTTGTCGTAAAAACGGATGAATATGCTCAATGCTATTTCCTCCAAAAGTACCGTATCGTAAGTGCCCCAAAAACAATTCGCCCGAAAAAGCAACATTACGCTTCAGCCACTCGGCGTCTTTAAATTTTTCGGGATTATTTTCGTAAATGGGTTGGTATTTATTGTTTATTTTTTCGAAAATTTCTTTTATGGGTTGATTTGCATTTGAGCGATAACGACTGATGTAACGTGAGCCCGGCGGCACATCAAACTTAATATTGGCAATGCCGGCACCATCTTGTCCGCGATTGTGCTGTTTTTCCATCAACAATTGCATTTTGTTGATGCCATACATTGGCGTGCCGTATTTTTCTATATAATATTGAAGAGGTTTGAGTAATCGTAAAAATGCTATTCCGCACTCATGTTTGATAGCGTCGCTCATAGGTGGTGTTTTGAAAAAACAAAAGTAAGGAAATATTATGAAATCAACCCGAAACTATTGCCCGCTTATTCTTTTATAAACTGACCTTTTATTTCTTTATTTTCAGTTGTTAAAACATAAAAATATAATCCTTTGGGCAAGTTGTTGATATTGATTTTTTGTTTGCTTACATAATTATCTATTCTGATAATTTCTTTCCCTTCAATGGAAAAAACTGTAAGATTTCCCTTCTCAAAAGATGACTCTATGTAAATTGCATCGATTGCAGGATTAGGGTAGGCAAAAGTATTGTGATTAGAATTTGCCAAATTTTGTAATGAAAGCAATTGCCCGGATGTGGTAAATTTTTGCATCCAGATATTTAATTTTCCATCTCGTGTATCTCCCCAAACAGCATAAGCGGTATCGTTGATTACTTGGTTACACATAAAGTCATTTCCACTGGAAGCAAGAATAGTGTCATAAGGAATGATTATATCCGAAATGGCAAAATTAGTGTTAAACTGAGATGCTCCTGAGGGCTTTACGGCAGCATAAAATTCGTAGTGTGTTTGGTAAGTATCATTGGTACCGTTTCTTCTGTCACGCCATGTTACCACTATGTCACCATCTTTATCAAAAGAAGCCCAAATCATATCTTGCAATCTTGTTCCGATATCGTCGTTTACCTGTTGAGGTGCGCCCCAACTGTTTCCGGCATCAAACGATTCAAGCATCATTACATTTGCTCCGTCTTGACCGTTTTTTTGTAACATAAAAAAAGCCAAATGATTGGCATCTGCCGGGTTGCAACGAAGTAAATAACCTGATTTTGCCAACGAATCTCCAACGCCAGAATTTGCCGAAGCGTATAAAGTTGAGTAATTAAATGAAGAGCCTCCGGTGGCAGATTGAGCTAAAATAAATTGCGGTAAGATATTTTGAGAAGAAACATAACTTGGATAAGCCGCATAAAACACACCCGCTGAAGAAACACAGTTTGTAGGCATCGGTTGTGGAATTAAGTTTCCCGACAACCAACCGGTTGTGTCTAAGGTTCTGAAGGAACTCCACGATGCATTATCATCTGTGGAAACGAAAAAATATGGGTGATAATCAGGCAGTGCACCTTTTGCATTCATTGTGGTTACAAACAAATTTCCCGAAAGGGTGTCGATACTAATCCAAGGGCGGTCAATGGGTATTCTTGGCGCATCATCTTGCACAGAAACCACTACACTTGGTTGCGACCACGTATAGCCGCCATCGGTTGATTTTCTGACGACAACAGAGCCACTGTCTTTTGTAGTTTTAAAGTCAATATAACATAAATATAGGTTTCCGTTATTGTCAAAAATCATAGAAGGGTCGGCAGATGTATAACCGTTTTTCATGTGTGGAATGGTAATTTCATTGCTCCATGTATTTCCTGCATCTTGACTGATTTTTATGTTAATTTGTATTTGGTTCAGCCACTGATAGCCCATCCAAGCCACTACAATATGTTTACTGTTTTGAGGGTTTACGGCCAAAAATGGTTCACCGTCGAAAATATTACCCTGAGAAATATTTTGATTTTGAGCATTGCCAATTACCGCCCCAAAAAGCAGAAGGGAAAAGATGATTGTTTTTTTCATTTTACCAAGGTAATACTTATTGTTTAATTCTTAAAATAATTACTTTTATTCTATGTTGGTTAAATGTTTGCATACCAATTGATTGCAAACCAATAGTTTTGTTTAAAATGTAATTGAAATAAATTACTATATCTGCAATCAAGCCCAATTTCCAATTTGTGAGAGGAATTAATTTTATACCCTATCATATTTGTAACCCTAAATTCATTGAAATAATTATCTTTTTGATAAATTAATAATCCTTCAATACTCGTTTTATAATAAAACTCATTGTTATCAATACTTGAGCCGTTAAGAGAAAAATCGGTTGCCGCTCTATAACGAAATCTGTATATTGGAAAACTATTTGAAGATATAGTTTGGTCTGCGGAAATTCTATGAACAAGTCTGGTCGAATTTAAAAATTGTGTGATGGAATATTGTTGAATAAATCGATGAAAATAATTATTGTTTCTTTGTCTGAATAAATATCCGAAATTTAGCTTTGTTTTTAATCCTGTTTTTTTTACTGCTAATATAGATAAATCAAATAATTCGAACCGATTTGTTACATCGCTATGTGAAAAATTATAATTGCGAAGCAAATAACGGGCTTCAGTTTTAAAATTCAATGCCCACTTATTGTTTATTTTCTTGTAAAAATTTACTGCCGGCAATATTCCTGAACTAACGTTCTCTTGAGCATAACATTGGTAAAATGCAAAAGAAAGCATCCAAGCTAAAAAAAGTAAAAAAATGTTATTTACAGTTTTAAAACTCAAGGTTGGTTGTGTTTTTATTTATAATTTTTTTATCAGAAATTAAAATGCCTTTGTTATTAAAAAGCAATTCCCTTGATTCATATTTATATTGCGATTTAACAAGTAATACTATTTCATAATTAACAGATACATTTTTTAGCACATTGTTATTTAATGCCATATGTATATTTTCAGCATTTCCCAAAAGCTGTTTTTGTATTTTTAAGAATTTATATTTCTTGTATTTTGATTCTATTTCACTACAAATAATGTTTAACAGATTATCAGGTATTTCATTTTTTTTAATTTTTATTTCTACATCTAATAATTCACCGTTTTCAGTAAATTCAACACTTATATGTTTTTTGTTGTTTTTAAACTTTGCTTCATAGGTAATAATATTTTCAGCATTAAATTCTTGGTACCATTTAACCTTCGAATTGGTAAGTTTTTTTATTGTTTTCAAGGCATTTTCCGGCACTTTACTTTCTTTAATGCGAATTTCTTTTTCATACTTTTCTTGTCCAAAAACAAATAAATTTTGGGAAAATAAAATAATTACAATAATAATAAGCCGTGATATTATATTAAATCGTTTTTGCATTGGTTATTTTGTTGCCATTCATTAAGGTTGTTTAAAGTTGTTTGAGCAATTTCTGTTAGCGCTTCATATGTAAGAAATGCTTGATGTCCAGTAATGATAACATTTGGTAAGTTTCGCAACTCGTTAAAAACTGAATCTTGGGGTGGTTTTTCTGTTAAATCTTTAAAAAATATGTTTTTTTCATGTTCATAAACATCTAATCCAGCTGCACTTATTTTATTGCTTTTAAGCGCTTCAATTAAATCCAGGGTGTTTATTAATTGACCTCGTGCGGTATTAATTATAACAGCACCATTTTTTATAATTGAAAATGTTTTTTTATTAAACATATATCGTGTATTTTCATTTAAAGGGCAATGAATTGATATAATATCAGATTTTTTACATACGTCTTCAAAACCCATATATTTAATTGCTACTTCTTTTTTTAGCAATTCATTTTCAACTATGTCATACGCAATTAATTTACTGCCAAACCCATTCATTATTTTTGCGAAAGAAGCACCAATTTTTCCGGTTCCAATTATGCCAACTGTTTTGTTTTTTAGTTCAAAACCAATTAAATTATCTAATCTGAAATCGTTTTTATGCATTAATTGCTGACTAAGTAATATTTTACGGTTTAAACATAGTAATAATGCTACTGCATGTTCTGCTACTGAGTTTGGTGAATAAGCTGGTACATTAGCGACTTTAATACCTATTTTTTTTGCAGTATCCAAATCTACATTATCATATCCTGCACATCTTAAAGTAATGTATTTAACTCCGTTTTTGTTTAATTTTTCTAAAACCTCTTTGTTTAAATCATCTGATGTAAATACAGAAATTGCCTCAAAATTTTTAGATAAATTAACAGTATTTACATTCAGTTGATTTTCTGTAAAAACAAGTTGATGATTTTTGTTAAACTTATTTAAATACGGTTTATCAAAACCATGTGAGCTATATACTAAAACTTTCATATTATGTTGTGTGTTAAATTGACAATTTTAATTGTTGTGGCAGTAAAGTAAAAGATTTACGGTGATGAACTGTAACGCCATGTTTTTTTATTGCCTCTCGGTGTTTTTTGGTGGGATAACCTTTGTTGTTTTCCCAACCATATTGAGGATGTTCTGTATGAAGCTGCTCCATAATTTCATCGCGGTAGGTTTTTGCCAAAACCGATGCGGCAGCAATATTCATATATTTTCCGTCGCCTTTAATAATGCAAGTATGCGGTATTTCCGGGTAAGGGTTAAAACGGTTACCGTCTATCAGCAAATGTTCGGGTTTGGGGTTTAACTGATCAACAGCCCTGTGCATTGCCAAAAATGAGGCATTCAGGATATTTATTTCGTCAATCTCTTGCGGTGAAACAATGCCGATGCCAAAACTTAGGGCTTGTTCTTCGATTATTGGTCGTAAAATATTGCGTTGTTTTTCGGATAATTTTTTTGAATCGTTTAACAATTCATTTGAAAAATCAGCGGGTAAAATGACTGCCGCAGCAACTACCGGCCCGGCAAGGCATCCGCGACCGGCTTCATCGCATCCGGCTTCAATACTATTGGTATGTAAGGTGAGTTTTAACATTTGGCGGTTTTTTCAATGCTGTTCCAAAAATCAATTGCCGATTTATCCCACGAAAATCGGTTTAATCTTTCTGTTCCTTTATTTATTAAATTCTCTTTTAATTCGCGGTTTTCTGCTAATAAATGCATAGCATTTGCTATTTCCGAAATATTTTCAGGCGAGACTAAAATTGCTGCATCACCGGCTACTTCGGGCAAAGAAGTGGTGTTGGAACAAATTACCGGCACACGGGATTTAAAAGCTTCCAATACCGGAATACCAAATCCTTCAAAATGTGGGATATAAACCAATCCATCCGATGCGGCAACCAACCGGCTTAATTCTTCATTAGGTATTCTGCCCGTAAAAATTACCTCGTTTTTATGTTTTAGGTTTGAATATGCTTTCTCCATTTCACCGGTCCACCACATTTTCTTCCCTGCCAATATCAGTTTATGTGTAGAATTGTTCCGGGTTTTAAATTCATCGAAAGCACGTAAAAGCGTTACGATATTTTTTCGCGGATGCATACTTCCGACAAAAATAAAGTATGGATTATTGCTTGCATATTGCAGGCGAACGCTGTTTTTTTGTTCTTCGGTTAAAGGTATGAAATAATCAGCAGCAGCATTGTAAACCACATTTATTTTTTCCGCATCTATATGATAAGTGGAAGCAATATCTTGTTTTGAATAGTTTGAAACCGTGATTAGTTTTGTGCAGTGCCGGGCAAATTCCGGGAAGTATTTTTTGTAATATTTCAGCCATTTAGCAGGCAAATATTGCGGAAATTGCTCAAAATTTAAATCGTGAATGACGTTGATAGTTTTCACATTTGCCTTTAGAGGAATATTTCCATCTGGCGAAATAAATATATCGGGGTTTATTTTTTTTAAAATTCGGGGAACTTGAACCTGAAACCAAATTTTGTACAACATTGGTGTTTTTGTTGGCGGATATATTACCAACGGTATAACATTTTGCGCATAAATGAAATCTGCATCAGGTTTGTGATCAAATAAAAAATAAAAGGTATGCTCAGGATGGCTTTTTACCATCCGGCTAAAAATTTCGTGCGTAAACACACCAATACCGTCAAGTTTGTTCTTTTGGAGTAATCGTGTGTTTACTACTATTTTCATATCAAAAATAAGATGATAAAGAATTACAATGTTAATGATTTTACCGTGAATAGCATTAGAAAAACTTTAAATGCAATATTTAGGCTTAAATTTTGTTTCTTTGTTTTTTAATCGTTTATATGCAACGGAAATTTGTTGTAAATCTGCTGTTTTTATTTGCTATCAACCTGATAGTAAAACCCTTTTGGATATTTGGTATTGACCGAACGGTACAAAACACACTGAACAGTGAAGTTTACGGCGAATATTTTGTGCTTTTTAATGTTTCGTTGCTGTTTAATATTTTACTTGATTTGGGACTTACCGGCTATAATACCCGAAGCATTGCCCAAAATGCCGCGTTACTTAAAGAACGGTTTCCTTCCATTTTCATCATAAAGTTAATATTGGCGCTCGGATACTTTGCCGCTACGTTTATTTTTGCTTACTCAAACGGCTACAACAACGAACGTGTACAACTGCTCTTTTGGCTGGCTGTCAATCAAACATTGGTATCTTTTATACAGTTTATTCGCTCAAACTTTGCGGGCTTGCATAAATATGCCTTGGATAGTGTTTTTTCGGTTTTGGATAAAGTATTAATGATTGTTTTTTGCAGCTATTTGCTTTGGTTTCAAAATGATTATACATTTACGGTTTATCTTTTTGTTTGGGCGCAAACACTCAGTTATATACTGGTGTTTATTGCCGGTTTGATTTTGTTTTTCTTCGTCGCCAAGCCATTACGGTTTTCATTTAAAGATATTTCTATTATACAGAACATTAAAAATACATTGCCTTATGCTTTATTGGTGATTACCATGACGTTTTATTACCGCATCGACTCTGTTATGATTGACCAATTACTGCCTCAAGGAGAGCAAGAAGCTTCGGTATATGCGCAATCGTACCGGTTGATGGATGCATTTTCGATGATTGGCGTACTGTTTGCCGGACTCTTATTACCAATGTTTTCGATACAAATTGAACGTAAAGAGAATATTGCCCGGTTGCTTACAACATCTTTTACCCTGATATTTTTACCTGCTTTTGCTTTGGTTGTTTTTACTGTTGTAAATGCCAACGAAATTTTAACCCTATTATACACGTACAACCCGGCACAAGGACCATTTGTGTTGCAATATCTAATGTGGTGTTTCCTGTTTATTTCGGGAACCTATATTTTTGGCACTTTATTGACAGCAAACGGCAGTTTAAAAACCTTAAACACAATTGCCATTACCGGATTAATTTTAAATGTAGCATTGAATTATTATTTAATACCAAAAACAGGAGCAATTGGCGCAGCACAAGCAAGTTTGTTTACTCAGCTTTTGGTGGTGGTTTGGCAAGTCATTAGCGTAAAAAAAATATTTAACTATCGCTTTCCGGTAAGAACAGTTGCCACGCTTTTCATTTACAGCTTTTTAATTGTTGTTTTTATTGTTTTTACCAAAAATTATTTAAGTTTAATCTATCAATTATCCGGTTTGGCAATTCTGGCTCTTTTGTTAATTTTCGGACTTAGAATAGTTTCAATTAATGATTTAAAAATTTTGAAAGAAAAATAATATTTTATCAATCACCAAGAAATAGTTACTTTTAACCCCCAAAAACACGTAAATAAATGAGTGAAGAACAAAAATTTTATCAATCCGAAGGTTTAGTTGCCTTTTTATATCGAAATGTAAAGTTATTGATTATTGTAGGTGTTGTTGCTGCGGTTTTATCGGCAATAGCTTCTTTTTTGATACAAGAAAAATACAAATCATCGGTTGTAATGTTTCCGACAACAACAAACTCTATTTCTAAGGCATTGTTGGATGTAAACAGTGCGGGGAAAAAGGATGTGTTGGAGTTTGGTGAAGAAGAGCAAGCCGAGCAATTATTGCAAATCTTAAATTCGGATGAAATCAGAACGAGAGTCATTCAAAAATTTGATTTGCGCAAACATTATGGGTTAAAACCCGACGAAAAATATGTAAACACCAAATTGCAAAAAAAGTTTGAAGACAATGTTACTTTTAGCCGAACCGAATATATGGCTGTAGAAATAGAAGTGCTTGACCCAAGTCCTGATACAGCCGCATTAATAGCCAACTATATTGCCGATTTGGTTGACACCTTAAAAAACAATATGCGCAAAAAAATGGCTAATGAAGCCCTGCAAATTGTAGAGCACGAATATTTATCGTTTAAAGATTATGTGAAAAGTATTGAAGATTCACTTACCCGTTTACGTATGCTTGGTGTAAATGATTATGAATCGCAAGTGGAACGGTTGACCGAACAATTGGGAATTGCCATTGTAAAAAATAACCAAACTGCCGTAAAACAAATTCAGGAACGATTGGATAAACTGAGTAAATACGGTGGGGCTTATGTTGCTTTACGCGATTTATTGGAATACGAAACCGAAAAACTCAGCCAACTCAGAACGCGCTACGAACAAGCAAAAGTGGATGCTACAGCCAATTTGGAAAACAAATTTATTGTAAATAAGGCATATCCTGCCGAAAAGAAAAGTTACCCAATTCGGTGGTTAATTGTTTTTGTTTCTGTATTAGCCGCGGAGTTGTTCACTATAATAATCATTCTAATTAAAGACAGCATTAGCAGAATTGAAAACAAATGATAAGTCCCGGATCATATATCATTCAAACTTTAAAAAACAATTTTAAATGGTTTGCCATAGTAGGAGTTGTTTCTGTTATAGCAGGAGTATTATTTTCTTCTCCTATATTTATTCGTCCCCGATACAAAACCGAAGCAGTTTTATATCCAATGAACCTGACTCCTTACAGTAATGAATCGGCAACCGAGCAAATGCTGCAGCTTTTGGAAAGCAATGAGATTACCAATGCTCTTATTTCCGATTTTGATTTATATAAAAAGTATGAGATTGACCCCGCAGAAAATGGGAGCAGATTTAAAATTCTGAAAGAAATAAAAGATAATATTCAAATCACCAAAACATCATACGAATCGGTTGTTGTTGAGGTAACCGATTACAGTGCCGAAGATGCCAAAGCCATGGTTGACAGTATCATTTCTAAAGTCAATAAAATTGCCAAAAGAATTGAACACGCCAAAGCAAAAGCAGAGTTAGAAGCGCTGGAAATTATAAAAAAGCAAAAAGGCCAAACTATTAAAAATTTGCTTGACAGTATAAAATTATACAGCATTCGATATGATTTACTGGATTACATCATGCAATCGAAAGAGGTAACAGCCGGATACATGGAGCTTTTGGCAAGAAACGTTCGTGGCAAAAGTTATGAAGAAGCCATGGGTTTATATAAAAATCTTGAAAAACAAGGCCGGAAATTTCATGATTTTCATCATCAGCTTAACTTAACCCGTGAAGAATATGCTCAATTAGAGAAAGAGTATGATGAAGCATTGAAAAAAATGAAGCAAGACTACACTTTTACCAATGTAATTGTTTCTCCTGAAGTGCCCGACAAAAAAGCTTATCCCATACGGTGGTTGATTGTGGTGTTGGTATTTGTTTCGTCTGAAATTATGTTAATGGCTCTTTTAATGTTTAAACATAAAAACTAACGGCTTGTTGTTACAAAAAACAAAAAAATATTGGTTTCTGATTGCAGCATTATGTTTTATTGTCATAAACAGCTTTTTAATTGCCAATGAGTTTTATTATTTCTCCTTATTGCCGGTTGTGCTGTTGATTATATACGCTGCGTTTTTCTCGTTAGACAAGCTCATGTGGTTTATTGTATTTTTTACGCCGTTGTCTATCAATTTAGAGAAATTAGACCTTGGCGGAATAGGTATGTATTTGCCCACCGAACCCTTGATGTTTGGCATCATGATTTTGTTTTTCTTAAAACTTTTGTACGTAAAACAATTCGACAAACAAGTACTGACCCATCCTATCACGTTGGTTATATTTTTTCAGTTAGGGTGGATTTTCATCACCTCTTTTACTTCCGAATTACCTGTTGTTTCGTTTAAATATCTTGTTTCCCGTATGTGGTTTGTGGTCTGTTTTTATTTTATTGCCACACAACTTTTTAAAGACTTCAATAACATCAAAACATTTATATGGCTTTATATTATTCCGCTTACCGGAATAATTATCTATGCCTCGGTTCGGTTATTTACTTATTCTTTTGATGACAAAGCCGCACACTGGGTTATGGAGCCGTTTTTCAAAGACCACACATCATACGGCGCAATTTTGGCCATGTATTTCCCTTTTGTTATTTATTTGTTTCAATATTCAAAGTCGCCGCTAATACGGTTTTTGCTGAGTTTGATTTTTGTTATTTTCATCATTGGAATAATCCTTTCATACACGCGTGCCGCATGGGTAAGTTTAGTTGCTGCCGGATTGTTGTACTTTGTGTATAAGCTCAAAATAAAATTCAAATACTTGTTTGCCGCCGGAGTGTTGATGGCTGTAATTTTAGCTTTAAACTGGAACTCTATTTTAATGAAGTTGGAGAAAAACCGTCAAGATTCTTCCGATGAGTTGGCAAGTCATGTAGAGTCTATCTCAAACGTTAGTACAGATGCTTCAAACCTTGAGCGATTAAACCGTTGGCACTCGGCATGGCGAATGTTTAAAGAACGCCCGGTTTTTGGTTGGGGGCCCGGCACGTATGCTTTTGTATATGCTCCTTTTCAGTTGTCTTACGAAAAAACCATTATCAGTACAAATGCCGGCGATATGGGAAATGCGCACAGTGAATATTTAGGTCCGCTTTCCGAGCAAGGAGTTTTAGGAATGTTGGGCATGTTGTTGTTGGTTGCCATGGTTTATTATTACGGCTCATATCTGTATCACCGGTTACCCGAAAAAGAACTGAAAGGCTTGGCACTGACGATTGTGCTATCGCTTACCACTTATTTTGTGCATGGGGTTTTAAATAATTATTTGGATACCGACAAAGCTTCGGTGCCGTTTTGGGGTTTTATTGCAGCATTGGTAGCCATTGATGTATATTCAAAAAACAAAACCTCTAAAGAAATTGAAGCATCAATACGGTAATATCATCTTGAAACGCCAAGATGTTTTTACTTTTTTCCTCAATTTTTTCTTTTATCAAAGCAATGATTTCTTCGGTAGATTTATCCGAGTTTTTGGTCAGTAGTGTTTGTATTTCTTCGAAAGTAAACGGGGCATATTCCGAATTACTGTAATCCATTAATCCATCGGTATATAAAAACAATTTGCAGGGTGGTTTCATTTTTATTTGTTGTGGCTCAAAATCGGGAATTTCAGGAAAAACCCCCAACATCGTTGTATTGCTTTCGAGCATTGTAACGGTTTTGTTACATACATACAGCGGCGCATGGTGACCGCAATTTACATAAGTAAGCGTTTGGTTTTTGCTGTTTAAATAACCACCGAAAAAAGTAATAAATTTTTCACCGTTTATCAAGTCAAATAATTGTTTGTTTAATTCTAAAATTAAAGATTTTAAAGGAATTTTTGTTTGAACCAACGCTCTTACTTTTGCTTGAAAATTGGACATTAACAATGCTGCCGAAATACCTTTTCCCGACACATCGGCAATACATACAAAGTATTCATCGTCCGAAACTTTAATTAAATCATAATAATCGCCGCCCACTTCTTTAAACGGAATGTACATTCCTGCGGCTTTCAATAAGTTGTTTTGCGGCAAATTTACCGGCACCAACTTTTGTTGCATTTTTGCGGCAAGCTCCAGCTCCCGCTTAAACGCTGCCTGCTCCAATGATTTTTTATACAATATTTTATTCTGAATGGCAACCGTAATAATATTGGAAATTGTTTGAATAAAAGGCAAATGTTTGATAATCGGGCTCATCTCCATTTCGTCATCATCGTACAAGTCGCCAAGCAACAGGTATGCCAATGGTTTGTCTTTGTGCGTAATGGGAACAATAATGTCAAATCCGTTTAATACGTCGTTTTCATTGCTTCGAATCACTTCTATGGAGTGAATATTCTTTAGAATCTCAAGTAAATCTTTTATTTTTTTTTCAGAAACTTGCTCGTTGGCAGAAATTTCACACTTCCACTCCCCATCAACATCGGTGAGTAAAATCAGTTTTTTTATTCCTAAATGTTGGGTTAAGGTTTTCTCAAATAATTTGTACAGTTCTTGTTTTGATGCATTTTCATTTATGGCTTTGGTAACATCGAGCAAGGTTTTCAGTTTAAAATTTCTAACCTTTATTTTCTCTGCTATTTTGTTTTTGGCTGCCATTTATTTTTGAGCTAATTCGGCTATAATTTTGGGTAAGTTTTTTAATGATGCTATTTCTTTCATTTTGGTTCTTGCTTCTTCTGCAGGCGAACCGAAATATGTTTTTCCTTCTTCAAGGTCTTTCCCCACACCCGACTGTGCCAATACAGTAACATTGTCGGCAATATTTAATCCGCTGGCAACACCTACTTGTCCCCAAAGCGTAACGTTGTTTCCTATATTTACGCATCCTGCAACTGCAACATGGGCGGCAAACAAGCAATGGTTTCCTACACTGGTATCGTGACCAATTTGCACATGATTGTCGATTTTGGTATGTGCACCAATCCGTGTCATTTCAGTTACTCCACGGTCAATGGTTGTAAGCGCTCCAATCTCTACAAAATCTTCTATTATCACGCCTCCGCCTGAAATTAACCGCTCAAAAGAATCACCGCGGTTTTTGTAATAAAAGCCATCGGCACCAATAACACTGTTTGCATGAATTATTACATTATTGCCAATAACGGTATTGTTGTATATCGTTACATTTGGATGTATGACTACATTATCGCCAATGGTTACATTGTTTCCTATTACTGCTGTTGGGTGGATAAATGTATTTTGCCCAATAGAAACATTGTTTCCTACGGCATGATCATTTAAATCATAAGGGTTAAATAAATTGATCAACCGGTTAAAATCGGTGAAAGGGTTGTCTGATATTATCAATCCTTTTCCCTCGGGGCACGATACTTTTTGATTGATAATTACTGCCGATGCCGGAGAATTTAATGCTTTATCATAATATTTTGGATGGTCGGTAAAAACAATGTCGCCCGGCTTTACAACGTGTATTTCATTAATTCCGGTAAGCATCAGGTTTTCGTCGCCAACAAACTCGGCTTGCAACAATTCGGCAATTTGTTTTAGTGAAGTGGGTTTAATTTTCATAAAAAAAACATTACAATTATAAAGGTAAAAAAATAACCCGATAAACGAATTATCGGGCTATTAAAAGTTGTGTTTTAAGTTTTGTGAGAATTATACTCTTCTACCTTTTACTTTTTTTCGTGAACGTTTGAATTTTTTCACGCGCTTCATACTTATTTTCAAATAAGCTGCAGCCGAAGAGCCAGTAGCATAATATACTTTTCCGCCATAATTTAGTTTTCCTTGACCGTTTTTCCATTCAGCACCCATTAACCGGTAACGTCCGGTATTGTTTGGGTCGCCAAATACCAAAAATTTGCTGTCATCGCCTTTTTCATCAAAACTTATGGCAATTTTATTTCCGGGATATACGCCCACACAAACGCCCGGTGTTCCGGCAGGAATATAAATTTCATCCAAACTGGCTTGCTCGCTGATGACTAATTTTCCATCATCATCGGCACCTTTTTCCTCTTCTTTCTTTTCACCTCTGCGCAATACAATATCAGAAGATACATAGTATTGCAATTTTTTCAATTCACCTTCACCAAGTTTGTAATCTTGAATAATTTGGTTGGTTAACGGCTTTTTTGGGGCGCAGCTGAATAATGTCAATGCAGCTAAAGCTACCCACAATACGCTTAATCTTTTCATTTTCTTTTGTTTTTTATTGTTTTGTTTTGGTTGTAACAAAAATTGTACCGACAAATTAACAATAAAATTATTTTACCTGCAATAATGTGGGTAGAAATATTGATTTTTTCTGAAAAGTCAGCGTTTATTCACCTTAATAGGCATTAACACGGCTAATACCGTGCTATTTTAATTTTTTTGCCTATAAGCATTTCTTTATACTTATTGTCCAATTCGTTTTCCCAACCAATCAGGTATTTTGTAAAAGGGCTGATGTTTAAGGTGTTTATTCTGCGGTAAGGAAAAGCCATAATCTCGTTAGGAAATTCTTTCATGGCAAATTCTTTTTTCTTTCGGGCTTTTCGTTTTCGGTCAAATGGCGACATATATAAATCGTGAGCGCCAAACAGGTGCATAAACTCATGTGCAATTACCCCCGGCGATTTAAAACTTACAACAGCATATTCGGGCGTTTCGCTGCTTTGCGTATGCAATGCTACAGACATTTCTCTTTTATAGAAATTATTGATAAAATAAACCAATGCAACATTGTCGGTTTTGTAAATATCGCGCAAACGAGCCAAGAGTTTTTCGCGGTCTTTGGGTTTTATTTTTGTCTTTGTAATTCTAGATGTGTCGGGTCCGTATGATTTTAATGCTTCTTTTGCTATTTTATCTGCCCAACGGTCTAAATATTTCATTCCGTAAACCACGCCTGTAGAAGGAAATAAGGTTTCCGTAAGCGTGCGCTTTTGCATTTTTCCCTCTATGGGAATAACGTTTTTGGGTGTTTTATGATAATCGAGCTTAATGTTTAATGAAATGCCTTCTTTTTTGGCTTGGGATTCAATCCAATCGATGGCTTTTTGAGCAGAATCCAAGGTAGATTCAATGTCGTATTCTGTCCAAACGCCGGTGTATTTCGAATCCACAAAAATGGCATACAATACTACGTTGCCTTTAAGCTTTTTACAAACATTATTGTTGACCGAAGCAATGTGAAATACGCCTTTATTACTTACTTTCACATATCTGATTCGGCACGAAATTATTATTAAAACAACAGTAAGAGCAACAAAAATCTTTTTCATAACGCAATATTATCGGAATTAGAACAAAACTTTTAACGCATTTACATACGTTTTGTTGCTCGAAAAGCAAAATTATTGCCAAAAAAGAACCCTTATTTCAATTCCAGTTTGGTGCGACCAATATCCACACCGCTTTCGTAAATTTCAATATTGTATTCGCCGGGTAAGAAGTCGTTTATTTTTGCCCAGTCCATTTGTACTTGCATTTCTTCGTTTTGATAGTCGATTTGTTTTTTAATGCTGTATAATCCTTTTACGCCGTTAAATTCAAATTTATATTCATCGGAGTTTCCTTCGGCAAGCACTTTTCCGTCAGGACCTAAAATTCGAACATAAATCCATTTTTTTCCCGGAGGAGTAACTTCATTTTTCAAAATAGTAAATTTAATGCGGATTTTATCGGCTTTCGAGGCGCGCGTAACCGGCTTTGAAGTATTGTTGCTTTTTTTAATTTTAATGGCATAAGCTTGCGTGTTTATGGTTTTTAAGCGTGATGCCACATTTACCTTGGTAGTAAGTTCTTCATTAACTTGCGAAAGTTCTTCGTTTTGTGTTTTTTGAGTGGTAAGTTCTTGTGTAATTTGTTGATTCTCTTGTTTTAATATTTTATTGGCCGTGTTCAAAGAATCAATTTCTTCATATTTTTGTTTTAAAATTTCGCGCAAACGGTCGGCTTCTTTTTTAGCTTTATACAGCGAATATTTATACCGGTCGATTTTATCCAACAGGTCTTTTATTTTTTCTTTTTCGGCTTCAATTTCGGCTTTTAACTCTTCATTGTCGGTTTCAAGCAATTCGTATTCTTTGAGCATTTTTTCAAGCTCCATTTTTACCAAATCTTTTTCGCTGATTACTTCATTTTTTTCAGCCGTTACTTGTTCAAGCAACTCCTTTTGGTCAAGGTACAATTTAAGTAAATATCCACAAGTTAAAAACAACAAAATGGATAATATCAAAAATATTTTTCCGGAGTTATTCTTTTTTTCAGCTGATTGAGCAGTTTCTATTTTATTGGGTTTTTCAGCTTTTGGCGTAGTTTGTGGTTTGTCGGTCATTTTTCAATAAATTTAGCGATAAGCAAAAGTATTTAATTTTATGTAATAATTTGATGTTAACACGGTTAATGCGTATTTTTATTGCTTATTGACTACTAACGAATGTTAAAACAGCTTAAACAAATATCGTATGCCTTTGCTCACGTATTATATCCGCGCACTTGCTTTGGTTGCGGAACAGCACTTTTGCAAAACGAACAATTGATTTGTGAGCGATGCTTATTGCAAATGCCCGAAACGGGCTTTTTAGATGTTTCCGATAATCGGATTGAAAAAATATTTTGGGGAAGAACAGAAATTGAACAAGCAGCAGCGGTTTTTCGCTTTAGCAAAGGCGGAATCGTTCAAAAATTAATTCATCAGGTAAAGTATAAAAAACAAAAAGAGTTAGGTGTTTTCTTGGGAGAAATAATGGGCATAGCGATGTCAAAAAGTAATCGTTGGACAAATTTCGACTATATCATTCCGGTTCCGTTGCATCCCAAAAAAGAAAAAATCAGAGGATACAACCAAAGTTTGCTTTTGGCAGAAGGCATAGCCAAACACATCACCGGCGAAGTGCTTAACGATAATCTTGTTCGAAATATATTTACCGAAACACAAACCAAAAAGTCGCGCTTGGAACGTTGGAAAAACACATCGGATATTTTTGTGTTGAACAACCCTAAACAAATAAACCAAAAACATATTCTGTTGATAGACGATATTATAACCACAGGCAGCACGTTAGAAGCATGCATCAATGCCTTAAAGCAATATGCCGATTGCCGCGTGAGCGTTATTACTTTTGCCGCTGCGGATTGATTTATTTTAAATTACACCCCTCTTTCGTACAGAAATAAAATACTCATACACAAAAGCTAAAAATACAACTGTATATTCCAATGTAATCAATAACGGGTTTTCGGAAACATTTGCCTGCTGATAAGCACTGTAAGAAACAACAACCATTAGCGACCAAAATATTGCATACCACGATTTAGAGCAAAAAACGGCTAAGAAAACCAAATTAACAATATACCACGGATGCACAGTTGTAGCCAACAGTAAATAAACGGAATATGCCCACAATAACGGACAAAAATTAAATTTTTGCCCGGTTTCATCAAAATGTCTTAAAAAAGAAAGCAAATAAATAAGCATAATGACTGAAAAAGAGATAATGCTTAACCATGTTCCTGCGGTTTTTATCGGGTTGTAACCCAAAACCGATTCGCCAACCGTTCGTAAAATATAATATACCGATGCATTAAACTCAAAGGTGTGAAAATACAAATCAATACTTTGCATAAAATTATGCCATTCGCTTTGATGCAAATAAAACCAACCGAATATTACTGTAAAAGAAAGTATAAATCCTCCCAAAAAAGTAATAATTTGCTTTCGGAAAATCCATAATAAATAAGGTAAGAAAATTAATACACTTAGCTTTACGCCTACTGCCAAACCAAAGCTTATGCCTGACCAAAAAGATTTTTGTTTGCTATACAACCACCAACTCAGCAGCAAAAAAAACAACATTACCCCTTCGAAATGTAAATTGCCCGAGATTTCTACTATTACCAATGGGTTAAGTGCATAAATCAACGATTTCCATTGCGCCATTTTTAACGCTATCAGCATTTTTCGCAACAGGATAATCATTAGTATTTCGAAAATCAACAAGAGTATTCGCAAACTTATAATTGCCGATTGCTCGGAATAATTGTAAAAATATCCCGCAACTGCAAAAAACAATTGATTTACAGGCGGATAAACCGAATAATAGTTCTTGGAATTTAATTTTTCGTACAGCGTTGCGTCATATTCTTTTTCGGGTAAACCGGCATAAGGACTTTCCGACCGGATAATTTTTTTTCCGTCCCAGATAAAACGGTACACGTCATCCGAAAGATTTGGCGTTGCGAATAAAAAAACAGCTCGCAACAACACGGCGCCCAGCAGCAAACGGTTTACATATTGCTTATCTCTTACTGTTGCCAACCAATAAAGGTAAACGAGCCCGTTTATACCATACAATGCGATTAACAATCCGAAGTTTTCGCGTACGGTTTCGTAACCCAATAAATAATATACAACTGCCGAAAGTATCAGCAACAAATAATGAATCATCGGTTTTGTTTGACCGATAAAAATAAATTTTTTTAACCGATTGTTTTTGGTTTCAGCTTACGGGTTTTCAAGACCGGAACGTTAACAGCCACCCATTGCCGTAAATTTTGCATATTTAAATACCCAATGCCAAAAATCAACATAACCCAAAAAGGCAAAAAACTGTAATCATTGAAACGAATACTTAAAAACACGGCATAACCGGAATACAACAAAACTGCCCACTCAAAAACGGTATGAACCGAAGGTTTAAATTGAAGGTATTTGTTTTTGGTCCAGGTTTGCATTTCCTCAACGTTAAACTTTGGCGTTCTGACAAAAGGTGTTTTTTTATTAAAAAATGCTTCCAAAACTGCCAATGAATTGTGAATAAGCAATCCCATGGTTACGGATAAAAACAAAGGATATTTCCACCAAAAAGATTTTTTGTTTTCTTCGGCAAACCAATAAAAAGCTCCGAAAAATACAAAACTCAACAAGCTTACCGACAATAAGTTAAATACTGTTTTCCATTCGGGATGATGAATTTTGATAAAAAACACCGGAACACTAAAAACAGCAACATACAAGATAAATAAATAGACCGAACTGTTGAGCAAATGAAAAAATGCGTGTTTTTTTACAGAAAAAGAAAGGTTTTTATTGCGCAAAACGTTTAATAGATGTTTTTTGGCGCATTCGGCAGCTCCTTTTGTCCATCTAAACTGCTGATTTTTTAGTGCTTGAACCGTTATGGGTAATTCTGCCGGGGTTTCCAAAGCAGGTAAATACTTAAAATTCCATCCTTTTAGTTGGGCACGATAGCTTAAATCCAAATCTTCGGTCAGTGTGTCGGATTGCCAATTGCCGGCATCTTCAATGCATTCTTTTCGCCAAATGCCGGCTGTGCCGTTAAAATTGATAAATGCTCCGGAAAGCATCCGGGCAGTCTGCTCTACTTTAAAATGAGTATCCAAACCAAACGCTTGTAATTTGGTTAAAAGTGAAAAGTTTTTATTGCTGTGCCCCCAGCGCGTTTGTACCATTCCCGTTTTCGGATTTTGGAAATACGGCACCGTTTCCAACAAAAAATTGGTATTGGGCATAA
Source organism: Flavobacteriales bacterium UBA852 (assembly GCA_002295925.1). Classification (GTDB taxonomy): domain Bacteria; phylum Bacteroidota; class Bacteroidia; order Flavobacteriales_E; family Vicingaceae; genus UBA852. The sequence continues at coordinate 67,156 of DBGO01000013.1, forward strand.
AATCGGCATCGAAAATAGCAATTAACTCACCGGTTGCATATCGTAAACCGTTTTTCAAAGCGCCGGCTTTATATCCTACTCTATTATTACGATGAATGTAGTCTATTTGAACATCCGGATAGAGTGAAATCTCTTTTTTAATAATTTCGGACGTTTCATCGGTTGAGTCGTCTAAAATTTGAATTTGTAATTTTTCTTTAGGATAATCCAAAGCACAAACATATTGCAACAACCGTTTAACCACATACTTTTCATTATACACCGGTAATTGTACGGTTACATTTGGTAAATAATGATTGTTTTCCAGTTTTTTTACCGAATTCTTTTCCTTTTCCGAGTGCCAATATCGTAGAGCCAAACCAAATTGTTCTATGCTGTAAAGCAAAATAAACAACAATCCAACGGCATAAATGACTAATATGGCAATTTCGGCATAAATCAATTTACATATATTTAAAAATCCAACTTAATATTTTGTATCCGGCACCTATGGTTCCTTTTACCGTCCCCGATACTTTTGAAACGCCTATTCTCTTTTTATAATTCACCGGAACTTCACTTACTTTCAACCCTTTTTTTGCCGCTTTCAATTGCATTTCAACTGTCCAGCCGTAGGTTTTGTCTTCCATTTCCATTTTTTTTAATGCTTCCCACTTAATAGCTCTAAACGGTCCTAAATCGGTATAGTGAACTTTGTAAAACAATCGTATCAACCTTGTTGCCAACCAATTGCCGAAAATTTGTTGCGGGGTCATACTGCCTTTTTCTTTCTTTCCCAAAGCACGGCTGCCAATTACCATATCATAACTATTTTGAATAATGGGCGCTACAACTTTGGGTAATTCCTCCGGATAATCCGAATAATCAGCATCTAAAAAAACTATTATATCGGTTTCTCTATCCGCCGTTTGATGAATATACTCCATTCCTTTTAAGCAAGCATATCCGTAACCTTGCCTTGGTTCTCTTAAAACAGTGGCTCCTTGTTTTTCGGCTTCGCTTGCTGTTTGGTCGGAAGAATTATTATCTACAACAATAATTTCGGAAACCTTGTCTTTTGGAATGTCTTTTATTACTTGACCAACGCTGTTTTCTTCATTAAACGCAGGAATTATCACTCGTATTTGTAGTGCTTTTTGTGAATTGTTGTCGGTAATATTTTTCATAAAAGACGTTAACTCCCGGTTGAAGATTACAAATTACCGCTTTTCTTTATCACAAAACAAATGTTTAGCACATCATTCATCTATACATCAAAACTGTTGTGGTTTATTTTGATGCTCTCATTTCCAAAAGTAAACGGCGTATCAGGTTTTATACGATTTTCTTCGGGACCGTTTTCCAGCTTTAAAACGCCACGCGGACAAACCGCCGTACAAATACCACAACCTACACACGAAGCGCGCACAATATTTTGTCCCTTTTGTGCATAACTTCTTACATCTATTCCTTGTTCGCAATAAGTAGAACAATTTCCACACGAAATGCACTGTCCGCCATTGGTGGTAATTCTAAACCGCGATTTGAACCGTTGAATAATGCCCATATACCCTGCCAACGGACAACCAAAACGACACCAAACCCGGTTGCCCAACAACGGATAAAAACCAACACCAATAACACCCGAAAACATTGCGCCAATTAAAAATCCGTATGGTCGTTTGAACCAAGTATAAATATCTAACCCCAAGAATGTATTGGTGTGCATAAAATAACCATACAAAACAGCTGTAGTTTCGATGGTAATGTAAAGCAAAATGCTGTAAATCATCCAACGTTCAATTTTCCAAGATTTTAGAGTTTTGGAAGAAAGGTGTCTGAAACTATCCCCTGCGGTTTCTGCCAAACCTCCGCAACCGCACACCCAACTGCAATACCATCTTTTACCCACAAAATAGGTTATTATTGGCGTGAAAACAGCAAACATAAAAATTCCCCAAACCAAATAAAACATTCCCAATGTTCCGCTGTTGAGCATATTGTTTAAATGCCAATCTTCGAAAAAATAATAGTTGAGCGGCCAAAAATATTTTAAATCTTTGGCAAAATAAGCGTCGCTGTCGTTTAAACCTTCCAAAATTTCGGGAATAAAATAAGCAAACACCAATTGCGATAAAATAACAACAATTGTACGGATGGTTTGGTATCTGTTGTGGCGGTATTTTACAATAAACTTAATGCCAAAAGCCAAAACAAGTAATGTGTAAATGGTGCCATACATAAACCATTGTGTTGCCGGGTTACCGTTTAATGCTTTACTCAACGGGTCGAAAAGAGCAATAACACCCGTGTTAGTAGTATTTTCACCTTGTGACAAACCCAGCATTTCGGGAAACCAATACAACAACACATAAAAAGTTGTAAGAACCGCTCCGGTTATCCAACCCAAAACTCCTCGTGAAGTGAGCGAATTAAACCACACGCCGTTGTTTTTAATCCCTGCCGGCTTTCCGGCATACGTGCCGTATGTATATAACAATACTCCGAAAAAAATTCCACCAATAAAAACGGCTAATTGCATTGTATTTTCCTGAGAAACAGGAATGTTAAAAAAATTCAAAAAGAAAACCGTAAGTGCAGAAAAAGACAGAAAAAGTCCGGTTTTTTGCCAACCATTTAGCTTTTGCGGGTGTGGTTGCGCAATGGAAAAATCATTATTTAGTTTTACTTCTTGCATATTATGCTTTTAAAAATTCTAAAATCCGTTTCCAACTTTTCTTGGCAGGAACAATGTTTTTATTGAATTTTCGGTTAAAATCATTTATAATTTCTTGATGGTAATCCGGGTAAAGCTCAGGGTCGAAAAATGCATCCGAAAGAAATTTTATTACTTCATCAATGTGCTTTTTCTTTTCAATCCATCCGGCACACACTTCGTGGCGCAAACGGATGCCAAAAGCATTTACGCCCAAAAACCGGTGGGCTTCTTTATCAAAAACAAAATACAGCGAAACTTTTTTTTCGGGTTTTTCCCAGTAAAAAACAGCGTGTGAATCATCCGGTTGGGCAGGGACTGTTCCGTAAGTTTGATATTCTATTTCGAAAAATTTTGCCGAGTTGAACCACGTACCGGGACGATATGCTGTTTTTTTACGGCAAATGGTTTGTGCTACGGTTTCGCCCATCATTTTACCTGTGTACCAAACTTGCTCAATGTTTCTTCTGCCTGTGGGATGCTTTCTAAATTCGGCACAATCGCCAATGGCATATACGTTGGGAATATTGGTTTCCAAAAACTTATTGACCAATATGCCGCGGTTTATTTCCAATGAAGAATTTTTTAAAAAATCTACATTTGGCGAAACGCCTACCACCAAGCCAACAAACTGACAGTCAATAATTTCTCCCGACTTGGTTTTTACTGCTTTTACCCTGTTGTTTTCATCGCCGATAATCTCGTCCAACTCGGTTTGCAAGCGTAAATCAATACCGTTTTCAACAATATGTTGCTCAATCATTTTAGCATTTTCTTCGGGCAAAACATTACCCCAATAATGCTTTTCTCTTACCAAAAACGTAACCTCATTACCTCTGCTGTGCAACATTTCGCAAAGCTCAATACCAATTAAACCGCCGCCAACGACCACCGCCCGTTGAATGTTTGCGGTATTTTGCTCCATTAACTCTAAATCTTGTACACTGTATAATCCCTGAACACCCTTTAAATCTTGACCTTTCCACCCAAATTTATTGGGCTTAGAACCAACCGCCAAAATTAATTTATCATAATGCAAACGGTTATTTTTTTGAAGTTTCAACGCTTTATCGTCAAAATCTATTTCTTGCACATAATCAAAAAGTAAGTTGATGTTGTTTTTTTCCCAAAACCAAGGCTCATAAGGTTGTGTATGCTCAAACTTCATATGTCCCATATACACATACATAAGCGCTGTGCGCGAAAAAAAATATTCGGTTTCGGCAGAAATAACCGTTATTTTTTTATCGGAAAATTTACGAATATGCCGTGCAGCAGTAATGCCGCTAATGCCATTGCCTATTATTACGATATGTTCCGGTTTGTTCATTTTAAAATTCAAATAACTGAATTTACTTAAAAAATTAATGTCGTTCAGACTACAATAAACGGATTTTTATTGATTAAAGCAAATTCGGTTTCATACTAAAATTAGCTTATAAGCGTTATCTAATATATCCATTGCTAATATAAAATTCAATATGCAGTTTATTTTTGGAATTATTCTCACTCTTACAATTTGCTTAAATTTAATGGGGCAGAAAAAAACACAGTCTAAAATTATATTTTTTAAAACCGGACAAAGCACTCTTTCGCAACAAGACAAGCAAGACTTGATGAATTGGCTCGCTCAGTTTGAAAATAACAATGTTAAATTTATTGTAAAAGGATATTGTGATACCGTGGGTTCTGCCAAGATAAATGAAATTTTATCCAAAAAAAGAGCTTTATCGGTTGAAAAGCTTATTAAAACCAATAACCACAAATGGACTATTGAGATAATGGCTTTTGGCGAAACAAACCTACCTTTTCCGAAAAATTCGCCAAAAAACAAGTGCGTGATAATAGAATCTGTGGGTTTTGACGCAAATTTTGCAAAAAACTTGGGTATAAATAAGCAAAACAATAAGTCCGATTCATTAATTGATGCGACAGGTTCTTCTGACATCGTTTTTGAAAATGATACAACCATCTATTTAAGTAAAGGAACAATCATCGAAATTGAATCCGGCACTTTTTATCCTATAAAAGTTAAAGACATAAATTTTGAATTTACAGAGATTTTTTCACTATGCGATATGCTCAAAAACAATATTATTACTCGGGATGACGAAGGGAATTGTTTACTGTCTTCAGGTATGGTATATATTCGGGCAACTTATGACGGAGAAGAAATACAACCGAATAAAGGTAAGTTTATAAGGTTAAAAATTCCTATAATTAATAGCGGAGAAAATACAACAAAAGAAATGTCGATGTATGGAGCTTTTAAAGAAGGTGACAAAACCATTTGGCGCAAAGTTTCTTCGGTTTATTCTTATGCTGATGAAAATAATACGTACTATTTATTTAAAACCGACAGTTTATATAATTTTAATTTGGATATTTCTATTGCTGAGGTAAAATGTGAAAAAACAGGCCCAAAACTTAAACTTCCAAAAAAATTCAACTTTGTAACTATCCTTCAAACATACCCTCCAAAAAAGTATCTGGCTACAGGTATTCAACGAAAAAAAAGAGTTTTTCAACTTGATGAGTTGCGTTATGACTATAATCCATACATAATTATTTCCGGCATAAATAAAGATGGATTACCCGTATTAGCCGAAGGAAAACTTTCAAGATTACCCTTTAGAAAAAAAGCCAATATGTATATTGTTAAGAAAAAACATTTTAAGCAATTGCCTCCGGGATATATTAACAGGGATAACCTTAATATGGCATTGTGTGGTCACTTAAACAAATTGGAAGAATCTTTCAAATAGTTACGGCATAATATTCCATTCGGTTTCTTGCTCCCAGTTTTGTAAAATTTTCACCGGATTGTTTTTATATCCAATTACGCGTTCGGGTTGTCGGTTGTTCAATACATCGCCACAATCCCATAGATTATTTTTGTTTTCATCCAACACACAATAAAGCGAATAACTGTTGGGTGTCAGGTATTTAAAATCAACCTCTGCCTTTCCGGTATAGGTTTTGGTGCGCAACACTTCCTTTTGACTTTTATCTTTTAAGATGATAAAATAAGGCGAATCAAATGCCGGGTTTACAGTTACCTTTAAGTTTCCAAAATTAGCGGCATCTTGCACGGATAAATCAAAACGCAACGTATCTTGATTTGCTTTGTTGTAAAAGTTTTTTATCGCCCCCGGCAAAAAATATAATTTATACACCCTTTGTTCTGCATTGTTAATGCTGATTTGCCAACGGTTTTGTGTTTTTTTTACCGCATAAAACTTTTCAGGCATGCTGTCTTTTAACAATATAACTTTTGAACTGTCAACCGTAAAGGGCAAAAACGAAGTAAATGTAAATTTTGGCTCGGGTATAACGCTTTTGGTTTTTATTAAAGAAATTTGTACCGATGAATCTTTTGGTGGCATATAGCGGTACGAAATTGTATCGGCAAATTGATTATTGTAAATAAACAGTGAAACCGAATCGTTTTTGTTTAAGTTTTGTGCAACTATCAACAACGAATCACCGTTTTTGTAAACCGTATAAGGTGAATTTGGATAAAGCATTTTTGCTTCAAAATCATTTCGTTGAATATTTTCCGTTTCTATTAAAAACGCTCCGGATTCCAATTGCTTTGTTTTCTTAATTTTTGGCATACAATCTTCAGCAACATACGTTCTGATGTGTAAATCATTCCGGTTAGAATCTACTGATAAGACTTCCGGTAAAAAACCAATCTTTTCGCCGGGCAAATCATACACATAATTGTTATTGATATCCTTTAATGCCAATAATCGATAATTACCGTTTTTAATATGTTTTATTGTAAAAGAACCGTCTTTTTGTGTTAATCCCACATATGAGGGGCGTGTTTTAAAAAATGTATCGGACAAATTCGGGTAAAGAAGAACAAAAATTTTCTCATCCGGTTTTAGTGTATATGCATCAACAACATTGCCTGATATTTCTAAAGAATCAATATACTTTCCGGTAGAAAACACATATTGAAAATTTTCTGCCGGATTGTTTTCCGTAATATCCACAATGCTGTTTCCAAACGAAAAGGTGTAGGTTGTATTCGGTAATAAGGTGTCTGAAAGTTCAATAATTAGCGTTTTGCCCTTCAATTTAAATTTGGGCGTATTTTTTAATGCCGGCGAACTTAAAAATTGCTTGTGAATATTGTTCAGTTTAATAAATTCATCAAACTCAACATATATTTTTTTGGGCGAAACCAAAGTACTGTTATTGCCCGGAATGGTTTTAATTACCTGTGGTGGTGTAATGTCTTTTTCTCCTCCAGTAAGTGGTGTAATTTGTGCACACGCATACCAAGCAAAAAGTAAAACAAGGGCTATATAACGGAATAACAGGCGGTTCATTAAAACAAAGTGCTGACGTATTGACACAAATTTTCCAAATAAAAACGGTCTATCGCCGAAAAATCATTCTTTTTATCGCTGTCAACATCCAAAACGGCTACAACTTCTCCGTTTTTTAGTATTGGCACAACGATTTCCGACTGCGACAAACTACTGCAAGCGATGTGCCCGGGAAAAGCATTTACATCTTCTACCAGCATCGTTTTTTTCTGTTCCCAAGCAGTACCGCAAACACCTCTTCCTTTTGCTATTCTTGTACAAGCAAGAGTGCCTTGAAACGGACCCAATACCAATTCATTATTTTTTACCAAATAAAACCCCACCCAAAAAAATTGTAACGCTTCTTTTAAAATTGCCGAAATATTCGCCAAGTTGGCAGTTATATCCGGCTCTCCTTCTGTTAAGGCAATAATTTGTGGAAGAATCTCCTTGTAAATTTCTTCTCTGTTTGCTGTTTTGGGTATGTAAATACTCTCCGACATAATGCAAATATAACCGTAAGCTTACGCAATACAACCGGATTTGCTAAAAATTATTTTATGATGATGATTTTGCAAAACAAATTTTAACATAAGTTACAGATGATAAAAAATCAAAAATTTATTTTACCTTTGTTTAAATAAACAAAACAAACAATATTATGGCCGGAGTAAACAAAGTTATACTAATAGGAAATTTGGGTGCCGACCCTGAAGTAAGACACTTAGAAAACGGAACACCTGTAGCATCATTGCGCATTGCTACCAGCGAAACTTACAAAGACCGCACAACCGGCGAAAGAAAAACCATTACCGAATGGCACAATGTGGTATTATGGAGAGGATTAGCCGAAATTGCCGAAAAATACCTAAAAAAAGGAAATCAAGTTTATGTAGAAGGTAAGCTGAGAACCCGCTCTTGGCAAGGAGATGACGGAAACAACCGTTATACGACCGAAATTGTAGCCGATAACTTAACGATGCTTGGCGGAAGACAATCGGCAGAAGTTCCTGCAGCGGCACCTTCGCCATCAACAAAAGAACCCGATATTGACACTACGCCACAAGAGGATGATGATTTGCCTTTTTAACGAAAATTTAAGTTGAACCAATTTTTATCGCCTTGGACGACCCGGAACCTTTTCTGAACATATTGTCTCTATTATTTTCTCCGGCAAGTGTAATGCTGTCGGTTAGCCTTAGTTTTATTTTTGCGCTATCTGCTATTATTGTACTCATTGTGCTTTCGGCTTTGTTTTCAGGAGCAGAAGTAGCTTATTTTTCTATATCAAAAGATACTGCAAAAGAATTAGAAGACGGTAACAACATTACCGACAAGCGTGTTGCACAATTGCTTAAGAGCCCGAAAAATCTGTTGGCAACCATACTTATTGCCAATAACTTTGTGAATATCGGAATAGTTATTCTTTCAACTTATGTATTATCCGGAATGCTCGAATCAATCCGGTTGCCGTGGTTGAAATTTTTAGTAGAAGTGGTATTGGTTACCTTTATACTGCTTCTTTTTGGTGAGATTATTCCTAAAATATATGCCTCAAAAAATGCTCTTGGGTTTGCCCGTAAAGCATCGGTATTGCTTTATGTTGCCAAAATTATCTTTAAACCGTTGGCTCAACTGTTGGTCAGTTCTACCAATTTTATCGATAAAAAAATAAAAAGAAAAGGACCCGAAATTTCGGTAGATGAATTATCTCACGCTTTGGAAATTGCCAACGACATAGACGAATCGGATGAAGAACATAAAATTCTGAAAAGTATTATATCTTTTGGTGATATTAGCGTAAAGCAAGTAATGACGGCGCGTGTGGATGTTGTGGCTATTGAGTACAACACCAAATATTCCGACGTGTTGAAAATAATTGAAGAGAGTGGATTTTCACGTATTCCGGTATATAAAGGCACATTTGATACCGTTGTGGGCATTTTGTATATTAAAGATTTATTGCCGCACTTGGATAAGAATAATAACTTTAAGTGGCAAAAACTGTTGCGTACACCTTATTTTGTTCCGGAGTCGAAAAAACTTGACGATTTGCTGAAGAGTTTCCAAAACCGTAAAATTCACATTGCCATAGTAGTTGATGAATATGGCGGAACAAGCGGAATTATCACTCTTGAAGATGTATTGGAAGAAATTGTAGGTGAAATAAGCGACGAGTTTGACGATGACGAATATGTTTATTCAAAACTTGATGAAAATAATTATGTTTTTGAAGCTAAAATTCCGCTTAATGATTTGTACCGGATTTTAAAATTGGATGATGATAAGCCCTTTGACGAAGTTAAAGGAGATGCCGACACTTTAGGAGGTTTGGTGATAGAAATAGCCGGAAAAATCCCTCAAAAAAACGAGCGTATTACTTATAAAAATTATGTTTTCACTATCGAAGCGGCAGACAAGCGTCGAATAAAGCGCATCAAACTCACCATAAAAAATACTGAAAATAACGATGAAAAGAAAAAAGAAGCGGATACTGTAATCGATTAAAATTCATTAACAAAGTTTCACTACCTTTGTTCCGGATGAAAATATCTGTATTCAAAAAAAAACTACCGGCTTGGGCAATCTTATTTGCCTTTTTGATTCTTCAATCTTGCGAAGATGGAGAATATCAACCGCGACCAAAAGGTTATTTTCGAATAGATTTTCCACAAAAAAATTACCGGCAATATCAAGGAGATTGCCCATTCAGTTTTTCTTACCCAACTTATACCCACATTGTTAACAACCCAAACGGCTATTGTTGGATGAATATTGTTTTCCCAAAATTTAAAGCAACGGTTTACTTAAGTTACAGTCCTGTTCAAAACAATATAGATACTTTACTCGAAGATTCGCACACCTTGGTTTACAAGCACGCTGTTAAAGCAGCAGATATTCAGCTTAACACCATTATTGACACATCAAAGCACACATACATTACCACATACGATATTTATGGCGATGCTGCATCGGAGTTTCAGTTTCAAATTACTGATTCAACCCGTCACTTTTTGCGCGGTTCATTATATTTCAATACTGCGCCAAACCGCGATTCGCTTCAACCGGTCATCAATTTTATTAAGCAAGATATTGATGTAATGCTCAAATCTTTTGAGTGGAAAACCCAAGATGACAACCCCGACTAATTATATTTTGGGCTACTAACAAAAATCAGGACTTTTTCATTCTGCATTTTAAAAGAAATTCAGTAATATTGATTACTAAAATCAATACTACAATGGCAATAAACAAAACGATAGCAAATGCCGAAGAAGCAATTAAAGATATAAAAGACGGCATGACATTAATGGTTGGCGGATTTGGATTGTGCGGAATTCCCGAAAACCTCATCGCTGCATTGGTAAAAAAAGGCGTAAAAAATCTCACTTGTATCTCCAACAATGCCGGAGTGGACGACTTTGGTTTGGGGTTACTTTTGCAAAACAAACAAATTAAAAAAATGATTTCGTCATACGTTGGAGAAAATGACGAATTTGAACGACAAATGCTTAGCGGAGAATTAGAGGTTGACCTTATCCCTCAAGGCACACTTGCCGAGCGGTGTCGTGCCGGAGGAGCAGGGATACCTGCGTTTTACACGCCTGCCGGATACGGAACCGAAGTGGCAGAAGGTAAAGAAGTAAGAGTTTTTAATGGCAAACCGCATATTATGGAAACCGCCCTCACAGCTGACTTTGCTTTGGTAAAAGCATGGAAAGGCGATACTGCCGGAAATCTTATTTACAAATACACCGCCAGAAATTTTAACCCAATGATGGCAATGGCAGGCAAAATCACAATTGCCGAAGTAGAAGAATTGGTGCCCGAAGGAGAACTTGACCCTAATTTTATTCATACTCCCGGAATTTTTGTTCAACGAATTTTCCAAGGTGAGAAATATGAAAAACGCATTGAACAACGTACCGTAAGAAAATGCGATTAAAAATTATATTTTAATGATGATAAAAAATTTGAAATATGTTAGATAAAAACGGAATAGCCAAACGTATCGCTCAAGAATTACAAGACGGATGGTATGTAAATTTAGGAATAGGTATTCCCACATTAGTGGCAAATTATATCCCCAAAGGAATAACTGTCGAGTTTCAATCGGAAAACGGTATTTTAGGCATGGGACCTTTTCCCTGCGAGGGTGAAGAGGATGCCGATTTGATTAATGCCGGAAAGCAAACTGTAACACTTTTGCCCGGAGCTTCAATTTTTGATTCGGCAACAAGCTTTGCCATGATTCGTGGGCAACACGTACAACTTACCGTACTCGGCGCTATGGAAGTAGCTCAAAACGGCGATATTGCCAATTGGAAAATCCCGGGAAAAATGGTAAAAGGAATGGGCGGCGCAATGGACTTGGTCGCTTCGGCTCAAAACATTATTGTTGCCATGATGCACACCAATAAAAAAGGCGAAAGTAAGCTGCTTAAAAAATGTACTTTGCCCTTAACCGGTGTTGGATGCGTTTCAAAAGTCGTTACCAATTTAGCGGTTTTGGAAATAAAAGACAATGCTTTTCATTTGCTTGAAAGAGCCCCCGGGGTTTCCGTTGAAGAAATAAAAGCCGCTACCGAAGGTGATTTGGTTATAGAAGGCGATATTCCCGAAATGAAAATCGATTAAATCAAAAATTGTGATAAATGAATTAATAGAAAGTTTACAAAAACGCTTTCATTATTACGAAAATGTAGGCATTAGAGCTATTGAGCAAATCAAAGACGAAAGCAAACTTTTTTGGCAATACAACGAACAAAGCAACAGTATTGCCATTACAGTAAATCATTTACATGGAAATATGCTTTCGCGGTTTACAAACTTTTATACCGAAGACGGAGAAAAACCATGGCGAAAGCGCGATGCCGAATTTGAAAACAATATCCACTCCAAAAAAGAACTGTTGGAAAAATGGCATGAAGGGTGGAACACCGTTTTTGATGTAATAGACAATCTTACTCCCGAAAAATTAAACGGAACAGTTACCATTCGAAACGAACAACATTCGGTAATAGATGCCATAAATCGCCAACTGACACATTATGCCTATCACATAGGTGAAATTGTTTACACAGCAAAAATGATTTGCGGTAACGATTGGCAATCGCTAACCATTCCTAAAGGAAAATCAGAAGAATTTAATCGTAAAATGATGCAGAAAAAGAAGTGATTTTTTTGGAATTCTATTTTAAATTTATAATCTGAATTTCTGCACTTTACAAACTTTATGACGCTAACTTTTTTACCTGCTTATTTTATTATGTTTTGCATAAAATATTTAATAAAAACATCAATCACAACAATTTTAATCGTACCTTTGACGTTAATAGATTACCCGATTAGATTAAAATTATTTTATGTTATCATTACCTCAATTTAACACTCAGGACTCTCCTGAGTTTTACAAAACACTAAGAAAAAGAGTTAACCAATATTTTAAAGAAAACAACATCTCCAAATACGGAAATACCGCTATGAAGATAAAAACCATAGCCATGGTTTCTTTATATTTTGTTCCATTAATACTGCTCTACACAGGCGTATTTACCAATTTATGGATTATTGCCGGACTATGGATTTTAATGGGAATGGGAATGGCCGGAGTGGGCATGAGTATTATGCACGATGCAAACCACGGAGCGTATTCAAAAAACAAAACCGTAAATAAATGGTTGGGTAAATTTTTGGCACTTGCCGGCGGCAGCGATGTCAATTGGAAAATACAACATAATGTTATTCATCATTCGTTTACAAATGTTCACGATGTTGATGAAGACATTGACACGCACGGTATTCTTCGTTTTTCGCCCAACCAACCACGAAAAAAAATACACCGTTTTCAAAGTATTTATGCTTGGTTTTTTTATGGTTTACTGACATTAAATTGGTCGTTAATAAAAGATTTTTTTCAACTGAGCGATTACAACAAAAAGAATTTGTTAAAAACACAAAACACTAATTTTGCCAAAGCTTTGACCGAAATCATCTTAACCAAAGCATTCTATTTTACTCTTACATTAGTATTACCAATTATTTTATTGCCTTTTGCATGGTGGCAAACCCTTTTAATGTTTGTATTGATGCACTTTGTAGCCGGATTAATTTTATCATTGATTTTTCAAAGTGCACATGTATTGCAAGACACTACTTTTCATTTACCCAAAGATAACGGTTCGTTAGAAAACAGTTGGGCGATTATTCAATTGAAAAGCACGGCAAATTTCGCCCCGAAAAGTCGAATTTTATCGTGGTTTATTGGTGGGTTGAATTTTCAAATAGAACATCATTTATTTCCAAACATTTGCCATGTGCATTACAAAAAAATCTCTGAAATAGTCAAGGAAACCGCTCAAGAGTTTCAGTTACCGTATTACGAGTATCCAACATTTGCACACGCTTTAAGCAATCATTTTCAGTTTTTACATCGCTTGGGAAAAGCATAAAAAACGTAAAAAATTCAATACAATCCTGATATTTATCATATTTCTTTGATAAAAACGGGTTTACATTTACATAAAATTTAAAAATTATCTATCATGAAAAAATTATGGATAATAGCTGCTGTTGCCGTAAGTGTTGTAGCATGTGGCAGAGGAAACGATTCGAAATCGCACTCCACTGATGCCAAACCACAAAGTATGGTTGAAGAAACTGCTGCAACTACTGACGAGGCAACAGAAGAAACTACAGAAGAGCAAACCGCTGAAGCTACCGAAACAGCAGAAGAAACGGGTGAAAGTGGTGAAGAAATTTACAAAAGAATGTGTGCCGCCTGTCATCAGCCCGATGGTAAAGGGCTTGCGGGAACTTTTCCTCCTTTAGCCGGTTCAGATTATTTAATGGCTGATAAAGAGCGAGCCATTAAACTAGTAAAAAACGGTTTGGAAGGTGAAATAACCGTAAACGGCGAAAAATATACAGGAACAATGCCTCCTCAAGCATTAAGCAATGAAGAAATAGCAAAAGTGCTTACTTATGTTTATACACATTTCAATGATGCCGAAGGAGTTACTGTTGAAGAAGTAAATAAAGTTTTAGGCGAGTAACTTTTTCATTTTTCACTATAATTAGCGTTACAAAAAAGGTAAGGGCGGACTTATTTCCCTCTTACCTTTTTGTTTTAAAAAAGTCCAATATCAAGCGGCGGCATTCATCTTCGAGAATACCACCATAAATTTCCGTTTTGGGATGTAAAATGCTTGGGCATTTTTTCGAAAAGCCGCGCTTATCATCATAAGCTCCAAAGACAATTTTCCCCACTTGTGTCCAAAAAGATGCTCCGGCACACATTACACAAGGTTCCAGCGTAACATAAAGCGTACAATTTTTTAAATATTTCCCCCCCAAAGCATCGGCAGCAGAAGTAAAAGCTTGCATTTCGGCGTGAGCCGTAACATCATTCAGCTTTTCCGTTAAGTTATGTGCTCTGGCAATAATTCTGTTTTTAAAAACAACAACTGCTCCAACCGGCACCTCATCTTCTTCAAAGCCTTTTTGTGCTTCTTTCAATGCTTCGCGCATAAAATATTCATCCGAAAAAATATCCATCTGTTTAAGTTTAAACAAATATAAGGATATTCAGCATCTATATAATACCCAAGTCTTTTACAGTGTAAAATTTATTTATGTAATTTCGCCAAAAACATTTATTATGCTTAGAACTCATACTTGTGGTGAATTAAATATCAACCATGTTAATCAACACGTAACCCTTTCGGGTTGGGTACAAAAATCGCGCGATTTAGGCGGAATGACTTTTATTGATTTACGCGATTTTTACGGCATTACCCAACTTGCGTTTAATATGGAAACCAATGATCAATTATGCGAAAAGGCAAGAACATTGGGACGTGAGTATGTTATTCAAATTAGCGGAAAAGTAATTGAACGTGAAAATAAAAACCCAAATATTCCTACCGGAGAAATAGAAATTTTGGTTGAAGAATTAACCATTTTAAATACATCCAAAACGCCACCGTTTACCATTGAAGATGAAACCGACGGCGGCGAAGAGCTGCGAATGAAATACCGTTATTTGGACCTTAGAAGAAATCCGTTGAAAAAGAATTTGCGCCTGCGTCATCAAGTTTCGCATGCCGTAAGAAGTTATTTAGACGAATTAGGGTTTACCGAAGTAGAAACGCCTTACTTAATAAAATCAACACCTGAAGGAGCTCGTGATTTTGTTGTGCCTTCGCGTATGCATCCGGGTGAGTTTTATGCTTTACCGCAATCGCCTCAAACCTTCAAGCAATTACTGATGGTTGCAGGGTACGACCGTTATTACCAAATTGTAAAATGTTTTCGCGATGAAGATTTAAGAGCCGACCGCCAACCGGAATTTACACAGATAGACTGCGAAATGTCGTTTATTACACAAGAAGATATTTTGGATGTTTTTGGAGGAATGGTTAAGCATCTGTTTAAAACCGTAAAAGGCATTGAGCTTGATGAAATACCTCTTTTACCCTATTCTGAAGCAATGCGTTTATATGGCTCTGACAAACCCGACACCCGTTTTGATATGACTTTTGTTGAGTTGAACGATGTAGCACAAGGCAAAGGGTTTAAAGTGTTCGATTCGGTAGAGTTGATTGTAGGTATCAATGCTAAAGGATGTGCCAATTACTCAAGAAAACAATTGGATGCATTAACCGATTTTGTAAAACGCCCACAAGTTGGCGCCAACGGATTGGTTTATGTAAAATACAATGAAGACGGCACATTTAAATCATCGGTGGATAAATTCTTTACACAAGAAGATTTACAACAATGGGCAGATAAAATGCAAGCCCAACCCGGTGATTTATTGTTAGTTTTAGCCGGAGAAAAAGATAAAACACGCAAACAATTAAATGAATTGCGTTTAGAGATGGGTACTCGTTTGGGATTGAGAAACCCTAACGAATACAAAGTGCTTTGGGTTACCGATTTTCCTTTATTGGAATGGGATGAAGATACAAACCGCTGGTATGCAATGCACCATCCGTTTACAGCACCTAAACCCGAAGACATTGAAAAACTCAACACACATAAAGGCGAAGTGCGCGCAAATGCGTATGATTTGGTAATAAACGGTGTAGAAATTGGCGGAGGTTCAATTCGTATTCACGACCGAACATTACAAGAAAAAATGTTTGAAGTGCTTGGGTTCAGTAAAGAAGAAGCCGAAAAACAATTTGGGTTCTTAATGGGCGCTTTTGAATATGGCGCACCTCCTCACGGGGGTATTGCTTTTGGCTTTGACCGATTATGTGCCGTATTGGCCGGAAGCGATTCTATTCGCGATTTTATCGCTTTTCCGAAAAATAATGCCGGAAGAGATATGATGATTGATGCTCCCGATACTATATCACAAGAACAATTAGATGAACTGGGGTTGATGTTAAAAAAATAACCCACATTATACTTTTGATTTTTAACCGGTTGATAATTTCAGCCGGTTTTTTTATGCAAAATCCCAATGTTTTTCATCTAAAGAATGAAAAACTTAAACTATGCGTGTAAAAATAGTAAACCCTTGCTCTGAAAATTACAACCGAATGACAACAAACGGCAAACATAAGTTTTGCCAAAAGTGTGCTAAAAATGTTTTTGACCTCTCCGGTTTTACAGATGGTGAATTATATAATTTTTTAAAAGAAAACCCTAAGGTATGCGGAAGATTATCAGCAAAACAAATGAACAGAGACATTGTTCCCCAAAAGAACAAAACAAAGGCTTCGTTGTTACCTCTTTTTTCTGCAGCAATATTACTGATGGGGACAAATAAAGTTTTTAGTCAAGCGCCCGTAAAGTATAATCTTAAAACTAAATTGTTGACTTGTCCCAAAACAAACGAAGAACCAATAAAAACCGATTCAACAACAACTTTTTCTGCAAACAAAGAGATTATCATATCCGGAAAAATACAAGATGAAATCGGAGGTCCGTTACCTTTTGCAACTATTGTGGTTGAAAACACCACTATTGGTTGTTTTTCGGACACTGCAGGAAACTATAAACTTATTATTCCTCCCGACTCAATACAAAATGACACAATCAATATACTTTATTCGTTTATCGGATTTAAAAAGCATGTTCTAACCCTAATTCCCAAAGCACTTCAAAGTAATTTTATAGAAAACAATGTAACGTTAAATAAGGGTGATGAAATGTTTGTAGGATTTCTTATTGTTGAAGAAAAACCTGTTAAACGCTTTTTCAGAAGAATTTGGTTTTGGTTAAAAAGGGGAAAAACATGTGCATTTAACTTGCTTAAATCACGAAATGTTGATTATTAACAAGTAACATCATCCTCCTACCATTTTTTTTATTTCGTTGAGTTTCATTAGGGCTTCAACAGGCGTAAGGGTATTTATGTCAATATTGATGAGTTCTTCTTTTATGTTTTGCAAAACCGGGTCGTCAAGCTGAAAAATACTGAGTTGATATTCTTCTTTGGGTGCTGTTTTAATGTTTGTGGCATTTTTTTCTTTCGACATATTGTTTTCGAGCAATGATAAAATTTCATTGGCTCTTTGAAGCATTTTTGAGGGCATTCCGGCCATTTTGGCAACGTGAATTCCAAAACTGTGTTCACTGCCGCCGGGTTTGAGCTTACGCAAAAAAATGATTTTATTGTTGTGCTCCTTTACCGAAACATTAAAATTTTTGATTCGCGGCAAGGTGTTGGTCATTTCGTTGAGTTCATGATAATGCGTGGCAAACAAAGTTTTCGGTTTTGCCGGATGTTGATGCAAATATTCGGCAATTGCCCAGGCAATCGAAATACCATCGTAAGTGCTTGTCCCCCGCCCAATTTCATCCAACAAAATCAAACTTCTGTCGGATAAGTTATTGAGAATGCTTGCCGTTTCGTTCATTTCTACCATAAAAGTAGATTCGCCTTGCGAAATATTATCCGAAGCACCAACCCGTGTAAACACTTTGTCAACCAAGCCAATGGATGCGTGTTGTGCCGGCACATAACTGCCAATTTGAGCCATTAAAACAATAAGGGCTGTTTGGCGTAACAAAGCCGATTTTCCGGACATATTCGGACCGGTTATCATCATTATTTGCTGGGTGGTATCATCTAAATACACATCGTTGGCAACATACTCCTGACCAATGGGTAATTGCTGCTCAATTACAGGGTGTCGCCCCGATTTAATATCTAAAACTTTTGTTTCGTTAATCTCGGGTTTGGTATAATTATTTGCTTGCGCAATGTGTGCGAAAGACAATAAGCAATCGATTTGGGCAATTAAGTGTGCATTTAATTGAATTGGTTCGATAAACTTAGCTGTTTGCTCAACTATTTCTGCATAAATAGCCGATTCGAGCGCTGCAATTTTTTCGTCGGCGCCCAAAATTTTAGCTTCGTATTCTTTTAATTCTTCGGTAATGTATCGCTCGGCTTGTGTAAGTGTTTGCTTACGAATCCACGTTTCGGGCACTTTATCTTTGTGTGTATTGCGCACTTCTATATAATAACCAAAGACATTGTTGTAGCCAATTTTTAATGACGGAATGCCGGTTTTTTCTATTTCACGCTGTTGCACTTCTATAAGTGCATCTTTTCCTGAGGTAATAATTTGCCGGAGCTCGTCCAGTTCTTCATTTACTCCTTGTTTTATAACATTACCTTTTAAAAGGTTTACTGGTGCTTCGGGGTTAATTTCGTTTTCTATTTTATCGCTTAACCAATTGCAGGGGTTTAACTTTTCACCGATAATTTGCAAATATTCATTGTCGGAATTTTGTGCAGCAAGTTTTATCGGTTCTATTGCTTGTAATGCATTTTTTAATTGCAGCAATTCTCTGGGATTAACCCTTTGTGTTGCAACTTTTGATAAAATACGCTCCAAATCGCCTATTTCTTTAATGTGTTGACGAAAATTTTCGCGCTGTTCTTCATTATGAAGAAAAAAATCGACAATGCCTAACCGGCGGTTAATCTCGGTAATGTTTTTAAGCGGTAAGGTTAGCCAACGGCGCATCATTCGAGAGCCCATCGGGGTGATGGTTTTATCCAAAATATCGAGCAACGTGGTTGCGTTTTCGTTGGGCGAATAAAGCAATTCCAAGTTGCGAATGGTAAAACGGTCGAGCCAAACGTATTTATCTTCTTCTATCCGGTTGATTTTGGTAATATGACCAATATCATTATGGGCAGTATCATAAAGATATTGAAGAGCCGCTCCTGCGGCAACAATACCTTCGTGTAAGTCTTCTACACCAAAACCTTTTAACGAAGCTGTTCCAAAATGTGCAAGTAATTTTTCGCGGGCGTAATCTTCGTTAAACACCCAGTCTTCGAGCATAAAGGTATAAAAGGATGTGCCGAAAAGTTCTTCGAATTTTTGACGAAATTGCCTTTGAAAAATCACTTCGGTTGGGGCAAAACTTTGCAACAGTTTGTCAATATATTCTGCCGAACCTTGTGTGGTAAGAAATTCGCCGGTAGAAATATCCAAAAAAGCTACGCCAATATTTTTTTTGGTAAAATGCAGGGCTGCTAAAAAATTATTGGAACGATGATCGAGCACTTGATCGTTTAATGAAACACCGGGTGTAACCAACTCGGTAACACCTCGTTTTACGATTTTTTTGGTTTTTGAAGGGTCTTCCAATTGATCGCAAATGGCAACACGCTGTCCGGCACGAACTAATTTTGGCAAATACGTATCTAAAGCGTGGTGCGGAAAACCGGCCAATTCTATTTTGGATGCACCGTTGTTACGGGCTGTTAATACTATTCCTAAAATTTCGGATGTTTTGATGGCATCGGCGCCAAAGGTTTCGTAAAAATCGCCAACACGAAACAACAATAACGCATCGGGATATTTTGCCTTAATGCTGTTATATTGCTTCATTAAAGGTGTTTCGGATGTTTTAGTTTTTGCCAAGTTTGCCGATTTTTTACAAACTTAAGTTTTTCCGTTTTTTTACAAGAATTTATTTTTTAACAATAACGGATTGTTTTGAATAAAAAAACCGGTAAACAATCTGCTTATTGAATGAATACCGGTAAAAGATAAAGTTATATTATCCTGTTTTTTTAAAACTTATAATTGAATCCAATGCCCAACACTTCTTTTATTTGGGTGCGTGGTCCAACAGCATCGATTATACCATCATTGTTATTGTCAACTTCAATGTCTATATCATCATCATAAATGACATTTACGGTTACCGTTGCCGAGAGGTATTTGTTTACTTTCATTGCTAAAAGGTTGTCCAAAACAACATCTATATTTTGAGGGTTGTGTAAGTAGTTTGAAAACAAGCCCAAAGCTCCGGTATAAGTAACATTCTTCATTATATCGAAAGTAAGACCTGCTTTTAAATATCCCCCAAGCTCTGCTCTAAATGTGCTTCCGTCTTTTACTTTTTCGCCTTTTACATTGTATTCGGCAGGGTCAACCCCATAAGCACCTGCATCGGCTAGGTCTTGATTTAATACAATGGTAGATTTCATTGTTGCGGGAGATAAGAAAAGACTGAATTTATCGGTAGGTTTAAAATCCATACCAATAGATGCCAATACATAACCCGGAGCCAAGAATTCGGATATTTTTACCGAGTCGTTTGGATAATTGAAACCGGGGGCAAATTGTGAACGGAAATTGAGCAATGCACTGTAGTACCAATTTTTAAAGGCATCTTTACCGTATTTCGACATAAATTCGATTTTATCGTCGGTTTTGCGCATATTTTCGTTGCCTTGTTGCAACATTCCGTAAGCCAAGTTCAATGTGTTATCCCACACGTGGTGTTTTCCTTTATGTGTTGCAAACAGGTTTACCAACCCATTTACAGAAACAGAGTTTTGACCACCACCGGACCAATTGGTTAATGAAACTTGAGAAAAGTTTAATCCGAAAACGCCTCCTTTTTTCCAATAGGTAGTATCTTTTTCTGCCATTTTAACGTCTGTCATTTTCTTTTTAAGCTCATCCACTTCTTTGTTATTTACTACATTGTTTTCTTGTGCAGAAAGTGTTACAGACAAAGCAATTGCTGCCAAAAACGATATTTTTTTCATTTTTAATTTCATTTTTTTTATTAATAACAAATGCCCGGAATTGTTCATTCCGAGCGATTAGTTAATTTTAATACGGCTTTTATGCATTATGTATGTGAACATCCATTTGAGGATATGGAATATTCAATCCTTCTTTATCGAATGTTTTATACACTTTTTCATTCATATCAAAAAATACACCCCAATAGTCTGCACCGTTAACCCATGCGCGAACAACAAAATTTACAGAGCTGTCGGCTAATTCGCTCACAGCAATAAAGGGTTCCGGGTCTTTTAAAATGCGAGCATCTTCACTTAATAATTTTTTTAATACTTCTTTGGCTTTATCTACGTCGTCGCCATATCCAATACCAAACGTCCAATCTACTCTTCGAGTAGGCATTGTAGAATAGTTTACCATCGAAGAAGTTGATAACCCTCCGTTTGGAATAATAATGGTTTTATTGTCTCCGGTGGTAATGATTGTATTGAAAATTTGAATTTCTTTTACTACTCCGGCATAGCCTTGAGCTTCGATGAAATCACCTACTTTAAACGGTTTGAAAATAAGCAACATCACTCCGCCCGCAAAATTTTGTAATGTACCGGATAATGCCATACCTACGGCTAAACCGGCAGCACCTAAAATGGCAATAAACGACGTCATTTCAACACCCAACATTCCCAAAACGGTTATTACCAATAAGGTTTTAAGCAATGCTGAAGTTAAGCTTTTTATGAAAGGCTTCAAAGAATCATCAATTTTACGTTTCTCCATTAGTTTGGATAGTAAATTTATTATCCATTTAATAACGATTCCACCTATTATCCATACGATAATTGCGCCAATAATTTTCGGGCAATATTCTAAAGCCATGGTCATTATTTCATTTTTAATTGTTTCTACATTCATTTTAAGTTTATTTTTAATTAGGTGCGCAATATACAATTTTTTTTAACTGCAAAATGTGACAAATATTACCTAATCGTTTGAGGGTGTGATGTTTACTGTAAAGTTGTTATTTTACGAATAATGTTATTTTTCAAAGCGATTCGCTCAAAAGACAGTGTATTTGAAATTTCATCGGTTATCTCCAGCAACTCTATTGCTTTATTTAACCGGCTTTTTGCTTGTAACAGTTCCTTGTTGTGAATTAAAATATGGGATTGCTCCACCAAAATTTTGGCTAAACTATCGATATGATTAGCGTTGAAATTCTTGTTTTTCAGGTAAGAAAGTAATTCCGGTTTTGTTAATGAAATTAATTCATCGACCGAAATATTTAACTGTTGCTGTAATCTTTTGTTGTAATTATTGATTTGCGCAATGTTATTTTCTCCGGATTTTAATTGTACTATTTCTGATAAAAGATTAGCTAATGCTTTACCCAGTCTTTCTATTTCATCTTTAAATAAATCTCTTTTTTGCATTTCTTTTTCTATTAGAACTTTGGGCAAGGCATATAAAAATCCCTTTTACGCTTCTTTTTGTTTTTCTTAAATGGATATTCTGTAATAATGGAAATTTCGTGCGAGCCGCCGGTATTCGCTGCCAAAGCAGAAATGGTCAAATCATAACTGTATCCGAAATGAATGTACTCCCACTCCCAGCCCAACATAAAAATTAAAGCATCATTGTTGGGTCTTCCGGGAGCATATTGCTTAATGGGCAAGCCTCTGTACCAAATACCCGCCAGAATGGTTTTATATTGAAGATAAAAACCCAAATCTAATTGATCCCACTCTTGCTGAAAACGATAACGAGTGGTTACAAACATACTGGTATTGTATTTTCCTTTAATGTTTTTATTGAGTGGAATTTTTAGCCCTGTATGAATATCTACTTTAATCGGAATTTGTATTAATCGCCCGTAAAAACTGTCGTTTGGTTTATTTAAATGATTAAACGATGCTCCAAACCAAAACATTGGCGTGTAGTATAAAACTCCGGTATTAAAATCAATATATGTGAGTGATTGAATGTTTGATGCCGATATTGACGTAGAATTTCCGGTAATGATTTGATCGCCAAAAGTTAATTTACTAAAATCTATTGCCCGTTGTGCCAATGCTGCCGAAAGGCCGAAACGCAACACCTTTTTTCTGCCAACATTCAAGTAATACGAATACAACCCCGATACTTTTGTATAAGATAATCCTCCGCTGCCGGCTTTATCGCTCAATACCAATAAACCTACGCCACTTTTAGCATTTCTAAAATGATGATCTATGCCAAAATTATAGGATGTAAATGCTCCCGGTATTGAGGGCCATTGCTTGCGGTAGTTTAATGATATTCTGCCCAAATAAACATTACCTGCAAAAGCAGGATTCAGATATAAGGGATTGGCATAGTATTGTGAAAATTGAGGGTCTTGTGCACGGGTTTTAGATACCGACACTATTAATATAAATAAATAAATGAATATGTTTTTGATACTCATTATTCGTTATTTTGCGCCGGTTTTAATCTAATAGTTTTATGTAATTCTTGTTCTTTTATTCCTAAAAAAGATACTTTTTGACGAAGCTTTTTCATTCCATCTGCTTCGATATCTATAATATAATCTTTTGTTTTGTCTAAGATAAGAAGTGCTTTTCCGGTCACTTTGTTGGTATAATAAATACCAAATGGCGATTTTTTGCCAAATTCAAATGCTTGAATTTTAGCTCTTATGGGAGAGTTTACGTGATTCAACACATTTAATTTAATAATTACCAAATCTTTAATATCAGTTTCAAAAATGACTTTATAAAGATCATAGCTTCCGTAATTATTTTTATCGCGGTAAGAAGAAAAATAACCGTACGCACCACTTGGCGATAAAGAGAAAAACACGTCATCATCAGGAGTATTAATCGGATAACCCAAACTTTGAGGCATGCTCCACAGTGTATTTGATATCCAATGGCTTTTAAAAATGTCAAACCCACCCATTGATTTATTTTGTGATGAAAAATAAAGTGTTCTGTCGTCGCCTAATAAAAACGGCGCATCTTCATCAAACTCAGAGTTTATTTTTTTGCCCAAGTTCATCGGTAAACTCCATTCTCCGGTTGGTAGTTTTCGTATTACATACAAATCTTTTCCGCCATAGCCTCCGGGCCTGTCTGAACTGAAAATAATCATATTTCCATCGCTGCTAAGCGCCGCACTACTCTCATTATACTCGGAATTAATTGGCTCGGGATATTTTACCGGCGCACTCCAAGCGCTGTCTTCATACAACGAATAATATAAATCGCCGGATAAACTGTCGTCGCTCGTGCGGTAAATAATCAAGGTATTTCCATCGGCGGATAAACCTACAGCCGCATCGTGTGTTGGAGTATTGATAATATCACCTATATTTTTGGCTTTTTTCCACTGTTCGGTTTTTTCATCTTTAAAACTTACATAAACATCTTCAAAATACTGATTATAAGCATCTTTTTTTCCGCCAAAACTGTCGTCTCTACGCGAAGTGAAAATAAGCATCGACTCATCTGCATTGAGCAGTGGTGTATATTCGGGGTATTTTGTATTGATATTTGGATCTAAATTAATTACCTCAACATCTTTTTTATTTTCGATTAAATTTTTGGCAATATTTATTTCTTCCAGATGTTTCTGAACTTGTTCGGCATTAAAAACAGGGTTTTTCTTAATTTTTAAATATTGATTGAACAATTCTTCTGCTTTTTCAAAATCTAAACGAAGTTGATAGCTCCATGCCAAATAGTATGCGGCTTCCTTCAATCCTTTGTCATAAGCCGTTTTAAAATATTTAAATGCTTGGTACTTGTTTATTTTCGTATCGAAATAACAAACGCCGATTTTATAATTTAACTCAGGATTTAAGCTGTCTTTCGGATAAATTGTTTGATATATTTCGAGAGCTTTGATATAATTTTCCTGTTCAAAAAAATCATTTGCAAGCATTAATTGCTTGTTATCTTCATCGTTTAACACAGAGGTGGTTTTACACGACAAAAAGCCTGTGAAAAGTGTTAAAATAAAAATTAATATTATGTAAAAATGTCTTTTCATATATCATTTATCAGCGAAGTAAAGTTACGTCGCCAACTTTCACAATTGATGAGCCGTCTATAAAAGTAATCCAAATTTTCCAAACATAAACATCTTGTTGCAATAGTTTTCCGCGGTAATATCCATCCCAACCTATATTTATATCAAATGTTTCAAAGACCATTTCGCCCCAACGGTTAAATATCATCATATGAAAATCCTGAACATATTTTGTATGAGGAAAAAACACGGTGTTTGACAGTTGATTAGGATTATATTCTCCGCCATTAGATCCATTTGGGTCAGGTGTAAAAGCATTGGGCACCTCAACATAAAACTCGGGCTTAACCACAACATCGTTGTAAGCAGTATCTAAGCATCCGTGTTGGTTGGCAACAATCAACATAACACTATAAGTGCCGGTATCTCCATAAGTATGTTGTGGGTTTGTCGTTAGTGAAGTGTCTCCATCGTCAAAGCTCCAAAACCATTGAAAAGCGTCTTGTGATTGGTCGTTGAATTGAATTGTTGGCTGCAAAATGGTTGTTTCCCACGGATTAGCTTCAAAACCGG
The DNA here is from genome assembly GCA_002295925.1 of Flavobacteriales bacterium UBA852. Lineage (GTDB taxonomy): Bacteria > Bacteroidota > Bacteroidia > Flavobacteriales_E > Vicingaceae > UBA852. Next base: position 92,775 of record DBGO01000013.1, read on the forward strand.
CAACCGGCAATGGAAAAACTTCTATCAATGCAGAATCTGTCAACGTATTTATACAGCCTTCGGGAGATGTCAATTGAACGCTTACAGGATAAATACCTGAATTATAAAGTTGTGTTTGAAACATGGGTTGTGTACTGACCGGTGTTCCATCTATTGACCAAACAAATTGATAATTGGTGTTGTAAAAACTGCTGTCGCCCAAGGTAAAAACTGCCGGCGCACAACTGCTGTCTTTAAATAAATTTAAATCTATATACGGCAATTGATAAAGGTTCACAAGTGCCGAATCTTGCAATGTATTTCCGCAAATATCCGAAACGGTTAAAACGTAGTACGTAGGAAATAAAGGAGATACAGTAAACGGTCCTTCGCCCGGAGGCAAAATGTTCCAAGTATAAATAAAAGTGTGGGTCGTGTCAGCATTAAAGACTGAAATATACGTAGAGTCTCCCGGGCATATAATTGTATCGGTCAACACAATTTGTGCCAGTGTTAAATCAACAGAATCGCGGGGAACAAAAACGGTTAAAGAATCTGAACAACCATTGGTATCCGTTACAAATATGGTATAGTTTCCAGATAATAATCCTGTTAATAGTGTATCTTGTAGCGGAGGTGTTGTGTTCCAATAATAATTGTATGGTTGCGTTCCTCCATTTATAGAAACAGCTATTTCGCCATCTACTCCATTCCAACACGATTCGGGTTTGATATACAATGTATCTATGTATAAAGAATCGGGCTCTACTATTTCTGTATTGTCATAAGCACTGCAACCATTTGCATCAAAAGCATATACTGTATAAAAATCGGGAGGCATGTTGTAAATTGTATCGCCGATAAGTCCGTTGTTCCAAACATAGGTTGCCGGAGCTGTTCCTCCTGATATGGAACCGATTAAAACACCATTGGTATCACCATGGCACAATACGTTTATACTGTCGGCTATTGCTACCAAAGGTTGTGGTTGGATAACCGTTATGCTAATGCTGTCTTGGCATCCCATTGCATCGGTTACGGTAACTTGATAAGTTCCCGCAGGTAAAAATATCGCTGTCGGTGTTATCTGATTATAATAATCATTCCAAGAATAATAATACGGAGATGTTCCGCCACTTGCAACCACAGTTGCTGTACCGTCATGTACGCCATAGCAACTTACCCCAGTTGAAGAAGCACTTAATTGCAATGGCGATGGGTTTGTAATACTAACCTGAACAGTATCTTGGCAACCATTGGCATCGCTTATATAACATTGATAATTGCCGGGTGCTAGGTTGACAGCCATGGAGTCAGTTTGTACAGGAGAAGTGCTCCATTGATAAAAATAAGGAGATGTTCCGCCGCTTGCATGAGCAATTGCCCACCCATCCGACATATTAGTACAGCTTACTTGATTTGATGATGTTACTGTTGAACTTACAGGCAGCGGCTCACTCACATACACAATATCTGACAATGAACAATTATTTGCATCTGTAACAATTACGGTATAATACCCTTGGCTTAACCCTGTAGCAGTAGCAGTAGTTTGATTACTTGCATCATCCCATGAATATGTATATCCGGGCGTACCGCCTGAAACTTGAATGGTTGCTTGACCATCACTTCCTCCATAGCAAGATATTTGTTGAGAAAAAATACTGTCGGTTAATGGTGGGGGCTGATTTATTGTTGCCGAAATAGTATCCATACAACCATTGGCATCCGTAATTGTAACGGTATAGGTTCCTGCATATAAAGTGTCTGCTTGAGGGTTTAATTGAGGAGGTGAGGTATTCCATTGATAATAATAAGGAGCCGTGCCGCCTGCGGCTAATGCATAAGCTCTTCCATCATTTCCTCCATAACAACTTACATCATTTGTAGAAATAATAAAGGGAACCAAATCCGAAGGTTCTTGAATAGAAACCGAAATGTTTGTTACACAACCATTTGCATCCGAAACAGCCACAGTATATGTTCCTCTGGATAAATTTACTGCGGTTTGAGTATTTTGAACAGGTGATGTAAACCATGAATAAGAATACGGAGGAGTTCCCCCCACGCCGGTTACTGTGGCAGAACCGTCTGAACCCCCATAACAATTAACATGATTAACATTTGAAATATTGATTTGAAGAGATGAGGGCTCTGTTAAAGTAACCGATGATGTATCAGTACAGCCATTATTATCTGTTACTACAACATCATAAGTACCGGCAAGCAAACCTGTGGCAGTATAATTTGTTTGTTGAGGAGAAGTATTCCATGAATAAGAATAAGGTGTTGTTCCTCCATATGCTGAAACAGCGACAGAACCATTTGCATCACCATTGCATAATGGCATATTTACCACGTATGCATTTGAATATAACAGTGCAGGTTGTGTAATAATAATATTTGCTGTTGCAGTACAATTGTTAGAATCTATGACCATAACCGAATACGCACCGGGTCCTAAACTAAAAGCCGAATCATTAACCGCTGTTGGTATAGAATTCCATACATAGGTATAAGGCGTTGTTCCGCCTGATGCTGTTGCAACTGCAAAACCATCATTTGCCCCATTACACGAAACCATTCCGGTATCGGTAATAGCAATGGTTAAGAGTTGAGGTTCATTTATGGTAATATTTTGAGAAATTGAACAATTATTTACATCTGTAACCGTAACCGTATAGGTGCCGGCAGATAAATTTGACGCTGTTGAATTATTTCCGCCGGAAGACCAACTATGTGAATAAGGAGGTGTACCTCCGGAAACCACCACAGAAGCACTTCCATCATTTCCCCCGTTACAACTTACATCTTGTGTGCTATAAGTTAATGATAATGGCAACGGTTCATTTATTACAACCGTAGAGGTAGTATCACAACCTAAATTATCGGTTACTTGCACGGTATATGTCCCTGCCGATAAACCGGTTGCTGTTTGTGTGGTTTGTCCATTGCTCCATAAATAGGTATAAGGCGAGGAAACACCCGAAACATTTGCTGTAGCTGTACCGTCACTCCCTCCGTTACAGCTTACATCGGTATGAGAAACTGATAAAACAACCGGTTGCGGGTTTGTAAGCGTAACACTAACGGCGGCATTACATCCGTTTTGGTCAGTGGCTACACAAATATATGTACCTGCAGGCACTCCTGACAATGTAGAATCTATTACCGATGGGGTTGTATTCCATTGGTAAACATAAGGAGGCACCCCTCCTGTTGCAACAGTAACCGCTACCCCATCATTTCCTCCATAACAAGTTGGGTTTTTTACAGAATCTACCGCGATAGACACAATCAAATCATTTATATATATGGATGCTGATTTTTGACAATCATTAGCATCTTTTACGGTTACGGTATAATTTCCTGCCGGAATATTGTTAACAGTTGCGGTATTTCCAACATTTGGCGACCACGTATAATTATACGACGGGGTACCTCCGGAAACAATAACCGAGGCAGATCCATCAGAATTTCCACAAGTTGCATCTGTAGATGATGTTGTCAATGTTAAGTCAGATGGTGCGTTAAAAGTAATGCTGTTTGTGGCAACGCAACCATTTGCATCGGTAACCGTAACGGTATATGTTCCCGGACCTAAATTATCAATTACATCACTTGTGTCTCCGGTATTCCACACGTATAAATAAGGAGCTTGTCCATCATCACAATGAGCTCTTACTTTTCCGGTAGAATCACCATAACATTTTAAATTTTGATCTTTTATATCGTGCCAATGCACCGTAATTGGGTCAGGTTCTGATATAGTTTGTGAAATCGTGGTTTGACAACCTCTGGCATCTGTAATGGTTAAGGTGTATGTTCCTGCCGGTAAATTATATGCATTGGGCGTGTTTTGAACCGGCGAAGTGTTCCAGCTATATGTGTAGTTAGGCGTTCCTCCTGAAACAGAAACAGAAATAGTACCATCGCTTCCTCCATTACATGTAACATCATTAAATGAAGTGATTGATGCTGTTAATTGAGGATTTTCGTTAATGGTAACCGGCACGGCTACTTGGCAACCATTGGCATCTGTAACAACACATATGTAGTTTCCTGCCTGCAAACCTGTAGCTGTTTGAGCCATTTGCACCGGCGAGGTATTCCATAAATATGTATATGGCGGTGTTCCTCCCTGAGGTGTAATTGTTGCGGATCCTGTTGCATCGCCAAAGCAATTATTGTGTGTAATTGATGATATATAAGCACTTAATGGTGCCGGTTCGGTTATTACCGCAGATACTTGAACATTACAGCCATTTGTATCTATAACATAAGCCGTGTGATTACCGGGGCAAAGACCTGTTGCTAAGGTATCTGTATTTCCTGAAGGTGACCAATTGACCGAAACAGGAGGAGTTCCCCCTGTATAACCCACCTCAATAGTACCGTCGCAAGCACCATTACAAGTAACGTTTGTTGTATTTTCTATAAATGCAGTTAAAACCGGCGGGTCAACAATAGTAACCCTAACAGAATCTTTACATCCTGCATTGTCAATAATGTTTAACGTGTAATTTCCGGGACATAAGTTAGAGATAAAAGGGGAATTGCTACCATTGCTCCAACTCAATGAGTAACTTGGTGTTCCTCCGGTAATTACAGCATTTATTTGTCCGTCACAAATACCATTACAACTAATGGGTGTAATTTGTGTATCAATATTTAAAGGCGGTGGTTCCGAAATAGTTACACATGCTGAGGCGTTACAACCCGCAGCATCGGTAACTATAGCACAGTATGTTCCACCGTTTACATTAGAAGCTGTTGGTGTGGTTTGGAAAGGTGAAGTGTTCCAAAGATAAGTGTACGGACCAACTCCTCCCGAAGCGGCAACCGTTGCATAACCGTTTCCATCTCCCGGGCAAGTAATATTTCCTGTATCAGTTATAGTTAAGTTTATGTTCGAATAATTGATATGTATAGTATCCGTATCAGAAGGACAAATTCCGTTTCCCGTTGTTACTAAATATAAGTCAAGTCCACCGTTAAGAACCTCAATAGATGTGGGCGAATAGGTTGTATTTAAAGAGTCTCTGCTTGGCGAAAAAATACCATTTCCACCCAACCAAGTTCCCCCATTTGCTCCAATAACCGTTCCCGACAAATTCGCGTCAGGTGCATTTGGACAAAGAAACAAATCATTTCCGGCTATTGCCTCATTTGGATTTGGTACAACATTTACAACAATTGTATCGGTAACAGGTGGGCAATTTGTTTGGTCGGTTATTTCTACATAATAAGTGCCTGAAGTTGTAACAAAAATAGATTGGGTTGTTTCTCCTGTATTCCAATTATAGTTATAAGGAGGTGTTCCCCCACTTGGATTGGCAGTTAGTGTGCCTCCACTTCCGCCAAAACAAATAGTTGGTTGATTGGGTGAAATATTAACATTTAATGTCGAATTGATATTTACTCTGATTGTATCGCATATGTACACTGGTACACAATTACTCATTTTATTTCCACATACAACATAATCTACATAAGTTGGAATATTACTTCCGGTTGGTGTGACCAAAACGGTATCGCAACCGTACACACAACTCAAATAACTATTGTAATCTCCGGTGTTTCCCGGAGCTATAGATGTCCATGTTATAGTGGAATCTTGCAATCCGTTTGAATATATCTCTACCGAACATCCTTCATTGATGGTAACATCTGAGCTAAATGCGGGCGCAGTAATAGATGTAATGGTATAAGTATTATTATTTCCTCCGGGTTTACAAAAAACAATAACATGGGGTCCGGGACCACTCACACAAACTGCTTCATTGGCATTGTGCATAGTTGTATCACAACCCGTTTGTGATGCATCCATTAATTGCCATTGTAAGTTGGCGGGTAATGCTCCATCAGTAACGTTAAACGAAATGGCTTCGGCAGCAGAGTCCAAAGTAATAACAAACTTTACACAACTATTGGGCGGATTATTGTATCCACAACAAGAGCCATCTCTTATAATACCTGACATAGACCATGAACTATCGGGCGCTCCGGTTAAATCAATATTAAACACCGGAACATTTGCCGTACACGGTCCGGGTTGAGCATATACGATTGATAATCCCAGAATTAAAAAAAATAATATTATTTGAAAAAGTCTTCTCATAAATAATTTAAGTGCCTTGTTTTATTACGTAAGTTTTAATAAAAAGGTTTAAATATTTGAAAACCTTACAAACGAACCAAGAGGCAACTTAAAATTGGTTTTTGAAGGAATGATTAACTCGCCAGTTTCCATATTTTTATATTTACCATACTGAGCTATCATATTATCTAAAATATAAGGTGAAAGATTTAACGAATAGGTGTTTAATACTAAGAAATATTGTTCGGGGTCAAGAATATTTAAGACTGTTCTTACCAATTCGTCCAGTTGTTTTTCAAGTTTCCAGCTTTCACCCTTTGCTCCATGACCGTATGCCGGCGGGTCAAGGATGATACCATTGTATTTTACCCCTTTTCTTTCTGCACGCTTGGCAAATTTCATTGCATCTTCTACTATCCACCTAATATCTTTTAACCCGGATAATTCCATGTTGTTATTTGCCCATGTAACCACTTGCTTTACCGAGTCTATATGTGTTATGTCTGCTCCTCCGGCTTTTGCCGCCAACGAAGCACCACCGGTATAAGCAAAAAGGTTGAGTACTTTTGGGTTTTCTATTTTTGATGTTTTTTCATAAATAAAATCCCAGTTTAGAGCTTGTTCCGGAAAAACACCGACATGTTTAAAGGATGTCAGGGCTAATTTGAATGTTAAATTCAATCCGTTATTGTTGTAGTTAAGCGTCCAATTATCCGGTGTGGGTTTAAATTTTTTCCAATATCCCGATGAACTGCTTTTACTGATAAATTTTACGTTGGCTTGTTTTTCCCATTCTTTTTCCGGCAATCTTTTGTTCCATAATGCCTGAGGTTCAGGGCGTATGGTTATTACCTTGCCAAAGCGTTCCAATTTTTCGCCATTGCCAATATCTAGTAATTCGTAATTATTAAAATTTTTTAAATATAAATTCATTGTTTTGCGTGTAACTTAATTGCTCAAATTTCGTTTTTATTATTAAAAATTATCGGCTTATGAAGAGATTTATCACATTTTTACTGTTACTTCCATTTTTTACCGCATTTTCGCAAATCAATATTACACCCGGAAAAATTACTGTTCCAGCGCCGAATTTTTCATTATCATCTAATATAAAAACAAATAAAACGCTTACTTGTACGGACACAATTTATTATCCGTACAGTAAAATGACAGGCGCCCCCGAAGCTGATAAAATGTATAGAGGAACGGCTTATATTGATGCTGTTTCGCAAGCATATTATTATAACGGAAATGGTATTGTCAGAGGTATTCGAGCTTATTTTTTACTTGATTTGGATGGTGTGCCAAATAATGCAGCACCAGTAAAAGTAACCATTAAAGTTTCTTCTTTGAACTCGGATAATACACCCGGAGCCGCTTTAGATTCTTCATTTGTTTATGTTCAAGATGTAGGTTATAACCTTCAAAATTTAATGTTTGACAACCCGATTAGTGTAAGTGACAGTTTTGCTTTAGTCGTAGCTATGGAAGACAGCACTTCAATGACCGACACCGTGTATTATGTTACTAATACCAGTGCCAACAATGACGGTTTGCAAGAAAAATTATCGTGTGTGAGAGCACCCGGATTTGGCGGTTGGTATAATGCATTTACCGGATTTGGCGGTTGGGATATGGATGTTTTGTTAATGCCAATTTTTGAACAGTCTATTTCTGCAAGTTTTATTGCCGACACAACCAATATTTGTCCCGGCGATACGGTTTCTTTTGCCAACGCATCTTTAATCAACCGTGACAGAATGTTTAATCGTTACGACAGTTTAAACCTTCCTTTATTTTCATGGGATTTTAAAGATGGAGGAACATCCAACGCAATAGACACATCGCACACTTTTACCAATTCCGGCAGTTATGCTGTAACACTTAAAGCTTACAACTACGGTTGGACGGTTACTTGCATTGATTCATCAATGGATATAATTACCGTAAACTCATATCCGGTAGCGGATTTTACTTTTACCAACAACAATGGTTTGGTGAGTTTTACCGATAATTCCACTATTCAATACGGAACTGTAACCTCTTGGATGTGGAATTTTGGTGATGGTAATATGGATAATGTTCAAAACCCACAACACCAATATGCAACTAACGGAACCTATACCGCTTGTTTGACTGTAGGTGATAATTTGGGTTGTTTTTCGGATGATACATGCCAACAAATTCTGATAAATACCGGCATTTCCGACTACATCAATCCAAATGCATTTCATTTATTTCCCATTCCGGCACAATTGAAGTTACAAGTTGATGTTCCGAAAGAAATTGATGAAGGGTATCTTGAAGTAAGAAACATTGTTGGCGCAATCGTTAAAAAGGTAAAGTTTTACAAAAATAATTCGGTAGATGTAATTGTCGAAGAACTTGAAAACGGTGTTTATTTTATATCCTTGCAAAATGCCGATAATCAAACGTTGTTTACAAAACGGTTTGTTGTAGAACATTAATATTTTTCATGATGCTTTTAAAATAATAAGGTATAGAGTTTTGGCGGTTCGGTTTCTACAATGTTATCTTCGCTCAAAAATAATTCCCGCAAAAAACGGAAAACTATTTTTGAAAGAGAGGATGGACATGTTAATTCGGGAAGAAATTTAAATCACCTGCTTAACATAAAAGCCACACCGTAACAATTAGCCGAAATCAAAAGAAAATTGGATGCACAAAACAAAAAAGCACGAAAAAAGAATCTGATAATACTGACAATAGTGGTTATTTTTATTGTTTTATCATTTGTATATGTAAACAACTAATTATTTCCTGAAAACTCTTTATCTTTTTTGTAAATAAAAGCCAAAACCGTTTCGCCAACAGCTTGTAGGGTTTCTTTGTCTATTACCTCCATATTGTCATTATGTGTATGCCAATAAGAGCCAAAAGCACCGGTATTCGGGTCATACTGAATAATATCAATGGTTGGTATTCCGGCTAACTTATTTACGTAATAATGGTCGTCTGTGCCTACAAACTGTGTTTGTTGGTTGATAAAATGATTTTGATGTCCCAATTGAGTTGCAATACTCCAAACCTCATTCATTACTTGTGGTGCATATTGCATTGAAATACTTTCTTTGGTAAACAGCGCATTTTTGGCACCTATCATATCCAACAAAATACCATAATCGGCAGTATATCCGGGTTTGTGAGGGTTCATAGCCCAATATTGCGAGCCCAAACACCATGAATCGGGTTGATATTGTTGCATACTTTCGGCAGGTTGTCCGTAATCTTCAGCATCAAAAAAGATAAAATCCACGCCTATATTTTTAGGGGGATTGATGCTTAATTGACGTGCTATTTCGAGCAACACACCCACGCCGGCAGCACCATCATTTGCGCCGTCAATGGGTTTTGTTCTGTCTTTTGTATCTTGGTCGGCAAAAGGCCGGCTATCCCAATGCGACATTAACAAAATACGATGTTTTGCTTCGGGATTGATGCTTCCAATAATATTTTTTACGTTGAGTGTTTTTCCGTTGAACGCTTTCATGCGCCCTTCTTGAACCATGGTTTCAATGCCAAATGATTTAAGTTTTTCGGCTAAAAATTTTGCCGCTTTTTCGTGTGCTTCGGTATTAGGCACACGCGGACCAAATGCTACTTGCTGTTCGGTATATTTATATGCCGAATCGGCACTGAAAGCCGGTTTGGATACAATAATTTGCTTTTGTGCTTTTACTTGTGTTTGGGTTTTATTGATTTTTGGTTTTTCGGGTTTATTTTCATCGCCACAGGCAAATAAAAATGCTGTAATAACAATGAAAATAAAAGAAAAGTTATTGTATCGTCCAAGTAGTTTCATCTATGCTGTCTTTTAGTATAATGCCTAATTCTTTCAATTGGTCGCGAATAGCATCGGAAGTTTCCCAATCTTTATTTTTTCTGGCTTTAAGCCGAATGTCGATAATAATTTTCATTAAACCGTTTATCAATTCGCTGTTATCTTCCAAAATTTCTTCTTTTAAGCCAAAAACATCAAAAACAATGCTGTGATACAGTGTTTTTAACGTATCCAAATCTTTTTCGGAAACGGTTGCTTTTTTATCGGCAACAGAGTTGATAAAGCGAATGCCCTCGAACAATTGTGCAATGGCTATAGGTGTGTTAAAGTCATCGTTGAGTGCTTCGTAAACTTTATCTTTCAGCTCTTGCACATTAAAATTAGATGTTTCGGAAGAAGGTTGAAGTTTGTTTAATGTTACAATTGCCGACATTAATCGATGATAGCCTTTTTCTGCCGAATTTAATGCATCGTTGCTAAAATCCAAAGTGCTTGAATAATGTGCCTGCAACATAAAAAAGCGAACCGTCATGGGTGAATACCCTTTATCCAACAAAGGATGATTACCTGTAAAAAGCTCGTGCGGCAAAAACGAATTGCCTAACGATTTGGACATTTTTTGTCCGTTTACAGTAAGCATATTGGTGTGAATCCAATAATTAACCGGTTCGGTATGGTTGCATGCTCTGCTTTGAGCGATTTCGTTGGTGTGATGAGTAGGAATAAGGTCCATTCCGCCACCGTGAATATCAAATTTTTCGCCTAAATATTTGGTGCTCATTGCCGAACACTCTAAATGCCAACCTGGAAAACCAACACTCCAAGGCGAGGGCCAACGCATAATATGTTCGGGTTTGGCTTTTATCCAAAGAGCAAAATCGAGCGGACCGCGTTTTTCATCCTGACCACCCAACTCGCGTGTATTGGCAATTAAATCTTCTAATTTTCGACCGTTCAACTCGCCGTAATCATTTTCTTGCGCATATTTTTCTACATCAAAATAAACCGAACCGTTGACAACATAAGCATAACCGTTTTCAATTATTTTTTTAATCATTTCTATTTGCTCAATAATATGTCCGGTTGCTGTTGGTTCAATAGATGGCGGCAATACATTGAATTGGTCCATTACCTTATGAAAATCTACTGTGTAGCGCTGTACAATTTCCATTGGCTCAAGTTGTTCGAGCTTGGCTTTTTTGGCAATTTTATCTTCTCCAGAATCGGCATCGCTTTCAAGATGACCGGCATCGGTGATGTTTCGAACATAGCGAACTTTATATCCTAAGTGTTTGAGGTATCGAAAAATAACATCGAATGAAATAAACGTGCGGCAGTTGCCCAAATGCACATCGCTATAAACTGTTGGCCCGCATACATACATACCGACAAAAGGCGGATTAATCGGTTCAAAAACTTCTTTTTTGCGCGATAGTGTATTCTTAATTTTCAGTTGCCGACTGTTTTTTTCCATTGATTATAGTGATTTGTTTGGTAAAATTAAGGTGTTTTTTTGTAATATCTTTTGTAATTAAAAAATGTGTTTTATTTAAATCAATTTTTTGGGTGTTGTGGCTTGAAAAGCTTTAATATATTGCGGTTCGAAGTAAGCAAGATTTTCAAAATCTTTATCTTTATACTTTTTCAGTGCCAATTCAACTACCGGAACTGCATTTGGCAATTCATCGGATAAATCAAAAAATGCGTTTTGATGTGTAATAATTTGCTTGAATTTTTCGGCACCGTTGCCAAAAAACAGCACTTTTCCTTGGTTTAAATATTCATTATATGAAGTTTCGTCCAATATTTTGGGTTGCACCGGCAAGATGCATTGCAGGTTTTTGTCGTAAACGGCTGTGTAAACTTCCATTCTTCGGGCGTCTATCATGGGAACAAAAAAATCATACGGTTGATGCTTTACTCCGTAAGCCATGGCTTGCAAGGTGTCTATTCCAATTAAAGGGATATCCAGCGCATAACACATTCCTTTGGCGGTTGAGGTGCCAATACGCAAGCCGGTATATGAGCCCGGTCCTTTACTGATGGCTATTGCATCCAAATCTTTATATGAATTTTCTGCCCGGTTCATTAATTCTTCAATAAACGGCGTAAGATTTTCGGCATGCGAATAGCCATTGTTGACAGATTTATGTATTATTTCGCCATTGGCTGAATTAACTAATGCCACCGAACAATTTGTAGTGGTTGTTTCTATTGATAAAATGTTGGGCATAGTGGTTTAATTATCTGTGATTTTTATTTCAACACGTCTGTTCATTGAGCTTTCACGCTCCGATTTTGGGTCGGGAAAAATCATTTGTGTATTTCCAAACCCTTTGTATTTTAACCGCTCGGGGGCAATGCCTTCCGATTGGGTTAAGTAATTATATACGGCTTTTGCTCTTGCATAAGATAATTCTTTATATCCTTTTGTATTGGGCATTCCGGGACCATTTACATGCCCTTGAATTTCTATTTTTACATCGGGATTTTCTTTTAAAAATTTGGCTAATATTTTTAATGCATTATAAGATGAAGGTAAAAATTTGTCGCTTGCCGGCTGAAAAAGAATATTTGGCAATTTTACATTACTGTTTTTTGTAATAGGTTGTAATTTAACGGTGTAATCAAATTTTACTTTGTTTTTAGGTATTTTAAAATTATCATAGGTAAGCATATAGCCTTTTGCCATTGCCATAACTTCTACATAATGTGTTATTTTTGAAATTACGGTATCGAGCTTGGTTTTGTTTTTTATTTGTACCGGTTTGGTAAATAATCCGGATATTTGAGCAGAAACGGCAAGGGATTTGCCTTTTTCATTAACAAACATTATAGTTGTTTGAATTCCTTTTGGTGCACTATTTATTTGTTTAGGCAGTTCTTTTATTTCTTCTACCTTGTTTTGCTTTATTATTGGTTTTGATGTTGGTTTTATGTGCCAAAAAATCATATGTCCGTTGTTGGTGTTTTTGAAATTATTGACCACTATAAGCAAAGTATCGTTTTTGTTTACCTCAACAGCTTTGCAATAATCGGGGTTTATACCCGAAGTTACATGGGTATATTTTGATTGAAGGTTTAAGCCGGTTTTTCCTCCAATTGCCAAATTATTTCGGGATATGTTTGAACGTATCGGTTTTATTTTTTCATTGACAATGTTTGAGCAAGTTGTATCTTTACCCAACTTGAAAACCAAAAAATCCCAATCATCCAAAGGGTTATCGGGAATAATATCAAAATAAAAGAGCCCGTTTTGAGTAACAGGTATTTTATACCATATGGATTTATTTTCTTGCGGAAAATAATATTTATCGCCCAAGGGATGATTACCAAATTCTTTTAATTTTCCGTAACCGGTTACTTGTTTTGCATGATAAACAGTATCGGTAAGCAATAAGGCATTGTTGCAATCGGATTGTGCGTGGGTTATATTTATTAAAATTAAAAGGTTGGTTAATATGAGAAATATGTTTATACGCTTCATGGCTTGTATAAATTAAAAATCCCTCTAAAAAAGAGGGAAAAAAAGAATTTTTTGTTTTTTTAGATGAGATTAATTCGATTGTAAAGTTCTTCTTTATACGAACCACCGATTGGAATGATTTTTTTGTTGCCTTCTACTACAATATTTGGTGTTTCGATGGCTATAATTTTATCTAACCGAACGATAAATGAACGGTGCACGCGAATAAATTCTTTTTGTGGTAATTTATCGAGCATATCTTTCATAGTGGAATGAACGGTATACCGGGTATCCGATAAATTTATGACTACATAATCTTTTAATGCTTCGATAAATAAAATGTCTTTTGTGTTAATTTTTACCAATCGTGAGTTTGATTTTACAAATATTTCATTGTTGTTTTCTTTATTTTCTACCAATGAATATAAATAATCGCGTTCTTTAAGAATTTCGGTTTGTTTGGCATGTTTATACAATGCCATTTCTATTGATGTTTTTAAGTCTATTTCTTTAAACGGTTTAATAATGTAACCAAACGGTTCGGTTACTTTTGCTTTTGCCAATGTATTTTCATCTGCATAAGCGGTAAGAAAAATGATGGGGATATTAAGTTCTTCTTTAATGATGTCGGCAGCATCTATTCCACTCATTTCTCCTTTAAGCATTATATCCATTAATACCAAGTCGGGTTTTAATTCACGGGCTATTTCAATGGCTTTTTCGCCGGTTGCTGCGCTACCCACCACATTATATCCGAGTTTTTTTAAACTCTGTTGAATATCTTTTGATACAATAGCTTCGTCTTCTACAACTTGAATATTTGCTTTCATATTTTTTTATTTATTGTAATAATAAATTGTGTTCCGTTTTTGTTTTTCAACTGTAAATCAGCGTCTATTTGTTCTGTAAGTGTGGTTACCAATTGTAAACCTAAGGTTTCGGTGCTGTAAATATCAAAATTTTCGGGCAATCCTACACCATTATCGGCTATTTTTAATTGTATTTTATCTGCTTTTTGTTTTAGTTTAATTGTAATTTTTCCAATTTTCTTATCAAAAGCGTATTTTAAGGCATTGGTGAGCAACTCGTTTACTATCAATCCTAATGGTATTGAGGTGTCAATATCTAAAAATACTTCGTCAAGGTCTAATTCTAAATCGATTAAACTATCTATTTGACGGTATGAATGTAATAAATTTTTAGATAAATTGGAAATATATTCGCTAAAATTTATTTGACTGAAATCTTTGTTTTGGTATAATGACTCATGGATAAAAGCCATAGACTTGATTCTGAACTGGCTTTCTTTAAGTACATTTAATACGTTTTCGTCGTGAACGTAAGAAGATTGTAAATTGAGAATACTGGAAATGATTTGTAAATTATTTTTTACCCGATGATGGATTTCTTTGAGTAATGTTTCTTTTTCTTTGAGTGATTTTTTTATTTTTTCTTCTGCTTTTATGCGTTCGGTTATATCATGAAAAATACCTCGTGTTGAAACTCCTTCAATGGTATATTTAGCACTTATATTTCCTTCTACTACCAGTTCTTTTCCTGATTTGGTAATAAAACTAATTTGTAATTGTTTTGAAATATTTTCTTTATTTAAAATATCTGAAAAATATTTAATGCAATGGTCTTTCGATTTTGGATGGATTATATCCAGAAAATTAAGTTCTTCAACTTCGTCCCACGTATAACCCAATGCTTTTAACCACGATTGATTGACATACTCGAATTTTCCTTCTTGATTGACCGATTGTATTAAATCAATGGCATTTTCGAATAAATCACGGTATTTTTCTTCGCTTAAGCGTATTTGTTTTTCGGCTTCTTTTATGTCGGTAATATCGCGCGATACTCCCATTGAACCAATTACATTTCCATTTTCGTCGTAAAGCAAAGATGCCGATAAATAGGAAGTAAATTCATTTCCTGATTTATCAGTGTTTACAATTTCTCCGGCAAAAGCGCCATGGGTTTTTAATTGTTTGTTTATATCTTCCAGTTCGGACTTATTTTTATATAGTGTATGAATTGGTTTTCCAATAATTTCTTCTTTTACATAGCCAAAACTCAACTCTGCAGCTTTGTTAAATTCTATAATTTTTCCATTGCTGTCGGCGGCAATAATCATATCCAGCGAACTGTCAATAAGGTTTTGTGTGAATTCTCTTGCTTCTTTTAATTGATTTTCGATTTGTTTACGGTATTCTATTTCCGATTTTAAAATTTTATTGGCTTCTTCGGCAATTTCGGCCCGCATTTTTTCTTTTTGATAAAGAATTTTAGATGTTATATCTCTAAAAGCTATGTATATCATTTTTTTGTCTTGAAAGATAAAAGAAGAGGGTATAACTTCTAAAATCTTTTCAGTTCCTTTAGGTGTAACTATTTTATATTCTGACAGTTCTCCTTTATCATTTTCTAGTGTTTTTAAATAGCGTTGTTTAATGATATCGTGATATTCTTCGGGTAAAAACTCAAAAATTGATTTTCCTTCTACGGTTGTATTCTTATCCAAATCAAATATTTCAAGAGCTTTACTGTTGTGGTAAACTATTTTACCTTCATCATGAATTAATACTCCGTAAGGTGCGGTTTCTATCAGTGTTTTATAGTTTTTTTGCGATTGTAATATTTGTTTTTCGTAAGTAACAATATCGGTAATATCTATCAATGTTCCTTCAATGAATTTTTCTTTGTTAAATTCGGTAATGGAAACATTCATTAATACCCAAACCGTCGAACCGTCTTTTTTTCTGAGTTTTTGTTTGTAATTAGTCAGGTTTTTATCTTTTATTAATTTTTTGAGGTATTTTTCTCTTTGCTCATTCGACAAGTAGAATGTTTGAGCGTTATTTCCTATCAGTTCTACTCGTGTTTTATATCCGAATATTTTTGCAAATGCGTTATTACATTCAATAATTTCTCCTGTTTTTAATCTGGTTTTAAATACACCTGCCAAGTTTTTAGCAAACAGATTTCTGTATCTTTCTTCGCTTTGTTTTAAGTGAATTCTGGAAAGCATTTGTTCGGTTATATCGCGTACAATTCCAAAATTGGCTATGTGGCGACCCAATTTAGTATATTTACGTACAATTGTTTCTTCCAACCAACGGTATTCTCCTTTTATATTATAGCGATAAACTATTTGGTATTTTTTTGAATTTACGTGTTTTTCGTGTGTTTTTATGACTTTACTGATATCCTCAGGATGATAATTTTTAAATAGTGTTTTAGCTTTTTCTATATCTATTATATCGCCTGATTTTACATTAAACCATTGGTAAAAAACTTTACTGGCATATTCAAGTTGATGTGCTCCATTTTCGAGGATTATCGATTTATAAATTCCTTCATCAATATTTTCAATAATGTCAGTTAATCGTTCTTTTTGAATTTTTAATTCGTTGGCAACATTTACTACTTCATTTATATCGGTTGCAATTACAATTGCTTTTTCTACTTCGCCTTTTTCATTTTTAATGGCACCCATTCTGCTTCGGTACCAACGCAATTCTTCGGGGGTTTGCCCTTGCCCTAAAAATTCAATGGTTTGCGGTTTACCTGTTTTAAATAATTTTTGAAGTGCTTCTTTGTAAATTTTTTTAGATACACCGGGCAGAAAATTATAGACCGTATTGTTTAAAATAAATTCTATGTTTTTATCTGTTGCTTGATTATGATATAAAATTTTACCTTCTTTATCTATTAATAATATTATGTCGGGGGCATTTTCTGTTAATGAACGGAAAAGGTTTTCACTTTCTTTTAATTTAATTTCAGCCATTTTTTGTGTAGAAACATCTTTACCTACCGATACTATAACTTTACGACCAAAATATTCTCCTTTACGTGAAATAACTTCTTTTGGAAAAATTTCTCCTTTTTTGGTTTTAGCCCAAAATTCAAATTCGCGCGTTACGCCTTTTTTCCAAACCTCTTCAAGATATTGTTTTATTTTTTGTAAATCGTTCTTTCCTTCGGCGGCTAAAAATTCAGGGGTTTTGCCTATTATTTCTTCTTTTATATAACCGTATTTTTTTATTACGGTTTTATTTACATCTAAAAATTCTCCTTTTTCGTTTTGTATATATATTAATAAAGGACTGTTATCAAATAAATCTTTATAACTTTTTTGCGATAATTTTATTTGTTTTTCTTGTTCGTTTTGTTTAGTGATGTCTCGAATTGTTGTAACCCTTAGTTTTTTTTCAGCATTCAATGTTTTACCGGTTACTATACCATAAATCAACGAACCGTTTTTTCTGATTCCAACCGCTTTATACGGTTTTTGATAATTTTTTATTACTTTTTCTTTTAATAAGTCTAAATAATCCGGATGTGCTAATTCATAAACTGTCATTTTGAGTAATTCTTTTCTTGAATACCCAAAAATTTTAGTTGCGGCTTTATTGCATTCTATGATTTTACCGTTTTCATGAATCAATACAGCTTCTTGTGTTGCATCTGATAAGCGTTCAAATTGTTCTTTTGCCAGTAATAATGCTTTTTCTTGTTCTTTTTCTTGGGTTACATCACGAAGAACTGTAACAGTTTCAAATAATTTTCCGTCTTTGAATTTTGTAAAAATTCTTTCTTCAAGCCAAATGTATTGGTTTGTTTTAAAATGCTTAAAGCGGAAGTAATGCGTTATTTGAGAATACTTTTTATTGAATAACTTTTTATTTACAAAATCAATTACTCCGGGTAAATCTTCGGGATGAATATTTTCTTTTAATTTTCCGGATATTCCCAGTTTTTTAAATTCTTCGGGAGTGATGCCCAATACTTTTTCTACTATGGGTGATATAAAAACTGTTTCTTTTTTTCCGTCTTCATAAAAACGAACTTTGTATATAAATTCATCAATGTTGTTGATGATTAAATTTCTATCGTCTTCTATTATTTTGGTTTCGGTAATATCGCGTGCTACACCGTAAAGTTTTATAAGTTTTCCTTGTTCGTTAAATTGACCTTTAAATACTTCTTCTATCCAAACGTATTTTTGCTTTTTTTGATGATAAAACCGGTATCTGAATTTCCATTCGTTATTTTCGGGTGTTAAGGGATTTTCTTTTACATACTTTAAATTAAAGGCTAAATCGTCGGCATGAAAAAAATCGGTAATAGTATTTATTTTTTCTTTGTATTCTTCGGCATTTAACCCCAGTACATTTTCTATTTGTTTGCCAAGATATTCTACGTGTTTTTTTCCGTTTTTATCAAAAGTAAATACGTAATAAAATTCGTTTAATTCATTTAAAAATAAGTCAGTAAAATCTTCTTTCTTTTGGTATTCTTCCAAAAGTTGAACCAGTTGTTCTTTATTTAATTTATTTAAATCCAAATTTATCGGCTTTTTTAGGGTTTTTCTTGTTCTACCCGGGCACCGTTTATTTTAAATATTTTACCGTCTCTGTATTCGGTTTCTATTTCAACATTTCCAAATATATCATATTTTTTCCATGTTTTTACAGGAACTCCGGCTTCCCAATATTGTTCTTCTTTAATTTTTCCGTTAGGGTAATAATATTTATGAATGCCATCGGGTTCGCCATCAATAAAATTGCCTTCAAATATTATTTTACCGGTGTTTTTATCGGTTTCTGTCCATTTGCCGTTTTTGTAACCATCTCGGTATTTGCCTTTTATTATTACATCGCCAACATCGTAAATCCATTCGCCGTCTTTTAGTCCGTCTATATATTCGCCTTGTGTAATAACATTTCCCAAAGAGTCGTATTCGGTCAGTAAACCGTCTTCTTTTCCTTTACGGAAATTTTCTTCGCGGCGAATTTGACCATTGTGGTAGTACCATTTCCATAATCCGTGCGGACGTTCGCCTTTTAAATATTTTCCTTTTTGTTCTATTTTACCGTCAGGGTAATAATAAACCCATTCGCCTGCTTTTTTGTTGTCAATGTATTCGCCTTTTGCTTTTATTTGACCATTGGGGTAGTAATATTCCCAATAGCCTTGTTTTTGGTCTTTTTCATCTATTTTTCCTTTGGCAATAAGTATTCCGTGTTGGTAAATTTCTTTCTCCTGCGGATTTCCTTTTTTATCATAATGCACTATACTTCCGTGTGGTCTGCCTTTGTAATCGTAGGTTCCTTCAGTTTTTACCTTTCCATCGGGATAATATTCTTTTTTAACATCTACAAAGGTAACGGCATCGCTGTTTTTTATCAATTCGCCATTTTGATATACATCGGCAACTACCAGTTTTCCTTCTTTATCATATTCTTTATAAAGTCCGTGCAATTTACCGTTTTTGTAAGTGGCTTCTGTTTTAACTTTTCCGTTGTCGTAAAAGGTTTTCCATAAACCATCTTTTTTACCGTTTTTATACCGGTTTATTTCTTCTTTGTATTTTAATGTTCCTTTTTTGTAATGATATATAGTTATGATATTTCCGTTTTCGTCATACTCAAATGCATCACCATCTTTTAATCCTTTTACATACGGGATTTTCATTTTGATGATTTTGCCGGGTTTATCATAATACAGATATTGAATTCCTTCAATTACATCATCAACATAAGGTGTTTCTTCTATAACATTGCAGCTGTCGCTGTATTTGCGATAAATTCCGTTTTTTTTACCGTTTTTGTAACTTATTTCTAACTTTAAATCGCCGTTTGGACGGTAAAATTTCCAAATACTGTCTAATTCAAAATTTTTTCGATTTCCTTCGGTTTTTAATATTCCGGTAGGATAATATGTTTTCCAATAACCGTTAGGTTTACCATTTTCGATGTATCCTTCGCTCGAAACTGTTCCGTCGGGATAGGTGTATTTTTTGTAAATTTTGTTTTGACTTTTAGCATTTTGTAAAGTAAAGACAAAAAAGACAGATAAAAGGAAGTATTTAAATTGTGTTTTACACATTACTTAATATATTATATAAATTAATTTTTAAAATAAATCTACTATTATTATTAGCTTGTTCAAAGTGTTAAAAAAAATTTGTTCAATATTTGCCTATATTATTTTTTAAAATTAAACAACAATATATTAACAACCAATGAATTTTTAAAATACTGACTATTATGATTTTATTTAGTTGCTAACAATACAAAAATATTCTATTAACATGAATAACTTTTACTTAATCTTCGCTTAATATTTGTTTAATATATGTTGAAATTTAGGGTTTAATTTTTTAATTAAAAACTTTGAAATATTAAAATAAAAATCCATTGATAAGCAAAATTCGATTTTGCAAATTTTAATTCTGTTTTTTATTAAAAATAATGAATAAGTTTTAAGAAATATAACGAAAAAAATAGGTTTAATAATCAGTTAATTATAACTTTGTTGTTAATAGCTGTTAATAACAAACTAAATATTTAAATATGAATTTAAAAATAGCTTTAGCTTCCGACCATGCCGGTTTTGAAATGAAAAATGCATTAAAATCTTATTTGGAAGAAAAAGGATATAAAGTGGTGGATTTTGGTACTTATTCGCCCGAAAGTTGTGATTATCCCGATTTTGCACATCCGGCTGCCGAAGCAGTAGAAAACAAAGAAGTAGATTTTGGTATAGTAATGTGTGGCAGTGGTAATGGTATTAATATGACTGTAAATAAGCATCAAAAAATTCGTGGTGCTCTTTGCTGGAATACTGAATTGGCAGAATTAGCCCGTTTGCATAATAATGCCAATATATTATCATTGCCTGCACGGTTTATTGCTGTTGAAGAAGCAAAAAAATGTGTTGATGTATTTTTAACCACCGAATTTGAAGGTGGAAGACACCAACGTAGAATTGATAAAATTCCGCTCAAAAATCCGTGCTTAGATTAAATAAATTAGAAGATATAAAAATCCTATTTCAAATTTGAAATAGGATTTTTTGTTTATTGATGACTATAATTCTATACGTGTGTAGAATCGTTATTTTCTTCAGATTTTGGTTCAATTTTCTTTAATGTTTTTGCCGCTTCAAACATTTTTTCAATAGCAGCTTCTGTATAATCTTTTTCCATGAAATCTTTAATTTCATATACGTCTGCACCAAAATTCTTAACCACCATAAAATGGTATTTTACAATATTAGCATCCGGAATTTCTTGTTTGTAAATAATACCTTCAGTTTCTTCAGTCAAAATAGTTGATTTGAATACATCGCTTAAGTTTAAATCTTCTTTCAATAATGATAAATCGCCATCGCCATAAGTAATTTCAACACCATAATCATTACCAACGGTTAATATTATAGCACCCCAATCAGTTAATCGTGCGTTGGGAATTCCTTGCAAAGAATCAGGAATATATATTTCAAGATTGTATCCGTAAGGTGATAAATCAAAAGGAACAAAGCGTTTAATTTTTTCGGGTAATTGGGTTGTTTCTTCGGTATTATTGTCTTTATCGGTGTTATTTTTATTGCCGCAAGATAGAGTTAAAAGTGCGCTAAAAACAAGAACAGAAAACAAATAAATGTATTTTTTCATAGCAAAAATTATTTTGTAGCTAACAAATATATAATAACAATAATTGCAAAACAAGTATTTTAAATATACTTTTGGGAAAAATTACACGAAATAATTGTGAAAAAACATATTGTTCATTTTTTTCTGTTTTACTTTTTATTGACCGGTTGTACAGATTCTAATTCTAAAAAAAGCAGCAACCGATTACAAACCGGTAACTGGTTACTTACCTTTTCAATTACCGATGAAAAATTACCGGTTAACCTTCATATTAACATAAAACAAGATTCATCATATACATTTACTATTATAAATGGTAAAGAAAAAATTACTTATGCTGATTCAAACGTAGTTATCAAAGGCAAAAGTATATTGATAACCGATCCTGTTTTTGAATCTTGGTTTGAAGGAAAGATTATTTCTTCAAAAAAAATAATTGGCAAATGGTATAAAGGCGTTGATTATTCTATTCCTTTTGAAGCTGTTTACGGTATTGAACAAAGATTTAAAATAAATAATAAGAACGTACCTGAAAATATTAATGGAAAATGGGAAGCAACGTTTAGTCCAAATACGAAAGAAGAATATAAAGCAATTGGTATTTTTAATCAAGATGGTAATGTGATAGACGGTACGTTTGCTACAGAATTTGGCGATTACCGTTTTTTAAATGGAGTAATGGATGGTGACAGCTTAAAACTTTCTACATTTGACGGTTCTCATGCATTTTTGTTCAAAGCTAAATTAATTAACGATACATTAAAAGGAATTTTTTGGTCGGGAACCCATTGGAAAGAAAAATGGACAGCAATAAAAAATGATACATTTAGATTACGAAATCCTGAAGAACTCACGTATTTAAAAGAAGGATTCAATGAAATAAATTTTAAACTTCCCGATTTGGACAGTAATATAGTTGAATTTCCGTCTGTACAATTCAAAAACAAGGTTGTTATAATAAATATAATGGGTTCATGGTGTCCGAATTGTAAAGATGAATTGATCTATTTATCAAAAATTTATAATAAATATCATGATGAAGGTTTAGAAGTCATTTCAATTGCTTTCGAAAGAAATAAAGATTTTTGGAAAAATGTTGAAGCGGTTAAAAAAGAGAAAAACTTTGCAAAAGCCAAACACTTGTTTTTAATAGGTGGTAAAGCAAGTAAAGTAGAGGCTTCTAAAGTATTTCCAATGCTAAATCAAATCATATCTTTTCCTACTTCTATTTTTATAGATAAAAAAGGTAATATTAGAAAAATAAGAACCGGTTTTTATGGCCCTGCAACCGGAAAATACTATACAGAATATTGCCAACGAACCGACAGTTTTATACGAATTTTATTGAACGAAGAATAAAAAAATTAAGAATTCTTGCAACCTAATAAAACTTTTATTCGTTTTAAGTGAGATATTAACACCTGTTGAAAAAATTTGTTTAATTTAATAAATAATTTATCTTTGTAGATAAATACCCCTAAAATTCATATACACAAATAGCTTTAATTATGAAAAAATTTGATAATCTAATTAAATTAGTATTAGTATTTAGTGCTTTATTTTTAATTGTATTCAACTGTAAAACTCAAAATTTTGAATACTTAAAAACATATACAGGTGCAGGTTACGAAACAGCACATAATGTCTATCAAACATCAGATTCAGGATTCGTTGGTGTAGGATGGCAAAGTCAAACCATTGGAGTTTACAAAGTAAGTCAATGTGGAGATTTTGAATGGTTAAAATCTTTCAACAACACCGGGTCGCCAAATGAAGGTGCGTATAGAATTGTACAAACCAATGATGGTGGCTATTTTATTACAGGAACTATGCAAACATATATTTCTGCAAGTTCTGCATATGATTATGGATATTTGGCATTTAAAATTGATGGAACCGGTGCTCAACAATTTGCAAGATATTGGCAAAGTCCGGGATCAACCGGTACAGATAGAAGTGATATTGCTTACTGGGGTGAAGAATATAGTGGAGGTTTTATAACTTGTGGAAATGCCAATAACTGGCCATATGCAAATAATAATGCTGTTGTTACGGCTTATAGTGCAACCGGCGGAATATCTTGGGCTAGAGCAGTAGGTGGGACAGGTAATGAAAGCTTCAATACAATAAAACCTGTTACAGGTGGTTTTATTGCTGCCGGAGCCACCAATTCATTTGGTTCGGGTGGTTATGATTTAATGGCATGTAAATTTAGTACTTCAGGGGCACCTGTTTGGATGTATACTTATGGTACTTCCGGAAATGAAGGTCAAATTTATAATTCAAAAGGAATTAATTTGCCAAATGGAAATTTCTTATTAGTTGGTTCAACAGACAATACTTCTTTATCTCAAGGTGGTACTGATGTTTTAGCCGTATTAATAAATGGTAATGGTAATATTGTTTGGGCATATTCATATGGATCTACAAACAATGAGGTTGCTTATAATGCTGAATTATCTAGAAATGGTTTCATAATATCAGGTTATACTAACAATAACAGTAACGGAGGTAACGACGGATTGATAATGGAAATTGATAACAACGGTACATTATTATGGGCAAAAGCGGTTGGTGATGCAGGCAACGACTATGGTATGAGTGTAGTACCTGTAAATGGTGGAACGGATGGATATATGATGTCAATGCTCAGAGAAACTTCGCTTGGTTCAGGAAATTTCGATCCGATGTATGCCAGAACTGATTCGATTGGCGATGCTTCATGTAATTCCAATACACTTACTTTTACAACAACAAATGCTACATCTTCAATTGTTAGAACAACTATTCCCTCAACTTCTACTACATCAATAACGCCATCAAATGCTACAGCAACATTTAATGCTTCAGCTTTAGCTCCTGCTGAAAACTTTATTTGTTTAGCTTGTACATCTTCACCACCAAGTTTCACGATGAGTGATACTATCATTTGTGAAAATGAAGAACTTACAATAATAAATACCACAGCAACGCCACCGGCTTGTGCGCAATGGACAGCTACAGGTAATTTATTTAGTACACAAATAGATACAGTACGAACCTATTTTAGTGCCGGAACCTATACTATTGAATTAACAAGTATTTGCGGAAATACAATTTTAACAACTTCTCAAAGCTTATTGGTTCATCCTGCACCAACTGCCGGAATAAATGCTCCGCTGTATGCATGTGAAACTGATACTCCTTTTACATTTTATAACACAGGAACTTCCGGATCAAACATTGCTTATTATTGGGATTTAGGTAATGGTTCAATTCCAGATTCTTCAAATGCAGAAAATCCAGACTCGATATATTACCAATTTCCGGGTATAAAATATATTACTCAATTACAAATAAATCAATTTGGATGTAGAGATTCTATTACTGAAATCTTCCATTTAGAACCATTGCCTAAAATTACCTTTACTACCGATACACCTATTTGTATAACAGATTCAGCTCATTTTATTAACTCATCTTGGGTTGGTGGTACAAGTACTATTGCAACATGGTTTTGGGAATTCGGAGATGGAGACACTTCTGTGTTTTTCCAACCATGGCATGGCTATACAGCTCCTGGAACATATATTGTACAACTAACAGCTACATCAGATCATGGCTGTATCGATTCTCTATCTTTACCTATTGCCGTAGCACCACTAACGGTACCCGGATATGTTACACCATTTGATACTGTTTGTGCTTATAATAACTCCGGAACATTATCGCTTGTGGGTGACACCGGAGATGTTATTTATTGGCAATATTCTACTGATGGTTACAACTGGAATAATATAAATGACACTTCACAATCTCAAAATTATTTGAACTTGGCAACTACAACCTATTTTAGAGCATATGTGCAAAGTGGATTGTGTCCCGGAGGATTTTCAGATTCTTCAATTGTTACAGTAGATATGCCTTCAGTGGGTGGTAGAACATTAAAAGATACAACGGTTTGTTTAGAAAATAATAACGGACTGTTAACAGCTTCCGGATTCTTGGGTCAAATTACTAATTGGGAATTTTCATTAGACAGTGGACAAACTTGGACTACCTTACCTTCGACAAATGATACAATGTTCTTTAATAATTTACCTCAAACAACATGGTATAGGTTCATTGTAGTAAATGGTGTATGTCCTGCCGATACATCAACAGAAGCAAAAGTATTTGTATACAAATTTAATGGTGCAACAGCTTATCAAGACTCTACCATAAGTTTGGGAAGTCAAGTTGCAATATATGCTGATGGAGGTGTAAATTATGCTTGGTTCCCAACGTATAACATGGATGATTCTACAGCTCAAGAAGTAAATGTCGGACCATTGGAAACAACACAATACAACGTTATAGTGTACGACGAAAACGGTTGTATGGATACAGCTTCGGTAATGATTACCGTATTGAGAGATTACAATGTACAAATAAGCAATGTTATTACGCCTAACGGAGATGGCTTTAACGATACATGGTATATTGGAAATATTTTAAATTATCCTGAAAATGAAGTAACTATATTCAATAGATTTGGTAAAGTACTTTATACTAAATCAGGATATGCAAATGAATGGGATGGAACATACAACGGAAAAAAACTTCCGGACGGAACATATTTCTATGTATTAAAATTCACCGATTCAAATATTTCATTTAAAGGAGATATAAATATTATCAATTCTACAATCAGTGAATAATCAATATTTATAATTAGAAAAAGATTTATTTATTATGAAAGCATTATATAAAGCACTATTTATCTTGGTAAGTTTATCATTAGGACTGTCAAACACCACAAACGCTCAACAACTACCATTAACCAATCAATATGTTTTTGCCCCAGGGTTGTTAAATCCGGCAGCAATATCGGTTTATAAAAAAATGGAACTGTTTGGTTTATTGCGCAACCAATGGACAGATGTTGGTGGAGCACCGAGTAATCAAATGCTTACGCTAAACGGTTCTCTTAAAAAGAATAAAACTTATTTGGGAGCAACGGTTATCAATGATAAAATAGGATTGTGGAATCAGTTAAGTGTATATTGTAACTTCGCTTATACAGCAAAATTAAACGATGATATGAGTCTTGATTTCGGATTAGCACTTGGCGGAATTCAACGGTCATTTGATTATAACCGTGTGGAAGTAAAAGATGTACAAGATCCTTACTTAACTACTAATTCATTGTCTCGATTTGGCTTTGACGGAAGTTTTGGCGTAAACTTTTCTTATAAATCGTTAAAAGTTGGAATTTCTTCTTTGCAACTATTTGGCAATAAATTGTCTTATATCATTGAGAAAAATACGTCAATCTATGCTTTAACACGTCAATTAAATTTAACAGCACAATATTCTTTTATTGTTAGCGAAGAGAAAAAAATGAAACTTACACCAATAGGTGTTGTCAGATACGTTGCCGACTATGGTTCGTTTGCCTCTTCTGTTCCTTTACAGTACGATTTCAACCTGTTGTTTGATTATCAAAAATACGGCTGGGTATTGGTATCTTACAAAAGCGATTATGCTTTGGCAGCAGGATTGGGAATACATGTAAATAATGCATTTCATTTTGGCGTAAGCTATGATATTGCTATGTTCACTCCTGTTCAATCCTATTTGGGACAAACATTAGAACTTTCATTCCGTTACACATTTAAATCATCAGGAGCTGCAGCGCCACAATTTTTATACTAAAATTAATAAGTACCGGTAATATGAACAAGAAGGGATTATTGAATTATGCTTTATTAGTCGTAATATTTATTTTTATTTCTGTTTTTTCAAATGCTCAATCGATAGATTTTTCCGATAAAAAACCATCTTGGATAAAATCTCAAGCTGATTTATATTTCGAAAACAGAAGCTATACAGATGCATTACCATATTATGAGTATTTATACAAAAAAGACTCTACAGACATTGAATTAAATACCAAACTGGGTATTACCTATTTACATATTCCGGGTTACGAGAAAAAAGCACTTGCCATTCTTAAAAAAGTAAATGAAAGTTCGTCAAAGAAAAAAGATGAAAATATAGAATTATACCTTGCTCGAGCTTATCATTTAAATATGGAATACGACAAAGCAATTGAATTATATCAAAAAAGCTTGGCAAATGTAGATGCAGAAGACACAACATACAGTTACATCAATTTATTAATAGAGCAATGTAATAATGGCAAAAAGATTTTATTACGAGATGAAACCAGTCAATACAACACTATATCAGTAATATCTATTTTAAGCAAAAGCATTAACACACCCTATTATGAATACATGCCATTGGTTAATGCCGATGAAACAAAAATCATTTATACCTACCGTGGACCAAAATCTACCGGTGGAAGAGTAAATGCTTTTGGAGAACAGGACCCGTATGGAAATGATTTTGATGAAGATATTTTTTATTCAGAAAAAGTTGATGGTAAATGGACTTTGGCAAAGCCAATTACTGAACTGAATACCGAAAAAAATGATGGAGCAGTTGCATTGTCTCCTGATGGAAATACCCTTATCATTTACCGAAACACCGAAGATTCACTCGGAAACCTTTACATTACAAATAACAAATCCGGGAGTTGGAGCAATCCTGTCTCTATTCCGGGGTTTGTAAACAGCGAATATTGGGAAGGAAGTGCATGTTTGAATTATAATAATACATTGCTGATATTCAGCTCAAATCGCCCTGGCGGTTATGGTGGCAGGGATTTATATTATTCAAGAAAACTGCCCACCGGTATTTGGGGAAAACCGATTAACATGGGCCCTAATATTAACAGTGAATATGATGAAGACGCTCCATTTTTGTTTTTTGACGGCAACACACTTTATTACAGTACAAATGGAAAAAACTCTATAGGTGGATATGATATAGTCTATTCATCAAGAATAAATGACAGTACTTGGAGTAAGCCGGTAAACGTAGGTTTAAAAATAAATACACCTTTCGACAATAAATTTTATACAATTATTGCAAACGGTCGAAAAGCATTTTATTCATCTATGCGAAGCGATGGTGTGGGTATGCAGGATATTTACAGCATTACTCCCGGACACTTTATGGATAACAATGTATTTGTATTGAAAGGTAAAACATATTTAAACTATAAAATAGGACAAGCTGATATTTCTGTGAGAGGGGCTGAAGATAATGCTATAGATGGTTCAGAACATTTCTCAAACGATCAAACAGGTAAATATTTATTGGTTTTTCCTGAAGGAAATGATTATAAACTTACTTTTTCGGCACCGGGCGGATACAGACCCTACTCTTTCACTTTACCTATTAATCAATTGAATGAATTTAGAGATTCTGTTGCCGACATATTTCTGTTTACAGAAGATATGTTTGATAAATACATGAATATTTCAGGGGTTGCTTACGATTCCATTACAGGAAAACCTTTAGCAGGCGTTTCCGTTATTTTATCTTCGACGGATGGCAGCTACCAAATGGAAACCATTACCGATGAAAACGGATATTATATATTCAGAAAAGTACCAAAAGACAAAGAATATAACATTTTTGTAGATTACGATGGTGCGGCAAAAATCAAAGGTCAAGTTACCGATTTATATAATCAAGAAGGAATCAGTGGCGTAATGCTTAATGAAAAACGCACAGGTTCTGACGGAAAATATGATTTACAAGCAGGAAATTCGTCCGGTACTATAGCAGATTTCCCAACCGATTATCTTATTCCTTACAGTAAGAAAAATGCAAAGAAAAACGCATTGCAATTAACGGTAGAAGATTATCAAAAAATCCTGGCAAGATATGGCAATTCAACAGCCGATGGTCTTGTGTTCAGAGTTCAAGTGGGAGCTTATCAAAAACCCAAAAATTTCTTAAAACGTAAAAAGAAAGAGTTTGAAGAAATTGATGAGCTTGAATACAAAAAATATGAAGATAAACTGACAAGGTTTACCATCGGAACATATTTGACACTGTTGGAAGCCGAAAAAATGAAAAAAATTGCGCAACAGAAACCGCCTCACGATGCATTTATTGCCATTTTCTATAAAGGTCAACGAATGTTATTCTCAAAAAACTTTATGGAAAGTTTAAATAAATAACGTCTTTTTTTGCACTTTATGTACAACAAATCAAAGCCGTTTACGTAATTTTATGTTAAATGGCTCAAAACACGGTTAACATACTAAAAAACAAACTTCAAGAGTTTATCAAAAAATATTATCTGAATGAGATAATAAAAGGAGTATTTATTTCATTAAGCGTTATTTTAATCTATTTTTTGTTTGCCGTTTTACTCAACTATTATACTTCCTTAACAACGGTTTACAGAAAAATTTTGTTTTTCTTGCTGATATTTGTAAGTATAGTTTTTTTAAGCGTATATGTCATAAAACCGCTATTAAACTATTTTGGTTTTTTAAAACCCATTTCTGAGTATGATGCAGCTAAAATGATTGGTAATTATTTTTCGTCGGTGCAAGATAAATTGCTCAACACATTGCAATTAAGCAATACTGCCGACAATTATGTTGATGTTGAGCTTTTACAAGCCGGAATAAATCAAAAAATAGACGAACTAAAACCTATACCTTTTACAAATGCCGTAGATTTTAAAGAAAACAAAAAATACCTGTATTTATTTTCTATTCCGTTTGTGCTCTTTTTAATTATTTGGATTTTTTCGCCAAAAATTGTGCAAGACGGCTCAACAAAACTGATTAATTACAATAAGGAATTTTTGCCAAAAGCACCCTTTTCTTTCAATCTTCAAAATAAAGAACTCACAGCAATTAAAGGAGAACCATTTACCATTCAATTATCCTTGGAAGGAAAAACATTGCCAAAAAATGTTTATGTAATTATTGACGGCGTAAAACATTTATTAATTAAAGCCGAAAACAATAATTGGACTTATACCTTAACTTCTACAAACAAAAATTTCGAATTTCAATTTTATGCCGGAGGGTTTTATTCAAACAAATATATCGTAGAAGTTTTTCCAAAACCGACAACTCAAAAATTTGAAGTTAAACTATCCTACCCTTCTTATTTAAATATGAAAAATACAACACTCGAAAATATTGGCAACTTTACCGTCCCTGAAGGAACAATAATAGAGTGGAAAGTTTATACTGAAAATACAAATCAATTGCATTTTATAGTTGGTGATTCGGTTTTGAATACCAAACAACTTGATAAAAACGCATTTTCAGCCTCTTACAAAGCAAATAATTCTTTCAATTATAAATTAGCCGTTTCAAACGATAAAATTAAAAATAAAGACACGTTAAGCTTTTATGTAGATGTAATTAAAGACCGGCATCCAAGTATTATTGTAACAACAGTATTAGACACCATTACTTTTAAAAACATTTATTGCAAAATAGATATTTCTGATGATTATGGATTTTCTGCACTTAAGCTGTTTGTAAAATCAGAAAATGCACAAAATTATCAAACCAAAAAGCTAAATATTTTATACGGTCAGCCCGAGCAAGCATTGTATTTCACTATCGAAGCCGACAGTTTTTTACTTCCCGAAGATGAAAAATTAGTTTATTATTTTCAAGTTTGGGATAATGATAAACCACACGGTTATAAATCGTCAAAAACATTTACGCAACAATATAAAAAACCTGGTTTTTCAGAACTTTCCGAAAAAACAGATAAAAACAACCAAGCTATTAAAGATAAACTTTCCGAGTCGCTTGATGAAGTGAAAAAACTGAAAAAAGAAATTGCCGACCTTAAAAAATCACTTTTCGAAAAAGAAAAACCCGATTGGCAAGACCAAAAGAAAATTCAGCAATTGATGGAAAAGGAAAAACAGTTGGAAAAAATGTTGAATGAAGCATCTGAAATCAACAAACAAAATAACTTCAGGCAAAATGATGAAAATGTAAGTCAAGAAATTCTTCAAAAACAACAAATGCTCAACGAACTTTTCGACAAAGTGATGACAGAAGAGATGAAAAAAATGTATGAAGAACTGCAAAAAATGCTCGAAGAGCTAAATAAATCCAAATTGGAAGAAGAGTTGGAACAAGCTGAGTTAACAAATGAAGAATTGGAAAAAGAGCTGGACAGAAGCATAGAAATGTTCAAACAACTTGAGGTAGAACAAAAAGCAGAACAATTAAAAAACGAACTGGAAAAACTTGCCAAAAAACAAGAAGAACTTGCCGAAAAAACCGAAAAAAGCAATAAATCCGATGCCGAAGACCTAAATGCAGAACAAGAAAAGCTAAACAAACAATATGAAGACATTAAAAAACAATTATCCGAGTTAGAAAAACTCAATAATGAATTGGAAAACAAAAAAGATTTGGGCATAGATCAAGAGAAAAAAGAACAAATTTCTCAAGAGTTGCAAAAAGCCGCCGAAACTCTGGACAGCAACAAACCCAAAAAAGCTTCCGATAATCAGAAAAAAGCAGCCAATGATATGAAAGAAATGGCTCAACAAATGCAAAATTCTATGAGCAGTGGCAAGCAACAAGCCGAAGACGTGGAAGCGCTCAAACAAATATTGAAAAATTTAATTGAAAGTTCTTTTCAACAAGAAGATTTAATGAAAAGAATCCAACAAACATCCACTAAAGACCCAACTTTTGTAAAGCTCACACAAGAACAAAAATTGATACAAGAAAATACGCGAATCATTAAAGACAGCTTATACGCATTAAGCAAACGTGTTTTTCAAATCAGTCACATTATCAATAAAGAACTTACAAATCTCGATTATAATTTAGACAAAGCCATTTATTACCTTGCCGAACGCCAAAAACAAGTGGCAGCAGCCAAACAACAAGCTGCAATGACAGCATATAATAACCTTGCTCTTTTGCTCGATGAAGCTTTACAACAAATGCAACAACAAATGCAACAGCAAAGCGGAAAAGGCAGTTGTAAAAAACCGGGCGGAAATTCACCCAAACCATCCGTTTCCGATATTAAAAAAATGCAGCAACAAATGGCTAAACAGCTCGAAGGGTTGAAAAAAGCCCTCGAAGGAAAGAAAAAACCGGGGCAAAAACCCGGGAAATTGCCCGGAAAAATGAGTAAACATATGGCACAAATGGCGGCACAGCAAGCCGCAATTCGTCAAAAATTGCAAGAACTGCAAAACCAATTGGATGGAGGTAAAAAAGGTTCAGGAGCAAAAAAATTAAAAGAAATTTCCGATTTAATGGAACAAACAGAAAAAGATATCGTAAATAATAATGTTACAAACGAAACCTTAAAACGGCAACAAGAGATTTTAACAAGACTGTTAGAATCGGAAAAAGCCGAAAGAGAACAAGACAAAGACAATAAACGTAAAGCACAAACAGCCGAAAATATTGACCATGAAGTTAATCAATATTTACAAAATTATTTTAATAAGCAAAAGAAACAAACAGAATATTTAAAAACAATAACCCCAAATTATAAAATATATTATAAAAAGAAAGTTGGAAATTACTTTTTAAATCTTACTAAAAGCCATGAATGAAACAGTTCAAATTTTTTCCATTCCATCTAATCCGTCAGGAATTCATACAATAGAGTCAATTATTGAGTCGTGTTGTTATGAACAGCCAAAATTTTCAAAAGAATTGTACGGAAATATCCTTATAGCATCAACCGAAGCCTTTGCCAATGCTGTAAATCATGGCAATAAAAATGACGAATCGAAATTTGTGCATTTTGAAGTTGAAGTGGCCGAAAACTATGTTCAATTTATCATTTCTGACGAAGGCGAAGGTTTTGATTATGAAAACTTACCCGACCCAACATTGCCCGAAAACATTATGAAGGAAACCGGAAGAGGAATTTTCATCATGAAATCCTTGTCGGACGAATACGAATTCTTAAATCAAGGCAAAACAGTTCGATTAAAATTCAATTTATAAAATGTCAGAAATAAATTATTTTTTCGAAGATATTGATTCATTCGAAATTCCTGATAACATCTCACACTGGATTAAAAACACCATTACATCAGAAGGAAAAACACTTGGCAATCTCAACTATATTTTTTGCTCTGATAATTATATTTTAGAGATTAACAAACAGTATTTAAACCACAATTATTTTACCGATATTATTACATTTAATTACTGTAAAGATAATGTTGTAAGTGGCGACATTTTCATTTCCGTTGACACCGTAAAATCTAACGCAAAAGAATATAAACAAGACTACAATAATGAGTTAAATCGTGTAATCATTCACGGAGTACTACATCTTTTGGGTTATAATGATAAATCCGAAACTGAATTGTTCGAAATGCGACAAAAGGAGGATTTTTATCTAAATTTGCTACCTTAATGTTCCACGTGAAACAATATGCAAACAAATAAATACGATATAATTGTCGTTGGTGCCGGGCATGCCGGTTGTGAAGCGGCTTCAGCTGCTGCAAATATGGGCTCAAAAGTACTGCTCATAACCATGAATATGAACACCATTGCTCAAATGTCGTGCAACCCGGCAATGGGAGGCGTTGCTAAAGGACAAATAGTTCGAGAAATCGATGCTTTAGGCGGTTATAGTGGTATCATTGCCGATAAGTCGGCGATACAGTTTAAAATGCTCAACCGTTCCAAGGGTCCGGCAATGTGGAGTCCACGCACACAAAACGACCGCATGTTGTTTGCGCAATTATGGCGTTTGCAGTTAGAGCAAAATCAGAATATTGATTTTTGGCAAGATATGGTAAATGGTCTCATTGTCAAAAATGATAAAGTTGTTGGAGTTAAAACGCAATTGGGAATTGATTTTTTTGCCGATGCAGTTATATTGACAAATGGAACTTTTTTAAATGGAACTATTCACATTGGTACAAAACAATTTGGTGGGGGAAGAGCAGCCGAACGTGCCGCAACAGGAATTACAGAAGATTTAATTAAGTTTGGTTTTGATGCCGACAGAATGAAAACAGGAACACCTCCTCGTGTTGATGGGCGTAGTTTGGATTACTCTAAAATGGAAGAACAACCGGGCGACGAAAAGCCGTCAAAGTTCTCTTTTTCTAACGTTACAAAACCACTCACCAAACAACGAAACTGTTATATTACTTATACCAACGAACAAGTACATGAAGTTTTAAAAACAGGTTTTGATGACAGCCCAATGTTTACAGGACGTATTCAAGGACGTGGCCCAAGATATTGTCCATCCATTGAAGATAAAATTGAACGTTTTGCCGAAAGAAATCGTCATCAAATATTTGTTGAGCCTGAAGGTTGGAATACTGTAGAAATATATGTAAATGGTTTTTCTACCAGCTTGCCCGAAGATGTTCAGCTAAAAGCATTAAAATTAATTCCGGGTTTTGAAAATGCCAAAATGTTTCGTCCGGGTTATGCAATAGAATATGATTATTTCCCGCCAACACAACTAAAACATACTCTGGAAACCAAGCTCGTTGAAAATTTATATTTTGCAGGACAAATCAATGGAACAACTGGTTACGAAGAAGCCGGTGCGCAAGGAATAATGGCAGGAATTAATGCACATCTAAAGCTAAATGACAAACAACCGTTTATTTTACAACGCGATCAGGCGTATATTGGAGTATTAATTGATGATTTAATTACCAAAGGAACAGAAGAACCTTACAGAATGTTTACATCGCGTGCTGAGTATCGTATTTTATTGCGTCAAGATAATGCAGATATTCGCTTAACACCGTTAAGTCATGCTATAGGTTTAGCTTCTCAAGAGCGGTTCGATAAAGTGATGCAAAAGCAAAATAATATCGAAGAATTAATGAAGAATTTGCAAAAACACAGTGTGTCGCCGGAAGCTGTAAATGATTATTTTAATACAATCCGTTCATCAACAATTAAACAAAAAACGAAGGCTGACAAACTCATTTCCCGACCAAATGTTACATTGTTTGATATAGCTTCATTGTCCGGTTTTGACACCTCAAATTATACAAATGAAGAATTGGAATCTGCCGAAATTTACATTAAATATGATGGTTACATTAAGCGAGAACAAGATAACGCCGATAAACTGAAAAGGTTGGAATATGTGAAAATTCCTGATAATATCGATTATTATAAGTTCTCATCATTAAGTGCTGAGGCTCGCGAAAAACTATCAAACATAAAACCGGCTACTCTTGGTCAAGCCTCACGAATTAGTGGTGTAAGTCCTGCCGATATCTCTGTTTTAATGGTATATTTGGGGCGTTAATGTTCCACGTGAAACAATTATGGAAAAATTAAAAAATTGCCCAATTTGTACATCGGAAGAAAGCCGGTTGTTTCTTCAGTGTAAAGATTATACTGTCTCTCAAAAAGTATTTGATATTGTAGAGTGTTCTGCTTGTGGTTTTAAGTACACAAATCCACGACCAAAACCAGAAGAGTTGGGTAAATATTACGAATCGGAAGAATATATATCGCATTCAGGTACAAAAAAAGGATTGATTTATAAAGCTTATCACATTGCTCGAAACTATACATTGTCCAAAAAATTCACATTGATAAATAAAAACCAACCCAAAAACTTGTTGGATATCGGTTGTGGAACCGGAGAGTTTTTAAATTACTGTAAACAAAAGGGGTTAAATACAACAGGTGTTGAACCCGGAGAAAAAGCAAGAAACTTTGCAACATTTGAATACAGCTTAACGGTATTTGATGAGGATTTTTTAAAAAATACCGATAAAAAATTTGACGTCATTACCATGTGGCACGTGTTGGAACACGTTCCTTTTTTACAACAAAGAATGGAAGAGCTATATGCTTTATTGTCTGATGACGGAGCTTTGTATATTGCGGTTCCTAACTGTGAAAGTTATGATGCGTCCTATTACGGAAAGTATTGGGCGGCTTATGACGTTCCGCGACATTTATATCATTTTACAAAAAAAGATATTTCATCTTTAGCAGAAAAAAACAATTTTATCGTTGAAAAAATATTTCCAATGAAGTTAGATTCTTTCTATGTGAGTATGCTAAGTGAGAAATACAAATCAGGAAAAATAAATTATTTCAATGCTTTTATCATTGGTTTAAAATCGAACCTGAAAGCAGGAAAAGATAATTACAGCAGCTTAATCTATTTGTTGAAAAAACGAAAATAAAGCAAATTAAGGCAATATTCCTCTTCGGTAATGTATTACCATTAAAAAATGATTTTTCTTCTTTAAATCGCAAATATTTAACCCAAAATTAATGTGCTGATTTTCAATAATTTTTGAAAAAACCCATACATTTGGCTTCAATCATTAACAAAAAAATTCAAAAACAATGAAAAAGATTTTAAAAATTACCGGTGTTGTTTTAATCTCAGTATTGGTAGCTTGTAGCGGTAACAAGCAAGAAAGTGATTTCGACAAAGTAATGCCTAACAAAGGCGGTGATTTTAGAGGTTTAAATCTTAACAGCCCTAAGGAAGAAGTTTTAGAGATTGAAGGAAAAGAAGGATTAGTTGAAGAAGGAGATGATTATTTAGATTATACACGTATCATTAATCCGGATGAACGTTTCTCTTATAACCTTTCAATGGAATTTGATGATAAAGGCTTATACATTATCACGATGGATGTTTTTGTTGAAGATGAATCGAATAAAGAAGAATCTATCAAGAGAGGACATGAATTGTATAATGCTTTTGTAAAGCACTTTACAGAAAAATTTGGCCAACCTGCAGAAAAGGAAGATAATCTTTATACACTTTGGGAGTTTAAAGCCAAAAACGGTGGAAATGCTTCAGAAGCAACAGTAAAAGATTTTAGCGAAGAAGATGGCTATGGTTCGGTTACTGTATCGGTAGGAGCTATTGAATAATAAAAATTATATTTAAATTTAAAAGGGCTCTATTAAGAGCCCTTTTTTATTGGATATTTATGTATAAAGTATCTAAACCTCGCCTGTAAATTGCTTTAAAAATCGAATGTCATTTTCCGAATAAAGGCGTAAATCATTTACTTTATATTTGAGTTGAGCAATACGTTCAATACCCATTCCAAATGCAAACCCCGAATAGGTGCTTGGGTCAATATTACAGTTTTTCAACACATTGGGGTCAACCATTCCACAGCCCAATATTTCCAACCAACCGGTATATTTACACACATTACAACCCTTGCCTTCGCAAATGGTACACGATACATCCATTTCTGCCGACGGCTCTGTAAAAGGGAAATAAGAAGGGCGTAAACGTATTTGTGTTTTTTCGCCAAACATTTCTTTGGCAAAATACAAAAGTGTTTGTTTTAAGTCGGCAAAACTTACATTTTTATCAATATACAAACCTTCTACCTGATGAAAAAAGCAATGAGCTCTTGCCGAAATAGCCTCGTTTCGGTACACTCTTCCGGGAGAAATAGTGCGAATAGGCGGTTGAGAGTTTTCCATTACGCGAACTTGAACGGAGCTGGTGTGCGTACGCAAAGCATATTCGGTTTCTCCTTTTTCTATAAAAAAAGTGTCTTGCATATCTCGTGCAGGATGTTCGGGCGGAAAGTTAAGTGCGGTAAAATTGTGCCAATCGTCTTCAATCTCCGGACCTTCGGAAACCGTGTAACCAATGCGGTTAAAAATTTCTATTATTTCATTTTTAATGATAGAAAGCGGATGGCGACTGCCTGGCTCGAAAGGAAATTCGGGACGCGTTACATCAATATTTTGAAAGCTGTTTTGCTGTTGTTGAGCACTTATTTTTTGCTTTAAATCATCATATTTTTGTTGCGCCGATTGTTTTAGCTCGTTGAGCGGTTTTCCTACCGTTTTCTTTTCTTCTTTGGGTAATGCTTTAAATTCTTCAAACAGCTGTTTTATTAACCCTTTACTGCCTAAGAATTTAATTCTGAATTGCTCCAATTCTTCGGCATTATCGGTAAAGAATTGACTTATCTCATCTGCAATGGTATTTATTTTTTCAATCATCTGAAAATTATTTTTTTTACAAGTTTAATGGTCATTACAATATCTTCAACAGGTCGGTTATTTTTATCGGTTTGGACGGCAGCAATTTTATCTACAACGTCCAACCCTTCTACAACTTCACCAAAAATGGTATAGTCCATATCAAGGTGCGGTGTGCCGCCAATAGTTTCGTAAATCTCATATTGCTCGGGTGTGTATTCGTACCATTTTCCTTCTTCTTTCAACTTCATTATAATAAGCGGCTTTACTTCGTCAAACAATAATTTTAATTCTTCTTGATTTTGAGAAGCAACCAATTCTTCATACCTCTTTTTATAGTTGCTGTTTTCGGGAGCTACAAAAAATTCCATCAACCCTTTTTCAAAAGCAATTTTGTTTTTTCTTTGCAGTATGGATTCTATTTCTTGTTTTGTCATTTTTCTTCCCTGTACAATATAAAACTGACTGCCGGATGATGCTTTTTGTGGGTTTACATTATCCGGTTCGCGAGCTGCAGCCAAAGAACCCTTTTTGTGAATAATATTTTTGTTAAATTCTGCCGGAATAGTATATCCCGGACCTCCATTGCCTAATAATTCTCCGGGTTTGGCATTTTTCGAATCAGGGTCGCCGCCTTGTATCATAAATTGATTGATAACCCGGTGAAACAATAAACTGTCGTAAAAACCTTCTTTTACCAACTTGATAAAATTATCGCGATGCAAAGGTGTTTCGTTGTAAAGCTTAACTTTTATGTTGCCATATTTGGTTTCAATAACGGCATAATAGGTTTTTTCTTTTTTAGACTTTTTTTTCTTTTGACCATACGCAACCGTAAGCACCAAAACAACGTTTAACAATAAAAGAATAGCTTTTTTGTTCATTTTTTATATCTTTGTTAATCACAATATTACGGATATAGAATATTTGAACATTAAATTTTATCAAAAATTAAACAGTTTAAACATGAAAAAGATAGCATTTTTCGCCATAGTGTCAGCATTTGTATTATTACAAGCATGTAAAAAAGAAGTTCCACCAACATTGATTGTTACTGTTGTTGATGCGGAAGGAAAATCCGCACCAAAAGCAGATGTGCATGTATATCCAAAATATGCGACAGAGGGAGTGATTAATAAAGAAATGGACCAACGCGGCACAACCGGAAGTGACGGAAAAGTTACTTTTGAATTTAAATATTCTGCAGTATTGGATATTGATGTAGTATATGCAAAAGAAGTGTTTGACAGCACGTTAATGGCTTTTGTTTCGGATACTTTAACAGGGCATAAAGTAGTAAAAATCGAATCTAAACGTCAGCGCTCAAAGGATAATACTTATGAAGAAACCGTTAAGGTTGAATAAGTTTTAAATGCCAAAATAATCGATTATAGCTTGTTTCATCAACTTTTCTTGTTCAAGAGGTCGTAAAGCCGGGAGTTTTTGCACATTCTCAAAGTGAGGCCAACCCTCATCATCTTTACCAATAAATTTATAATATCCGTAAGGCATTAAAAGCGTGCATATACCTATGTGCATAATTTCTACTTTTTGCTGTTTGGTTGTTTTTTTTAGGGGCAGCCCCAATTCTTGCAAACCAATAACAAAAATAATATCTTGAACATCCAACACTTCGCCAAAACGCTCTTTTGTCAGTTGCTCAACTTTTTGCCATTTTTCTCGCAATTCGTCTTTTTCCATAATTCAAAGTTAGTAACAATTTTTCCCTAAACAGAAAAATACTGAAAAACACATTATTTTTGAAGCATGAATTATTTTGATATAATCATTATTATTCCATTGTTATGGGGAGCTTTTAAGGGGTTCAAAAAAGGGTTGATTATTGAATTGGCTTCGTTAATAGCATTGTTTTTAGGCGTTTGGGGAGCAATAAAGTTTTCTTCGGTGGTGGGGAATTATTTAGACCAAACGTTTACTGTTTCCGAAAAGTTTTTACCCTTGGTAAGTTTTGCCGTTACATTTATTTTAATTGTTATAGCGGTTTATTCGTTGGCAAAATTGCTCGAAAAACTCATTAAGGCAGTTGCCTTAGGGTTTGTCAATAAGTTGGCAGGATTGGCTTTTGGCTTGCTAAAAGTAACACTGATTGTCAGTATTGGATTGTATATTGTTGATAAATTGAACCATAAGTTTGGCTTTGTAGAACAACAACAATTGGATGATTCATTGCTTTATGAGCCGGTAAAAAATGTGGCACCTGTAGTATTGCCTGTTTTGGATGAACTAACGGAGCCCGACAGTTTATCGTTGCCGGTTTAATTTTTTAGCATTTCAATAAATTTTGCTACGCCTGTTGTAGCTTTTTCTTTTATGTGAATATAACTTCTGTTTACCGGAGAGGCAATTTCGTTAGGATCAATTAAAATAATTTGAGCAGAATCTGGCGCAAAATCCAACAATCCGGCAGCAGGATAGACATTTAAAGAAGTCCCTACAACTAAAAAAATATCTGCATCAGAAGCAATTTTTGCAGCATTTGTCATTTCCGGCACCGCTTCGCCAAACCAAACAACATGAGGTCGCAATTGAGAGCCCAAAGGGCATTTATCTCCTATTTTTATATAATTTTCTTTTTCAACATCTATAATTATGTTTGGATTGACAGAGCTGCGGGCTTTCGTAATTTTGCCATGCAAGTGCAATACATTTGATGAGCCGGCGCGTTCGTGTAAATCATCAATATTTTGTGTAATTATTTGTATGTCAAAATCTTTTTCAAGATTAGCTAAAGCATAATGTGCGGCATTGGGTTGGGCATATACAACTTGTTCATAACGTTTTTTGTAAAAATCCAAAACCATTTGTGGGTTGTTATGCCAAGCTTCCGGTGTGGCAACTTCGTAAACATTGTAATTTTCCCACAAGCCATTATTGTCTCTAAATGTGCTCAGCCCGCTTTCGGCACTAATGCCGGCTCCGGACAACACTACTATTTTTTTCTTTTTTTTCATCCTTTTACGCATTAAAAATAACGACACTTTTGTGATTAAAAAAACTTGATGTTAAATAATTTTCAAAACGAAGGAGTTTTATTACTTTTACAGGTTTAACAACCGAAGGATTATGAAACGCACAAAACGATTTGAAAAAGAAGCGCTCGATTATCATGAAAAAGGGCGTCCGGGAAAGATAGAGGTGGTGCCCACAAAGCCATACAGTTCACAGCGTGACTTGTCTTTGGCATATTCGCCCGGAGTGGCAATTCCTTGTCAAAAAATACATGAAAACCCTGAAGATGCATATAAATATACTGCAAAAAGTAACTTGGTTGCGGTTATTTCTAACGGAACAGCTGTTTTAGGTTTAGGTAATATTGGTCCGTTGGCGGCAAAGCCGGTGATGGAAGGAAAAGGCGTATTGTTTAAAATTTTTGCCGACATAGACGTTTTTGATATTGAAATAGATACTGAAAATGTTGATGAATTTGTCAAAACGGTAAAAGCCATTTCCCCCACATTTGGCGGGATAAATTTAGAAGACATTAAAGCGCCCGAATGTTTTGAAATAGAAAAACGCCTGAAAGAGGAACTGACGATTCCAATCATGCACGACGACCAACACGGAACGGCAATTATTTCGGCTGCAGCACTGCTGAATGCCTTAGAGTTGGCAGGTAAAAAAATAGACCAAATAAAAGTGGTTATCAATGGTGCCGGAGCGGCGGCTATTTCATGTGCAAAACTGTATATCAGCTTAGGTGTTAAAAAAGAAAATATTTTAATGCTCGACAGCAAAGGTGTAATTTCTACAAAACGCCCACAACTTTCCGAAGATAAAAAAGAATTTGCTTCTGACACAACTATCCAAACACTTGAAGAAGCCATGAAAGGCGCTGATGTGTTTTTAGGTCTTTCAAAAGGAAATATTGTATCTAAAGAAATGATTAAGTCAATGGCAAAAAACCCGATTGTTTTTGCCTTGGCAAATCCCGAGCCCGAAATTTCTTATGAAGATGCAACCGAAGCTCGTGACGATGTGATTATGGCTACCGGAAGAAGTGACTATCCCAATCAGGTAAACAATGTATTGGGTTTCCCTTATATATTTAGAGGGGCGCTGGATGTTAGAGCCACAAAAATAAACGAAGAGATGAAGTTGGCAGCGGTAAAAGCAATAGCTAACCTGGCAAAAGAGCCTGTGCCCGAGATAGTTAATATTGCTTATCATGAACGCAATATGCAGTTTGGTCGTGATTATATCATACCCAAACCGCTTGATCCACGGTTGCTTTCAGCAGTAGCTCCCGCAGTTGCAAAAGCCGCGGTGGAGAGTGGTGTAGCCAAACAAAAAATCGACAATTGGGAACAATATGCTTTAGAGCTCGAAAAACGAATGGGCTACGACAATAAACTGTTGAAGCAAATTACACAAAAAGCCAAGCGCAACCCAAAACGAGTTGTATTTGCCGAGGCAGATAATTACAAAATTCTAAAAGCGGCACAAATTGTTAAAGACGAAGGAATTGCTATTCCAATTTTATTGGGAAGAAGACATAAAATAGAACCGATAATTGAAGAATACAGCTTGGATTTGGAAGGAGTTGAAATAATAGACCCGAGAAGTCCCGAAGAGCACGACAGAAAAAACCGCTATGCCGAAATTCTTTTCGAAAAAAGAAAAAGAAGAGGAGTTACCTTACCCGAAGCCAGAGATATGATGCGCAGCCGAAACTATTTTGGTTCGGCAATGGTAGAAGTAGGTGATGCAGATGCCTTAATTTCCGGGCTAACTCGGAAATACAGTGATACCATTCGTCCGGCATTGCAAGTAATCGGTAAAGACGATGATGTAAATAAAATTGCCGGAATGTATTTGTTGTTTACCAAAAAAGGACCGTTCTTTTTGGCAGATACAACCATTAATTTTAATCCTTCGGTTGAAGATTTGGTGGACATTACTTTATTGACGGCAAAAATTGTTCAGCGTTTCCAAATAGAGCCGCGTATAGCTATGTTATCTTATTCAAACTTTGGTTCTTCCGATGGGGAAGATGCTGTAAAAATGCGCAAAGCAGTAGAGTATTTACATAAAAATTATCCCGACTTAATCGTTGATGGTGAAATTCAAGCCAATTTTGCGCTTAACCGAGAATTAAGAAGTGAAATTTTTTCTTTTTCGGAATTGGGAAACAAAAAAACTAACACGTTA
The DNA here is from genome assembly GCA_002295925.1 of Flavobacteriales bacterium UBA852. Lineage (GTDB taxonomy): Bacteria > Bacteroidota > Bacteroidia > Flavobacteriales_E > Vicingaceae > UBA852. The sequence continues at coordinate 136,572 of DBGO01000013.1, forward strand.
ATTTTTCCAAATTTATCATCAGGCAACATTGCCTATAAACTAATGCAAGAAATGGGCGGCTATGAAGCCGTTGGACCAATTTTGTTGGGAATGAAGAAACCCGTTCATATTCTTCAATTGGGAAGCTCGGTAAGAGAAATTGTAAATATGGTGGCAGTTGCCGTTACCGATGCACAAACACGCCAATAAATTATGATAGCACACATTAGAGGAAAAATAGAAATGATTACGCCCACATCCGTTGTTATAGATTGCAATGGCGTAGGCTACGAAATTCATATTTCTTTGCATACTTACGGATTAATATCCAATAAACAAGAAGAAATAAAACTTTACACCTATATGCACGTGCGTGAAGATGCACAGTTGCTTTACGGTTTTTCAGATTTAAGTGAAAAAGAAATGTTTTTGCATCTGATTTCGGTAAATGGCGTAGGAGCAAATACAGCAATGCTTATGCTTTCGGCGCATTCGGCGCAAGCCCTGACCGAAGCTATTTTGCAATCCGATGTAAACTTTTTAAAATCAATAAAAGGGATTGGAGCAAAAACTGCTCAACGCATTATTGTCGATTTACAAGACAAGCTCGGAAAATCTTCAGATGTAAAAATTTCGGCAGTTGTAAACAATAAGGTAAAAGATGAAACGTTATCTGCTCTTACTATGTTAGGATTTAATAAAAATCAAGCAGAAAAAACCGTGGTTAAAATCTTAAAATCCAACCCCGAAATAAATGTTGAACAAGCTATAAAAGAAGCATTAAAACTTTTATAGAAGAGAGGAGAATGGAGCAAATAAAATTAAAATATTGGCTTGTTTCGGCTTTTTTATTTTTGGGAACAGCTGTCGCTTTTTCGCAAAATGCGGATGATTCTACAAAAGTAGATTTAAAATTTCCGTTTGAAGATAATTATGGCGGCGCTCCGACAAATGAATCCCCATTATTTTTACACAACCCTTCCAATATTGAAGAAGGTTTTGAGTATGACCCCGAAACCGGTCTATATTATTATTATCAAAAAATTGGCGACCACTATTTCCGTTATCCATCGGGTTATACTTTTGAAGAATACAAAAATTTTGATGCCGACAAAGCTCTCAAAGATTACTGGGCAGAAAAAAGCAAAGAAGTTGATGAAGAAGCCGCCGGGTTTAAACCGTCATTAAAAGTGCACGGAAAAACATTTGATCGTTTATTTGGAGGAAATACGATTGATATTCGCCCGCAAGGTTCTGCAGAATTAAGGTTTGGAGTAAACAGTTCTAAACGCGACAATCCTATTTTACCTATTCGTCAACGAAGAATTACTACGTTTGATTTTGATCAGAAAATTCAATTGAATGTTGTGGGAAATATTGGTGAAAAATTAAAAATAACCACCAACTACAACACCGAAGCAACCTTCGATTTTCAAAACCAAATAAAGTTGGAATATACCGGTTTTGAAGATGAAATACTGCAAAAAGTAGAAGCCGGAAACGTTTCTCTACCTTTAAAAGGTTCGTTAATTACAGGAAGTCAATCGCTTTTTGGTTTAAAAACCGAAATGCGTTTTGGAAGGTTATACGTTACTTCTGTTTTATCACAAGATAAAGGGGAGAAAAAAGAAATAGAAGTAACCGGCGGAGCACAAGTAAAAACATTTGAAAAACAAGCATCCGATTACGAAGCAAATAAACACTATTTTCTTTCGCAATATTTTCGCGATCAATACGAACAAGCACTTGCCAATCCGCCAATTGTCAATTCTCGAATACAAATAACCAAAATAGAGGTTTGGGTGAGTAATATCAATCGTTCGGTAGAAAATACCCGAAATATATTGGCATTTCAAGATTTGGGAGAGCCCTCTAAAATATATAACACCTCACAAGCGGTTCCAAATCCTCAATACATTAATTGTGATAATGCGGCAAACACATTGTATACTAACCTAACCGGAGGTTATGCCTCATCGCAAGATATCAGAGATTTTGTCAATTCTCAACAAGCATTGGGAGCGCTTGGTTTTCAAATAGGGGTTGATTATGAAAAATATGAAAGTGCCCGAAAACTCTCCGAAACAGAATATACGCTAAACCCTACTTTAGGATATATATCATTAAATACTGCATTGAATAATGATGAAGTTTTGGCCGTTGCTTTTCAATATACAATGAACGGAAAAACCTATCAAGTGGGAGAGTTCAGTACAGACGGTATTGACGGGCAAAAAGCTTTATTCTTAAAACTTTTAAAGGGAACTACGCTGATTACCAATATTCCAACTTGGGATTTGATGATGAAAAACGTTTATTCATTGGGCGCATACAACATCAGCAGTCAGAATTTCTATTTGGATATTTGGTATTTAAATCCCGAAACCGGATTTCAAGTACCATTTATCCCCGAAGGAACATTAAACGGAAAACCGTTGATACAAGTTTTAAACCTTGACCGTGTAAACCAACAGCAACAACCTAACCCCGACGGAGTGTTTGATTACATACCGAATGTAACCATAAACCCAAACAACGGACGCATTTATTTTCCTGTTTTGGAACCTTTTGGCTCGCATTTGGCAAATCAATTTTCCGCCCCCAATTTAGCTCAAAAATACACATACGACACGCTTTACCGGACAACCCAACAATTAGCCAAATTAGATGCCAACAAAAACCGCTTTGTTATCAAGGGAGAATATTCGTCCAATTCAAGTTCGGATATTTCTTTAAATGCAATGAATATTCCGCAAGGCTCGGTTGTGGTAACGGCGGGTGGAGCAACATTAACCGAAAATGTCGATTATACTGTCGATTATAATTTGGGGCGTGTAAAAATCATCAACGAAAGTATCCTTCAATCGGGAACGCCTATAAAAATATCGCTGGAAAGCAATGCCTTGTTCAGCATCCAATCCAAAACGCTTTGGGGTTCGCGTTTCGATTACAAATTCAATAAAGATTTTATCATTGGCGGAACAATTTTAAACCTGACAGAAAGACCGCTTACTCCAAAAGTAAACATTGGTAATGAACCTATTTCCAATACCATTTGGGGTTTAGATGTTTCATACAATACCGAGTCTAGATTTATAACCCGCATGTTGGATAAATTACCTTTTTACGAAACAAAAGCACCATCAAAAATTCAACTTACCGGAGAATTTGCACACTTAATTCCGGGTAATCCACGAGCAATTACCAAAGGTGGAGTTGCCTATATCGATGATTTCGAAGGTTCACAATCAAGTATAACATTAAGCACATTCCAAAATTGGAAATTAGCCAGTACTCCGCAAGGGCAACCGGCGCTTTTCCCCGAAGCTAATTATCCACAAGATACACTGTTGTACAATTACAATCGAGCAAAATTGGCCTGGTATGTAATTGACCCGTTATTTTGGAGAAACGATTCCCGAACTCCCGACCATATAAAAAACGATCCGGTAATGCAGTCGAATCACTTTATGCGAGAAGTATTGCAAACCGAGGTTTTCCCCAATAAATCCATTCAAAATAATATCAACACAAACATTCCAGTGTTGGATTTGGCTTTTTATCCTTCTGAGCGCGGTCAATATAATTTTGATGTCGGCTCAAATTTTTCCGCAGGCTTAAATCCTGACGGAACACTTGCGGCCCCTTCTACTCGTTGGGGAGGGATAATGCGAAAAATAGAAACTACCGATTTTGCCTCTTCCAATGTGCAATTTATCCAGTTTTGGGTTATGGATCCTTTTAATGAAGATGCCGATGCGAACTTACAAGGCGGTGATTTGTATTTTAACTTAGGAAACGTTTCGGAAGATATATTAAAAGATTCGCGTAAGGCATTTGAAAACGGATTGCCAACATCTGCCAATGTTATAAATGTAGATACAACAGTTTGGGGGCGAGTGCCAAATGTGCAAACTGTGGTTAATGCGTTTGACAATGACCCCGATGCGCGTAAATTTCAAGATGTTGGTTTAGACGGATTGAGCGATGATGACGAAAAAACATTCTTTCCACCTCCGTACAGCTCTTACGACGACCCTGCTGCCGATGATTATCACTTTTATCGTGGTGATGATTACGACCAGTTGCAACTGTCTATTTTGGAGCGTTACAAAAATTACAATGGTATGGAAGGAAACTCGCCGGCAGGAACCGATGGCAGTTATTCTACATCCAATACAACAATGCCCGATATTGAAGATATTAACCAAAACAACAGTTTGGATACACGCGAAAGTTACTTTCAGTATAAAGTCAGTATTCGTCCGCAAGATATGGTTGCCGGAAAAAATTACATTACCAATGTATTAAATACAACAGTTAAAACGCCCGATGGCAGAACCCGAAACATAAAGTGGTATCAATTTAAAATTCCTATCGAAAAACCCGATGAGGTAATTGGAGATATTCAAGATTTTAAATCCATTCGTTTTATACGGATGTTTTTGAGAGGATTCAACGCTCCTGTGATTTTACGTTTTGCTCAACTTGAATTGATTCGCGGACAATGGCGTAATTATACCGAATCATTATTGAGTCCCGGTGATTATTTGGGAAATGATGATGACGGTACATCCTTTGTAATAGGAGCGGTAAATGTAGAAGAAAACAGCAATAAACAACCGGTAAACTATGTGTTGCCTCCCGGTATTCAGCGCGAGCTTAACCCAACTTATGGAGGAGCAAACAATTTGCAACAACTCAACGAGCAAGCGCTTGTATTGGATGTTTGCGATTTAAAAGACGGTGATGCCCGTGCCGGATACAAAGCATTGGAGTTGGATATTCGCCGTTATAAAAAGCTGAAAATGTTTATTCACGCAGAATCAAAAAATGGTGAAATTCCGATAAATGATAACGAAATTTCTGTATTTGTTCGATTAGGAACCGATTTCAATGACAACTACTACGAATATGAAATACCGCTAAAAGTAACTCCTCCGGGATATTACGACCCAAACAGTGAAGCAGACCAAAAAATTGTTTGGCCCGAAGCCAATAATATGGAAATTAATTTACAAGAGTTAATAGAATTAAAAAAATTACGCAACCAAGCATTATCAACAAACGCCGCCTCTGTGGCAATAAACAAACCGTACGAAGGAACCGACGGCAATAATATAATGCGTGTAAAAGGGAACCCCAATTTAGCCAATGTAAAAGTGATAATGATTGGGGTGAGAAATCCAAGAGCAGAAACCAATAAGTTTGATGATGACGGTTTATCAAAGTGTGCCGAAGTATGGGTAAACGAATTGCGCTTGGCAGAATTTGACAACAAAGGCGGATGGGCTACCACAGCTCGAGCAACAACAACTCTTGCCGATTTGGGAAATATTACTTTGGCAGGAAATTATTCAACTCCAGGATTTGGAAGCATTGACCAAAAAGTAAATGAACGCCAACAAGAAATCCGTCGCAGTTATGATTTATCTACAAGTGTTGAGTTAGGGAAATTTATTCCAAAATCAATAGGTATTTCATTGCCGGTTTATTACAATGTTTCGGAAGGAAGAATTACACAACGTTACAATCCGCTTGACCCTGATGTTGAATTAAATGATTTGATAAAAGATAAATCGTTAGATAAAACCTATCGCGACAGTATTGCCCGAAGAACAGAAACTTATACCAAACGCCGAACACTTACATTTACCAATGTGCGTAAACTTCCATCAAAAAACAAAAAGAAATCACATTTTTACGATATTTCAAACTGGTCATTTACCTATGCATATACCGAAAATTTCTTACGAGATTATTCCATAGAGTTTGATACCAGAAAGTCGCACAGAGGAGGAATATCATACAATTTTACCAACAACCCGAAAAATTATAAACCGTTTTCAAAAGCCAAATGGGCAAAGAAAAAATCGTTGAAATTCATCAAAGATTTCAATTTTTACCTTATGCCTAAACAGTTGTCGTTCAATACAACATTTGACAGGCAATACGCCGAACGGCAAAATAGAAACAATACCGGCTTTGATTTTGAATTGCCAACCTATTATCAGAAAAACTTTACTTGGAACAGAACTTATTCGTTGAAATATGATATTACCAAGTCGTTGAAATTTTCATTTCAAGCAACCAATAATGCTTTGGTAGGCGAGCCACAAGGACGCGTGGATAAACGTTACAAAGACGAATACAACCAATTTAAAGACTCGGTAATGGCAAGTCTTACTCAATTTGGCTTAAACACGCAATATCACCACAGTTCGGATATAAATTATACTTTACCGTTCTCAAAATTCCGTCCGCTTAACTGGATAAACTCTTCTGCCTCTTACACCGGCGGTTATGACTGGAAACGTGCGCCAATAGGTGCCGATACGCTTGGGCATACCATCCAAAACAGTAATACGTTATCTTTAAATACACAATTTAACCTGACAAAATTGTATAATAAGGTGCCGTATTTAAAAGCGGTGAATGCACGAGCCAATAAGCGCAAACCACCTAAAAACAAGAAAAAGAAAAACAAAAATAAATCGGACAATGCCAACAAGGCAGATGATGATAAGCAAAACAAACCCGACCCAAAAGCACAGGCAAAGATTTTGAAATTGGAGAAAAAGCTTAAAAAGCTAAATGCAAAAAAGAAAAAATTAGCCAAAAAAATAGGGGCAATTGTTCAAAAACATAACGATGGTAAACTGACAGAAGAAGAAGCCAAGCCAAAATTGGACGAGCTAAACGCTAAACAAAAAGAGCTGGATAAAGAGATTAAAGCGATAAACAAAGAGCTTAAAAAACTGAAAAAGAACAATAAGCGCAAAAAGCAAAAACATTTGCTTGATCCGTTTTTCAACATATTAATGAGCGTAAAAAATGTATCGGGAACATATACACAAACCAATGGAACCCAATTACCCGGATATCGTTTTACAACCTATATGATGGGTTACGACCAATCCTTTTCTGCCCCGGGATTAAACTTTATTATGGGTGTGCAAGACCCTACTTTCCCGCTTACGGCAGCACGCAATAATTGGTTGCAAGACAACACCTCGTTGCTGTACAGTTACAACAATACATTTACCGAAAATATGAACATTCGGGCTACAGTGCAGCCAATGAAATCATTGCGTATAAACTTAACCGCCACAAGAAATTACGCCGAAAACTTAACGCGTCAGTTCTTTTGGAACGATTCATTACCCACACCCGATTACGATTTCAGTTCGCCACCGGCAATTACCGGAAACTTCAGTATGTCTTACTATTCACTGCCAACAGCTTTTAGTAAAGACAATAAAGATGATTACAGCAACCCGGTATTCACACAATTTTTAGAAAACCGAGTGACAATTTCACAAATATTAGGCGAACAAAACCCCAATTCTTTAGGGTTAGTAAACGGTTATTACGACGGTTATGGCGAAACACAACAAGAGGTGTTGATTCATTCATTTATCACCACTTATTCGGGCAAAGATGCTACGGAAGCCAATACAAAATCATTCTTAACATATATCCCAAAACCAAATTGGCGAGTAACTTACGACGGATTATCAAAAATACCGTTATTCCAACAATGGTTCAGAAAAATTACCATCAGTCACGGATACCGCTCTACTTTAAATGTAAGTTCTTTTGTGTATAATTTAAACTATTTACAACAAAACGGAATGCCTGCATCAAGAGACATAAACAACAACTTTGTACCTAAATTCCAAATAAACACTGTTAGCATCAGCGAGCAATTCAGTCCGTTGATAAATGTTGATGTAACGATGAAAAACAGCCTTATGGCAAAAGTAGAATTAAAACGAGACCGAAATGTATCATTAAGCGTGAGCAATAGTCAAATAACAGAAGTAAGAGGAAAAGAATTTGTTATAGGAACAGGATATAAATTTAAAAATGTAAAAATGCCGTTCAGTAAAAAAGCCATAACAAGCAATTTAGATACACGCCTCGATTTATCTATCCGAAACAATAAAACAGTAATCCGCAAAGTAGTGGAAAATGTAAACCAATTAACTGCCGGTCAAACCATCTTTACACTTAAATTCACAGCCGATTATATCATCAGCAAAAGCTTAAATGTGCGGTTATTCTTCGACAAAGTAATCAACACGCCGTTTATTTCTACCACTTTCCCAACATCAAACACAAATGCCGGTATCAGTTTGCGCTTTTCATTAAGCCAATAAAATATTTTGCTTAAAATATTGCATTAAAAACGAATAATTCTAATTTTGATAATCAAATTTTAAAAACACATAAGATGAACATTCCAGCAGATTTAAAGTACACAAAAGAACACGAATGGGTAAAGATTGAAGGCGATACAGCAACCGTTGGTATTACCGATTTTGCGCAAAGTGAATTAGGTGATATTGTATATGTAGAAATTGAAACCGAAGGTGAAACTTTGGATGCTGATGAAGTTTTTGGAACAGTAGAAGCCGTAAAAACCGTGTCGGATTTGTATATGCCGGTATCGGGCGAAGTAGTTGAGGTAAACGAAGCGTTGGAAGACGAGCCCGAAGCTGTAAACCAAGACCCTTACGGCAAAGGTTGGATGATAAAAGTAAAAATGACCAACCCTGAAGAAGCAGAAAATTTATTAACTGCCGACCAATACAAAGAATTGATTGGACAGTAACCCCAAAAGATTATTCAGACGTTTTTTTCCGGCTTTTATTTCGCTTACACTAATAACCGTTTTAAGCGGAATGCCCGGAAGCGGTTTGCACAGAATGCCCTTTAAAGGTGCCGACAAGCTTGTACATATCAGTATGTATGCTATGTTGGCATTTTCTGTTTTATTGGCTTACCGCCGATATTATTTCAGACTAAACAAACGCACTAAAATCCTGATAAATACGTTTATATTTTCAGCAGCATACGGAGTGTTGATGGAATATGCCCAAAAATACGTGTTTATAAACCGTAGCTTCGAATTAATGGATATTGTAGCGAACTCCATCGGAGCAATTTTGGGCATATTTTTTTACCGCTATCTTGTAGGAAGAAAAATCAGTAAGCTGTGGTATGAATAAGCATAAAACTTTAAAAATCTTTAAAAATAAGGCATCATAAAAAATTATTTATATATTCGTTAACACGCCTTTATTTAGTTAATTTTACCGCCCAATGTCTGATGCTTTAGTTATAATACCCACCTACAACGAAAAGGAGAACGTTGAAAAAATGATTCGCAAAGTTTTTTCTTTGCCCAAAGCGTTTCATTTGCTTATTATCGACGACGGCTCTCCTGATGGTACGGCTCAAATCGTAAAAAATTTACAAAAAGAATTTCCCGATAAATTATTTTTAGAAGAAAGACAAGGCAAACTTGGGTTGGGTACCGCATACATTCACGGGTTTAAGTGGGCGCTGGCGCGCAATTATCAGTACATAATGGAGATGGATTGCGACTTTTCGCATAATCCCGAAGACTTAATTCGCCTTTATAACGCGTGCGCACAAGACGGTGCTGATGTTGCTGTTGGCTCGCGTTATATTACCGGTGTAAATGTGGTAAACTGGCCTATGGGTCGTGTGCTGATGAGTTATTTTGCTTCCAAATACGTGCAATTTATTACCGGAATGCCCATTCACGACACTACTGCCGGATTTGTTTGTTATAAGCGCAAAGTATTAGAAACTATCGATTTGGATAAAATTAAATTTAAAGGATATGCCTTTCAGATAGAAATGAAGTTTACGGCTTGGAAAATGGGCTTTAAAGTGGTTGAAGTGCCCATTATTTTTACCGACCGTACCGAAGGAGAATCAAAGATGAGCAGCGGCATATTCAAAGAAGCATTTTTTGGTGTTATCCAAATGAAATTAAAAAGTATTTTCAAAAAATATCCTCAACAAGCATCATAAATTATGAAATACCTCATTAAAAACGCTCAAATTGTCAACGAAGGAAAAACATTTACAGGGAGCGTACTCATTCACAATCAAATCATTGATAAAATATACAATCAAGGAGAAACACCCGAAGCCAATGCAGATGTAGTTATTGATGCCGAAGGAAAATACCTTATCCCGGGAATGATTGATGACCAAGTGCATTTTCGAGAGCCGGGTTTAACCCATAAAGCCGACATTTATACCGAAAGCCGTGCCGCAGTTGCCGGAGGGATTACTTCGTTTATGGAAATGCCCAATACGATTCCCAATACGCTCACACAAGATTTATTGGAAGAAAAATACCAAACGGCAGCAAAAAAAGCTTTGGCAAACTATTCATTCTTTATGGGTGTAAGCAATAACAATTTGGAAGAAGTGCTCAAAACAAATCCGCGAAATGTATGCGGCATAAAAGTGTTTATGGGAAGCAGCACCGGAGAAATGTTGGTTGACGATGAACATACGCTCTCAAAATTGTTTGCCAACAGCCCAACACTTATTGCCACGCATTGCGAAGATGAACAAACCATTCGTGCCAATACCGAAAAATACAAAAAACTGTACGGCGAGAATTTACCCATTCGAATGCATCCTGAAATTAGAAGCGAAGAAGCTTGTTATTTATCCTCTTCGTTTGCGGTAGAATTGGCAAAAAAACACGGCACACGCTTACATATTTTACATATATCCACCGAAAAAGAAACGCACCTTTTTGATAATACCATTCCGTTAAAAGATAAAAAAATAACAGCAGAAGCGTGTGTGCATCATTTGTGGTTTTCGAGTGATGATTATGATGAAAAAGGAACGCTAATCAAGTGGAATCCGGCAGTAAAAACACCACAAGACAGAGAGGGCGTGTTTAATGCTGTATTGAGTGATAAAATTGATGTCATTGCCACCGACCATGCACCACATACGCTTGAAGAAAAACAAAACTCGTATTTTAAAGCACCTTCCGGCGGTCCGTTGGTTCAGCACGCATTGGTTTCTTTATTTGAGCACGCCAAAAAAGGTAAAATTTCCATTGAAAAAATAGTGGAAAAAACCGCTCATAATCCGGCAATATTGTTTGAAATTGAAAAGCGCGGTTTTATTCGCGAAGGGTATTATGCCGATTTGGTTTTGGTAAACCCCAATAAAGTTTGGACGGTAAGCAAAGAAAATATCCTGTACAAATGCGGTTGGTCACCATTTGAAGGACAAATGTTTTCGGCAAGCGTTGAAAAAACATTTGTAAACGGTCATTTGGTATATAATAACGGCGAATTTGACGAAAGTAAAAAAGGCGAACGGTTACTGTTTGACAGAATCTGATGAATATTATTATGAAACGATTACTATTCATTAACATAATTATAATATCACTTTTGTATTCCTGCCAAAGTGCTAAAAACGAGGCGAACAAGCCGGAAAATTTAATCGAAAAAGAACAATTTGAGCAAATTCTTTCCGATTTGGAAAAAGCCGAAGCATATATTCATATGCAATACACCAAGCAAAACAAAATCTCGCCCGAAGAGGTTTATTTGTCTGTTTTTTCAAAACATCACGTTACCAAAACCGATTTTGACTCTTCATTGGATTATTACGCCCATTACCCCGAATATTTAGAAGATACTTACAACAGAATTTTAGAAAATATTTCCAAAGAACAAGCCGGGGTTAATGCAGAATTATCTAAGCAAAAAGAAAAAGAAGACACCGGAAAATAGTCGTTTTCATAAAAAATAAGCGTAATTTTACGATACAAAATTTCAACCTCTATGCTTATGGCAAGAGGTTTTTTTAATGAGTGGTCAATGGAAGTTTTTGATAAAGTAATACAAACCCAAAATGCAATATTGAATCTGCGAAAAAAAGGGAAAAAAATAGGGTTTGTCCCTACAATGGGAGCTTTGCACGAAGGACACTTGCAATTGGTAAAACAAAGCTTAGCCGGAAATGATATAACGGTAGTCAGTATTTTTGTCAACCCCATTCAATTTAACAATCCGCAAGATTTAGAAAAATACCCGCGCACACTCGAAGATGACCTTGAAAAATTGCAACAAACCGGCTGTGACATTGTTTTTACACCCACCGAAAAAGAAATGTATCCAGAAGGAAAGCCCACAGAAATTATTTATGACTTTGGACAATTGGAGCGTGTAATGGAAGGAAAGCACCGTCCGGGGCATTTTAACGGAGTGGCAATAGTTGTAAAACGCTTGTTTGAAATTACACTTCCGCATAATGCTTATTTTGGCGAAAAAGACTTTCAACAACTAAAAATTATACAAGCATTGGTAGCGCAAGAGCAGATGGATATCAACATTGTGCCTTGCCCTATTGTGCGCGAGCCAAGCGGTTTGGCAATGAGTTCGAGAAACGAGCGTTTATCCGCCGACGAGCGACAAAAAGCCGCAATAATCAGCAAATTGTTGCAAGAAATAAAAGATAATTACAAAAAGTATTCACCCAAGGAATGGGGACAAAGGTTTATCCAAAAAATTAACGCCGTTTCGCCTTTTAAAGCAGAATATTTAACCTTTGCCGATGCCAACACCTTACAACCCGTGAATGATTGGAATGATGCGGAACAGGTTCGGGCATTTGCTTCTGTTTACTGCAACGATGTTCGTCTGATAGATAATATGGAAATTAAATAACCCCTTTTTTTAACATAAAGTTAACCTTTCGATACCCGATGAAGAGAAAAATACAGCTACATTTGTTTCCCTTATTATTTTTTGCAAGATAAACCACTGCTATGGAATTTGGAATTCTTGATTTTTTTAAACTTGTCGGAGCGCTTGGATTTTTCATTTACGGAATGAAAATTATGAGCGACGGCATTCAAAAGGTTGCCGGAAACAAAATGCGTGAAATCCTTAGCGCAATGACATCCAACCGGTTGAAAGGTGTTTTTACCGGATTTTTTGTAACCAGTTTGATTCAATCTTCATCTGCCACAACCGTAATGTTGGTCAGTTTTGTAAATGCCGGTTTGCTTTCATTAAAAGAAGCCATTGGTGTAATAATGGGGGCAAATATCGGAACAACTGTTACAGCGTGGTTAATTGCTATTTTTGGTTTTAAAGTAAAGATAGGCGAAATGGCACTTCCCATCATTGCTTTTGGATTGCCAATGATGTTTACCAATAAAGATAAGCTCAAATCATTGGGCGAAGTTTTGGTTGGATTTGCCTTGCTTTTTATGGGGTTGGACGCGCTTAAAGCCAGTGTGCCCGATTTGAAACACAATACTGAGGTATTGGAGTTTTTAGGCAGTTATGCCGGAAACGGAATATTATCGGTTTTACTGTTTATTGGTGTGGGGACATTAATTACCATTATTGTTCAATCATCCAGTGCAGCAATGGCGCTTACACTTACATTGCTTTACAAAGGTGTGATTCCTTTTGAAGTAGCGGCGGCAATGGTTTTGGGAGAGAATATCGGAACAACCATTACGGCAAATTTAGCTGCCATTATTGCCAATGTGCATGCTAAAAGAGCTGCCAGAGCGCACTTTATTTTTAATGTATTTGGAGTAATATGGATGATATTGGTTTTCCCGTATTTCTTAAAGCTTATCGATAATATTTGGGAGCCGTTCCAAAATTGGATGCAAAGCATTTCACCAGATATAGATAAAAGCAAAGAAGAGTTCCAACTGTCGTTGTTCCATACTTTTTTTAATCTCATAAATACCTTTTTACTGATTTGGTTTGTTCCTGTTATAGCCAAAATTGTAACCAAAATGGTAAAGCCAAAAGACGAAATGGACCAAGAATTTCACCTGGAATACATTGCCGGTGGTGTGATGGGAACCCCCGAGTTGTCTATTTTGGAAGCCCGAAAAGAAATATCTAAATTTTTGGATGTTGTAGAAAAACAATTAAAATTGTTGCCCAAGTTATTGATTACTCACGATGAAAAGAAACTGAATAAAATATATAAAAAAATTGCCTTTTATGAAGAAGTAACCGACCGTATGGAGCAAGAAATAGCCGACTATTTGGCAAAAGTTGCCGAAGGGGAATTATCGGAGCAATCGTCGGCAAAAATTAGGGCAATGATAAGTATTATTAACGATTTGGAAAAAATAGGCGACACGTGTTATCAAATAGCCAAAACCATTGAGCGCAAACAAAATCACAAGTTGTATTTCTTACCCGAACAAAGAGAAAACCTGAATAAATATTATGAGTTGCTTTTCGAAGCATTCCAATTTTTAAAGCATTCGCTCAACGATAATTTTGATAATATTGATTTGGAACAAGCCAAAAAATGGGAAAATAAAATAAATGCCTTTAGAGATAAATTACGTAAAGAATATTTACGCAAAATAGAAAAAGGCAAATACAAACTTGAAAGTGGGGTAATATACTCCGATGTATTCTCCAACATCGAAAAAATAGGCGATTTTATCTATAACGTTGAAGAAGCCGCCGCCGGTAAAGTATAATAAGCCAACTAAACAACCATATACCTTTTTCCAGGCAAAGATTTAATTAACCCGTTAAATTCCAAATTAAGCAACAGCGAAGCCAATAAATGTACAGGCACACCGGTTTGTATCGAAATGGTGTCAATATCTGCCGAATTGTCGGGGCGAGTGCGTAAAAAGTCTATTAACTGTTGTTCTTCTTTTGAGAGTTCAACGAATAATTGTTGTTGATGCGCTTTCTTTTTGCCGTTTTTCTCCCATTGCATAATATAAAAAATATCTTCCGGAGAGCTTAATAAATGCGCCTTTTGGGTTTTTATCAATTTATTGCATCCGGCAGAAAATTTATCCGTCACTCTTCCCGGAAGGGCAAATACCTCTCTGTTGTATCCAAAAGCCAAGTCGGCGGTAATGAGCGAGCCGCCTTTTGCTCCGGACTCTATAACAATAGTACAATCGCTTAATCCGGCAATAATTCGGTTTCTTTTCGGAAAGTTTTCTTTGTCGGCAAAAGCAAAATGCGGAAATTCGGTTACAATAGCACCGTTGTTAATAATGTCGGGTAAATATTTTTTATGTCTGTCGGGGTAAACCTGACTTAAACCGTGGGCAACACAAGCAATAGTGGGCAAATTGTGTTGAATAGCCAATTGATGTGCTTTGATATCCACTCCGTAAGCCAAACCGCTGACAATTACCGGTTGAATGGGCGCCAATGTTTCCATCAGTTTTTCCAAAAAGGACTCACCATAAGAGGTCATTTTACGTGTTCCTACAATGCTGATGAATTTTTGCGCACCCCATTTTAAGCGGCCTTTAAAATACAACAATACAGGACTATCGGCACAGTGAAATAATAAAGAAGGGTATTCTTCATCCCAATAATGCACAACATTTATTCCTTCTTTTTCAATAAAATTCACCTCATTGTCGGTAGAAAGTAATGCTTCTTTTTTCAAATCATCATTTTGCAAAGCTTTAACAACAGATATTTTAATTTCCGGAACAAGCCTTAATTCCTCTTTGGATGCTTCCCACACTTTTTGGGCACTGCCAAAATACTGTACCAATTTTTTGATGGTAATATCCCCAATATTGGGTAAAAATTTTAATGCTATCAGATAATATATTTCCGTTGTCATAATAAAACCTTCGGGACAGTAAACATAAGAATAATTTTATTTATTGAAACGAGGTGAAAATATTTTTCCGATTATTATCATTTGGTTGCAATAGTCATTGGTTTACCTTAATTTTGACTAATGTCTGATGAAAAACAAATATTGGCAATCATTCCTGCCCGTTACGCTTCTACACGTTTTCCGGGAAAACCATTGGTTAAAATCGGAAGTAAAACTATGATTCAACGAGTGTATGAACAAGTGCAACAAGCATCCGGTATTACAAAAGTAATTGTTGCCACCGATGACAGTCGAATTGCAAAAGAAGTACAAAATTTTGGCGGCAATGTTGCGTTTACAGCCGAGCATCATCAAAGCGGAACCGACCGATGCGCCGAAGTGTTGCAAAAGCAACCGGAACAATTTGATGCCGTAATCAATGTACAAGGCGATGAGCCGTTTATCAATCCGCAATCGATAACGGATTTGTGTCGATTATTTGAAAATGAAAACGTGCAAATAGGAACTTTAATTAAAAAAATCACATCGGAATCAGAACTTTTTGACCCCAATAAGCCCAAAGTAATCATTGACAAAGAGGGGAAAGCCCTGTATTTTAGTCGCCACACAATCCCTTTTTTACGGAATGTTGCCGAAAAAGATTGGTTGGCAAAGCATACGTTTTATCAGCATATCGGTATTTACGGTTTTACGCCCGAAACATTGTTGAGCATAACAAAATTGCCTGTATCTTCGCTCGAAAAAGCCGAAGCTTTAGAACAACTGCGATGGCTGGAAAACGGTTTTTCTATCCACACCAAAATTACTCCTTTTGAGAGCATTGGTATTGATACTCCCGAAGATTTGGAAAAAATAAAACCGTTTATTTCTTAACCGAATTCTTTAATAATTCTAATGCTTCCTGTGGGTTGTTAACCGGTTTTTTGCACGCTTTGTTTTGGCAAACATAAATTAACGTCTCCGGCAAATTGCCACGTTCTGCCAATATAGGAACGAATTTGTTTTGCTTTACACTTCCGGCAAATAAATTATTGGGAATATACGTTTGGTTTATTTCCAAATTAAAATCAATCGCTTTGGGTCCCACAATTACGGTTTCGCTAAACGGATATACTTCTTTGGCAATTGCCGATGCCCACAACGCATAAGCCGAAGGCACTTTTGCAACAAATGTTTGCACGGAAATAAGCATATTGCGGTAACGCTTTTCGTACTCGTAGTTTTCCATTACCAGAGCCAAATAGTGTAAATTATGCGCCATTACTGCATTGGAAGATGGAATCACATTATCGGACAATTCTTTTTTGCGTATAATGAGGTTTTTGGATTTTTCATCCGAAGTATAATAATAGAAAAGTTGCTCTTCATCGCTGAAGTGTTTGTTTGCATATTCTGTAAGCAGTTGCGCATAAGTCAAATACTCTTCTTTAAAAGTAGTTTCGTATAATTTTATTGCTGCTTGTATCAAAAGGGCATAGTCGTCTAAGTTGGCATCAATGGTCGTGTTTTGTGAGCGAATATGAGCCAAATGCAAGGATTTTTTATCCAAAAGATTTTTTTCAACATACCGGAAAATGCTTTCGGCTTCGGACAAAAACGCTTGGTTTTGAGTTGCCAAATACGCATCGGTCATTCCGGTAATAAGCAATGCATTCCAAGAGGCAAGAATTTTATTGTCTAACCCGGGTTTTATGCGTTTTTTGCGTACTTCGAGCAGTTTTTCCAATACTTTTCGCCTTGTTTGTTCAAATTCTTCGATAGACAAATTCATTTCTTTGGCTAACTCTTCATTTGTTTTGGCTTGCCATAAAATATATTTTCCTTCCCATTTTTGGTCGGGTGTAAGCTGAAATACCTTTTGGGCAAAATCAAATTCTTCGGGGGTTAAAACCGTTTGCAGTTCTTCTTTTGTCCAGGTATAATAATTGCCTTCTTCGCCTTCACTGTCGGCATCGTAAGCCGAAAAGTATCCGCCGTTTTTAGCCCGAAAATTGTTCTTCAAAAAATCAAATGTTTGCTCTATGGTGTTTTTGTACAATGGTTTACGGTAAGCCCGGTATGCTTTGGCATAAGTAGAAAGCAGTTGGGCATTGTCATAGAGCATCTTTTCAAAATGAGGTACTTTCCAATACATATCGGTAGAATAACGCATAAAGCCGCCTTCTGCTTGGTCGTAAATTCCGCCAAGTGCCATTTTGGTAAGTGTTAAATTAACATGTTGGTGTGCTTCGGCATCGTTGGTGAGCGTGGCATATTGCATTAAAAAATCAATGTTTACGGGCATAGAGAATTTTGGTGCGCCTTTATTTCCACCCCATTCGTTGTCCCAAAGTTTTTTCCACCTTACCATAGCGGTTTCCAATACTTCGTTATCCGGTTGGTCATCTTCTTTGGGCACAATATCCATCATTTTTACCCCTTCGGTAACTTTTTGTGCATATTCTTCAAACTTTTTGGGATTTTGTTTGTATTCTTCGGCTAATGCCTGTAAAATTTTTACCCATTGGTTTTTGGGAAAATACGTTCCGCCATATACCGGACGACCGTCGGGTAAGGTAATGCAATTGAGAGGCCAACCGCCGTTTCCGGTCATTAATTGCACGGCGTCCATATAAATTTGGTCAACATCGGGATGTTCTTCACGGTCCACTTTTACGCAGATGTAATTATCATTCATTACTTTGGCCACCGAAGTGTCTTCAAAACTCTCTTTTTCCATTACATGACACCAGTGGCAGGCAGAATAGCCTATGCTGATTAGCACGAGTTTATTCTCTTTTTTTGCTTTTTCAAAAACCTCGTTGCTCCACGGCAACCAATTAACGGGGTTGTGGGCATGCTGTAATAAATAAGGGCTTGTTTCGTGAATCAAGGCATTGGTAAAGGGGTGAGTTTCCATATTTTTGAGAGGATTTTCGGGAGTTTTACAAGAGGTAATTATCAATAAAAAAGTTAAAAACTTTAATGCTTTTTGCATAAAACAAAATTACCTTTGATTATTCTTTTAACCAATTAAATTTTTCGGTTTATGACTATTTTTTTCATTTGGGAAGTTCTTTTGATTTTTGGCTTTTATACATTGTTGAAAAAACAAATTAAAAGAGGGTTGACTTATACGGACGATATTGATGCCAAGGGTATTTCGTTTTTATTGAAAAGTAAAAATCCGATTATTCGTTTGTTTCGTTTTAGCTTGATTTGGGTTGTTTTGTTGCCTGTGGGCGTGTATTATTTGCTGATACCCAACGAAATATTTATTTACGGAATGCTTACCGGCGTTGTGGTATGGAGTTTTTTGTTGCTTCCGCCAAAAGAACAAAAATTGCCTTTTGCCAAAGAATTGCCTTTTGTGTTGGCTTTGTTTGGTTATGCGCCGTTTGTATTGTCGCTGTTGTTTTTGTTGAATTTGAGTGTGCCGGTTACTACTTTTTCAAAAACGTATCCTGTGTCGGAGTTTAAAACCTATTCCAATCCTTCGTCGAATTATTGGATAAAACCCGAAGATGAATTATATAAAACCACTAAGGTTTTATTGAAGATTCCTCAAAAAGAATTGTCGGTAAATAAAATTACGGTTGTGTATCAATACGGCATTTGCGGATTGGTAAAAGTAAAGGAGGTTTATTATGAGTAAGGAGATATTGAGTGAAAGTTTTGATATAAAATGATTGAAAAGCGGTTTGTTTTTCTATTTGTATCTAATGGATGATGTAGACACAGTATTTACCCTGTTTTGACTTAATCATTCCCAAGCAGTTTGTTGATGAACTTCAAAGTTTGGTCGTAACCAACAATAATTGTCACAATTCCACTAATCAGAGTTACAAGAGCAATTAGTCCCGAAATGACCTTGTATATCAAACTGTCCTTAATTGAGTTCAAAGTCCGATTGCTTATAATGCCCAACAAACTAAAAATGTAAATAGGGATGCTCAAAATTTCTCTGAATCCTTCTCGAAACCAAATAATTGGGTTTCTCAGGTTTCTTTGATTTTCTTTTTGATATTCTTCTAGATGTCCAATGTATCGAAGCAAACAATCGTCAACAGAACCAACATCAAAACTCTCAACCTGACCTTCTCTGAATTTTGGGATGGTATTGATGATGATTTGATAATTGTTAATCATGTAGTTCTGAAAAGCTGGTTTGTAAGACATGACACCAAAAGAACCTACATAGCTTTGAATTTTACTTACGTTCATAGTGAGCCAAACATATAGCTCACCATCAATATCTCCTGACCGACTCCAACGTTCATAATTTTTGAAATACTTGTTGGCAAACTCAACGAATTTGTTCCTGTATTCACTTGCAAAATCAATTTTTTTCACAACCTTTTTGTGCCTGTTATAGACCTGAATAAAGCCTATGATGAAAATGCCAACAATGCCTGATATGATGATAGCGGTTATCATAGAGAGTTCTCAATAATTTTAATTTCTTCTTCTGATAAGTCGTACAGTTTATATACCAATTGGTCTATCTCGTTTTCGAGTTCAGCAGTTTCAGCATTCTGTTTTTTGTGCTCTATAACCGTTTCCACTAAATCCGAAATGCTTGCTAACATTTCATCATTAGGAATTTTTATTGGTAAGCTTTCAATTGGAGCTTTCTTTATTTTCGGGAATGTTGCTTTATTGTCGTAATGTTTCTTATACCAATAAAACTGAAGGGTTTTTGAATTTATGAGAGCAAGTAAAAACCTTAAGAATTGGATGTTTTCAACATTAAGAAATATATTGTAAATAGTGTTCAAGGTCATTAGATGAGGCGGAACAATAGTGCCTTCAGGATAAACTCCAATTTGGCGCACTACTATTCTATACTTTTCGTAAACATTGGGGTCGCCACCACTTTTAATTGATTCCCTAGCGAAATCGACATATTCAGTACTTGGTTCGCAGTAGTAACGTTTGACATTTCCACCATCTATAACAGGATAGTAATTATCATTTAATTTGGTTTCATTTACGAATTTCTTTCTATCCAAAGTTTGGATTCCGAAGTATGAACGACCAAAGGTCTTTAACGGTGCGGAGTTTTGCTCAATTTTGGTTAGGATAGTTCTTAGGTTATTGTCAATATCCAATTCTAACTCAAAATCTCCTTTTTGAAAATCGCTTTGAAGATGAAATAGTTTTTCAGTTTCAGACAAATCAAATACATCCTTTTTATATGCAGAAAACACAAATTTATGTGGAGTTGAACTTGATCCTTTTGACATCATTAGAATTAATGTGTCAACTGATGCATCTTCAAAAACCTGAGTGTAGAAGTTAATTATTTCATCAAGCGAGTTTGCTAAAATTAATCGCCTTAGTTCTTTTGAATGTTTGTTTTTCAAAAATGTGTTTGGAGTAATAAATGAAAGCATTGCTTTATCAGCCATTATTTTGATTCCTAACTCATAGAACAATGCATAGGTGTCGATTTTGTATGTTGCAGTTATGAAGTTCTGACTGTAATATTTGAATAAGTTTTGGTCACCTAAAGTCTGGACAAGTATATAAGGTGGATTTCCTATTACCACATCAAAGCCCTCAAAATCACCATCATCATTGAGCACTTCGGGAAACTCAAATCGCCATTCAAAAGCGTTTTCAAAAATTTTGTTGGCTTTTATTTCCTCTATTTCTGCTTGCAGTTTATTTACTTGTTTGGTGAGTTGTTGCACTTTCTTGTTCCAGGCGGCTTTTTCTTTTTTGTTCATTTCAAAAAGCTGCTGTTGGTTGGTCATCAAAAATAATTCGCCTTGCATCTTGCGCAGCTTTTTCATTTTGGGGTCGTTCATAGAAATTTCGCTCCTAAAGTCAGACTTAATGTCGGCAATCAGGCGTTCCATTTCTCTTTTTTGTTCTTTGTTTTGTGCGTTGCGGTAGGTATCTACAGCTACACGGTAAGCATCAATGGTCCATTTGCTTTTTTTCAATGCTTGTTTCAGGTCGGCATCAATGGCAAAACGGCTCACCAATGAGTTGCCGCATTTTATGTTAATGTCAATGTTTGGAAGCGTTTCAAGTTCGGTAGCATTCTTGTAATAAGCGTTTTTCAAAAGCTCAATCCACAAACGCAAACGACAAATTTTTACCGAATTGGGGTTAATATCCACCCCAAACAGGCAGTTTTCAATAATGGTTTGTTTTTCGTGAAAAAGGGTTTCTTGCACGCGTTGGCTTTCCTTACTGTTGGGGTTGTATTCAAATAGTTCGCCTTCTTCATCGGTTACAATGAGTTCGTCATTCACTACTTCCACTTGATATTCTTTCAGGCGTTTTCCGTTGCGGTCTTGCAGAATTTTTAAGTCGTTTTTAAGGGCAATCATTTCATTGAGTGCCGAAACCAAAAAGTGTCCTGAGCCAACGGCAGGGTCGCATATTTTGATGCTGTTTACAATGTTGTTGGCTTCTTGGCGGTCTTCAATCTTATCGTAAAGTTCTTCAAGGTTTTTGCAGTTCCACCCTTTGGTTTCGTTGAATTTTTGAACAACCGCTTTGCGAATGGTTTCGCGACACATATACATAGTGATGAATCCCGGAGTAAAGAACGAACCGTCTTTGTAGCCGTTTATTTTCTCAAAGATTAATCCGAGAACCGAAGCATTGATGAGGGTTTTGTTGTCTTCCTGAATATCTTCCGAGCCTTCACTGCTAAAGTCGTAAGCATCCAAAAAAGCAAACAGGTATTCGAGCGTATTGAGTTCACCTTTGCGTTTTTTGCCCTGTTGGTCTTTTAATACGGTTTGCGAAAAAATCGGAATTTTTTTGTCGTCCCTCAGGTTGCTGATAAAAATGGTTTCTTGTTCAATTTCTGTTGGTTCAAACAGCGAAGAATTGAGATAAGGAACTTTTTCAAAAATTTTGATTACATCTTCGTTTCGTTCGTCATACTTACGTGCCAATACTTGAAAAAACAAGCTGTTTAGGTCGTCGTAATTTTTGATTTTATCAAGATTTAGAAACGAATAGGATTTATCTCCTTTGTGATAAGTAATTAATTGAGCTTCGAGCAGTTTCAGAAACAGTATTCTGTTTATCCAAGTAATTGCAAGCTCAAGGGCTACATTAAACAAACGCTCTTCATGTGTATTTCCGTATTGTGAAGGGTTGTTCAGTCTGTTGATTTTATCTAAACTATCGAGCTGAATGATAGCGTCTTCAAGTAAAGTTCCGGTGTTTCGTTCACCTTTTTTGTTTCGTTCAATGATTTTTTTGTTTCCTTGTTTGGTTTCTGTTAGTCCGATAATATGGAGTAATTCACTGTAAAAGCGTTTGTCTAGACTGTTGCTGTCGTTGACAAAAGGGAGTTTTAGGAGGTGCTCGGGCGACAAGAGTTTGAAGAGAGCAATCAGTTTGTTGTCGTCTTTCTTATCATTATTTCTCAGAGGATTTTGATAGTCCTGCAAATTGAAGTATGTAAACTCTATTTCGGTTTTAATGTCAGAAATAAAAGGTTCGGCAATCTGTTTGTAAAAAAAATCGGTTTTGGTGTCTGCCAGTCTTCCGTCTTCAAAATCTTGAAATTGTTTTACAAGTTTTTTATTTTGAGCAAAAAGTCTGTCAAAAGTCGTCGCGTCAAAAATAAACCATTCATTAATATTTGTGATGATTAAATGTTTTATTTCCAGGTTTTTGTGAGTAATTCTTTCACGCAGGTAATAAAGAACCAATTCATGAAAAGCTTTTGCATTCAGTTTTTCTTTTGTAACCATCTCAGATTTATTGGTTGGTTTTTTGGCTTCGATAATTACGCCAACCGTGCTGTTTGCTTTGGCTCCGTTGTGGATAACCAAGTCATTTCTTCCTTTGGTATTGATAAAATGATTTGGGTCGTAATATGTCTTTTTTAAAAAGTCACTGACAAGATTCTTATGAAACTCTTCCGATTCGGCATCATTTATCCTGTCAAGAAGTTGGGTGAGATTGGTTTTAAATTTTTCAATTTCCTTTCTGTTGGGTTTCACTTTCAGAAAGGCTTTGTTAAGTGCCTTTCTCGGTTTCAATTTTTTAATCTCCATAAATATTATTATTCTTTCTAATAATTTTTTCTATTAATAAACACTACCTAATAACCGTAATACTTCCTTTGTAATCCATACCATTTATATCAACAATATAATAATATGTTCCGGCAGGTACAAATTTTCCCGAGGGTGTTCTGCCGTCCCATTGCGTTGAATAATTGTCAGAACTGTAAACTTCTTCACCCCAACGGTTAAAAATGGTTATTTGTGTACACTCGTTTACCTTTCCGGGTATTTGCACTTTAAAGTAATCGTTTTTACCGTCGCCGTTTGGTGTAAGCACATTGCTTATTTGAATATCAAAAAGCTCATCAAAACTTTTCACATCAATCACTTTAACTGTATCAGTTGTACATTTACTGTTTACACCGGTCGATAAAATTACCGTATAATTGTTGTTAAACGCATAAGTGTGTACAGGGTCTATTTCTTGAGAAGTTTCACCATCACCAAAGTCCCATGTAACAAAATTGGCATTGTTAGTTTTATTGATAAAAGAAACCTCCAAGCCCTCGCAGGCAAGAACGGCGGTATAATCAAAATCGGGCTGAGTTACCTCTTCCACGGTTACTGTAATTGCTGAAGAATCTACACAACCCAACGCCGTTTCATAAGCAAAAACGGTGAACGTTGTTGTGGAGGTGTTTAAAGTGGTTGGCGCAGCTATTGTGGAGTCATTTACCAAAGTGCCCGGCGACCAATTATAAGCCGTATTGACAGATTGCATATTATTGCTTACTTGTAATTGAATTTGATCGCCAAAACAAATGGTGGTATCATTATCAAAAATGAAGTAAAAAATATCTACTACAACCGAATCGCTGTTGCTGCAACCGTTTGCGTCTGTTCCCACAACAGTATAAACCGTTGTTGAATCCGGAGAAGCCACAGGGTTGGCAATGGCGTTGTCAGATAAATCAGCCGCAGGAGACCAAACATAGCTTATACCTCCTGTAGCTGTTAATTGCACGGAACCGCCTTTACACGAAACCGTATCATTTCCGGCGAAAATGTTTGGAAGAGGATTGACCGTAATTATTAAGGTGTCCATATTGGAACAAGCATTTGTATCTGTACCTGTAACAATATAATTTGTTGTACTATTTGGGAACGCCAAAGGATTACTGATATTTGGATTGTTTAAAGAAGAAGTTGGCATCCACGAATAAGAAGTTGCTCCCGAAGCTTGTAGTTGCGCCGTGTCGCCGATACAAATTGCCGTATCGTTTCCTGCAAAAACATTCGGTAATGGGTTGACAGTAACCATCACTGTATCAGAAGTGGAGCAAGCATTCGCATCGGACCCTGTAACAATATAAGTTGTCGTATTATTTGGGAAAGCCAATGGATTACTAATGTTGGGATTATTTAAAGAAGAAGTTGGCGTCCAGGAATAAGAATTTGCTCCTGAAGCTTGAAGTTGTGCCGTGTCGCCGATACAAATTGCCGTATCATTTCCTGCAAAAACATTCGGTAAAGCATTGACCGTAACAACCACCGTATCGGAATTGGAGCACGCATTTGCATCTGTTCCTGTAACAATATAATTTGTTGTACTATTTGGGAACGCCAAAGGATTACTGATATTTGGATTATTTAAAGAAGATGCAGGCATCCACGAATAAGAGTTTGCTCCCGAAGCTTGCAGTTGAGCCGTATCTCCGATACAAATCGCCGTGTCATTTCCTGCAAACACATTTGGTAAAGGATTTACAATCACGCGAACCGTATCAGAGTTCGAACATCCGTTACTATCAATAGCCGATACAATGTAATCGGTTGTTGACAAAGGAAAAGCTTGTGGATTGGCAATGGATGAGTTACTGAGTGTTGAGGAAGGTACCCAACTATAAGTTAGAGCTCCGCTTGCTTGCAGTTGAGCCGTATCGCCAATACAAATAGAAGTGTCTTGTCCTGCATTCAAGGTTGTTAGCGCATTAACAGTAACCGTTACCGAATCAATACCGGTACAAGTGTCGTTTGTAGCTACTACATAATAAGTCGTGGTTACGGTAGGTGTGGCGGTAGGATTGGCAAGTGTTGGGTCGTTTAAACCGGTAGCAGGTGTCCACAAATATGTACTGTTGACAGGAGCTGTAGGAGAACCTCCCAGCACAACACTGTTTCCTGAACAAATCGCTGTGTCATTTCCTGCCTCTGTAGGTACAGTCTGACTGACTGTAATATTAAATGTATCAGAGCCGGTGCAATTATTCCCATCCGTACCAAAAACAATATAACTTATTGTAGATGTAGGATAGACCATTGGTGAAGAAATAGAGGTGTCAGAAATATTACTGTTCGGAGTCCACGCATAATTTACCGCACCCGAAGCAACCAGTTGCATCGTGTCGCCCGGACATAAATAATTAGTTCCGGAAATACTTACATTCGGTAATGGATTAACCGTAATAACAACGGTGTCAGAGTTGGAGCACGAATTGGCATCCGTACCGGTAACGATATAAGTTGAAGTATTATTTGGGAACGCCAACGGATAACTAATGTTAGGATTATTTAAAGAAGAAGTTGGTGTCCACGAATAAGAATTTGCTCCCGAAGCTTGCAATTGAGCCGTGTCACCGATACAAATCGCTGTGTCATTTCCTGCAAAAACATTCGGTAACGGATTAACCGTAACCGTAACCGTGTCGGAATTAGAGCAAGCATTCGCATCCGTCCCTGAAACAATATAAGTTGTAGTATTATTTGGGAACGCCAACGGGTTACTAATATTAGGATTATTCAAAGAAGAAGTTGGTGTCCATAAATAAGAGGCAGCGCCCGAAGCTTGCAGTTGAGCCGTGTCGCCTGCACAAATAGTAGTGTCGTTATTAGCTGTAACAACAGGCAAAGGGTTGACTGTAACTATTACCGTGTCGGAATTAGAGCACGAATTGGCATCCGTCCCTGTAACAACATAGCTAGTTGTATTATTCGGAAAAGCTAACGGGTTACTAACATTAGGATTATTTAGCGAAGAAACAGGAGTCCACGAATAAGAAGTTGCCCCCGAAGCTTGTAATTGAGCCGTATCTCCGATACAAATCGCTGTGTCATTCCCAGCATAAACATTCGGTAACGGATTAACTGTAACAACCACCGTATCGGAATTAGAGCAAGCATACGCATCTGTACCTGTAACAATATAAGTCGTTGTACTATTCGGAAATGCTAATGGATTATTAATATTAGGATTATTTAAAGAAGAAGCAGGCATCCATAAATAAGAAGCAGCGCCCGAAGCTTGCAGTTGAGCCGTGTCACCTGCGCAAATGGTAGTATCGTTATTCGCCGTAACAACAGGCAGAGGATTGACCGTAACAACAACCGTATCTGAATTTGAGCACGCATTTGCATCTGTTCCTGAAACAATATAAGTTGTAGTATTATTTGGAAAAGCCAAAGGATTACTGATATTAGGATTATTTAAAGAAGAAGTTGGCATCCACGAATAAGACGTTGCTCCACTTGCTTGCAGTTGAGCTGTGTCTCCTGCACAAATAGTAGTATCATTATTACCTGTTACAACAGGTAACGGATTGACAGTTACAACCACCGTATCGGAATTAGAGCAAGCATTCGCATCCGTACCTGTAACAATATAAGTCGTTGTATTGTTTGAAAAAGCCAATGGGTTACTAATGTTAGGATTATTTAAAGAAGAAGTTGGTGTCCACGAATAAGAAGTAGCCCCCGAAGCTTGTAATTGAGCCGTGTCACCGATACAAATAGCGGTATCATTCCCTGCAAAAACATTGGGTAATGGGTTGACCGTAACCATCACCGTGTCGGAATTAGAGCAAGCATTCGCATCTGTACCTGTAACAATATAAGACGTTGTACTATTTGGAAACGCCAATGGGTTACTAATGTTAGGGTTATTTAAAGAAGATGCAGGAATCCACGAATAAGAAGCTGCGCCTGAAGCTTGCAATTGAGCCGTGTCGCCTGCACAAATAGTAGTGTCATTATTCGCCGAAACAACCGGTAAAGGATTAACCGATACAGTTACTTGAGTTGTGTCGAAACAACCATTACCGACTATTACTTGATAAGTCGTTGTAGAGGAAGGACATGCTGAAACAGTGTCATTAGAAGTAGTGTTTAATCCGCTTGCAGGTGTCCAAGTGTAAGAGTTTCCGCCGGAAGCAATTAAAGTAACACAATCTCCGGCACAAATAGTTGTATCATTTGATACTGATGCAATTGGCGGATTAATAACCGTTACGGTTATAGAATCTGATTTAACACAACCCAAAGCATCGGTTACATCTACATAATAAGTAGTAGTAGTTGAAGGAAAAGCATTTGGGTTTGAAATATTTGGATTATTCAACGAAGCTGAAGGAGACCAATTATATGATACACCTCCACTGGCAAATAATTGAATCGTATCCCCTGAACATATAGTTGTATCATTAGAAACAATCACTGTTGAACTTCCTACATTTACCGTTACTGTATCGGTATTTGTACATGTACCATTATTGGCCGTTACAACATATGTAGTAGTAGTTGACGGAAAGGCATCCGGATTGGGTGATGAAGCATTTGATAAAGAGCCGGAAGGACTCCAACTTATTGCGTTGCCGGGTTGAGTGGTTGGACTTCCTCCAATTGTTACCGTATCGCCTGCGCAAATGGTCGTGTCGTTTCCGGCATCTGCTGTTGGCGATGATAATATGGAAACGGTTGTATCTGTAATATTTGAAGGGCATCCACAAGAACTGTATCCAACTACGGAAATAGTCCCTGTACCTACATTATTCCAAGTAACATTTATAGAATTTGTACCCTGACCTGAATTTAATGTGCCTCCGGTAACAGTCCAATTGTATGTATAGCCGGATTGTTGTGTAACGGTGTACGTTTCGGTTTGATATTGGCAAACAACCATATTACCAAATATAGTATCCGGGGCATCCGGAGGGTTAACCGTAATTTGGTAAACAACACTTGAGGATTTTGGTGGGCATCCGTTGTCGGTTGCTGTTGCGGTAAATAAATATGGTGCAGGTCGAGAAGCATCACATCCGGGAGTCCAGCAGAAGTTAGCTGTTACCGTTGAATCTCCATAAACCAAAGAATCTACAGTTGCGGCAGGATTAACGTTTGTCGTGTCAAAAATAGGTCCGTCGGTTTCCAAAGTTAAACTGTCACCGTTTAAATCGGTAAATGTAATGGGGAAACAAAGATTATCACATTCAGTAATGGAATAATTCGTTGTTCCGGAACCTCCTGTGTTTGATAAATTAGGGGCAGGATTTGGCGGACAGTTTATCACTAATAATTGTAAGTCTCTTCGGGAAACGCCAATTAAATTACCGTTTCGATATTCTCTGATTTCAACAGCCACAACAAAATTCCCTGTATTGGGAGACATATATTGTGTCAATCCGGTTGCTCCGTCAATACTGGCATATCCTGACGGTCCAAAGGGGAAAAGCATGTTGTATCCTAAGGCATAATTAACGGTAGGTATTGTCCAAGGAAGAGGATTGGGAGGGTTGTTAGCATCGGTTCCTCTAAATGGTTCTACAAATGAAAAAACCAATAAATCACCATCTGGGTCGTAAGCGGTGTTCAATAAGGTTACCGTATCATTTACACATAAAAACGGAACCGGATCATCGGCAAAAACAGGCGAACTGTTAGGTACCAAGTTTGGCGGAATATAGGCGTGAAAAGCCATACCTTGACCACCCGGATTATTCAGGTTGACAATATTGTTATTTCTAGCAAAATTTTGAAAAAACAAATGATAGCCGTTGAAATTCAAAGGCAAATCTACAGTTCCCTCATAAACACCTTTGTAAATGCAGACACTTCCTCCAACACTACAACCACTGGTAGTTGGAGGCGATACATATGAGGAATCCACCAACGGGAGCGTAACCGTTGTAAATAATGTTTTATTCCCTCCACCCATTGGGTTATTGGGAACATCTTGTGTATAAATGCCGACATTTTGCGTGGCTACAGGCAATGGAATTAACGATGTGGAATCACAATTGTTATAAACAGTTAAAATTATTTTATACCGGTAGTTTGAGCCGAATTGACCAATGTATTCGTAACCGATATTCCCTCCAATAAGGTGTGTAGCGTAACTTGACAAAGAAAAAATTCCCAATAAAAAAGGAAAAAGTATTTTTTTCATATCATTTATTGCTTAGAAATTTTATAATAATATTTTTTATTTATCTCGATAAAATAAACACCGTTACTCAAATTATAATCATTTAAATTGATAATACTTCCCGGGTTGGATATTGTTGCAATATGCTTCCCGAGCAAGCTGTAAACAGATAATGTGGTGATTTTTTTATTTTGTAGATTTTCAATAAACACAGTTCCTTGCGTTGGATTTGGATAAATAGAAAAGCTTTCCGAAGAAAATTCATTAATAGCGTTTGAACAAGTCCATTCGGCTAAAAACCCTGTACGGGTTGTATTCCCGTTTGTTTTTTGACGAACAGTCATCACACCTGTTGAAGATGTAATGTTGGCAGGCAAACTGTTTCCTGTAAAAGCACCTATCAATGTTGAAGAGTTCATGGTTGCAGCATTATAGATAAACAATGTATCGCCCGTTGCAAAATCAAAAGTCAAAAATTGGAGCATCACAGAGGAGGCGTTTGCCGGTTGAATGGTTATAGAACCATCCGCATTGTTACTGTAATTCAAACTTCTGCCGTCATCAAAAATATAACTGTTGCAGTTAGTGTTTATTTGGTTGCCATTAATTGGAATTTCTGCGGTATCGCAATTGACAACAATATAATTGTATTTAATCTTGGTATTACTACCGCCTGCATTTGATACTATAAGCGAAACATTATAGGTGCCGGGATTGTTGTATTTATATACAGGGTTTTGTTGAGTAGAAGTTCCTCCATCACCAAAATTCCAACTCCATGAGGTTGGGTTATTGGTTGATAAATCATAGAAGTGTATACTGTCATTACAAGTAAAGCGAATATCAGAGGTGAAGTCGGCAAGAGGGGGAGTCGGCAAAGTGTCAATTATAATTCCATAATCTTCTATTTGACCATACAACGGTGCATCGCAAGCGTTTTTCGGCGTGCTGACCACATCAGAGCGAACGCGCATACGTAAAGGCGTGTTTAACGTTAAGCCGGAAGAAGGGATTAAAATAACAGCACTTGGATTGTAACCACTTTGATTGTCCATAACCAATTCCGATGAGGAAAAAACACCATCGTTGTCAAAGTCTATCCACACTCGTGTATCTTGAGGGTTGTTAATACCCGTTTTTACAGTTAGCGTGTATGAATTTCCTGAGTAAACAGTTGTTTGATGTTGGCAACTGTAATCTTGGTATCCTTCAGAACCATCTGCAGTAATGTTTGAAATAGTATTAAAAGAAACTTGATAAATGCCGTATCCACAACAATAAGCTGTTGTTTGTGGTGTACAAGAGGCAGGTGTAACAGCGCCGGCCATATTCACAGTTATGTAATTCACTATAGTGTCGGCATCCGAACCATTAGCATTTGTGCAGGTAAGAATAACCGTATATGTTCCGTCAGAGGTATAGGTGTGGGTTGGGTTTTGCACATTTGATGTTGTTCCGTCGCCAAAATCCCAAAGCCAGGTTTGGGGTAAATTTTGAGTTAAATCGGTAAATGAGACTGTTCCGTCACAAGTATAAGTTACATCGGCAGTGAAAGCAACATCTGGAGGGTTATTGTTTGATGTAACAATCACAGTATAATCTTCTGCTTGCCCGTAATCTAAGTTACTGCATGGTGTTGGCGGAGCAGAAAAATCATAGTCTGCAGAAATACGCATACGCAAAGGCGTATTTAGTGTGGCTGTTGCCGGTACGGTAAATGTTGCGGATGAGGAAAGAGAAGAGGAAGAGGTAAGAATTCTTTCGTTTACATCATCTAAAATACCATCATTATTCCAATCAATCCATGCGGCACAATTATGATTGGTGGGTTGGTCATGGGTAACCGAAAGGGTATAATTTTGACCAATCGTTAAATTGGTTGAAATACAAGTAAAATCTTCAAACCCAACAGAAGCATCGGCAGATGAATTATTGATGGTGTTTAAAGTTACATTAGTAATGCCAAAGCCAAGTGTGCCGTTGAGCGTAGCCGGATAGCAGTTAGCAGGAACAGGCAGGCTGGGACTTAAGTTAATTGTAATATAGTTGGGAATGATTAAAGTGTCGCACCCGTATTGATTGCAAGCAATTAACGATACTGTATAATTTCCGTTTGAAGTATAAGTATGAATAGGATTTTGCACTGTATCGGTAGTTCCGTCGCCAAAATCCCAAAGCCAAGAGGTGGGTTGTCCTCCGGTTGATATATCGTAAAAATGAACTGTACCCGAGCAGGCATTGGTGTTGTTTGAGGTAAAGTTCGCCGTTGGCGGAATATTGGCAGGAATGTAATCAAACCGTATTACGGGACGCGTTGTTACCGGAGAGCCTGATGAAGCAGCACAGTTTAAAGAGTTGTCAGCATAATAATAAACCGTTGAATTAAAGGAAGTATTTGTTAAATGCACTACGGCATTTTGAGAGAAATTATTATTGTTAAAGCAAGTTTCTATAATAATATTTGAAGTGCCATCCCAGTAAAATGGAGTGGAAAAAGTATGCGTATTCCATCCTGCAGTTTCAGTGTATGAAGATGTGCTGTAAACCGTTGTTAACCCTGATGCAGGCAAAAAAACGCCGGTTAAATCATTAGTGTTAGTAAGCCCCATCTTAATATTAAACGAGTTTAAAGGAACACCATTTGCTGTTACGACACTAAAAGCCATTGCGTTGATATTTCCGGCAGACATACCGGCACTGCTCAACTCCGAAGCGCGAATTAAAAACTGGTGTTTTGCTCCCCAATACCAATTCCCATAAGGCGTTGGATAGGTTGTGTTAGAGTTGGTAGTTGTAAAAGAACCGATAATTACTTGATTTTGCCCAAACGACAATGAAACTATAACAGATAAAAGAAAAGTATAAAATATTCGCATATAAAAAATTTTTGTGCAATGAATATACGACTTTTTTTATTGAAGTGTTGCATTTATAATACATTAAATATCGACTAACCCTTACTGTTAAAACTTAGAAAAATGAAATACAATTAATATAGAGTACTGTTTCTTGATGATTTTATTTTCTCTTTTCAGAAAAATAATTTGTTAAATTTACAACTTGATAAAATCATAATACATGTATATATTAGGAATAAACGCATACCATGGTGATTCTTCGGCTTGTATTTTAAAAGATGGAGAAATTATAGCTGCCAGTGAAGAAGAAAGATTCAGAAGAGTAAAACATTGGGCAGGGTTTCCTTCAGAAGCTATCAGTTTTTGTTTAAATGAAGCAGGAATTAATATCGATGAAGTTGATTACATTACTATTTCCAGAGACCCCTCGGCAAATATTCATAAAAAAATCATTCATTCGGTTAAAAACTTAGTAAATATAAAAGCGTTAAAAGACCGGTTAGCAAATTCAAAAAAAGTAGTTTCTGTAAAAGGGGAATTGGCAAAAGCGTTTAATATAAGTGAAGAAAATATAAAAGCAAAAATTATAAATGTTGAACACCATAGAAGTCACTTGGCAAGTGCATTTTTTGCCTCGCCGTTTAAAGAGTCAGCATTACTGTCCATAGATGGATTTGGAGATTTTACATCAACAATGACAGGGGTTGGTAAAAACAACAAAATAGAAGTGTTTGATACCGTAATATATCCCCATTCTATCGGAATTTTTTACACATCGTTTACTCAATATTTAGGGTTTCCACATTATGGTGATGAGTATAAAGTTATGGGGCTTGCTCCTTATGGAGAACCTAAATATACAGACCAATTACGAGATGTGATAATTTTAAAAGATAACGGACTTTTTGAACTTAACACAAAGTATTTTAAACACGCCAAAGAAGGAGTTAGTATGAGTTGGGAAAATGGAATTCCCGCAATAGAACCTATTTTCTCTGATTATATGATTGAAAAATTTGGTCCTTCTCGTAAAAAAGATGAAGAATTGACTCAATACCATAAAGATTTAGCGGCTTCAGTTCAAAGAATAACAGAAGAAGTTATATTTCATTTATTAAACCATTTGTACCAAAAAACCAAAATTGAAAACATTTGTATAGCCGGAGGTGTTGCTCAAAATTCTGTTGCAAATGGTAAAATTTTACAAAACACGCCGTTTAAAAACATCTATATTCCTTCTGCAGGACACGATGCCGGTACGGCAGTTGGTTCAGCGTTGTGGCTGTATAATCAAATGCTTAATAACGAACGAATTTCGCCTGTTTATAATGCTTACACAGGGAGTAAATTTACCAATGAAGAGATTGAAAATATACTCCAAAAGCAAAATATAAAATACACTCGCTATAGTGACGAAGAATTATTGGATGTAGTTACCGATGCTTTAATCAATGGAGCTGTAGTGGGGTGGTTTCAAGGTCGTGCCGAATTTGGCCCACGAGCGTTAGGACACCGTTCTATTTTAGTGGACCCAAGACGTACTGATGCAAAAGATTTACTTAATACAAAAATTAAACGTAGAGAAAGCTTTAGACCTTTTGCGCCTTCAATTTTAGAAGAGTTTGTTGAAGAATATTTTGAAATAGTTGATAAAGTTCCTTTTATGGAAAAAGTTTTTCCAATAAAAAAAGAAAAACATAATATAATTCCTGCAGTTACACACGTAGATGGAACGGGTCGATTACAAACCGTTCAGCCGGGCGATAGATATTATGACCTTATAAAAAAGTTTTATCAAAAAACCGGTGTTCCGGTATTGTTAAATACTTCATTTAACGAAAATGAACCAATAGTAAATACACCTCAAGAAGCCTTAGATTGTTATTTGCGTACTCAAATGGATATGCTTGTATTGGAAAATTGTGTTGTTACGTTTAGAGAAAAATGAAAAAAATCTCCATAATAACCGTTTGCTATAACAGTCAAGATACGCTTGAAGATACGATACAATCCGTATTAAATCAAGACTATCAAAATATTGAATACATAATTGTTGATGGAAAATCAACCGATAATACGTTAAAAATAATAGAAAAATACCAAGATAAAATCACTAAAGTAATATCCGAACCCGATAAAGGTTTGTATGATGCTATTAACAAAGGAATAAAGAATGCTTCGGGAGAGATAGTCGGCATTATTAACTCTGATGATGTATTGGCTTATAAAAGTGCTGTTTCTGACATCGCTCAAACGTTTGAACAACAAAATTGTGATGCTGTATATGCCGATTTGGTTTATGTAAAACAAAACAATTTAAACTCCATTACCCGAAAATGGATTAGCGGCAATTACAAACACGGTAAATTTCTTTGGGGCTGGATGCCGCCTCATCCAACTTTTTATGCAAAAAAATCATTGTTTGAGCAATACGGATATTATTCGCTGCAACTTAAAAGTGCCGCCGATTATGAATTGATGTTACGCTTTATTCATAAACATAAAATATCGCTTGGTTATTTGCCAAAAACATTGGTAAAAATGCGTGTTGGCGGTATGAGTAACGCATCGTTAAAAAATCGCTTGGCTGCAAACCAAGAGGACCAAATGGCTTGGGAAATGAATAACCTTACCCCTTATCTTTTCACTCCTTACTTAAAACCGCTCAGAAAAGTTTTTCAATTTCTAAACAAATAACCCCGATTTTTCGTTCGGTTAATTAAAGTATCTTTGTTCACAATGGTTCAGTTTTTCAAAGAATATGGTTATTTGCTAAAAACAGCTACCCCGGCACGTGTATCTAACTTGTTGAAATTAAAATTGTCTTTTCAATTAAAAAAAATTGTAAAAAATCAACCGGTTAGCGGAAACGCCTATGCTTTATCAATAGAACCAACAACTGCCTGTAATTTGGGATGCCCCGAATGCCCCAGCGGATTAAAACAATTTACGCGTAAAACAGGAAATATTTCTTGGGATTTATATCAAAAAATTATCCGGCAAAATAAAAAACACCTGTGGTATATAAATTTATATTTTCAAGGCGAACCCTATATTCACCCTCGTTTTTTTGATATGATACAATTTGCACGGCAAAACAAAATTTATACTTCTACTTCTACAAATGCACATTTTTTGGATAAAGAAAATGCGCAAAAAACGGTTGAAAGCGGATTAAACCGGTTAATCATTTCTTTGGACGGAACAACGCAAGAAGTATATGAACAATACCGTAAAAAAGGTGATTTAACCAAAGTATTACAAGGAATTCAAAATATTGTAGAAGCTAAAAAACGGGCAAAAAGTAACTCACCATTTATCGTTTTACAATTTTTGGTGGTTAAACCCAATGAGCATCAAATTAGAGATGCCAAGAAATTAGCTCAAGAAACAGGCGTTGATGCAATTCGGTTCAAAACGGCACAAGTTTACAATTATAAAAATGGAAATTCTTTAATTCCTGAAAACGAAAAATACTCCCGTTATAAGAAAATGCCGGACGGTACCTATAAAATGAAAAATACCTATAAAAACAATTGCTGGCGAATGTGGAGCAGTGCCGTTATTACGCAAAACGGAGAAGTAGTCCCTTGTTGTTTTGACAAAGATGCCAAGTATCAATTTGGAAAAACCGATGAAATTCCACTTTCGGAAATATGGAAAAATGATAAATACAACCGGTTTAGAAATCAAGTTTTTATGGATAGAAAATCAATAGACATTTGTAGGAATTGTACCGAAGGCACAAAAGTATGGACATAAAAAAAGCGGCTCAAAGCCGCTTTCGATATACTAATAAGCAAATAAAGGCAAGTCGGACATCAACTCGTTTACTTCTTGCTTAATTTTTTTCAATTCCTCCTCATTGTCTCTGTTCATAAGTGTTCTGTCAATCAAATCAACAATGGTTGGAATTTCTTTTTCTGTAATACCGCGCGTGGTAATGGCGGGTGTTCCTAAGCGCATTCCTGAAGTAACAAATGGTGATTTATCGTCAAAAGGAACCATATTTTTATTTACGGTAATATCAACCAATCCGAGTGTTTTTTCGGCTTCTTTACCCGTTATATCTTTTGAACGCAAATCAATTAACATAGAATGATTGTCGGTTCCGCCGGAAATTACACCATAACCGCGTTTTACCAATTCTTCTGCCATTAATTTGGCATTTTTTACTACTTGTAAACAATAATCCATAAACTCATCGCTCAATGCTTCGTAAAATGCCACAGCTTTTGCGGCTATTACATGTTCTAATGGCCCACCTTGAGTTCCAGGAAATACCGCCGAATCTAATATTGACGACATCATTCTAATATCGCCTTTTGGAGTTTTTAATCCCCAAGGATTTTCAAAATCTTTTCCCATCATAATCATTCCACCCCTTGGTCCTCGTAAAGTTTTATGAGTTGTAGTGGTAACAATATGGCAATGTGGCAGTGGATCATTTAACAACCCTCGGGCAATTAACCCGGCCGGATGTGAAATATCAGCCATTAATAAAGCGCCAACCTTATCGGCAATTTCTCTTAATTTGGCATAATCCCAATCTCTCGAATAGGCCGATGCACCACATATAATTAATTGTGGTTTTTCTTTTTCGGCAATTTCCAAAATTGTATCATAATTTACCCTTCCTGTTTCCTTTTCTACACCGTAAAAAACAGGATTATACAGTTTGCCGGAAAAATTCACAGGACTTCCGTGGGTAAGGTGTCCACCGTGAGATAAGTCAAAACCTAAAATTTTATCACCGGGCTTTAATACGCC
This sequence comes from Flavobacteriales bacterium UBA852, assembly GCA_002295925.1. Taxonomy (GTDB): domain Bacteria; phylum Bacteroidota; class Bacteroidia; order Flavobacteriales_E; family Vicingaceae; genus UBA852. The sequence continues at coordinate 173,798 of DBGO01000013.1, forward strand.
CAACATTACAGCTGCATTTGCTTGAGCTCCCGAATGTGGCTGTACATTTACCCACTCGGCATTAAATAACTCCTTTGCTCGAGCAATTGCCAAATCTTCGGCTTCATCAACAAATTCACATCCGCCGTAATATCGTTTGTGCGGTAATCCTTCGGCATATTTATTGGTAAGCACCGAGCCCATAGCTTTCAATACTTGGTCGCTTACATAATTTTCAGAAGCAATAAGTTCAATTCCTTCCTTTTGTCTTTTGGTTTCTTTTTCGATTATCGAAAAGATAGCATCATCGGTTTTCATACAATTATCTTTAAGAAATTAAGAAAACAAATGTAAAAAAAAAGCTGAGTTTAACTCAGCTTTATAAGGTTATTTACGATTATCGTATATTTTTTTGCCTCCGTAAAAAATTCCGGCAGCAATTAAAAGACTTACGCCTCCATCAATAGGGACACAAGGAGGAGGCCAACATGGAGCCCCGCCACCACCTCCGCCAGGAGGGCCGGGAGGACCAGCGGCATAAGTCAAAGCTGTTGATATAAACAGCAATAACAGCGTGATTATTAGAGGTTTGATATTTGGTTTGTTTTTTAACATATTTAGAATTATCGCCAAATGTAATAAAAAAAATAATAGTAATGCAAGCGTAATTTACTTAATTTATTGCATTGATAATACGCAGTAACTGTTCGTAAGGTTGCTTATTTTGAATAAATATCCGGAAAGAAATAGATTAATAGTAATGCAAACAGTAAAAGAGGAGACTCTGCAATTGCTTGGAACGTTCGGGAAAACTCTATAAAAACAGGCGATATCAGTTTTCCTGAAAACAAAAACAATATTCCAAAAATTAAAATTGAGCCGATGAAAATCATATAAAATTTAAGTAATTTTTTCTGTTGTGTATAATAAATAAAAAAGATGTTTACAGCATTAATAATTACGATGTTTAATCCTAATATAGTCCATTTATACAGGTTAAGCTTTTGTGGAGAAGCATTAAGTAAGAACTTCGGAGGAGACGTGTTGGAGTAGTTTTCTGTAAGTCCTTTTAATAAATAGTTAATAATGTCAAAAAGTGTTTCTTTGGTATAGCTGGAAACAAGCGTTATAAACACCAACAAAGGAATGATAATTATATTATGTTTTTTTGAATGCATATTTTTTCAGATAAAAATACCATAGCAAAAATATAATGGCATACATAAGTAAGGTAAAAGTATAGCTGTGATGAAAGTTAAACCAATCGTAATGATATTTTGAAATTAAAGCCAGTAAAACCAGTCGTAATACATTGAAGGTGTAAATAATAAAAATCCCGATAATTGAAAAAAACAATTTTGACTTCCATTTTCCGGGAACAGCAATAAAAAAAGCAATATATAAATAAAATAAATCCAATCCATTACACGGAACGCCAATAATAAAACCCGGAGAGTCGGTAATTCCCAGGTGATTTTCAGCATTATTGTTAAAAGTATCAAATCCAAGTGACTGTAAAGCCATCAATGTAGAAGACTTTAAAGACTCATTCAATGAGATATTAACTGTGTTGTTGGGGTTATTCAAATAAGAATACCATAATATTTGCCAAATAAAATATAAAATTAGTGCTTTTGCCAAAAAAATCAGCAAACCTTTGTACTGCAATATGTTCTGTTTAGCACCGGACATTTTTCAATAAAAAAACAAATATCCATAAAATTTTTATCATCTTTGATAAACCGTTAATTTTGTTCGGTTTATTTAATTCAGATTAACTGCTTTGACTCAAACACAATCCATAGATTATAAAGTATATTTTTACAAAGCCATTCGTTATTGGTATATACTGGTTATTGCGTTGATATTGGCATCACTTTATTCGGTTTGGAAGATCCGTTATACGCCCGAACAATACTCTGTTTCTGCCAGGATTTTAGTGAAAGATGAATATTCATCGTGGGGGCAAGAATATTTTTTACCCGGTATGGAGTTGGTTAGTAACCGAAACCGCCTGGTAAATGAAGTGGGAACAATAAAAAGTTTCCCCATGATGAAACGAACGGTAAAATCTATTCCAAAATTTAAGGTGTTTTTCTTCCGTCACGGAAACGTAAAAGTTTCTCAATTGTATGCTTACATTCCATTTTCTCTTGAATTGGACAGCAATTCATTGAATAATGTGGGCAAAAGAATATATTTTAGGATAAAAGATAAGAATCATTATGTTTTATTTTCAAACCCTGAAAATGAGGAAGAATCATCAGTAGAGTGTACCTTTAATTCGTGGTGCGAATACAAGGGCGTAAGGTTTAAATTAAGTTTAAGAAATCAAGGTGTTGATGGCTTAAAAGGGGACTTTTACAGTTTTACAATAAATAATATTGACCGATTGGCACAGTATTATCAAAATGCATTAGGGGTTAATGTAGAAGAAAAAGAGGGCTCAATCTTGTTGCTTTCACTCAATGGCACAGAAATAAATAAAGAAATAGATTTTTTAAATCATTTTATAAATGTTTATATCGAACAGCAATTAGAAGAAGCCAATCAAATTGCTTCCAATACCATCAAATTCGTCGACCGGCAAATAAAAAACATTCTTGATTCGTTGATAATCGCAGAAAGGGAGTTAGAGCGTTTTAAAATACAATCGAACATAAAACGCCTGGGTATTGACGAGAAAAAAGCCATTGAGTCCATAATTGAATTGGAAAAACAAAAGTTTGAAAAACAGTTTATGGCGCATTACTATCAACAAATGATAGATTATATCAAAAATAATGATGATGCCAAAGGAATTATTGTCCCCAGTTTTGTTGACAGAAACAATGTACTTTTTGAACTTTTACAGAATCTTATAACCACGTACAAAAAGAAAAGTCAATACGAACACAGTATTACAAAAGACAATGAACGGTATGAAGAACTGTTAAAATCAATAGAGATTAGCAAAGGAATAATCATTGAAAACCTAAAAGCAAATATCGAGCGGGTAAATGAAGAATTAAAACAAATAAATGATCAAATCGCTTTTTACGATGATAAATTAAAAAGTCTGCCAAGTGCCGAAAAACAATTTGTCAATATTCAGCGAAACTATAAGCTAAACAGTGATATGTACACGTTTTTACTCAAAAAACGTGCAGAAGCTGCAATTGCCAAAGGATCGAATATTTCAAAAATAAAAGTGCTGGATAAAGCTTCACCGTTAAGAGTTCGGTTTATCGGCCCGATTGCATCAAAAATCTTTACATTTAACATTATTATTGCATTAATTATTGGTGGAGGTATAATTTTCTTATTGGAATATTTCAATAATAAAATTATTGACAAACAAGACATTTTAAATATTACTAAAATTCCTATTATTGGTACAATTGGGCACTACCATGCCGATGGCTCAAATGTGGTGTTGGAAAAGCCAAAATCTGTTATTTCCGAAGCATTTAGGGTAATACGTACAAAAATTGCTTTTTTGCTTGAAGGCAAAAAAGAACACTTTACCATTTTGATAACCTCAAGTATATCGGGTGAGGGAAAAACCTTTTTCTCTTTGAATTTGGCCGGTGTTTATTCCTTACAAGATAAAAAAACAATCGTCATAGGAGCCGATTTGCGTAAACCAAAAATTCATAAGGACATTGGTGTGCCAAATGAAACAGGGCTTTCCAATTACTTGGCAGGCAACGCCACAAAGGAAGAAATCATACAAAAAACACCTTACAAAAACATAGATATTATAACTTCAGGAATTGTTCCTCCCAATCCGGCGGAATTGTTGGGCACGAAAAAAATGAAAGAATTGCTGGATATTTTAAAACAAACCTATGATGTTGTAATTATAGATACACCGCCTATTGGTTTGGTTACCGATGCATTTTTGCTTTCGCCATACTCCGATGTAAATTTATATATTGTTCGCCAACATTACACGCATAAAAATCATTTGGAAACAATCAATGAAATGTATAATTCGGGCAGAATAAAACACTTGGGAATTGTTGTAAACGACGTAAAAGAAACCAAAGGATCTTATTACTATAATTACGGTTACGGGTATGGCTACGGTTACGGTTATGGTGCCGGATATGGGTATTATACCGATGAAAATAAAAAATCACCATCCATTCTTCAACGAATATTTAAATTTAAAAAGTAGATTTCAGATTAATGATGTACAAACAAAAGGACAGCAGCGAATCGTGGGATATTGTCATTACGCCTAAAACAAGTTTACTTTCAATTGATTGGAAAGAAATTTGGCGATACAGGGATTTGTTGCAAATGTTTGTTCGGCGTGACTTTGTTGCCCAATACAAACAAACCATTCTTGGTCCGCTTTGGTTTTTAATACAACCTGTTTTTACGGCTTACACCTATTTTTTGGTATTAAACCGGATGGGAAATATGCCAACCGACGGATTACCGCCTTTTTTGTTTTATATTGCAGGATTAACCATCTGGAATTATTTTGCCACTTGCCTCACGGCAACTTCCGATACATTCATTTCCAATGCCCATATTTTCGGAAAGGTATATTTTCCGCGTATAATTGTGCCATTATCTATTGTCGTTTCTAATCTGATAAAATTTGGTATTCAATTTTTGTTGCTGATATTTTTTATTATTTATTTCGATTGGAAAAGTCCCGATTTTGACTTTCATTGGCATGTAAATATATTACTCTTCCCAATTCCTGTTTTGTTAATTGGCGGGTTTGCCCTTTCTTCGGGTATGTTGGTTTCGGCAATGACTACAAAATACCGCGATTTACGATTTTTATTGGCATTTGGTGTTCAATTGCTGATGTATGCTTCGGCAGTAATTATCTCGCCCAATTCTGTGCCCGAAAAATATGCTACCATCTTAAAATTTAATCCCATTGCCAATATTGTCGAGTTTTTTAAAGCCACAATATTAAACCATCAATCTATAGATTGGCCGGCAGTAATATACAGTACAGCATTTTTAATCGTATTTTTGTTAATCAGTATTATAATATTTAACAAAACCGAGAAAACCTTTATGGATACGGTGTAATGAGTGATATAGCCATTAAAATAGAGCATTTATATAAACAATATCGTTTGGGCGTTATTGGTACAGGCACATTAAGCCATGATTTGAACCGTTTTTTTGCCAAATTAATGGGAAAAGATGATCCGTATGCTAAAGTGGGCGAAGTAAACGACAGAACTCAAAAGTCCACAAGCAAATACGTTTGGGCATTGCAAGATATAAATTTGGAAGTGAAGCAGGGCGAAGTATTGGGGATTATTGGAAAAAACGGAGCAGGGAAATCTACCTTGTTAAAAATATTATCAAAAGTTACCGCTCCAACCAAAGGCTCCATAAAAGCCAAAGGGCGCATTGCCTCATTATTGGAAGTAGGCACAGGCTTTCACCCCGAACTGACCGGCAGGGAAAATATTTTTTTGAACGGAGCTATTTTAGGTATGACCAAAGCCGAAATAAAAGCAAAATTGGATGAAATTGTTGCTTTTGCCGGAATAGAAAAATATGTGGACACACCGGTAAAACGATACTCCTCAGGTATGAAGGTACGACTTGGTTTTGCCATTGCGGCGCACCTTGAGCCTGAAATATTGGTTGTAGATGAAGTATTAGCTGTTGGCGATGCCGAATTTCAGAAAAAAGCCATTGGTAAAATGCAAGACGTCAGCAAAAACGATGGACGAACCGTATTGTTTGTCAGTCATAATATGGCTTCTATAGAAGCATTGTGCAATTATTCTATTGTAATGAATAACGGTTGTTTAGAGTTTAATGGTAAAACGTCCGAAGCTATTGATTACTATTTAAAAACAAACTTTGAAAGCACGCCAATTAAGCATTATACAAATAAAGGAAATGAACATATTACACTACATTCTATTTCCGTGAATAAAAACTCTAAAGCCATATATATTGGTGATGAACTGGAATTTGAAGTGACTTTTGAGTTAAAACGAACGACAAAAACAAGGTTTGATATTTCTCTCCAACTACTTAATGAAAAAAATGTTGTAGTGGCAACTGTTAGCACAGCATTTTGCAATTATGAAATAAAAAACATTAGCGAAAAAAAGCAGACAATTGTTTTCCGCTTACAAAACACATGGCTGAATGAAGGATATTACTCTGTTATATTCAGATTGGTTGAAAACAGAGCCAACAGAGCCGTATATCGGGGAGACGATGTTTTAACTTTTGAAATTAAACAAAAAGTAGTTCAAGAATATATAAAAACCAATGGTATCTTAAGACCAAATGTAATAGTAGAAGAGAAATGATAGTTACCAAGGATTTAATAATAATAAACTTTCCAAAAACAGGAAGCACTTTTGTCAGAGAAGTGATGAAAAAGATTCATTCACACTCTTTAATTAACAAATTATTACGATTTAATGAAAAATACCGGTATCAAGTTTTAATGTTACCTCAAATCAGAACTTTTAACAAAAGATATAACAAACCAACAGAGCATGGACTTTACTCCCAAATAGATGCCGAATTATTAAAAAATAAACAGGTAGTCTCTGTGAAAAGAAATCTTTTTGACTATTTTATATCACTTTATTTGTATGGCGATTGGAAAAAGTCGGAAGCTTTGAATTTTAATGAAGATAAAATCAGACAATCCTTTTCTGAATTCCCACGCCTAACATTTGAGGAATATATAAAATTCAATTATCAATATCCATTTTATTTTAATAATCCCCAACTTAAAAATCCGAAAAAAATACAAAATCTATTGGGCCCTGCTTCAGTTCAATTTGTGTTTTTTTATTTTAAAAAACCATTTGAATTTTTAAATAATTTGGAAAAATACGATTTACAAAATTTAGATTATTCTAAACTAATGCCATCAATAACATTTTTAAATCAAGAAAACCTAAATAGAGAGCTGTACAAACTACTGTCAAAATATTATCCAGAAAAGAAAATTAAATTTATTTTAAAGGAAGAGAAAAAAAATGTATCAAACTCAAATAAAATGAGTGTAAATGACATAAAAAAAGAAACAAAAGAGTTAATAATAAAAAATGAGACTCTGGTAATTAATTATTTCAAAGACTTATATGTTTAAGTTGAAAAAAAATAAAGAAAAAATTTTTTGTATTTCTTTTCAAAGAACTGGTACAACATCTGTTGGACAGTTTTTTAAAGACCATAAATATAAAGTTGCCGGATGGAATGAATCGCATAAAAATAATTGGGCACATTATTGGCATATTGGGAATTATGAAAAAATATTTTCCTCTAAAGATTTTAAAAATAATCAAGTCTTTGAAGATTCGCCTTGGTGGCATACTAACTTCTACAGGTTTTTATTTCATGAATTTCCAAATTCTAAATTTATTTTATTAGAGAGAAATCCAGATGATTGGTTTAATTCGATGATGAGTCACAGTGAAAATAAAACGCTTGGAAACACTCAAATACACTGCGAATTATACAATAGATTAGATGAGTTTTATGATATGCAGCCAACCCAATCGGATTTATATAGCAACAAAATTGATAATTTATTGTCACTAAATGAAGCTCAAAGGAAGCTGTATGTTCAAATTTATAAATTAAGAAATAAAGAGATTAAATTGTTTTTTGAAAAATACGATCAAAGTAGACTTTTCACTGGTAATTTATATGATAAAGAATTATGGCGAAAAATGGGTGACTTTTTTAATATTAAAGTAGCCCCAAACTATAAGATCCATGCAAACAAATCACTAAATGATTAACGTAACCAAAACATATTTACCCGATTTTGAAAAATACCAAAATTACCTGAAATCAATTTGGGAAAATGGTTGGATAACCAATAATGGGGAGTTAGTGCGTGAATTGGAACAAAAATTGGCCGATTATTTCCAATCAAAGCATTGTGTTTTGGTTTCAAATGGCACTATAGCCCTGCAATTGGCTCTAAAACTATACAACATAAAGGGAGAAGTTATTACAACGCCTTATTCGTATGTAGCAACTACTAATGCTATTTTGTGGGAAAATACCACACCTGTATTTGCCGATATTAACCCTAAAACCGGATGCTTGGATGCTTCTAAAATAGAAGAATTAATTACCGAAAATACGCAAGCTATTATGCCGGTGCATGTTTACGGTTTGCCTTGTGAAATAGAGAAAATCGAAGAAATAGCTCAAAAACATAATTTAAAAGTAATTTATGATGCCGCACATGCTTTTGGCGTAACATATAAAAATAAACCGGTGGTCAATTATGGTAATTTAAGTACGTTAAGTTTCCATGCCACTAAATTATTTCACACGGTAGAAGGCGGAGCAATTATTACCAACAACGACGAAGATGCTAAACAATTAAAACTATTAAGAGCATTTGGACATATAAATGACGATTATTACGGATTGGGAATAAATGCAAAAATGTCTGAATTGCATGCGGCAATGGGGTTGACAATATTAGATGATATGCCCAAAATTATTGAAGCCCGAAAAAAAGATTATCATTTATATAAAAAACATTTAAACGGTTTAACCATTCAGTTTTTTGAAATTCCCGAAAATACCAAATACAACTATTCTTATTTTCCGGTTTTATTTGAAAACGAACAAACCGTGTTAAAAATAAAAGAAGCCCTTTACAAAGAAGGGGTGAATGCCCGGCGTTATTTTTATCCATCGTTAAATACTTTACCACAAGTAGAATATCAATCTTGCCCAATCTCGGAAGATATTGCAAAAAGAGTTTTGTGCTTACCCCATTTTTATGGAAATAATGAGCGGATAATAACGAAAATAACAAACATAATAAAAGCACTGCTATAAGTTGTTACAACAACTTCTATGAAAATTATTAATAAAAAAAATTAATTATGTTAATTATTGGAGCAAAAGGATTTGCAAAAGAAGTTTTAGAGATACTATATCAATTGAATTTAACAAAAAATGTATACTTTTTCGATGATCTTAATAAAGATGAACAACTGTTATTTAATAAATATAAAATTATTCATGACCTTCATGAAGTTGAAGAACTGTTTACAAGAGACCCTAATTTTACTATTGGAATTGGTAATCCCCTATTGAGAAAAAAAATGTTTGATAAATTCATTCAATTAAATGGTAATTTTACATCAACTATTAGCCCATTAGCTCAAATTGGACATTTTGATGTAGAGATTGGAAAAGGGTGTAATATTATGACTGGTAGTATAATTACGAACTCAGTTAAAATTGGGCAAGGAAGTATTCTTAATATATCTTGTACTGTTGGTCATGATACATGTGTCGAAGATTTTGTTGAAATCTCCCCTAATGTAAGTATATCAGGAAACTGTTATATAGGCTCGTATACTACAATAGGTACTAGCGCTGTAATCTTACCAAATGTTAAAATTGGAAAAAACGTTACCGTAGGTGCTGGAGCTGTTGTTACAAAAGATTTGCCGGATTATTGCACTGCTGTTGGAGTGCCTGCAAAAATTATAAAATATGGAAGCTAAGAAATTAAGACCACTGGTATCAGTGATATGTTTAGTATATAATCATGAAAAATTTATTGAAAAGTGCTTATCCTCAATTTACAATCAGAAAACAAATTTCAACTTCAATGTGTTTATTCTTGACGATTCATCTGTTGATAATTCAAAACAGGTTGTAGAATCTTTTATAAAGCCGTCAAAAAAATGTGAATTTATATATATTAGACATGTAAAAAATATTGGCATGCAAGCCAATTTTTTGTATGGGCTTAAAAATGCTAATGGGAAATATATAGCTCTTTTAGATGGAGACGACTACTGGATAGATGAATACAAACTGCAAAAGCAAATTACGTATTTAGAAAATAACCCCAAATCTGCCGGTTGTTTTCATGATGTTATTACAGTTGATGAAAATCATGAAGTGATAAGTGAGAAATATTTTATACCGCAAAGAAATAAATACAATTTTATTCAAAACTTAAAAGAGTTAAAAAGTAGTTATGCAACTTGTAGCTTAGTCTTCAGAAGAAAAGTCCTTGTTAATATGCCAAATTGGTATAAAAATATACCTTGTGACTTTACTACAGATATATTAATTACGCAGTTTGGTACGCTTGATTATTTGCCGGAAACTATGGCTGCCTATAGAATTCACAAGGGAGGGGTGTGGCAAGGATCTCAAAAAGAGAAGCACTTTGCAGAAATGGCTTACAGATATTTAATATTATTAAAATCCGGTCAATTTAAACAGCAAAAGAGTATTATATTAAACGAGTATTTAACAGCGCAACGAAAATTAGTTGCTTTTCAAATGAAAAAATCTGAAAAGCTAAAAACAATAAAAAAAGTATTTTCAGATTTCTCGCTATTTTCATTTGTTCCATATAAATTTATTTATCTTGTTGCTAAAGATTATATACATTATAAAAAATGAGAATACCATTTTTTTCCATCATTATTCCAACCTATAATTCATCTGAAACAATATCCGGAACTTTATCTTCAATAGTTTCACAGACATTTAACGATTATGAGGTTATAATTATGGATGGGTTGTCAAAAGACAACACAAAAGAAACGGTTCAAAAATTTATTGCCAAACATCCACAAATTAAGTTTTACAGCGAAAAAGATAATGGCATTTATGATGCCATGAACAAAGGAATAAAAAAAGCAACAGGACAATGGATTTACTTTGTCGGAAGTGATGATACATTATATGACAAAGCGGTTTTACAACAAGTTTATAATCACATATCAAAAAATAAAAACTATAAACTGATATATGGTAATGTAAGAATTATCGGGTCAGTAAATTGGGCTAAAGACGGGCAAGTTTATGACGGAAAATTTACATTTGAAAAATTAATGCAAAAAAATATTTCCCATCAAGCTTGTTTTTATCATCATACTCTTTTTCAGATATTTGGAGAGTTTAATGTAAAATATAATATTTGTGCAGATTATGATTTCAATTTACGAATATTTGCAAAAATCAAAACTTTATATGTGCCTATAATTATTGCAAACTTTTATACAGGAGGAGCAAGTTCTGTTGATAATGATGATTCTTTCTCTAAAGATAAATGGAGGTTAATCATTAAATATACAAACATTAAATTATTGTTATATAACACAAAACAATATTCTAATAAAATCCGTGAACAAAGTGCTTTTTTAAAAGAAAATAAAAAATACTATTTATATTTCATTTCGTTACTTTGTTTCATAAAAAATAAGTTTTTAAAATGAATCAAACATACCGTCCAATAGCTATCTATTTACCACAATTTCATCCAATTCCGGAAAATGACAAGTGGTGGGGCAAAGGTTTTACAGAGTGGCGAAATGTTGTACAAGCAAAACCACGATTCAACGGTCATTATCAGCCACATATTCCTTCAGATTTGGGGTTTTATGATTTAAGATTACATGAAGTTTTGATTGAACAAGCCAAATTGGCAAAAAACAATGGAATATATGGCTTTTGTTTTTACCATTATTGGTTTAATGGAAAGCTTTTATTAGAAAAACCGGTTGAAGCATTATTAAAAAACAAAACACCCGAATTTCCTTTTATGCTATGTTGGGCAAATGAAAATTGGACCAGAGCGTGGGATGGTGGCGATAATGAAATTTTAATTAAACAAGAATATTCTTTGGATGATGATAAGGAACATATCAAATACTTGATACCTTTCTTTAAAGACACCAGGTATATAAAAATTGACAATAAAGCGGTCTTTGCCATATATAAACCAGATTTATTCCCTGATATTTCTCAAACATTAAATATCTTTCGAGAAGAAGCAAAAAAGCAAGGAGTTGAGCTATACTTGTGTGCATTTGAACGAAATATGGGGTCTTCGGGTGAAGAATTAATCTCTATGGGGTTTGATGCGGTAATTGATTTTCAACCAATCTCAAAAACGTTAAAAAAAATAGACAATACAATTATTGAAAAATTAAAAAAATATAAAATAGTTGATTATCTGATAAGGAAGATATTAAAGGTTAACCCTACCAATGATCAAATTATCGATTATGTTGAATTTACAAAAAAAGATATTGAATATTTTAAAACCAGAAATTATAAGATTTTTCCCGGTTTTTCTCCTATGTGGGACAATACATCAAGACGAAGAAACCAACGAGCTTTAATATTTAAAAATTCAGCACCTGAGCATTTTAAAACTTGGATAACCTCAAAATTATCATTTCATACCCTTCCGTCAAAAGAAGAAAATTTAATTTTTATTAATGCCTGGAATGAATGGGCAGAAGGGTGTCATTTAGAACCATGTTTAAAATGGCAACATCAATATTTAAACGTAATGAAAGATTTATTTTTAAAAAAGATAGAGTAGAATGCTGTTTAATTCCATAGAATTTGCGTTGTTTTTGCCAATAGTTTTTTTCTTTTATTGGTTTGTGTTTAATAAAAACATTAAGCAGCAAAACGCATTATTGCTTTTGGCCAGTTATATATTCTATGGTTGGTGGTCGTGGAAGTATTTAATATTGATATTTATCAGCACTATGGTCGACTTTTTCTCAGGGATAATGTTACAAAAAGAACATAATCGACACAAACGAAAAGTCTATTTATTTATAAGCATATTTTTTAACTTGGGAATGTTGATGTATTTCAAATATGCAAATTTCTTTATCGAGAACTTTGTTACAGCATTTACGTTTTTTGGCTATAAGCCCGATATTAAATCGCTCAATATAGTTTTGCCGGTAGGTATCAGTTTTTATACTTTTCAAACCATGAGTTATACGATAGATATTTATCGTAAAAAAATGTTACCCACAAAAGATTTTATTGCTTTTGCAACATTTGTCAGTTTTTTCCCACAATTGGTTGCCGGACCAATAGAAAGAGCAATTCATTTATTACCACAGTTTTTCAAACCCCGAAAATTCGATTATTCGCTTGCCGCAGATGGTATGAGACAAATTTTATGGGGGGTATTCAAAAAAGTAGTCATTGCTGATACTTGTGCAAAATATGTCGATATTGCCTTTAGTTCGCACGAATCAATGTCAAGCATTGCACTGATAACAGGAGCTGTGTTGTTTGCTTTTCAAATTTATGGCGATTTTTCAGGATATTCTGACGTAGCAATAGGCACAGCCCGTTTATTTGGTTTTGATTTAATGCAAAACTTTGCATTTCCATATTTTTCAAGAGATATTGCCGAGTTTTGGCGAAGGTGGCATATTTCACTTTCAACGTGGTTTCGCGATTATGTTTACATTCCACTTGGAGGAAGTCGAGGAACCAAATGGAAACAAGTCAGAAATACTATGGCAGTATTTTTAATCAGTGGGTTTTGGCACGGAGCAAATTGGACATTTATTGCTTGGGGATTTTTAAATGCATTATATTTTCTTCCTTTGCTTTTGCTCAACAAAAACCGGCATCATTTAGATGTTGTAGCGTCTGGAAAAATTTTGCCCAGTATAAAGGAAACCTTTATGATGTTTATCACATTTGGATTAACGGTTTTGGCTTGGATATTTTTTAGGGCACAATCAGTAGCTCAAGCTGTTGACTATATAAAACACATTTTTGCCGTTGATATGTCGGGTAAAGGGCTTCATGTGCCTAAGTTTTTGTTGTTGGCTTTATTTGTGTTTATTTCTGTAGAATGGCTCCAACGGCAGCAAAAACACGGATTTTACTTGACCGAACAAATACCCGTACTAATCCGGTGGAGTTCATATATTATACTGGCATTTATTACAGCATTTTTTATGGGAAAAGCAAATTCATTTATATATTTTCAGTTTTAAATGAAAAAATTTATAAAAAATATAGTATTGTTTTTTAGTGTTTATCTGGCTTTAAGCGGAGGGCTTAAACTCATAACACCTTATTATGTCAATAATCATTGGTTGGCTCCCAAGTTTCATTATATAAAAGAAGCCAAGCAAAATCCAAATACTGTATTTTTAGGTTCAAGCAGAATTTACAGACACGTTATTCCCTCGTTGTATGACAGTTTGGTTCAAAATGCCAATTCGTTTAATTTAGGCGCACCTTCAACATTTAGTCCGCAAACATACTATTTGCTCGAAAATATAATACATGACAAACAATTTGATTCCTTGAAATATTGCTTTATTGAGTTAACAGGAGTCGATTCCATTTCCGGTCATTTATTGCATCAACCACAAGCTAATTATTGGCTTTCGCCGGAATATTTTATGTTTTCAATGTCGGCAATTATTGGCAACCCGTATCTATCATATCGTTCACGTGCATTAATTTCAAAAAACTATACATTGTCTTTTCTCGATAATATATTAAACTTAGGGCATTATAAAGACATTATTTTAAAACGAAAGGCATATTTTCGTTTATCTAATACTAAAAACAAGGGCTTTTTATCTCTCGACGATGTTTTAAAAAATGCAACAAGCCAAGAGGTGAAAGAAAAGTTTATGGAAAGAAAAATGTCTATTGAACAAAATCCGGAATTATTGAATAAAAGAGCGAAAGCAATATTATCTGCTCATCAACTAAAACAAAAAAAAATCAATCAAGTCCACTTGAAAAAAATCAATGAATTAATAGATAAGTGTCAATCTGAAAATGTGCAGTTAATATTTGTATTGTTGCCAAAATATTATTCGCTGGAAGCAATTAGTTTAATAAGTGCAATCCCAAAAGAAAATGTAATAGATTTGTCCAACCCTGCAGAATATCCCGAATTTTACACAAAAAAATATTCGTTCGATATTGGTCATTTGAATTATAAAGGAGCAAGAAGGTTAACCCGGACTTTAGCAATAAAATTTAATGAAATAAAAAATGAATAAACCGTTTGTTTCCATAATTATTCCCAATTACAACCACGCTGCTTTTTTAAAACAACGTACCGACTCAATTCTTCATCAAACCTATACAAATTATGAAATCATTTTATTGGATGATTGCTCAACAGACAACAGCAAAGATTTTTTAAAACAATATGAAACAAATGAAAAAGTTTCAGTAATTGATATCAATAAAAAAAACTCCGGTTCTCCGTTTAAACAATGGAAAAAAGGACTGGAACTTGCAAAAGGAGAATTAATCTGGATTGCCGAAAGTGATGACTATGCCGATGCAAATTTTTTGCAAACAGCCATAAATTCTTTGTCTAATTGCCAAAGTGCAATATTGTTTTCTTCAGCTTCATTTATTGTAGATGAGAGTGATAACACAAGAGAAAACCCTCTAACAATTAGCTTGTCCTCAGGGTGTTATAATGGGGCGGAAATCATTAGGCAATTCTTGGTTGACCGCAACAGGATTGTTAATGCTTCGGCATGTGTGTTTAAAAAAGAAGAAGCACTTAAACACATAGAACAGATTATTGATTTTAAAATGGTGGGAGATTGGTTATTTTGGGTAGCATTGCTAAGCAAGGGCATGTTTGCCTATTCGGATAAAAAATTGAACTATTTTAGAGACACATCTTTCTCTACCCGACAACACTATAATTGGCAAAAAAAAATAACCCGTTTGACCGAAGAATTAAAAGTTTTAGAATTCCTTTTCAAAAATAAAATAATACGAGAGGAACTATTAAACAAAAGACTGGAAACCATTAAAAACAGGTTGTGTTGGAGTTTTCCGTCGATATTTTCTGCCTTTAAATTAAAAGAAGATGATTTAACTTATGAAGGATTTTCAATCGCCAAAAAAGAAATTTTACGTCATTGCTTTGAGTTGAAAATACGTAGTATAAAAAATAAAATATTCGGAAAAACTAATCGTTAAAAAGAGAATTTAATTGCCGGTGCATATTTTCTAAGCTGTAACTATCGGAAACCAGACGATAGGCATTTGCACTAAGCTGTTCTCTTAATTTTTCATCTTTTGTAAGTTTTTCAATAGCATTTTTTAATGCTTGATTATCTTTTTCAGGAATAAGAAGTCCTGTTTCATTATTTTTTACCACTTCCGGAATACCTGCATGATTGGTAGAAATTACAGCCGTTTTTAATGCCATTGCTTCTAAAATGGCGTTAGGCAATCCTTCGGAATCTCCGGAGGTTGAAACACGACTGTTGAGAACAAAAATATCGGCACCCTTTACAAACGCCATCAATTCTTGCTGAGGCTTGGCTCCATGTAAAAAAACAGACAAGTCTTTATTGTTTTCGGCAAATTCTTTTATTGTTTGGTATTCTTCGCCATCCCCTACAATATGAAGTTCGGTTTTTTGTTTTAAATCCGGGCTCAAATCCAAGTAGGATTTCATTAAATCTAAAACACCTTTTTTCTCGGTTAATCTGCCGGCATGTATAATCTTAATTTTCTTCGATGGGTATTGATGCGCTTTAATTTGTTTGATTTTACTCATATCAACACCATAGGGTATTACTTTTTCTATAATGTTATTATGCGGTAAAACAGCGGCAATATTTTCTTTTAAAACATTAGTGCAATATATAAAAGTAGGGTTGAAGTTAATCAATTGAGATAATCGGCTAATGTATCTTTTATCAGCTAATTGTTTTGAAGCATCGTATCCATGAAAAGCAACATATAATTTAAGATAAGGTAAAACTTTGAGTATTTCAATCAATTTTACTGCATTTGTACCGTAGTGTGCATAGATATATTCAATGTTGTTTTCTTTTATAAAATCAATTAATTTCTTTTGTGAAGAATAGGGTAAAAAATAAGGATGATTTTCGCCTCGTCGAATTAATTTCGATTTAATTCTGTCCGATAGATTAACCGGAATATTATTATAAGTGAATAGTGCTTTAATAAAATCTTTAGGATAAATATTGTCATTTAAAGATTCTGTAGCCGCAAGGAAAATGGAATTGTCAGTTGAAAGAGCTTTTGTTTGATTGTAAATAAAAGTCTCGGAAACAGGTGCAAATTTAGAGGTAAATACTAATATGTTTTTTTTCATATAAAAAACTCCTACTGCAAAAGTAGGAGTTTAAAAGGATTTATTGAATTTAAACGGTTATTTGTTTATTGCCAGTTTATGGGTTTCTACTTGGTTTGCTTTAATAATCTTAACAAAATAGGTACCTGAAGAAATGCCGGTTGGCATATCAAACCGGACAAAGTTCTGAGAAACATTTTGTTTGTTTAATATCACTCTTCCTTGCACATCTATTACAATTATTTGAGCTGTTTCCTCAGCATTTTTTTCCATTTTTATGTTAATGCTGTTACTTGAAACAAACACAAGGTCTCTAGTATTATTAATGTCGGAAGGAGTGTCCGATAACCTCAAGGCAAATCTCCCGGTATAATCTCCTTTGGTTAGATAAAGTTCAATGTCTTCATTATCTTCTAAATTATAAACCTTGTGATTGAACTTATCTATCAATTCAATATAGTTATAATTTTCTTTTATATAATCAATGTTTTCTGTGGATATTGTTTTTATTCCGTCCATTTTAACGGAAACATACAAAGGAATTTCTAAAGTGTGTTGTTTAGTATTAATATAGTTAAGCATTAAGTTTTTATTTGCTTGTTCATCTACAAAAGTGAAAACCGGTGCTTTTTTGTTTTTACTGGGGAGCAAAGTAGCATCTTTTCCGGCATCATATCCGGCAAAAGCAGAAATATCTTTACGTAAATAACATGTTTGATAATATCCTGAAGCATCTTCTTTAAAAGTTAAAGCAAATGACTCTATTCCGTTTCCGTTTTTATAGAAAGTACTGGAATTTGAAGCTATTTTACAATTTTCGGTAAAAGTTGCCGACGGATTGTTTGCTGATACCTGCACCCAAAAACCTTGCATAGGAGGAATGGCAACATTTCCCGAATTGTGTAAAACATAGTTTCCTGCGGAAGCTTCATAAATCCATACTTCATTAGGCAAGCCTGATTTTGTTACGCTTGACCATTCTATCCAGCTCATGTACGGATTACCTAACAAAGCCCACTCACCGGCATTTGAAGGTAGGTATGGATCAGCACTTATATCTCCGTAATTAGGAATGCCAAATGCATAAAATTTTCCGCCGTCATAAGTGTATTCATTATCAGCCAACCATATTTCAAACCCTTCACCGGGATTAAGAACCCTAGATGTTGTCTTCACAGTATCATATTGTTGAGTTGAAGCATTAAAGGAATATGCGGAATAAAAGATAACGCCATTTTCATCTGTTGCATTTCCATCATTACCGCCTATGCCGCTAAAATATAATTCTTTATCTAAAGTGCTAAATTTGTCTGCTTGTACAGCTGAAGAAATATCAGCCCAAGCAGCCGAGCGTGATGATATATATCTGACGGTTCTGATATTACCTCCAAATGGGTTAGAATATGAAATTTTATCTATAAAACTTGTTTGTGTTGAACTAGAGTAAAAAACAAACTGATAAGTTGAGGAGTTTAAAAAGCGTCCATTAGAACTATATCTATTTAAAACCCCTATATTACCAAATATTTGCTCTACAGTATTACTGTATACTTGTTTATAATTATATATATCGAATCGAGGAGACATACTATTATTTGTAATCTTTTGTTTTGATGCCCCCGAAAATCTAATTGTACCTTGAGAGGCATCAAAATTTCCATTTATAATTATATCCCCTTTTACCGAAAGAGTGTTAGAATATAAGTTAAGATTACTATTTGAATTTATTTTTATATTTAATATACTCTCATAATTTCTGTTAATATTTACAGTATGTCCTGAAGAAACAGTCACAGAAACTGTTGAGTCCGGGATGCAGTTACAAGACCAGGTTGATGGATCTTCCCAATTTCCTGATTGTACAGAATAAATCTCATAAGATTTATTCATTAAAGTAAAATAAAGGTATGGCAACCGGATATTTGAAAACGTTACGGTATTATTACTTGAATTAAAAACTCCCGGGCCTATTAAACTCTGGCCGCCGTCCGAAAAAACCCCATTATCATCAGCTATAATGTAATATTGATTGTTATCCGTTCCAAAACCGTTTGTTCCCAAATAAAATGTTATTGAATAATTGCCAATATTTCCCGTCTCTTGCCATTTCCAAACTCTATTCCATCTGCCGCCGGTAGAAGTGTTTAGAGGGATGTCACTAACAACGGATAAATCGTTATTATTATGACCAATAAATAAAAATTCGCCGTCATTTAATGATGTGGGAGCATATATTTCAACTTCTCCTGTGCCTTTCGAGTCTGTATGAGATTGACCGTTTATTTGTCCAATACCACATACTTCATGAAAATATTGATTTGAGTTGTAATATATATCTCTAAAACTGGAGGTTATTTGGTACTTATTTGCCAAATAATTGTTTACAATAATACGTTGTGCGTTATTTATTTCTGTGTTATAAACAATTATTTCCGAAATTTTTCCATTTATAAAGTTTCGATATTGTGATAATCCATCACTATAATTTGCACCAACCACCGAGCGAGATTTTGTTGGAAACCCAGGGTATGTAGTGTTTGTAAAAATATTATTAGTGCCGAGCTCCAGAGTATTAACATTATGATTGACAATTACATTTAAGCAAAACGGAGAGTTAAATGACACTATCCCAGCACTTTTAAATATATTAGTATACCAAAACCCACATTTACCATGGTAATAAGAGTTTAAGTTAGCGCCATCAGAAACATAAGCTAACTGAGCACTGTGTATTGCATTTCCTGTTACTTCATTTATCATAAATACAGATTGTTCCGTACTACTAATATGATTAGTTAAATCAAGGTAATCATCAACCCCGTCAAATGTAATACCAGGCTTACCATTTATGGCAGAGACAAGATAAGTAGGTTGATTGGTTGAATTTGACTGTATCGCATCATTGCTGTTGCCCGAAATATCCGGCCAATTAGAAACAGGGTCTCCATTGTTTAGGTTTAATTGTGAAGCATCCAGCCAAAGGACATTTGTAGAGGCGTCTCCTACTCCTCCGGGACCTGTTTGAGAGTAGAGAGTATAAGATAAACTTATTAATGCTGTTAAAATGGGATATTGTAATAGTGTTTTCATAATCTGCGATTTTTGTATTTGTAAAAATAAATCTAATTTAGGAGCACTTTATTACTTGTTAAGTAGTAAAGCGAATGGGTAAAAATACGTATTTTTATTTTTATCTTGAAATTCACATAGTGTAATTACGTGATTATTAATGAATAAGTTGCAACAAAAAGCGTGTTTTCCGTTGGTTTCTATCATTATACCAAACTATAATAGTTCGGAGATGGTAAAACATACACTAAATAGTTGTTTAAATCAGTCATATCCTAATGTAGAAATTATTGTTGTAGATGATTTTTCGACAGATGAAAGTATTAATCTTATAAAAGATTTTCAGAAAAGATATCCAAATAAAGTTTTCTTATTTAAAAACACTAAGAAAGGAGGTAATTGTGCCCGAATATATGGATTAAAAAAGAGTAAGGGTGAGTATATACAATGGCTTGACAGTGATGATGTTATTGAAAAAAATAAGATAAAAAGGCAAATGGAAACCCTTATTAAAACTAATGCCGATTCAGTATATTCTGATTTTAAAATTGACACATACCAAAATAAAAAAGTAATAATTTCAGAAGAAATTAAAAAATCACAATATGATGACTTTTTAGAGCAAATTTTAATGGATGATTGGAGTCCGCTACATAATTATCTGTTTAAACGAAAATTAGTTGAACAAACCATTAACCATAATGGCTGGAATGAAAAAACAAAAGTTTTGCAAGACCGGGAATTTGTAACTATTGCAGCAATATTGGGAGGGAAGTTTATTTATGAACCGGGGGTTTATAGCATATATAATCGGTGGAAAAGGAATAGTACGTCTCAAAGTTTTAAAGATAAAACACGCGAAAGAATAAAACAGTTAATACAACTTAATCTTAGGTTTTATGAATTGATAGATAGTTTTTATAAAGATTCAGTAAAAAAACAAAAATATATTGAAATATTGGATGCAGAAATGTGGGAGTGCTTATTTTACTTTCCTAATCAAAAATTAAATCGTACATTAATTTTTCGTAAAAGTATGCTCAAAAGATTTTCTGTGAAAAAAAAATTATTTTTCCCAATTTTATATTTTTATCGGGGTTTTTATAAATTATTAACTCGCTAATAATACTTTTACATTATAAAAAAAGACTAATTCATGAAATTATTAATTATTAGTGATTTATCGCCTTACGCTTTAGCCAACTCTTATGTGCGCACAATTCAAAATGATTTTCCTGCTATCAATTTATTGATATTTGACATATTACATGAACAAAATAAATATATAAAATTAAAACCTTTTGGCAACTATTTTCATCGTTTTGTGCCCGTTGAAGCATGGGTAAGAAAAGTAAACCGGGAGCTGTCGGTTTTTATAAGAAAAAACAAACCAGACTTAATAGTTGTTTTTGGTAACAGCCCAGTACAATATAGTACATACGCTTTTGTTAAATCCCTTTTTGATATTCCCGTAGTTTTATATTGGCCCGATACACTTACCAATTTAGAACAAAATCAATACAACATAGCGCCGTTTGTTGATGTATTATTTTCGTATAGTGATTCTATTCGAAAATCATTTCATATTATGGGTTATAAAAATACCTGTTTTTTACCTTTTGCTTATGATCCATATTACATGGGCAATGGTGAAAGTATTAGCTCAACAATGGTTAAATACGATATTAGTTTTATTGGAGGACACAGGCCGGAAAGAGAAGAAATAATGTCAGAAATAATTCATCATTTTCCTTCCTTGAATATTAAAATAAGAGGTCCTTATTGGAAACGGGATTTAAAAGATAAACGATTAAGAAAATTTATTACCGAAAAGCCGTTGTTTGGTAAACAGTATGCCGATTTTTTTCGATCTACGAAAATAAACATTAACATTATAGATGATACTAACTACCCCGGAGCAAATATGCGTTTTTTTGAAATAATGGGTGCAGGTGGCTTGCAATTGTCTTCAACATGTCCTGAAATGGAAAATATTTTTGTAGATAAGCAAGATGTTGTATATTTTCATTCAAAAGAAAGTCTGGTTGAAAAAATAGATTTTTTACTGAAAAACCCCGACAAGGCAAATTTAATACGTGAAAACGGGTTTAACAAAGTACAAAAAAGCCACACGTATAAACATAGAACAGAAACTATGTTGAACCAATTAAATATTACCGTTTGATGAAAATAAGCATTTGCATACCGCATTATAATCGCATAGAATATTTGTTGAAAAGCTTAGCATTTATTGAAAAGCAAACATATGATAATGTTGAGATTGTTATAAGTGATGATAATTCAAGTGATGATACTGAAAAGGAAATAACAGAGGTTAAAAAAACATATAAATTTCCTATAATATATCATAGAAATACAAATAACTTAGGATACGACAGAAACCTCCGTCAAAGTATAGAATTGGCAACCGGTGATTATTGTTTTGTTTTAGGAAACGATGATACATTTTACGCACCTGATGACCTGTCGTATTTAGTGAGTTTTTTAAAAAAAAACAATTTTCCGGATGTAGGCTTTTGCAATTATATAGAAGAAGGAAATAATAAATTGTATGAAAGAGCTCCATTTACATCTGTTTTTAAAGGAAATCAAAATATAGCATTAAAATATTATCGCTCTTTTAGTTTTGTGGCCGGTTTAATATATAAAAAAGCAGCATTTGAGGAAGTGAATACAGGTAAATTTGACGGAAGTATCTATGTGCAAATTTATTTAGCTATTAGAATTATTCTATCCGGAGGAACATTTTTTATGATAAAACGACCATTAGTGCTGAAAGATATAATAATAAAAGATCGGGTAGTAAACAGTTACCGTGACAGGTTGATAAAAAAATGGAAAGATTTTAAAGTAGAAGACGGAGGGTTACCATCGGTAATTAATGTAGTTTCAACAGCATTTGACGACAGTGGTCTTTCGGATAAAAAAATCAAGAATAAAATAGTAAAAGACATTTATACAATAACTTACCCCTATTGGATTTTAGATTATAAATACAATGGGGCATTTGTACATGCCGTAGGATTGGCAAAAGGATTAAAGCCTAATCGTATATCAGTATATGCAAATCTTCCTTTTTTTCAAAAAATAAACATACAGCTTATTTATTACTTTATTACTTTTTCTGCGATGCTTTTCCCCTCAAAGCTGTTTATACAAATTAAACCCACCCTATACCGATGGATAAAAAAATAATTCAAAATAAAATTAGGAGATTGTTTAATATTCATCATCGTCAAGCATTTGCTTATCACAGATATCCATTGAATTTTTTGCGTAAAAAACCGGTTTTTTTTCTCATTGGTACTCAAAAAGCCGGCACAACAAGCTTATTTAGTTATTTAATTCAACATCCGGAAATTGCATCTCCAATTATTAAAGAATTGCAATTTTTTAATATGAATTATCAAAGAGGGATAAATTATTATCATTCATTTTTTCCATTAAAAGCTCTTTCCGGTAAAAAAGTTATAGCTGGCGAAGCAACGCCTGATTATTTTGACCACCCGTTAGCTCCTGAAAGGCTATATAAATATAATCCGCAAGCCAAATTAATAGTAGTTCTTAGAGACCCTGTAAAAAGAGCTTTTTCACACTTTAATTTTGTCAAATCATATAACAACGATATAAAAAATGCTTCATTTTTTGAAGCGCTGGATAAAGAAAAGAAAATATTAAAAACAGCTTTTGAGCACATTCGTACACAACCTGTAAAAAGTGCAATAGATATATCAAATTATGGATACATATATAAGGGCGAATATATTAATCACTTAAGAAGATGGTTCCGTTTTTTTTCAAAAAATCAAATTTTAATAATAGATTTTAATCTGCTAAAAACAAACCCCGAACAGGTACTTGAAACTATTTGTAAATTTTTGGAAATAGATGAAAGTTTCAAGTTTTCTACTGCTCAAAAACAAAATCAAACTACTTATTACTCGAAACTGACATATGATGAACAAGCCGTTTTAATAAAACACTTTACTCCATATAACAAGGAGCTTTTTGATTTTTTGGGAGAAAAATTTGATTGGTTAATGAATTGAAAATATCTTTACAACAAACAAATAACAATATGAAATTAAACCTTGGTTGTGGAGCCGTTCGTCCAAAAGGTTGGATTAATGTAGATTCTTCATTAAATGCTTATTTGCAAAAATTACCCGGGGGCAAACAAATTGCCCAAAAGCTCGGAATGGTACAGTATGATTCGGACAATGTGGTATATATGAATTTAAATAAACCATGGAAATTCATATCCAATTCGGTCGATATAGTTTATGCTTCTCATTTATTTGAACATTTAACGCTAAAATCAGCAGAATTGTTTATGAAAGAAAGTTTTAGAGTTCTCAAACCCGGAGGAGTTATAAGGATAGTCGTACCTGATTTATACAAAATTGCAAAAAAATATATTGCAGAATATGAACAAACAAATGGTTTTAAAGATACAACCGAATACATTATGTGGGCAATAAACATGCATAGAGAAGGGCAATATCCAAATGTACAAGGGTTAAAAAAAATCATTTTGGAGTGGCAGGGTTATCCACATCAACATAAATATATGTATGATGAGAAATCACTGGGTAAAATTTTTGATGACCATGGTTTTGTTCAAATCAAAAGCAAATCGTATGGCGACAGTGAATATATTCCGGAAATAAAAGATGTTGAAGGGGGCAAAGAATCGTATCTTTCTGTTTATTTAGAAGCAAAAAAACCGCAATAAAATGCGAACGATAATCGTAGTGTGTTATTCTCACCCGGAATTATACCCTCCAACATTAAACGCAATTAATGAATTATCAGAAATATATGATAAAGTATTTGTGTATGGTTTAAACACACTTGAAACAAATTGGAAATATCCAAAAAATGTAGAGTTAATTTTATATGGAAAAAGAGTTTCTACCGAGCAAATGATGCGGTGGAACCCTTTCAAAAAATGGATGTATTATTTAAAATGGAGTTTAAAATTAAAAAAAACAGTATCTTCTCATTCTATAAAAAATATTGTGTTTTATGACACATTTCCTTTTTTGGCATTATGGCTAAATGGTTTTTTGCAAAAGAAATGTTTTTTTGTATGGTATCACAATCATGATATACTGGAAAGAAAGTTACTTACAACATTTTCACCATCTTGGTTATCGGCAAAAATTGAAGATAAGTATATGAACAGGTTAAGTTTATTTAGTTTATCCAGCATGGAACGAATGAAGTATTTTAATATTAACCCCGATAAAGTAAAAGTGTGTTTTTTGCCTAATTACCCATCAAAAAAATATTTTGCACAATTTCAAAAAAATAAAATTATTGAGGATAATATTAAATTAATTTATCAAGGAAAAGTAGATAATCAACATGGATTGGAAGAAATTATAGAATGTTTACCGGAAAAAATAAACGATAAAAACATTAGTTTAACAATTGTTGGTAAAATCACACAAGAATATAAGACTAAATTGTTACAAAAAGCAAAAATGCTAAAAGTTGAAAAGAACCTTATAATTCATGATTTTGTACCCTATTATAAACTTCCTGAAATAACAGCAAACCACCACGTTGGAATAGCAATTTACAATTCTGCTGAAACGCATGTACAATTTAAAACAGTTACTACTGCATCAAACAAAATATATGAATATGCAGCACTGGGATTGGGGGTGCTGTTATTAGATAATGAAACTTTTAAATCTAAATTAGAGCAATATCCATGGTGTTTATTTACTAATTTGCAAAAAAATAATCTGATTGATATATTAACAAAAATAGCTAATGATTATATATATATATCAAGTGAAGCGAAAAACGATTTTGAAAAAAAATTAAATTACGAACATTACTTTAATAAACTGAAACAATATTTACCATAGTGTTTGCTGTAAAAATAATCATAAGTCTGATAATAACTTTATATGTAGGGTTTGAAATATCCGGTTTAACAGGTTATGCCCAAACAGGTATTTTTATTTTTTTATTTTTTACATTGCATTTTTTTACATCTATAGGGAAAACAATTCCAATTCGATCGTTAATGGTTCTTGTTTCTACTCTACAATGGATTATTGGGCCAATATTATCTTATCATTTTTTTAATGATTCGTATATATATTACATGATTATTCCTGAAGAAGTGTATATGCCTTATGTTGTAATGGCCGAAATTGCCTTTATAGCCGGGTTGTTTTTGTTTTCATTAAAAGAGCCGGATAAAATTGCGGATTCCTTTGAAAAATTAAAAAAATCTGATGTTAAAACTTTGTATAAAAGAGGGTTGATGTTAGTTGTTGTAGGAATAATAGCTACATTGATACAACCATTAATGCCCGGCGCATTAGCATTTTTTATGCTTTTGATTTCTTTTAGTAAATATATAGGTGCATTTTATATCTTTTTAACTAAAGAACCTTTACGGTGGTTTTGGATAATTATTGCTTTTTCATTTGAAATATTGCATGCTTTTGGAAATGCAATGTTTCACGAGCTGATACTTTGGCTTATGTTTTTATATTTAATCTATGCTTTTATTTCAAACATTTCTACTGTTACAAAATCAATATCCATAATCGCTATTATAGCTGTTGTGTTTACCATACAATATATTAAAACAGATTATCGCGAAGTTGTGTGGAATAACAAGATTTCAGATAACACTCAAAAACTTGAGTTTGCCGGAGAGTTAGCGCAAAAAAAACTCACGTCAGATTCTGATATAGAAAAACAAGATAAACTTCAAGAAATGGTTGACCGCATAAATCAAGGTTGGATTATTGCCCGGATTATGTATGTGGTTCCAAGGTATGAACCTTTTGCGGAGGGAGAAACAATATACAGAGGGCTTTCGGCTGCAATATTACCTCGAATACTTGCTCCAAATAAAGTGAAAACAGGAGGACAAGAATATTTTCCCAGGTTTACAGGGTTAACATTGACAGAGGGAACAAGTATGGATTTGAGTATAGTAGGAGAAGCATATGCTAACTATGGTGAAGGGGGGATAATATTTATGTTTTTCTTGGGGTTGTTTTATAATATTACATTAAAATTTTTGGTTAAAAAGTCAGAAAAATTACCTGAATTGCTTTTGTGGATACCTCTTATTTATTTTTATGCCGTAAAAGCTGAAAGTGATTTTACCACATCGATAAACCATATAGTAAAGGCAAGCATTGTTGTGTGGATTTTGATAAAAGGATTAAACATGTTAATTCCTTATCAAAAAAATAATCAATATAAAAACATACTCATTAACTCTTAGATTTGAAAATATTATTTACATATTTATCGGGCTTTACAGGAGTAGGTGGAATAGAAAAATTTAACAAAGCTTTTATTAAAGCATTAACCGAAAACTTTAAAAGCAATGAAACGGATATTGCTTCACTTTATGATTCCAATAAAGATACAAAATACTTAAGCGATAATTTTACGTTTAAAGCATTTAAAGGGAATAGATTAATTTATTTGATAAAAACAGTTTTGTCTTTGTACAAATACGATTTAATAATACTTGGACATGTAAATTTATCTATAATAGCAATAGTTTATAAGATAATGTTTCCTAAAAGGAAATTAATCATTATT
Organism: Flavobacteriales bacterium UBA852; assembly: GCA_002295925.1. Taxonomy (GTDB): domain Bacteria; phylum Bacteroidota; class Bacteroidia; order Flavobacteriales_E; family Vicingaceae; genus UBA852. The sequence continues at coordinate 201,336 of DBGO01000013.1, forward strand.
ACACACGGAATAGATGTTTGGGAAAATATAACATTTACAAAAAAATGGGCGCTTAAAAAAGCAGATTTGATATTTTCTGTGAGCTCATATACGAAAGAAAAAATCAAATTCATCTATAATATTCATGATAAAAAGGTAAAAATTTTACACAACACTATTGATCCTTATTTTGATATCCCTTGCACTTATTCCAAACCAAAAGAATTGAAAAAAAAATATAATCTAAATGATGAAAAAATATTAATAACTGTTGCCAGACTCTCAAAAAATGAAGGATATAAGGGATACGATAAAATCATTTCGGTAATACCGGAAATCATAAAACACATTCCAAATTTTAAATATATTATTATCGGGAAGTATGATGAAGAAGAAGTCAAAAGAATATCAAAATTGATAGATACAACCATTTTTGATTCACATGTTATAATAACAGGCTATGTGCCCGAAAATGAACTTGTTCCTCATTTTATGTTAGCCGATGCTTTTGCGATGCCCAGTAATAATGAAGGGTTTGGGATAGTTTTTATCGAAGCAATGATTTGTGGTATTCCTGTTATTGCAGGCAATAAAGATGGAAGTACCGATGCGCTTCTTCATGGTGATGTAGGAACATTGGTAGACCCTGATAATCTGAAAGAAATACAAAATGAAATTACTAATACACTTTTAAATCCATTAACATTGAAACAAAAAGAACAATTAAGAGAAATTATTAATAATAACTTTGGATTTGAAACATTTAAAAAAAATCAAAAAGAACTTATAAATCAAGTGTTTAAATGTGCGGAATAAACGGAATATGGGATTACGAAAACAAATTTGACGGGCAAACCCTTGTTGCCAAGATGAATCAATCACTCATTCATCGAGGTCCCGATTTTCAAGAGGTCAAACCATTTGATGAAGTTACATTCGGCCATACACGTTTGGCAATTATCGATTTGGACAGCCGCTCCAACCAACCAATGACTTCAGCAGACGGAAACCTGATATTAACCTACAATGGCGAAATATATAATTACCAAGAATTAAAAAATAAACTCGCCGGCTATCCTTTTAAAACCAACTCTGACACTGAAGTTATTTTAGCCGCATACCAAAAATGGGGACACAAATGTGTTGAGCATTTTAACGGTATGTTCGCCTTTGCCGTTTTCGATAAGCAAAATAAAGAACTTTACCTTGCCCGCGACAGAATGGGCATTAAGCCGCTTTATTTTTTATATCATAACGATTTTTTTCTGTTTTCTTCAGAAATAAGAAGCTTATTGGCTTCAAAACTCATTAAACCCAAGGTGCGATATGAATCCTTTATAGAATATTTGCGCTATCAAACGGTATATTCGCCGCATACTATTTTGCAAGATGTAATGATGCTCGAAAGTGCGCATTATCTTGTGGTAAACGAAGATGGAGAAGCATTTAAAACACGTTATTGGCATCCGGAAGATGTAATTGTTCAACCACATTTAAAGTATAATCAAATTACAGAAAAAATAAAAAATGCTTTTTTTGATTCGGTTAATAAAAGAATGATTGCCGATGTCCCCACAGGTGCGTTTTTAAGTGGTGGTATTGATAGTTCGGCTGTGGTTGCAGCAATGGCATTACAGTCTGACAAACAAATAAATACTTTTTCGGTAGGATTTAAAGAAGACGAATTTGATGAGTCGCATTATGCTCAATTAGTTGCTAAAAAATACAATACCAACCATCAAACGGTTTTACTGCAAGCAGATGATTTTTTGAATAAAATTCCCGAAGCACTTCGAGCAATAGACCACCCTACCGGAGACGGAATAAATACCTATATTGTTTCCGAAGCAACCAAAAATGCAGGACTCACGGTTGCTCTCAGCGGTTTAGGCGGAGATGAATTGTTTGCCGGTTACCCTTTGTTTAAACAACTTATCCATGTTAAAGAAAAAAAATGGCTATTACCATTTCCAAAAATCATAAAAAAAGCATTTGCCCAAGTATACATAAATAAGCATAAAACCGTTACAGCCGAAAAACAAATGGAATTATTAAAGTTGAACTATTTTGACTTACCCGATGTTTATCCTTATATGCGGTTAATGCTTACCGATAACCATTTACTGAAACTCATCAATCGAAAAGTGCCCCAAAACAATTATTTTGAGTGGTTTCACGATTTGGTTGGATATGATGCCAAAGCTTTTGAACTGCCGTTTATTAGCCGGGTTTCTTTGCTGGAAATGCTTACCTATATGCAGCATACTTTGTTGCGCGATACCGACCAAATGTCAATGGCACACGCTATAGAGGTGCGGGTTCCCTTCTTAGACCATCAATTTGTCGAATTGGTTTTAAGTGTAAAAGACGAGTATAAATATCCTTATACGCCCAAAAAATTATTTACAGACAGTATGGGCGATTTATTGCCAAATGAAATTATCGACCGACCAAAAATGGGATTTGTTTTGCCTTGGGAGAGTTGGATGAAAAATGAGTTGCGCAGTTTTGTAGAAAATCAATTAAAGTCTTTAAAAACAAGAAGTGTTATCAATGCCGATTACCTCGACAAAATGTGGCAAATGTTTTTAAAAGGAGATAAAAGAATAACTTGGTCAAGAATTTGGTATCTTGTCGTACTCGAAAATTGGTTAACAACACACAATGTCGAATTTAAATAAACCGGTTATTTTAATCTTAATCGATTGGTTTTTGCCCGCTTATAAAGCCGGAGGACCTGTTCGTTCGGTAGCCAACTTGATTGAAAATCTTAAAAATGATTTTGAATTTAAAATAGTTACCGGCGACCGCGATTTGGGCGACACATCTCCGTTTAAAGATGTTAAAACCAATAGTTGGATACAAAAAGACGATTACCAAATAATGTATCTATCCCCGGAACAAAATAAAGAAAAAATCAAAGCAATTTTAATCAATGAAAAGTATGATAAAGTTTATCTGAACAGTTTGTTTTCAAAAGACTTTACGTTGTTCCCTTTATATATTTTAAAAAAATTAAAAAAACAGAACAAAGTAGTTTTAGCACCGCGTGGAATGTTGGGCGAAGGGGCTTTAGCTGTTAAATCGGTTAAGAAAAAAATCTTTTTGAAAGGAGCGAAATTAACCGGTTTGTTCAAAAATATCACTTGGCATGCTACAACAAATGATGAGGTAAAAAGCATTAAAAAACACTTTGGGGATAACAGTAAGGTAGTTGAAATTCAAAACTTTAGTCGCAAAGCGGGCTTTCATCAAAATTTTATTGCCAAAAATCCAAAAGAGTTGAAGTTGGTGTTTCTGTCAAGAATTTTACCGATTAAAAACCTCGATTTTGCTGTGTCAGTTTTAAAACAATTTGACAAGCAGGGAATAGCGTTCGACATTTATGGCTCAATAGAAGATGCTGCATATTGGCAAAAACTACAAGAAGAAATAAATAGCTTAAAAAATATTCAGGTAAGCTATAAAGGAGAACTTCATCCAGAAAATGTTGTTAATACGCTCTCGCAATATCATTATTTGTTTTTACCTACCAAACACGAAAATTTTGGGCACGTTATTGCCGAAGCATTATCTGCCGGGTGTGGTGTTTTATTGAGCGACCAAACCCCTTGGTGTAATTTGCAAGAATATGGTGTCGGATATGATTTTCCACTTAAAAATCCCGAAAAATTTGTAGAAGCTCTTAACGAAATTTATAATCAAAACCAAGAACAGTTTAATGAAACAAGAAAAAAGGCATTGAATTTTGCTGATAAATTACAAGACAATTCGCAACGCATTAAACAATACAAAAAGCTGTTTAGTTAAAAATCAATATTATTATACAACATCGTTAATACGCCAAATTGAGCGGATTCATTGCGCCATTCTATTTCGGTATTTTTATTGGATAACGAATCGCGAACATACCAAACAAAAGCCCTATTGTCAATTTTTTTATGTTGAGAAATTTGGTCGTTTAAATCATTCGTAACATCTGTAAATAAAGCATTTGCTTGTTTTGGGTTTTGAATAAACAATCCTACTTCCAATCCGTAAAGTGTGTCATTGTAAAATTTAAAGGCATAAGTGTAACTGTCATTTCCTTTTAGCGAAATATCATAAAATAAAAAATCGGCATTTTCATCTCTTAAATTTTCTTTACCAAAACGAGATAAAATTTGTGCTTTTGTTTCGTTAAAATGAATACTCAACGGAATATTTTTTTCGTCAAAAACCGTTTTTTTGTATTGGGCAACATCATTGGAGCACGCCATAAACAGTAAACTCAAAAAATACAGAACAAAAACCTTTACTTTCATCGCACGCAGTTAATTTCCCGACAACATTTCTTTTACAACAGTAGAGATTAACTTACCGTCAGCTTTTCCTTGCATCTTTTTAGTTGCAACGCCCATCACTTTTCCCATATCTTTCATTGATGAAGCGCCGGTTTCGGCAATAATTTCACCAACAATTTTTCTTATTTCGTCTTCCGATAATTGCTCGGGCAAATATTTCTTAATTACTTCTGCCTGAAACAGTTCTTCTTGCGCCATATCTTCGCGTCCTTGCTCTTTATATATTTGAGCCGAATCCAGGCGTTGTTTCACCAATTTTTGTAAAATCTTAACTTCTGCATCTTCCGATATTTCTTGATTCCCTTTTTCGGTTGCTGCCAATAATAATGCCGACTTTACGGCACGCAAAGCAAAGAGTTTTTCTTTGTCTTTGGCTTTCATGGCTTCTTTTATGTCGTTGTTTATTTTTTCTGCTAAACTCATGGTTTTTAATTTTAAGCAAAAGTAATCTAAAAAAATTTAGTTAGGTTTGTATTGTGATACTAAAAGCCGAAAATATTATTAAACGCTATAAAAAGCGAACAGTTGTAAAAGGTGTTTCCATCAATGTAAAACAAGGTGAAATTGTTGGTTTGTTGGGCCCCAACGGTGCCGGAAAAACCACTTCGTTTTATATGATTGTTGGCTTAATAAAACCCAATGAAGGAAGAGTATATCTTGACGATAAGGATATTACCGAGATGCCCATGTATAAGCGTGCGCAAATGGGTGTGGGGTATCTTCCGCAAGAAGTATCGGTGTTTCGTAAATTGAGCGTTGAGGATAACATAATGGCAATTTTGGAGATGAAGCTCAAATCCAAAGCCGAACAAAAAAAACGATTGGAAGAACTGCTCGATGAATTTAGTTTACAACACGTACGCAAAAATATGGGTGCCAACCTTTCGGGAGGAGAAAAGCGTCGTACCGAAATAGCACGCGCATTGGCTTCTGACCCTAAGTTTATTTTGTTGGACGAACCCTTTGCAGGTGTTGACCCTATTGCCGTTGAAGATATTCAAAGCATTGTGGCAAAACTTAAAAATAAAAACATTGGCATTTTAATCACCGACCATAATGTGCAAGAAACCCTTTCGATAACAGACCGTGCCTACTTGCTTTTTGAAGGGAATATTCTAAAAGCCGGAACAGCTGAAGAACTCGCCGCCGACGAAATGGTGCGTAAAGTTTATTTGGGTAAAAATTTCGAACTTCGCCGAAAAGACATTTAATATTTTTATGATAAACGCTCAACAACAAGAACTGCTGGATAAAGGCTTATTATTGCCCGTAATGGAGCAATTTTACACCATTCAAGGCGAAGGATACCATACCGGAAAAGCCGCATACTTTATTCGCGTGGGCGGTTGTGATGTAGGTTGCCATTGGTGCGATGTAAAAGAAAGTTGGAACCCCGATTTACATCCGTTAACCGAAATTTCAAAGGTTTTATCTTTTACGGATGACACTCCTGCAAAAACCGTAGTAATAACCGGCGGAGAGCCCTTGATGTATAATATGAATCCGTTGACTCGCCAATTGAAAGAAAAAGGAATGAATACGCATATCGAAACTTCCGGCGCATATCCTTTGAGCGGAACTTGGGATTGGATTTGTCTTTCGCCCAAAAAAACAAAACACCCGTTACCGGAAATATTACAGCAAGCCAACGAATTGAAAATTATTGTTCATAACTGCCACGATTTTAAATGGGCAGAAGAATTTAAGCAGAAAGTAAATGAAAAGTGCTTGTTATACCTTCAGCCCGAATGGAGTAAAAAAGACGAAATTATACCGCAAATTATCGAATACGTTCAGCAAAACCCCGAGTGGTCTATTTCTTTGCAAACACACAAATATTTGAATATTCCTTAGTTGTTCACAACAATTTAAAACCTTAAGTCTGCTAAATGAAAAAAAAGCACTTAATAATAACAGTAGCCTTTTTGATAACATCTTTTTTAGCTATTCCGACAATCCATATTTTAAAAACGAAATGGAGTGAGACAGATATTGAACCCAAAAATATCAAAGGATATGTAGATGATGAAAGTCATTTAAACTGCACAAAAATCGATTCATTGTTTTTGGCACCCAACAATCGAAAAGAGCTTATAAAACAGTTGCGAGAAATCCTCAAGTATGCAAAGAAAAATAATTTAAAAGTTTCAATAGCAGGCGCTCAACACAGTATGGGAGGACATACAATTACGGAAAATGGCGTTATTATCAATATGTTGCCTTACAAAGAAATGGAGCTTGATACAATCAATGATATTTTAACAATTGGGTCCGGAGCACTTTGGAAAGATGCTATTGCATTCTTAGATAAATACAATAAATCCATAGCAATAATGCAAGCATTTAATTCTTTTAGTATAGGAGGTTCTCTAAGTGTCAACGGACATGGATGGCAAAAAAATCTTCCTCCGGTTTCCTCCAGTGTAATTTCGTTTACGCTAATGAATGCTGATGGAGAAATAATTACTTGCAGTAGAAAACAAAATGTAGAACTTTTTAAGTCTGTACTTGGCGGGTATGGATTATTCGGGATAATACTTGATGTAAATCTGAAAATTGTTGATAATACCGCTTTAGAATATAAATACGTAAAAATGAATACTAACAATTATTTGGAATATTACGAGAAATTTGTTTCAAATAATCCTGATGCAGAATTAGTTTTTGGGCGACTAAGAGTTTCAAGAAAAAAATTTTTGGAAGAAGCAACGCTCAATTTCTTCGAAAAAAGAAATTTAAAACCAAATTCATTAGAAAATACAGATAATAGTAATGTAGAATTTAAACGAATAATTTTTCGGGGCAGTGTTGATAGTGAATATGGTAAAAGGCTAAGATGGGATTTGGAAACAAGTGCTAATAAAGTGTCTATAAACAATATCTATTCTAGAAATGAAATATTAAATGATGATGTTTCTCTTATTGAAAATAAAGACACCGGTTCAACCGATATATTACATGAATATTTTATCCCGGAACGGAATTTTTATCAATTCATAGAAGATATTAAACCAATATTGATTGATTCAGACATTGATTTACTCAACATAACAATTCGCAGAGTTGAAACCGACAGTGATTCATATATGAATTATGCCCGAGAACCGGTTTATGGTTTTGTTTTACTTTTCAACCAAAAGAAAACCGAGGAGCAAGAAAATAAAATGATTAAATTAACCAATAACTTAGTTGATATTACTATTTCAAACGAAGGCACATATTACTTACCCTACCGACTACATGTTGATAAGAATAAAATGAGAAAAGTTTATCCCCAAGCCGATGATTTTTTTAAACTAAAACTAAAATATGATTCTTTAGAGCTTTTTAGCAACAAATTTTATGAATATTATAAAAAAGAGTAAACAAACCCACAAATATTTGAATATTCCATAAATTGAAAAATAAAAGCAAATCAATAGTTTTAACTTGCTAAAAGAACTAAAATAATGATTCCTGCGGATACCGAATTTTTACTTTTGTATGCTTTATATGGCGTAATGACTTTGTTTTTAGCGCAAGGATTAATTAGGTCTGAAAAAAAGAAATATTTTATAACGAATTCAGTAGTGTTTTTATGTTACCTCGTATTCATGATTTATATTTTTTCAGATGCTGAGAACTTTAAATATGGAAATTCACTCTCCGTTTTATTTTATGGAGCATTGTTTGTCCTTCTTCATTTTGCTGTACTCGGACTAATTAAATTGGTTCGAACATCAATGAAATAAGTGAAAAAGATAACTCCTGCAAGAATGATAAAAACAGAGCACAATAAATTTTCTTAATCGAAAAACCTTCTTAACTTCTCCTTTTAACTTTTGATTAACAAAATTACACAACCATTTCCCCCCGAATATCGTTATATTTGTTCAACATTTGGCTTAAAAATTGTTTAAACCGAATTAAAAATTCAATTATGAAAAAAATAATCACCCTATTGCTAGCCCTTCCGTTGTTTATTTCGGCACAAAAAAAAGATGCCTATAAAATCAAAGTAAAAATCAACGGATATAAAGATACAGTATGCTATTTAGCCAATTACTACGGCGCTAAACAATACTATAAAGACACCGCCTATTTTGACAAAAACGGCGTATGCACTTTTACCGGAACTAAACCACTGCCCGAAGGAGTTTATTCAGTGGTTACACCTGATATGAAATATTTTGAGATGTTGGTCACCAGTCAAAATTTTGAAGTAAGTACCGATACAGCAGATTTTGTAAAACACATGTCTGTAAAAGGTAATAAAGACAATCAATTGTTTTACGAATACCTTAACTATATTCAAAAAGTAGCCAAAGATGCCGAGCCATTGCGTAAACAAAGAGCCGAATTGGCTAAATACAGCAAAGAAAACGAAAAAGAACTTGCCGAAATTGACAAGAAACTCAAAGAGATTGAAGAAAAAATAAACAGCTATCGCGAAAACATAATTCAAAAATATCCCGATACATTTATTGCCACAATGTTTAAATCGATGAAAGAGCCCGAAGCGCCTGAACCACCCAAAAAGGAAGACGGAAGTATCGACTCGTTGTTTCAATACCGTTACATAAAAAGCCACTATTGGGATAACATTAATTTCAACGATGAGCGTTTGATTTATTCGCCCATTTACCACAATAAATTAGAACGTTATTTCGAAAAAATCATCATTAAACATCCCGATACCATTATTAAAGAAGCCGACTGGGTGTTGGATAAAGTAAAAGATACGCCCGAGTTGTTCAAATACACAGTTCACTACTTAACCAACAAATACGAACGTTCAAAAATTATGGGAATGGATGCCGTTTTTGTTCACATGGCATTAAATTATTACACCCACGACAAAGCTTTTTGGGCCGATTCTACGGTAATAGAAAAAATTCGCGAAAGAGCCAAAACACTCGAACCCTTGTTGATAGGTAAAAATGCTCCAGCATTAACATTGCGTGATACTGCCGGCAATTGGATTCCGCTCTATAGTGTAAACGCCGATTATACAATTTTGGTTTTTTGGGACCCCGATTGTGGACACTGCAAAAAAGAAATTCCAAAACTAGCCCGTTATTACGATGAAATAAAAGACAAACACAACGTAAAAGTCTATGCCGTAAGTTCCGAAGATGGAAAAAAATGGCGCGAATTTATCAAAACAAACAAGTTGGATTTTATCAATGTTTCTGTTCCGCACGAAGTGTTTAAAGACCAAAATATGGCAACCGAATTAGTGTTAAGCGGCAAAACAGACGTTCAAAGTTTAAATTATCATAAAACTTATGACATTTATTCCACACCGCAAATATATGTTTTGGATAAGGATAAAAAAATCATTGCCAAACGTTTGGATGCCGATTTAGTGAAGAAAGTGCTCGAATTGGAATGGAAAAAAGAAAAGAAAAAATAAGTTGATTTAACGATTGAGAAAAAGCCCAATTTTTTAATTACAGACAACGTGCAACAAGAATTTTTAGAACATTTACTCACTTTTGTTTCCGAAAATAAAAAAGAACTTTTCAGAAAAAACATTGAACAGCGCACACGCCATTTAACGGTGGTATTGGAAGATATTTATCAACCCCAAAATGCCAGCGCCGTGCTTCGTTCTGCCGATTGTTTTGGCGTGCAAGATGTCCATATAATAGAAAATACCAATAAATACACCCTTAACCCCGATGTGGTATTGGGTGCTTCAAAATGGCTGGATTTACATTTTTACAACACAGAAGAAAATAATACAGCGCAATGCTTACAAACCTTAAAAGACAAAGGATACAAAATTGTGGCAACCACTCCATATACCAACGATGTAACAATTGACAAACTTAATTTGGATGATAAAACAGCTTTGGTCTTCGGCACCGAACTAACCGGAATATCGCAACAAGCCATGGATATGGCCGATGAATATGTAAAAATTCCGATGTATGGATTTACCGAAAGTTTCAATATATCTGTTTCGGCAGCCATTTGTATGTACGAAACCACCAAACGGTTGCGCAACGAGTATCTGAAAGAAGTGTGGCAATTGACCGAAGCCGAAAAACAAAAAACCTTGCTGAACTGGTGTAAAAAAGTAGTCAAACGTTCCGATGTAATTGAAAAAGACTTTTATGCGCGGCAACAAAACAATACGTAACCTAAAAAGATAATTTTTCGTATATTTGTATAATCACTCTTTAACCTATTGATTATGAACAGATTAATTTTATTGTCCGTTTTAGCGATATTTTCTTTAAAGCTATCTGCTCAAACAGCCAAAGATGTAAATTTGGTTATTCAGCGTATGCTCGACTTTAGCGATTTACAAAAAGTATATACAGAAGAAGAAAAAAACGGTGAAGTACCATTAATTATCTTAACCAATGGTGAAATTCCGCAAAACCTTTTGGTTTTTAAGTTCAATAAGCGTGTAAAAATTATGACACCGCAAGAGCTTGAAACATTTAAAACCATGTACAAAGGAAGTTTAGACAGTTACTTTGTGTTTGATACCCTACAGTTTAACGGTAATGAAGCAAAAATTTATGCTCGCTTTCGAAAAAACGACAATATTCCGGTTCATTTGAGTTTAAAGAAAGAAAACAACAATTGGGTAGTAGTAGAAGGAAAAGCCGGTTAATACTTATATTTTAAGTTGAAGAAAATTGTAAGCCGCTTTTCTTTAAAAGCGGCTTTTTTATGAAGTTATGAATGCATCTTGAATTCTTGAAAAATTCTTATCAAGAAATAAGAATAAACAGCATTTTCTTAAACAGAATTAATGTTATTTATTTAAAACAATTCTGAAAGTGGTTCCCTTTTCGGAAGATTCTTTTACAAAAACTTTTCCTTTATGATAACCTTCAATAATTCGTTTTACCAAAGATAAACCCAACCCCCAACCGCGTTTTTTGGTTGTAAATCCCGGCTCAAACACTGTTTTTTGTTTGTTTTTCGGGATACCCGAACCGGTGTCTGAAATATCAATATAAACATACTGTCCCAAATCTTTTATCGAGATGGTTATTCTTCCTTTTCCGCTCATCGCGTCAACGGCATTTTTTATCAAATTTTCCAACACCCAAGAAAATAACGACGGATTTACTTTTGCCGTCAAATCATCTTGTTCGGCAATAATGTCAATAGATACGTTTTTGGATATTCTTCCGCGTAAATAATGCACTGATTCATTGATGATGCTTAATATATTTTCGTTTTCAAGAACAGGAACAGCGCCAATTTTAGAAAACCTTTCGGTAATCATTTCCAACCGTTTAATATCTTTTTCCAGTTCATGAACCGTTAATTCATCCACATTTTGTGCTTTTAAAATCTCTATCCAAGCCATTAGTGAGGATAACGGCGTGCCCAATTGATGGGCGGTTTCTTTTGCCATACCCACCCAAACCTGATTTTGCTCGGCTTTTCGCGAAGTGCTGAATACATAATACGAGATAATCAAAAATAATCCGATAACAAAAAACTGAACAAATGGATACCACTTTAGTTGTTGCAATAAATCCGAATCTTTATAAAAAACATAGCTTTTATGATTGTCGATATAAATTTTGAACGGCGGATTTTGGCTTTTCATTTCCGATAATATTTTTTTCACCATAACAGAATCACCCAAAACAGTGGAGTCAATATTTCCGGTATAGGTAATGTTTTGTTGTGTGCTGTCGGTAACAATAACCGGAACCGATGCCGAGTTTACAACAATTTCCGAAATGAACGATTCTATCAAATCGTTCAGCACAATTTTTAATTCCGAAAAAATACGCGAATCATCATAATAAAGGTAATTTTTCAGATTGCCGTAAACCTCTATTTCTATCGGTGGGTTTTTGGCTTTCATTTCTTCCAATCGCTTGTAAAGGAATGCAGTATCGTTCTCGGTTGGCAGGTCAATATTTCGCCAATTGGTAATTTTTCCGTCCTGATTGACAACAATTACCGGAATGGTTGTATTGCTCGATATAATGTCTAAATAAAAAGTCAGGTCAGAGTTGTTGTCGGCGTAAATGATGCGCTTATTGGCTTCTGCCCAAAGCTCAATTCTTTTCCGTTCTTCTTCGCCTATGGTTTTAAACAACCGATTGGTATAGGCAACCAATTTCGATTTTTTTTGAATGGCTTCTGCCCACAACCGAACCTTTTGTTTTTCTTCATCGGCAATTCGTTTAACCAAAATACCGGTGTACCACAAAGATGCCGCCACAATAATCATTGCAAATGCAGCTAACAGTAATTTCCAGCGTTGTTTTTTGTCATAAATATTCACTACCCGAAATTTACACGTTCCATTCTAATACCCACGAGTGAGCAATTAAAGACTTTGTTTGTGGTAAAAACGATTTGGCTTGCGCTTTGGTTGCAAAGCTTTTGATAATTACAGTATAATAATTTTTGTATGAAGTAATGATTTTTGGCTCAAACCCCTGCTTTTCAAGTTCTTTGGCTAATTTTTTTGCGTTTGATTTTTTTGTGAAACATCCGGCAATAATATGATAACGCAATTCGGGCGAATGAACGGCTACTGAGGTAGAGTCCGGTTGCTGAGATGTATTGGCTATTACCACAGGCGATTTACCCTTAATTTTTAAATATGCTGTTTGACCGGTTGAATCGATAACAACATCATCCAATACCGGCGTAACGTTAAGGTGTTTGTCAGCAGGCGTGTAACGACCGGTTTCTCCTTTGAAAAAAGAAGCTAACTGACCGCCTTTATGGGCAATAGTGTCGTAATTGAATAATACATACGAGGTAAGCATTCCGCCAATAAAAATAGCGGCAGCTCTTTGCAACCATTTGTAACTGCCGGATTTTGCCGTAACAGGAATTATTTTTGTTTCGGTAACCGGTTTTACCACTATTGGCGATAAGCCAAAAGCGCCTTGAAAAAAGTTTTCTTCTGCTTTGGCATCAAACAATAATGTATTGTCGGTCAATTTTTTTAAAGTACCGATTTTATCAAAGGCAAAAAATCCTTTTTCTTTTAATTGATGCTCAATTTCTTTTCGCCAATTTTCAATCAGTTCAACAGCTTTTGCATAAGGAATTTGTTGTTGTTGAGCTATTTTGTTTGCCAACAAACCGTCGTTTTGCTTTAGGTTTTTGTTAAAACTGATTTGCTTTGAGGGCGGAAAAATTTTATTGCTCACCGGATGAATGTGTGCCGGCTTATAATTGGCAACAAACCCTCCAAATTGAGGGATAATTACACAATCATACGTGTACAACAACTCTGCTATGTAAGGACTAAAATCCATCGAACGGCTAAATTAACAAGATTTAAAGATAACGAAAATTTTTGTGAATTAAAATTTGCTGTAAAATCCATAAAATGAAATCTAAATTTGATTTGAAGTAGTAATCTGTATAAAATAATTATTATGGAATTAATTTTTCCTACAAAAACTTTAAAATCAATTATCTTTACCAAAATAAAACAAACATTATGGCTAAAATTTTAATTATAGATGATGAAAAAGCAATTCGCAATACGTTGCGCGAGATATTAGAATTTGAAAACTATAAAGTAGAAGAGGCGGCAGACGGGTTGGAAGGATTGGAAAAATTAAAAGACAATTCTTACGATTTAATCATGTGCGACATTAAAATGCCTCATTTTGACGGCATAGAGATATTGGATAAAATGCAAGCCATGGGCATTGAAACGCCTATTGTCATGATTAGCGGTCACGGAACAATAGAAACAGCAGTAGAGGCATTGAAAAAAGGCGCTTTTGATTTTATACAAAAACCCATAGATTTAAACCGTTTGTTGGTCACGGTAAGAAACGCCATTGACAAAAAAGAATTGGTGCAAGAAACCAAAAAACTGAAAAAGAAAATTACCAATAAAAAATCCGACACCGTAATTGTGGGCGAGAGTGAAGCAATAGCCAAAGTAAAAGAAATGATTGAAAAAGTTGCGCCCACCGAAGCTCGCGTATTGATTATGGGGCCAAACGGAACCGGGAAAGAGCTGGTTGCACGCAGTTTGCATGAAAAGTCGAACCGGGCTAAAGGTCCTTTTGTGGAGGTAAACTGCGCCGCTATTCCGTCCGAATTGATTGAAAGCGAGTTGTTTGGGCACGAAAAAGGAGCGTTTACATCTGCCATTAAGCAAAAAAAGGGGTTTTTTGAGCAAGCCGAAGGCGGTACGCTGTTTTTAGATGAAATTGGCGATATGAGCTTGTCGGCGCAGGCAAAAGTTTTGCGAGCCCTGCAAGAGAACAAAATTCAACGTGTAGGTGGCGAAAAAGACATAAAAGTGAATGTACGCGTATTAGCCGCAACCAATAAAAATTTAAAAGAAGAAATTGAAAAAGGTCGCTTTCGCGAAGATTTATACCATCGTTTGGGTGTAATCATTATTCAAGTACCCGCATTAGACGAAAGAAAAGAAGACATTCCACTTTTGGTAGAATATTTCAATAAACAAATTTGTGAAGAGTATGGCAAGCCGCCAAAAAAATTCACCAATGATGCATTAAAAAAACTGCAAGCGTACTCGTGGAGCGGAAACATTAGAGAATTACGAAACGTAGTAGAGCGGTTAATTATTCTTTCCGATAATGAAATAACAGCCAAAGAAGTAGAATTGTTTTCGGGGAAATAAAGAAAATTCCCTATTAGAAACCTAAAATAACTAAAGGAATAGTTTTTGTTACTGTGTATTATTTTTATATCATTGCAAAAAAATTACACAAATGAAAAAGCTGTTAACCATTTTGTTTTGGATAGTTGCCGTTTCGGTAAGTGCGCAAAAAGACATACCTTTCGAAAAATCATATTTTAAAAACAACAAAGAGGCATTTAAAAAAGCGTATGAACATTACTTGAAAGGTGAGTCGTATTACAATCAAAATAATTATTACAAAGCATTGGAATACTATTTAAAAGCCAATGAATTTAACAGTAAAAGTTCGGAATTAAATGCTAAAATTGGCGATTGTTATTTGCATACTTATGAAAAAATAAAAGCCATCCCCTATTTTGAAAAAGCAAAAACGCTCAACAGCAATTTAGACGGGTTTTATCTTTATCTGTTGGGTACAGCATATCATTTAAACAATGAATTTGACAAAGCCATAAAAACATATCGATTGGCAAAATCAAAAGGAAGCAAAATAAACCCGCCGGCATTAAAAATGGCTGACAAAAAAATAAAAGAATGTATGACAGCCAAAAAGATGATTCAGAATCCGGTAAATGTAAAAATCATCAACTTAGGCGAAGGAATCAATACCATTTACGAAGAATATGTACCGGTAATTACAGCCGACGAGTCTGAAATTTATTTTACATCAAGAAGACCCGAAACAACAGGGCGAAAATTTGACCCTAACTTAGGCGATTATTACGAAGATATTTACCATTCGGTAAAAGAAGATACTGTATGGCAAGAAGCCGAAAATGTTGGTAAACCCATCAACTCGGAATACCACGATGCCACTGTCGGGCTATCTCTTGACGGACAAAAACTGTTTATTTATCGCGACGGAAAAAATGGAGACGGAGATATTTATTTTTCCGAACTGAAAGGGAAAAAATGGGGAGAACCGCAACCAATGCCTAAACCCATTAATTCGAGAGGTCAAGAAACCTCGGCGTGCTTTGATTATACCGGAAATGTCATTTATTTTGTCAGCGACCGTGATGGTGGCGAAGGCGGAAGAGATATTTACAAATCGGTAAAACAATCCGACGGAACGTGGGGCGAAGCCGAAAACTTAGGACCAATCATCAATACAGAATATGATGAAGATGCTGTTTTTATGCATCCCGACGGAAAAACGCTTTATTTCAGCTCAAACGGTCACAACAATATGGGTGGCTTTGATGTATTCAAATCCGTTTATGAAAATGGTAAATGGAGCAAACCCCAAAACTTGGGTTACCCAATTAACACTACCGACGATGACGTAAGTTTTGTGCTTACTGCCAGCGGTGAATACGGATATTACACCTCCGGTCGCATAGATGTAAAATCTTACGGAAAAAGAGACATTTACAAAATTGCTTTTCTTGATATTATCAACCGGCCAAAACTTACACTGTTGAAAGGAACCGTAACCGACCGTGAAACCGGCGAACCGATTGCAGCAACAATTGAAATTTACGACAATACCAATAATGAATTAGTTTCTACCTATACTGCAAATAGTGCTACGGGTAAATTTATGGTGTCCTTACCTTCCGGAAAAGATTATGGTATAAACGTATCGGCACCGGGTTATTTATTCTATTCGGAAAATATAAATATACCATTGGAGTCTGCTTTTCAAGAGGTAGAGAAAAACATTCAACTGGATAAATTAAAAGTGGGTAAAAAAGTGCAGTTAAGCAATATTTTTTACGATTACAACAGTGCCAAACTACGCGAAAGCTCGTTCAACGAGTTAGACAAAGTGGTTGAATTATTGAATAAAAATCCAAAATTAAAAATAGAAATATCCTCCCACACCGACAGCCGCGGAAGTAATGCATACAATCTAAAATTGTCGCAAGAAAGAGCACAATCTTGTGTCGATTATTTGGTTTCTAAAGGAATTGACAAATCGCGCTTAATTGCCAAAGGATATGGCGAAACTCGTCCTTTGATTACCGATGAAGAGATAAATAAATTACCAACAGATGAGGAAAAAGAAGCGGCGCATCAAAAAAACAGACGGACAGAGTTTAAAATATTGGAGAATTAAGCACTTATTGCTATAATAATTTTTTGGGTAAGCCGTTTTTAAAATTTTAAATATTGGGTTTACCCAAAAAAACGTATTTTTAACGCCTCATTTGTTGGTATATGCAAAAACTGTCCATTCTGATACCCGCCTACAACGAAGGGCGGACAATTCATTTAATTTTAGATAAGATAAAAGAAGTTGCTTTAATTAACAACATTCAAAAAGAAGTAATTATTGTCAATGATTGCTCTACAGATAATACGGTTGAGGCAGTAAATAAATACATTGCCAATAATCCCACTGAAAATATAAAATTATTTAATCAAGAAATAAATCAAGGAAAAGGAGCGGCTATTCATCGCGCCATTAAAGAAGCTACCGGCGATTATATAATTATACAAGATGCCGACCTGGAATATGATCCGCGGGAGTATAACGATTTGTTAAAACCCGTTGTTGAAGGTTTTGCCGATGTAGTTTACGGTTCGCGATTTATGGGAAGTAATCCGCATCGTATTCTATTCTTTTGGCATTCTATCGGAAACAAATGGCTAACATTTTTATCCAATATGTTTACCAACCTTAACCTTACCGATATGGAAACCTGCTATAAGCTGATAAAAACCGATGTTGCCAAGAGTTTACCGCTTCGCGAAAAACGATTTGGAATAGAACCCGAATTAACCGCCAAGCTGTCTCGCATTCCAGGTATACGCATTTATGAAGTAGGTATTTCTTACTACGGCAGAACGTACGAAGAAGGTAAAAAAATCGGTTGGAAAGATGGTTTTAGAGCAATCTATTGCATATTAAAATACGGTTTGTTTAAAGCAAAATAGCGTTGATTTATTTCATCAAAAAATATTACAAACAGCTTTTATTGGTCCTTATTGGATTTTTTTATTTAAACAATACTTTTTTCTTTTCTCGTTGGAAAAATCACGATATCATCAACCACGATGTAATTTTTTATTATTCTTACCTGCCGGCAACATTTATCTACCACGACCCTACTTTTTCATTTGTAGATAGTTTACCGCAAAATTTTGAAGGGAGAATTTGGTATTTAACTACCGAAGAAAACAAGCGTGTGCCCAAAATGAGTATTGGTGTTGCTGTTTTGCAAACGCCTTTTTTTCTTCTGGCACATATATTTGCAAAAATTGCAGATATTCCGGCAAACGGTTATTCGTGGCCTTACGAAATGTTTATTGCCTTAGGCACGGTTTTTTATACTCTGCTGGCATTTTGGTTTATGATGAAATGGCTCGAACTGTACTTTTCAAAACCGGTAATAGTGTTCACCATTATTGCTGTTGCTTTTGGAACAAACCTTTTGCATTACGCCACTTACGAAGTAGGAATGAGTCATCCGTACAGTTTGTTTTTGTTTGCCCTTTTTGTTTGGCTAACTGAAAAATGGCACCGGACAAACTACCGTTTAAAATTTACTTTTTTGCTTGCCTTGGTGTTAGGGTTAATAACCATAGTTCGCCCGGTTAATATTATAATTGCATTATTACCTCTGTTGTATGGTGTTTCCGGTTTTACCGATTTAAAATACCAACTTTTGGATATTTTTGGGAACTTCAAACTTATTTTTACGGCAATTGCCGGATTTATATTGCCTGTTTCATTGCAATTAATTTTTTGGAAAATCGGTACAGGTCATTGGATTTATTACAGTTATCAAAACGAAGGGTTCTTTTTTTCTCATCCGCATATTATAGACGGATTGTTTAGTTATAGAAAAGGGTGGCTGGTGTACACACCAATAATGATTTTTGCCTTATTGGGAATGTTTTTCACTCGTAAATATGCCTGCGAGTGGAGTATAAATATACCCTTGTGGCTAATGGTTCATATTTATATCATTTACAGTTGGTGGTGTTGGTGGTATGGCGGCAGTTTTGGCTCGCGCCCAATGATTGAAACGTATGCAGTATTAAGTTTGCCCTTTGCAGCATTTTTGTCATATATCGGTAAAAGTTGTCGAATATGTAAAATTAGTTTCGCATTGATTTTTACAGGTTTAATAGCGCTTAATATTTTTCAAACAAAACAATACCGTATTACACTTATCCATTGGGACAGTATGACCAAGCGTGCTTACTGGTCGGTATTTCTGCAAGAACAATTTCCACCTTGCTACGACCAACTTATTCAACCTCCGGATTACGGTAAAGCCCTAAAAGGCGAAGAAGAATACGATTAGTTATAGTTTAAAATTTATTATTTTTAGATTCTTCTAAATAATTTCAACCTATATTATAATTTATGCGTCCATTATATAGAAATTTTGTAAATTTCATCTTTAAAAATAAAGGACATGAAGAAATTTTGGATATTATTGATAAGCATACCTTTGTTAATCAGCGGGTTGAATGCGCAAGATGTTGAGGTAAACGTTGGCGACTCAACAGCACTAAACAAAGCCAAAGCCATGGATTTATATAATACCGGCTTACAAAAACTAAACTCCAACCAACTCGACCAAGCGATTGCCGATTTCAATCAGGCAATTGAATTAATGCCCGACTTTGTTCAGGCATATTTTAATCGTGGAGCGGCTTATTTCGAGCAAAAAAAATACAAAGAGGCAATACAAGATTACAGCAAAGCGATAGAACTAAAGCCCGACAGTGCTGCCAATGCCTATTTTAGTCGAGGACGAAGCTATCAATTGTTGGGCGACAATACTTCTGCACTTAACGACTTTAACAAAGCCATTGAGCAAGACCCAAAAAATGCCAAAGCATATTATTACAAGGGAGTGATAGAGTTTCAGAATAAAGACTATAAAGCTGCCGAAGAATCATTTACAAAAGCCATAGAGGCCGACCCAAAATATGCTTATGCCTACAATGACAGAGGAAGCGCCCGGTTAATGCAAAATAACTTGGAAGGAGCTATATCCGATTACAAAAAAGCAACACAACTGGACAGTAAAATGGCTTTTGCCTGGAATAATTTGGGAACCGCTTACCGCAAAATGAAAAAATACGACGAAGCGATTGATGCTTATACACAAGCCGTAAAACTAAAATCAGATTATTACATTGCTTTCAACAACCGCGGATATGCCAAATATGAAAAAGGCGATTATCAAGGGGCGGTAGATGACTTTTCACAAGCCATTCGCTTAAAATCAAGTTATGTGTATGCGTTTAACAACAGAGCTGCTGCAAAATACAAAATGAAAGATTACAAAGGAGCAGTAGAAGATTGCGACAAAGCCATTTTGCTGGATAACAATTACGGTGCAGCATATTTAAACAGAGGAATAGCAAAAGAAATGCTCAGAGACCAAAGCGGCGCTTGTGCCGACTGGAAAAAAGCACAAGAATTAGGATTGAAAAATGCTAAAGTATTTATACAATCTAGTTGCGAAGAATAAAAATTGATTTGTTTACGAGGAAAAAACAGAAATTATGAAAAATATGTTACGATATAGTCTGATAATTTTGTTTGTTGGAATTATTTCAACACTAAAAGCCCAAACGGATACACCGTTTGAAAAAGCATTGTTTAAAGACCGAAAAGATCAATTTAAAAAAGCGGTAAAAAACATTGAGCAAGGCGATATGTATTTCGAACAAGGAAAATCGCTTTACAAAGCGGCTTTACCCTTTTACTTAGAGGCAAATGAGTTTAACCCCAACAGCAGCGAACTGAATTATAAAATCGGGCTTTGTTACTTGTATTCTACTTACAAAACAAATGCTTTGCAATATTTGCTGAAAGCGTATAAATTAAACCCGAATGTGTCCAACGAGATACATTATTACTTGGGAAGAGCATACCACTTAAACTTAGAGCTTGACAAAGCCATTGAGGAATACCAAAAACAAAAATCGTACATCACCAAAGACTCTCCCATAACAATGGAGATGATAGATAAAAGAATAAAAGAGTGCAACTACGGGAAAGAATATATGGCAAACCCCGAGCGTGTGTTTATTGATAACATTGGCAATGTGGTAAATACAAAATACCCCGAATACGGCGCAATTATTACCACAGATGAATCGGTGATGATGTTTACCTCTCGCCGCCCCGATACCGAAGGTGGCGGAATGGACCCGTTCTTACACGAGTATTTTGAAGATATTTATATTACCACAAAAGTGGATGGTAAATGGACAACGCCCAAAAATATGGGTAAACCCGTAAACAGTGATGAGCATGATGCAACGGTTGCCTTGTCGCCGGATGGTAGTGTATTGCTTATTTACCATGATGACAAAGGTGATGGAAATATTTATCAATGTGTGCTTAAAGGGGATGAATGGAGCAAGCCTAAAAAATTGAATAAAACGGTCAACTCTCCTCAACACGAATCTTCGGCATGTTATACTGCCGACGGTAAAACATTATACTTTGTATCCAGTCGTGAAGGTGGCTTTGGAAAACACGATATTTATGTTACCCATTGGGACGAAAAGAAAGAAAAATGGAGCGAAGCAAAAAATTTAGGAGGAGTAATCAATACCAAGTATAATGAAGAAAGTGTGTTAATTCATCCCGATGGAAAAACATTATATTTCAGTTCGCAAGGACATACCTCAATGGGCGGATACGATATTTTTAAATCCGAATTGCAAGAAGACGGCACTTGGAGCAAACCTCAAAATCTTGGTTATCCTGTAAACTCCGCCGATGATGATGTATTTTTTGTAATCAATGCCAGCGGACGAAGAGGATATTACTCATCGGTAAAAAAAGACGGGTATGGTGAAAAAGATATCTATATGATAACTTTTCTCGGTCCCGAAAAGCCATTGGTGCTAAACAGCGAAGACAACTTAATTGCCAGCATTGCACAACCCGTTACCGAAAAGATAGTGGAAAAACCCGTGGACGGTTTAACCAAAAAAATCACCCTTTTAAAAGGTATGGTGCGCGAAGTAGGAACACTTAAACCCATTGGTGCAGAGTTAGAATTGATTGATGTTGAAGAAAACAAAACATTGGCAACTTTTCAGTCAAATGAAAAAACAGGTAAATACTTATTGTCGCTACCTTCCGGTAAAAACTACGGTTTAGCTGTAAAAGCCGAAGGATACCTGTTTCATTCCGAAAACTTCAATATTCCCGATTCGGCGGCATATCAAGAAATTGTGAAAAACATTGATATGAAACCGATAGAAGTGGGACAAACCATTGTGTTGAAAAATATTTTTTACGATTACAATAAAGCCACATTGCGTAAAGAATCTATTAATGAATTGGATAGATTGGTGAAATTATTAAAAGACAACCCAACTATTAAAATTGAACTCTCGGCACATACCGACAGTCGTGGTAGCGATGCCTATAATCAAAAACTGTCGCAAGCACGTGCGCAAAGTGTGGTTGATTATTTAATTGAACACGGCATTTCAAAAGACCGCTTAGTAGCTAAAGGTATGGGAGAGTCGCAACCGATTTACGACGATGCTTACATTGCCAAACTTCCTACCAAAGAAGAAAAAGAATGGGCGCATCAACAAAACCGTCGAACAGAGTTTAAAATCATCAGTAAATAACACTTGTTAAATGATTAAGTTTTTCAAGCAAATTTATTTTAGCCCGCTGTTTTTTACGGTGGGCATTATTGTGGTTATATTGTATGTTGTTGGGTTTTTCTTTCCTGTTTTTCAAACATTGGCATTTATAGCTTTGCTCTTTTGGGCAGGTTTAACCATTATTGACTTTTCTTTACTTTTTTCGCAAAAAAACGGAATTATAGCCGAACGCCTAACGCTTGATAAACTGTCTAACGGCGATAATAACACCGTTGATATACTTTTGGAAAACAACTTTCCTTTTGTGATAGATTACACCATAATTGACGAGTTGCCTTTTCAGTTTCAAAAAAGAGATTTTAAACTTTCCGGAAAAATAAAAGCCGGGGAGAAAAAAGCGGAGCATTACACTTTAATACCTAAAGAACGCGGCGAATATAACTTTGGCAATCATAATGTTTTTACTAAATCTCCTATAGGGTTTGTTACAAAAAGATGGATTTTTTCTTCCGGTGTAACATTACCCGTTTATCCCGGTTTTTTACAAATGCGCAAGTATGAGTTGATGGCAATTTCTAACCGTTTACACGATTTGGGTGTCAAAAAAATAAGAAAAATAGGAAATAACCGCGAATTTGAACAAATAAAAGAATACGTAAAAGGCGATGATTACCGCACAATCAATTGGCGAGCAACAGCACGCAGAAGCAAACTGATGGTTAATCAATACCAAGATGAAAAAGCGCAGCCCGTTTATACCATTATTGATATGGGAAGAGCAATGAAAATGCCTTTCAATGGTATGACTTTGCTTAATTATGCCATAAATGCTTCATTGGTGTTGTCCAATATTGCTTTAATTAAAGATGATAAAGCCGGTTTGGTAACATTTGAAAAGAAAGTCAGAACGATTGTCAAAGCACGCAAGAGAAGAACGCACATCAAAACCATTTTAGAAGTTCTTTATAATCAAAAAACTACGTTTAGCGAAAGTAATTTCGAGCATTTGTATGTACTGACCAAAAAACACATTACTCAACGCAGTTTATTTGTCTTGTTTACCAATTTTGAAACCACCGACAGTTTAAACCGTCAGTTGCCTTTTTTATTGCAAATGGCAAAACAACATTTATTGATAACCGTATTTTTTAAGAATAAAGAGTTGGAAGAATATATGCTCGAACCTGCCGATAATTTGGTAGATGTATATAAACAAACCATTGCCGAAAAATATCTGCTCGAAAAGCAAAATATGATGAAAAAGCTGCGAAACTACGGTATTCAAACCATTTATACTACTCCCGAAGAGCTTACCGTAAATACTATCAACAAATACATTGAAGTAAAAGCACGTGGTTTGTTCTAAAAAACTTTTTGTGCTCCAACAAGAATGTGTTAATTTGCACCCTTATTAAATAATCAAAAAATTATGGAAAAGAAAAACACACAACAAATTATCAATGTTGTATTAATTTTGGCAGTAGTAGCTTTATTCATATTGCATTTTACCGGAAACGGAACAACCAACCAAACCTCTGAAAAAGAGAAAACAGAAATAACCGCAAACACCGATACATTACTGAAAAATGCCGGAAACAATGGCGACCGTCCGCTAAAAATAGTGTATATCAATATAGATTCTTTACACAAAAATTACCTTTTGTATGAAGATTTGATTGACCAATTGAGAAAAAAACAAGAACAATATCAGCGTGAGCTTGATTCTAAAATGAAAGCTTTTGAAAAAGAAGTAATAAACTTTCAAGAAACAGCACGTTTTATGAGTCAAACAGAAGGGCAGCTAAAACAAGCCGAATTGCAAGAAAAAGAGCAAAAGTTGTATGAAATGAAAATGAACTTGGAAGAAAAATTTGCTCAAGAAGAAGTGAATTTGAACAATAAGTTGATGTCGAGCATATATAATTATTTAGAGGAATACAACAAAGAAAAACAATACGATTATATCCTGGGTCACGCAGGATTGGGCAATATTTTATTGGCAAATAAAGAATTTGACATTACCAAAGAAATAGTTGACGGGCTAAATGCCAAATACCAAGCCGAAAAAGAATCTTCACAAACCAAATAATCATTTACTATTATGATTATTGCTCAACAAAAAGAAAAAGAAAACATTGCCGAATACATATTGTATATGTGGCAAATCGAAGATATTATTCGCTCAAACGAATTTGATTTGCAGCGCATTAACCAAACGGTGATAGATAAATTTCAGGTTGACCGCGAAACCAAGCTAAACATGAAGCTTTGGTATCAAAACCTGATAGAAATGATGATGAAGGAAAATTTGGCGGATAGCGGACATCTAAAATTGACCACTCGTTACATTGACCAATTGCAAGATTTGCATCATCAACTGCTTACAACCTTTAACGATCGAAAATATCAAGAGCTTTTTTTCAAAGCCAAAGACAATATCAATGCCTTTACCATAAAAGCCGGGAAATCTTACCGAAACGATATTGATGCAGCATTCCATGCCTTATACAGCATTATTTTGTTAAAATTAAAAGGCAAGAAAATCACGCCCGAAACCCAAGAGGCAATTGATACTATCCGGCAAATGATTGCTTATCTTTCGGCACAATTTAACAAAAAGAGAGAAGGGAAAATAACCTTGCCCAAGCAACAGAATTAAAAAACAAGCAGGCAAACACTGAAAATCACCAATCCGGTAATAAACAATATAAAGGTAAAAGGCAAAATCTGCTTGGCTTTCAATCCTGTTATACCCAATAACGGAAGAGCCCAAAATGGCTGCAGCATATTGGTCAGTTGGTCGCCATACGCCAAAGCCATAATACTTTTAGAAAGAGAAATTTTTAAATCCAAAACCGATTGGATAATAACCGGTCCTTGCACAGCCCACTGCCCTCCGCCGCTGGGTACAAATATATTGACTATTGCCGCACTGATAAATGTAAACAACGGAAAAGTAGTCTCGTTACTGACCGACGAAAAAAACTCAGCCAATTGCTGCACCAAGCCGCTTTCTTTCATCACGCCCATTATACCAAAATACAAAGGAAACTGAATAAGAATACCCGAAGCGCCACCAATGGCATTGTCAACAGCTTTTAAAAATTGCATAATATTTTTGTGAAAAAATAAAGCCAAGCCAAAGAGCAAAAAGTTAATGTTGTTGGGGTTAATTTCTCTGAGCCAATTTTCGGACAAGGCAAAATTGCGAAGCCCCAAAAACAAGAAAAAAACGCCGATAATTTTTATAAACCAACTTGAATAGTCAATTCTTTCGGCACCTGCCGGATGAAATTCACTTAATGCATCCAATTCAATATGTTCGGGTAAAATAAGCTGTGTGGGTTTAACTTTTTTCCCAACTAAATACATTACCGAGGGTAAGATAATAATTAACAAAAAAGAAACAATTATGTTTAGTGTAGAAAATACTGTTTGGTCAAACAATAATTGGTCGGGCAGTAAGTCTAATTTTTCGGGCGGAAGTATAGACTGCATCATAGCTTTCAAATGCCCTTTTTCGGACACCTTAATCAGAGATGAACCACTAATTCCGCCATGCCACACCATTAATCCCGAGTATCCGGCAGCGCCAATGAGCGGGTAATTTATTTTTATGCCTTTTGCCAAACTGTAATCGGCAACTTTTCGGGCAAATACAGCACCAAAAATCAATCCCAATCCCCAATTGAACAAACTCACCAACACAGTGAAAAAAGTGACCAAAGCGGCGGCTGTTGCTGTATCTTTACAAAACACCAAAATTTTGGAAATAGCTTTATCTACCGGTGATGACAATGCCAAAACATGTCCCAACACCAACATAAACATCATTTGAAAGGCAAAAACCAATAAGGCGTTGTTCCATAACCCTGCTTTCCAAAAGTCGGTGAGGTCGAAAAATGTGAGATGTTCGTTATGGTTAAAAATATAAGCCGAAAAGAATGTTATTACCGTTAGCCCAATAGCAATAGTAAAAGGCGTGGGCAGTAATGTTTTAAATATTCGTTCAAACTTTTCGGCAAAATCCATTTCAGATTAGTATTTCAAAGAGTTAAAACGGTAAATCATCAGTTTCGTCATTTTGTGGCATTACATCCGGTTCTTCGGTTGGTAAAGGAGGCATATTAGCCGGAGGAGTTGCCCCATCGTTAATTTTATTGATGCGCCACGCTTGTAAATTTACAAAATAGCGTCCTTGATACTCGTTACCACGCACATTAAACGAAACATCTACATTATCTCCAACAGTAAAATTATCCAATAAAGATGTCTTGTCTTTAATTACTTCAAACTTTACGTCTTGCGGATATTGTTCGTCAGTAGTGATTACAAATTCTCGTTTGGAAAATCCTGAATCCCAGGTTTGTGTGTCGTTAATCAATTTAATTTTTCCGCTTAATTTTAATTCCATTTTACTTTTAATTTAATTATATAATGATGAATTTATTTACTTAATAATACTTTCCACGCTTCCTCTACTTTGTTTTCCGACAGTAATCTTTTGGCTTCGGTATGTTTATCTCCTTTTACGGGATTGTTTTTTACATATTCTGCACATTCTTCAGCCGAAGGCAATTTTTCCACACCACCGAGTATTCCTAAATCATTACCGGTTAAAATCTTGCTGTTTTTTATGTCTTCGGGAATATTATCAAAACCGATACCTACGGTTGTTAATGGTTTTTCCACTTCAAAAAGCGCATCTCCGTGTGCCCGGCAATACCAGTTGCCGCCCATTCTGCCAACCAAATCAATTTTTTGTTGGTCTATCATATTGTTGTTATCCAAAATTCGTTCGTCAATGTGCATTTTTAAAACTTCGGCAATAACAAGGTTTCCTGCTCCGCCTTCAAACCCCAATTCTTTTACTTCTATTACTTTACACTCTATCTGAACGGGCGATTCTTTAACTCTAAATGGTTTTACCAAATCTGAAGCAACCGGTGTTAATCCCGCTTTTACAAACTCATCAACATCCGAAGCATAGGGCGAGCTGCTCAACGACATTTGCTGTACAATATCATACGTAACTACATTAATAACACATTCGGGCACCTCTTTTACATTGTTATAAGTATCTTTTGTATGGTTGGTTCTGCCGCTGCGTGCCGGACTAAAAATCATAATTGGTGGGTTAGCACTGAATACATTAAAAAAACTAAACGGGCTTAAATTGGGTTTGCCGTCTTTGCTTATTGTGCTGGCAAAAGCTATAGGGCGAGGTCCTATAGCACCCAATAAATAACGGTGCAATTGCGGAACAGATATATCTTTAGGTGAAATTTCTAACATATTTGTTTACTTTTGTGTAAAATTACAACATTATGAGAAAAATAGCCATATTATTTTCGATAATCATTATTTCGTTGTCGGCATGTAACCAAGCCAAATATTTGGAAGAAAAACCACAAGACAACTATCCGGTAGTTAAGCCGCCAAAACCCAATGAAAAATACGCGTGGATTAGCCCCTCTTACCGTTGGGACCCTGTGTTGCAAACCTGGATGTATCGTCCCGGAAAATGGGTGAAAATTCCCAAAGGAAAAGTGTGGGTTGAAGGTCAGTGGGTAAAGAAAAAACACGGTTGGGTTTGGAAACGCGGATACTGGAAAAAAGCTGGCGCAAAAGCAAAAAAAACAGGAAAAGAATAAAAAAACTCGATATTTTTTATCGTTAATAAAAAATAAATATCTTTGCAGCCCAAAAGCAAAGGATGAGCGGGTGTGGTGAAATTGGTAGACACGCTAGACTTAGGATCTAGTGCCGCGAGGCGTGGGGGTTCGAGTCCCTCCACCCGCACAACAGCCAAAATGGTATAAGGAACATTTCCTTATGCCGTTTTTAATTTTTAAATAATTCTTAATTATGAATATTTCATTAGAAAAAAAAGACGACTTAAACGGAGTAATTACCATTACACTTACTCCCGAAGATTATCAAGAAAACGTTGATAAACAATTACGCGGCTACCGTAAAAATGCTTCACTTCCGGGGTTTCGTAAAGGAAAAGTTCCTATGGGAATGATCAAAAAAATGGTAGGAACTCAAGTATTGGTTGAAGAAATCAATAAAGTATTGTCAGATGCGTTGAACAAATACATTATCGAAAATAAACTGGATATTTTAGGTCAGCCGTTGCCAAAAGAAAACGATAAACCAATTGATTGGAATAACGACAAAGAATTTACGTTTAATTACGATGTTGCTTTTGCCCCTGAATTTAAAGTTGATATCAACGGCAAAACAAATTTTGACAAATATGTTGTAAAAATCGATGAAAAATTAATTGACCGTTTTGTAGAAGATGCCGCCCGTCGTTACGGAAAGTTAGAAGATGCCGAAAAAGCTGTCGAAGAAGAT
The DNA here is from genome assembly GCA_002295925.1 of Flavobacteriales bacterium UBA852. Lineage (GTDB taxonomy): Bacteria > Bacteroidota > Bacteroidia > Flavobacteriales_E > Vicingaceae > UBA852. The sequence goes on from DBGO01000013.1 coordinate 230,193, forward strand.
ATGTTGTTCGGAAAATTTGAAGAATTGGATGAAAACGGCAACCAGATAGAAGGCGGAATAACCAATGAATCATATATTGTTATTTCTGAAGTAACGGACAAAAAATTACAAAAGAAATTAATCGGAGCCAAAAAAGGCGATGAAATCATTATTGATGACATTACGGCTATCAGCAAAAATCATAATGATGTTGCCGGAGCTTTGGGTATAACACACGAGCAATTACACAATGTGAAGAACAAGTTTAAATTCACGGTAGAGAACGTGAAACATCTTGTGCCGCACGAACTCAATCAAGAATTGTTTGACAAAATTTATGGTGAAGGACAAGTTAAATCGGTAGAAGAATTCAGAAACCGTATTAAAGAAGAGTTAGAAAAAGGTTTACAAACCGATATCGACAAAAAATTATATGCTGATATACAAAACAAACTTATCGAAAAACTTAGTTTACCATTACCCGACGAATTTTTAAAACGTTGGATTGTTGCCACTAACGAAAAACCAATTTCTAAAGAAGATTTAGAAAGAGAATATCCGGCTTATGCCAAAAATTTACAGTGGCAATTGATAGAAAACAAAATAATAAAAGACAACGATTTAAAAGTTACGCACGAAGAAGTAGTAGATTTTGTTAAACAAATATTGAAGCAACGCTACGAATCAATGGGAATGCCTGTTGATGACGAAATGCTTAATCAAGCCACAGGAGAAGTGCTGAAAAATCAAGAAGAATTACAAAACATATATGCTAAATTGTATGATGACAAACTAATGGAACTTTTTAAAGAAAAATTCAAAATCAACGAAAAAGAAATTGATTACGATAAATTTTTAGAATTGGCTTACGGTCATCAACATTAAAGGCAACCGGTAAAACGGAAAAAGCCCGCTCATATCATTTGAGCGGGCTTTTTAATTTGCAATAAAATAAAATGTAATTTTGGAGATATGAAATCATTTGATATTCCAACATATTATCGAAGTTCGTTTATTTCCGATATAAAAAACAAAAGAAAATTAACCGACCCCCGGAAAAAAGATTTTACGCCTACAAAGTTAGATTTTGGCCCGGTAGAAATTATCATGGCTCGACACTTTGGTTTTTGTTATGGTGTTGAAAATGCTATAGAGAGAGCTTATAAGGCGATAAATGAAAATCCGGGTAAGAGAATTTTTTTGCTTTCGCAGATGATTCACAACCCAATAGTGAACGAGGATTTACTAGCACACGGCATAAATTTTATTATGGATACCGAAGGAAATATGTTTATTGATTGGGAAGAGTTAAAGCCTGAGGATATTGTTATAATTCCGGCGTTTGGTACCACACTTGAAATTATAGAAAAATTAAATAAAATAGGTGTTAATATAGAAAAATACAATACTACTTGTCCGTTTGTAGAAAAAGTTTGGAAAAAATCCGATAAATTAGGTGCAGAGAACTATACCATTATCATTCACGGTAAGCATAAACACGAAGAAACGAAAGCCACTTTTTCGCACAGTAAAAAATCTGCACCGTCTATCATTATTAAAGATATAGAAGAAGCCAAAATATTGGGAAAAGCCATTGAGGGCAACTTGACAATAAAAGAGTTTGAGCAAATTTTCAGTGGCAGATATTCCGATGAGTTTTCTTTTCCCGAAGATTTACAAAAAATCGGTGTGGTAAACCAAACCACAATGCTTGCCAACGAAACCCAAGCAATAGCCGAGTATTTAAAGTCGGTCATTCAACAAAAATTTGGCGATGACTGGAAAGCACATTTTGCCGACACACGCGATACGCTTTGTTATGCCACAAACGATAATCAACAATCAACGATGGCATTGCTCGAAGAACAAGCCGATTTAGCCATTGTGGTTGGTGGATACAACAGCTCAAATACAACACATTTGGTTGAACTTTGCGAAAAAAAATTCCCGACATACTTTATAAACTCGGCAAATGAAATTGAAGAAAACGGGCGCATCAATCATTTTGATTATCAAGCAAAAAAACGCGTGAAAACCAACGAATTTTTACCGCAAAAACCCAAGGTGAAAATAGTTTTAACCAGTGGTGCCTCATGTCCCGATGCTATTGTTGATGATGTTTTGGATAAACTGTTGAGTTTTTATCCCGAAACAAAATCAAAAGAAGAAGTATTAGCTGAAGTTTAACTGCTCAATTCTCCCGAAATATTCATTAAAAACTGTTCGCGCACTTTTGAAACAGACGAATATTTACCCAGCAAATACATCAATTTTGTAATAGTGGCTTCAAAAGTCATATCGCCGGCACTTAAAGCATTTACTTTGGTAAAGTAAGAAGAAGTAGCATATTTGCCTTGCTCTACTTTTCCGCTTAAACATTGTGTTTTGTTGACAATTAAAATGTTTTGATTCTCAAATTTTTTCAACACTTCCAAAAACCATGGTGCCGTAAAACCGTTTCCACTGCCAAATGTTTCAAAAACAACCGCCTGCAAATGGGGAACTGATAATAAACATTCAATGTTTTCTTTTCTTATCCCGGGGTATAATTTTATCGATGCTACGGTGTTTTTTAAGTTATAAAAAACGTTGAAAGAATTGAAGTTCTCATTTAACGGTTTTAAATACTCAAAAGCATAATCAATATGGACACCTGCTTCTGCCAAAGGCGGATAATTGGGCGAAGCAAAAGCATCAAATTGCTGAGCGCTGATTTTTGTTGTCCGGTTTCCCCGATATAAATGATATTCAAAATAAACCGCTACTTCCTTTATTACCGGAGAATTGTCAGGGTGTTTGGCGGCGGCAATTTCTATTGCTGTCAATAAATTCTCTTTGGCATCGGTTCTAATGATGCCTATTGGTAATTGCGAGCCGGTTAAAATCACAGGTTTTGATAATCTTTCCAACATAAAACTTAATGCCGAAGCGGTGTAAGCCATTGTATCAGAGCCGTGTAAAATCACAAATCCATCGTTTTGCGCATAGTTGTTTTCAATGATTTTGGCAATTTTTCCCCACGTTTCGGGTTGCATATCCGAACTGTCAATTGGCGTATCAAAGCAAATAGTAGTAATTTGGTAATCGAGTTTTTTCAGTTCCGGAATTTCATTCGATAAATAATCAAAATCAAATGGTTTTAATAATCCGGTTTCTTCATCTTGAATCATACCGATAGTTCCGCCGGTGTATATCAATAAAATGGAGCGCATAAAGGCAATTATTTAAGTTTAAAAACAGTCATTGCATTATCAAAAGTTTTTTGGGCAACAGTATCAAAAGGCAGTTCGTAAATTTCGGCTAATTTATGCACAACATAAGTAAGGTAAGCCGGTTCGTTTCGTTTTCCTCTGTAAGGTGTAGGTGCTAAATAAGGTGCGTCGGTTTCTATAACAATTTGTTCCAACGGAATATTTTTTACTACTTTATCCAATCCGCTGTTTTTAAACGTAACAACTCCACCGATGCCAATTTTGAAAGTTTTATAATCCAAAATGTGTTCGGCTTGTGAGGTATTTCCTGTAAAACAGTGAAAAATTCCCGTTAGTTTTTCATCGTGTAAGCGGTCAATTACTTCAAAAATTTCATCAAAAGCATCTCTAACGTGCAAAATAATAGGTAATTGATATTTTTTAGCCCATTCTACTTGAATTGACAGCGATTCTATTTGTTGAGCAAGAAAAGTCTTATCCCAATAAAGGTCTAATCCGGTTTCGCCAATACCTACAAAAGGGTGATTGAGGCTTTCCAATAATTGTTCAAAATAGGTTAATGCATCATTAAAATTATCATCTACCGATGTAGGATGCAAGCCAATAGCAGGCAAGCAAAGATCAGGGTGTTTTTTATGCAAGGCGAGCATTGGCTCAACACTCTCTTTATCAATATTGGGTAATACCATTTTTGTAATGCCGGCGGTTTGGGCGTTTGCAATTACATTGTCAATATCTTTACTGAACTGCTCGGCAAAAATATGGTTATGAGTATCAAAAAGAGGCATAAAATTTTTATTGCCAAATGTAAAGAAAATGAAAGGAATATAAATGATTTAAAGAGTCCGGAAAATCCAAAATATCCGAAACGGCTGTTTTTCTGTTTTTTAGATTAACTTTGTTTTTGTGCAAGAAAAAATTAAAATACTGGTCATCAGGTTTAGCTCAATAGGTGATATTGTATTGACAACACCTGTTTTGCGCTTGCTCAAAAAAAAGTTTGGCAATGGTGTAGAGATTCATTATTTGACAAAAAAATCGTATGCACCGGTTTTAAAAGTCAACCCTTATATTTCAAAAATTCACAGTTTTGAGAAAAATCTGAATGAAGTAAAGCAAGAACTAAAAACCGCTCACTTTGACCATATTGTCGATTTACATAAAAATGTGCGCTCGCAAACGGTCATAAATTGGTTAAAAACACCCGCTTTGCGTTTCAATAAATTGAATTGGGAAAAATGGTTGCTTGTAAATTTTAAAATAGACAAACTTCCCAATAAACATATTGTTGACCGTTACATCGAAACGCTTGCCCCCTTTGATATTCAAAACGACAATGAAGGGTTGGATTATTTTATTCCACAAGAAGAAAAAGTAGATGTAGAAAGAGAGTTAGGCATACAACCCAATCAGTATGTAGCATTTGTGATTGGAGCGGCGCATCAAACAAAAAAATATCCGAAAGAAAAAATTCCTTACATCTGCGAAATGTTGGGTGAAAAAACAGCAATGCTTATTGATGCCTTAAACTTTAAAAATCCACTTAAAATAGTATTAATAGGAGGAAAAGAAGACCAAGAAGATGCACTTTATATTTATAACAAAACACAAAATACCATCAACACGTGTGGAAAATACAGTGTAAATCAATCGGCAAGCATTATTGAGCAGGCAAAAGTGGTCATTACCAACGATACCGGAATGATGCACATTGCTGCTGCATTTCAAAAGCCCGTAATAAGCATTTGGGGTAATACCGTCCCAAAATTCGGGATGTATCCTTATGAACCAAAACACCCTGAAAATGTTGTGATTATCGAAAATAATCATTTAAATTGCCGACCTTGTTCTAAAATTGGATTTTCAAAATGCCCCAAAAAACACTTTAAGTGTATGCAATGGGAAAACGAGCGGTTAATCATTGAAGATACCCTGCGATTTTTACAAAAATGAGTGCCAATAAAAACATATTATACCTGATTTCTGCTCTTGAGGGATTTATCATAATGGGTGTGGAAATTACGGGCGCCAAATTATTGGCTCCGTTTTTTGGCAATTCGCTATATGTATGGGCATCGGTTATTTCTATCACAATGTTGGGATTGGCAGTGGGTTATTTTGCCGGTGCAAAACTCATTAAAGCACAAAAAAACGTATTGAAAATATTAAAATATGCCGTTTTTGTAAACGCCTTGTGGTTATTGATTTTGCCGTTTTTGTTAAACAGAATTTACTTGTTTTTAATGTATCATCCGGTCAATTTTTACCTTTCGTTATTTGTGATTGCGGCGATGGTTTTGTTTGTTTCAGTCTCCATTTTGGGTTTGGTTTCGCCGGTAATTATCCAACTGTTAAACAAAAGTGAAGCGCGAGCCGGGATTTATGCCGGGACAATTTTTGCTTTATCTACCTTTACCGGAATTGTAGCCACTTTGTTGTTCGGTTTTTGGTTTATACCGTCTTTTGGGCTTAAAATCAGTTGTTTATTATTGTCGGCTTTACATGTGGTTATTTTTTTGTTATTGCTTAAAGATAAAAAAGAGTGGATTTTCTTTTTGATATGGATGCTGTTTGTCGCAGGCTTTTTGTATAAGATGAAACAGCGGTCGTCTTATGTTTTGTATCAAAAAGAAGGTATCGATGGTCAAATAACCGTTTTTGAATATCCAACCGAGTGTTTTGGCACTTTGCGAGAGTTAACGGTCAATCAAATCACTCAATCCATTTGGACAGAAAGTGGCGATTATGTGCTGGATTATGTAAATTTAATATACAATCTAACCGATACCATAAAAGCAAAGGAAAACGAAAATGCTTTGGTGTTGGGAATGGGCGGAGGCACGTTGGCTAATATGTTGGCAGATAAAAATTACCGTGTTGATGCTATAGAATTTGATATAAGAATTATTGAAGCGGCAAAAAACTATCTGAACTTAAACCCTTTGGTCAATGTTGTTAATGATGATGCGCGTCATTTCATCAACACGCTTGCTTTACGAGAAAAAAAATACAGCATAGTTGTTATCGATGTGTTTAAAGGCGAAGTAAGTCCCGGTTATGTGCTTACGCAAGAAAGTTTAGCATTGTTAAAAAACAGTTTAACGCCCAATGCACGAGTTATTATCAACACACACGGATATTTGGATAAAACAATTGGTAAAGGAAATTTGGCATTACTGCATACACTCAAAAAATCCGGTTTTTATGTGTCGGTTCATTCTACAGGCAATTTGCCCGAATACCGGAATTTGGAAATTTTTTCCACATTAACACCTGAGGTAAATATCAACTCATCCATACAATATTCCCAAACAGATATTATCTTAACCGACGACAAACAACAGCTTGAGCAACTTAATGCCCAAGCTAACCTCAATTGGCGCAAAGGATATATGGCGCAATTAATGAAAGAGCATCAAAAATTAAATCCGGATATCTTTCTATAGATTTAATGTGTTTTTCTCATCGCATTGAAAATATAATAACATGAGCTTTAGCCCCGTCATTAAAAAATTAGCTTTTAGCTTTATATTTTTTTCCTAAAAGGTAAAAAGTAAAAAGAATAATAAATTTTTTACAAAAAAAAAATTTGCTCAAAAAGATAAATGTATATAAATTGCAGTTAGTTTTAACCTTAATTTTATTCAGATGAAAAAAACATTATTAGTTTTATTTACAACGCTTATTACAATTGGCGGCTTTGCGCAAAACAACGAAGCGCAACAGATGTTATACAATGCCGACAGGCATTATTTTATCGAAAACAAAGGACAGTGGCACGATGATGTGCTTTTCTTGTGCCGCATGGGCGGATTGGATGCATGGATAACGAAGTATGGCGTAAACTATACTTTCTTTAAAATAGAAAAAACTAAAGAAAGTACGGCAAAAGAACAAATGCCTAAAGGCAAGTTTGACCAAGACGAATGGGAAAACACCCTGTTGTTGGGGCACAGGGTATTGATGAAACTGCAAAACCACAACCCCGAGCCACAACAAGCCGGCAAACAAAAACAAGAGGGGTATCACAACTATTTAATTGGTAACGACCCAAGTAAGCATTCAACTTTTGTGGGGTTGTTCAAAGAAGCCATAGTGAAGAATGTATATAACGGCATAGACTTGCGGTATTATTTTGACCAAGGCAGTTTGCGGTACGATTATATTGTGCACCCCGGTGCCGACCCGGCACAAATACAATTTACGTTGGAAGGACAAGATAATGCCTACCTGAAAGACGGCAACTTGTATTTTACCACCCGCTTTGGCGAAGTGGCAATGGCAGAATTATACACCTACCAAGGAGATAAAAAAATAGAAAGCCGGTTTGAAAAACAAAACAACCGGTGGAAAATAAACGTAGGCAACTACGACCCCATGCAAGACCTCATTATTGACCCCTTGCTGTACTCTACTTATCTTGGGGGGAGTGGTAGTGAATATGGACAGAGAATAGCCGTTGACGGGAGCGGGAATGCGTATGTGACGGGAAATACACAATCTACTGATTACGACATAACTGTGGGAGCATTTCAAACGACGTTTGGGGGAAATTATGATGCCTTTGTAACGAAGTTGAACAGCACCGGTAGCGGCTTAGTTTATTCCACCTATATTGGGGGGGTAATTATGATTATGGATGGGGCATAGCTATTGACGGGAGCGGGAATGCGTATCTAACGGGAAATACAAACTCTACTGATTACCCCATCACTACGGGAGCTTTTCAGACGACGTTTGGGGGAAATTATGATGCCTTTGTAACGAAGTTGAACAGCACCGGTAGCGGCTTAGTTTATTCCACCTATCTTGGGGGGGGTAATTATGATTATGGATGGGGCATAGCTATTGACGGGAGCGGGAATGCGTATGTGACGGGATATACACTTTCTACCAATTACCCCATCACTGCGGGAGCTTTTCTGACGACGTTTGGGGGAAATTATGATGCCTTTGTAACGAAGTTGAACAGCACCGGTAGCGGCTTAGTTTATTCCACCTATATTGGGGGGGGTGGTAGTGAATATGGACGGGGCATAGCCATCGACGGGAGCTGGAATGCGTATGTGACGGGAAATACACAATCTACTGATTACCCCATCACTGCGGGAGCTTTTCAGACGACGTTTAGTGGGGGAAGTTGGGATGTCTTTGTAACGAAGTTGAACAGCACCGGTAGCGGCTTAGTTTATTCCACCTATCTTGGGGGGAGTGATTTTGAAAGAGGAGAGGGCATCGCCGTTGACGTGAGCGGGAATGCGTATGTGACGGGAGTTACAACATCTACCAATTACGACATAACTGCGGGGGCGTTTCAGACGACGTTTGGTGGAGGAACTTATGATGCCTTTGTAACGAAGTTGAACAGCACCGGTAACGGCTTAGTTTATTCCACCTATCTTGGGGGGAGTGATTTTGAAAGAGGAGAGGGCATCGCCGTTGACGTGAGCGGGAATGCGTATCTAACGGGAAATACAGGTTCTATCAATTACGACATCACTGCGGGAGCTTTTCAGACGACGTTTGGTGGGGGAAGTTGGGATGCCTTTGTAACGAAGTTGAACAGCACCGCTAGTGCGTTGCTCTATTCCACCTATCTTGGGGGGAGTAGTGATGATTCTGGACCGGGCATCGCTGTTGACGGGAGCGGGAATGCGTATGTGACGGGACAAACAAACTCTACTGATTACCCCATCACTGCGGGAGCGTTTCAGACAACGTTTGGTGGAGGAGGTAGTGATGCCTTTGTGAGTAAATTGGGTATATGTTCCAATACCACAAGCACTATATCGCCGGTGGTATGTAACAGTTATACCTCACCAAGCGGCAACTATACCTGGTCAACAAGCGGTACTTATACCGATACCATACCCAACGCCGCCGGTTGCGACAGCATAATTACCATCAACTTAACGGTAAACAACACGACCACAAGCACTATATCGCCAGTGGCATGCAACACTTACACTTCACCCAGCGGAAACTATACTTGGACAACAAGCGGTACTTATACCGATACCATACCCAACGCCGCCGGTTGCGACAGTATAATTACCATCAACTTAACGGTAAACAACACGACCACAAGCACCCTGTCGCCGGTGGTATGTAACAGTTATACCTCACCAAGCGGCAACTATACCTGGTCACCAAGCGGCACGTACACCGATACCATACCCAACGCCGCCGGTTGCGATAGTATCATAACCATTAACTTAACGGTTAATCAACCTGTCACGGGAACGGATATACAAACAGCTTGCAACAGCTATACGTGGATAGACGGCAATACATATACGTCAAGCACCAATACGCCCACCTACACAATTCCGGGTGGTGCAGCAAACGGTTGCGACAGTATTGTAACGTTGAATTTAACCATTAACAATGCTACCACAAGCACTATTTCGCCGGTGACATGCAACAGTTATACCTCACCAAGCGGCAACTATACCTGGTCAACAAGCGGCACGTACACCGATACCATACCCAACACTGCCGGTTGTGACAGTATCATAACCATTAACTTAACGGTAAACACTGTAGATACAAGTGTGATCAACAATGACCCGGTACTTACCGCTAATGCAACCAATGCAACATATCAATGGGTAACTTGTCCAAACTATGCTGTAATTTCAGGTGAAACGGGACAAACCTTTACAACCACCGCCAACGGTTCGTATGGCGTAATTGTTACACAAAACGGTTGTACGGATACTTCTGCCTGCCAAACAGTTGCTTCCGTGGGTATTCAAGAGCTCACAGGCACTAATGTTGTGCGAGTGTACCCCAATCCCACAACGGGTAAATTTACCATAGAGTTGGCAAAAAGTTTTACAGACGTGGCAGTAAAAATAACTAACACGTTAGGGCAATTGGTTTACCAAAATGAATTCAACTCTGCCAAAACTATTCCTTTAAAATTGGAAGATACCGGTAAAGGAATTTATTTTGTCCGGGTGTATTCCGAGAATAAAATCATTGCCTCGTTTAAAATCAAGAAACAATAAGTTTATCCTTCCCCCCCCCCAACGCCAAAGCGTTGGGGGATTAAAATATTCACAGGAAAAAAGAAGACCGACAACATTCAGCACAACGACATAAATCCGGTGTATTCAAAAGATTTTTCAATAAATATAAGAAAACACCTGAAATCATCTTTCAACCGTATCGGCGCATTATCATCTTTACCGGCAACCTTATTGCACAACTGCTTGAAGGCTGCTAAAGAACAATAATAAAATTTCCCTTAAACAAAATTCATATTATAATATTTTAATTATCAAGGCAATAAAGCATTTTACATAACAAAATTCTTGTTACTTAAAAATAATTAAGTATTTTAGCCGCCCTAAAATTTAAACGATAAAATTATGGAAATGTTGAGTGAAAAATTAGTGTTTATCTTGCCTGTATTCGGGCTTGTTGGATTATTGTATATGCTTGTTTTGGCAAAATGGGTAAAAAAACAAGATGCCGGAACAGATAAAATGAAAGAATTGGCCAATTACATCAAAGAAGGTGCAATGGCATTCTTAAATGCCGAATATAGAATGTTGGCTATGTTTGTAATAGGCGCCGGAATATTGTTGGGCGTTGTCTCTTCTATAGTTGAAACAACCCACTGGTTTATAGTTATTGCTTTTATTATTGGAGCTGTTTTTTCGGCTGTTGCCGGAAATATCGGGATGCGTATTGCAACCGATGCAAACGTACGTACTACACAAGCAGCCCGCTCAAGTTTGCCACAAGCATTAAAAGTTTCTTTTAGCGGTGGAACTGTAATGGGATTAGGTGTTGCCGGATTGGCAGTATTTGGATTAAGTACTCTTTTTGCCGTGCTTTTTGTTTGGTTTATGAATGGCGATTGGACAGATACACAAGATATGACTCTTGTATTGGAAGCATTGGCAGGATTTTCATTAGGTGCCGAGTCAATTGCATTATTTGCCCGTGTTGGTGGTGGTATTTATACCAAAGCGGCTGATGTAGGTGCCGATTTGGTAGGAAAAGTAGAAGCCGGTATTCCTGAAGATGACCCGCGTAACCCTGCAACCATTGCCGACAATGTAGGTGATAACGTAGGTGATGTTGCCGGTATGGGTGCCGATTTATTCGGTTCTTATGTAGCAACCGTATTGGCTGCTATGGTGCTGGGTAATTATGTTATTAAAGATATGGGCGGTTCAATTGATGATGCATTTGGTGGTATTGGTCCCATATTATTGCCAATTACAATTGCCGGATTTGGAATTATCTTTTCAATTATCGGAACATTTTTCATAAAAATTAAATCTAATGATGCCAAAGAAGCCGATGTGCAAAAAGCTTTAAATATGGGTAACTGGATTTCGATTGCCTTAACTGCAATTGCTTCTTATGGCTTAATCAAATGGATGTTGCCTGCTCAAATGCAGATGGAACTTTTCCAAATGGGGTCTCAAACCATTACTTCTAACGATGTGTTTGGCTCAGTAGTGATAGGTTTGGCTGTGGGCGCATTAATTTCTTATTTTACAGAAGTATATACCGGCTTGGGTAAAAAGCCTGTAAACAGCATTATTCAAAACTCTGCAACCGGTGCGGCTACCAATATTATTGCCGGATTGGGTGTAGGTATGAAATCTACTTTTGCACCAATTTTATTATTTGCCGGAGCAATTTGGGGAGCGTATGAGTTTGCCGGTTTTTATGGTGTAGCTATTGCGGCAACTTCTATGATGGCAACTACAGCTATGCAATTGGCTATTGATGCTTTTGGACCTATTGCCGACAATGCCGGTGGTATCGCCGAAATGAGTGAACTTCCTTCAGAAGTGCGTACTCGTACCGATATTTTAGATTCTGTTGGTAATACAACTGCCGCCATTGGTAAAGGTTTTGCCATTGCTTCTGCAGCACTTACTGCATTGGCTTTATTTGCGGCTTATGTTACCTTTACCGGAATTGACGGTATCAATATATTTAAAGCGCCTGTTTTAGCTATGCTTTTTGTTGGAGGAATGGTGCCGGTAGTTTTCTCGGCTTTAGCAATGAACTCAGTAGGTAAAGCAGCGATGGAAATGGTAAAAGAAGTACGCCGTCAGTTTAAAGAAATTCCGGGTATTATGGAAGGAACCGGAAAACCCGAATATGGTAAATGTGTGGATATTTCTACCAAAGCCGCATTAAAAGAAATGATGTTGCCCGGAGCTTTAACCATTGTTACGCCTTTATTGGTTGCATTTTTACCCATGTTATTCGGTTATCCTGCAAGCTTGGCTGCCGAAATGTTGGGTGGTTATATGGCAGGAGTAGCCGTTTCGGGAGTACTTTGGGCAATTTTCCAAAACAATGCCGGTGGTGCTTGGGATAATGCTAAAAAATCGTTTGAAGCCGGTGTGGAAATAGATGGTGAAATGACATACAAAGGTTCTGATGCGCATAAAGCTGCTGTTACCGGAGATACTGTTGGAGATCCTTTTAAAGATACTTCAGGACCATCAATGAATATTTTAATTAAATTAACATGTTTGGTAGGGTTGGTTATTGCCCCCATTTTAGGCGGACATACAGAAGGACATTCTGCTGAAGCTCAAGAAGAGGAAGTTGTTGTAGTAGAAGAGGTGGTAGAAGAAGTAGTTGTTGAATCGCCTTCAAAAGACATTAATGAATTAAAAGGCGATTGGGCATTAGATGCTTCACACAGTTATGTGAATTTTTCAATTCGTCATTTATTGGCTACTTCAAAAGGAAGTTTTGAGAAAATCAGCGGAACAGCAAGTTTTGACGAAAACGGTGTGGCGGATATTGATATTACTATCGATCCGGCATCTGTAAATACAGGAAACAAAAAACGTGACGATCACTTAAAAGGTGAAGATTTCTTTAATGTGGAAAAATATCCTGTTATTACATTCAAATCAACTGAAATAGTAAAAACCGAAAACGGTTATGTTGCCAAAGGAAAGTTAACTATGCTTGGGGTAACCAAAGATGTTGACTTACCATTTGTTTACTTGGGTACTGCAGAAACACCTTGGGGAACAAAAGCAGCAGCTATTGAAGGTCAGTTAACTATTGACAGAAATGACTTCGGGTTAACTTACGGTCCGGGTGTGTTGGGCGATGAGGTAACGCTTGATTTCTCAGCAGAATTAAATCCTAAACAAGAGGAAGAAGTACAAGCAGCAGAAGAAGAATAGTTATTCTGTTTCAATCAAATAATATTAAAAGGTCGCTATGCTATTAGCGGCCTTTTTTAGTTTAGAAATATATTTGCAAAAAGATTCTACTGTGAAAAAGTATTTTGTATTGTTTATGCCGGCAATTATTTTATTCTTTTCGTGCCGTAAAGAAAAACGCTCGGATAAAGCAGCAGAAAAAATGCGTCGGTTTGTTGAGGATATTGCCAACTACGCACGAGATTACAACAGTGATTTTATTATTATTCCGCAAAATGGCGTGGAATTAGCATTTAATAATCAAAACCCAAATGACGGCATTAACGAATCATATGTGTCGGTGGTTAGCGGTTTTGGCGTAGAAGAAGTATTTTACAACGGAGGTTACGAACCCGATAATTACAGAATAGAATTATTGAAAGCATTGCCCGACAGTAAACAAGTGTTGGTCTCGGAGTACGTAAAAGACAATAATAATATCGCAGATGCTATCAGCCGTGTTACGGCAAATGGTTGGTTATGTTTCCCAAGAACAGCCAACAATTATTATTACCAATATATTCCCGATACGGTTATCAATGAAAATGCAAATGATATTACAACACTTTCGCAAGCCAAAAATTATTTATACTTAATCAGCAATGATGAATATACATCTAAGCAAGAGATGATAAACGCTATTGCATCCACTAATTTTGATGTTGTGCTGATTGATTTGTTTTTTGGCGAAACAGCATTTACCAAATCAGAAATAGAAAGTCTTAAAACAAAAACCAACGGAGGCAAGCGGTTGGTTATTTCATACATAAACATCGGTGCGGCAGAAAACTGGCGCTATTACTGGAAGGATGATTGGAAACTGCACCATCCACGTTGGCTTAAAAAACCTTACAAGGGCTACCAAGACGAAATTTGGGTAAAATTCTGGAAAAAAGATTGGCAAGAGATTATTTACGGAAACGATAATTCATACATGAAAAAAATTCTTGATGCCGGATTTGACGGTGCTTATCTTGATAATGTAGAGGCATATTACTTTTTGTATTTCGATTAGTTTTTGTTGTGTAACCTTAATTACCGATTTTATTGCACTTTTATTATACATTTGTTTTAAAATCAAAAAAATAAAGCTATGTATTATATAGAGAAAAATGTAAACATGCCCATTGAAAAAGCAGATGAAAAAGTGCGCGAAGCATTAAAAGAAGTGGGGTTTGGTATTATTACCGAAATTGATATGCAAGCAACACTTAAAAAGAAAATTGACAAGGATATTAAGCCCTACAAAATATTAGGCGCTTGTAACCCTAATTTCGCTTATCAGGCAATTCAGGAAGAAGAAAAAATCGGTATCATGTTGCCGTGCAATGTTACTTTAATCGATAATGGTGACGGAACAACAAATGTAGCGGTGATGAACCCGGTTACAGCACTTTCAATTGTGGGTAATGATAAAATAATTCCTTTTGCAGAAGAAGTAAAAGTTTTACTCGAAAAAGCATTAAACAGTTTGTGATATTTAAACAACCGGAGTGGCTTGGAGCGAGACATCGTATAAAGGGTAAGCAAATTCGTGAATGGGTTTTAAGTCAAGCCATTCTTTTTGCGAATTGTGGTTTAATACAACAGGCATTCGTTTCTTTTTGTTATGAATTTCAGCCATTAAATCATTCGCTTGTGTAGTTACAATAGCGTATGATTTAATAACTTCTCCTGTACTTTTATCCGTCCATTCACTCCAAATTCCAGCCAAAGCAAACAACGGTTCATCTTTTAACGTAATCAGATATTTTTGCTTTTGTTTACCTTTTTCATCAAGCCATTTCCACTCATAAAAACCATCAACAATAACTAAACACCGGTTATTTACCGAATTTTTAAATGAAGGTTTTTCGGTTATTGTTTCTATTTTGGCATTAAGCGTAAATTTTCTAATTTCCATATCTTTTGCCCAATTTGGAATTAACCCCCATTGACACAGTGTAATAACTGTAGGTTGCATGTGTAAAATAACCGGTGTTTGCGGGAACGAAAATCCAATATAATCTTGCGGTTCAAAATCAATCCCGGGCTCAAACTTTGCCTGAAACGTTTCTTCAATTTCTTTTTTACTGCGATGTAATCCGGTATGAAAACACATAGAAATATTATTAAATAAATGATATATTTTGTTCCTCAATCAAATCATCTCCTTTTAATCGCAAAAACAATTGAACCAGTGCCACCACATCTTTTTGGCAATATTCTACAATCCGTTCAAGGTCGTTGTCTTGCCAATACACTTTGCCCACCATACTGCCGTCAATATCGTCTTTTGGAGTAGGGATGTTAAAAATGGTCGTCAATAAATCCAAAGAGGTGTAACTTTTATAATCACCAAATTTCCATAATTCCATTGTGTCGATATGTTTTATTTCCCAAGGTTTTTTACCTGCAATATGTAATATTTTAGGCAATTTCAATCCGTTTATCAACCCACGGCGGGCAATGTAAGGAAAATCAAATTCTTTGGCATTATGTCCACAAAGCAATGAATCGGTTTTGTGGTAATATCCGTTTAGCAATTCAAAAAAAGCCAATAACAAAGCTTTTTCATCATCACCAAAATAGGAAGTTACACGCAAATGATGTTTCCCTTCGTGATGCGTAACAAATCCTACCGAAATACAAATAATTTTCCCAAATTCGGCAAAAATACCGGCTCTATCGTAAAGCGTTTCAGATGTATCTTCATCTGCACTTTTTAACTGCGACGCTTTTTTATCCCACAAAGTTTGCAGTTTTTCGGGCATATCATTGTAAGAGGCATACTGAGGAACTGTTTCAATATCAAGAAATAAAATATCTTTTAATTTTAGATGAGAAAGCATAAATATGGATTTTATTACGAAATTTACCTCTAAATTAACAAATTACCACGGGGAAATGAAAAAAATAAAAGCATCAGATACCAAAGCTGTAATGACCGAAATAGTACTGCCCAACGACACCAACACTTTGGGTAATTTAATGGGTGGACGATTATTGCATTGGATGGATATTTGTGCAGCAATATCGGCACACCGTTTTTGTAAACGAGTAGTGGTAACCGCATCGGTAAATAATGTGTCGTTTAACAATCCCATTAAATTGGGCGATATTGTTACCTTAGAAGCTAAAGTTTCTCGTTCGTTTCGCTCGTCGATGGAAGTTTTTATAGATGTTTATGTAGAAAGCAGTCGCGCCAATGCACGTGTAAAATGCAATGATGCCATTTATACATTTGTTGCCGTAGATCAAAACGGAAATCCGATAGAAGTACCCGAAGTAATACCCGAAACCGAAGAAGAGAAACAACGTTATGACGGCGCTTTGCGAAGACGTCAACTCAGTTTGATTTTAGCCGGCAGAATGAAACCCGAAGATGCCACAGAACTCAAAGCATTATTTTTTAAAGACTAACATGATAGCCGAAATACATATCAGCGATACAAAAGTACGGGTAGATTTTTCTAAACCAATGCCTATTGCTACGGTAATTGAAAGTTCTCCTGCCAATGTTTTGGCTTGGTATGTAGAGCCGCCTAAAATTGAGCCGGTGAGAACAGAGCATTTTGTGGGAAGTGTAAAAGAAGGAGGAAGTGTTAATTTTAGAAATATTTATTTCAATCCGCACGGGCACGGAACACACACCGAATGTGTGGGACATATCAGCAAAGAAGATTATTTTTTGGAAGATTGCTTGAAAGCGTATTTTCATTTTGTGAAAGTAATTTCGGTTAAACCTCGAGATATAAACGACGACAAAGTTATCTTGGCTGCAGATGTAAAAACAGCTTGGAATACCATTGATGATAAAAATATAAAACCATCGGCAATAGCCATTCGCACTTTGCCCAATGATGAAACCAAATGCCACAGGCATTATTCCGGAACTAATCCACCGTATTTAAATAAAGAAGTTGTTCCGTTTATTTTGGCTCAAGGAGTTAACCATTTATTGATAGATACCCCCTCGGTTGATAGAGAAGAAGACGGCGGCGAATTAATTTGTCATCATTTGTTTTGGGAATACCCCGAAAACACCCAAAAGCACCGCACAATCACCGAATTAATTTATATAGACAATTCAATCCCTGACGGATTATATTTATTGAGTTTGCAGCCCGCTTCTTTTAAAAATGATGCTGCTCCTTGCAAACCGGTGTTGTATTCTGTTATAAATTAATTATTCTACTATAAACTTTCTATTGTAAAATAATCCCGGAAACTGAACTGTATAAATGCCTTTTGGTAAATTACTGCAATCAATTTTTATTTGTTTTGAATTTGCTTTTTGTTTTAATATTTCCTCTCCAATAATATTTAAAACTCTATACTCACTTATTAAAACAGAATCACTGACAATAAATAGATAATCTTGTGTTGGGTTAGGATAGATTCTTATCGTATTTGTAGTATTTAATGTCTTTTGTTCTCCAGTTAATCCCGGTATATGAATTTTAAGCATCATTACTGCGTTTGGGTTTAAAATTTTAGAGAAAACACCATTTTGAAAAACTCCCGTGTCTGATTTCAAATTAAAGTTGGTGTTGATATAATTAACAGCATCAGAGGAAGTATAACCTAAATTTAATAATGAGTCATACATAAAACGAGAGTTATTTTTTGTGCTGTCAATTTCGTAAAAAATACTTGTAAAATTTTGGTTGTTTCCGGCAACTGAAATCGTAATAATTTGAGTAGAATTTTTAATAGAATTGTAATATTGATAAATTGGTATAGAATTATTGATTGCCGAATTTAATCCTGAATTGTTAGTAATGGAAATTTCTCCTTTGTAAATAGAATCCAAATAAGAATAACCGTTAAGTGAGATGTTAATATAACCTGCGCTATCAAGCTGATTCAAATTATACTTACCTTTAAGTAAGGTGTGATTAAGTGCCTCAATAAATGGAGGAGGGGAGTAATTGTTTACAATTAATCGAAGAGTATCGTTGTTGTATGAGGCGATATTATCTATTGGAGTGTTAGCTGAAGATTTTATATGGTTTCCTTTTATTTCTTTTAAAAATTTTACACAATAATAAAACGGTTTTTTAATGCTTTGATAAGTCAATAAACCGTAATCGTTTTGAAACTCATTGGTTGGGTTATAATCAAAATCTTGCCATGCAGCAATAACATTGTTACTAATTTGCAAATTATTAATTGCATTTATATTTTTAACGGCAAAAGACTTATGAATATCAAAATCTCTAATTGCAGACGGAGCATTCCATTCACTAATAATTAATTTAGGCGGATTTAAATTTAATGAAGCATATTTATTCAATATAAATTCTTGCGCATTTTCATGCACTTGATATGCTAAATTAAAGTTGTGCCATGAGATAAAATCCAGAGTGATACCCCAATTATAAGCAGAGTCAATCAAATTAGCAATAAGGGAAGAATTTGCAGCATTAAAATCTAAATGACCATAAGAAGCAGAATAATTTATGTTATTTCCCCAGTAATTTGTTGCCGGGCCACCTATCGGAATAGCTTGGTTTACATTTTTAATAGATAAAAAAGTTTGTTTAAACAGTGTGAAATATTCAGTTTTTGTTCCTGTCCAAGAGCCTAAATCAGGTTCATTCCATATTTCAAAACTGGCATTTGAAATGCCATATACATTAACAATCCTGTCAACGATACTGTAAACCATAGTATTCCAATCTGTATAATTTGCCGGTGGCTTAGTATTAAATACATACCATCCAGGTGTTTGAGCAGGAGAGTTATCTGAAGAACTGCTTAGCCAATAAGGCATTTTTTCGAAAATAAAAATAAGATTACCCGTTTTAGAAGATATAGTCTGCAATAAACCGCTTACACTATCCAATAAATTAAGGGCTTCGTTTAAATTTGAAGCATTGTTAAGTACACTTTCTATTATGTTTAATCTTATAGCATTTAATTGATTTTCATTATTTATAAATTGATTCTGTGCATATGCTGTTTTTGGCACATAAAAAACACCATAATTATAATTTTCGGAAACAGTGGTTAAAATAGAATCAGTATATAATGTAATAGTACTTTGAGCGTTAATTTTTTGAAAGATTAATAAGTTTAAGAATATAATTCCTGCTATTGTTTTGGTTGCAAGCATAAAGCTGATGTTCAATTGTTTAAGCATTTCAATATAATCATATTTTATGAAATAAAAAAGCCCCGAACAATAATTCGAGGCATTTAGAACTTTAGTTTCAAAGAATATTATTTAAATGTAATCACTACACGCATATTAGCTTGTGGTTTGTTGCCTGTTGTGTCGGCAAGTTTTTGCGAATTGCTGTATTTGCGTTCAATGCGTTCTTTGGCAATTCCTTTTGATACCATATACTTATATATGGCGAAAACCCGTTTTTTATCCAAATCAACAACATCCGACTCTGAAGGGTCAATAAATCCTTCCAACAACACCTTACTTTCGGGTTGTGCTTTCATTTTGGCTATTATGCCGTCAATGAGTTTAATATCATCTTCTGTTAAATTAGATTTCTTTTCATCGAACATAATGGTGGTAACTTTTGCCGCGGCAGCTTTTTGCTCTTCAACAATTGCGTTGGGGTCGCTTTCAAATTCACGTTTAACGGTTTCCATTCTTTGTTCGCCGGGTTTGGTGTCGCAGTCGCAAGATTTTACTTCCTCTGCAGGAATTACCGATACATCATCAATATAATAATAAGCATCATAAGTTTGCGGTGTGGTAAATCCTCTTGGACGGCGTTGTTTTACCACTTTTAACTTGGCATCATCGGTAAAGTTTCCTATTACCAAATATTGTTCTCCGCCTTTGGCTTTGTAAACACCACAAACCGGTGTCCAATAAAACTGCTTGGTGTAAACAGTGTGTTTACGACTGATGATTTGCGGTACATTGTTTAATTTTTCATCGCTTTTGGCTACAACTTTTGTTTTAGACAAATAAGCGCCAATGTCATTCACTGCATATTTTGAAATGTCGGCAGAGCTAATGTGAAATTTTACACAGTATTCTTTTCCTGCTTCAAGCGGTTTTGTCAATTTTACTTCAATATAGCTTCTTTTGGCTTTATTTTTATAGCCATAAGCTGTAAATCCGGCATAATTATCACCTGTTAAGGGTTTTTCTTCTCCGTAATTGTTGCGAGGAACGGTAATTTGTGGGTTTTTGGCTTTTTTGCTGTATAGGTCAACCGGAGCGGTAGAAGCAGAAAACCAAGGTGTTGCCAAATCGATTTGGCCTGGTTCTTTTACTTTTTTTTCAACTTCTTCAAAACTTGGGTTGGGAACCAAATTTTCCGGTTTTTTATCTTGCTCTTGCGCAAAAGATAATGTAGGGAGTATGATAAACGGAGTGAGTAATGTTGCAATGAAATTTTTCATAAATAAATAATTTTAAGCAAAGATTACAAATTTTGTTCCGAAATCAAAAATTTATTATTAACAGCATAAAAAAAGCACTGCCAAAGCAGTGCTTTTAAAGGAAAGAATTTTTAATTTTTTATTCTTCGCTTGATTCTTGTTCATGCAGATGCTTCATTTTTTTCTCATGATGTTTCTTTTTCATTTCTTCGCGCATCTCAATATATTTTTGATACTGTTCTTCAGACAATATACTTTTCATTTCTTCATCGTGTTGGGCTTTGAGTTTTTTTCTTTTTTCTTTCAAAGCTTGCATTTCTTTCTTAAGTTCTTCCATTTCTTGGGCTTTCTTAAGATTTACTTCCAACACTTTTTCTTTTTGTTCATCCGTCAAGTTTAGCTTTTCAGCCATTTTTTCGGTTACTTTTTTTGCCCGCATTTCGGGTGTGCGCGTTTGTTTTTCTTGCGAAAACGCCATTAGTGTAATTACAGATAAGGCGCTTGTTACAATTAATTTTTTCATGGTATTTGTTTTTTTGGTTCGCTTATTTAGATGAACGTATATCAAAAAGGTTTAATGATAGGATTAGATTTTTAGTAAATCTTCCAAATCATATTTTAATTCTTCGATACGATTATCAATAATATTTTGAATATCTGCCACAGCTTGGTTGTAAATTTCTTTTTCCAATAAATGAATAAAAAAGTTTAAAATGCTTTCTGCAGCAATCATTCCTATTTTTTCATCCCTTTCTTTTTGAAAATACCAAATAATTTCATTTTTCAGTTGCTCTCTTTTTTCTTGTGATAATTCCATAGTTGTATAAATTAAGAAAAGCGGCAATTGCCGCTTTTCAGAAAAAATAAAAATTGGATTTTAAATGTGTAGTGCTCTTTTGTCTGTTGCATCCAAAGCCGCTTCTTTAATTGCTTCGGTAAATGTAGGGTGTGGATGGCAAATGCGAGCGATGTCTTCGGCAGATGCTCGGTATTCCATAGCCGTTACGGCTTCCATAATCATATCGGCGGCACGAGCACCTATAATGTGTACGCCTAACACTTCGTCGGTGTTTTTGTCGGCTAAAATTTTCACTAATCCTTGTGTATCCATACTTGCGCGAGCCCTTCCCAATGCTTTGAACGGGAATTGCCCCACTTTATATTCAACGCCTTTTTCTTTTAACTGTTCTTCGGTAAACCCAACTGCAGCAACTTCAGGCCAAGTATATACTACGCCTGGGATTAAATCATAGTTAATATGTGGTTTTTGACCGGCCATGTATTCGGCTACAAATACGCCTTCTTCTTCGGCTTTATGTGCCAACATTGGCCCTCTTACAATATCGCCGATTGCGTAAATTCCTTGAACCGAAGTTTCCAAGTGGTCGTTTACTTCTATTTGTCCGCGTTCGTTGGTTTTAAGACCCGCTGCTTCCAAGTTTAATCCTTCGGTAAAAGGTTTTCGTCCTACTGCTACCAAGCAATAATCTGCTTCGAAAGTTACCTCTTCGCCTTTTTTATTGTCGGCAGTTAAGATTACTTTGTCGCCTTTGTTTTCTACATTTTTTACCCGGTGATTATAATTGAATTTAAATCCTTCTTTTTTAAGAACTTTTTGAAGCTCTTTAGACATTGTGGCGTCCATCGTCGGGATAATTCTGTCGGCAAACTCTACCACTTCAACTTCTGCGCCCAAACGAGCATAAACACTACCCAACTCAAGTCCGATAACTCCTCCTCCAATAACCAATAGTTTTTTTGGCACTTCTTTTAAATTTAGGGCTTCGGTAGAGGTAATGATGCGTTTTTTATCGGGTTCCATTCCCGGAAAATAATTGGGCTTAGAACCTGTTGCAATCACTACTTTGTTGGTAGTCAGAACCGTTTCTTTCCCATCGTTGTCTTTTACGGTAATTTCTTTGGCAGACTTAAAACTTCCTATACCGTGAAAAACAGAAACTTTATTTTTATCCATTAAATAATCAATGCCGGCGCACGTTTGAGACACAACTTCGTTTTTGCGTTCAATCATTTTGGCCAAATCAATTTCTAATTGACCAACTTTTATCCCGTGTGCTTCAAAATTGTGTTTGGCTTGATGATAATGTTCCGAAGAATCCAACAAAGCTTTTGACGGAATACAACCAACATTGAGGCATGTTCCGCCTAGTGTGTTATATTTTTCTATTAAAGCGGTTTTCATCCCCAATTGTGCACAACGAATGGCACAAACATATCCTCCCGGTCCGGAGCCAATGATTACTACATCAAATTTTTCCATAATCTAAATTCTAAAAGGTTTTATAATGCTAAATTAGAAATATTTATTTATCTCAAAAGCTATTTTTAAAAATACATGGCATATAGTATAAATGATGCGGCAAGCATATAAATGATTGTAAGCGGAAGCCCGAATTTTAAGTAATCGTTAAATTTATATCGTCCGGGACCGTAAACCATAAGGTTAGTTTGGTAACCAATAGGTGTAATGAAGTTGGCGGCAGCCCCAAACGAAATAATTAAAACAAAAGGTAAATAGTTAATACCGAGTGTTTTTGACAGCGCCAAAGCAATGGGAAACATAATAGCAACCGCCGCACTGTTGGTAATATACGAAGCCAATAAATTGGTACATAAAAATAAAATCATCAACAAGCTAATCACCGGTAAATTGGAAAAGTATGTATGAATAACTTGACTGATAAATTCGGCTGTGCCGGAATTTTCCATTGCCCTTCCCAAAGCCAAGCCCAGTGCAATAATGAAAATAAGATTAAAATCAAGTCCTTTCCGAATTTCGTTAAAAGGAACCAATTGTAATGATATGGCAACAATTAAGGTAATGAGCAATCCGGTGAACAAGGGCAACAGGTTTACAGCCGATAATATAATAGATGTCAATACAAGTCCAAAAACCAACAGCACCTTACCGACAGAGGTAGTTGGTGTGTTTTGTTGAACAGATAATATATAAAAAGCTTGATTATTTTCAGTGCGTTTATAAAAATCCTTTCCGGCTAAAACAAGTAATACATCACCGGGTTGAATGATGATGTCGCCAATTTTCCCGCTTAATTTTTCACCATTTCTGTGAACTGCAATAATGGCGCCGTCATACTTTCCTCTAAAATCGGTTTCTTTAATTTTTTTACCTATCATCCAAGAATTGTAAGAAACCACAACCTCTACAATGTTGGCATTTTCTGTAATAATGTCGCGTGCCGCTTTGGGGAGTGTTAACCCTAAATTTGCATCAAGTAAATCGTCAAAGCTTTGGGTGTTACCGGTAAAAATAAGCACGTCTTCTTGTTCTAAAATTTCGTTTGGCGAAACCGGCGAAATGATTTTATCTTTCCGAATAATTTCTACCAAAAAAAGTGACTTTAAGTTTCGCAAAGAAGCTTCTTCTATAGATTTGCCAATGATAAATGCATTTTCTTTAATGTTTGCTTCAATAAAAAAATTGCGGTTTTGCTTATTAAAATCTTCTAAAACATCGGGGTTTTTGGGTAAAGTTTTGTAAAAAATCAAAATATAAATCAATCCCAATACGAGCATTGCCAAACCAACCGGTGTAAAGTCAAAGATAGAAAGCGAAGGTAAGTTGTTTTCTGTAACCAACCCGTTGACAATTAAATGAGTGGAAGTGCCTACAAGCGTAACCGCTCCTCCCAAAATGGTGGCATATGATAATGGAATTAAATATTGCGAGGGATATTTTTTGTGCTCAACAGCCCAATTACGAACAAACGGCATAAATATGGCAACCAAAGGTGTGTTATTGAAAAATGCCGACAATGGAGCCACAAATAGCATTAGCTTGGTCAAAAACTTTATTTCGCCCGAAGTGTCGCCAATAGCTTTGTTAAACAGATATGATAATACTTTTGATTTTCGAATAATATCACTGATAATCAGTAATATGATAATGATTGCCAGTTGCTCGTTGGCAAAACCACTTAAAGCTTCGGCAGGCGATAATATTTTAAACAGCACCAAAACGCCGATGGCTAACAAAAAAGCATAAGCAGTTCTTATTTTTCCGGAGTATAGAGCGGCAACCAATGCTGCCACTACACACAATGTTATGATTACGGAAAAGCCCATTACATTATTGAAGCAAGTTTTTGATTATTGGAAAGTTCCGCCATTGCTTTTAATACATTTGACGCCAGACTGCTGGCGCCAATGCGATATAATTTCGGCGTAAGCCAATCGTTGCCCAAAACAGCATAAACCAATTCCGTGTAATGAATGGCATCATCTACTGTGCGGATGCCTCCGGCAGGTTTAAATCCTATTTTTTTTCCTGTATTGTCAAAATGATTTTTAATTACATCGAGCATTACCAACGATTTTTCAAGCGTAGCTCCTTCGCTGTATTTTCCGGTAGAGGTTTTAATGAAGTCGGCTCCGTTTTCAATGGCAATTTCAGATGCTTTTTTTACCTGCTCGAGGTTTAATTGTCCGGTTTCTAAAATCACTTTTAAATGTGCCGGGCCGCAAGCTTTTTTATGCGCAGCAACTTCTTCGGCAACAAAGTCATAATTTCCAATCAGCACTTCACCTCGCGAAATAACCATGTCAATTTCATCTGCGCCGTTGTTTACTGCATCTTCAACATCGGCTATGCGCACCGAAAGCGATGATTGACCATTAGGAAACATACCGGCTACACAAGCTGTATTAATTCCCGAATTTTCGAGTACTTGCGAAACAGTTTTGGCAAATTTTGGAAACACACAAACGGCGGCAACGGTTTTATTCTCGTTGGCTTTTTTTATTTCTAATGCTTTATTGGCCAAAGAGTTTACTACTTGATTGTTGTCCGTATCATTTAGCGTAGTTAAATCGATGAAAGAAAGAATTTTTTGTAAAATTTCTTCTTGTGTAAAATCGTTTTGCAACAATTTTTTCGCTAATAATTCATTCACTCTATTATTCATTGTTTTTTAAATCTTTACACTTACATTTGTAAATATATACACTCTTTTTTACAGAACAAAAGTAAATTTTTAAAATGACCACAAAACATTCAGAACATATCTATCCGGTTTTCGACAGAATGTTGCAACGCTCAGATAAAGAAAAGTTATTGAAACAACGGGCAAAAGTGATTTGGATGACAGGTTTGTCCGGATCGGGAAAAACGACAATTGCCTTGGGATTTGAGCGTTTGCTGTACAATAAAGGATTTTTAACCCAAGTTCTTGACGGAGATAATATTCGCAGCGGAATTAACAGTAATTTGGGCTTTACCGAAGAAGACAGAGCCGAGAATATTCGCCGTATAGCCGAAATTTCAAAACTGTTTGTCAATTGCGGAGTGATTACCATCAATTGTTTCGTCAGTCCAACTATTGCTATACGCGAAAATGCCAAGCAAATAATCGGCGAGCAAGATTTTGTAGAGGTTTTTGTCAATACGCCATTGGAAATTTGCGAACAGCGGGATGTAAAAGGATTATACAAAAAAGCCCGTGCCGGCGAGATAAAAAACTTTACCGGTATAGATGCGCCGTTTGAAGCACCTGTAAACCCCGATATAGAAATAAAAACAGAAAACAAAACCATTGAAGAATCAGTACAAGAATTAGCCGATAAAATATTACCTTTGATACAGATTTAAAAAAGAACAGATTAAGATTATGAAATCATACACGTTAAATCATTTAAAAGAGCTGGAAGCAGAGTCAATTTACGTTTTGCGGGAAGTGGCAGCTCAATTTGAACGCCCGGCGTTATTATTCTCGGGAGGAAAAGATTCCATTGTTGTTGCACATTTGGCGAGAAAAGCTTTTTGGCCAGCCAAAATACCCTTTCCTTTGGTACATATAGATACAGGACATAATTTTCCCGAAACCATAGAATTTCGCGACAGATTTATCAATGATTTGGGCGCTCAACTAATAGTTGGTTCGGTGCAAAAATCAATAGACGAAGGAAAAGTGGTGGAAGAAAAAGGCTACAACGCCAGTCGCAATGCATTGCAAACAGTTACATTGCTCGACACGATCGAAGAATATCAGTTTGATGCTGCCATAGGAGGTGCTCGTAGAGACGAAGAAAAAGCCCGTGCAAAAGAACGTTTTTTCTCGCATCGCGATGAATTTGGCCAGTGGGACCCTAAAAATCAACGTCCCGAATTGTGGAATTTATTTAACGGTCGCAAGCATATGGGCGAACATTTCCGAGTTTTCCCTATCAGTAACTGGACAGAAATGGATATTTGGCAATACATTTTGCACGAAAAAATTGACATCCCATCGTTGTATCTTGCACACGAACGCGAAGTATTTGTCCGCAATGGCGTTATTATGGCTGTTACCGATTTTATAAAAAAACGCGATGACGAAGAAGTAATGGTAAAAAAAGTGCGCTTTAGAACCATTGGCGATGCCACTTGTACCGGAGCCGTTGAAAGTGATGCTGACACATTAGAAAAAATCATAGAAGAAGTGGCTGCTGCTCGCGAAACCGAAAGAGGAACACGTGCCGACGATAAACGTTCCGAAGCAGCAATGGAAGACCGTAAGAAACAAGGATATTTTTAATAGATTAAGATAAAATTTGAGTGAATATGACTACGCAAACCAAAAATATACAAGAACCCGTAAAAGGATATTTAGATATGGAATTGTTGCGGTTTTCTACCGCAGGAAGCGTTGACGATGGTAAATCTACGCTTATCGGGCGCTTGCTTTACGATTCCAAATCAATATTCGAAGACCAAATTCAAGCCATAGAAGAATCCAGTAAACGCAGAGGCGACGAAAATGTAAACCTTGCGTTACTTACCGACGGATTACGTGCCGAGCGCGAACAAGGGATTACTATTGATGTTGCTTACCGTTATTTTGCCACACCAAAACGAAAATTCATTATTGCCGATACACCGGGGCATATTCAATATACCCGCAATATGGTTACCGGTGCATCCACATCAAACCTTTCTTTGATATTGGTAGATGCCCGCAAAGGATTGATTGAACAAACCAGTCGTCATACTTTTATTTCAGCTTTATTGGGCATTCCACATATTGTGTTTTGTATCAACAAAATGGATTTGGTTGATTACAGCGAAGAAGTTTTTGAAAAGATTAAAGCCGATTTAGAAGCATTTGCATCAAAGTTGAATGTAAAAGACATCCGTTTTATACCCATTAGTGCATTACACGGCGACAATGTGGTGAATAAATCGGAAAATATGCCTTGGTATCAAGGAGAAACATTACTTTATTTATTGGAAAATATTCATATCGGAAGTGACCAAAACCATATCGATTGCCGTTTTCCTGTGCAATACGTCATTCGTCCGCAATCTACGGAATATCACGATTATCGAGGATATGCAGGAAGAATTGCCGGAGGAGTGTTTAAACCAGGTGATGAGGTTGTGGTGTTACCGTCAGGATTTTCTTCCAAAATAAAATCTATAGACACTTATGACGGACCGCTTGACGAAGCATTTGCGCCAATGTCGGTAACGCTTACTTTGGAAGATGATATTGATATCAGCCGCGGCGATATGATAGTTCGTCCGAATAACCAACCCGAAATCAGTCAGGATATTGATTTAATGGTTTGTTGGCTGAATGAAAAACCAATGCATTTGGGCGGAAAGTATGCGGTAAAACACACTACAAACGATGTAAGATGTATCATTAAAGATGTAAAATATAAGGTAAATATCAATAATTTGCACCGTATAGAAGATGATAAAACGGTAAATATGAATGATATTGCCCGCATTACAATGCGCACAACCAAACCGTTGTTTTACGACCGTTATGAAAGAAATCGCAATACCGGAAGTTTAATCATTATTGATGAAGCAACCAACGAAACAGTTGGTGCCGGAATGATTGTTGAATAATTAAATTTTTATGTTATGAAAATGCCTTTTAATTTCCATAAATGGATAGAAGAAAACAAAGACAAGCTTAAACCACCGGTTGCCAATAAAAACCTCTATCCCGAATCGGATGATTATATTGTAATGGTCGTAGGCGGACCTAATGCGCGTAAAGATTATCATTACAACGAAACTGAAGAATTATTTTATCAAATAAAAGGAGACATAAACGTAAGGATTCAACAAGACGGTAAACCCGTTGACATCCCGATAAAAGAAGGCGAAATGTTTCTGCTTCCCGCAAAAGTGCCTCATTCACCCGGAAGAACTGAGGGTTCCGTAGGGTTGGTAATTGAACGTGTGCGAAAAGGAACTGATTACAAAGACGGTTTACTGTGGTTTTGCGACAATTGCAACAATAAGTTGTACGAAGAGTATTTTCAACTGACCGATATAGAAAAAGATTTTTTACCTGTTTTTAAAAAGTTTTACAATTCCGAAGAGTTGCGCACATGTAAAAAATGCGGTCATGTAATGGAGGCAGACCCAAAATTTACTGATTGATTAATATTATGATTTCTCACATCAATCATCTTTTAAAAGCAAAAAAAATAAACGGTCACGGTCATATATTACCTGAACCGAATCAAGTTCCGCAGTTTATGCGAGATAAGCAATTGTTTTGGATTGATGATGAAAAAAAATTTATGCATCAAGGCAATTGGAAACGCCCCATTACCGATAAGAGCTTTTTTTTAAAAGATAAGCTGGAATGGATGCAAAAGCACGAAATAGACCATGCCGTAATGCTCAATCTTTCGCAGGTTTATTGCAACGGTTGGGAGAGGCAAGAGACAAAAGACGCTATTTGTTGGCAAAATGATTTTAATGCATCTATTCAAGCCGGTTATCCCGAAAAGTTTACCACAGGATTTGTCGTTCAACCGAAATATATCGATGATGCATTGGCTGAAATAGAGCGATGCGTAGAAAATCATAAGATGCAATTGCTCTGCTTGCCTACTCATTTTTTAAACAACGAAAACAACTGGGTGTCAGTAGCAGACGAATCGGTTTACCCGATTTATGAATTGGCAAATAAATATAAATTAGCCATAGAAATTCATCCTTACGACGGGCAAAAAATGATTGCTCTGGAAGATAAAAATTGGCGCTTCCATTTGGTTTGGATGATGGCACAAACTGCCGATACACTTCATTTGCTTACCTTAAATGATATTCCCGAGAGATTTCCGAATATTCGCTTTTGTTTTGCGCACGGTTGTATGCTCGGACAAGCTAATTACGGACGACGAGTGCAAGGATTTAACGGACGTCCCGATTTATTTGAGGGGAAAACCTCGCCCGAAAAAACTCGTGCACATCCTAACTTGTATTTCGATACGCTCGTGCACGACCCATATACGTTGCAATTGTTGGTAAACCGCGTGGGCGTGCCGCAAATCGTAGCCGGTTTGGACGACCCTTACCCCTTGGGAGAAATGGAAACGGTAAAAAATTCATACCCGTATAAAGTGCTCGATGATGCACAAAAATTAAACATTATTTCTGCCGGGGATAAACAACAGATATGGAAAGACAATATAATCCGGTGGCTGTTTGGCAATGTGTAATACAAGTAACATTGCCTCTGAATATATCGGGTAATTTTGATATAAAATCTTAAAAAAATACAACTATGGCACACGAAATAACAATAAATTGGATTGGTGATATGGCTTTTGATGCCAAATTGCCTGGAGGAGAAATAACTTTGGATGTTGACGAAAGTGTAGGAGGAACAGGTAAAGGAGTTCGCCCAAAACCGTTAATGCTCACTGCTTTGGCCGGCTGCACAGGGATGGATGTGGTTTCGTTAATGAAAAAAATGCGATTGAAAGTAGATAAGTTTTATGTTGATGTAAAAGCCGATTTAACCGAAGAACATCCAAAACATTATAAAAATGTAGAAGTTCATTATTATTTTGAAGGGAGTGATTTGGATGAAAAGAAACTGAAAAAATGTGTTGACCTGTCTTACGAACGCTATTGTGGTGTAATTTATATGTTTAAGCAATTTACCGAAGTAAAACCATTTATCCATTTTAATGGAAATTAAATATTGTCAGAAATAACCCGGGCAGTGCTCCACGCTGCCTGAAAGTTAAATCCGCCGGTAAGAGCGTCAATATCAATTACTTCGCCACAAAAAAATAATCCGGGCACCAACTTGCTTTGCATAGTTCTGAAATCAATTTCTTTTCGCGATACGCCACCACAAGTAACAAATTCTTCTTTAAAAGGAGAGCGCCCGCTGATTTGCCGGTTGTAAGCCGTTAGGTTTTCAGCTAATCGGTGCATTGATTTTTTTGATAGATTATTCCATGATAGTTCTTCGTTTATATTACTTTCTTGCAATAAAAACCACCATAAGCGTTTGGGTAAATCGTATAAAACGGTATTTTTCAACTTTTTACCTTCATTCAATAATTTGAAGTTCCCCAGCTCGTGTAAAACTTCGTCAAAAGAAGAGTCTATCCAGTTAATGCGAATAGTCTCTTTATATTTTCGATCAGCCAAGTGTCTTGCTGCAAAAGCAGAAAGTTTTATTACTGCCGGACCGCTAATACCTTGATGTGTAATTAAAAGCGGGCCCTGTTGTTGCAGTTTTAAATTTGGAAACGATACAACGGCATTTTGCACCGATATTCCGGCTAACTGATGCAAATTTTTATTATTGATTTTAAAGGTAAATAAAGAAGGAACTGGAGGAATAATGGTATGTCCGGTATTTTTTAAGAATGAAAATTTTTCCGACGTGTTTAGTCCGCCGGTTGCCACAATAACAGCATCGAACGGATAGTTTTGTTTGTTGGTTTCAAGAATAAAACGGTTGTTTTCCGGTATGATATTATTTACAGAAGTGTTGAAAAGTACTTCTATATGGAGCTTTTCCATTTCGTGCAAAAAACAATTGATAATCGTTTGTGAATTGTCCGTTTCGGGAAACATTCTTCCGTCTTCTTCAACTTTTAATGTTACTCCGCGTTTAGCAAACCATTCGATTGTGTCTGCCGGCTGAAATTGATGAAAAACCGATAATAACTCTTTCTTCCCACGCGGATAATTTTGTACCAACTCTTTTGGGTCGAAACAATAATGCGTTACATTGCATCGTCCACCACCCGAAATTTTAACTTTTTGCAATAATTTGTTGCTTTTCTCTATTACGGTAACCGAATAGTCGGGGTGTTTGGATTTTATGTTAATGGCTGCAAAAATTCCGGCTGCACCACCACCAATAATACCTATTTTCATACTCTGTTTTTGTTTACGCGCAAAAGTTTGGTTATTTTTAGCGAAGTATCAAATAATACAACTTTAGGGTTGACATTTCGCTCAATATGGTAATGCGCTTCACTGAGTAGATTTAAGAAATCTGGTAAATTGTTGCTCAATAAAAACGGAGCAAATTTTTGCACAAATTGTTCTTCTTGAGCATTCAATTTTGTAGCGTCTTCACCGGCGTAATTGACGGCTAAGCTTTCGCGAACAATGTGTAAGGCGTAATCTAAAAAAGCTTTAATGTTTTCTCTCTTTAATGCTGCCAAATCATCGGCCCATTTGATTAAACCGGGGACATCGGCTTTAAAAGCCATACGCATCCAAGAGGTAAATAAATCGAAAAATTGTTGTTGCTTTTCGGTAATTTTTATCAACCGAATGGCTTGTAAATAGTTGCCGTCGCTCATTTTGGCTATTTTCAGGGCTTGTTCTTCGTCCAGATTCTCTTTTTCTGCCAAAACGTTTTGTAATTCTTCTATCGGCAGTGGAGGAAATTTCACCATTTGAGTGCGAGACAAAACGGTGGGCAGAAGTTGTTCGGTATCGTGGGCAACTAAAATAAAAAGTGTTTTTTCGGGAGGTTCTTCCAATATTTTCAACAATGCATTGGCTGCCGAAGTATGTAATTTTTCGGGATACCAAATAATCATTACTTTGTATTTGGCTTCGTAAACCTTGTATTGCAATGCTTTTATTATTTCTGTGCTTTCTTCTTTAGAAATGTTCAGCTGTTTGTTTTCGGTTTGAATTTTTTCTTGCCAGTCGGTTAAGTTAAAATATGGCGATTCTAAAACAATTTCGCGCCAAGCCGGCAAAAAGAGTTTACTCACCGGATTTTTCTTCACTTCGGCATTTGTGCTTACCGGAAAGGAGAAATGCAAATCGGGATGTTGTAATTTTTGATATTTCAAGCATTCTGAACATTCCCCACAACTGTCACTGTCTGTTGGTTGCAAACAATTGACATATTGAGCAAAAGCAATTGCCATAGGTAAGTTTCCGCTGCCTTCGGCACCCAAAAACAGCTGTGTATGGCTGATTCTGCCTTCTTTTACAGCATCTGTTAAGCGTTTTTTTACCGCTTCTTGACCTATAATATCCTTGAATTGCATTCTTCAAAATTACTTATTTTAGATGCATTTCTCGATTGTCTCTTATATAAATAAGCAGCCAATTGTAATAATTTCATTCTGCGAAGTGTAATATTTTTTATATCCGATTCAAAACAAATAATATTTCTAAATTTGTTCTCAAAATTTAATAATACGCTTATGACATCTATCGATAATTTCAATTTCAAAAACCTGAAAGCCATTGTACGTGTAGATTTTAACGTTCCGTTAAACGATTATTTCGAAATAACAGATGATACACGGATGCGCGCCGCCCTACCCACCATAAAAAAAATATTAAACGATGGCGGCTCGGCAATATTAATGTCGCATTTAGGACGTCCCAAGGGCAGAGAAGAAAAATATTCTTTAAAACATTTGGTTAATCATTTGAAAGAGCTAACAGGTGTTGAAGTGATTTTTGCCAACGATTGCATTGGTCCCGAAGCAGAAGAAAAAGCAGCCAATTTAAAACCCGGGCAAATTTTATTGTTGGAAAACTTACGCTTTCATCCTGAAGAGAAAAAAGGCGATGAAAACTTTGCCAAACAATTAGCCGCTTTAGCCGATGTTTATGTAAATGATGCATTTGGAACGGCACACCGTGCACACGCCTCTACTTTTACGATAGCCAAATTTTTTCCAGCAGATAAAAAAATGTTTGGTTATTTGATTGAAAAAGAAATAAAAAGCGTTGATAAAGTTTTAAAAGAAGGACAATCACCGGTTTTGGCAATCATTGGCGGTGCAAAAGTGTCGAGTAAAATTACCATTATAGAAAATATATTGCCCAAAATAGATGTGTTGATGATAGGCGGAGGAATGGCGTACACCTTTTTTAAAGCACTTGGCGGCAAAACCGGAAGCTCATTGGTAGAAGACGATTATTTGGATACTGCCAAAGAGGTAATGGAAAAAGCCAAAGCACAAAATGTAAAAGTTTTATTACCGGCAGATTCGCTTTGCGCCGATGCATTCGCCAATGATGCAAATACAAAAATATTTCCATCAGATGATATTGCCGACGGATGGATGGGGTTGGATTTGGGCGAAAAAGCACGCGAAGAGTACAAAAACACTATTTTGCAAGCCAAAACAATATTGTGGAACGGTCCTATGGGCGTTTTTGAAATGGATAAATTTGCCAAAGGAACAGAGGTTGTGGCTAAAGCTGTAGCCGAAGCAACGCAAAACGGTGCATTTTCGGTGGTAGGAGGCGGAGATTCTGTGGCAGCAGTAAATAAATTCCACCTGGCCGATAAGGTAAGTCATGTTTCCACCGGAGGAGGAGCAATGTTAGAATACCTTGAAGGTAAAACCCTGCCGGGAATTGCAGCAATTATGAAATAATCATTTTGTTAGGAGGTGAAAATTTAATTTAGAGTCTAAATAGTGTTTGGCTATTTAGACTCTATATTTTATGTAATTATTTGTTATTCTATTTCTGAAAGCCCTTTGGGTGCTTTTATGTATTCTTGCGGAAGTTCACCCGTTAAACTGTTTAAGAAAGCTACAATTTTGGCTGTTTCTTCATCTGTTAAATCTTTGTCCAATTGTGTTTTAGCCATTATTTTCACCGCTTCGCTTAAATCGTTTACGCTGCCATCGTGAAAGTAGGGATATGTTTTGGCAACATTTCGCAAAGGCGCCACCTTAAACACATATTTGTCGGCGTCTAATTTTGTTACATTAAATTTGCCCTCATCAATTTTTTCACTCTTTGTGTACTCCCAATAATCATGATGTAAACCGAATTTTTGAAACATATTTCCTCCTAAGTTTACGCCAATGTGACAAGTTGTACAGCCAACATCCATAAAGGTTTTTAACCCCTCTTTTTGTTCGTCTGTCAATGCACTTGCGTTGCCGGCTAAAAAGTCGTCAAAAGGTGCCGGAGTGAGCAATTTTCTTTCAAAAGCACCAATGGCTTTTTGAACATTCTCATAAGTTATTGGATTTTCAGCTTCGGGAAATGCTTCCTTAAACATTTTTTGATAAAATGGTATTTCGCTCAATCTTTTTTCTAAAAATTCTTTTGAGGGAACATTCATTTCCACCGGATTTAAAATTGGTCCGCCGGCTTGTTCTTCCACATCTTTTGCTCTGCCATCCCAAAATTGGGCAATTTGTAAAGCTGCATTATAAACCGTAGGTGAATTGCGGTCTCCGTTTTTACCTTCTTCACCTTTCGATGTAGGTTGATTATCAACGCCGTAAGTTTCCAAATTGTGGCAACTGTTGCACGACATTGTTTTTTTCTTCGATAAATTGGTGTCGAAATATAAATAATGCCCAAGGGTTACTTTTGCATCTGTTACAGGGTTTTCAGGATTTTCGGCAACTTCGGGCAATTGCTTAAAAAACATATTTGCTTTATCCATCAACGCCTTATCTTCGGCAGAAATTTCAACTTCTTTCGGCGTGTTTTGTTCATCGGCACCATATACGTCAATATAGTTTTTTGGTTTGATTTCTCCACCGCAAGAGGCTAAAAGTAATACGACAGCTAATCCCGGAATTGAAATAACTTGTTTTTTCATAAGTATAAAGATTTTAATATCACTTTACAAATTTACCTGTTTTGTTTGATTTGTCAAATCTATATTTTTTATATTTGTATAAATATTTTTGATATGATAAATTTTTCTCTCACACAGCTAACCTATATTGTTGCAGTAGATACACATAAAAACTTTGTTAAAGCTGCCGAAAGCGTGCATGTTTCGCAACCAACGTTGAGTATGCAAATAAAAAAAATGGAAAATGATTTGGGAGTTACCATTTTTGACCGTACCAAACAACCCGTTATGCCTACCGAAATTGGCGAAAAAATTATAGCCAAAGCCCGTGAAATACTTAAACATGCCGAGCATATCAATGAATTGATTCAAGATTACAACGGTGTGTTGATGGGAACAATAAACATTGGTATTATTCCTTCGTTGGCAAGTTCTTTTCTGCCTAAATTTTTGCCCACGTTTGCCAAGAAATATCCCGATTTAACCATTAATATAAATGAACTCTATACTGAGAATATTTTAGAAGAATTAAAAAAAGATAAACTGGATTTTGGTATTGTGGTAACACCGGTTAAAGACGAAAAAATAATCGAAAAGCCACTCTTTTATGAAGAAATAATGCCGTATTTCAATAAAAATCATCCGTTGTTGCAAAAAAAGAAATTGACGGTTGCAGATTTGCAATGCGAAGATTTATGGGTGTTGAGCGAAGGAAATTGTTTTCGCAGTCAGGTGTTAAATTTATGTGCCAATAATTCAGAAAAGGCAGGTTCGTCAAAAAATATTCATTTTGACAGCAATACCATTGAAACGTTGGTACGATTTGTAGATAAAGAAGGCGGTTATACTTTCGTTCCGCAAATGATTTATGAGAATTTTTCTGAAAAAAAGAAACGAAAACTAAAAAAAATCAACGGATTAACACCTTTGCGCGAAGTCAGTTTAGTGCATACACGCACGTTTACCAAAGCCACAACAATACAAGAATTTATTGAGCACATTAAAAAGTCAGCTCCTGAAGAAATGCTCGATAAATCACGTGGAACAGTGATAGAATGGTGTTAACCGTTTTTCATCTTTTCAATAATGGACGTAGTCGAATATCCTTCGACAAAAGGTAAAACCATTACTTCGCCACCGTTTGCTTTTACTATGTCGCTGCCCACAATATAGCGTTTGTCGTCTTTATCGGTTACGGATGCATCGTAATCTCCGCCTTTTACCAAAACATCGGGCTTTAACGCTGAGATTAATTGCAAAGGTGTGTCTTCGTCAAAAATAACAACCATGTCAACAACATGCAACGAGGCAACATCAAAAGCACGTGCATCTTGTGATAATACCGGACGGTTTTCACCTTTATTCAATCGTTTTACCGAATCATCGCTGTTTACCCCTACAATTAATCGATTTCCCATGCTTCTAGCCTGTGCCAAGTAAGTGAGGTGTCCGGGATGTAAAATATCAAAACAACCATTGGTGAAAACAAGTTTGTCCGACTTTAAACGCCATCCGGCAAGCCGGCGTTTGGCTGTTTCTACATCTACTATTTTAGCTTGCAATATGTCAACGTAATTCATAGTTATGTGGGTTTAAATTTTTATTGTAAATGGGCATCAGAATAAAAGATAATCCACCCAATGCTATAATCATAATGGTTTGTGCCGTCCACACAATCCATCCAAAAGCCAACCCTGTATTGGCATCAACATTATATAATAATAAAATTTGTTGAATACCCAGCGGATAAGCACCAATTCCTCCGTTAGTAACCGCTATGCTGATGCCGCCAATAACAAAAGCGGTAATTACTCCATCTATTGGAACGTGACGCGTGTCGGGCAATGCCAAAAATGCCACATAAAACATTATGACGTACATTAACCAAATAAAAAGTGTGTGGAAGATGAATTTCCAACGGTCTTTCATTTTCAGAATTGCACCGATGCCTTCCAATACGCCGTAAACAGCATTTCTGATTTTTACAAAAAATGGAAAAGTAGAGTTTTTTAACAATCTGAATCCAATAAA
Source organism: Flavobacteriales bacterium UBA852 (assembly GCA_002295925.1). Taxonomy (GTDB): domain Bacteria; phylum Bacteroidota; class Bacteroidia; order Flavobacteriales_E; family Vicingaceae; genus UBA852. Next base: position 267,789 of record DBGO01000013.1, read on the forward strand.
TGCGCCTAGGGCTAAAAGGGCGAGAATAATATATAATTTTACGCCGGTAAATTTAGCAATGATGCCGTGGGCAACCAAAAAATCATACAAAACATCAAATTGAATAAATACTACTGCAACTATAAAAGATAAAAGGATTAAAGAGTCGGCAACACGTTCGGCTATTACCGTACCAAAAAGTTTATTAAAAGAGTGCTTTTCGTATTTTGCCATAACGGCGCAGCGTGAAACTTCTCCCAAGCGTGGAATGGCTAAATTGACCAAGTAACCAATCATTACGGCAAAAAAACTGTTCCAAAACTTGGGTTTGATGCCTAATGGTTCTAAGGTGTATTTCCAGCGGTAAGCTCTACTCACGTGGCTTAATATGGCTAACACGATAGAGATACCTATCCAAAAATAATTAGTGTTGGCAAAAGCATTTTTAATGTCTTCAATATCTGCTGGGGTAAGTTTTGAGAAAACATACCACACCAAGAAAATCCCTAATCCTAACGGTAATCCGATTTTTAAAATATTGACAAGGGATTTTTTCATTACTGCAAATATTCCGGTAAAACAGATTTAGTCCAAAGAGTTGGTTTCCTCATTTGGAAAAATAATGGTAGGTTTAAATGTTTTCGCTTCTTCAAAATCCATGATGCCGTAAGCTATTATAATAACAATATCGCCTACAGCAACTCTGCGTGCTGCCGGACCGTTTAAGCACACTTCGCCGGAGCCGCGTTTTCCTTTTATCACATAAGTTTCCAGCCGCTCACCATTGTTAATGTTGACAATTTGCACTTTTTCGCCTTCAATAATGTTCGACGCATCCATTAAATCTTCATCAATGGTAATACTGCCAATATAATTCAGGTCGGCTTGGGTTACTTTTACGCGATGTATTTTTGACTTAACAACTTGTATTTGCATTGCTTGTATATAAAATTGAGCTCAAAATTAAGGATTTATGATGAATAATGGATAATTAAATATTTAATTGAAAAAATAGTAAAATTTTAGCTCAATTAATAATTTGAATTCTAAAACAATAAAAACTTAGTTTACATAGAATATTTTAATTTCCCACAAGTAAAACTTTCGTATTTCATCTTAATTATAGGAATATTTTTTTGTTTCAAACTAAAAAATAAGTGCTGGCACCTATTTACACTTTTATTTAATCGTTGTTTATTTGAAGCATCAATTTTTTTATCCATTAAAAACAAAAATTATGAAGAAAAAACACCTCTTAATTGGAGCGTTCATTGGAAGTTCGATGACTGTTTTTGCTCAGCAGGATATTGTATCTACGCAAGGAGATAGCTATTCAAACAGCAACAACACCATTGATTTCACCATAGGCGAGCCGGTTATTGAAACCGTTTCTGACGGTACGAATGATGTTACACAAGGGTTTCATCAAACGCAATTAACTATTACAAGTGTTAAAGATTATGAAACTGACTTTATACTCAATGTGTTTCCTAACCCAACTGCTCAATTATTAAATGTTAAGGTACAGCAAATTAATAATGAAAGTTATCAAATTTTTGATATTAACGGTAAGTTGGTTTTAGAAGGAAAGTTAAGTAATACCAATACTGTAATAGACATGGCCGGATTAGCTGAAGGAACATTTATACTTTCAATTGTCAGAGCAAATCAACCGGTAAAATCATTTCAAATAATCAAACAATAATTAATTTAAATCAAAACTATTATGAAAAAAATCGTATTATCCGCTATATTATTTGCGGCTTTATCTTTAAACTCATTGGCGCAAAGCCCTGAGGGATTCAAATACCAAGCAGTTGTAAGAGATGCTTCTCAAAATGTGTTGCCAAACCAAGCAGTTGGCGTACAAATTACTATTTTGCAAGGCAGTGCCACAGGAACAGTTGTGTATCAAGAAACATTTTCGAGCACAACCAATGGTTATGGACTAATTAACTTGGCTATTGGCAACGGAACCGTAGTTTCGGGTACATTTTCAACAATTGACTGGAGTGCAGGACCATATTTTATAGAAACAGCTATAGATGCTGCCGGCGGAACCAATTATGCTGTTATGGGTACTTCTCAATTATTAAGCGTGCCCTATGCATTATATTCAAAAACGGCAGAAAATGTAATTAACGATAATGTTAATGATGCAGATGCCGACCCTACAAATGAATATAATATGTCTGTAGCATTGAGCGGAACAAATCTACAAGTAACCGATGGCGGCGGAACGATTACAACCGATTTATCTTCTTTACAAGATGGTGTAAACGATGCCGATGCTGATTCTACAAATGAGCTTCAAACGCTTTCTTTCAGTAATGATTCACTTTTATTGAGCAATGGAGGTAGTGTTTTTCTTGGAGGGTATGCCAATTTGTGGGATACAGTTGGAGCCAATATCTATAACATAAATTCCGGTAATGTAGGTATTGGAACTACCTCACCAAACTATGCATTAAATTTACATACAAGTGTTAATACCTATATTCAATTTACAAACAACTCAACTGGAACAACACCTAATGACGGGTTACTCCTCGGGAACAACTCTCTAAATGACGCATATCTTATCCAACGTGAAGCAGCTAATTTATTTATTAGAACCAATAATATGGATAGAATAACGATTAATGGAAATGGTAACGTAGGTATTGGAACAACTTCACCTACAACTCTTCTTCATGTGGTAGGAAACAATAATTCCGTTATTGTTGAAGATGCAGGAAATGGGAGACAATTAAGCTTTTACGGTAATGGTGAAATAGAATCAAGCACAGGAGCAACTTTATATTTGAACAGATTCAGCAATTCAAATATAAGATTAGCTGTAGGTGGTGGTAATGTGGGCATAGGTACTACAGCACCTGTGTCTAAACTGCAAGTAGAAAATAATATAGCAACCGGAGGATTAGACAACTTTTCTGAATATCAAATATTACTTTACCAAGGTACAAATGCTGTTAATTCTTATGGTTTCGGCGTGCGTTCTAATACATTAATTTATAATTCTAAATATTTTCACGATTTCGATATTCAAGGGGTTACATCAGTTCGGATTGATACCAATGGTATTGTTCAGGAACCTTGGCAAAATGTTACTCTGCAAAATGGTTGGATAAATTATGGAACTGGCTATGCTGCACCTCAATTCTATAAAGACAAAGAGGGAGTAATTCATGTAAAGGGGTTAATTCAAAACGGTACTACTGCTCCGGGTACAGTGTTGTTTAATTTACCTTTAGGATACAGACCTTCTGAAAGAAGGATAGTGCAAACTACAACAGGAGGCACAAGTACTCCATATGGGATAGCCTCAAGAGTTGACATATTGCCAAACGGAGATGTAATTATACAACATACAAATATTGTTACATGGATTAATCTTGAATTTTCATTCCGTCCATAGTTAGTAAACATATCTTTTTATAATTATATGTACAAAAACTCCCTCCATTTTTTATGGAGGGAGTTTTTTATTTTACAAAAGTTAATCCCAACAAATAATTAGTTATTTTCGCTGTGTGGATAGTGTGAACTACATAATCAATTTTTTGAAGCATAAATTAAAAGCCAAAAATCAACATGGTATTCACTCGCCATTTGTGTTTGATTTATACAACAATGTGTTGGCAAACCGAATCCCTTTTTACATATTTGATGATATAGAATCTATAAGAGCAAAATTATTGCTTTCGCCTCAAAACATTACCATTACCGACTTAGGTGCCGGCTCAAAAAAAATGGCATCAAACCGGCGAAAAATTGCTGATATAACCAAGTATACCTCCAAAAAGCCCAAAATAGCACAATTGCTGTTCCGGTTGGTAAATTATTTAAAGCCGCAAACTATTCTGGAATTAGGTACATCGGTTGGTATCTCATCTATGTATATGGCTGCGTCAAACAGTCGAGCCAAGGTTATAACTGTTGAGGGCGATCCGAAAATAGCGCAAATTGCACAAATAAATTTTGATAAGCTAAAGTTTAAAAATATCCGGTTGATAAATAAATCGTTTGAAGCGTTTTTTGAACATGATTTTGATAAAATAGACCGGCTCGATTTTGTTTTTATCGATGGCAATCATCAATATGCATCTACAATAAATTATTTTAATAAAATAAAACCGAAACTTCACGAAAAAAGTATCGTAATAATAGATGATATTTATTGGAGCAAAGAAATGACAAAAGCGTGGAAAGAATTATGTGCTTTGCTCGAAGTAACTGTGTCAATTGATATATTTGAAATGGGTTTTTTGTTTTTTAAACCCGGGCAAGTGAAAGAACATTTTTTTTTGAAAATTTAATCGATATGTTAACATCAAGTTTTATAAAAATAAATTATGTTTGCGCCCCTAAAAAACAGAATTATGGTAGAGCCAAAAAAAAGATTGTTAATCAGTTATGAAAAACTACCCAAAGAAGTAGTAGATGTATTCCGTTCAAAATACCCACAAGGTATTGACGATGTGGATGATGATGATATTTTAACGGTAAACTCGCCCAAAGGAGAAACATTTCAAGCCGTCCGCTTAGAAATGGATAATGCCATATATTTGATAAAAGTGAAAACAATCGAAAAATCATTTGTAGCAATAGACGATGATGAAGATGATGATTTAGACGATGAAATAACCAAAACCATTCCAGTAAAAATAGATGAAGATATAGAAACTGAGGATGATGATGACGATGATAATGACGATATTTAATGTACTTTAAATTTACTTTTCTATGAAAAAGCAATTTCCATTTCATATAGCTTTGCCCGTAAAAAATGTAGCTAAAACAAAAGAATTTTACGTTAATCTTTTAGAATTAGAAACCGGCAGAGAAGATAAAAATTGGATTGATATTAATTTTTTTGGTAATCAAATTACATTTCAAGAAAACCCGGGAGCAGTTTATAATAAAAACCATAAAACATTCAACCAATTAAATGTGCCAATTAGCCACTTTGGCGTTATTCTCGACGAAGAAGAATGGACAAAATATAAACAAATAGCCGAAGAAAATAATTTGTTTTTTAAAAAACCTAAAGTATTTTTTCAAGATCAAATTGGTGAACAAAACTCTTTTTTTATTCAAGACCCCTCTGGATACAGTATAGAATTTAAGTTATTTATTAATGATGAAGAAATTTTCACAAAACAAATATAAATTTTGAAAATATACACAAAAAAAGGCGATAAAGGAACTACGGCACTGTTTGGCGGTAAGCGTTTGCCCAAAAATCATCTTAAAATAGAAGCATACGGAACGGTTGATGAACTCAATGCTTATATTGGGCTTGTTCGCGATTTGATTGAAGATGATGAACAAAAAAAGCTGTTGATAGAAATACAAGACCGTTTATTTACCATAGGCGCACATTTGGCAACCGATATAGAGAAAAAAGATAAATTAACACTTCCTAATCTTTATCAAAAAGATATTGAGTTACTTGAAAAAGCAATGGATATAATGAATGAAACCATTCCGCCAATGCGTGCATTTGTTTTACCCGGCGGGCATCCTACGGTTTCGCACTGCCATATTGCCCGTTGTGTTTGCCGAAGAGCCGAGAGAAAAATTGTAGCGCTTAATATGGAAGAAAATGTAGATGAATTAATCTTATCTTACTTGAATCGTTTGTCGGATTATTTATTTGTTTTAGCCCGAAAATTGACCATAGATTTAAACGCCGAAGAAATAGAATGGCATCCAAAAAAAGATTAACTGTTAGAAAATCAATGATTTACAAGTTAATAAAAATATCTTGCAAAATACAACAAAAAATCTATTTTTGCGTAACAATATAAAAACCTGTTAACTATGTACTGGACATTAGAACTTGCCTCATATTTAGAAGACGCTCCTTGGCCTGCCACAAAAGACGAATTGATTGATTACGCTATTCGTACCGGAGCACCCTTGGAGGTGGTAGAAAACTTACAAGAAATTGAAGAAGAAGGCGAAGTATATGAAAGCATAGAAGATATTTGGCCGGATTATCCTTCAAAAGAAGATTTCTTCTTTAATGAAGATGAATACTAACCTCAATCTGCAAAATTTTTAGCCCCGAATTGTAATAATTCGGGGCTTTTATTTGCTTAAATATTTTGTTTGATTTCTTTTGAAAATAGAAAATATTCTGTTAATTTGAATTTTAATAAAAACGTTATAACAATGACAATACCTAAATCAAACATCGCTTTTTTAATATTTGCATCGATTATTTCTCTGTTAACCGCTTGCTCGGGCAACGAACCCGAACAAGATACCGAAGTGCAGAAGACAGATACAACAGTAAACAAAGAAATATCGGCCGTTACCAAAGTAAGAATTGAAAAAACACAAAAAATATTTTACAGCGTACCGTCTCCGGCAGAAACTGCAGATATGTTCAAGAAAGCCGGTTTAGAATACAATAAAGATATTTTGAATCCTTACAATAATGTGTCAAAATATTCAACACAATTTGCCAAAGCTATAAATTTAGGTGTTTACGGTGCCGATTTAAGTTATGCCAACATTTTTGAGCAAACACAAGAATCAATGTTGTATATGAACTGTGCCAAAAAATTAGCCGATGAGCTCGGTGTATCAGGCGCTTTTGATGCCGCAACAATGGAACGTTTCGAAGAAAATGTAAACAACAAAGATTCCTTACTTTCTTTAATTTCGGATACATATTGGGTTATAGATGATTATTTAAAAGAAAACGACCAAGAAGAAACCGCCGCATTGATTATCGTTGGTGGATGGATAGAAGGATTGTATTTAGGAACCGCCATGCTCGATGAAAATATGGACAACACAGAACTGATGCAGCGCATTGCCGAGCAAAAATACTCTTTCGAAAACCTGATGGGACTGTTAAACTCTTTTGAAAACAATCCCAATATTGACAGAATAAAAGAAATGATGAAACCATTGGAAGAAGCTTTTGCAAAAATTAACCTCGATGCAGGCGAAACCACTGCAACAACCAACGACGAAGGCGTTACTACCATTGGAAGCACCAATGAAAACACAAATGTTACTGCAGAACAAATTTTAGGCATAAAAAATGCAGTTACCCAAATAAGAAATCAATTTATTCAATTTTAAATTGTAAGATATGAAAATTACTAAAGCTATACTTTTCTCTACATTATCTCTTATGCTTGCTTTTTCTGCTCAAGCACAATGCAAGCGATTTACAAAAAAATATTGCTTACCTACACTTACCCCATTTGTTTACAATGGGCAACTTACTTCTGCCTTAATGGCTCCCGGAGAGTCGGCAGAAATAATGATGACATTTACACCCGGACACGATTATCGTTTATTGTTTTGCGGACAAGAAGTGATAGGAGAAGTAATGTTTAAAATAATGGATAAAAACCGCAAAGTGCTTTACGAACGCCGAAAACCCGAACAAAAATCGTATTTCGATTTTAATGTTACAACTACACAACAGTTTATTGTTGAGGTGTATATACCAAATAAAGAAACACCTAACGAAATTGTGCCAACAGGTTGTGTTACGCTAATGGTTGGGTATAAAGATTAAATGATTCGCTATTTTGCCATATTATTTTTAGTTGCTTTTTTTGGTTGTAAAAATGCCGAAAAGAATACAACCAATAATGACAGTAATGTTGATGTTTCTGCGAATATTATCCCTTCAACAGAGATTGTAGAAATTGCTCAAGGGCAAAACAGCGGCTTTACAAAACAAACATTTGAAGTTATTTATACCAAAGAACAATTTGCTCAATATTGGGATACGGCATATAAAAATTATCTTGAAAAACCTCCGCTGCCAAAAATAGATTTTGAAAACGAAAATGTATTGCTGGTGGCTGCCGGGACAAAAAACACCGGCGGATATACTATTTATATCAATTCTGATAAACCCAATGTGAAAGGACAAAGCATACTTTTTACGGTAATTCTCGAAAAACCTGGCAAAAACTGCATTGTTACCGAAGCCCTTACTTCACCTTTCAGGTTTTACAGCATTCAAAAAGTTCCCGGGCCTGTAGGATTTGCTCTGCAAGAAATAACAAAAGAGTGTAAATAATGTAGGTTAAGGAAATTTGAAAAAGATTGATATAAATCATTCTTTAAAGTATATTTGAATTTGTAGATTTGTCCAATACAATAAGTAAAATGTACAAAGAGCTGATTTTTAATTTCGAAAAGAAAATAAACCAATACCGCAAAGAAGGAAAAAAAATATTCGCCACATCATCCTTTCAGTCACATAGTTTGCCAATGCTCCATATTATCAGTAAAATCGATAATACAATTCCGGTCTATTATACCAATACAGGATTTTTGTTTCCGCAAACATTACAGTTCAAAGATGCTGTTGCAAAAGACTTTAACCTAAATATCATTGGTTTGGAACCGCCCACGCCTAAAGTTTTTCAAACCGATGAAAACGGACTGTTTTTATTTGCCTCCGACCCGGATTATTGTTGTTATTTAAATAAAATTCAACCCTTAGAGCCCATTTTGGCAGAAAATGATATTTGGATAAACGGTATTAGGGCAGATCAAAGCGAAACGCGAAAAAATATGAAGGAAGAGCAACCGGCACCGTTCAATACCTTACGCTATCACCCGATGTTGCATTGGACATCAAAAATGATATATCAATACATTCACGATAATAATCTGCCGGCACATCCGCTTGAAAAAGAGGGGTATATAAGCATCGGTTGCGAACCTTGCACAACTAAATTTTTTGATGAAGGAAATGAGCGAAATGCACGGTGGTTTGGAATGAATAAAACCGAGTGCGGATTACACACCGAATTAGTTTCAAAAAAATAAAACTATGGCAAAAATTTTATTGACAGGAGGCGCAGGATACATAGGTAGTGAGTTGGTTTATCACTTGGCTCAGCATCCTCAAGTGGAAAAAATTGTGATTTATGATAATTTGTCAAATGCCAATTACAATTTATTTATCGGGTTGAGAAAAATTCCCAATCCACAAAAAATAGAATTGATAAAAGCTGATATTTTAGATGGAAGAAATCTGAAAAAAGCACTTCAAGATATTGATATAGTGTATCATTTGGCTGCATTTGTCAATACACCGTTTAGCGACAATAACTCGCACAGTTTTGAGCAGATAAATAATTGGGGAACGGCACAAGTGGTAGATGCTGTAGAACAATCGGACGTTAAAAAGTTTGTTTTTGCCAGCAGTGTTTCGGTTTACGGAAGCAGCGAAAATAAAGTTTCAGAAAATACTCCGCTAAATCCCAAAACATATTACGGAATATCAAAAATGCGTGCTGAAGAACACGTGCAACGATTGATTGGCAAAAAAGAAACATACATTGTGCGGCTGGGTAATGTTTACGGATACAGCAAAAACATTCGTATTCATTCGGTTATCAATAAAATGATGTTTGATGCCAATTTTCATAATCGCATTAAAATAAATGGCTCGGGAAATCAGAAAAGGGCGTTTATTTATATGAAAAATGCAACAAAAATTTTAAGTGCATTTGTAGAGAATCATTATGATAAATTAATCTTCAATGCTGTTGACAATAACTACTCTATCAACGAACTGGTGATGGTTTTGAAAGAAATTTATCCTTCGCTTGAAATGTTATATATCAATCAACATTTGCCTATGCGAAGTATTGAAGTAGAACCTTCAAATGATTTCGAAAACCTTAATTTGCAAAGCGACTTTAAACAAAATCTGATTCATTACAAAGAAATGTTTACTTTTTAATCGTTAGTAAAATTTTTGTAAAATAAAGTAAAAAGCATTATATTCGCTTATTAACAATAAATTTTACTTATATGCTCAAAACCGGACGAATTTTATACTATATCATTGGCGTTATTGGTGTTGCATTTGGCGGATATTATCTTTTTGTAAATAATATGGCACCCTATCATTATGCCTTTATGCAAATGGATAAGGAACAAATAGATGCTTTTAATCCGCGAATTTTAGAATTGATGATTGCCCTTAAACACATTGCCGGCGCTTGTTTTATCGGTATAGGAATTATTACGCTGTTTATTGCCTCTCGTATAAAAGCCGGAAGCGAAAATATTTGTATTTACAACTTGGGGTTATTTTTAATGTTGCTCATCTCAAACTCTACGGTGTTGTATATCAGCTATCATGTAGCGCAACAAATTGATAAAGGCCCAAAACCACCATGGTATTTGTCCGCAGTGATTGTGTTATTGCTGCTGGGGGCATTTGCCGCTGTTAGCAAAGGCAGAAAGGAAGTAAATTGTGCGTGTTAAAATTTAAGCAAGTGCATCTTGCTTTTATTTCGCCATCCTGCTTGACTTTCGTAATCGACAATATATATTTTTAAGTCAGCTTGGCTCTCGTAATCGACAAAATACACTTTTTTGTCGGCTTGCGATTCGTATTTTACAACATACCAAAGTCCGTCTTTTGTTGCTTGGCTTTCATATTTTACCATATAAACCAAAAGGTCGGCTTGGCTCTCGTAATTGACAATGTAAACTTTTAAATCAGCTTGACTTTCATAATCTACTTTATATATTTTTTGTGCGAATAAAGAACTTGTAGTTAATGTCAATACAAAAAGAAAAAATAATAATTTTTTCATGATAATCGGTGTGTTTAAGGTTTAATTAATTCATCACTTTCGGCAACATTGCTTTTCATCAACGCCCGGTCTATAATATAAAAAGAATATTTAAACGTGTCGTTTGGTGTAAAAGGATTGAATGACAACGGTTCCATTCGGATGGTAATAGTGCCGTCAATTTCTTTATTTACTCCTTCGGGTTCAATGTATGGTATGCGGTACCAAAATAACGAATCGGATACCGTTGTGTCTTTTACAAACTCACCATTTACTTTTTCATAATAAGTAACAAACAAATCATAATCGTAAGGTGGTTCTGTTTCTTGCTCTTTTAAACCGATATCGCCATTTAAGTCATGATAATAAAAGGTTAAAAAACCCGTAGTGGAATCTTGGGCAAAAGAAAAATCTTCAAATCGTATTTCCGGCGCTGTAGGCGGATGACTTTCTTTTTTACAACCAACAACAGTGATTAATACTAATCCGACAATTATAATATGTAATTTTGTTCCAAACATTTAATAATTTGAACCTCCGGCAAAAAATATTCCACATTTCATCTGATGTAGAATTTAACGATACAGCTTTACAAATGTTTCGTTTTCAGTATCAAAATAATGCTGTTTATCAAAAATACTGTAATTTTTTAAATAAAAACCCGCAAAACATTGATAATGTTAACCAAATTCCTTTTTTGCCGGTAGAGTTTTTCAAAACACAACCCATTTGTTCTTCTCCTAAACAACCTCAAATAATTTTTACCAGCAGTGGCACAACCGGAATGCAACAAAGCAAACATCCTGTGGTAGATTTATCAATTTATGAAACTTCTTTTTTCAAAGCTTTTGAACAATTTTTCGGTAAGACGGATGATTTTTGTTTTTTTGCTTTGCTTCCTTCTTACTTAGAGCGTGAAGGGTCTTCATTAATTTATATGGCCGAAAAACTTATTGAAAAATCTACCTATAAGCAAAGCGGTTTTTATTTGTATAATCACAATGAATTGATAGAAAATTTAAAAACGAACGAACAGCAAAATATACCGACAATTCTGTTGGGCGTAACATTTGCTTTGCTCGATTTGGCAGATAAATGGCCAAAAGATTTCCGGTTAAAAAACACTGTTGTAATAGAAACCGGCGGAATGAAAGGTCGCAGAAAGGAAATGATAAGAGAAGAGCTGCACAGAGCGTTAAAATCGGCTTTTGGTGTTGATTACATAGCTTCGGAATATGGAATGACCGAATTGCTTTCGCAAGCATATATGAAAGAAAATACCGTTTTTCAATCGCCTCCGTGGATGAAAATTTTAATTCGCGATGTAAATGACCCGTTTACTTATTTACCGAAAGGAAAAGCCGGTGGTATCAATATAATAGATTTAGCCAATATTTATTCGTGTTCTTTTATCGAAACAAAAGATTTGGGCAGAATTACTTCCGAAGGGTTTGAGGTGCTTGGCCGCTTTGACAACAGCGATATTAGAGGTTGTAATTTATTGGTTCAATAATTTAAAATTTATAAGCATTTGAAATATTCAAACGGCTCAAGGCAATCGTTACATTTATAAAGTGCTTTGCAAGCGGTTGACCCAAACTGACTAATCAATTCGGTGTTTGTACTTTTACAACGCGGACATCTGACCGTAGGCTCTTTTCCTAATATAGCCGCTTTGTCGTAAGATTTTTGTGCAGGTGGAGCAATGCCGTATTTTTCCAGCTTTTTCTTGGCTTCATCGGTTATCCAATCGGTTGTCCAAGCAGGGTCGTAAACCGTTTCAATATGCACATTTTCGTCCAAACCCTTTTCTTTCAATGTTTGCGTTATATCATCTTCAAATCGCTTCATAGCCGGGCAACCACTGTATGTAGGCGTTATGTAAATAATAATTTCACCTGAAGGTTTTTCTTCTACCTTGCGTAAAACACCCAATTCTTCAATGGTAATAACCGGAATTTCCGGGTCTGGAATATCTTTAATAGCATTCCATATTTTAGTTTCTTTTTCGTTCATTTTAATGCAGATATTTGATTACTGTTTAAAGCAAAAAAATCCCTCAATCAACTGATTGAGGGAAAAAGTTAAATTACCATTGAGCATCGGGATATGCTCGTGGTAAATATTGCATATCTGTAAGAATGTATCCTAAATATTCGGAATGAATACCTTCGCGTTTTGCTCCGGTTTGCATCCATCCGTCTTCGGGACGGGTTAATGTAGCTTCTGCCAATACTTTGTTTACGGTTTCATCCCATTCGGCTTTTACAAGTGTTAAGTCCACTCCAATACCTTCTTTTAATACTGTTTCGTCCACTTCGTCCATTTCAAACAACTCGCCGGTATATTCCCATAAGTCGTTTAGCGATTTTTGTACACGGTTGTGGCTTTCTTCGGTTCCGTCTCCTAAACGAATCACCCAATTGGCTGAGTGTCGCAAATGGTATTTTACTTCTTTAACGGCTTTGTGGGCAATAGCGCTCAGTGTTTCGTCTTTGCTTTTGGTAAGCATTTGAAAAAAGGGTAATTCATAAGCATCGAACAAAAATTGACGGACAATGCTGTACCCGAAATCTCCTTTGGGCAATTCGGTAATAATGCTGTTATAAAATTGACGTTCGGGTCTTTTGTAAGCCAAATCATCGGCTGAGCGTCCTTTGCCTTCAACTTCGGCGGCATATTGCAATAATGCTTGTGCTTCACCGGTCAAGTCAAGGGCTATATTTGTCAAGGCCAAATCTTCTTCCAGCGTAGGTCCGTAACTGCACCATTCTGCCAATCGATGACCTAAAATCAAGTCGTTGTCGCCTATGCGAAGAGTGTATTTAAATAATGCTTCTTGTGTTGTCATAAATCTAAGATTTTAAATATTTTTTGCACCCTCGGGCATTACATAAAAAGTTGGGTGACGGTATATTTTAGCATTTGACGGTTCGAAAAATTCTTCTGCATCTTCAGGGTTTGAAGCCGTAATGCATTCCGACGGCACAACCCAAATGCTCGAACCTTCGCTTCTTCTGGTGTAAACATCACGAGCATTTTCCAGTGCCATTTCGGCATCGGCAGCGTGTAAACTGCCTACGTGTTTGTATGGCAAACCGGTTTTACTTTGTATAAATACTTCCCAAAGAGGTAATTGCGTATCAGTCATAGCTTTTATTTTTTGTAATAATTAACTTTTTTATTAATTCTGAATTTATGCTGCAATTTGTTTGTTTTTTTGTTTTTTGGCATAAGCGGCGGCAGCTTCACGCACCCAACGACCTTCTTCATGCACTTTTTTATGATGATTTAAACGTTTTTTGTTGCAGGGGCCGTTTCCGTTTACAACGCGCCAAAATTCTTCCCAATCAATTTCGCCAAAATCATAATGACCGCGTTCTTCGTTCCATTTCAAATCGGGGTCGGGAATAGTAAGCCCAATCACTTCGGCTTGTTGAACGGTTTTGTCAATGAATTTTTGACGCAACTCGTCATTGGTTTCGCGTTTTATTTTCCATTTCATCGCATTGCCGGTATGTGCCGATTCGTTGTCGTGTGGTCCAAACATCATTAATGACGGCCACCACCAACGGTTCAATGCATCTTGTGCCATTTCTTTTTGTTCGGGTGTTCCTTGTGCCATTTTTGCCATAATTTCGTACCCTTGGCGTTGATGAAAACTTTCTTCCATACAAATTTTTATCATAGCACGTGAGTAAGGTCCGTAAGATGTACGTTGTAACGAAACCTGATTGACAATTGCAGCGCCGTCAACCAACCAACCTATTGCGCCAATATCTGCCCAAGTAAGTGACGGATAATTAAAAATGCTTGAGTATTTGGCTTTTCCGGTGTGTAATTGGTTTATCATTTCTTCACGGCTAATGCCTAAAGTTTCGGCGGCACTGTAAAGATAAAGTCCGTGACCGGCTTCATCTTGAATTTTTGCCAAAAGAATAATTTTTGAACGCAGAGAAGGAGCGCGGGTAATCCAGTTTCCTTCCGGTTGCATACCAATTACTTCCGAATGAGCATGTTGAGAAATTTGACGAATCAAATGCTTACGGTAGTCCTCCGGCATCCAATCTTTGGGTTCAATTTTTTTTTCGGCATCTATTTTTTGCTGAAATTGTTGCAATTTGTCCAATTCTTCCATTTTAAGATAGTTTAATAATGTTACAAGTTTAATCATTATCAAGCACTTTTCCAATGCTTAAAACATGATTTTTATCAGCCCGAGTAAGTTTTGATAATTGAAAAAAATGATTAAAGGAATATGAAGAATTTAAGCGTTGACTCTTACCGCTTCATAAAATTCATCAATGGCTTTCAGAATAAATTTATTGGAATCATAAATAGCTCGAATGGCATTTAGTATTGAAGCTGCTGAAATATCAGGGTGATTTAAAGGTATTTTTTTCTCAATAACAAGTTGAAGCAGTTCTTCGTTAATGCTTTTGTTTATAGTTTTTAACTCGGAGAGTTCGTCAATGCTGATTTTTTGCGGATTATTAATTAAGTTATTGAAAACGTTTAATACTTCGGTGTAAAAGTATTGTTGTTGTTTTTGAATATGGGCGTAAAAGCCCGTAATTTTTTCGTCGCCACTCATTTGCATTTGCTCAATGTCGTGTAAAATATCTTTCGACATTTTGGCGCTGTACACCGCATCGCGCAGCGAAGCAATTAGATGAGAGGCAAGTTTCGATTCTTGTTCAGACATTTGCTCGCTTTCAATTTTGCCATAATATTCCAAAATAGCCAATTCTATCGATTTCAGATTTTCATAAAAAGTATATAAACTGTCTTCTACAATTTTATCGTCAGGTTCTTTGTCCTTATTTAAATTCTCAATATTGATATTTAAGGATTTTAGATTAAATATTATCACATATTTAGCAAGTCTGTACACTTCATTTTTTACCGAAATTAAAGCTTCGTAAACTTCTTCAGATCTAACTTTATTGATGAATTTTGTAAGTAAAAATTCTTTCTCTTTAACAGTTTTTCGTAAAAAACCGGCAAATTTGGCAATAAATGGATAAAAGATAATAATTCCTATTAAATTAAACAATGTATGGAAAGCTGCCAAAGCATAAAGGTTGTCTTGGATGTTCAAATAATGGTGGATAAAATAAATTAGTGGATTAATTAAAACAAATGCTATAATAGCAGTTATTAAATTGAAATAAAAATGACTTAATGCTGCTTGTTTTTTCGCTGCATTTTTACCAATTCCACCTAGAATTGCTGTAACAGTTGTACCTAAGTTTGCTCCTATAACCATGCCCACAGCGGAGTCAAAAGTGATTATATTAGAATTTAAAGCAGATAATACAATAATTGTTGTGGCTGAACTGCTTTGGATTAGTGCCGTAATGCCTGTTCCAAGTAATAGAAAAACAAAAGTTCCGTGGTTGGCGTATTTTTCAATGTCAAATGTTTCGGTAATGTGGTCAAAAGTATCTTTTATAAAAGATAATCCTAAAAATAAAAAGCCAAACCCGATAAGAAATTTACCGTAATTGGCCAATTTCTCGTTTTTGTTTAAAAACATCAGGGCAAACCCGCCAATGGCAATAAAGGGTAATGCGAAAGTTTCTATTTCTACCTTAAAGCCCAATGTAGCAACAATCCAACCTGTAAATGTAGTACCTAAGTTAGCTCCCATAATTATCCCAATGGCATTTTCCAAAGGGATAAGTTGAGCGCCTACAAAAGCAATAGTCATTAACGAAACCACCGAACTGCTTTGCAGAACCATAGTGGTAATGGTGCCAGATAGAATAGAGCGAAACCGCGTATTGGTATTGTTACGCAAAAAACGCTTAAAGGAGCGACCGGCAATTTTTCTCAACGCTTCTTCCAGTTGCGACATACCGAACAGGAATATTCCCAGTCCGGCAAGTACTTGCCATATGTTAAATTCATTAAACATTAAACAAATGACTGATGTAAGCCATTGTTAAGTCTATGGTTGCTTCAATACCTTTTTTGTGGGTTCTTTCTGTTCCGTGAGAAGCTGCAACCCCCATTCCTATCAAGGCAACCCTAAAATCGTTTCCGGCTCGAAGTGCCGCCGAACCGTCTGAGCCATAAAACGGGTAAATATCTACTTTGTAAGGAATGTTTTGCTCTTGAGCCAAGTGTGTTAAGGTTTTTCTGAAGTTATAATCATACGGTCCGGATGAGTCTTTGGCGCAAATAGAACACGAAACCTCGTTTCCTTCGCAATCATCACCCAAAACACCCATATCAATTACCAATAATTCTTCAATAGTGTTGCTGTAGCCGCCGGCACCTCCGTGACCTACTTCTTCGTAATTGGAAAAGAAAAGTTCTACCGGAATTTCACGGTTTTCTTGGTGTAAACGACGAGCCACTTCAAACAGCACATAACATCCGGCTTTATTATCTAAAAAACGGGATTTAATAAATCCATTGGGCAATTCACGGTATTTAGGATCGACAAAAATAATGTCGCCGACAGAAATTCCCAGTTTATCAACATCTTCTTTAGAGTAAACCTCTTCGTCAATACGAATGTGCATAGTTGCAACACTTCGTTTGGTTTGTTCTTTTTCTTTATTGGCATGAACCGAAGGATTGTTCAACAAAATGGTTCCCGTATATTCTTTTCCCGATAAAGTTTTAATGGTAACATATTCACCTTCGGCTCCCGTAAGCGATAATCCGCCAAGCAATGAAAATGCCAATGTGCCGTTTGGTTTAATTTTTGAAACTATTGCACCCAAAGTGTCAACATGGGCGGCAATAGCCAAAGTAGGATTGTTGCCCAAAGCACATTTTACGGCACCTTTATTTGTAAATTCGGGCTGATAACCCATTGATTTTAATGTTTGATAGATATATTCGCAAGCTTCTTGTGTGTATCCCGAAGGAGATGGGATTTCGATAAGTTGCTTTAAAAGTTGGTAATTATTTTCCATAAAAAGTAGAATTTATTTCAAAAGTAATTAATTATTAAAACAAAACGGTTATTTATTGTACACTCGCCGGAGCCAGTTGGGTAAAACAATAATTCCGATAATTAGGTAAGGATAGTAAGAAAAAAGTCTCCAAAGAAGTGCAATTGCCGGAGAAAGACCTTGCGGAATAAAATCCTGCAGAAAGCCATCGAAAGCCAACTCTGCTATTCCGGCTCCTCCTGGAGTAGGGCTGATGAGCATAATTACCCACATCACCAATTGCCGGCCAAAAATCAATAAATGTTCTGAAACAGGGTTGAATGCCAAGATTAGAAAATTGACAACAAAGTAGCGGGCTGTCCATGCAAAAATTGTTGCCACAAATCCCTTTATCCAATAGGTTACAGGTTTTCCTTTCAGTTCTTCCGAAGTAATAATAATATCGTTAGCCGTTTGAATGGCTTTTTTTCGCCAACGCTTTAATAATTTTAGTTGAAAAACAGAATAAATGATTTTTTTTACGCGAAGCGGAGCAACAAAAATACCCAATGTGATAGTAAGTGTAAGTAATACGATAAAAGAAAAACCTACCCAAAAAATCTCTTGACTTCCCAGAGTAAATCCAAAAATTTGTTTTTCGAGATTAACGGGAAATAATTCATTAGCTCCGATAAATAAAAATACCAATGGTACCGATAAAATATAAAAAAGTTCGTCGAGCATGGCTGTAACCATAACAATAGCTGTGCTTTTGCCAAGGTTTATTTTTTCTTTGTTTAAGATGAAAATAGCAACTCCCGACCCTCCAACCACAGAAGGTGTAACCGCTGATGCAAATTCCCACAACATGATAACATCAAAAGATTTTCGCCAAGAAATTTTGTTTTCTGTCAATATTCTGATGCGATACATATATGCAATATCGCGCAGAGCCATCATTAACAAAGCTATAAATAGCCAAAATAATGTTTGAAAGGTCC
Source organism: Flavobacteriales bacterium UBA852 (assembly GCA_002295925.1). GTDB lineage: Bacteria > Bacteroidota > Bacteroidia > Flavobacteriales_E > Vicingaceae > UBA852. Next base: position 286,245 of record DBGO01000013.1, read on the forward strand.
AGTCAACATTTGAAAAAGCTTCCTTGTCAAAACCTTTCCACAACATCCAACCGGAAACAGCCAACCCCAATAAAACGGGAATGAACAATTTTTGTGGAGTTAAAAGTTTTGATATGTTTACTTCTCTGGTATCCAAAAATTTGGGTTTATTCCAAAGTTAAGATTAAAATTAATCGTGTGCTAAACAGGTTAAGCAAATCAATGGTAGATTCGTCCATTTATAAATGTGTTTTGGGTTAAAATGACAATATTTATTTTATTTTCGCAAAAATGTTCACACAATGAGAAAAATATATTACTTAAGCACATGCGATACTTGTAAGCGAATAATGAAAGAACTTAAACTTGAAGGGTTTGAAAAACAAGATATTAAAACAGAGTCAATTACAGAAGAACAATTGGGGCAAATGCGTGCACTTGCCGGTTCGTACGAAGCTTTGTTCAGTAAACGCGCACGAAAGTATAAAGCATTAGGGATAAAAGATAAAAATTTGACCGAAGACGATTACAAGCAGTATATTTTGTCTGATTATACTTTTTTGAAACGTCCGGTGATTATTGTAGATGATACTATTTTTGTGGGGAACTCGCCTAAAACCTTAGAGGCAGCCAAGAAACTTATCAATGAAAAATAAATCGCTTGCGGCACACCTGGCATTGTTTTGTGCTAACCTGATTTATGGCATAAATTACAGTGTTGCCAAAGATGTTATGGGGCAATATGTGCAACCTTTTGGTTTTATTTTAAGCAGGGTAATTGGAGCCACATTATTGTTTTGGTTGGCACACAGTTTATTTTATTCCGAAAAGGTTGATAAAAAAGATTTACCCAAGTTGTTTTTATTGGGGCTTTTTGGTGTTGCCGTTAATCAATTGTTGTTTTTCAAAGGTTTAGATCTGACAACACCAATTAACGCATCCATAATTATGACCTCAAACCCGATTTTGGTATTGATTGCGGCTAATTTTTTACTGAAAGAACGGCTGACACTTTCTAAAATCTTCGGTATTCTGTTAGGATTAACGGGTGCGTTAACTTTATTGTTTGTAAAATCGGATTTTAGCTTTGGCTCACAAACTTGGAAAGGTGATCTGATGGTGTTTTTGAATGCCGCAAGTTATGGCGTTTATTTGGTTATGGTTAAACCGCTGATGCAAAAATACAAACCGATAACGGTAATTAAATGGGTGTTTTTATTTGGATTGATTATTGTTTTCCCGTTTGGAATAAGTGAATTTACAGAAATAGATTTTCATTCATTTACTCCAAAAATATGGTTTGAGTTTTTATTCGTTATTGTAGCCACAACATTTTTGGCTTACCTCCTCAACATTTATGCATTAAAGCGGGTTAGTCCGTCAGTGGTATCAACTTACATCTATTTACAACCTCTTTTAGCAAGCATTTTTGCCATACTAATGCATCAAGATACCATTAATTGGGTGAAAATAATCTCTGCCATAATGATATTTGCCGGAGTGTATTTGGTGAGCAAGCGTTCTTCTTAAGCCGCTTCATTTTCCGAGTAATCCAACAATGATTGAATTTCACACAGGTTGCCGTTGGAGAAATAATCACATTTTACCAATACGTTTTTCTTATTGGTGTGCATCATCGTGTTAGGCGTGAATATCCATGTTCTTACTTTTGAAAATGAGGCAACTTTCAATGCTTTTTTTATTTGTTCTTCATTTCTGCAAAAATATAAATCGATAATCAGAACATCGGCTTGATTTTCTTGCAAATGTTGCAAACAGCGTTCGGCATCGTTAAATTGTAAAACAGATTCATCGGTGTTAAGTTGTAGGTTTTGTTTCCAAAATTCTTTTTGAATATTGTTTAAGCTTAATACGATTACATTAGGAGTTTTCATGGCGTTTAGTTTTAATATTACGATAAATGCAATGTAAACAATGTGCCAAAATTGTAACTCCTTGTAAATCTTGTAGTTTAGGTGTTAAAATGCGTATTTAAAATTCCCAAAACGAAACAAGTTTCTCAAAATTGGAATTAAGTTTGAGGTTAAAAGCAATTAATAAATAAAAAGCCGGTTCAAAATTTTGAACCGGCTTGAAGAGGTTTTAATTATTGCTTAATTAATGTGTCTCTACATTTTCTTTTTTAGGTGATACTTTTTCGGTTTTATAAACAATTGCATAATCTCGGTAATCCATAGGGTTGGGGAAGAATTGGTGTACATTTGATTTTATCAAAACAAAACGTTCGTCGTAATAAAGTACAGCTACCGGAGCATCTTCTATCATAATTTGCTCCGCTTGTAATAATAGTTTGTATCGTTCTTTTTTGTCTTTAGTGTTTTGTGCTTTTTCAAACAGCTCGTCAAATTTTGGGTTTTGATAGCGCGAGTAATTAGGATAAGACGGTGTGTTTCTGTCTTTTGGGACTATTTTTCCGTAAAACATGATTAAGAAACTTGTAGGGTCAGGATAATCGGCAATCCATGCGGTTTGGAAAATCTCAGAGCGCATTAACTTTTCATCTTTAATTTTTTGTGCTAAACTAACAGCTTCAGTTTCTATATTTAGATTTAAAACCGATTGTAATTGTTTTTGCACCTCAAGAGCAATAGCAATATTTTTAGCACCTCCGCGGTTTAATTCCAATTTTATTTTTGGAGCGCCTTTTCCATCGGGATAACCTGCTTTTGCTAATAATTCTTTAGCTCTTTCCGGGTTAAAATTGTATCCTACTATACTGTTGGTTTTGTATCCGTTAAATGCCGGCGGAGTAATTCCATGGTAACCTTCGCCGTATGCTTCTCCTTTAAGTATATCCGAAACAATTTTTTCACGGTTGATGGCATAATTGATAGCTTGACGCAAATATTTATTGTCAAGTGGCTTGTCAATAATGTTAAATTCCAAATAGTGTGTTGCCATTAATGGTACTCGTTCTAAAATATATTTAGGCGGTTTGTTTTCAAACCCTTCAATATTTTCTTGTACCATTTTTTTAACAGAGCTGGCAGGTAATCCTACCAAAATGTCAATAGCGTCATTATTGAATTGCTTTAAATCTTCTTGTTTAGAAGGAATAATGTTGACAATTACTTTATCTAAATAGGGCAATTGATTGCCTTTATCATCTTTTAAGTAATAGTTAGGGTTTTTCTCTAAAACCCAATGTTCTTCATTTCTGTCTGCCAAAATAAACGGACCACAACCAACAATTTGTTGATGACCGTACATTTCAACGGCTTCTTTTGCTACAATGCCCGAATATGATGCCGCCAATAAATTTAAAATATTGTCATTTGGTTTTTCTAAAGTTATTTGAATAGTGTAATCGTCTATTAGTTTAACACCTTCCAAATCGGCATCCATGTCGGATTTTTTATAAAAGTCGTTAGCGCCTACAATTACATCTTTTGCAACAACAGAAAATGCAGAATTTTCAGGGTCGTTAAAACATATTCTTTTTAAAGTATATAATACATCATTTGCAGTTAGCTCTCTACCTTTACCGTTTTCAAAACAAACATCATCATGAAAGTAAACACCTTTGCGAATGTGAAAAGTGTAGGTTTTTCCATCTTCGCTAACGTCCCAACTTTCGGCAACAGCAGGTTTTATGGATAAATCTTTTGGGTCGTAAGCAACAAGCCCGTCAAATATTTGTGAAGAAACGTGCTCTGTATGAGCATCAACCAATGCAATGGGGTCTATAATTGGGTTTAGTTCCATTTCAGAAACATGCAGTTCTCCTCCCAATTGCAATTTATTGGAAGTTTCAATATTTTCGTTGTCGGCGGCAGTATCTGAAGTGTTATTATCCACGCCACAACCGGCTAATAAAGCAGTGACAAACGATAGAATAAGGATTTTACCTTTTTTCATAATATTTTTTGTTTTAATTACGTAATTATTATCTTCGTGGTTACAATTATAAACAATAATTGTCAAATTAAAATATATTTTGCAAAATAGTAAATTATGTCATTCAATAAAATGTTATTTAGACGAATTGCAATAAAATGTAGATTATTTTAAAAATATTTTTTGTTTTTACAACAAAGATTTATAATATTGCATTTAATATGTTGTCGAAAGACTCAATTTTAAGAAAATTACAACTATGAAAAAAGCAATTTTTACTACACTTTTCGCCACTTTAGTAACACTTAATGCTTTAGCCGGAGTTATTGTTTTGGAAGGACATTATCAAGGTAAAAATTTATATGTTCAAAACCCATTTGCCGGCTCGGGAGTAGGTTTTTGTACCTATGAAGTAACTGTAAACGGTGAAGTAACAACTGATGAGTGGAACTCTTCGGCATTTGAAATTGATTTGGCTGCTCGTGGATTAAAAGTGGGCGAACCTGTTGTAATTAAAATTAAACATAAAGATGATTGTAAGCCAAAAGTGCTTAACCCTGAAGTTTTGAAGCCAAAATCAACTTTCGAAGTGGTAAGTATGGAAGTTACGCCTGACGGTGTTTTAAAATGGAAAACAAAGAACGAAACAGGAAAGTTGCCTTACATTATTGAGCAATATCGTTGGAATAAATGGGTTCGTGTTGGTGAAGTAGATGGTGTTGGAACACCCGGAGAGCATGAGTATTCATTCCAAATCACTCCTCATTCAGGGGTAAATAAATTTAGAGTAAAACAAGTTGACTACAGTGGAAAACCACGCTACTCTAAATCTGTGGAATTTACATCGGATATTCCTGAAATAACGTTCTCACCGATAAAAGTAAAAGATAAGATTGAGTTTACAGGTGAAACCATGTATGAAATATACGACAGTTACGGAAACATTGTTAAGAAAGGATTTGGTAAAGAAATAGATGCCAGCAATTTGACAAAAGGTATCTACTATTTGAGCTATGATAATAAAACCGATACTTTCGTTAAAAAATAATCCACTTAAATTGTGTAAATTTATCCCGCTAATGCGGGATTTTTTTTTATCTAAAAATTGTAAAATGATTAAAAAAGTAGAGCACATAGGTATAGCTGTTAAAGATTTGCAGGCTTCACAAAAACTTATGGAAGATTTGCTTGATACAAAAATGTATAAAACTGAAACGGTTAATTCTGAAGGCGTGAGTACGGGGTTTTTTCAGGTTGGTGAAACTAAAATTGAATTGCTTGAAGCCACAAATAAACAAAGCCCAATTGCTAAGTTTATTGAGAAAAGAAATGAAGGAATACACCACATTGCTTTGGATGTTGATGATATATATACCGAAATGGAACGGCTACAAAAATTGGGTTTTATAATATTAAATGAAACACCAAAAAAAGGAGCCGACAATAAATTGGTTTGCTTTCTGCACCCTAAGTCAACCAATGGAGTGTTAGTAGAATTATGTCAAGAAATTAAAGAGTAAATAAGAGATGAAAAAAGCATTAATTACCGGAATTACCGGGCAAGATGGAGCTTATTTGGCTGAATTGTTGCTGAAAAAAGGCTATGAGGTTCACGGGATAAAAAGAAGAAGTTCGTTATTTAATACCGACAGAATAGATCATTTATATAAAGACCCGCATGAGAAAGATGTGCGATTGTTTCTTCATTATGGAGATATGACCGACTCAACTAATTTGATTCGTATTGTACAAGAAGTACAACCCGATGAAATTTATAACCTTGCCGCTCAATCGCATGTAAAAGTATCGTTTGAAACCCCTGAATATACTGCTAATTCTGATGCTTTGGGTACTTTGCGTTTGTTGGAGGCAATGCGGATATTAAATTTGCAAGACAAAACAAAATTTTACCAAGCATCAACGAGCGAATTGTACGGGAAAGTTCAAGAAGTGCCACAAACCGAAAAAACCCCTTTTTATCCGCGTAGTCCTTATGCGGTAGCCAAATTATACGCATTTTGGATAGTGAAAAATTACCGCGAGGCATATGATATGTATGCTTGCAATGGTATTTTATTTAACCATGAAAGTCCGTTAAGGGGAGAAACATTTGTAACCAGAAAAATTACACGTGCAGCCGCACGGATAAAACTGGGGCTGCAAAAAAAGTTATATATCGGAAATCTTGATGCAAAGCGTGATTGGGGACATGCTAAAGATTATGTTGAGGGAATGTGGTTAATGCTTCAGCAAGAAAAACCCGATGATTATGTTTTGGCAACAAATCAAACTACTACGGTACGTGACTTTATCAATAAAGCATTTGGCTATGCCGGAATAAAAATAAAATGGGAAGGCGAAGGAGTAAACGAAAAAGGAATTAATCCCGAAACAGGAGAAGTGTTGGTAGAGGTTGATGAACGCTATTTTCGTCCGACAGAAGTGGACTTGCTCATTGGCGATGCCTCAAAAGCCAAAAAAGAACTGGGATGGGAACCAAAATATACATTGGAAGAATTGATAAAAGAAATGGTTGAAGAGGATATTAAACTTTTTGAAAGAGATAAATATTTAAAAGAAGGCGGACATAAAACATTAAATTATAATGAATAAAGAAAGCAAGATATATGTTGCAGGACATAGAGGAATGGTTGGTTCGGCAATAGTTCGGCGATTGCAAAAAGAGGGATATAACAATATTGTTACGCGAACATCCAAAGAATTGGATTTGCGCAATCAAGCACAAGTTGAAGCTTTTTTTACAGAAGAAAAACCCGAATATGTTTTTTTGGCGGCAGCCAAAGTAGGCGGAATATTGGCAAACAATACCTACAAGGCAGAGTTTATTTACGATAATTTAATGATAGAAGCCAATGTTATTCATGCTGCGCATAAAAACAATGTAACCAAATTGTTGTTTTTGGGCTCTTCATGTATTTATCCTAAAATGTCACCACAGCCCATAAAAGAAGAATACTTGCTTTCGGGATATTTGGAGCCGACCAATCAGCCGTATGCTATTGCAAAAATTGCCGGGATAGAACTTTGTCAAGACTATCATGCGCAATATGGCGATAATTTTATTTCGGTTATGCCGACAAATTTGTATGGTCCAAATGATAATTACGATTTAAAAAATTCGCATGTTTTGCCGGCGTTATTACGAAAATTTCATACGGCAAAAATCAATAACCTTCCACAGGTTGAGATTTGGGGAACCGGTTCGCCTAAAAGAGAATTTTTGCATGTAGATGATTTGGCTGATGCCTGTTTTTACTTAATGCAAAATTATAACCAACCCGATTTGGTGAATATTGGAACGGGCGAAGATATTTCTATCAAAGATTTGGCTTTGCTTATTAAAGATATTACAGGTTATGAAGGAGAACTTACTTTCGATACTTCCAAACCCGACGGCACACCGCGTAAATTACTCGATGTATCTAAACTTCACGGTTTAGGATGGAAACACAAAATAGACCTAAGAAAAGGAATTGAAATGGTTTATCAAGAAGTTAAACAAATGCAATTTGAAGCGGTTTAAACTGTTAATATTATTCGTTTTTTCATCGGTTATAATTTTCGCACAACCACAAAAATTGCCGTTAAACTTTTGGTTTTACAACCAAGCAGATGCCGATTACTTTGCGGCACACACCTCTTTTAAACCGCTCATAAAGAATTTTTTAATTCCGGAAGAACAAGATTCTCTAAAAGGTTCGGCAAAAGATTATTTTTTGTTTACACACAAAACCAATCGTTCATTTTTTGCCCGTAAGTTGTTTTATGAAAATTTAATTCAGGTGGACAGCAACAATTACGGCTTCACTGTTGACCCGTTGCTGAATCTTGAGTTGGGTAAAGAACAGGAAGATACTGCCGGAACAAACTATTATACCAATACGCGCGGCTTTTTAATAAAAGGATATATAGGAAATAATTTTGCTTTTGTTTCTGCATTTAGAGAAAATCAAAGTGTATTTCCGGGTTATTATGCATCTATCGTTGATAGTTTAAAAGCTGTTCCCGGACAAGGGCGTTCAAAATCATTTAAAAATAATGGTTACGATTATGCGCAAGCCACGGGTTCAATTATGTATCAAGCTTCGCAAAATATTCTTTTACAATTGGGTACAGATAAATTTTTTATCGGAAACGGCTATCGTTCCATGTTGTTGTCGGATGTTTCGCATTCATATCCTTATGCAGGTACAACGGTTTATCTTTTCAATAAAAAAATACAATATAATGCTTACTATGCCGATTTAATTCATCTTGAACGCCGCCCTTATACCAATTCGCCCGAAGCATTATTTTACAGAAAAGGAATGAATTTTCATTATATCAATATCAAACCGGTTGATTGGCTTGAGCTGGGAATATTTGATAATATAATGATTTCTAAAATGGATTCTGCCGGAAATAAACCGTTTAATTTTATATCCGTTAATCCTGTGCCGTTTTTGCCGGTTCTAATATATGGGTTTAACAGTGATAATAATGCTTCTGCCGGTGTTAATCTTAAAGCATCAATAAAACAAAAAACAGTTTTTTATGCTCAATATTTTTATGATGGAAAAAAAGATAATATCGCCAAACAAGCTTATCAGTTTGGGATAAAAACATTTGCCTTAAAACATATTGGCGCGGGAGTAGAATATAATGTTGCCAATCCGTTTACTTATACTGCTCAAAATATTGCACAAGCTTATTCGCATTACAATCAGCCGTTGGCGAGCCCAATTGGGGCAAATTTTACGGAGTCAATAGTATGGCTTAGTATTCGATTTAGCCGCTTTTTTGCTTATGCAAAATGGAATAATATTCAGCAAGATATTGCGGGAGGCAATGTTTTAATGGATGAAAGCCGGGCAATTTCCAACCAAAAGATGAATAAAGACGTCTATGAAATAAATACCGGTTACATAATCAATCCGAAAACCAATTTAAGCATGCACTTGGGAGTAAGGCAATGGAATTATTCAAAAAATAATTTGCAAAATACCACAACGTACATTTATTTTGGCTTGAAAACGAATTTACAAAACATTTATTACGACTTTTAACTTATGTTTTACATCATATTATTACCATTTTTTACGGCATTTATCATTGTATTGTTGTCAACGCCTTCATTTATAAGGGTTGCGCATTACAAACATTTGTTTGACTCACCCGATGAAGACAGAAAAATCCACAAGCGAAGCGTTCCCTTAATGGGCGGAATAATGATTTTTGCCGGAACTGTTTTTGCAGCTTTGTTTTGGTATCCTTCACCTTATATTGGTTTTGTTAAGTTTTTAATCCCTTCGTTGTTGGTCTTGTTTTTTATTGGAATAAAAGATGACATTATCGGTACGGCACCAATGAAAAAATTACTGGCTCAAATTCTAGTGGCTTTTATAATGGTTTTTGTGGCAAAAATTCGCATTACCGGAATGCATGGATTATTTGGCGTAGAGCAAATTCCCGATTGGCTTAGCTATGCACTTTCTATGTTTACTTATATAGTGGCAATAAATGCTTATAATTTAATAGATGGAGTGGATGGACTTGCCGGTGGTGTGGGCTTCCTTGCTGCTTTTTGTTTGGGGTTGTGGTTTTATTTTACAGGCGATTACACATTTGCCGTAGTGTCATTTTCTTTGGCAGGAGCATTGTTGGCATTTTTACGATTCAATTTCCAACCGGCACAAATTTTTATGGGAGATTCCGGCTCGTTGACCATCGGTTTGTTGCTCATTGCACTTACCATTGCCATGATTGAGCAAAAAACAGATTATGTTGGCTTTGCATTTATGAAAGATGTATCCAAGCCGGTATTGGGAATGGCAGTTCTTGCTTATCCCTTAATTGATACACTCAGAATTTTTGCTTACCGTGCATATAAAGGCTTGCCGCCTTTTCAAGCCGACCAAAACCATATTCACCACCGATTGATAAAAATGGGCTTGAATCATGCACAAACGGTAATTGCTATTATTCTTTACAATACACTTGTTATTTCGTTGGTAATTATTTTCAGGCATTTGAATCCCACGGTATTGTTTTTTGCATTGTTTAGTTTTATAGTACTGTCTGTATTACTTCTTTTCTCGTTTAAAACAAAACAAAATTGAAAAAGGGATTTTTTTATATTGTTTTTTGTTTGAATGTTTCGCTTCTCTTTGCTCAAAGCGAACGATTTAACATAATAAAAACGCAACAACTTTTTAAGAACGACAGCATTTCATTTTTATATAATAAACACACAACGTCGGCGCCGTTTTTTTATAGAAATCCGAAAGATACCGGAAAAACAAAGCTTAATTTGAGTTTATCTCCCTTGTTGGCGCTTGAACCTTCTTACAGTTTAAATACCGAAAAATCTTTTTTCTTTAATTGGAATATTGGGGTGCAAGCCAAGCTGGAAACCAACAAAGGGTGGAGCGGTGAAGTAAATTATGTAAGAAATTTTTTCGATTATTCCGGATTTTATGCTCAACACATTGAGCAAACCAATGATGTATATGGTTATGGCTATTCTGACACAACAAGCGGAGCCACAACGTATATAAGTGGATTTATAGCGTATCAACCCAATAAAACATTTACTTTTGAAGCTGGAATGGGCAATCATTTTATCGGCGAAGGCTACCGGAGTTTGCTGCTGGCTGATAATGCGTATCCTTATCCTTATTTTAAAATAAGCACACAATTTTGGAAAATTAAATACGATAATATTTATTCCAATTGGTGGGATATTCGATTTTCAAACGGAGATGCAGCAAATTTTTTGGATAAATATTCCACAACTCATTATTTAAGTTATAATCCGTTAAAATGGCTGAATGTAGGATTTTTCGAAACCATTGTTTTTTCCGGTTATGACGGCGATTATTACCGCGGATTTGATTTGAATTATATAAACCCGGTTATTTTTTATCGTCCGGTAGAGTATAGTCAAGGGTCTGCCGATAACGCCTTGATGGGCTTAACACTTAAAGCGATTCTGAAACAAAAACACGTTTTTTATGCTCAGTTTTTAATCGATGAGTTTTTATTGGCAGAAGTTCGAAAAGGTCAGGGTTGGTGGGCAAACAAGTATGCTGTTCAGTTTGGCGTAAAATCAAGAGATTTGTTCGGTATTAAACATTTAAATTCACTTTTTGAAATGAACATTGTCCGCCCGTTTACTTACAGCTATTTTGAACGAAACCCCGGCACATCGGCATTGTTAAATTATGCACATTACGGAATGCCAATGGCGCATCCTGCAGGAGCAAACGTGATGGAGCAAATAGCTCGGTTTTCTTACAGGAAAGAAAAATGGTTGTTTGAATTGAACTTCAATTATTTAACAACAGGGTTGGATACAGGAAATGTCAATTTGGGGCAAAACATCTTTAAATCTTATGATTCACGCACAAAAGATTACGGCAACAGCTTTTTGCAAGGTGAACGAACAACAACTTTGCATTCAAAATTAAAAGTAAATTATTTGCTGGTTAAAGGTGCCGGTTGGTATGCTTTTGCTTTAGTTCATAATTATCGCTTACAAAATTCTATGTCTGCATTCAATCAAACATTTTTTTCTTTGGGAGTGAAAACTTTTGTTCGAAACAGATATGACGATTATTAACTGTGCGAAAGGAAATTTCTTTTAAAACACCTTGATAAAATTCTCCCGTTATTTTATTTACCTTTGCCCGTAAAGAAAAATTAGACCATTTCTTTTATTATTTCAGAATATATTTATGAAAAACATCAGAAACTTTTGCATAATAGCGCATATAGATCACGGTAAATCTACTCTTGCCGACCGTTTATTACAAGCCACCAACACAATATCCGATCGTGAGCTCAAAGAGCAAACACTCGACGATATGGACTTGGAACGTGAGCGTGGTATTACCATTAAAAGTCACGCCATTCAAATGGAATATAACCACAATGGCGAAAAGTATATCTTAAACTTGATTGATACGCCCGGGCACGTGGATTTTTCTTACGAGGTTTCACGTTCTATTGCAGCGTGCGAAGGAGCACTTTTAATTGTTGATGCAACACAAGGTATTCAAGCACAAACCATTTCCAATTTATATTTGGCAATAGAGCACGATTTGGAGATAATTCCTATTTTAAATAAAATGGATTTACCTTCGGCAATGCCCGAAGAAGTAAAAGACCAAATTGTTGATTTAATTGGTTGCGACAGAGAAGATATTATTGCCGCCAGCGGAAAAACCGGCTTGGGAGTAGATAAAATATTGGATGCCATTGTCAATAAAGTGCCGGCACCAAAAGGCGACCCCAATGCACCTTTGCAAGCCCTTATTTTTGATTCGGTTTTTGATTCATACAGAGGTATAAATGCTTATTTTAAAGTAGTAAACGGAACCATTCGAAAAGGAGACAAAGTTAAGTTTATTGCTACCGGAAAAGAATATACTGCCGATGAAATTGGTGTGCTGAAATTAAAGCAAGAACCACGTGATGTGATAGAAACAGGAAATGTGGGTTACATTATTTCCGGAATAAAACAAGCCAAGGAAGTAAAAGTCGGAGATACCATCACAAAAGTGGAAAATCCGGGCGAACCGATTAAGGGGTTTGAAGATGTAAAACCAATGGTTTTTGCAGGAATCTATCCGGTAGATACTGATGAATACGAAGATTTGCGTGATGCTTTGGAAAAATTGCAATTAAATGATGCCTCATTGACTTTTGAACCCGAATCATCTGCTGCTTTGGGCTTTGGTTTTCGTTGTGGATTTTTGGGAATGCTGCACATGGAGATTATCCAAGAGCGTTTGGAGCGCGAATTTGGTATGACTGTAATTACCACTGTGCCCAACGTATCCTATAAAGCGTATTTGACCAAAGACCCCGAAACGCCTATAATGGTGCACAATCCTTCCGATTTGCCCGATCCCAGTAAATTGGCAAAAGTTGAAGAACCCTACATTAAAGCATCTATAATTACAAAAAGTGAATTTGTAGGGGCAATAATGAATTTGTGCATCGAAAAGAGAGGCGAATTAAAAAATCAGGTTTACCTTACTACAGACCGCGTAGAGCTTGTGTTTGATTTGCCTTTGGCAGAAATAGTGTTTGATTTTTACGATAAACTAAAAACCATATCCAAAGGGTATGCTTCTTTTGATTATCACCCCATAGGCTTTAAAGAGTCGAAATTGATAAAACTTGATATTTTGTTAAACGGCGACCAAGTTGATGCATTATCGGCATTAATTCATAGAGATAAGGCGTATGAGTTGGGTAAAAAGATTTGTTCAAAACTAAAAGAATTAATTCCGCGCCAACAGTTTGATATTGCCATTCAGGCAGCCATTGGTTCAAAAATTATAGCACGAGAAACGGTAAAAGCACTTCGAAAAGATGTTACCGCCAAATGTTATGGTGGTGATATTTCGCGAAAAAGAAAATTATTGGAAAAACAAAAGAAAGGTAAAAAACGAATGCGTCAAATTGGTAGCGTAGAAGTGCCACAAAAAGCTTTTTTGGCTGTTCTTAAATTGGATGATTAATATTTTTAATGAAAAAACTCAAAAAAATACTTCAATATGCAGCGCCGTATAAGCGTTTTGTATTTCTGAATATTGTTTTCAATATTTTTGCCGTTGTATTTGAATTGCTTTCATTATTATTATTCATCCCTTTTTTGAGTTTGATTTTCGGTACAATGCAGCCTGTGTTGGAAAAGCCGCAATTTGCCTTTACCAAAGAATATCTCGAAAATCTGTTTACATATTACCTAAGTCAGCAAATTGACGGAACCGATAAAACCGGCGCATTGGTATTGGTTTGTATATTGGTGGCAGCATTATTTTTCTTGAAAAACCTATTCAGGTATTTGGCACTTTACTTTATCAGCGGATTGCGAAATGGGGTGGTGCGCGATATTCGTCAGAAAGTTTATGCCAAAATTTTGTCTTTGCCTTTGTCTTTTTTCAGCAATGAACGAAAAGGAGATATTATTGCCCGCTTAACCAATGATGTGCAAGAAATAGAATGGTCTATTCTTACCGGTATAGAAATGGTTTTTCGCGAACCGATAGCTATTTTGCTGTCGCTTACGGTAATGATTATGATAAGCCCGTCGCTTACATTATTTGCCTTTATCTTGTTACCGGTCAGTGGTTTTATTATTGGTAAAATAGGAAAAAGTTTACGGCGCACATCAACCAAAGGACAAAACAAAATGGGTGAATTATTGTCGTTTATAGAAGAAACGATTGGAGGGTTACGCATAATTAAAGCATTTACGGCAGAAGATTATATTTTCAAGAAATTCAAAGATTTAAACAATGAATACAAAAGATTGTTGTTGAAAATGTCTCGAAAACGCGATTTGGCTTCGCCGGTTAGTGAGTTTTTAGGAGCGTTGGTAATGGTTGCGTTAGTTTGGTATGGCGGAAAACTGATTTTAAAGAATCAAGGAGAGCTTTCGGGGCAAGAATTTATCGGTTATATAATTATTTTTTCGAGACTCTTCCCACCGGTAAAAGGAATTACCTCGGCATATTCCAATTTGCAAAGAGGAGCAGCCAGTGCCGACAGAATTTCAGAAATACTTCAAGCAAAAAATACTATTACAGAGGTTGAAAATCCTAAAACGGTAAAAGAATTTACAGATAAAATAGAATACCGAAATGTATATTTTGCCTACGAAAATGAATTTGTTTTAAAAGACATTTCTTTTACCTTACAGAAAGGACAAACAATAGCATTGGTTGGAGAATCAGGAGGAGGGAAATCTACCATTGCCGATTTGTTGCCCAGGTTTTATGATGTTACAAAAGGAGTTATAACGCTTGATGGTATTGATATTAGGCAGTTGTCTATAAAAAACCTTCGTAGTTTTATGGGGATTGTTACACAAGAATCCATTTTGTTTAATGATACTATATTCAATAATATAGCTTTTGGCAATGAGAAAGTAACCGAAGAAGAAGTAATAAATGCGGCAAAAATTGCCAATGCACACGAGTTTATTATGCAATTGCCCAACGGTTATCAAACCAATATTGGCGACCGCGGAAATAAACTCAGTGGTGGTCAGCGCCAGCGAATAAGCATTGCACGAGCAATATTAAAAAATCCGCCAATATTAATTTTAGATGAAGCAACATCGGCACTGGATACCGAATCGGAAAAATTAGTGCAAGAAGCCCTAAATAAATTGATGAAAAATCGAACTTCACTAGTGATAGCTCACCGTTTGTCAACTATTCAACATGCAGATGAAATTTTGGTATTGCAAAAAGGCGAAATTGTTGAACGGGGTTCGCATCAAGAACTTTTGGCACAAAAAGGAGTGTATAAAAAACTGCACGACCTGCAATCTTTCGCTTAGCGAAATTCACATTTTGGTTAACAGTAATTCACAAGTTGTTAATAAAATTATATTTCACAGTCGTTGTAAATGTCTGTCAAAAAAATTATTTTTAAGTTTTGGATAATGAAAAATCGTCTAATTATGAAAAAAATAATACTTTCTTTATTGATTTTCGCTTCATTTACAGGATTTGCGCAGCAAAACCTTGATTTAGAAGCTTGGACTGTAAAACCAAGCGGTTCGGACAGTGCCGATTATTGGCTAAACGCTACAGATGCCGTGGCTTATGGAGCACCACAAAATTTATTTCAAGAAACAACTTCGGTAGCTCAAGGAACTTCAGCCGCGCATTTAACAACAGTATATTGGGCAATGGGTTCGATACTGGGCTTAGATACACTTCCCGGCTCTATTGTGCAACAAGTCGCCTATACACAAACACCTGCATCCATTTCGTTTGCCTATAAATCAAATCCAATGTCGGGTGATTACAATGTTGTGGCGGCACAATTATCCCATTGGGACAATGTAAACAACACGCAAGTAATAGATGCAGAAGCCGTTTTCACAACCAATACGGTGAATAATACGTGGACGCCTCAAGTTGTGAATTTTACTTATTATACAACCGATACGCCTGATACACTAACCCTTGTGGCAACATCAAGTGCCAATATTCTTTTTGGAGACGGCTCTTTTGGTTATGCAAAAATAGGAAGTGAGTTATGGGTAGACGATATTGCCATTAATTTTACAACGGGTGTAAACAATATACTTTCGTTGGATGAACTGAAAATTTACCCCAATCCGGTAACATCTTCTTTAAATATTTATAATCCTACCGAAAATCCTTTGAAAATCCAAGTATATGATATTACGGGAAAACTATTGATGACAGAAAAACTTTCGCAAGGAAAAAATACAATTCAAGCAGATGATTTTCCAAAGGGCATATACATTTACAAAATTTTGAATTTTTCCAACAATACAATAAAAACAGGAAAAATAACCAAGCAATAAATTCACTTAAAATCATTAAACCGTTGCAATACCTTATATTTGTAACGGTTTTTTTATGTTAAATCTTAAAATTATTTGAATATGAACATTCCAAAAGGTATCCCAACAGTTGATTTGTCCGATTTTTTATCGGGAGATGAAGCGCGTAAACAAAAATTTGTAAACGAATTGGGAAAAGCATACGAAGAAATAGGCTTTGTAGCAGTCAGAAATCACGGCATTGATGATGCGATGGTAGATAAATTGTATCAAAAAATGGAAGAATTTTTTGCCCTTCCGGAAGAAGTAAAAAAGAAATATGAGATAGAAGGACTTGGCGGGCAACGCGGATACACTTCTTTTGGAAAAGAGCATGCAAAGCACCGAAAAGCAGGTGATTTAAAAGAATTTTGGCATTTTGGCCAATATGTAGAAGATGATGACCCGATAAAATCGGAATATCCCGATAATGTTGAGGTTGAAGAAATTCCTGAATTTAACACTATTGGCAAAGAGGCATACCAAACATTCGAAAATACAGGGCGTCAGATGTTGAGAGCCATTGCTTTGTATTTGGGATTGGACGAAAATTATTTCGATGAGCATATTCACAACGGAAACAGTATTTTACGTCCGATACATTATCCGCCAATTGAAAATCCTGACCCCGAAGCAGTTCGTGCCGGAGAACACGAAGACATTAACTTAATCACTTTGTTGGTAGGTGCAAGTGCCGACGGTTTGGAAGTACTTACAAAACAAAATGAATGGGTGCCTGTAACTGAAATAGAAGGACACATTGTAGTGAATGTTGGTGATATGTTGCAACGATTAACAAATAATAAATTACGTTCAACTACGCACCGCGTAGTCAATCCGGCTGACCCGGAGCTAATGAAAAAACCACGCTATTCCGTTCCGTTTTTCTTACATCCACGCTCGGATATGCCTTTAAATTGTTTACCCGAGTGTATTGATGAAAATAATCCAAAACAATATGAAGACATTACAGCCGGAGAATATTTGAACGAAAGATTGAGAGAAATAGGATTAGTAAAGTAATTAATCCCTTTATATTGCGTTAATTAAAGAGTCAAGTCAACAGCTTGGCTCTTTTTTTAGCTTTTTTGTGTAACATTTTTATTTTTTCACGTTATATTGGCATCGAATAATTAAAGCACACATTATGACAAAGTGGTTAAATTCAAAAACGCGGCAACTTAAAGCATCCATGTTTCTGTTGGTAAATATTTTCAGTGTTTTTATAGCAATAGCAAACACAGACAGCACTGCCTCGGTATTGAAAAACGCTCCAAAAGTGTTTGTCGATTGCAATTATTATTGCGATTTGAGTTATATCAAGCAAAATATTACTTGGGTAAACTATGTAAGAGACCGTAAATTAGCCGATGTGCAAATTATAATGCGTGTCCAAGAAACGGCTTCCGGTGGTAATGAATATCAAATTCAATTTTTAGGGTTTAATGATTTTAACGGACTGAACTTTACTCTAAACTATATTACCGACCCTACACAAACTGATGCAGAAATTCGTGCCGGATATCTGAAAATAATTCAAACCGGACTTTTACCTTTTTTATATAAGTCAAAAGATGTGTTAAGCCTTATAAACATAGATTATTCCGACCCAAATGCTAAGGAAAGCGGAGAACAAGAAGTAGTAACAGATAAATGGCGAAATTGGGTGGTTGACCTCTCAGCCGGCGGCTGGACAAACGGGCAGTCTTCAACCTCAATGTTTTCCGGCTGGGGAGGTGTTGATGTTAGAAAAATAGTAAATAAATGGAAATACATTTTTTCATTGGATTTTAATTATAATGAAAATAAATTTAAATTCGGTGAAACAACCGTTTTGTCCATACGTCGCTCAAAAAGTGGGTTGGCAAAGGTTGTTTATGCCCTGTCGCCCAAATGGTCTGCAGGTTTAATGATTGATGCTCAAAATTCTACTTATAATAATTATATTGTTAATCTTTCTGCATATCCGGCAATAGAGTATAATATTTTTCCATATACTGAATCTTCGAAACACATTGTGCGCATATATTATGGCGTTTCTCCTATTTATAATCAATATGAAGACACAACCATTTTTAACCAAACAGAAGAGTTTTTAGCACAGCAAAAACTGGGTATGTCGGCAAGATTGGTTAAAAAGTGGGGCAGTTTAAACTCCTCGGTAATTGCATCAAATTATTTACACAATTTCGATTTAAACAGATTGTCGGTTTATACTTCGCTCAGATGGCGAATATTTAAAGGATTGTCTTTTAACCTTTCTGGAGAAATATCCTTTATTCGCGACCAAATTAATTTGCCTAAACAAGGAGCAAGCTACGAAGAAGTTTTATTAAGCCAAAAAGTGTTGGCAACCAATTATTCTTATTGGGCAAATGCAGGTATTAGTTATACTTTTGGTTCAATCTACAACAGTATTGTAAACCCTCGTTTCGGACTCGATTAAAATTAGCAGATAGCAATGCAATAGTTTGTTATAAAAAATACATTCCAATTATTCGATTTTATTTAGTTTTGAATAATAAAATCAATCTTTGGCATTATGATAATGAAACGATTCCTTTCTATATTCAGTCTCTTGGCAATACTGTTTTATGCAAATGCACAAATTTACGACCCCGTAAAATGGGATTATACAGCTAAAAGAATTTCTGATACAGAAGCCGAGTTAATCATTCAGGCAACCATTGAAGAGGGTTGGCATTTATACAGTCAAAATTTAAGTTCGGATGAAGGTCCGGTAGCTACCGATTTTCAATTCGTGAAAAATGAAAATTACGAACTGATGGGGAAAACCACAGAAGGTAAGCCACACGTTGAATTTGACCCCAACTTTCAAATGGATTTGGCCTTTTTTGCCAAAAAAGCAGTGTTTAAACAAAAAATAAAATGTAAAAATCCCGGTGCGTTTGATGTAAAGGGTTCGGTTTATTATATGGTTTGCGATAACAAAATGTGCTTACCACCCGAAGAAATTTTGTTTACCGTAAAAGTACCGGCTTATTCAGGCGCTGCACAGCGAGCCATTCAGCAAGAAGGTGCGCCGGATGTTTCTGTTTCCAATACTAATAGTGAACAAGAAAGTATTGATATGGAACAAGCCGGTCAGCCGAAAAGTGATATTACCATTGCGGGAAGTGCTAATAATGGAATTTTAGAACCCGTAAAATGGGAAACAAAAGTAAAAGCACTGGGGAATAATGAGTTTAAACTGATTGCTACAGCCAAAATAAACGAAGGTTGGCACGTTTACAGTATGAATTTGCCTCGCGACGACGGACCTGTTGCAACAGAGTTTAAACTATTGGAAACAAAAGGAATTCAACTATTAGGAGAGGTAAAAGAAGAAGGCGAAATGGAATCGGCTTTCGACCCCAATTTTCAAATGGATTTGAATTATTATTCACAAGCCGTTCAATATATTCAAAAAATAAAAATAGAAGATAATTCACTCAAAAACATCAAAGCACAAGTGTATTATATGACGTGCGACGATGCTCGGTGTTTGCCGTCCACTACCGAAGAATTGACATTTGAATTACCACCTATTGTAGCATCTGCAGGTATTGAAAATAAAAGTAAAAGCGAGGAGCAACAATCTTCGTGGGAAATATTTATTTTCGCATTTTTGGCCGGAATAGCTGCGTTGGTTACACCTTGTGTTTTCCCAATGATTCCGCTGACGGTTAGTTTCTTTACCAAGCAAAATAAAAATAAAGCCAAAGGACGAATAAACGCCATTACTTATACCTTGTTTATTATTGGTGTATATGTGTTGTTGAGTTTGCCGTTTCATATTTTTGACAGTCTCGACCCCGGCATCTTAAACAATATTTCTACCAATGTGTATTTAAATGTATTTTTCTTCATCATATTTGTCATTTTTGCCATGAGCTTTTTGGGAGCGTTTGAAATTACCCTGCCCAATTCATGGATAAATAAAGCCGATTCGGCATCTAACAAAGGCGGAATGATAGGCATTTTCTTTATGGCTCTTACATTGGTATTGGTGTCATTTAGCTGCACGGGTCCGGTTTTGGGAGCTTTGTTGGGTGGAACTTTATCTACCGGAGGAGGTGCAAAGGCTCTTACCATAGGCATGGCAGGATTTGGCTTTGGTTTGGGACTACCCTTTGGTTTGTTTGCTTTATTCCCTTCTTGGTTGAATGCTTTGCCAAAATCAGGCGGATGGCTAAACAGAGTAAAAGTGGTGTTGGGATTTTTAGAATTAGCCATGGCATTTAAATTTTTATCCAATGCCGATTTGGTTTTGCAAGCCGGATTGTTAAAGCGTGAAATATTCCTTGCTATTTGGATAGCTATTTTCTTGTTGATGTCACTTTACTTGTTGGGTGTTTTCCGTATGGCGCACGACTCGATAACCGAGAGTCTTACCATTACACGATTGATGTTTGCAACAGTATCTTTAATTTTTACCATTTACCTGTTGCCCGGCTTGTGGGGTGCACCGCTAAAACTCATCAGCGGATTTCCGCCGCCCATGTTTTACAGTGAATTTCCCAATGGCTCATTCCAAACAAGTCAAGTGGTCAATCATGTTAAAAGTGCAGTAGGAGAAGAGGATATTCCCGAAGGTGTTGAGCCTGAACATTGCCCTCATAATTTACCTTGTTTTCACGATTATGATAAAGCATTGGCTTATGCCAAAAAGGTGAAAAAACCGTTAATGATTGATTTTACCGGTTGGGCTTGTGTGAATTGTCGACGTATGGAAGAGCAAGTATGGGCAGACCCTCGTGTTTTACAACGCTTGCGCGATGATGTTGTATTGGTGTCGTTATATGTAGATGAAAAATTGGAATTACCTGAATCGGAGCAAATAGAAGTGCAGTTGGGCTCTAAAGTCAAAAAACTCAAAACCGTAGGAGATAAGTGGGCTTATTTTCAAGTATCGCGTTACAAAACCAACTCGCAACCGTATTATGTAATTGTAGATAACGAAGAAAATATGTTGGCTGAACCTACCGGCTACGACCCTGATATTGAGAAATTTATTCGTTGGCTTGATGAAGCAAAAAATAAATTTGAATCAGGTCAAAAATAAGGTTCAAAAACGTTTTTCTGAGTAAAAGATTCTAAACGAATAAACTATTTCGTGTAACTTTACACATTAACCGATTCGTTTAGAATGAAAAACATTACACCCAAACAACTGGCGGTTCGCATTGCCTTTGCTGTAGCGGCTTCAATTGCTGCTTTAGTAATGGTGTGGCAGTTTATACCGTTTCAAAACAGTGTATTGAAGATTATCTCGGTTTTCATTGTCAGTTTTGCGGCATCTTACTACTTTTTTCTTCTCGCCCTCGAAAAATTTATCTACCGGAAAATAAAACTCATTTATAAAACCATTCACAACCTGAAATTGCGAAAAAACGAAAAGACAAATCTTATTGATTTGGATAAAGATATTTTAAACGAAGTTCGGCAAGATGTATTGGAGTGGGATAAGAAGAATAAAGAAGAGATTGAGCGATTAAAAGATATGGAAGATTATCGCCGGCAATTTGTCGGCAATGTGGCGCACGAACTTAAAACGCCAATTTTCAGCATTCAAGGTTATTTACTCACTTTGCTTGAAGGAGGGCTGGAAGACCCCGAAATAAACCGCAAATTTTTGGAAAAAGCCGAAAAAAGTGTCGAGCGAATGATACATCTTATTCAAGATTTGGATGAAATTACCCAAATAGAAGCCGGTAAAATCACAATGAATATAAAACCCATAAATATTGTGGATTTAGCCAAAGATGCCGTCCAGCAATTGGAGCATTATGCCAAGAAAAAGAAAATTAAACTGATTATTGACGAGAAAGAAATAAACAAACCCATTTGGGTAGAAGGAGATTACGACAGGTTAATGCAAGTATTTATAAATTTAATTGACAATTCGCTTAACTACGGAAAAGAAGGAGGAACAACCAAAATAAAATTCTATGATATGGATGAAAATATTTTGGTAGAAATAAGCGATAACGGAATAGGTATTGAAAAAGAGCATTTACCTCATATCTTTGAAAGATTTTACCGCACAGATAAAAGCCGCGCACGAAAAAGCGGAGGAACCGGTTTGGGCTTGGCAATAGTAAAGCACATTATCGAAGCACATAATCAAACCATAAATGTTCGCAGTTCGCCCGATGTAGGCACAACCTTTTCGTTTACACTCAAAAAAGCCAAAAAGCATTAACTATGTCCACAAAGTTATCGGCAGTTATTATTACTTTCAATGAAGAAAAAAACATTCAGCGCTGTATAGAGGCAGCATTGCCGGTAGCCGACGAAATTATTATTGTTGATTCATTCTCTACCGATAACACCCCCGAAATAGTAAAAAAATATCCGCAAGTAAAATTTATTCAACACCAATGGCAAGGATACAGTAAAACAAAAAATTTTGCCAACAAACAAGCTTCAAACCCTTATATTTTATCGCTCGATGCGGATGAATTTATATCAGAAGAATTGAAAGAAAGTATTTTGAAAGAAAAAGAAAAAGGTTTGGAAGGCACGTATTCATTCAACAGGTTGACCAATTATTGTGGAACATTTGTAAAACATTGCGGCTGGTATCCGGATGCAAAAATCAGGATATTCCCAAAAGAAAAAGCCCTATGGGAAGGCGACTTTGTGCACGAAACCTTACGTATTACCGACGCTTCCTTAACCAACAAACATCTAAAAGGCGATTTGTTGCATTATTCTTATTATACAATAGAAGAACATTTGCAAAGAATAGAGAAATACTCCGATTTACATGCGCAAAAACTTAAAAACGAAGGCAAACAACCTTCCGTAATAAAAGAAATAGCAAGTCCTGCGGCAAAATTTATAAAAACATATATTATGCAATTGGGTTTTTTAGATGGAAAAGCGGGTTGGCATATTTCCCGCCTTTCGGCAAAAGCTGTATATTTAAAGTATCGAAAATTAAGAAAATTGTCGGGTAATGAAATTTAACCACATAGCCGTTTGCCGTACCGACAGCATTGGAGATGTTGTGCTTACGCTTCCAATGTTGCATACCATCAGAGAACAATATCCCGAAGCAAAAATTTCTTTCATCGGGCGAACCTATACAAAACCCGTTATAGAAATAAATAAAAATATCAACCGGTTTATCAATTGGGATGATGTAGCAGATAAAACCAAAAAAGAACAAGCCGAATTTTTAAAAGCGCAAGAAATTGATGCGTTGATTTTCGCTTTTCCCGACAAAACTGTTGTAAAAGCCGCTTTTTGGGCAAATATAAAGTTTCGCATTGCTACATTCGGACGCATGCATACTTTGCTGTATTGCAATAAAAAGGTCATTTTTTCCCGCAAAAATTCCAACCTGCACGAATCGCAATTAAATTTTAACTTACTCGCACCGTTGGGAATTGATAAAATTCCTTCGTTAGAAAAAATAAAAACCTATTACGATTTAGATGCGCCAAAGGCAAAGTTGCCTCAAGAAATCAGTGATATACTTGCAAAGAGTTCCAAAAACA
This sequence comes from Flavobacteriales bacterium UBA852, assembly GCA_002295925.1. Classification (GTDB taxonomy): domain Bacteria; phylum Bacteroidota; class Bacteroidia; order Flavobacteriales_E; family Vicingaceae; genus UBA852. Next base: position 309,969 of record DBGO01000013.1, read on the forward strand.
TTATTTTACACCCAAAATCGCAGGGAAGTGCTGTAGAATGGAGTGAAGACAACTTCTTGCAATTGGCAAAAATGCTCGCGGCAAAAGGATATACCGTTTGGTTTACCGGAACTGAAAAAGAAGGTAAGCTTGTTCCAAAATTGGCGCAAATTAAAGCCGAAAATATTATTCCGTTGTTTGGTCAGATGTCGCTTCAAGAGTTTATCCGATTTATTTCGCAAACCGACGGTTTGGTTGCTGCCAGCACCGGACCATTACATATAGCAGCTGCAATGGGCAAAATAGCTGTTGGCTTGTTTTCACCCCGCCGTCCCATCCATCCCGGAAGGTGGCAACCGGTGGGCGAAAATGCAACGGTTTTGGTAAGTGCTCAACTTTGCGAAGGGTGTAAAAAAGGTGGCGAATGCACCTGTATGCAAAACATTACGCCCGAACAAGTGCTGGAAGCGGTTTTGTGTTTTAATGAATGAAGTCTATTTCAATAGCTTAGCCATTTCTTTGGCAAAATAAGTAATAATAATATCGGCACCGGCGCGTTTCATCGACAATAAACTTTCATACATTACTTTTTCGCCGTCAATCCAACCTTTTTGAGCCGCCGCTTTAATCATACTGTACTCACCGCTAACATTATACGCCGCAACAGGCAAGTCGGTATTTTGTCTGATGTCGCTGATAATATCCAAATAAGATAATGCCGGTTTTACCATTACAATGTCCACACCTTCCTCAACATCCAATAAAACTTCTTTGAGGGCTTCACGACGGTTTGCCGGGTCCATTTGATACGTTCTGCGGTCGCCAAATTCGGGAGTAGAATCGGCAGCATCTCTAAAAGGTCCGTAAAATGCCGAAGCATATTTTGCCGAATAACCCATAACGGGAACGTGATCAAACCCGTTGTTATCCAGCGCTTCTCTAATACTTCCTACCACACCGTCCATCATTCCCGAAGGAGCAACCATATCGGCGCCGGCTTTGGCGTGAGAAATTACTTGTTTTTGCGTGTTGGTCAAAGTACTGTCATTATCCACATCGTGGTGATGCAATACGCCGCAGTGTCCGTGAGCAGTATATTCGCAAAAGCAAACATCTGTAATAACATACAACTGAGGATAGTTCTTTTTAATAAAGCGTATGGCTTGCTGAATTATACCTTCGTCGTTCCATGTTTCGCTGCCTATATCATCTTTTTTCTTCGGAATACCGAATAACAAAACCGCTTTGATTCCCAATTGAACCACTTCGTCCAATTCTTTGGAAATCTTATCCAACGAATAACGGAAAATTCCCGGCATACTGCTTATTTCGGTACAAATGTTAGTTCCTTCTTCTATAAACAAGGGGTAAATAAAATCATTAACCGTTAAAATATTTTCTTGAACCAAAGCTCTTATGTTGGCATTTGAACGTAATCTTCTGGGTCTGAACAGCATAATTAAGTGAATTTTAAACCTCTAAATTATTCAATTTTTTTGGCTGAATAGAAAATTATCCGGAATATAGTTTGAGTTATAAATAATAATTTGTAATTTAGATATAAAATTGTACTTTACAAGTAAAAACAATAGGGTTATGAAAAAGTATATTCTTCTTCCATTTATTTTGTTCTTCATTACAACGGTTGTTTATGCCGGAGCAAGTATTAATAAAACAATCAGCGAATATAAACTTGAAAAAGTTGCCCGTAAATATTCAAAATCTAAAACTACACAAGCTAAAGAACGCTTTGTAAAAACATATAAGCAGCTCTTTTTGCAAGACAGTTTATATTTATCCGAATTGTTGGAAGAAGGAAGCAAAAAATCGTGGTACGCATACAAATCAACTTTGAATAAAATGAAAGAACGCCAGGTAATGGCGCAAAGTATTGGTGTAAAATGTGATAACTACGATTATGATTATTCATTACAATCGGCTAAGGAATATTTTGCAAAAGTAAATGCCCAAAAAGGTGAAATCGACTTGCAAAATGCAAAAATTACCCATAACAGAAATTTAGCGCAAAAAGCATATGAAGAGCTTGTTTTTGCTTATCAAATAAGTGGCAATGAGGCGTTAATGCAAAATATCGAGCAAGCCCGAAAAGAATCGAAAAAACATTTGCTGATAACGGTAAATAACCGCTCGGACGTTGCTTTACCCGAAGAATTAAAACAGCAAATTTTATCGCAATTTGAATCGGGAGAATATAAAGATATGGTTGTCTCCACAAAAATAGAACCCGGAGAGATGTATGATTTTATAGTATCGGTAACAATTGACGATATTTACATTGAAAATTATTGGTCGGGGTATTGGGGAGCAAATCGAAATTTTGATGTTTATGAAAAGGGTTTTATCAGTTACACTGCACCGCATAATTTTAGATTAGGAAGAGTAATGAGACGAGGCATTGCTGCAAAAGCAGTCAGAAATAATATTGTAATGATAAACCTAAAGCAATATTTAACCCCTTACGAGCAAGCGCTGCTTACTTATAATCAAAAATTTATGGGACACGTGCCTTTATTTCGTTTGTTTAACATCGAAGGGAAATATGAATTGATAAATGTTCGGGCAAAACAGGTGATAGCACAAGAACCGTTAAAGTTTTATCGCAAAATAAGTCCTTCTACATTAATTCCTTTAATGCCCGGAGATACTAAAAATATAGAAATGATGAAGTTTGCCGCCGGATTTTATCAATCAAACTTAGCGGAGACCTTTTTCACCAATCCGTTGTTCGAAAAGCATATAAAAGCCACTGTTCAATATGAGTTGAGCCGATTTATGGTTGACCATGAACATGTGTTTTTAGGTGAATTTGTTTTTGCATCCAAATAATATGCTCAGCATAATTTATTAACAAATTTTTATTGTTCTTAAAATCAGAAGGTTCTTGATATAATAACTTTTTTTAACAATTTGCGTATGATAAATTGGTTGTTTTAACGTTTGGAGTTTATCGTAAAATTTTATATCTTAACAATCCGAAATTTAAAACCTGTCTGATTATGTATGAATTCAGTAAAAAAGTGCTTCAAAAAGTAAGTTTCGACCGCGAATTATTCAAAAAAGAATTATCAAAATCAATTAAATGGCTTAAAAAAGATGAAGCATTGCTTTTGAAAGCATGGTGTCTAACCACATTTGTTCAATACAAAGACGTAATTATTGACACTTACGATAAAATTTCAAATAATTAAAATCTAAAAAAACACTTTAAATTTTTAATGAAAGCCGACCTGATTTTAAGGTCGGCTTTTGTATTTAATATTAAATCGAATAAGAATATTGTATAAACAAGAATAGGTTTATTTTTGTAAAATAAAAAAGATGCAATGTCAGGCAAATTGAATGGTTTTATCGGAAAGTTATTGGTATGGCGTGTAAGGCATTTGCAAAACAGACATTTTAACCTTATTCTCAGTTTAATTGTCGGTTTAGGTTCGGGGATAATGGTTGTAGTGCTAAAAAACTCCGTGCATTATGTCAAAGAGTTTCTTACTTCCGACTTTATTAAGGAATATCATCACTATTTGTTTTTTATTTATCCGCTAATTGGTTTAACACTAGTATATTTTATTGTAAAGAAAATCATAAAACATCCTGTTGGACACGGTATTCCTGCCGTACTATATGCCTTTTCGCGCAATAAAAGTAAAATGCCCAAAGATGCGTGGTACACCTCTTTGTTAACTGCACCTGTAACCGTTGGATTTGGCGGTTCTGTCGGTTTGGAAGGACCATCGGTAGCATCCAACAGTGGGCTCGGTTCAAGGTTGGCACAAGCCCTTCGTTTAAATTTCAAAACCACTACTCTACTTTTGGGCTGCGGAGCAGCAGGAGCTATGTCGAGTATCTTTAATGCGCCTATTACTGCCATTGTTTTTGCTTTGGAAGTAATAATGATTGACCTTTCAATGAGTTCGCTCATACCATTGCTTACTGCCTCGGCAGTAGCAGCCCTGACTTCAAGGTTTATTTTGGGAGATGGTATTTTGTTTCCGGTGCAATTAAAAGAATTATTCATGTTTTCACAAACGCCTTTTTATGTTTTATTGGGCATTTTCAGTGGATTATTGAGTGTATATTTCAATAAAGTATTTTGGTTTATTGAAGATAAATTTGAGAAAATAAAGTCTGCAGTTGCCCGTTTAATTATAGGCGGAGGAGTTTTAGGTGTGCTCATTTTCTTTATTCCGCCGCTATACGGCGAAGGTTTTGAAACTATAAACGACATTATACACGGATACTATGAAAAAGTGGTTGATTCCGGACCGTTATTACATTTTCAACACAACGAGCTGATTATTATTATTTTGTTATTGGCAATGATATTGGTAAAAGTTGTAGCAACAAGCGTTACGTTTGGCGCCGGAGGAGTAGGAGGTGTTTTTGCACCATCATTGTTTGTGGGTTCTGTTGGCGGGTTTGTTTTGGCAAAAGCCATCAATCTTACCGGTTTTTTTCATTTGCCTGAACCAAATTTTGCCTTGGCAGGTATGGCGGGAGTTATTGCCGGAGTGTTACATGCACCTTTAACCGGAATTTTCCTTATCGCCGAAATCACAGGAGGTTATCAAATGATGCTTCCGTTAATGATTGTGGTTATATTGGCTTATCTTACATCAAAATATTTTATTCCTTATTCAATTTATACCATGCAATTGGCAAAATCGGGCGATTTGGTGTCGCATCATAAAGATAAAACCGTATTAACGCTTATCGATTTAAAAAAGCAAATAGAAACGAATTTTAGTCCGGTAGATGATGCGGACACGCTCGGCGGATTGGTAAAAGTTGTGGCAAAGTCTAACAGAAATATTTTTCCGGTATTAAATAAAAATAAAGAATTGCAAGGCGTTGTATTGCTGGATGATATTCGAGAAATTATGTTTAAACCCGAATTGTATAATAAAGTAACAGTGTCTGAAGTAATGACACAACCGCCAACAGTAATTTACATTACCGATTCTATGGAAGAAGTAATGAATAAATTTAACAGGAGCGGTGCGTGGAATTTACCGGTTTTGGATAAACAAAATCACTACATTGGATTTATTTCAAAATCAAAATTATTTAATGAATACCGAAAAGTTTTAATGGAAGTGTCAGGAGAATAAACCGACATGTAAAATGATTAAAAATATTTAACAAACACAATTTTTATTTAGAATAAAAATAAATTAACTTTGAGACAAATCAATTACTAACCTTAAAAACTTTAAAACTATGGCTTTTAAATTACCTGATTTACCGTATGCTTATGATGCATTAGAGCCGCATATTGATGCTCGCACAATGGAAATTCATCATACAAAACATCATGCAGGCTACACAAACAATCTGAATGCCGCAATCGAAGGCACTGATTTGGAAAACAAAACAATAGAAGAAATTTTGGCAAATGTAAGTCAATATTCCGCAGCTGTTCGCAATAACGGCGGTGGATATTACAACCACAGCTTGTTTTGGCAAGTAATGTCTCCCGATGGAGGAGGTCAGCCAAACAATGATGAATTCGAAGAAGCATTTTTAAATAAATTCGGTTCTTTCGAAGGATTTAAAGATGAATTTTCACGTGCTGCCGCTACTCGTTTTGGTTCAGGCTGGGCATGGCTTATTGTAGATAAAGCCGGTCATTTGGCTGTTTGCAGCACACCTAATCAAGATAATCCATTAATGGATATTGCCGAAGTAAAGGGAACGCCTATTTTAGGTTTGGATGTTTGGGAACATGCTTATTATTTAAAATATCAAAACCGTCGTCCGGAATATATCAATGCATTTTTCAATGTTATTAATTGGGACGAAGTAACTCGTCGTTATTTTGAAGCAAAAAAATAACATTATAATTTTTTTGATGATATTGTTCAGCTTTTCGGCACGCGCCGAAAAGCTGAACTTCTTTATGGTAGAGTCTGCAAATATAGTCTCATCAATCCATGTTGATTCACTATCTTTTTTACAAACCGATTCTGTTTATTTTAAACCTGTAAAACACAAACGTTTAAAAGCTATTTTATTGGCTTTGTTTTTAGGAAACTTTGGAGCTCACCGGTTGTATTTGGGAACGTCACCAAAAGTAGTTGTGGGCTATTCCTTTACCTTGGGAGGGATATTTATTTTACCGGTAGTGGATGCTGTTATGCTGTTAACGGTTAAGGATATTTCTCTGTTTGAGAATAATCAAAATTTTTTCATGTTTAAACCAAAATAAAAAAACACCCTTTGATAATTAAGGGTGTTTTTTAGTTATAATTTATGGGCTAAACTACCAGACTTTAGCTTGTAAACTATCTGTTCTAACCATTGGGTCACCGGGTTTACATCCCCAAGCTTCTCTAAATTCATCTAAATTGGCTAATGGACCCAATACTCGGTATTGACTGGGTGCGTGAGGATTTGTTGCTATTAATCGTTTTAACTCTTCCTCTTTTATATTCATTGCCCATACTTGTGCCCAGCTTAAGAAAAAACGTTGTTTATATGTAAATCCGTCGATTGGTTCGGGTTCTTGGCCGTCTTTTTGTATTTTCTTTTGCAAAGCGTAATAACCCAATATCAGTCCGCCCAAATCAGCAATATTTTCACCAATGGTTAATTCTCCGTTAACATGAACTCCTTCGATGGGTTCAAATTCATTAAACTGGTCAATAATCACCTGAATACGTTTTTCAAATTCGGCACGGTCTTCATCTGTCCACCAGTTTTTCATATTTCCGTATGCATCAAACTTACTGCCCTTATCGTCAAATCCATGGGTAAATTCATGCCCTATTACTGTTCCAATACCTCCGTAATTTATGGCATCATCAGCATTTGGATTATAGAAAGGTGGTTGCAGTATTCCGGCAGGAAATACGATTTCATTATTTAGCGGATTGTAGTAAGCATTTACAGTTTGAGGATTCATTCCCCATTCTGATCTGTCAACAGGTTTTCCAAGTTTGTTAATTCGGTAATCGATATTAAACGAATTACATGCCATTATGTTTTCGGCAAATGATTTGTCGGCAGATACAGATAAGCCTGAGTAATCTCTCCATTTATCCGGGTAACCGATTTTTTTGGTGAATGTGGAAAGCTTTTCCAATGCTTTTTCTTTGGTAGCATCACTCATCCAGTCGAGTTGTTGAATACGTTCTTTAAATACATCCCGGATGTTATCTACCATGTTGCTTACATATTGTTTCGATTCCTCTGAAAAATATTTTTCTACAAATAATTTGCCCAAAGGTTGTCCTAAACTGCTGTTTACAGCATCCATGGCTCTTTTCCATCGGGGTTTTATTTTATCTATTCCACGAAGCGTACGTTGATAAAAATCAAAATCTTCCATTACAAAATCGGTACTTAAAAATTCGGAATAGTTATTGGCAACATTCCATTTTAAATAATTTTTAAGCACTTCAATGTTTTCTTTTTCCATCAAAGCGTTTAAAGTTTCTAAAAATTCGGGTTGACCAACTACAATGCTGTCAATTTTTTCGGCTACACCAAATTCTTGAAAAATTGTTGGGAAATCAAGATTTGGGTATTTTTCAATTAACTCTTCTTTTGATATTTTATGGTAGTTTTGAGAAGGGTCACGTAATAATACACGGTCTTTGGAAGCTTCGGCAAGTTTAGTTTCAAAATTTAACACATCTTTAGCCGCTTTTTGAGCACTTTCTCCTTCACATCCAATTAAAGTAAATACTCGTTGAACATGAATAAAATATTTATCTTTTATTTCGGCATATTTTTCATTAAAATAATAGTCTTTATCGGGTAAACCAATGCCTCCTTGAGATAAATAAGAAATATATTGGTCAGATTTTTTTAAGTCATTTGTTACATAAAAACCATATAAACCTCCGGTACCAATATGCTTTAGTTTTGCATAAACGGCAGGAATTTGTGTATAGTCTTTTATGGCATCAATTTCTTCCAACAGGGGCTGAATAGGTTTGTAACCCAATTTATCTGCTTTATTGGAATCTAAAGCTACTTTGTAAAAATCACCCACTAATTGTTTGGTAGAACCTTTTTCTCCGGGATTTTCGGCAGCTTCTTCAAGAATTCCGCGGAGTTTTTTGCGGTTATTTTCGGCTAATATGCTAAAACTGCTCCATCGGCTTTCTGTTTCCGGAACTGGGTTTTTCTTTAACCATCCGCCAATGGCGTAATGGTAAAAATCTTCACAAGGATTGTAGGTTGTGTCTAAGTTTGAAAGGTCAAATCCGGGAACAACTTCTTCTTGATTATTATTGTTATTTTCATCGGTTCTTTGTTCGTTATTGTTTGAACAAGAAACCATAAATACTGCAGCAGCAGAAAAGACAAGTAATTCTTTTTTCATAGTAGCGTGTTTTGCGACAAAAAGTCTTAAATATTCGATAAATATATAAATTTTTATGCTAAAAACAAATTTTGGCAATCCTTAAGGTTCAACCCAATCATTATTGTCTTTAATTAATTGGATAAGTTCTTCTACGGCTTTATCTTCGGGAATGTTACGTTTTACTACTTTTTTCTCTTTGTACAAGGTAATTTTACCAACTCCGGTTCCCACATAACCGTAATCTGCATCAGCCATTTCTCCGGGACCATTAACAATACAACCCATAATTCCTATTTTCACTCCTTTTAAATGATTGGTAACAGCTCTAATTTTAGCCGTGGTTTCTTGTAGGTCAAACAATGTTCGTCCGCAAGATGGACAAGAAATATATTCGGTTTTGGAAATTCGTGTTCGAGAGGCTTGTAAAATGCCAAATGCCAATTGATTTACATCAGATAGAGAACCACAATTTTCGGCAGCGATAAAAATTCCGTCGCCCAAGCCATCAAGCAACAATGCGCCAAAATCTCTTGATGCGTCTAATTGTAATTGCTCAATACTTAAGTTTTGATAAGCTCTTCCGATAATTACCGGTGTTTTTATGTCTTTGGCAATTAATTTGTTGAAAATAAGGCGTTGTTCTTGCAATCCTAGAGGATGATAAGTGTCTATTACTAAAACAGCGTTTTGAGTGTTGTTAAGTTTAGTTAAAAATTCCTCTGTTAAATCATCATTACAAGCATACAGAAAGTTAATTTCACTTGAAATTTCATTTGGACTTGATGCCATAAATTCTTTGGGCGATAAAAAGGGGTAATGCTGGGGTAATTTTTGCTTTTTCCATTCTTGGTAAAAACAAATTACACCTAAAGTGCCGGGCAAATTAAAGTTTATCGTTTTATTTCCTGTAAAAATATAATCGGCTGCCATATCGCCAATATTCCATTTATCATCATTTACATTGTAACGATAGCCTAATGCAAATAAAGTTTTTTGGCTGATTGAATCAAGCAATGATAAATCTGCCATTACTACCGGATGATGATGCCCGCCAATATTTTTTACCGTGTTGGTTTCTCTTTTGCTGTATTCAAAAGGGTTTATCCGGTAGTCGGATATTTCTTGGAGTGAAGTTATTTTTTTGTTTTTGGAAAGATTTTCGTATTTGGCAATCAGTTTTTTTGCTACCGGAATTTCAAATTCAGGTTCTTCGGTCAATGATACCCGAATAGTATCGCCCAGACCATCTTCGAGCAATGTACCAATGCCCATGGCAGATTTTATCCTGCCGTCCTCTCCTTCACCGGCTTCAGTTACACCCAAATGTAAAGGGTAATTCATCCCCTCTTGCATCATTTTATGCACCAAAAGGCGATAGGCTTGCACCATTACTTGTGGGTTGCTCGATTTCATGGAAAGGATGATGTCGTGATAATCATTTTCACGACAAATGCGTACAAATTCTAAGGCAGACTCTACCATGCCCAAAGGGGTATCTCCATATCGACTCATAATACGGTCGGAGAGGGAACCGTGGTTTGTTCCAATACGCATTGCTGTATTGTGTTTTTTACATATCTCTATTAGCGGAACAAATTTTTCGCGTATTCTCTCTAATTCTTCTTGATAAGCTTCTTCTGTATATTCTATTGATTCGAATTTCTTTTTATCGGCATAATTACCCGGATTTATCCTTACTTTCTCAACAATTTGAGCGGCAATTAAGGCGGCATTGGGAGTAAAGTGAATGTCGGCAACCAAAGGTGTGTTGTATCCGCGTTTTCTAAGTTCGTCTTTAATGTTTTGCAGATTTTCTGCTTCTTTTTTGCTGGGGGCTGTAATTCTAACCAATTCGCAACCGGCTTCTATCATTCGGATGGATTGAGCAACTGTTGCTTCGGTATCCATTGTATCAGTTGTAGTCATAGACTGTATTCTGATGGGGTTATTCCCACCAATACCAATATTCCCGACATTTACTTCTCGTGTTTTAAATCTTGAATAATTTGTAAGATGATTACAATACTTCCAGGGCTCAATTTTCATAAAAGGCAATTAATATCAATACAAATGTAAAGATAAAGATATTGATTCGGATATTTTAAAGCTTGTTATATATTTACCTCAATAAGGTAACTGTTCCATATAAATAACCGGATACACCTTGAATATCGGTATAATAAATTTTATAGACGTAAACATCTTGTTTGACTAATTTACCCATATATGTGCCATCCCATTTGCTGTCAAGCGATTCACCTTTGAAAATTTCTTCTCCCCAGCGGTCAAAAATATACCAAGTCAGTTCTTTTATTCTGAATGTTTTAACGGAAAAATAATCATTTGTGCCGTCACCATCCGGGGTAAAAGCATTGGGTACCCAAATATTGCTGTTTACAAATACGGTTACATCATCGGAGTTTGTACAGCCCAAGCTGTCGGTAAGCGTAACGGTAAAGGTTGTTGTAAGGTTAGGAAAGGCAATTGTTTGTTGACACGTATCGCAAGTAACTAATGCAGAAGGTTGCCAAACAAAAATACCGTTTCCTTGCGCTTGTAATGTTGTAGAATCGGTAACTAACCACACATCTTCTCCCGCATCCACAAAAGGTGGAGGATAAAAGTCAACATAGAAACTGTCTGTTGCCGAGCAGCCCATACTGTCCGTTCCGTTTACATAAATAAATTGCGGTTGCTGGGGAATGGCATAAAATCCGTTTTGGTTATATCCTACAATTATTGCAGGATACCATGCGTAATGTTCTCCTCCAAAAGCATATAGTGGAATTTCCGTATTAGGACAAACAATTGTGTCGGGGCGAGCGGTAATAACAGCTTCATGCAAAGAAATATGTACAGAATCAATTACAGTACCACAATAATTGCTGACAGCAACATAGTATGTTGTTTCGTTTGTTGGTGTAGCAACCGGATTGGCAATATTCGGATTATTTAAACCGGAAGAAGGGGTCCACTGGTAGGAAGTTCCGTCGGTAGTCGAAAGTTCTATCGAACTGCCTTTGCAAATAAGTGTGTCAGGAGTGATTTGCGGTTGCGGTAAAGAGGTATCTACTTTAACAAAAACCAAAGTATCTAGAGTACAACCATCAGCATTCGTTATTGAGACAAAATAAGTAGTGTCGGAAGCGGGAAAAACGGTTGGCGATGAAGAATTTGCATTGATAATATTGTAATTAGGTGTCCAAACATAACTTACTCCACCGGTAGCTTGTATTTGTGCAGAATCACCAATACAAATTGTGGTAGTGTCGGAAACCGTAGCATTAATTTCCGAAACATTAATCGTTACATAAGCAGTATCTTGCCCACAGCTGTCTATTGCTATTACGGTAAATGTAGTTGTTTGTTGTGGATATGCCCAAGGATTTGCAATGGTGTCGTTGTTGACTAAACTGTCGGGCAACCATTGATAAGATACTCCTCCCGAAGCAAAGAGCTGAATAGAATCACCTTTACAAATGGTTGGCGCATTTTGAACATTAGCTGATGGAGGAGGATATACATAAACCATTACGTAGTCAGTATCTGTAAAGGTGCAAGAAAGCGAATCGTAAGCCACCAGCATAACATTGTAGTTTCCCGGTTGTGCATATACATGCGAAGGCTCAAATTGTGTGCTCGAGTTTCCGTCACCAAAATCCCATTCGAACATATCGCCACCATTACTTAAATTTCTGAAAAATACGGTGTCTCCCAAACAAAAATAGGGATCGGAATATAACTCTACATCTGCTGTAAGCTGTGATAAGTCGATTTTAAAAACTGACAAGTTACAGTTAGAACTGTTGTTAGATTGAGACCAAACTCCCGGCGTAGTCGGGAAATCACTGTATCCGCCACATCCGGCACAAACGGCTTGATAAACAATTCCTTTTTTGTCAAATCTTGATGTTCCACCATCAACATGGTCATTTGAAAAGGCTCCGCCAAAATACGTGGCAAAAAGTAAAGAATCGGCATCTTGTGTAAGCACCATTAAATAGTAATCACTGCCATCGGTTGAAGTTTGTAATGCATTTGGAGTTACCGGTAAACCATTGGTTGTACTGTTTGTCGCTTGACTGTAAGCCGAATTGACAACTCCTCCCCATCCGGAAATAAAAATATAATTACAATCATTTACCAAAAAGGCAGAAAGTGCAATATCAACAGTTCCTGCTCCTCGTCCAAAAGAAGTGGACATAATTGTGGAAGATAAATCGGGCGAAAGCTCATGTAAGAATTGTCCGCTGTTTGGCACATTGTAAACTGTTGCCGGTGTTATGGGGTAATTGCCTGTGGTTTGCCCCACAACATGCACATTGTCATTAGTATCCAACTGAACAAAATAACATTGGTCGTATTGTGGTGTGCCAATATATGTTGATGCTAAAAGTGTAGAACCTGCAGGGTTAAATTCTGCAACAAAACCATCTACCGTTCCCGAAAATGAAGTGTTTAAAGCATTGGCTGAAACCGGTAAATCACTGCTGTTTGTTCCGCCTGCAAAATATGGATTTCCTGTACTGTTCAATTGAACGGAATAAATAGCGTCATTATTACTTCCGCCAAAATATGAGCTCCAAATCATTGTGCTTAAATCGGGTGATAATTTAAAAATACATCCGTCTTGCAAGCCTGTCAAAGAGGTTTGATATGCACCGGTAGTAACCGGAAAGTCAGAAGATGAGGTACAACTGCCAACATAAATATTGTCGTTGGCATCTATGATAACTTCTCCTCGAAATTCATCCGCGTAATTGTAATCCAATGCGTTAGGCGTATTTAATCCGTCATTTCCCGAGCCGCCAATGTATGTGCTGCCAATGAGTGCCGTACCATTTGGATTAAATTTACTGAGTATTATATCAGAACCGTTTAAGTAAGAAGGAATACCACTTACCGGGCTTCCGCCTCCATAGGTTTGGTCAAAAGCATTATTTGCTACAGGAAAATCCGAAGAAGAGGTTGTCCCCATTACAATAAGGTTGTCATTATTGTCAACAATAATACTGTGAGGCGATTCATTGTCGGAGCCGCCCAAGTAGGTTGAATACAGTAGGGTTGAACCATCGGCAGAAAATTTAGAAATGACAATGTCTGTACCAACAGAATAAGTTCCACCGGTTCCGGTTTGTCCGTTTCCGCCGGCAAAATTTACTTGAAAAGCGCCTAAAGTGGTGGGATATAAAGAACCAAAGGCTACTCCTCCGGAGTATGTGTTTCCATATTGGTCGAAAGTGGAGGTATATCCCCAATTGTCGGAAGATGAACCGGTGTAGCTGGCAAAAATCAGTAATGGGTCGATAATTACCGGATGATTTTTAGAATACCGTCCATTGATTTGAAAAGATAATGTATCGTTCTGCAATACATAATGGCATTTTACTTTTTTTATTTTACCATTAATCTCTTGGAAAGCATAAGGCGCTTGTTCTATTACCTCGTTTACCGATGTTTTTATGTGTAAATTTCCTTTTTTGTCAATAAAGAAGTTCCCTTTTTCAATCCCATTTAGCTTTATCTTAATTTGATTGATATTTGCCGAAGGGTGAACAATAAAATCGTATTTAAGTGCATTATTGTGTTGATACCATTTCAGGTCGATTCCCGGGTAAACATTATTTATTTTTAAAGCTTGATATTTAGGCAAATTTACAGCCCAATTTTCAGGATTGTCCCCGTAATAAAAGTTCAGATAATCCTTATGTTTTTTTGAGGGTGAGAATGTGATTGTTTCAGAAGTATTGATTAATTGCATTTGGTAAGCGTGAGCTTTTACCAAAGGGGTTGATTTTAATTTTTTTCTGTTGGAATGGTGTGCTTCGTGGACTTTGTTTATATCATTCAAGTCGAAAAACAAATAAGTAAATGCCCCATTTTCGATAAATAACTTGCCACCTGGAATTTCAGCCTGATATTGTACATTTTTATGCCATTGTCCTTTGTTAGGGACAAATGAAAGTTGTGAAATCCCTTTGATATAAAGGGAAATTGACAGAATGAATAATATGAAAATTCGTTTTTTCACACAGAATGGCAATTTACAAATTATTTATGCCATATCCAAAACGTGAATATTAACTTTGAAGTTGCTTGAAAATAGCGAAAAAGTTTGCTTTTCAGTAAATTAAATCAAAAAAGGATTGTTTTTCTTTTCAAAGCCAATGGTTGTAGAAGGTCCGTGTCCGGGAAAAACTTCGTAATCATCGGGCAAGGTGAGTAACTTTTGTTTGATATTAGTAATAAGTGTGGGATAGTCTCCTCCGGGTAAATCGGTTCTTCCGATACTGCCGTAAAACAAAACATCTCCGCCAATTATGAATTTTTGAGCATGATTGACCAATACAATATGCCCGGGTGCATGTCCGGGAACAAATAATACTTCCAATTTATTGTTGCCTAATTGAACAATATCTCCCTCATTCAAATATTCATCCGGTTGATAAGGTGGCTCAATACTAAAACCGTAAGCCGGGGCATAAGTGATGGTGTTTTTGAGGGTAGATAAATCTTTTTCGTGCATGAAAAAAGGGATGCCAAAAGTGTCGATTACAAAATTATTACCGAGTATATGGTCGATATGGCAATGGGTATTTATAAGCGATTCAGGTTTGAGATTGTTTTTTTCTATAAAAGATTTTAATGTTTGTTGCTCCGAATTAGAATAACATCCGGGGTCAATTATAATAGTGTTATTTTCTTCATCAATAAGTAAATAAGTATTTTCTTGAAAAGGGTTAAATGTAAATTGTTTGATGGTTATCATTTTAAGTTAAAGTTTTTTCAAAATTAAAGATAAAAAACAAAAAGGGTATTTAAAAATAATCGGTTAAGAATATTAAAAGCGAAAAAAAAGCTATATTTGAAGTTATACAAACCTGAAAAATTGAAACTTATGAAAAAACTAGTATTAAGTCTTTTGACAGTATTATCTTTAAGTGGTTTTGCGCAATCTTTTTCAACCGGAAACAGTAATTTTAGTGCCGGATATGGGATTGGTAATTTTATGCAAAGTGTGTTTAAAACGTATCAAACGTATGATGATTTTACTTTTAAAGCAATGGGACCAATGTTTTTTAAGTATGAAAATGCATTAAGTGACCGCTTGGGAATAGGTATTAATATAGCATATGCAAACGCAAGTGTTTCTTATCTGGATAAAGGTCATATTGTAGATACAACTTCGATGACCTATTATAAGCAAACCATAAAATGGTCAACATACAGTGTTTTGGCTCGTTTGAATTTTCATTTTGCCAACAGCGAAAAATTCGATCCTTATTGGGGATTTGGCGTAGGGTATAGAGGTGCAACATGGAAATATGAAGATAATGACCCCAATTATGATAATGATGCTGAAGTAAGTAATTTCTTTCCTTTAGGTCTGGAATTAACTGTAGGCGCACGGTATTATTTCACTCCTGCAATAGGTGCTTATTCAGAGGTTGGTCTTGCAAAAGCAATAGTTCAGTTTGGCTTAACAGCAAATTTTTAAAAATTTATAAGATTATTTTCTTCAGGCGTGTTATTTTAATAGCACGCCTTTTTTATTTATTAAAGGAATTGTTACAAAATTTTCTTCTTTGATGGTTTCGGCTAAAAAAATGTATTTTTTGTCATACATCTTATTGTTTTGAAAATAACTTACCCAATACTCATTATGCAGTCCAAATACTTCTTCAATAATAGGTTCTATTTTAGCATATGAATTAGGAGGTATGTCGCCAACCAAATGACGCAACATGCTGGTTTTTATTTTTTCGCCTTTTACCGTTTCTCCATATCCTTTTGAGGATACTAAGGTGCTTTCTAATACATTGTTTTGCATATTTAAAATATACACATTCCATACGGTTTCGTCCAGTTCGTTCTTTTCTTTTATAACAGCAAGAGCAATGTTTTCAACTTTGGGCGCAATAATATCTTTTAGCATTGTCAGATAATTTTAATTTATTAATTCAAGAGCAGCATCAATATTATCATATACATCTGTGGGATGATTGTTGAAATATTTGTCGGAGCGATTTTTTCCCAATCGGACAATGATAATATCGAGTGAAGGAATACAAA
The DNA here is from genome assembly GCA_002295925.1 of Flavobacteriales bacterium UBA852. GTDB lineage: Bacteria > Bacteroidota > Bacteroidia > Flavobacteriales_E > Vicingaceae > UBA852. The sequence continues at coordinate 326,353 of DBGO01000013.1, forward strand.
TGACATACTGACCTAAAATTCCGCGCATAAAATAAAAGTCAAAGCCTTTGTATTTGCCTATCCACCATTGATAGCCGTAATATGTTACCTTGCTTCCATTTTGGTCAACAAGGTAGTCGGCAGGGGTAACAGATGCTTTTACATATTCTTCGGAAACAATTTGTTTGTTGTACATTTTACCGTTTTGCATAAATAAACGACCAAAACGGGCAAAATCGCGTGCGTTACTGTAAAAGCAGCAATAAGCTTTTTCTATACCGTCTTTTTTATCCAATGTCCATAAAGCATCGCGTTTGGCTCCACATAATTGCCACAAATATTTCGAAGCAAATTCACTTAATGTCATACCGGAAGTTTGCTCAATAATAAATGAAAGCAATAATGTATTTCCGCCTTGGTAATTGAATATTTTTCCTGGTTCATCAGAAAATTCTGTTTTTGATAAGGTTAATTTTTTTAAATCCGAGCCATAGTATGCTTTTGCCATAAATCCAAAAGGGTCTTTGTAGCTTTCGCCAAAATCGATGCCCGAACTCATGGTGAGCAAGTGCTTAATGGTTAATTCAGGTTTGTGAGAATATTGAGGAAGGTATTTTGCAACAGGGTCGTTAACGGAAGCAATATATCCCTTATCGATGGCTATTCCGGTTAAAATTCCGGTAATAGATTTTGCCATGGAAAAAGAATTTGTGTAAGAACTGTCAGAATAGTTTTCCCAATATTTTTCAAATAATATTTGATTGTTTTTAATCACTAAAAATGCTGCGGGTTGATATTGTTTCAATTTTTGCAAAAGTGGTTCGGAAAGTTGCTTTTTGTTGTAATCTTGATGAAGTTTCCACGGGTGATAGTTGCCTGCTTTTACCGTACGGTTTTCAAATTTTGTATAATCGTCAATGGTGGGACCTGTTTCGCCAACCAAATAAGTTTTGGCAACAGCACTGAATATATGAGAATTTCCGGTTGCAACAGCAATTACAGAAGCAATAACCAATATTATTGCCAAATAGAGAAATATGCGTTTAATCCACTTTTTCATTTAGTTTGAAGGTTTAAGCAGTTCTGTTCTTTCAAAAGGAATTATTTCACATTCAAAAACTTTTTGGAAATGATGTTTCAACCGTTCTTTTACTTCTTCTACGTCAATTTCTCTATTTAGTTCCTTTTGCAGTGAAGTAACTTGTTTGTCTGTAATTCCGCAGGGGACAATATGATTAAAATACGTTAAATCCGGGTTGATGTTAAAAGCAAAACCGTGCATGGTAACCCAACGGCTGCTTTTTACTCCCATGGCGCAAATTTTTCGTGCTTTATGCGGAATGTCAGGGTCTATCCAAACGCCCGTATAGCCGGGATAACGATCGGCTTTGATGCCATAATCGGCAAGGGTGCGAATAATTACTTCTTCCAAAAATCGCATGTATTTGTGAATGTCTGTAAAAAAATTATCCAAGTCAAGAATCGGGTATCCGACAATTTGCCCGGGCCCGTGATAGGTTATGTCTCCACCGCGATTGGTTTTAAAATAAGTAGCATTTATTTGTTTTAAAAAGTCGGGATTTGCCAATAAATGGTTTTCGTCGCCGCTTTTGCCAAGGGTATAAACATGCGGATGCTCACAAAAAAGTAAATAATTGTAAGTAGTGTAAGAACTCTCTTCTTTTTTGTTTTTTATTTTGGTTTGTACATTTTCATTAAATAAAATATCCTGAAAATCCCAAGCTTCTTTGTATTCAATTCTTCCGAGGTCTAAAAATTGTACTTTCTGCATCCTGTTTGTTTTTTACAGAAAACGAAATTACGTTGTTTTTTCGAGAAAATCCAATGCGCTTAAATAAACCAAAAAACCCGCCGGAAAAATTCCATGCGGGCTTTAAGGATTATGAAAAAAGTTATTACTGATAACCGGTTTACAATTCTGAAATTGGTTCGTGGTATTCAGAAAGTTTAATATCGGTTTCTTTAAGTGCATTAAATCCACCTTTGATATTCACAATGTTATCGAAACCTTCTTTGCGTAAGATAGACGCAGCAATTAAAGAACGATATCCTCCGGCACAATGAACGTAGTATTTTTCGTTTTTATCCAACTCGTTCAATCTGTCTTGCAAGTCTTTTAACGGAATATTAATGGCTCCTTCAACGTGTTGCGTGTCAAACTCTCCAATGTTTCGAACGTCCAATACTTTTGCATCAGGATTTTCTTTATAGAAAGCAGCAAACTCTTCAGGTTCCATTTCGTCAATTGTTTCAACCGGTTTTCCGGCTTTTACCCACGCTTCAAATCCGCCGTCTAAATATCCTAACGGATTATCATATCCTACGCGAGCCATACGGGTAATTACTTCTTCTTCACGTCCCGGATCTGCAACTATCAAAATAGGTTGTTGCAAATCTTCAACCAATGCACCTAACCAAGGAGCAAATTGTCCGTCAATGCCAATCCATAAGCTGTTTTTTACATATCCTTTTGGCATATCTTCCAATGCTCGTGTATCAATGATTAAAGCACGTTTGTCTTTGGCTGTTTTTTCAAATTCTTCTACACTTAAAGCTTGATAACCTCTGTTGAATACTTCTTCAAAACTGTCGTATCCTTTTTTGTTTAATACTGCATTTTTTGGGAAATATTTTGGAGGTGCAGTTAATCCGGTAAGCACTTCTTTAATAAATTCTTCGCGTGTCATCGGTTGAAGTGCGTAATTGGTGCGTTTTTGATGTCCTAATGTATCTACCGTTTCGTCGCTCATCTTTTTACCGCAAGCCGACCCTGCACCGTGCCCGGGATAAACAATAATATCATCCTCTAAAGGCATAATTTTATTGCGTAAAGAGTCATAAAGCATTCCGGCTAAATCTTCTTGTGACAAATCGGATTTTACGGCTAAATCAGGTCGGCCAACATCACCTAAGAACAAGGTGTCTCCGGTAAAGATGGCGTGATTTCTTCCTTGCTCGTCTTTTAATAAATATGTTGTTGATTCAGTAGTATGTCCGGGTGTGTGAAGTGCTACAATGGTAACATTGCCGATTTTAAATTCTTCACCGTCTTTGGCTTCATGAAAGTCAAAATCGGCTTTTGCTCCGGGACCGTAAACAATAGTTGCTCCAGTTTCTTTGGCTAAATCCAAGTGTCCGGAAACGAAATCGGCATGGAAATGCGTTTCAAAAACATACTTAATTTTAGCATTGTCTCTTTTGGCCAACTCCAAATAAGGTTTTGGGTCACGCAAAGGGTCAATAACGGCGGCTTCACCGTTTGATTCGATGTAGTAAGCCGCTTCGGCCAAGCATCCTGTGTATAACTGCTCTATTTTCATATGATAAATTTTTTCGGTTAATAATTAAGGTTAATTGTTGAATAATTTCGAATACAAACTTACATGATATTTTAACGTTTAACTGTAATATTTGTTACAGATTACTTTTGAGCTTAACTTTTATTTGCTTGTAAGGCAATATTTTGCAGAGCTGATTGTTCTTGCTTTTTAAATTGTTCTACTGCATCGGCTGTGTGAACAAAAAACGAATGCTTGCCGGCAAAATCGACAAATCCGGTTTTTGTCAGTACATCTCGTACCGGGCCAATTACTCCGGCAAAATACATTTCTATTCCTTTATTGTGCAAATCTTTATATATTTCTTTCAGTTCGTTAATTGCTGTTGTATCTATACTTGGTATTGATGCGGCATTGATAATTACTAATTTTAAATTTTTATGCTTGGCAATTTCATCATATAATTTTTCCTTAAAGTAATTGATATTGGCATAAAATAAAAGAGAATCAAAGCGGAAAACCAAAATTTCGTCATCAACTTTTGCATTGTCAAAACGTTCGATATTACGGTAAAAACCCGTCCCTGGAATTTGACCTAAAATGGCGTAATGCGGATACGAAATTTTGTAAATTGTAAATCCCAGTGAGAGAACCATTCCTGTAATTATTCCTTGCTGAATACCCACAGTTAAGGTTACAATAAAGGTAATCAACAACAACAACAATTCACGTTTGTCATTTTTCCATAATTGTTTTACAATACGGGTATCTATTAATCCGAAAACGGCTACCATAATAATGGCTGCCAATGTAGTTTTAGGCAGATAATAAAACAGAGGGGTTAAAAATAACAAGGTAATGGCAATTAATACTGATGCAATTATTGAGGATAATTGTGTGTTTGCTCCGGCTTGGTCATTTACTGCACTTCTTGAAAATCCTCCGGTTGTAGGGTATGATTTAAAAAAAGAACCTACGATATTCGACATCCCCAAGGCAATTAATTCCTGACTGGCATCAACTTTATAGTTTTTTCTTTTTGCCTCAATGGCTTTAGCTACAGAAATAGCTTCCATATAGGCAATGATTGCCAAAGCAAATGCTATTGGAAATAATTGAGAAATGGTGTCTTTGTCAATTTCAGGAATGGAGAATGAAGGTAGCCCTTTGGGAATTTCTTTAATAATACTAACCCCATAATCTGTCAGATGAAAAACATACACAGTAATTGTTGTGAGAATTACCACTACCAAAGCTCCTGGAATCTTTTTATATTTCTTTTTCAAGAATTTTAAAATAATAATTGCACTAATACCGATAGCTGTTGTTACCCAGTTAATGTCGGGTAGTTTTTGCATAACATTGTAAAGCAGCAAATGTATTTGGTTGCTTTTGGCTACATCTATTCCGAGTAAATGTTTTAATTGATTTAAACCAATGATAAGTGCAGCAGCAGAAGTGAAACCGCTTATCACCGGTTTGGATAAAAAGTTTACCAAAAAGCCCATCCGTAAAACACCTGCCATTACTTGAATAATACCCATCATTAGTGCCAATGCTATTGCCAAAGCAATATATTGTTCCGACCCTGCCGACGCTATGGCACCCACACCGGAGGCAACCAGTAAACTGTCCATTGCTACAGGCGCTACAGATAATTGTCGGCTGGTGCCAAAAATGGCATAAATTACTTGTGGAATTAAAGAGGCATACAATCCGTATATTGGCGGTAATCCGGCAATCATTGCATAAGCCATACCTTGCGGTATAAGCATTATACCAACGGTTAATCCTGCGCTTAAATCACCTTGCAAATAGAATTTTTTATAATTGGGCAACCAAGATAAAATGGGTATAAATTGTTTTATGTTCAAACTGAAGTGATTTTTGATTTTCCGGTACAATATTATGTAATCGTAAACGGATACTAAGTAATTTTTGTTACATATAGAATTGTTGGATAATAAAAAACGCCTGTCATACAACAGGCGTTTTAAAATGTAGTGATAGAAATTTTATTTACTGATTTTATTCACTTTTTTAGATGAGTAGTTGATTTTCAGGGCATTTGCTTTACGTAATTCTTGTTTTACATCGGTTACAATTCCCATTTTGGTTTTCTTATCTACTTTAAGTGCTACTGTCCATTTACCTCTTTCCGATTCATCAATTTTTTCACGTTCGGTATTTACCCAAGTAAAAATATCTTCTTTTGTGGCAAATGCATCATTCAACTGAATACGCGGAGCAGTACCAAATTTTGCTTGTAATTTTTTAATGGGCTTACCAATATAGATATAACTTACCAACGATTTGTTTTCAATTTTATCTACTTCGGTAACACTTGGAGTAGTTACTTGCACTTTAAGCGTTGTTTCACGCATTTTAGTTGCTACCATAAAAAAGAAAAGAAGCATAAATACAATATCCGGTAAAGATGCTGTGGATATTGCAGGCGTACCGCCATCTGATTTTTTCTTAAACTTTGCCATAATTTATTTTCCTACATTTTTAGGTTCTGCTTCGGAAATTCTTTGAGGATAAATTTTCTTTAATGCTTTAATTTTTTCTTTTGCAGTTTCAGAAGTACGTGCCAATTCTTCTAATTCTTTATAACTAACTCCCCATTTTTTTTGGCTCAATTCATCACGTAATTCATTGTAAGCACCCACCAACTCATTTTGTACTTTTAGATACATTTCGTAAGAAGTACCGTTGTCATTCTGCAATGAAATAATTTGCTTAGAAACCATTACTTTACCAAAAAAAGGCACGTCGGTTTCTTTAAATTCGGGTAATTCGGGGTCGTTAGGATCACTTTTGATAAAGCGTTTAGCTTTTTCTCTAAGCTCTGTTATTTCTATAAATTCACCTTCAACCAATAATTGGTCATTTGCGTTTACCAGTACTTCAAAAATATTTCTTTTTTTAATTTTTATATCTTCAGGTTGAATCTCGTCTTCGGGCATTGGAGGTAATTTACGCACCAATCCGGTTTCGGAATCCATTGTTGTGGTAACCAAAAAGAAAATTAAAAGCAAGAAAGCGATATCCGCCATCGAACCTGCGTTAATTTCCGGTATGTCTCTCTTAGCCATATTATTTAAACATTTTTGATACGCCGTCAAATATTGCAGCAGCAACACTTAATCCACCTAAAATATAAGTCATTATAAGTCCTGCATCCACCATTTTAACGGTACTTGCTGATATAATATTGTCTTCGCCCAGTTTAATTTCTTGTCCGCTTGCCATAGCGTAAGAAATTCCAAAAACTACTGCTAAGCCCACTATTCCGGCAATAACCATTTTTGCTTTTTTAGGGTTTTGAACAATATTGATAATAGGGAATACTATTGCGGCAACGGTTGCTATTCCCAATAAAATGTATGACCAATTAAGGAAAAGGCTTTCGTCAATGCTTTCCATAAAGAATAGAGCAGAGAATACAACACTTATCCCAATTAAAACATACATTATGATTTTAAAAACTATACTATCTTTCATAGCATTTTAATTTTATGAGTGATGTTGTCCTTAAATGTGAGGACAACAATAAATATTCTTATTAATTATTGCTTTTTTGAGCTAATTCGTGCTTAACCAATAAGTCGATTAAACCAATTGAAGCATTTTCCATATCATTTACTAAGCTGTCGATTTTAGCAATGATATAGTTGTAGAATATTTGTAAAATGATGGCCACAATCAAACCGAATACGGTTGTCAATAACGCCACTTTAATACCACCGGCAACAACTGTTGGCGAAATATCTCCGGCAGCGGCAATGTCGTCAAATGCTTGAATCATACCAATTACCGTACCCATAAATCCTAACATTGGTGCCAAGGCAATAAATAATGAAATCCAAGATACACCTTTTTCCAATAATCCCATTTGTACACCGCCATAAGATTCTACTGATTTTTCTACCATTTCTATACCTTCGTGACTTCTTTCTAATCCTTGATAGAAAATGCTGGCAACAGGGCCTTTAGTATTTCGGCATACTTCTTTTGCAGCTTCAATTCCTCCGGATTGTAATGCATCCTCGATGTTGTTTAATAATTTCTCTGTATTGGTAGTTGCTAAATTTAAGTAAATGATTCGCTCAATTACAATAGCTAAACCAAGAATTAAGGTGATTAATACCAATCCCATAAATTCGGGACCACCTTCGATAAATTTTTCTTTAATAATTTGTGTGAATGTTTGGTTTTCGGGAGCTTCTTCGGTAACAGCCGTTACTTCTTTAACTGTAGTTTCTTCTACCACTTCTTCCTCTACGATAGATTCTTCTTGTGCTGAAGAATCTGATTGTTGAGCTGTTTGCTCAACTTGTTCTGCTGTAGGTTCGTTACCTTCTTCTTGTGCATACATTTTAGCAGAGGTAAATGTTACCATTGCTGCTACTGTTAATAATGCTAATAACTTTTTCATAGTCGATTTAATTTGTTTGCGTTTAAAAACTTTATATTTAATTAATTATTGTTTACAACTTAAAAAAATTCTCTCAAATGCGGAGAGAGGGGGATTCGAACCCCCGGTACGCTTGTGACGCACACACGCTTTCCAGGCGTGCACCTTCAGCCACTCGGTCATCTCTCCTCTATGGTCACAATGTTTTATTGTTCAATCTTTATTTAGAACGTATTCTAATTATAGTTCGCCAAATTACAAAAAAAATAATAATGCGAAAAAAAAAATGTATTATTTCAATTTTTCAGGCGCTTTATTTTTATTCAACCTTAAACTCCTAAACTTAATATTTATTATTTAAAACGAGTATTTTAATGTAATGCTGAAGCTTCTTCCTAAACGATATGAATTAAAAATATATTCTTCGTTTTTATAGGTTTGTGTTTGTTTAATTAACGGATTCAAGATGTTTCGAGCTCTCAATGTCAGTTTAAAGTGCTTGTTTAAAGTTTTTATTGCACTGAAATTTAATTGATGAACCGGTTGCTGGTAAATGTTTGGTGTAGCGCCCAATACCACAACTTGCAACCTCGGTCCGGAAACATTATAAGCTAAATTAAAAGCCCATTTTGAAGAATCTAAACGGTAGTTTAAAAACATATTTACTACGTAAGGCGATTGACCAAACATAGGGCGTGTTGATGCCGCTGTTGGGTCTTGAGAGCGAATCAATTCCAATTCTTGCGCATCAATATCAATTTTAGAAAACACATAAGCAATGTTTCCGCCTACAGAGAAATGTTTTACAGAGTCTGAAAGGAAGTCCAATTGTTTTTTAAATTCAAATTCTGCACCGTAATCAATAGCTTTTTTTTGATTTCTCCATGTAATTTCGGGATTGGCTGCTACAATGTTAAATACTCTTTCAATCGGATTGGTAAAATCTTTGTAAAATGCACCGATAGAGAAAATTTCGCCAATGCGCGGATAAAACTCATAACGAATATCGTAATTGCTTACCAATGTTCGCTCAAGACTTGGATTTCCTACAATTACCCAATTAAGGGCAAAATCGTATGTAGCAAAAGGCGCTATTTCTCTAAACGAAGGACGTGCCAATGTGCGCGAATATGCAGCGCGGAAAACACTTTTTTCTGAAGCATTAAAAGCAAGATTTAAAGCCGGAAGGAGGTCTGTCGCTTGTAGTTTTCCGGCTTCTTGTGCGGTGTCAAAACTTTGTACAAGGTAGTCGGTAGTTTCTAAACGAGCGCCACCAATGGCTCGTAATTTTGATGTAATCCAAACATCGCCCATTACATAAGCTCCAATAACGGTTTGTTGCCCTTTGTAGGAGTTTCTTTTTTCGGTAGCATCTTCTATGTAAATGTAATTAGCAGATGGATTTCCGGCTGTTGGTAATACCATATTGCTGTCGGCAAGGTAAGCTTCTACATCTCCGGTAAATGGAACATTACCTTGTGTACGGTAATTGAATCTTCTGGAGGTGAAAAGTCGTTCTTTAGACAAGTACGCGCCACCGTATTTTAATTTGGATGTTTTTCCGCCTTTTTCAAATAAATCCATTGTGAAATAAACTTTTCCATCCAATGTTTTTTGATCCAGATAACGGAAAAAACGCGTTGGCACGGCATAAATTGCGGCTTGAATGTCATATAAAGTATCTCCTGAAGGACTAATGGTATAATCGTTGTTAAAGTAGCGCAAATCGGGTTCTTTTTGTTTTGATTTGTTATATGATACAAACCAATCTACCTTTAATTTTTTTAATTTTTCAAAATAATGTTCGGCTCTAAATTGAGTTGACAACAATTGACGTTCGGTAAATTCAAGTGCACGGGTTTGGTAATATAATTCGGGTTGGTCTTCAGGAATTTGCCCTTCTTGGAAAGCTGTATTTTTAATTCCGTTTTGATTAAATAAGAAATTTAATCCGATTTTGTGGTTGGAAGATAATTTGTAAGAAAGATTTCCCAATAATCCAATCAGAGCATTTTCTGTCGATTTAATGTCTTTCAACCCACGTAATAAAGTTAAGTTATCAGTTTCGTCAACCTTTCCGGTCAATGTCCATTTGTTTGTTTCTGCATCTTCTTCAATATGTTGAAATTTATGCCAATACGATGCGCCAAACACAAAGCCAAAATCTTTTCCGAATAATTTTTTGGTATTACCGATAGTAAGTGCATAACGTTGGTTTAAGAAAGGTGTTTTTGTAGATGGAGCCATTTCTTTACTGAATGCACGGGTAATGCGTTGTAATTTTTCGTTATCGGTAAATAAAGCAGGAATTTCTCCTACAGCTACAGAAGGCACAGAACGAGTGTAATCATCAAACCCAAGCCAATCGGTAGCACCGCCTTGGTATGTTAGAAAGTTTTTGTTAAAAGATGTTTGAGTATTGTATGTAAATGAAGAAGTAAATGAAAAACTGAACTTATCGGGGAAATCTTTAGTTTCGATATTTACCAAACCACCCGTAAAATTTCCCGGTAAATCGGGTGAGAAAGTTTTAACAATAGTCATATTTTCAATCATCACCGAAGGGAAAATATCCAATTGTACTCCATTTCTGTTTGGGTCAAGCCCGGGAATTTGGGAGCGATTAAGCGTTGTTAAGCTGTAACGGTCGCTCAATCCACGCACATACACGTATTTTCCGCCTTCTATCGTAACGCCGGTAACTCGCTTTACGGCAGCGGCGGCAGTGTTATCTCCTCGTTTTGAAAATTCTTGGGCTGTAACCCCTTCCATTACAGTAGCTGATTTTTGCTTTAATTTGAGCATGTAATTTTCTGAGCTTTTTACAGCTTTGGCTTCTTTTACGAAAGTTTGTATGGCAATAGCATTATCCGATAATTGGAAGTTGTGTGTTGTTACTTCTCCCGGTTTCACGGTTACCGTTGCTGTATCTGTTCGATAAGAAATGTAAGAACAAACTACTTTATATGTTCCGGGGTCGGCTTGCAAGGTATAGTAGCCGTCAATATCTACCATAGCGCCGTTTGATGTGCCTAATATGTATACCATAGCACCGATAAGTTCTTCACCGGTTGCGGCTGCAGTAACTTTACCTTTTATTGTACCTTTTTGAGCCCAAAGGGATGTTGAGAGTAATAATAAACTGATGACTAAGCGAAAATTCATAATTGTTTAATTTTTCGCAAAAGTCCATAGTATTACCGGTGGAAATGTTAAGGGATTGTTAAGGAAATATTAAAACTATATTTCAGAATAAATATAATTGTACTATAAATCAAGCAACTAAAGGATTTACATTTGTTCTAATGCATAATATGTGCTTCGGTGGCTTGAATTACTTCATAGGTGTTGACATCGTAAATAAGAGCTACTACCATGCAGTTTTTAGATTTGTATTCGGCATTTACATTTGTGGTAAACTCTTGATGTAAAGTGTCGCCTTGAGCAGATGTAGGAATTGAAGTTCCCCAAATCCCGTTAAGGTCTTTTCTGAATACGTGTCTGTGGTCGTAATTTGGGTCATCCACCGGTCCGTTTTTTTGCCAGGCAATAATATGGTCTTCAATTAAGTAAACTTGTAAGTTATAACTTGATGATGCTGTTTGCAACCATTCAATATCTACCAAGACTTTTAAAGAACGAACAGAATCATTATACAGGTTTGTTAAGTTTATGGCAACCAATGGTTGGTCGTTTTTTATTTGCTGAACAGCAGGTTCCCATTGTGTTTTTGTCAATACATAATTGCCGGCTACTTGAATTCTGCTAACCATTCCGGCAGGATATGCCGCTACGCCAAATTGGGTGTTAAAGGCTTCGCCCAAGTCGGTAGTGAAATCTTCTTCATACATGCCCGAACCGGGAGGGTCGGGAAGTGCAAAGTATCCGGCATGTAATGAAACAGGAATAACAGTATCGCCGTAAATACTGTCGATTCTTGCTATTTCAGCTGCACCATCAGGGCAATTTGTACATTTGTGCCCGGTAAATTCTTCAATTAAAACAGATCTATAAGTAGTGTTAGGTGTTGAAGTTACCGTATCGAAAACTATACCCTCGGTAATTACATTTTCTTGTGTTGGGTATGGGTTTTTAACAATTTCACAAGCTGTAAACAGTGATAAAAACAGGAGTGCTGTTGTTGTATAAGCGAGAATTTTCATAGTGCGCATATTCTTTATTTTATATTAAAACGAACTGGTTATTGAAATGGTTACACCGTTGGCTGCCGGCACATTTCGGCAAACCCCTCCAACACAAAATATTCCGGCACGTTGTCTTCCATAACCAATTTGAATTCTGTTGGCATTTTTTATATATCCGAAAGAGGCATAATAATAATGTACTTTTGGCTCTCCGTGTGATGCGCCGTAATTATATTGGTCCATTACAGCTACAAACCAATGCGGACTGTATGTGTATTCAATTAAACCTGTTGCCCACGAGCCATGATCTTGGTGAGTGAAAAGCCCTTGCAACTCGGTTCTGACAGCATGTTTCTTGGCAACTTTCCATGTTATATCAATTACTCCAATATTAGCGTAAATCATGGGTTTGCCCGGTTTGCCTTGTAGAATATCTTGATTAAACACAATATTTGAATAGGTGAATATACCTTTTAGTTTTTTACTGAATTTTTTAGAAATTTCTACATTTATTTCTTCCCAATATTTTTCATCTCCCAAACTAAAATAATTGGATTTATAGCCCAAACGGTTTGTGTTCAAGTCGTTTAACCCAACAGTATCTATATTATAATAAGTAGAATAGTTCAACAATATTTTTGTGCCATATTTCCCACCGAAAAGGGATTTCTTTTTTATTTTAAAAATCAGCTCTGCTTGTCCGCCAATTTCGCCAAGCGGTTGTGTGGCAAAAGGATAAAGGGTAGCCAATAAATTGTATGTATGTTGGCGTGTGAAGGCAGGAATGTAATTGATTAAAAGGTTGGTTAGTCCCTGATTTCTGTCAGAGCGGTAACTCATATTATCTACACGTAATCCTGAGATAGAAAACCCTAATCCTTTTTTGGAGTAAGAAGCTTGCGCCAATAAAGCTTCTCCGGGTTTGTATATAAAGTTGTTGTCGGCAGAAGGGTCATTGTATTTATATGCGTATTCAATGTTAAAATTTACTTTTTTGTATTGGATATTGCTGCGTAAGTCATAAGAGGCAACATTTTCGGGTAAAATATATTGCGTGTTTTGGTCGGGTTGATATTTGCTGACAAAACTTGCGCCGAGCGTAATTTTCGTTGCTTTTTCATTCCATTTTTTCAAAATATCATTCAAAAAAACTTCTCCATCCAATCCGCGAACTATTCCCGGACCCAATTCAAAAAATAATCGCTGACGACCTATTAACCCTTTAATATAGACGCCCTTTGCCGGTTTATATTTTACTCTGAACCCGTCCATTACATTATCATAACCCAATCCGCGTTCTTCGTAACTTCTGAAAATTAAACCGCTGCCGAATTGATCGTAAAAATTACCGGCAGTAACTTCCAGTTGGTCGTTGGTGAAGGTTACGTAACGGTAGGGTATTCCACTGCCTTTGTATCCTGTTGGGAATCCAAGCATAGGGTTTAAGTAGCTTTCGTATCGAAAGCCGGCTTGAATGTTTTTATTGGTATAAATAAAATTGGCAAAACCGTTTGACAGCAGTTGTTCGGGTACGGCTTGTGCTCCAATCACAGAATCTTCATTATAGTATTGAGCATCGAGCTGAAAATTTCCGTGCAATTCACCGTTAGATATGGTTTCGCCAAGCGATTGAGAGAATGAGTAATAGGAGATTCCAAAAGAAAAACCTAATAAAAGCAAAGATTTTTTTAACATTTTCAGAAAATTATTTTATTTCTTCCCCGTTAGCTAATTTTTTTACTAATTCATAAAGCTCGTCTTCATCGCCGGGCGTGTATGAGTTATGCTGCCAAACAATGTTTCCGTTACCGTCAATCAAAAACGTATGCGGTACATTATTAACGTTCATAGCTCTTTTAAAATCGCCGTTTGGGTCAAGGTAAACTTCATATTCCCAACCCGAACCATTTACATATGGTGCAACTTTGCTTACATTTCGAGAATCATCAATAGAAATGGCGATAAGCTTAACGCCGGTTTCGTCAACCCAATCTTCATATACTTCGGCAATGGCATTTAATTCCCTTTTGCAAGGACTGCACCAAGTTGCCCAAAAACTTATTATTATTGGTTTGCCATCGTTTTCAAAAACTTCTGTCTTTACACTTTGACCGTCAAGCGTTTTTACTTCAATGTTTTTTGGTACTGTATTGCTTTGCGCAGATAAAAAGGTTGTCAGTAATGCAAAAGCAATGGTTGTGAGTGATTTTTTTATTTTCATGATAATCAGGTTTTGATATTAATAAGAATGGAGTGGCAAAAACCACTCCAAACTTAAAAAATTCAAGTATATTTTATTTGGTAATTGTAATTTTTTGACTGACAATAGAATTATCAACTTTTAGGTTAACTAAATAAAAACCGTTGGCAAAATTAGAAGCATCAATTTTATAATTGTAATAACCGGGTGTGTGCATTTTGCTGTCGGTAGTATATACCAATTCTCCCATCATGTTATAAACTTCTAATTTTACATTATTGGCTTTGTTTAAGAAGAAAGTAATGTTGGTTAATTCTGTAGCAGGATTAGGATAAATATTCAAATCAAAAGTTTGTTTTTCTTCTTTTATTCCTACACCTAATAATCGAGACTCAATTGTGTTTACAACTTCACCGGTATTTTGGTCAATCACCATTCCTATCAATTTAATTTGCGTTTCGTCATACCCGGCAGGTAAAGTGTAAGTATAATTTTGAGTATATGGTGTATTGGCAACAATTGTAGAAGGGATACTTCCAGATGTGCCATTCCATCCGCCTAAAATTGCTCTTCCTACATGGTCGTACACCATTTGCGCAGCAGGAACAGGGTTTGGTAAGTTTTCATAACCACCCATTGTTCCGTTACTACCTCCTGCATAATAGTTGGTTTGATTATATCCGGATGAAGTTCCTGTAACACTGTCTTCAACTATAACGGCATTAATGCGGAAGTTTCCTGTCATGTCAACAACAAAGGTTGCTTCAACGTCAAATGAAATTTGACGCGAACTTCCTGTCCATGTAGCGTTATTTATTGATACAGTTACCGGAGGAATATCGTTTATGCGTTGTTGATAATAGTTTTCAAAAGTTGAGGGATCAACATCAATGTAATAACGATCAACCAATCCACTTGGGTATCCACCGATTAAAGCGCCGATTCCATTGTCGTAAGTAGAGTTTACCATTGGATCTCCATTATGAACAGCTACGCCAACCCATGTTGTTGGGTAAGTTGCAGCCATATAATCCATAAATACAGCTCCACGAGGACACCATCCACACCATGTTCCTGTTGCTTCTTCACCTAAAACTCTTTTCTGTGGAATTGTAGATACGCCATATACAGTTGTATTAGCCGTGTCATTTGAGCTAACAGCATCTCCAGGAAGAGTTACCCAAGCTGTAATATTGTATGCTCCTGCATTATTAATGTTTAATTGTGTGAGAAATTATAAGTAGTATTTGAAGCAATATTTAATCCTGTTAGATTATCTGTATATGTGTTGGTTCCGTCTGTCCAAGTAATATCAATTGCTGTAATTGGGTTTGCTCCTTCGTTTTTTATTGTTCCTTGAATAGTTGCCGAAGAAGGAGCGGAATAGTAGGGTGTCATGTCTAAACTAACCAAAGCAGCATCGTCATTTGGTACGTCTTTAATAATAATGTCATCTATTGTAAGCCAGTTTTCATCTGTACAACTGTCATGACGGAATGCCAAATAAACTTGTTGGCCTGCAAAAGCACTTATGTTTACACTTCTGCTATGCATTATACCTCCACTCGGTAATATTTCGGTAAAAATCGGTGTAGCCGAAGTTATATCTGCTTGAGTGTTTCCTGTGGTAACAATATAAACATCATAATGTTCTTCCCACCAGTTGTTAGTTGTTTCAGGGTTGCCGGCTTTCCAAAACAAGGTTAAGTTTGGTCCGGCACCGGTTAAGTCAATCGGTTGAGAAGTAACCATAATATTGTCAGGAGTTAAAGGGCCTGATGAAATCCATGATGCAGAAATTGCTGAACCGCCCGTTGTCCCCATACTGGAGGTTACAGCAGCTTGCCAGTTATTTCCATCGCCATCCACATCATAAAGTGTCCATGCTGAAATGTCGGGAGATGTGGCAGTTCCGAAATCTTCGGTAAAATAAGTTTGTGCAAATAAGCTTCCGCTAAATAACGGAGCCAATATACCTGCAAGTAGTAATTTTCTTTTCATAATCAATTGTTTTTAAAAATATCTTTCAAATTTAATGGATTTTATTCGGTGCATAAAAATTTTAGTCCACTTTATTATTGGATTTCTAAATTGTAGAATTTCAATAATAAAAGTGAATTCATTTTGTAATTTGTTGTAAATAAATTTATCTTTGGAAAAACATAAAATTGTATTCTTATGAAAAAAGTTTATTTATTAAGTTCGTTGATTATTGCTTCATTGTTTGGTTTCTCGCAAACAAATATTCATATTTATGATACCAATCATGTAGAAATTACAGGGCAGTCAATCACTATTACTGGGCCATCGGATGTTCAACTTGAAGGAGATGTTTTGGTTGAGCAAAAAACAGGCAGTACAACAGATATTGGATGTAGAAGATATGAAATCAGTATTATTTCCGGTTCAATGAATTATTTCTGTTGGTGGCAATGTTATGCACCGCAAAACTCCGGAACAAATCCCGTTTGGACAGCGCCCGATCCGTTGACAATGCTGGCGGATAGTGTGTATCATAATTTTCATGGCTATCATAATGGATTGAGTAATCCCGGTACGGCAACCTATCGTTATGTATTTTATGATGTAAACAATCCAAATGACTCGGCATTTGTCGATCTTATTTTTGATACTTGGCCGGCATCTGTAAATGAAGTGGAAGTAGAAAATTCATTAAAACTTTTCCCCAATCCTGCAAAAGATATTGTAAATATTTTGTATCAAATTCCGAATCATGCAACAGCTCAACTTGTGGTAACAGATATCGTAGGAAAACAAGTTTTAAACACCTCTGTATCAGGAAATAAATCGTCCTATACATTTAGTGTGGAGAGTTTTAAAAACGGAGTATATTTTTACACTTTTATTTTAAACGGAAAAAAGATTTCTACAAAAAAAATGGTGGTATACCATTAATTATTCCGTTAATTTTGAATTTAAAGCCCGAATTGTTCGGGCTTTTTTTGTTTGAAAAATTAGGTTAATACAGTGGATTTTGTATTTTTGAATTTAATGGCATTACTTTTGTGTTAAGAAAAAATATTTCGAAAAAATTTGAGTAGAATATTAAATATCGGCTTATTAGTGGTTTTTATCCTGTTTTCAGGATTTAAAAACTATCAAACTTATGATACCAATGCGCGTATCAAGGCGGTATTTATTTACAATTTTGCCAAATATATTCAGTGGCCATCCAATTATAAAGACGGACCTTTTATTATCGGTGTGTTCGGCGAATCTAACGTTTTAAAAGAGCTGAACAAAATGGCGAAAATGAAAAAAATCAATAATCGTCCGTTGAAAGTTGTTCAGTATAAGGATATTGCAGATATTGAAAAATGTCATATATTGTACGTGCCAAAAAAATATTCAGATGAGTTTAATGCGATAAATAAAAAATTAAAATCGCAAAGTACGGTGGTAATTACAGAAAACGAAGGATTGTTGGATAAAGGTGCAGGAATAAATTTTGTGGTGATTAATAACAGGCAAAAATTTGAGATAAATAAAACATTGTTAAAAAAGAAAAAACTAAAAGTAAGTAACGATTTAGACAAATTAGCCGTTAGAATTAAATAATGCGAATTTTAAAATACATATCATTTTTATTATTGTTTGCATGGCAAATAAATACTTCTTATGCGCAATTTGCACCTAAAGACGATGTGGTAAAAGCAATGTTGTTTTTACAGCAAAATGAATTTGATAGTGCCAAAAAGTACATTGATTCCGCCATTGAAAATCCTGAGTTGCAAAATAAACAAGCTACTTGGTATTACAGAGGATATATTTATAAAGCATTGTTTAAACAAAGAGAAAAAAACAATAAATTTTCTCCATATAGAGAAGAGGCGGTTCGTTCGTATAAAAAATCATTGGAGTTTAAGCAAGAAGAACAATTTACAAAAGGCGCTTTAAAGTCATTAGAGTATTTGGCTGCAACTTATTATAATGATGCAGCAATGGCTATTAAAATTGATAAAGATGCCGAAACAGCAATGAAGATGTTTGAAAAATACAAACAGCTTATTCCTTTGGCTAATCCAAATGAAGATATTAAAAAACGTGAAGTAGAATTTTATTTGGCATTAGCAACATTATACAATTCGCAAGACCCTCAAGATTCAACTTTTGACCAAAATGTGGCAGATAGAGCGATAAATTTATATGAGCATGTTTTGAGCTTAGACACAAATAATGCAAGTGCATATTATAATTTAGGAATTTTATATTACAATAAAGCGGCAAGTTTGATTAATAAAATGGATTATGACGAGCCGTTGGATGTAGTAAATGAAAAATTAGACCATTGTGTATCGTTGTTCTTAAAAGCTCTACCTTATATGCTAAAAGCTTACGATTTGAATTTTAGACGTAAGGATGTTCTCGAAGGGTTGGTAGGTATATATTATGGCTTAAACGATGATGAAAAATATGAAAAATACAAAGCAGAGTTGGATGCTTTAAAAAATTCTGAAAAATAACCCTGAACCGGTAATGAAAATACGTTTTACAATAGGGAAAAAAATAGGTTCTGGCTTTGGAGTATTGATATTCTTCATCATGCTTGTATTTTACATTACCAACACTACATTAAATCAAAGTCGTGATATCAATGACAAAATAAACAACATTTACAACCCATCGGTTTCTACTCTTGAGGAGCTAAAATTGAAGATTATCGAATCAAAAATGCTTATCTACAAATGGGTGGCATTCCCCAGCGAAAGTGATAATCCAGAGAAAAAGAAACTCAACCATATTACCAGTGACGAATATCAACACATCCGTTCAAAGTTAGAACAACTTTCACAATTTTGGCCTGTTTCGGCAAAGTCGCAATTAGATTCAACACTAAAAAAAATTGACGATTTATTTTATGAGTACGAATCGGTAAAAGTATTATTGCCGGATTTTGACAGTTATAACGATGCCGAAAACCGATTTTTGGCCATATCCAATGTAGATGAAAACTCATATATTCACGCTTTGTCCAATGAGATTCTTTGGAACTTAAATGACTTAATCAACTTTCAAAAGCATCAAACCTCTAAAGTGTCAAAAGAAATGCTCGAGTCTTTCGACTTATTGCAGTTTCTTATCCGTTATTTAGGCATCGCTTTGGTAATAGGTGGTGTGTTGGTTGCTTTTTATACTACACGTTCCATAGTGTCGCCTATTCATCGTTTAAAGCAAATACTGTTGGAGTTGAGTGTTGGTAAATTCCCAAAAAGCAAACTGCAAGAGCGTAATGACGAGATAGGCGAAATGACTCACGCCTTAAATATTTTAATTGATGCCTTGGAAAGCACACGAGAATTTGCCGACGAATTGGGTAAAGGTAATTTTAACGCTTCTTACACGCCGCTTAGTGAGGAAGATTCTATGGGATATGCATTATTAAAGATGCGCGATGCATTGGCAGAAAACGAAAGGGTGTTGGAGCAAAAAGTAAATGAGCGTACTGCCGAGGTTGTCAGACAAAAAGAAGAAATAGAAGAGCAAAATAAAAAAATTAGCGAATTATACAACGAAGTAACCGACAGTATTCGCTATGCAAAACGTATTCAAGAAGCCATACTTCCGCCACAAGAAATTATCAGAAAATACATACCCGAATCCTTTGTTTTATATCGTCCCAAGGATATTGTAAGTGGTGATTTTTATTGGTTTGAACGCTATGGTAACAAATCTTATTTAGCTGCGGTTGACTGTACCGGACACGGCGTTCCCGGAGCATTTATGAGTATCATCGGATACAATATTTTAAACTATGCACTATCTTCTACAAAAGGCGGTTCGCCGGCTCAAATTTTAGATATGCTAAATAAAGGCGTGAGTAACACCTTGCATAAAACCTCAAATACCGAAACAAAAGACGGTATGGACGTAGCCCTGATAACTATTCATCACGATACAAATATTTTAGAATATGCAGGCGCTTACAATCCGTTATATATTGTGAGAAATCATGAAGTGCTGAAAATAAACGCCGACAAATTCCCAATAGGTTCATACCACGAAAATCCTAACTTGCATTATTCAAATCATCAAATTGAATTGCAAAAAGGTGACTCGGTTTATATCTTCTCCGACGGATATGCCGACCAGTTTGGCGGACCAAAAGGGAAAAAATTAATGTATAAACGTTTTCGCGATATACTTTTGGAAATTTCTGATTTATCTGCCGACGAGCAACAAAAACGATTGTTGGATTACTTGTTGGATTGGAAAGGTTCACTTGAGCAAGTGGACGACATTTTAGTTATGGGCTTTAAGTACGCGTAATATTTTCCAGTTCGCCAATTATTTCATATATCATTTCCGGATAATACCCTTTATTATATAAATAGCGATAAATTTTCCCTTTGTTTTCATAGCTTAGTTTTTTATTATTCAACTTTTGTTGAGCTAAGTTAAGGGCGTTTACTTTTAATGTTTCGCGATTTATTTCGTTTAAAAACGTTTGAATATCACTTTTGCTAAATCCCTTTTTTTGAAGTTGCCAAATGATTTTTTGCGGTCCCCAACGTTTAAGATTTACCTTGCCGTGAATGTATGAATGCAAAAAACGTTCATCGTTTACAAAATCATATTCTTTGAGATAATTCAAAATTTCTTCATACAACTGTGGAGGTACATTTAAGGAGTGTAATTTTTCAATAATATCTTTGGTGCACCTTTCTTGATAGGCACAATAGCTTTTTAATTTTTCCAAGATAAAATTCAAATCCATACCTTACAAATGAATACTTTTACAAATATATGAGAAATAAACCGGCATTAATTTTACTCCTTACGGCAAATGCAGTTTCGGGGTTTGCTCAAGGTATCAGTATGTTGGCTATACCGTGGTATTTTGCCAAGGTATTGCAAAAAAGTGAAGTTTTTGCATTGATATATGGAATAGCCACTTTTGCCACACTTTTTTGGGGTTTGTATGCCGGTACGCTCATCGACCGGTTTCCGAGAAAGAAAATATTTTTGGCAGCCAATACAGTCGGCTTTTTTATTTTGGGTTCAGTAGCTTTGAGCGGATATATGTTGGGTGAAGTGCCTTATTATTTAATCGGAGTGGTTTTTGTGGCAACAATTTTTAATTACAATATCCATTATCCAACCTTGTATGCTTTTGCTCAAGAGCTTTCCGAACAAAAAAATTACGCAAAAACAAATTCGTTGATTGAAATTCAAGGACAGTCAACAAGTGTGTTGGCAGGAGCATTAGCGGCAATTTTATTGACAGGCATAAATAATGAATTTTTGCACAAGCTTGGAATAGATTTTTTCTCAAATTTTGATATAAAACCTTGGGAATTGCACGATATTTTTATGATGGATGCTATTTCGTACCTGCTTGGTTTCGGAATAGTCTATTTTATTAAATACACGCCTGTTAAAAAACTAAAAGTGGAAACCGGTTCGTTGCTTTCCCGCTTAAAATCAGGATTGCGGTATTTAAAAGAAAATCCTTTGGTGTTTTTGTTCGGAAACGCCTCTTACAGTATTTTTGTTGTACTATTGGTGCAAGTGCATATGTTATTGCCATTATACGTTACCAATCATTTAAAAGCCGGTTCGTGGGTATATGCTGGCAGTGAAATGATTTACTCGGTTGGCGCTTTATTGGCAGGAATTTTTACTCGTAAAATTTTCCAAAAAACGTCTACTGTTCAATCGGTTATTATAATGATGATTGTAACATCACTTATATTTATTTGGTGTACTTACGCAAATCATTTTTGGGTATTGTTAATGTTCTCTTTTATAATTGGGTTGACAAATGCCGGAACGAGAATTTTGCGCATTACGTGGCTGTTTAATCACGTGCCCAATAATGTGATAGGTCGGGCAGGAAGTGTATTTCAAACGATTAATGTGTTGTTGCGCACAGCATTTATAGCTTTGTTTTCCTTGCCTTTTTTTAATGTAAACGGCAATATCCGGTGGGCATATTTTATTTGCGGCGTGTTTGTTTTGCTCAGCACAATTCCTTTGATGATTTATCACAAAAATTTGGAGCATTTAAAAGCATAACAGAATAATGATAAACCGGGTGACAATTAATCTAAAATTACCCTTACCTTTATCGCAATAAATAAATAATTTTTCGGTTATTGGATGATATGAAAAATAAGTTATTATTGATGCTGGTTTTTTTGCCGGCATTTCTCTTGGCACAATATGTACCCATAGGTACTTGGGGCGATAATTTACCTTATCGCAATGGTATTGCCGTAGCGTATGACAAAACAGGCAAAACGGTTTATGCAGCTTCCGAATCATCGGTTTTCAGATATATAAAAGAAACCGAAGAGCTGAATAGAATCAACACTATTTTTGGTATTTCGGCAACCAATATTTCCACCATTGAGTATGACAACAATAACCGTCAGTTGCTTATCGCTTACAAAGACGGAAATTTTGATGTGTTAACACAAGATGATGAGGTGATTAACTTCCCGTTTATCCGGACAAGTTCCATCATTGGTGATAAAATCATTCATAAAATATCAATTTATAACGAAAAAGCTTATTTGGCTTGTGGTTTTGGAATCGTTGTTTTTAACCTTAACAAAAGAGAAATAACAGAAAGTTATCTGTACGGACCATCCGGAAGTAATATTAATACATATGATGTGTGTGAGAATGATTCGGCATTGTTTGCCGCCTCGCAAAACGGATTGTATTATGTGCTTAAAAATACGTCTAATATTGCCGATTTTTCTAATTGGAAAAAGGTCAATTTTTTTGGCAATAAAAAAATAAAAAATTGTGTTTCGCTAAACGGAAACCTTTTGGTGCACTATGACGATGCCGATTATGGCGAAGATACCATTTATGTAAACAGCGGTTCGGGATGGAATTATTTTTATCCGCAAAGCGAACAATTAACCGTAATGAATATCACAATTAACAACAATAAAATAATGATAGCTCACGATGGGTATTTCGATGTTTTTCGACCCGATTTATCGCTCGAAGAGCATATTTTTCAATACAACGATGGGGTTATTCCCGCTCCGCGCGAAGTCGTGCAAGATGAAGAAAACATATATTGGGCGGCCGATTATTTTAAAGGAATGGAAAAAGTTATCAATAATTGGAATGTAGAAACAATTGCGCCTAATGGTCCGTTTAGTAAAGATTGTTGGCAAGTAGATGCCATTAACGAAAATGTTTGGGTAGTATCAGGTGGTTTGGATAATACTATGGCAAATTTGTACAACAAAAACGGGATCAATTATTTTAAGAATTACGAATGGGATTGGATAAACAGTTACAAAGGCAATATTGCCGACAGTTTGTATGATTTTGTTGCCGTAGCTATAAACCCGTCAGATGTTTCGGAGGTGTTTGTAGGTTCTTTCGGTGGGGGATTGCTGCATTTTAAAAATCAAGAATTACAAACAATATATGATGTAAATAACAGTACGTTGAAAAACACTTTTGGTGTACGCATTGGAGGATTAACATTCGACAAATCGGGTAATTTGTGGGTAGTCAATTCCAATGCCGATTATGGTTTGCATGTCTTAACTGCCGAAGGGGAATGGTACGGCTTTAACCTTTCGCCTTTCACATCTTCATTAAAACCCGCCACCCAAATAATAGTGGATGATTATGATAATAAATGGATAATTTTACCCAAAGACGGAAAAATTATTCTCTTTAATGAAAGAGGAACTTTTAATGATATTTCGGATGATAAAAAATTACTGTTGGACGGGAATACCGGCTCGGGAGCAATTCCCGGAACGGAAATTTTCAGCATTAATATTGATCAAGACAATCAAGTATGGATTGGAACAGACGAGGGTGTAGCCGTTTTTTATAATAATTACGATATGTTCGAAGATTTTCAAGATGCGCAGCAGATTTTTATTCAGCAAGATGATCTTACCCAAATTTTGCTAGAAACCGAAAGTGTGTCTGCAATAGGAATAGACGGGGCAAATCGTAAATGGTTTGGTACAAAAAATTCCGGTGTTTATGTTATGTCAGAAGATGCTACGCAAGAAATTCATCATTTTTACAAAGATAACAGTCCAATATATTCAAATAATATTTATGATATTGCAGCCAATTACAAAACCGGCGAAATTTATATAGCCACCGATGAAGGGTTAATCACTTACAAAAGCGATGCAACAGCGCCAACTAATAATTATGACAGTATTTATGTATATCCAAACCCTGTTAGAGAAGATTATGACGGATTAATAGCCATTCGCGGTTTACTCAGAAATTCAAATGTAAAAATTACCGACATAAGCGGTAATCTGATATACGAAACCACTTCTTTGGGTGGGCAAGCTATTTGGGATGGTAAAGACCTTTCGGGGAATAAAGTTAAAACCGGAATATACCTTATATTTTGTAATTCCATAGATGGTAAAGTTCGAAAATCATCAAAAATAATGGTAATAAATTGATGAAAATCACCTTTTAAAACCGCCTTTTCTTGTAATTTTGATTGAACCAAAAAGCAATTAAAATGATAGAAGTATATCACAATCCAAGATGCAGCAAGAGCCGTCAAGCTGTTAAGTTGTTGCAAGAAAAAGGTGTGGATTTTACAATTAGAGAATATTTAAAAAATCCCCCAACACAAGAAGAATTGAAAAAAGTGTTGGCAAAATTAAATTTAAAGCCAACCGATATTATTCGTAAAAACGAAGCCGAATACAAAGAAAATTTTAAAGGTAAAAACTTTACCGATGAAGAATGGATTAAAATATTAAGCGAACATCCGAAATTAATCGAACGCCCAATAGTAATAACAGATAAAAAAGCAGTTGTCGGACGTCCGCCCGAAAAAGTATTGGAAATAATTTAAGCTTCCTCTTCTTCGTCCTCAGGATATTTATATCCTGTGATTTTTTCGATGGTACGAGGACTTATTTTTTCAATCATAAATAAAGTGGCAGCATAAGGAATCATGAATCCCATTAAAAAGATTAACAACCAAAAAGCCAACACTATAACAACAAATGCAAATAATAATCCTAATCCTGTCATGACGTAAAAAATTAAATTTTTTGTAAAAATATAAAATAATCAATTAAACTTTGTCATAAACCTGTAAAATTTTAAAAAATGGAGTATAGAATTGAACACGACACCATGGGTGAAGTAAAAGTTCCTGCCGATAAATATTGGGGGGCACAAACCGAACGTTCGCGAAATAACTTTAAAATAGACGTTGAACGCGGACGTATGCCCATAGAAATTATTCGTGCCTTTGGGTATTTGAAAAAAGCTGCTGCACATACCAATTACGAGTTGGGTGTGCTGCCAAAAGAAAAAATGGAGCTTATTTCGCAAGCATGCGACGAAATTATTGAAGGAAAACTCGACGACCAATTTCCTTTGGTAATATGGCAAACCGGTTCGGGAACGCAAAGTAATATGAATGTAAACGAAGTAATTGCCAACAGAGCACATGTGTTAGCCGGCAACGAATTAGGAAAAGGCGAACGTTTTATCCATCCCAATGATGATGTAAATAAGTCGCAATCGTCAAACGATACTTTCCCGACAGCAATGCACATTGCCACTTACAAAAAATTAGTAGAAGTAACTATTCCCGGAATAAAAAAACTACACGATACACTTTATCAAAAATCACAAGATTTTAAAGATATTGTAAAAATTGGCCGTACTCACTTACAAGATGCCACACCATTAACATTAGGTCAAGAATTTTCGGGCTATGTGTCGCAACTCGAACATGGATTACGTGCTTTAAATAATACATTAGACCACTTATCAGAGTTAGCATTAGGCGGTACGGCAGTAGGGACAGGAATTAATACCCCAAAAGGATATGCTGAGTTAGTGGCTAAAAAAATAGCCGAATTTACCGGTTTGCCCTTCCGTACGGCAGAAAATAAATTTGAAGCCTTGGCGGCGCACGATGCCATAGTTGAAACACACGGAGCGTTAAATCAGTTAGCCGTTTCGTTAAACAAAATAGCCAATGATATTCGTTTATTGGCAAGTGGTCCGCGTGCCGGAATTGGTGAAATCATTATTCCTGCCAACGAGCCGGGTTCGTCTATTATGCCGGGTAAAGTTAACCCTACGCAATCCGAAGCATTGACTATGGTTTGTGCGCAAGTAATGGGAAATCACACTACTATTACTATTGGCGGAATGCAAGGACATTACGAGTTGAATGTATTTAAACCCGTAATGGCTTACAATATATTGCAATCGGCGCAATTGTTGGGTGATGCTTGTGTGTCATTTAACGATAAATGTGCTGTAGGCATTGAGCCAAACCTTAAACGTATCAATGAGCATTTACACAACTCGTTGATGTTGGTAACAGCACTTAATCCATACATTGGATACGAAAAAGCTGCTAAAATTGCCAAATATGCTTACGAAAACGATTTAACCCTTAAAAAAGCCGCATTGGAGTTAGGCTTTTTAACTGAAGAACAATTTGATGAATGGGTACGTCCTGAAAAAATGGTAGGCAGTTTAGATTAGTTTTCATAAACACTTAAAAACAAAAAAACCTTCGAGCAATCGAAGGTTTTTTTGTGTGTGTACCCGGGGCGGGACTTGAACCCGCACGGCCGCAATGGCCACAGGATTTTAAGTCCTGCGTGTCTACCAATTCCACCACCCGGGCAGCCGTAAATAAAAAGCCCTTTACAGGGCTATTCACTTGAGCGAGAAACGGGACTCGAACCCGCGACCCCGACCTTGGCAAGGTCGTGCTCTACCAACTGAGCTATTCTCGCATTGTTACTTTAGAACACTTTCCCTCTCTCAAAAAGGGGAAGCAAAAGTAATTATTTTTTTAAAAAATCAAAATTTTATTCATAAAAAATATTTTCGTTTTTTATGATAGGCTTATTCAATCTAAAATAATGTTAAAAATAGGCAAAGTATTGTTTTAGTAGATAAATTCTTTTAATTTCGAGAACAAATTTAAAATCAATAGGTTATGAAAAGGAATTTACTTTTTGCCTCAGCTTTATCACTGTTTTGTATTACTGCAAATGCTCAAATTACCATTAACTCTACAGATGTAGTAGATTTTGGTGAAAGAGTGATTAATGGTATTGATGCTACCTCTACAGTGTCGATAGGTGGCTCAGGCGCAAATCAAACATGGAATTTTTCATCGCTCAATGTTGATGAAACAGACACAATGGATTTTACCAATCCGGTTTGGTATGGCTTAGATAATCCATTTGGCGCCCAAATGGTAATTATTTCTTCAAGAGATGACAGTTCTTTTATTTATATAACAAAAACGTCAACTCAATTATTGATGAATGGAATAAAACAGATATTAGGTAACGGTGATACCGTAAACATTCCGGTAAACTCATCAATTCTACCATTTCCTGCGACATATGGTATGAGTGGGACATGGACTGCAAATTTTGAAATATTTACTGTACCTATTGGTTTCGACCCTGATGGACCAGGGCCACACCCTGTTGTAGATTCATTAAAATTCACTCGCCATACAGATGGTTCTTCCTCTGCTGACGCATGGGGTGATATAACTACACCATTAGGCACATTTGCCTCATTAAGGCAAAATAATGTAGAATATAATGTAGATACTACATGGATGTATGCATCAGGGCAGTGGAGTGTAATTAGCCCTACAGCGTCTGCAGTTTTTCAAATTCCGCCTGTAAGTTATGATACTGTAAGAACGGTAAGATGGTGGTCTAATGATCCAAGTGCTCGATTCCCGGTTGTAGAATTTGAATATGATCAAAATGGTAATAATAATGGAACCGTAAAATGGCTAAAAGCATCACCAACTACTTCAGTTGCTGAATTAAATACTTTTACGGCAAATCTGTATCCAAATCCTACAGAAGGTGAAATAAACATAACTAGTGATGAAGAAATATCGTCGGTTAAGATATTTGATATTACAGGAAAAGTAGTAGAACGATATAACTTCACACATAAAAATACCGTGAATATTAATACAGATTTACCGGCAGGAATTTATTTGGTTAAAATTACCAATGCTTCTGGTCAAAACAAAATTCAAAAATTAACCATTCATTAATCAGCATAAAAATAGGAGGAAATTAACCGCTCCCGAATCCGGGAGCGGTTATTTTATACCCTTTTTCCGTATCTTTGATAAAAACTGGTTATGGAAAATTATGCTTTATATATTGCCGGAAATTTCATTGATACAGCTGAGCAACTAACTGTTACCAATCCGTTTGACAACAGTATTATTGCCAAAGTGTCAATAGGTGGAAAAGAGGAGATAAATAAAGCAATAGAAAAAGCCCAATTGGTAAGAGAGGAGCTGCAAAATTTGCCAAGCTACAAACGTTATGAAATTTTAAGGTTTCTTTCCGACCGTTTAAAACAAAAACAAAAATACTATACCGAGATTTTAAGCGCCGAATCAGGAAAGCCGATGCGTTATGCCATGGGCGAAATTGCACGAGCTTCCCAAACTTTTTTGGTTGCTGCCGAAGAAAGTAAACGGTTGCCGAAAGAATACATAAATCTTGATTGGACACCGACAGGAGAAAATAAAGAAGGGATTGTAAAATATTTTCCGGTGGGAATTATCGCTGGAATTACGCCATTTAACTTTCCAATGAATTTGGCAGTTCATAAAATTGCTCCTGCAATTGCATCAGGATGCCCAATTATAGTTAAACCCGCTTCCAAAACACCGTTGTCGGTATTGGAATTAGCCAAATTAATAGACCAAACCGATTTGCCCAAAGGTGCTTTTTCGGCAATCCCTACAAACAGAGAAGCCGGTGATATGCTTGTTACGGATGATAGAATCAGTTTGTTGAGTTTTACAGGTTCGCCGGCTGTGGGTTGGAAAATGAAGAGTCGTGCAGGTAGAAAAAAAGTGGTGTTGGAACTCGGTGGCAATGCCGGTGTAATAGTGTCTGAATCGGCAAATATTGAAAAAGCTGTGGAAAGATGTGTGGTAGGAGGGTTTGCGTATTCCGGACAGGTTTGCATTCATACTCAACGCATTTATGTACACGAAAAAATATTCGATGCATTTACCCGTCAATTCATTCAAAAAATAAAAAATATGCAAGCCGGAAATCCTTTGGATGATAACACCGAGGTTTCGGTAGTAATAGACGAGCAAAATGCTCAAAGAATAAATGATTGGATAAACGAAGCGATAGAAATGGGCGCAACGTTACTTTATGGAGGCAAAAGAGAGGGTAATTTTATTCAACCAACCGTATTGTCGGATACGAATAAAAAGATGAAAGTGAACTGTATGGAAGTGTTTGGTCCTGTAGTGGTATTGGAAAAAATTCGTTCTTTCGATGAAGGAATAAAAGAAATCAATGATACAGACTTTGGTTTGCAAGCCGGTGTTTTTACCAATAATATTAATGAAATGAATCGTGCTTTTAACCAAATAGAGGTGGGTGGAGTGATAATCAATGATGTGCCAACGTTTAGAGTTGACCATATGCCTTACGGAGGAATCAAAAACTCAGGATTAGGCAGGGAGGGAGTGAAATATGCCATTTTGGATATGATGGAACCGCGAATTTTGGTGAAAAATATATTGTAATTCTTCAGTTTTGCCGATTATCAATTTTATTTTTTGGTAATGCCAAAAAATAAGCATCTTTGTAGATTATATAAGCATTTGCAAATAATTAAGATGAAAAAACAAACGAATATACTTCGTATAAAAAATATAGTTAAAACCTATGCGCACCACGTAGCATTAGACAATGTGTCGATAAACATTCCCAAGCAAAGCATTTTTGGATTGTTGGGCCCAAACGGTGCCGGAAAAACTTCACTTATCCGGATTATTAACCAAATTACAGCACCCGACAGCGGCAGTATTTTATTTGGCAATAAAAGATTAGCCCCCGAACACATTGCTCAAATCGGATATTTGCCCGAAGAAAGAGGGTTGTATAAAAAAATGAAGGTTGGAGAGCAAGCATTGTATTTGGCACAATTAAAGGGAATGCCCAAACAAGAAGCCAAGAAAAAGCTGGAAGAATGGTTCGATAAATTTGAAATTTCCAATTGGTGGGACAAAAAAGTGGAAGAACTCTCAAAAGGAATGGCACAAAAAGTGCAATTTATCGTAACGGTTTTGCACGAACCAAAACTGCTCATTCTCGACGAGCCGTTTTCGGGCTTTGACCCAATCAATACCAATTTAATAAAAAAAGAAATTCTTGATTTGAGAGATAAAGGCACGACCGTAATATTTTCTACGCATAATATGGAATCGGTAGAAGAAATTTGCGACCATATTGCCCTTATCAATCAATCTAAAAAAATACTCGAAGGCAGTGTTGAAGAGATAAAAAATAAATACAAAAACAACGTATTCAACATTCGTTTTAAAGGCAATATGATAGCATTTACCAATGCTTTATGGACACATTTTGAGTTGATAAATACAGGAAAAGAACCTTCGGGAATTAGTTTTGCAAAAGTACGGGCAACCGGCAATCAGTCGTTGAATGATTTGTTGCTTGCCATTGCTCGCGATGCACAAATTGTTTCTATTACCGAAGATGTACCCACTATGCGCGAAATTTTTATTCAAACGGTAAAGCAATTAGAACCCAATCAAGAAAACAATTCGGACAATGAATAAGATAAAACTCATCATATTACGCGAATATCTGACAAGAGTCAAAAAAAAGTCGTTTTTGATTATTACAATTTTAGGTCCGTTGTTATTTGCCGGCTTAATGATAGTACCCGCTTGGATGGCTTTACAAAACACTGATATTCAAAACATAGAAGTGATAGACAATAACGGATTATTTGTCAATAATTTAGAAAATACCGAAACCATCAACTTTTATTATTCCGATAAGGATATTCAAGAAGCCAAAGAAGGATTTTATGAATCGCATTATACGGCGATACTTTATATTCCAAAAGATTTTTCGAAACACGAAATTACGCTTTATTACAAAAAACAACCCGGCGCATTAACACTGAAACACATTGAAACCAATATAGAAAATGTAGTGGAGAACAATCGCTTGCAAAAATTATACAACATCAGCTTAGCCGATTTGCAAAGCATTAAGCCCGACATTAAAATAAAAACCGTTTACCGGGATGAAAAAGGTAATGAAGAAACCAAAGAAAATACGGTAAATATGGTTTTGGGCTATGCCGGAGCCATTTTAATCTATATGTTTATTTTTATGTATGGCGTACAAGTTATGCGTGGGGTAATTGAGGAAAAAACCAATCGCATCGTTGAAGTAATTATTTCATCGGTAAAACCGTTTGAACTGATGATGGGTAAAATTATCGGCATTGCATTGGTTGGACTTACGCAATTTACCCTTTGGGTTGTTTTAACTGCCGGAATTTCAGTGTTTGGGCAAGGTCTGATAATGTCAAAAGTAAACCAAATGCAATCGGTGGAGCAAATGGTATCGCAATCAGCTAATAGTGCCGTATCAGATGCTAATCTTAACAAACAAATGCAAGTGAAAAAAGTAATGGAAGTTATCCGGAATATACCTTTTACACGCATTATCCTTACCTTTTTGTTTTATTTTATTTTTGGTTATTTAATGTATGCCGCATTATTTGCGGCGGTTGGCTCGGCAGTTGATTCCGAAGCAGATACTCAACAATTTATTATGCCGATAACCATACCATTGGTGTTGTCTATTGTAATGGCGCAATTCATCATAATGAATCCGGAGAGTAACTTGGCTTTTTGGATGTCAATTTTTCCGCTTACCTCACCCATTGTAATGATGATACGTGTACCTTTTGGTGTAGAATGGTGGGAACTTGCACTTTCTATGCTTTTATTGATTGGCGGATTTATTGCCACCACTTGGTTGGCAGGAAAAATTTATCGCACCGGAATATTAATGTACGGAAAAAAAGTAACGTACAAAGAACTGTGGAAATGGCTTAAGTTTTAATGAAACAATCTTTTAAAAAATACGAGCGATTAAAAAGCAAAAAGGAAATTTCGGAATTGTTTAAGAGTAAAAAAAACATTTTTCGCTATCCTTTAAAAGTTTTTTATATGCCCAATAATGTGACCAATCACAGGGTTTTGGTAAGTATTCCAAAAAGAAATTTTAAATCGGCAGTAGCGCGTAATTTGCTAAAAAGAAGAATAACAGAAAGTTACCGCAAAAATAAAGCGATTTTGTTGAAAGAAGATGCGCAAAACACATTTTTAAATATAGCATTTGTTTACGTAGCAAAAGAACCCTTACCCTATGCTTATATCGATAAAAAAATAAATGTAATTTTACAAGAAATTGCCAATGAAGTATATCGGTAAGTGGATAGGGGGAATATTTATAGTGTTGATAAAGTTTTATCAATATGCCATTTCGCCAATATTTGGAGCCAATTGCCGTTATACACCTACTTGCTCGCAATACAGCGTAGAGGCAATTAAAATACACGGCCCAATAAAAGGGTTTTGGTTGGCAATAAAACGCATTGGCAGTTGTCATCCTTGGGGAGGGCACGGATATGACCCCGTTCCGCCAAAAAATGAATTAAACAGAATAGAAAATGAAAAATAAGATAAAAAAAACAAGCATTAGAATATTTGTTGGAATAAGCATCCTTTTTACAATTGCTTTTACCACTGATAATTATTTCGAAATATCGAAAAATCTCGACATTTTTGCCACGCTTTATCGCGAAATCAATCTCTTTTATGTAGATGAAACCGAACCGGGAAAACTAATGAAAACAGGCATCGATGCCATGCTAAAATCATTAGACCCTTATACCGTTTTTATTCCCGAATCTAAAATTGAAGATTATAAATTTATGACTACCGGACAATACGGTGGAATTGGTGCTATTATTCAAAAGCGAGATGAGTATGTGATGGTTGCCGAACCTTACGAAGGTTGGCCCGCACAAAAAGCAGGATTGATAGCCGGAGACATAATTATAAAAATTAACGGAAAGTCAACCAAAGGATTAAATACCGAGCAAGTGAGAGAAATGTTGGTGGGGCAACCCGGAACAGACGTGGAACTTACCGTAAAACGACAAGATAAAGAGATACAGGTAAAACTCATACGCGAAGAAATTAAAATTAAAGATGTGCCCTATTACGGAATGGTTAATGAGACAACAGGGTATATTAAATTAAACGGATTTACCGAAACGGCGGCACAAGAAGTAAAAGATGCTTTTACCACATTAAAAGCCAAAGGAATGGAGAAATTAATTTTCGATTTGCGAGGCAATGGCGGTGGATTGCTCAACGAAGCCGTTAAAATTGTCGGTTTTTTTGTAGATAAAGGCACAACCGTTGTAAGCACCAAAGGTAAAATAAAAGAATGGGATAAAGTGTATAAAACACCTAACACACCGTTGGATAAGGATATGCCACTTGTAGTATTGATAGATAAATATTCGGCTTCTGCCTCAGAAATTGTAAGTGGCTCATTACAAGATTTAGACCGATCGGTAATTGTTGGCGAAAACTCTTTTGGAAAGGGATTGGTTCAGCAAGTGAAAGATTTGAGTTACAATTCTAAATTGAAACTTACCGTAGCTAAATATTATACACCCAGCGGACGATGCATCCAAAAATTGGATTATTCCAATAAAGATGAAAAAGGTGAAGCTCAAGAAGTTCCTGACTCGCTAATTCACGAATTTGAAACCCTTAAATCGCATCGTAAGGTGATTGACGGAAAAGGTATCTCGCCCGATGTGAAAGTTGAAAAAATTAAATCTACCAAATTGTTGGAGTCATTGGTGGCCAATTTTGTAATTTTCGATTTCGCCACGGCTTACTATTTCCAACACGACTCTATTCCTTCGCCTGAAAAATTCAATATTTCCGACTCAGAATACAATCAGTTTGTAGATTATGTGAAAAACAAAAAAATCGATTACAAAACGGCTACCGAAAAAGAGCTGGAAAAACTGAAAAAAATTGCCAAGGAAGAAAATTTTGAAGAAGATGTTGCTGATGAACTTTCAAAATTGGAAGAAGAACTGAAAAAGCACAAAAACGATGATATTTATGAATATAAAAATGATATAAAATTATTTTTGGAGAACGAAATTGTCGGACGATATTATTATCAAACCGGTCAAATACGTGCTTCATTGGTGAAAGACCCGGTGCTTAAAAAAGCAAAAGAAATAATTGCCGATGATGCACAATATTCTGCCATACTTTCGGGTTTAACAGAGAATAAAAAATAGGTAATTTATCGCATTAAATGTTCAATTTTAAAGATTTACCCCGAAGTTTATTTTTACTCTCGCTAATTGTAATAGCAATAGGATTACCATCATCAAAGTTTTTAATGAGCTTGGGGCAATTTGGTGTAGTTTTGGCTTGGATATTAAAAGGGGAATATCAACATTCGGTAAAAAATTTTTTTACCAATAAAACATTGCTTGTACTCAGTTCCTTGTTTTTGCTGCACTTGATTGGATTGATATACACGCAAAATTTTGATTATGGCTTGCGCGATGTCCGGGTAAAGTTGCCGATATTTATTTTGCCGTTTTTTTCAGCCCCTTTTTTACCGTTAAAACGAAGAGAATGGTTTTGGATACTTCATTTTTTCGTGTTGAGTGTTTTGTTTGTGTCAGGCATAGGGTTTTACCGTAAGTTTACAAATCCAGATTTGCCGTTTTCACCTTTTGTTTCGCACATCAGGTTTGGGTTGATGATAGATTTTGCTCTGTTTGTTACGCTATATTTTTTAAGACAAAAACTGATTTACCGCGGATTGTATATTGCCGCGTTAATTATTTTGCTTTCGGCATTATATTTTTTGGGAAGTTTGACGGCTTTTGTCGTTTTAATTTTGGCCACGATTACGGTAATTATTGTTTTTCCCGTAAGGTATTTCTCATTGCCGGTAAAACTATCGCTGACAATTGGCATTTTGTTGCTTTCCGTCGGCGTGTTTTATTTCAATTATTATCAACCATACAAAGAAATAAATAAAGAGAAAGAATTACCGGTTTTAACACATTCGCCCAATGGAGAAAAATATTACTCGGATTTATCTTTTTCAGAAGGATTTACAAGAGAAAACGGCTATTATATATGGCAAAACATTGCTTGGGAAGAGTTGCGCCAAAGCTGGCAAAAAGTAAGCAATAAACCGTTTGATGATTCTACCGGAAACGCACTTAAATTTACGTTGGTCAGGTATATGACTTCAAAAGGACTGAATAAAGATGCTTCGGACTTTAAAAAGTTATCGCCGAAAGATATTCAAGCAATAGAAAAAGGAATAGCCAATTACCGGCTTACAAATATGAATAAACTCGAAAAACGGATTTATCAAACCATTTGGGAATTGGAAGTATGGCAAAAAAATGGCAACCCAAGTGGTCACTCATTGGTTATGCGATTTATTTATTGGGAGTCGGCGGTAAATGTTTGGCTCAAGCATCCTTTTATTGGCGTTGGTACAGGCGATATTTATGATGAGGTAATGAAATGGCAAAAAGAAAATTCCAAGCTCGAAGAAGGTTTTTACAAACATCCGCATAATCAATATCTTACAATGCTTGCTACTTTTGGTGTTGTAGGATTTGTTTGGTTTTTGTTTTGGATATTTTATCCTATTGTTACATTGTCCAAGCATACCTTGCTGAGCATCGCTTTTTCGGCAATTGTTGTAGTTTCGTATCTAAATGAAGACACGCTCGAAACACAAGCCGGTGTTACTTTTGTTATGCTTTTTTCCACTTTGCTTTATTCGTCAAAAAAGGTATATTGATACTTTATGATGGTAAGCATTTCGGTGCCGGCATCTTTTTCTATCAATCCCTTCAGTAATCGGGTTTCGGGATAATAAACCAATTCTTGTTGGTATTCGAGCAATTCACCTTTGTAATGTTTTACTTGCATTACATTGCCAAATTCATCATACTTATAGGTGTAATATTCTTTATTTCGGATGCCACTGTATATTACTTCAATCGTTCGTTTGTTGATGCGCCCGATAGAGTCGTATTGATAGGTGATAATTTCTCTTTGTCCGCCAATAATAAATTTAC
Source organism: Flavobacteriales bacterium UBA852 (assembly GCA_002295925.1). Lineage (GTDB taxonomy): Bacteria > Bacteroidota > Bacteroidia > Flavobacteriales_E > Vicingaceae > UBA852. Next base: position 362,425 of record DBGO01000013.1, read on the forward strand.
TTTCTTCGGATTTTTTGTATCCCAACGAATCAAAATAAATGTTTTTTATCTTGTATAAACGCCCGGCATTATTATAAAATTTTTGTTGATGTTGAGTGGGCGAGAGTTCTTTATATTCATATGTTTCGGAAGAAAGTTCGTATTTTCTTTTCAATTCAAATTTTGTTTTGGATGCAAACCGGTTTTCTTCTCTTGCCGTAGTTTTTTTTATTAAATGATTATTTGCATCATACTCAAAATCTGTTGTAGTAAACCCAAATTTATCCGACTGACGCAGTTTGATTAAATTGCCATAATTGTCATATTCATAAAAAATAACATTGGTATCAATTTTATTTCCGTTGTAATAGGTGTACGTGTATTTTTCGAGTTGACCGTTGTTGTTAAATGTGTAATGCTGCAATAAATGTTGGTTTTTGATTATTTGCATTGATTGTTTGGTGTTTATTTCGCCAAACATGGTGTGTATTTTATTTTTTTTGATAAACTCGGGACGAAAAAAATCTTCACCCTTAAAAAAAGGTTTGTTTACATCAAACATTTGTGCTTTTGCAAAGCAAATAAACAGAGTGAACAAAAAGAAAGTAAAGATGTATTTTTTCACGCCTCAGAAAATTTCCGTTTCACCAATAAAATTATAAACATCCTGTTCTTCCGCCATCTACCGGAAGGTTTATTCCATTTATGTAACTTGCTGCCGGCGAGGCCAAAAATGCTGCTGCATTAGCAATTTCTTCGGGTTGAGCAACGCGTTTCATAGGCACGGCATTAGCCATTTGTTGGCTTATTTCTTCAACGGTTTTACCGGTTTTAGCCGCTTTATTTTCAATGATTGATTTTAAACGGACAGTATTTGTGGCTCCGGGCAAAACGTTATTTACCGTAATGTTAAATTGCCCCAATTCGTTGGCCATGGTTTTTGCCCAATTGGCAACAGCACCACGAATGGTGTTCGATACTCCCAATCCGGCTAATGGCTGTTTTACCGAGGTGGATATGATGTTGATAATTCTACCGAATTTTGCTTCTTTCATTCCCGGAATTAAAGCTTTGGCTAAAATATGGTTGCAAATCAAATGATTGTTGAATGCTTTGATAAATTCCTCTTCTTTGGCTTCGGTAATCGGTCCGCCTGCTGGTCCGCCGGTATTGTTTACCAAAATTTGAATATTTCCGTTTAGTTCAAGCCAATCTTCAATAAGAACTTTTAATTGGGGCGGAAAACTGAAATCGGCAACAATGTAATGATGTTCTTGACTTGCCGGTGTGGGCAATTCGTTTTTTACTTGTATCAATTTTTCCTCATTTCGAGCAATTAAAATAATTTCTGCCCCTTGACGTGCCAATTGCATAGCAATAGCTTTGCCAATTCCTTGTGTGCTGCCGGCTACCAAAGCACGTTTTCCGGTTAAATCCAAGTTCATCATTTTTGTTGTATTTTTGCTCAAATTTATTAAAACAAAATAAGATGACCGACGAAATTGTAAACAGAGTAGCAAAAAGTTCTTTGCAGCAAGTAGATTTAGATGCTTGGATGCCCAAAGATGATGAAATAGTTGCGTTAGATATGAACCTTTTTTTGGTGGATAATATTTTGTTTATGGAAAAGCATTTTAGAGAATCGGTTGAGAAGCATGACTTTACAGTTTACAATGATAAGTATGTGTATGTAACCAATCATGTAGAGGCAATTGTGCCGTTATGGGCGTATATGATACTTTCTACAAAGTTGAAAAATGCCCGTTGGAGCGGATTTGCAAATAGTGATTCGGTGCACAATGCAATTATTGAGCATATTATTTTAAATAAAGATTTATCGGAATATAAAGGCAAGCCGGTAATTGTAAAAGGTTGCGGGAAGTATGCGTTTTCTCCAAATGTTTATATGCTGGTAACAAAACGGTTAATGACGGTAGCCAAATCGGTGATGTATGGAGAGGCATGTTCGAGCGTGCCGGTTTACAAACAAGTGAAAAAATAATTTGAAAACTGTAGATGAATCGTGTTGACTGAAAATTGAAACATATACCCACAAGTGGTTTTCAATATGGAGTAGAGGTTGGGGGAAATAGAAAAAGAAAGGTTTCCATTTTACTTTTCAGAATAACTTACTGATGCAAGTTTTAGTATTTTTTATAGCTTTTACCCGTTGTGCATTTAGGCTAA
>DBGO01000003.1 GCA_002295925.1 Flavobacteriales bacterium UBA852
TTTGTTCGCATGCACGCCAACGGTAAAGTATAAGCGTAGTGCGGGGTTTGGAAGGGTTAACTGTCCGCATACAGCAAAGTTTATTAGGAGCAAAAAGGCTCGATTTCAGTCGTTCAGCCCGAATTACGCTTATACAATGTTGTAGTGCGTTTTTATTCTACTTTTTTATAGTCTATCATGAACCTTTTAATCTCCTCAGACTTTAGGGTTGTTTCCGGATAGTATTGTGTCTTAATAGTAAAAATGTATGATTCTTTACCAATATTGATGAAATCACTTTTGATTTTTTCAATTATAGATAGCTCAAACTTTCCTTTGATAGGAGATTCTTCTTCGTAAGAATAAATTTTGAAGGATGGTTCTTTTCTATCAATATCTATTTCAAGAAATTTCCCATGAACCTCTTCAATATCCTCAATTACGTCAAGTGTTTCATCGATTAACTTTTGAGCTATTTCGGCTTTTATTTTATCAAGTTCACTTATTTTGATAGTCTTTGATATGGGATTAGCATAAGCAGTATACAAGTCAGCATTATTGCTTATAATAGCTTTAATAATTGACTTATAATGTCTTAGATATTTGTTATCTTTTGTTTTGTAAATTACTGCTTCAAAATCCTCTTTGTTTTGAGCGTTCAATAAGTTGATTAAGTTATCTATGGCTTCGCTTTCTTTTTCGAGAAATAGGTCATGGCTGTAATTTAACTCGATTGTTATTCCAAGAGAAGCCTGTCGTAAATTTGAAAATGCTAAATATTTGTCTGCGTTCCGTCCATCAATTTCTAGCATGCTTTTGATAATTTCAACGACAGGAGTGAAAACTTTATATAGAGCATAAGGCTTTACGTTATTTATAAGGTTTTGTCCTTTAAGATAAAAATCTAAGATAAGCTTATTTTTTCTCTGTGAATAGCTTAATAATTCAGATTGATCCAATACTAGGTTGCTCGAATTAATTTCATAATTGATGATGTAATCGAGTGGTACAATATCAAGTTTTGCAGCTTCAGAGGCAGGGACTAGATAGGATCTCAATGCTACGCCTGTTTCATGAGAATATTCAGCAAATAAGATAAAATTGTTTTCAGGAATTTTATAAGCCTGATGAAGAGTAATTTCATTTGCTAGAATTTCATTCAATCTGTCTTCACTAACTTGTAGATATGCTCGTTGTTCCTTTTCGAAATCACTAAATGTTAAATAACTCAAGAACATATTTCCAATAACATCTTTCTCAAGAAGAAGGATTGGCTCTATCTCGAAATCGAGAGCTTGAATCACCCGGAGATTTATGGGAAATTCCTCTAGCTGATATTTTGAATTAATTTCCATTTATTGGGTTAATATCAGTGCATTCGAATAGATTATTAGCTCTGGTATTATAAAGCCATGTGCTGATATGGCCTGTCTTTTTGTTTAAATTATTTTTCCCATCAGAAGGCTCAATTTGGATTTTGCCAATATAACCACCAATCACTTTACCTCTTTTCGATGCTTTCTTCCACGCTGCTTTAGCGTTCTGAATAGAATCAAAAAATGATAACGCAAAAGCCTCGCAAAGAGATTTATATCTGCTGTTGTTTGGATACAAATGTATGTACGGCAGAAAATCGGATTCTTGTGGCTCTTCTTCTTTTAATATTCTATACGCTGAAATTTTCATTTCTTCGGCACTTTCAGGAGGACAATTCATTGGCAGTTCTTCTTTCCACATGATATTTTGTTTAATGCACTACAACTCGTTTTACCCAACAAATATATAAAAAATATCCGAAATAGTAACGGGATATCCGTATAAAACCATCACCCTTTGAGTTTTTTATTATCTGCTTTATAGTTACTAACAATTTTATCTAACGGACTTTCTATCTGACGTAAGTCTTTTCGTGATACATGAGTGTAAATCATTGTTGTTTCGGTGCGTGCATGTCCCAGCAACTCCTGAATATAGCGCACATCAACTCCTTGTTCCAACAAATGCGTTGCGTAGCTGTGACGTAATGTGTGCGGCGTAACACGTTTGCGTATTCCTGCGGCTTTTGCTCCACGCTTTAAAAAAGCTCGTACACTCTCGGCACTGTATTTTCCGCCTTCGGGATTTTCCAAAAAATATACCTTTGGCTCGTAGGTTTCCAAATAATTAAAAATTACCGGCAACGAACTTTCTGCTAAAACAACAACTCGGTCTTTTCGATTTTTGCTTTGCTTGATAAAAATTTGTTTTCTTTGAATATCAATATCACTTAATCGTAAATTAATTAATTCGCTGATGCGTAAGCCGGCAGAATACATCATAATAATTGCGGCGCGATGTTTCAGGTTTTTTGTTTTGCGGATTATTTCCAACACTTCTTGCCACGAAAGAACCGTGGGCAGATGAGTGCTCTTTTTGGGGCGTATCAGCACTTCGCCGTCAAAGGCGGCATGCGGGTTAAAGCGTTTGTATGCTTTGAGAGCACCTACAAATTGCCGTTGTGTGCTTACCGATACATTTTTTTGTTTCACCAACACATCGTAGGTGTATTGTTCAATATCGTGATTGGTTATTGTTGCTAAATCTTTACGATGATTCAGATAAGCGGTTAAATCTTTTATAAAGTTAAAGTAAACCTTTACGGTGCTTTCGCTGTAGCGTTGTGCTTTCAGCCATTTCCAAAAATTGTTTAACTCTTGCTTTTCTTTGTCGGTAAATTCAAATCCTTGTGGGATCGAGCGAATGATGGTGGCTTTATTTTTTAAGGCAGAAGAAATTTGTGATAAATTTTGTTTAGAATAGCGAATATACCAACATTTGTGTGTGGCAGACCACCGAACACCGTCTATTTGTTTAATAATTTTAATTAAGTGGGGATTATATTCAAAAGCAATTTTTATTTGTTTTTCGCCACGATGCGAAAAAAGTGATAATGTAACAGCAGGTAATTGTTCCATAAATTATACATACGAAACAATTTAGTAATTGTTATAATACCTGATAAATTTTTAGTTCAAAAAATAAAAAACCAACAAGCAATACATACCTGTTGGTTTAAAAATTATTTGATAATTCGAGAATTATTTTACGCGTTTAATGCAAGCAAGCATTTTTTCAAAAGTCCGTTCAATATTGTTGTCCAAACCAATAGATATTCGCACTAATCCGTCGGTTAGTCCCATAGCTTCACGTTCTTCTTCCGGAATTTCACTGCTTGTACTTCCTCCCGGCGAGCTGAATAATGTTTTGTAAAAACCTAAACTTACTGCCAAATAACCAATATTGTCATTTTGCATCATTTCCATTAATGTGTTGGCACGTTCTTTTGTTTGCATATCGAGCGTTATCATTCCGCCAAAGCCATATTCTTCGTTCATCAACTCTTTCATCAGTTTGTGTTGCGGATGATTTTCCAAGCCGGGGTAAGTAACAGTCAATCCTTCTTCCTGCAGTTTTTTGGCCAAATACATTCCGTTGTGCGAGTGTTGCTTCATACGGATATGCAATGTGCGTAAGTTTTTAAGAATACTTGCCGAGCGGTAACTGTCCAAAACCGGTCCCAATAACATACTTGCGCCGGCATTTACGTCTGACAATGAATCGATAAATTCTTTAGAGGCACAAATGCAGCCGGCAACACAATCACTCATTCCGTTTATAAATTTTGTCATACTGTGCACTACAATATCGGCACCCAAAACATAAGGCGAAAATATCATGGGTGAGAAGGTGTTGTCAACCACCAATTTTAAATCATTTTCTTTGGCTATTTTGGATAATTCCGGAATATCGGCAATTTCAAGCATTGGGTTGCTCATGGTTTCGCAGTAAAGCACTTTTGTTTTGTCTGTAATTGCCGCTTTTACTTGTTCTAAATTGGTAATATCTACAAATTTTACTTTGATATTAAACTTGGGCAAAAAGTTTTTAAAGAAAGCATATGTTCCGCCATAAATAGTGCGCGAAGTTACAATTTCGTCGCCCGAATTACAAAGTTGCAAAATAACATTTGTAATGGCTCCCATGCCGGAAGCAGTTACACTGGCGCTTTCGGTTCCTTCCATTTTGGCTAATGCCTGAGATAAATATTTGTTGCTTGGGTTCCAGTGACGCGAATACAGATAACAACCCTCAATTTCGTGTTCAAAAATTTCTTCCATTTTGCCTGCTTGCAAAAAAGTAAAAGTAGAAGAATCGGTAATAGAAGGGTTTACGCCGCCAAATTCACCAAAATATTGTAAATCTTGAATAGGGTCGGCGGGATTATATTTAGCCATAGTTTTAAGATTTTAAAGATTGGGTATAAATTTCACGAAATCCTTTAAATAAACAAGGCAAAACGGCTAACTTTTTTTGCGAATGCGAATTTTCATTCCGGGTTTTAATCGTTTTACATCCACATCTTTGTTTAGCTCCATCAAATCATCTACACTTACACCGTCAAATTTGTTGGCAATATCCCATAAATTATCGCCCGAGCGAATGGTGTAATATTCGTAATTGCCCTGATAAGTTGTTTTTGGTGGCGTGTTGTTTTTAGGTTTAGACGAAACCGTTTTTGTAGAATTATTTCCGTATATATAGAGCTTCTGACCAATATTAATACGATTGGAATGTAAATTGTTCCAAGCTTTAATGTCGCTTACACGTACGTGATATTTTGATGCAATAACACTTAAACTTTCTCCTGCCCGCACTTTATGTACAATGCCTTTGCCCGAAATGGCAGCGGGCATTTTGCCTATTTTTTGTGCAGCGGCAATACTGTCTTCTTTTTCAGCTTGCGAGCGATGGGCATATATTTGTTTTTCATTGGCTATAAAATCGCCAACAAGCGAAACAGGTAAACATAACTTTTGCGGTTCTGTGCTCTTGGGAATGTAATCATAGCGGTATTCGGGATTTAAAAATTCCAAATAAACTTTATCAATTCCCAATACTTGTGATAAATGAGTAAATGAAATGGCATCTTTTACCATTACCGTATCATACTTAAAGCATACTATATCAGGTTTTTGAGGGTAAATGCCATATTCTTTATGATAATTCATAACATAATTTACGGCAATAAAAGCCGGAACGTAACCTCTGGTTTCGCGAGGTAAATAAGGGCGGATTTCCCAAAAATTCTTTTTTCCACCTGCCCGGCGAATAGCTTTGTTTACATTTCCCGGTCCGCTGTTGTAGGCAGCCAAAGCCAAGTCCCAACTGTTATACATTTCGTATAATTTTTTCAGGTAACGGCAAGCGGCATCGGTAGATTTATAGGGGTCGCTGCGTTCATCTTTGTATGAGTCGATTTCCAACCCGAACATTTTTCCGGTTCTGTACATAAATTGCCATAAACCAACAGCTCCTGCACGCGAACGTGCGTTTGGATTAAGTGCCGACTCTACAATGGGTAAATATTTTAGTTCGTAGGGAAGTTGATATTTGTCGAGCATTTCTTCAAACAAAGGAAAATATACCGGTGCCAAACCCAACATTTTGGCCGTAACTTTTCGGCGTTTGTTGGCATAAAGGTTAATGTATCCCTTTACAATATCATTATATACTAATGTAAACGGTGTTTTTTGGTTGATAATTTGCATTCTTTCTGTTACAGTAGCACTGTCTATAGTATAAAAAGTATCGGTTTTGCTGTATAATGAATCAAAATGGCCGTCAAATCCGAGCGATAAAAAATAATGATGCGCTACAGCACTGTCAATAATTGACAATATCGGGTCGTCGGGAGCAAGTGTAAAAGCCGAATCAGTTTTTACTTTTGCTTTAAGCGTATCGTTATCAACATTTGCATTTATTCCAAAAGATAAAAATACAAGGGTTAATATGAAAAAAAGTTGTTTATGCATTTATGTTAAAAGTGTTGGCAAAAGCAAAAAGTTCGTTTTCGGCAAAGTGTTTACTCATAATTTGAATACCAAAGGGTAGCCCGTTGCTGTGTTTTCCGGTGGGTAAAGAAATTGCAGGAACTCCTGTTAAGTTAGCTTGTACGGTAAAAATATCTTCCAAATACATTTTTATCGGGTCATCAATTTGCTCACCTATTTTAAATGCTGTTCCGGGTGTCGTGGGCAACAATATAAAATCATACTCCGATAATATTCGTTCGGTTTCTTGCTTTAAAATTCGTCTTACTTTTTGTCCTTTGGCATAATAAGCATCATAGTATCCGGCACTCAATACGTAGGTTCCGAGCATTATTCTCCGTTTTACTTCGTCGCCAAACCCTTCGGAACGGCTAAGGACGTAAGTGCTTTCCAAATCGTGTGCATTCGGACTGCGATAGCCAAAATGAATTCCGTCGTAGCGGGCTAAATTTGACGATGCTTCGGCAGTAGTCAGTACATAATAAGTAGGGACAACATAATCCAAATATGGAAAGTCTGAAGTCTCTACAATGTGCCCTTGTGCTTTTAAGTTTTCTATTGTGTTGAGCAAATGCTCTTTTATTTCGGGGTCTAACCCTTCTTTTTCAATATAGCTTTTAAAATAAGTGATTTTATATTTTTTTTCCGGCTTATTGATGCTTTCTGTGTAATTGTCAACCGGCTTTGAGCTGCAAGTAGTGTCGTATTCGTCCATTCCGGCAATTACTTGGGTTATTAGAGCCGCATCTTCAACACTTTGTGTTAATGGGCCTATTTGGTCAAACGACGAAGCATAAGCAATAAGTCCGTGGCGAGAAATTCTTCCGTAAGTGGGTTTTAGTCCAACTACGCCGCAAAATGATGCCGGTTGACGGATAGACCCACCGGTGTCGGAACCTAATGCCGCCAAACACGTATTGGCAGCAACAGCTGCGGCAGAACCACCTGATGATCCTCCGGGTACATATTCGGGATTCACAGGGTTTTTTACGGCACCGAAATACGAGTTTTCGTTTGAGCTTCCCATTGCAAATTCGTCGCAATTGGTACGACCTATTATAATGGCATCTTCTTTCAGTAATCGTTCAACAGCTGTGGCGCTGAATAATGATTCGAAATTTTCCAATATTTTGGATGAAGCGGATACTTTATGGTTTTTGTAACAGATGTTGTCTTTAATGGCAATAACCATTCCGGCTAATTTGCCTGCGTTTCCGCTTTCTATTTTTTGTTGAATTTCTTGTGCTTTGCTTTTGGCTTCTTCATCAAATACTTCAAGGAAAATATTAAAATCTTTGGTTTGGTCAATATTTTTTAGATAATCCTCTACCAATTGGGGTAGAGTAATTGTTTTGTTTTTTAAATCGTTTTGAATATCAGTAAGTTTACTGTATTTTTTCATGGTGGTAAATTTAACCTACAAAAGCCACTAAAAAAGTGGCTTTATTGTTTAAAAAGAAAAAGATTAGTTGAAAAATTATTTGTTTGCGTCAGGTTTTTCGGCAGAAGTGGTGTCGCCTTCTTTCATCCCTTCTTTAAATTCTTTCACTCCCGAACCAATGCCGCGCATCAATTGAGGGATTTTTTTTGCGCCGAAAAGAAGCACTACAACCAATAAAATAATCCAAATCTCTTGACCGCCAAACATTCCTAATAATATAGTATTCATAATCAATAGTTTAATATATAAAACAAAAATACAAAATAATAATCACTTATGTGTTAAAATTAACCTTGTTTGCCATGGCATTGCTTATATTTTTTACCACTTCCGCATGGGCAAGGGTCGTTTCTGCCTACCTTTTTATCCACTTTAACGGGTTGTTTGGGTTTTTGTGCTTGGTTAGGCATAGGGCGTTGTCCGCCGGCTGTTGGTGTACCTCCGCTAAATTGTGGAACTTCCGTACGACTGGTTTGCAATTTGCTTAAATCTTGCTTGGGTTGTGGGGCTTGTTGCTGCACTTGTACTTGTTCTTGCAATTCTTCTTCTTTTGGTTGAGGCAACATAGCTTTTACCAAGAAACTAACTACATCACGGTTGATTTTATCCAACAATTTGCTGAATAATTCAAACGCTTCGAATTTGTAGATTAATAAGGGGTCTTTTTGTTCGTAAACAGCATTTTGTACTGATTGTTTAAGTTCGTCCATTTCGCGCAAATGCTCTTTCCAATGTTCATCTATCATTGCCAATATTACCCCTTTTTCAAGCGATTTGCTTAGCTCACGACCTTCGGTTTGGTAAGTTCTTTCTAGTGGTGTGGCAATGTTAATTTGTTTTTTACCGTCGGTAAACGGAACAAGGATGTTTTCAAATTTCGCGCCTTCGTTTTCAAACACATTTTTGATAACCGGAAACGCCATTTGACGAATCAATTCACTTTTGTTTTGATAGCTTTTCAATGCTGCCTCGTGCAATTCGTCGGTTAACTCTTCGGCATTTTTATTAAGGAAGTCCTCTTCGCTAAAAGGAACTTCTACCGACAGAAAACGAATAACATCAAGTTTTAAACTTTCGTAGTCGCCAATGGATTTCCATTCTTCAATTATGGATTTTGCCACATCATAAATCATGTTGGAAATTTCCACACCCAAGCGTTCGCCAAATAATGCATTGCGACGTTTAGTGTAAATGACCGTACGCTGGCTGTTCATAATATCATCGTATTCCAACAAACGCTTTCGGATACCAAAGTTGTTTTCTTCAACTTTCTTTTGTGCCCGCTCAATGGATTTGGTAACCATCGAATGCTGAATTACTTCTCCTTCTTCCAAGCCCATTCTGTCCATTAATTTGATGATTCTTTCGGAATTGAACAAACGCATCAAGTCGTCTTCAAGCGAAACAAAAAATTGTGAAGAACCGGGATCTCCTTGACGTCCGGCACGACCACGAAGCTGTCTATCCACACGTCGTGAGTCATGGCGTTCGGTACCGATTATTGCTAAACCGCCGGCTTCTTTTACTCCGGGTCCTAATTTGATATCCGTACCACGACCTGCCATATTGGTCGCTATCGTAACCGATTTTGCCAATCCTGCGTGGGCTACAATTTCGGCCTCTTTTTGGTGCAATTTTGCATTTAATACATTGTGTTTTATTCCACGCAGTTTAAGCATTCTGCTTAACAATTCAGAAACTTCAACAGAGGTAGTACCCACCAACACAGGTCGGTTGGCTTCTACCAGTTGTTGAATTTCGTCAATTACAGCATTGAATTTTTCCCGTTTGGTTTTGTAAACCAAGTCGTCTTTGTCAATACGTTGTATAGGTTTATTTGTTGGTATGATAACCACATCCAATTCGTAAATGTCCCAAAACTCTTGCGATTCGGTTTCGGCAGTACCTGTCATACCGGCGAGTTTGTGGTACATTCTAAAATAATTCTGCAACGTAACGGTAGCGTATGTTTGAGTAGCTGCCTCAACTTTTACATTTTCTTTGGCTTCTATTGCTTGATGCAATCCGTCAGAATAACGGCGTCCTTCCATTATACGTCCGGTTTGCTCATCAACTATTTTTACTTTGTTATCCATTACCACATATTCCACATCGCGCTCAAACATGGTATATGCTTTCAACAATTGGTTGATGGTGTGAACTCGCTCGGCTTTTACCGAGAAATCTTGCATTAGTTTTTCTTTGGCCGCTAATTTTTCTTTATCCGAAAGATTGGATTTTTCTATTTTAGCTATTTCGCTTCCTACATCCGGCAAAATAAAGAAATCTTTATCGTCACCGGCTTCGGTGATTAAATCTACACCTCGGTCGGTAAGGTCAACAGAGTTTTGTTGTTCGTTGATAACAAAATACAAGGGTTCGTCCACGGTGGGCATTTCTTTTTCTTGGTCTTGCATGTAATAATTTTCTGTTTTTTGCAAGACTGCCTTTATCCCTTGTTCGCTTAAAAATTTGATTAATGCCTTATTTTTGGGTAATCCTCTGTGTGCACGCAATAAGGCCAATCCGCCTTCTTTTTCATCTTCTTTACTGATTTTTTCTCCTTTTGTCAGCGGTCCGAGCTTTTTCTTGGCTTCTGTAAGAACGGTATTTACATATTTACGTTGCGCAGAAACCAATTTTTCTACACGAGGTTTAAGTTGATAGTACTCGTGTTGGTCGCCACGAGGTGTTGGACCCGAAATAATCAGAGGTGTTCGGGCATCATCAATCAATACGCTGTCAACTTCATCGACAATGGCATAATGGTGTTTGCGTTGCACGAGCTCTTCGGGATGTCGTGCCATATTATCACGCAAGTAATCGAAACCGAATTCGTTGTTGGTTCCATAAGTGATATCAGCCAAATAGGCTTGGCGACGAGCTTCTGAATTGGGTTCGTGTTTATCAATGCAATCAATGGTTAAACCATGAAATTCGAATAAAGGGCCCATCCACTCTGAGTCACGTTTTGCCAAGTAATCGTTTACGGTAACCACGTGCACACCTTTTCCGGCAAGGGCATTGAGGTAAATGGGTAATGTCGCTACAAGTGTTTTTCCTTCTCCGGTTTGCATTTCGGCAATTTTACCTTGATGCAAAACCGTACCACCAATCAGCTGAACATCGTAATGTACCATATCCCAAGTAACCGGGTTTCCGGCGGCAAGCCAAGTATGGTTGTAGATGGCTTTGTCTCCTTCAATGGTAATGTGTTCGTGGCGGGTTGCCAATTCTTTGTCAAGTTCCGAAGCGGTAACCTCAATAGTTTCGTTTTCTTTAAAGCGGCGAGCAGTTTCTTTTACTACTGCAAATGCTTGCGGAAGAATTTCTTGTAAAGCTTCTTCGATTAGCTCCAACTCTTGTTTTTCGAGTTTTTCTATCTCATTGTACAGGTTTTCTTTATCTTGAATGCTTAAAGAAGAATCACTGTCGATTCGGTCTTTTATCTTGACGATTTCGTCAGTAATACTTTTGGTTTTTTCCTTAATGTACTGCTTAAATTCTTGTGTTTTTTTGCGTAATTCGTCGTTAGAAAGCGACTGTAATTTTTCAAATTCGGCATTTATTTTACCTACATAGGGCTGCAATTCTTTGATATCACGTTCGGTTTTACTGCCGAATATTCCTTGAAATATTTTTGTTAAAATTGACATAATCAGAGTTTAATTTTCAAAACGAACAAAGGTAATTAATTTGTGCAAACTAATTGATGTAAAGTTTCTCAAATCGTGGCAATATTGATGTTTTTAGAGTAAATGTATGGGGTGTTGCTAAAAAGACTAATTTTATACTGTTATGTATCTTGTTAAAACGCCATCGGTAGTAAAAAAAATTTATCCTCAATTTGTTTGGAATTTTTCAAGGAAAGAGCCGTATGTTTATTTGACTTTTGATGATGGTCCGCATCCCGAAATTACACTTGAGGTACTTTCGGTTTTAAAGAAATTTCAAGCAAAAGCAAGCTTTTTTTGTGTGGGTAAAAATGTTGTTCGGTATCCGGAAGTGTTTAATAAAATAATTGAAGATGGTCATGCTGTGGGAAATCATACCTTTTCGCATAAAAATGCTTGGGATACCGAGCGAGAATTATATTTACAAGACATCAATCGATGCGACGAGGTAATGGAAACGTCTTATTTTAGGCCTCCTTATGGGAAAATTTCAAAGCGCACAGCAAAAAATATCAATAAAAAAATAATTATGTGGGATGTTTTGTCCGGCGACTTTGACAGAAATATTGCTCCTGAAAAATGCCTGAAAAATGTGATTAAAAATATTGAAAAAGGTTCAATTATTGTTTTTCACGATAGTGAGAAGGCTTCGGGAAATATGTTGTATGCCTTGCCAAGAGTGTTAGAGTATATAAACAGCCAAAAATGGCAATGTGAGACTATAAAAAAAGGACTTGAATTATCAAGCCCTTTTTAAATTAATTTTATTTCTGAAATATTATCTGAACAAAATACTTCCTGCCAAAAATACATCAGAAGGATTCATTACTAATACAGGAATTTCGGCATCGTTTGCTAAAATATCTTGAACGGCGTTAGAAGCAAATAAGTCCGATAAAATAGAAGTTTCTTCATGTCGAACAACGGCAATTAAATCTGCATCTATTTCAACAGCATATTTTATTACTTCTTTTGGGAATGACTTTACGCCCGGAGCGGTTTGAACATCATATTCCACACCTTTTTCTTCCAAATATTTTTTGGCAAAAGCCAATTGTTGATTCAACTTTTTTCTTACAAACTCATCTTTTTCCTTTGGCGTAATGATGTGTAGTTTGGCACCAAAGTGCTTAGCCATATTTGTAGTAAGCGTAAGCTTTTGCTTTGACTCCGGACCCGAATCAATGGGTACAACAATGTTTTTATATCCGTGGTCGCGCACTTTTTTGTTTTGAACTACAATAAAAGGAACTTTTGAATGCGTAATAACTTTTAACGCATAACTACCCACTAATTTTTGAATCCCTTTAACGCCATGGGTTCCCATTACAATTAAACGGGCATCAATTTCAGTGGCTACATCGCCAATATCTTCAAAAATATTTCCTATTCGGATAATGGGTTCAACTTTTAAGTTGTATGTTTTAGCGGCTTCTTCAGCTATTTTGGTTAGTTTTTCTCTTGCATCTCCTACTTCTTTATCTTTTCCGACAATATGCAATAAATAAATGCCTCCATCAAAAATAGAAGCAATTTTTGCCGCATGATTAATTGCGGTGTCAGCAACACTTGTAAAGTCGTGAGGAACTAAAACTTTGTAGGCAGTATTTTCCATAAACTGAAATTAATTAATGTATTGAACAAAAATATAAAATTTAATTTAATTTAAGACAAATATTGAATTTTATTGAATTATGTGTCGGATTTTGAATGTTTTTCAAAAAACAAACGGCTGGCTTCTTGTTCGGCTTGTTTTTTAGACCTACCGGTTCCGGTAGCTACAATTTTGCGGTTTAATTTCAGCGAACAAAAATATTGTGTTTTGTTCTTATCTGTTTTTTCTTCGCATTCAAACTCGTAAGGTATTTTTTCTTGTTGTGAATATTCTACCAGCTTACTTTTGTAATCGTTTTCGGTTTGCAGTAAGGTGTCAAAATCGATGTAAGGTAATATGATTTTGTCTACAATAAATTGTTCGGTTTTTTTAAAACCTTTGTCAAGAAAAATAGCGCCAATAAGTGCTTCAAAAGCATTGCCAATCATTGCCGATGAAAATTTATCGGAATATTGCAACCAGTTTTCCAACCCGATTTTCTTCCCTAATTTATTAAGCATGGTTCTGCTTACCGTTTTTGACCTTAGTTTGGTTAAAAAACCCTCATCGGCATTTGCGTATTTTTTATACAGATAGTTGGTTACAACAGCATCTAATATAGAATCGCCTAAAAACTCTAAGCGTTCATTGCTTTGCCTAATAGATTGATTGTGATCGGCTTTAGATTTATGAGTAAATGCTTGTTGATATAAAAAAATGTTGCCGGGAGTAAACCCCAACAACATTTTTAATTTTTTCTTGAACTGTTTATCTTTTTGATTGATAAATACCAAGGTTAATCTTCAAACTTTTTAAAAATTACAGAAGCATTGTGTCCGCCAAATCCAAATGTGTTACTTAATGCAGCTCTAACTTCGCGCTTTTGAGCTTTATTAAATGTGAAATTTAGATTCGGGTCAAATTGTGGATCATCTGTAAAATGATTGATGGTAGGGGGAACAATGCCCTCTACAACAGCCATAATACTTGCTATTGCTTCTATCGCTCCTGCGGCACCCAATAAGTGACCGGTCATTGATTTTGTAGAGCTGATGTTTAATTTATAAGCATTGTCGCCAAAAACACCTAAAATAGCTTGTGCCTCGGCAACATCTCCTAAAGGAGTAGATGTTCCGTGAACGTTTATATAATCAATTTCAGAAGAATCCATTCCGGCATCTTCCAATGCGTTTTCCATTACCTTGCGTGCACCAAATCCTTCGGGATGTGGGGCTGTAATATGGTAAGCATCTGCAGAAAGTCCTGCTCCCGCCAATTCGGCAATAATGTTTGCGCCACGCGCTTTGGCGTGTTCATATTCTTCTAAAATAATACATCCGGCACCTTCACCTAAAACAAAACCGTCGCGGTCTTTGTCGAAAGGTCTTGAAGCGGTTTCGGGAGAATCGTTTCGGGTAGAAAGAGCTTTTAATGCATTAAATCCTGCCACACCGGCTTCATTAATAGCTGCCTCTGAACCACCGGAAATAATAATGTCTGCTTTACCTAAACGAATATAGTTATATGCATCAATAAGAGCATTGGTTGAGGATGCACAAGCAGAAACAGTTGTAAAGTTTGGACCTCTAAACCCATATTTAATAGAGATTAACCCCGAAGCAATATCGGCAATCATTTTTGGAATGAAAAAAGGGTTGAAACGTGGTGTTCCATCGCCTTTGGCATAGTTAATGATTTCATTTTGAAATGTGGTAATACCACCTATGCCTGCACCCCAAATTACACCTGCTCTGTCCGGGTCAACTTTTTCAATATCAAGGTTTGAATGTTTAATTGCTTCATCTGCAACAACCATTGCATACTGGGCGAACTCATCCATCTTGCGAGCTTCTTTTCTATCGATAAAATTGGCTATATCAAAATTTTTAACTTCGCAAGCAAATTGAGTTTTAAACTTTGAAGGGTCAAATTTTGTAATACCGGCAGCACCACTTACTCCGTTAACCAATCCCTGCCAATATTCTTGCAGGTTGTTACCTATCGGAGTAAGTGCGCCTAACCCGGTTACTACTACTCTTTTCAATTCCATGAGTGAATGAATAAGCTTTAAAAATTACTTTGCGTTTTCTTCGATGTATTTTACTGCATCGCCAACTGTAGCAATTTTTTCGGCTTGATCATCCGGAATTGCAATATTGAATTCTTTTTCGAATTCCATAATTAATTCTACGGTGTCAAGAGAATCTGCACCTAAATCGTTGGTAAAACTAGCATCTGCTGTTACTTCACTTTCGTCAACACCTAATTTATCAACGATAATTGCTTTTACTCTGCTTTCGATATCTGCCATAACTTTAAATTTTTATTGATTTTAAGGTGCAAAGAAATAATTTATCCCAATATAAACAAAATTTTAACCTGTATATTTTTTAACAAATCATAATCAATTAGCATTTTAATGGAAACTATGAATATAATAAATGTCAGAAAATCAAATGATTAAATAAGTGTAAGCCGTTATAGCCAATGCACTGATAATATTGATGAAAAATCCGGTTTTGTTCATGGTGCGTATAGGAATATATCCGCTGCTGAAAACAATTGCTTGAGGAGGAGTTGCTGTAGGCATCATAAAGGCACAGCTTGCCGATATTGTTGCCGGAAACATTAATAATAACGGGTCGATATTCGACATGCTTGCTATTCCCGCGAGCAATGGCATGGTAAGAGTGGTAATTGCCGTATTTGATGTTATTTCGGTAACAAACGTAATAAAGATGCTTACTGTAAATATAATGGTGATGATTGACAAGTCTTGAATGCCGGAAAAAAATGATGCAACCATTTCCGATAAACCGGAAATGGTAAAACCGCCAGCAATGGCAAAGCCGCCACCAAAGAGCAGTAATATTCCCCATGGGATTTTTTTGGTGTCTTCCCAATCAATAATTGGGTTTTTGTTTCCTGATTTTTGAGAAGGCAAAACAAACAGCAATAAGGCACATAATATGGCAACGGAGGCATCTTTAAATTCGGGAATGCCGAATAATTCGCGCCAACCTTTAATGGTGACAGAATCAGATAATTGTAAATTATTTCCTGTAAGCCATAGAATGATAGCCAATAGAAAAACAGCAGCCGTTCTTTTTTCATCAATGGATATTTTGCCCAATAAACGATATTTTTCTTCAATTTCCGATTTATGAATGATTTGTTCTTGTGTTTGCTTAAAGATTATTTTAGTCAGCATTATCCATATCAGTATAAAAAGAATTAAAACCAACGGTGTAGCGTGTAAAAACCAATCGCTAAAACCAAAAACGGTATTAAAGCTGTCTTCGTAAATTTCTTTAAAGACCATATTTGGAGCTGTGCCAATCAATGTAGCCATTCCGCCAACATTTGCTGCATAAGCAATGCCCAACATTAAAGCAATGGAGATATTGTTAAAATGTTTTTCCGGCAATTGAACATGCTTAGCTTCAGACAGGACAGAAATACCAATAGGCAACATTACCATTACTGCAGCAGTATTTGAAATCCACATGCTTAAAAATGCCGAAGCAATCATAAAACCTAAAATAAGTTGTGAAGGTTTACCGCCGGTTTTTTTCAGTATAAAAAGAGCAATTCGCTCATGCAAGTTTGTTTTTTCGAGTGCCAAAGCCAATATAAATCCACCCAAAAAGAGGTAAATAACCGGCTTGCCGTAGTATGCGGTTGTGGTAGCTATGTCTGTGATGCCCAATAATGGAAACAGAACAATGGGTAATAATGATGTAGCCGGCAACGGTAATGCTTCGGAAATCCAATAGTATGCCATCAAAACGATAACAAAAGCCATTTTTGCTGATGACATATTTCCTGCGTATTTCAATAGAAAAAATGTAAAGACTGCCAAAGCAAACCCTATAAGTATGTGGAGGTATTTTGTCTTCAATGCGTTTTATTTTTTGTAAATATACAAACAACAGCTAAACCCCAAAACCAAAAATTAATGAATGAATTTTTGCGTAATTAAAGAAAATGTATGAACATTGTTATTCAACCAAAAAATAATATTCAATGAGAAAAGTAATTTATTCATCGTTATTGATTTTTGCATTTGCCTGTGGGCAACAAAACAACTCTACACAACCTGCAGATGTGGAGAAAAAAGAGGAAAATAAGAATTCCACTCAAACAATGGAGAATAAAACAGAACCAACAAATAAAGATACGTCTGAAAACCGGAGTGTTGTTGTTGATTCACTTTCCAAAGAAGCCGGAGAACGTAAACAAAATATGAACTTAAACCCCTATTTTTCTGCCTATGAAGAAATTCATACTGCATTAGCTTCGGGCAATTTACAAGCAGCAGATAAATTTACAGATAAAAATTTAGGGCTGTATATCATTTACTCTAATGGAGCAATGCCCAAAGTTGCACACGTATATTCGTTTTCTCAATTTAAAACCGATTTAAATCAAGAAATAAAAGATTTTAAGTTTATACAAGAAAAAAAGGCAGCTGTAGAGGAAGAATTACCCAAAGTAGTTTGTGATGAACACCCTTATGACAAACAAGGAGTTTTTGGTCAACAGGTTAACATTTACACTCAAAATCCTATATGGGAATATACTGATATGAACGAAAAAGAAAAGCAAGCGGCTCAGTTTACAGCCGAAAAAATCACTTATACAATTATCAATACAGCAGATTATGTTTATTGCTTTGGCGAAATAGACGGACAAATAAAATTATTGTTTTTGGATTTAAGAACTCCTTGCACAGCTTAAATCATATTGAATTTCGTCTTGAATATCAAGGGATTAATCTAAAAAGTGGTTGCTTTTAGGCTTTTTTGCTTGTGAAAAATAAAGATAAACTGTATTTTTAACGTCCTTTTTAACAGATTACACATAGAGTTCTTATGGATAAATTATTGGAAATTAAAAACTTAGTTACTGAGTTTAGAACGGAAGACGAAACCGTTAAAGCGGTAAATGATGTATCTTTTACCTTACACAAGGGTGAAACTATTGGAATTGTTGGTGAGTCGGGCTCCGGAAAATCAGTAACATCGCTTTCAACCATGCGGTTAATACCCAATCCTCCCGGACGCATTGCCGAAGGACAAATTTTATATCATTCACAAGATGGAGTTAAGGACTTGGTTCAATTAAGCGAGAAAGAAATGCGTGAAATTCGCGGAAATGAAATTGCCATGATTTTCCAAGAACCAATGACCTCGCTCAACCCCGTATATACCTGTGGCGACCAAGTAATGGAAGCCATTATTTTGCATCAAAAAATAGATAAAGCCGAAGCCAAACGAAAAACCATAGAACTATTTAAAAAAGTAGAGTTACCTCGTCCCGAAGTAATGTTTGATTCCTATCCGCATCAATTATCAGGGGGGCAAAAACAACGGGTAATGATTGCCATGGCAATGTCGTGCAATCCGTCCATACTTATTGCCGACGAACCAACTACAGCATTGGATGTAACAGTGCAAAAAACTATTTTGGAGTTGATGCAGCAGCTTCAAGACCAGTACGATATGGGGATTTTATTCATTACCCACGATTTAGGAGTAATTGCCGAATTGGCAGATAAGGTTGTGGTAATGTATAAAGGTAAAATTGTGGAGCAAGGCAATGTGTTGGATATTTTTACCAATCCACAGCATCCGTACACAAAAGGATTGTTGGCTTGTCGTCCGCCGTTAAACAAACGTTTGCATTGGTTACCTACCGTGTCTGATTTTATGACCGAAGACAGTTCGGGTAAAATGACACAAACCACCAAATCGGTAGAAGAGGTGATAAACAGTGTGGTAGTTAAACCGGAAGAATTAAAAGCTCATTACGATAAAATATATGCCAACGAACCCATATTGGAAATCAAGAACTTAAAAACGTATTTCCCGATAAATAAAAATTTCTTTGGCAAAGCAAAAGATTATGTTCGCGCTGTAGATGATGTATCGTTTGAAGTATATCCGGGAGAAACATTAGGTTTGGTAGGTGAATCGGGTTGTGGAAAAACAACTTTGGGCAGAACAATTTTAAAGCTGATAGAACCTACCGCCGGACAAATCATCTATAAAGGGCGGGATATTACGCCTTTAAGCCAAAAAGAAATGCGCGAATATCGCAAAGAATTGCAAATCATTTTCCAAGACCCTTATTCATCGTTAAATCCGAGAATAACCATTGGTGAAGCCATCATGGAGCCTATGCGTGTGCACGGAATTTTATCGAATGATGAGGAGCGCAAGGCAAAAGTAATAGAGTTGCTGAAACGCGTCAGCTTAAATGAACAGCATTTTTATCGTTATCCGCACGAGTTTTCCGGTGGGCAACGTCAGCGAATAGGTATTGCGCGAGCTTTGGCACTGAATCCGAAGTTTATTATTTGCGATGAGTCTGTTTCGGCACTTGATGTTTCGGTACAGGCAGCCGTGCTTAACTTGCTCAATGAGCTTAAAAAAGAGTTTAATTTTACCTACATATTTATTTCGCACGATTTATCTGTTGTGAAATTTATGAGTGACCGAATGGTGGTAATGAATAAAGGTAAAATTGAAGAAATGGGAATGGCAGATGATATTTACTATAATCCGCAAACCGAATACACTAAAAAGCTCATTAGCGCAATTCCAAAAGGTGAAATAGAAGACATTTAAGCATCTATTGCACATAAAAAAGCAAAAAGAGAAGCCAAGCAAAAAGCATCCGTATAATTTACTTTACAATTTTCTTTTTAATAAGTGAGAAATTGATGCTGCCTTCTTGTTTTTGCTGAGGATTGTAGAGTTGTATTTCCAATAATTCATCTTTTTGAATAGGAGGAATATCTAATTCTACGTGATGTTTTCCTTTTGCGATTCTTTCCGAAGCATAATAAACATTATTGTTGTCTTTCTTTATGGCAATGACAAAATATACTTCTGCAGTTTCCGGAATAGAGGAAGTATAATCAATTTGCATCCGGTTAAAATCTTCTTCAATAGAATTATTCTTTTGGGAAATTCTTAATAAAAATGGAAATTCATTTTCAATCGGAACAACGGTATCCTTTACCAAAGTATCAATAAATATTTTTACCGGATTTATATCATTCGACTTCTTAAAAATAAAGGCACAAAAATCATTATCACCCAAAACTTTTATTCGTTCTTTAGGGAAAAAAGCTTTCACCAAACGTAAATGTTCGTCGCTCAATACAGTGTCTAAAGGTAATCCGGATTCGTTGGGACCAAAATGAGCATCCCAAAATAGTATATCACCTTTATTCATTGTAACACTTGGCTTGCTCTTATCTACCGAGTATAATTGATAAACTTTTTCACTGTTATAAATATCAACCCCCAACCCATAAGCATACAGCGGATATTGGTAAATGGTTCTTTGTTTATTCAAATGGTGACTTTTGGTAAATTGAGCCGCATCCATTACCAATTGGCCAACCGATGAAAATTTTATGGGGAAATAATGTGAACGTAACGAGCTTTTTGCAGCTTTAACGGTAAAAATGATTAATAATAAATTCAGAAGCGCCAAAAGTGCCGGCATATTTATTTTTTCACGAATCAAGGCTTATAATTCAGCTATTCCCCAAATGGAATACAATACTATAAACGGAATGACAGTAGCCATAACACGGATTAGCCCAAGTGAACTGTTGGTGCCTTTCCACCAAATATAGGAATGAACGAATAAAATACCACAAATGCTGCCTGTAATAACAAAAAACAATTCAGGGGCATAACCGCTTGACCAATTTGCTTTTTTTGTCAAATAACGTAAAATACCAAAAGTTGCAATTATCAGCATCAGGGCTAAAAATTTTCCTGTAATATTAGGATACTGCTTGATGAAATGGTACCATTCGCCATGTCCGTAAAAAGAAGCTTCACCGGTATAAGTGTGTTGATGGATGAACCATAAAAAATCATTAAACACAAATAACCCCCATAAACCAAACAACACAAAACCTGTAAGCAAAAAGGGAATGGCTTTCCATTGTTTTCTGTATAATAAAGTCAACGCAATAAGCGGGAGAACTACACCGTATTCGGGGCGTGAAAAAGGTAAAAACGATGCAACAGCGGCAGCCCACAAGTATTTTTTTTCAATCAGCAAATAAGTTGCCAATAATGAAAGTGTACCAAAAAGTATTTCGGTCATACCGCTTAAAACCATTTCGGTATATATGGGTGCGGAAAATAAAAACAAAGGTGCAAAAAGCGCCAAATAACGGCTTTTATTGAAAAGTCTGTCAATGATTTTCATTAACAGCACTGAAGAGATGACAAACAATAAGATATTAAATATCATCATTCCTTTAAAGCCAAAAACAAAGGCAAAAGGGGCGGATAATAGGGTGAAAAACGGTTTTCCCCAATGGTCAAGAAACAATTCCGGATGTTTAAAAGACCATTTGGTAATAAGAAAATGCTGTACACCGTCGCCACTGTCCAACACGCCTTGTGCGGTGTAAGTTATCCAAAGCAATATAATTGTAGGGACAGCAACAGAAAGAATGCGCAAATATTTCATGAAACAAAAGTAAACAATTTAGCTTGCCTGAAAAATTTTCATTCTGTTACAAAGAATGAAGTATCTCTGCCGCTTTTTCAAGCGTATCATTTTCTTTGGCAAAACAAAACCGCAATACTTTATCGTCATGATTTTGATGATAAAACACAGAAACCGGAATTGATGCTACCTTGTGTTTAATGGTTAATTCTTTTGCAAACTCTATATCTTTTGCCTCGGAAATTTTACTGTAACCCAATAGTTGAAAATAAGTTCCCTTACAGGGTAAAATATCAAATTTTGAACCTTTGAGTAATGAACGGAAAAAGTCTCGTTTTTCTTGGTAAAATGCAGATAAATGATTGTAATGTTCAGGGTTTTGTAAATATTCATTAATTGCCCATTGCATTGGTGTGTTTACCGAAAATACGTTGAATTGATGTGCTTTTCTAAATTCTTTCATTATGTTTTCGGGGGCAACACAATAGCCGATTTTCCATCCAGTAACATGAAAAGTTTTGCCAAAAGAAGAAACAACAATGGCACGTTCTGCCAATCCTTTAAACTTTACGGCACTTTCATGCGGTTCATTATCAAAAATGATATGCTCGTAAACTTCATCGCTTAACACTAAAATATCCGTTCCCGAAAGCATTCTTTCAAGCGTTTGCATATCATCTTTTGTCAGAATGGAACCGGTAGGATTATGTGGCGTGTTGATAATTATCATTTTTGTGCGCTGGTTAATGATGCGCTTAACTTTTTCCCAATCTACTTTGTAGTCGGGTGCAGAAAGTTGGAAATAGATGGGCTTGCCGCCGTTTAAAGTGATTGCCGGTTCGTAGCAATCATATGCGGGAGTAAAAATTACCACTTCGTCACCTTCGTTGATAGTTGCGGCTATAGCAGTGAAAATGGCTTGCGTAGCACCTGCTGTGATGGTTATTTCTGTTTTCGGATTGTAATTTACACCATACGTGGTTGCTATTTTATTGGCAATGGTTTCTCTCAGTTGGGGTAAGCCCGGCATGGGAGCATATTGATTAAATCCTTTTTTTATGGCTTTTTTTACCAAATCAGCCAATTGTGTATCTATTGGGAAATCAGGGAAACCTTGTGAAAGATTTATCGCTTGATGCTCTTTTGCCAAAGCACTCATTACGGTAAAAATGGTTGTTCCTGTATGGGGTAATTTTGATTTTACAATACCTGGAAATACGGGCATATTGAATGTTTTAATAAGGACAGCAAATTTACTTTATTCCTTCAGATAAAATAAAAAAGCACTTCAAATTTTTGAAGTTCTTTTTTAAAATATGTTTGTTGATAAATTTATTCTTCGTCTTCGCTGATAATAGAAGCTTTAAGGTATTCCCGGTTCATTCGAGCAATGTTTTCCAAAGAAATTCCTTTTGGACATTCTACTTCGCAAGCACCGGTATTCGAACAGTTACCGAATCCTTCTTCATCCATTTGTTTTACCATGTTGTGCACACGGCGAGTAGCTTCTACTTTACCTTGCGGCAATAAAGCAAATTGAGAAACTTTTGCCGAAACAAACAGCATAGCCGAACCATTTTTACAAGTTGCTACACATGCTCCACAGCCGATGCAAGTTGCCGCATCAAAGGCTTTGTCGGCATCATCTTTTGGTATCGGAATATTATTAGCATCTTGTGTATTTCCAGAAGTATTTACAGAAACAAATCCACCGGCTGCCATTATACGGTCAAATGCCGAGCGGTCAACAACCAAATCTTTAATTACAGGGAATGCTGCCGAACGCCATGGCTCAATGTAAATTGTATCACCGTCTTTGAATTTACGCATGTGCAATTGACAAGTGGTAACCCCTCTGTCAGGACCGTGCGCTTCACCGTTTATGTATAAAGAACACATTCCGCAAATACCTTCACGGCAATCGTGGTCAAATGCAACAGGCTCTTTACCTTCGTTGATTAATTGCTCGTTTAAAACATCGAGCATTTCAAGAAATGATGAATCGGGTGAAATATTAGAGACTTGATACGTTTCCAAACGACCTTTGTCGTTTTTGTTTTTTTGTCTCCAGATTTTTAATGTTAAATTCATAACCGTAGTTTTATTTAGTACGAAAACTAATTATTTATAGCTTCTGGTTTTCAATTCAATGTATTCAAATTTCAATTCTTCTTTATGTAATTTTTCTTCCGAAGGGTCTCCTGTCCATTCCCAAGCCGCAACATAAGCATAGTTTTTATCATCACGCAATGCTTCTCCATCTTCGGTTTGGTATTCTTCACGGAAGTGTCCGCCACAAGATTCGTTTCGGTTTAATGCATCAACAGCCATTAACTCGCCAAGTTCTAAAAAGTCAGCTACACGAGTGGCTTTTTCCAATTCAGGGTTAAACTCATCGGCACTGCCCGGTACGCGAACGTTTTTGTGATATTCGTCACGTAAAGCACGAATGTCAGAAATGGCTTTTTTCAACCCTTCGGCATTTCGAGCCATACCAACATAATTCCACATAATATTACCCAATTGACGGTGGTAATAATCTACAGAATGTTTTCCGTTGTTGTTGATGAATTTATTTAATCGTTCTTTTACTGATTTTTCAGCTTCATCAAATTCAGGAGTGTCGGTAGGTATCGGACCGGTACGAATATCATCGGCTAAATAATCACCAATAGTGTAAGGCAGTACAAAATATCCGTCTGCCAAACCTTGCATTAATGCAGAAGCACCTAAGCGGTTGGCGCCGTGGTCTGAGAAGTTACATTCTCCGGCGGCATATAGTCCGGGAATAGTTGTCATTAAATTGTAATCTACCCATAGTCCACCCATTGTATAGTGAACGGCAGGGTAAATCATCATTGGTGTTTCGTAAGGATTATCGTCAGTAATTTTTTGATACATTTGGAATAAGTTACCATATTTGGCTTCGATAACTTCTTTTCCTAATTCTTTAATTCGTTCTTCAGAAGCATTGTGTTCTCCAAGCATATTGGCTTTTTCGCGTCCGTAACGCATAATTGCCGAAGAGAAATCCAAGAAAACGGCTTCGCCGGTGGCGTTTACACCGTATCCGGCATCACAACGCTCTTTTGCGGCACGTGAAGCAACATCACGTGGAACCAAGTTTCCAAATGCAGGATATCTTCTTTCTAAGTAATAATCTCTATCTTCTTCAGGAATATCGGTTGGTTTTTTCTTGCCTTCTCTAATAGCCAATACATCTTCTTTTTTCTTGGGTACCCAAATACGACCGTCATTGCGTAATGATTCGGACATAAGTGTCAATTTGGACTGATGTTCTCCCGAACGGGGAATACACGTGGGGTGTATTTGCGTAAAACAAGGGTTGGCAAAATAAGCACCTTTTTTGTGCGCTCTCCACGCTGCGGTTGCATTTGAACCCATTGCATTGGTAGAAAGGAAGAATACATTTCCGTAACCTCCGGACGCCAATACTACGGCGTGAGCTGAGTGACGCTCAATTTCGCCGGTAATCAGGTTTCGAGCAATAATTCCGCGAGCTTTACCGTCAACTATAACTAATTCCAACATTTCGTGGCGGTCATACATTTTGATGCGCCCTTTACCTATTTGTCGGCTCATTGCCGAGTATGCGCCAAGCAATAATTGTTGTCCGGTTTGACCTTTGGCGTAAAAGGTACGCGATACTTGTACACCTCCAAACGAACGGTTATCTAATAAACCGCCATATTCACGAGCAAATGGTACTCCTTGCGCAACGCATTGGTCAATAATATTTCCTGAGACTTCTGCCAAACGGTAAACATTTGCTTCACGCGAACGATAATCACCTCCTTTTACAGTGTCATAAAACAAGCGGTAAATACTGTCGCCGTCGTTTTGATAGTTTTTGGCAGCGTTTATACCTCCTTGTGCAGCAATTGAGTGCGCACGTCGAGGACTGTCTTGAAAACAAAAGGCTTTTACATTATAACCTAATTCGGCAAGTGAAGCAGCAGCCGAACCTCCGGCTAATCCTGTTCCAACTACAATAACGTCAATTAATCGTTTGTTGGCAGGGTTTACCAAGCGTATGTTGTTTTTGTGATTGGTCCATTTGTCTTTAATAGGACCTTCAGGTATTTTAGAGTCTAAGGTTGACATAGAGCAAAAATATTTTTAGATTAATGCATTGTAAAATAAATATATAAAGGGATAAAAGTAAATCCTATTGTAATGATGAAAGCTAAAGCTGCACCTGTTTTTTTAATGATAGGATTGTATTTAGGATGATTGATTCCCAATGTTTGAAACGCCGACTGAATGGCATGGTTCAGGTGAAAGCCCAAGAAGATGAAAGCTACAATATAGATGATGACATACCATAAGTTTTTGAATGATTCGATTACTTCACCGTAAATAGTTTCATCGCCGTCTAAACCTTCTACACGGTACTCAAAAAAGTAATCGCTTAAATGAATAACGATAAAAACCAAAATTATACTTCCGGTAAGCCCCATATTGCGCGAAAACCAAGAGCTGTTTGCTGCCGGTTTGTTAACCGCATACTTTACCGGACGGGCTTTTTTGTTTTCAATGGTTAAGCGAAGAGCATTCACCACGTGAGCCAAAATGCCCAAAAACAATAAAATTTCAACTATTCTGATGAATACATTGGAGGTCATGTTATGTGAATATTCATTGAAAGCAGCGCCTCCATCAGGTTTTAACAACAGTAAATTTCCGTAAAGATGTTCGAGTAAAAAGACTACCAAAAATAACCCGGTTAATGCCATCAAATATTTTTTAGCGATTGATGACTTTAATAATCCTGACTTTGCCATAACAAAATTTTATTGATTTTTTCGATACAAATGTAGCCCTATTCTTATTTTATCCAAGTAATTTTATCAAAAAATGTATTTTGAAAAATTATTTAAAATAATTCTAAATAATGGAATTTAAAGAAGAATATAAGCCATTATTGGTCGCATTATTGGTTTGTTTAACCTTGGGCTTAGCTCCCTACTCGCCCGAACCGCATATTGTAGGTAAGTTGCGTTGGATAATGGGCGGTGCCATAGGAATGAAACCTATGGATTGGTTTGACACACTGTTGCATGGAGCGCCGTGGGTTTATCTTTTGTTTGAAATTGGGAAGTTGGTGGTTAATAAAATAAAAGGGTGATTTTTATTTGTCTTATAAATATAATCGATTTTATTTAATGTGATTTACCTAATTAAGAAAATTTCTGTTTATTCTTCCCTCTATATACTAAATACTAAAAATAATGAATGCTTAATTGATGTTGGAACGATAAAAACATCCTTCATTTACTCAATAATGCTACGTTTATAAATTCAAACTAAGCGTTTATCTTCAGAATAGGTGCGGTTAAAAAATTACAACGTATTTAAAATCATTAAGTTGTTACTTTGTTGCATAAACTTTTAAATCTTAATGTTATGAAGAAAAAATTATTTGTTATGGCTGTGGCAGTTATGTCAGTAGCAACATTTAGTTCTTGCGCCAAAAAAGGATGCACAGACAGTAATGCGGAAAACTATTATGAAAAAGCTAAAAAGGATGATGGGTCGTGTACTTACAAATCATCAATTGCGTTTTGGTACTCGCAATCCACATCTGATGCGTTATGGAATGATGGTAGTGATGCATTGTATTTTTACGTTGATAATAAATTAATTGGAAGTTCGGCAGCTGATACATACTGGAATAAACCAACTTGCAGTAGTTTAGGTCCGGTAAATTACACTTTTGATTTAGGGAAATCCAAAACTAAAACAGTAAGTTATAAGGTAAAAGATGACCTTGATGATATTATCAATGAAGGCAATGTAACTCTCAAAGGAGGTGAATGTACTATCATGGAGGTTGTATATCCATAATTCTTAAAATATGAGTAAAAAGAAAACATCTCAAAAAGGACAAGGAAACGCCGGCGGTTGGTCATCAACAACCGGAAACCCTTCAGGGAGAAAGAGAAGTAACAATCCTACCAAAAAGAGAAGTTTACAAATCATTAAAAAATAAACTCTTTTCTCATAGTTAAACTCTTGCGAAGTGATAAAATATTACCTTTGCAAGAGTTTTTTTATATCTAAAATATGGTTTTATTTAAAAACATAAGCTTTCTTTTAGTGTTTGTTTTTCTTGTTCAACTCTCTAAAAGTCAAAAGTTATGGGGGAAACATTTAGGTAGAGAACTATTCCCTGTAGAGAATTTGGCTGATGCCGAATCAGATGAAAACAACCTGCTGTGGTTAGGTTATTACGGCGATGGTGTAAAAGCATTTAACGGCAATAAAATTGTAGAAGAAATAGATGTAAACGACAGTTTGCCCGGAAATTTTGTGGTTGACTTATTTTGTAAAAACGATTCCGTATTTATTGTGCAAGACAAACATTTTTCGGTATGGAAAAACGGAATGATTACAAATTTTAAAATCCCCGAACTTAAAAACAGTGAAGAATTGGCGGCATTTTACATTGATGCGCAAAACAGAAAATGGCTTACTACCGATGGCGGAAAAATTATACTTTATAATGCCGGATTTAAAAACTACCAACTTTTTGATTTTGATACGGTAAACAATTCCCATTATATGTTTCACATACAAAGTGATAAACAAGGTAACACTTGGTTTGCAACCGATTTAGGCTTGGTGCTGAAATATGAAAACGGAGAATTCATCAATATCAATAAAAAATACCACATCAATTTTTTAACACACAACGACTTTTTCCCGACAGACAGTTGTATGTATATCGCCGATGAAGCCGGCTTTTATAAAATATTGCCGGATACTGCTCTCTGCTTAATAAACCCCGCAACCATTGATAAATCATCAGGCGTTCATAATATCAGGAATATAGTTTCATACCAAAACAAAACCATAGTTTACTCAATGTTTGGAATCAGTGAAGTGAAAATAAAAAACAATTCGGTTGAGTTTTTAAGAACATATACCAAATATGATAATAGTGTTTATTTTGGTTTCAACAGAATGTTTGTTGATAAAAACAATATTTTATGGATTGTAACATTTAAAAATGGCTTGTATCAAATCTTCGATTTCGATGCAAAAGTTTACACGCCTCACGATTTTATAAAAAATAAAGATTATTTATACGATAATATTATCAATATAGAAAAAGGCACAGGCAATACTATCTTGATAAATATGGTTGGTTTTTTTAGCATATTTAACACGCAAACCGACAGTTTCAGACTTGTTATACCATCAATGGAAGAGGGTTCGGATATTACTTCCGTATTTCCGTTAGACAGCAATTACACTCGCTTTTGGCAAGCTACCGAAACCAGCGGAATGGAATATGTAGATATAAAAAAAGGCATTTACGAATCGTATTGTCAATGTGGTTCGTCCAATTCAATGCCCACCATTAATGCGGCAATTATGCTTTCGCCGGATTCTTTTTTTGTTTTCCAATCTACCGCAATAGGGGTATTTTATGATAAAAAGTTCAAATTTTTGAAAATAAAACATAATAATACAGCCGACTTAGTCGATAGTTATCGCGACTCGTCTGTTTATAAAGATTTGCAATTTTACAACATCGAACGACATAATGGAAAAATTTACATTGCCTCAACCGAAGGTGTTTATATTTGGGACGGCAATAAAATGAGTTACATCAATCATCCCGAAATAAAAAATACATCAATAGACCAAATAGTGTTTGACCAAAATGATAATTTGTGGTTATATACTTTTAGCGGTGAACTGTTGCGCTATAATGAAAAAAACAAAGAAGTTGCTGATTTTACTCACCTGATAAATCAGGGAATTAAAGGCAAATCAATGTATTTGACGCTCGAAGAAAACAATCTTTGGCTAGATTTATATCAAAAAATAGTGTTGGACAACGCATCAAATCCGGTAAAAACAAATGTTTATTTGTCCGCTCCCATTAACAATTATTACGAACAATTAAACGCTGCCCCGATTTTTACAGATGGATGGATATATATATCTACCGGCACGCAAATGATTAAGTTTCCCGAGTCAATACTTCAAGAAAATACATCAACGCCAAGTATAGAAGTGCTGAGTATTTATAATCTTTCTGACTCTACATACATTACAGAAAAAAATGCCTTTGAATATGATAAAAATACGGTTAAAATTAAATTTTCGGTTAATGATTTTTTAGTTGCCGAAAAAAACAGACAAACTGAATATACACTTGTTTTAGATGGTGATACAATGCCTTGGACAAGTATCCCGGGAGAAAACAGTTTACTGTTTGCCAACTTATCGCCGGGC
The DNA here is from genome assembly GCA_002295925.1 of Flavobacteriales bacterium UBA852. Classification (GTDB taxonomy): domain Bacteria; phylum Bacteroidota; class Bacteroidia; order Flavobacteriales_E; family Vicingaceae; genus UBA852. Next base: position 29,317 of record DBGO01000003.1, read on the forward strand.
AATTACAATGTGTTGATTCGCAGCAAATATATCGACGGTAATCACTTTAACACCATTCAGGCAGGTATGTTTTCTATTTATCCGCCTTGGTATAACACTTGGTGGTTTTATAGTTTTTCTGTATTGGCGGTTGCCGGATTGATGTATTGGTATTTTTATCAAAAAAACAAACGAATGCATTTGGCATTGGAAACCGAAAAGCAAATCGCAACTTTGCAACACAAAGCCATGCAGGCACAAATGAATCCGCACTTTATTTTTAATGTGCTCAATACTGTTCAGTATCATGTTTTGGAAAATGATACCAAACAAACATTGGAGGTGTTGTCGAAGTTCTCTAAACTTATACGTGCCACGTTCGATTTGGTGGGAAAAGAAGAAATTTCGCTGCATCAAGAAATAAAATATCTCGAAAATTATATAGAAGTTGAAGCCCTTCGTATGGACAATGCTTTTGATTATACAATTTCTACCGATGAAAACCTGAATTTGTTTGATATAAAATTACCTCCGCTCCTCATTCAGCCGTTTATTGAAAACGTTTTCAAGCATGCTTTTGAAAAGCCATTTCACAAAGTAGCCCGATTAGTAATTTCTTTTGCCAAAGAAGGCGATTATCTAATAATTAAAATCCAAGATAACGGTAAAGGCACAGATACATTATCCGGTAAACAAACAAGAGCAGAAAGTGGAACATCGCTCACCGGCAAAAGGTATGAAGTACTCAATAAACAATTGAAAAAGCAAGTGTACAGTTGGGAAGCTTTCTCCGGAAATGAAGGAACAACCATTATAATAAAAATTGCGATTTAGCAAGATGAGTTAACAAAAAAACAATAAAAATGATACGCGCCGTAATTGTAGATGATGAAGCAAAAGCCGTTTCGGCATTAAAAAATTTATTGAAAAAATACTGTACGGGTATTCATGTCGTTGGTGCTGCCAACAATATTTCCGAAGCTGAAAATGTAATTATGGAAACTGTTCCCGATGTAGTGTTTTTAGATATTGAAATGCCCGGTGGCGATGGTTTTAAATTGCTCGACAAGATGAAAAGCATTACGTTTGAAGTGATTTTTACCACGGCTTATGACCAACACGCATTAAAAGCCATAAAATATGCCGCTCTTGATTACTTGCTTAAACCTGTTGATTTGGGTGAATTAAAAGCCGCCGTTAATAAACTGAAAATGCGCGAAACCATTAAAATTGACAAGCAACGCATTGAATTACTGATTCATAATTTATCAAACAATACCGGCGATTTTCAAAAAATAGCCATTCCTTCTTCAACAGGTATAAAATTTTTGCATATCAATGAAATAATTTATTTGCAATCCTCCGGAAGTTATACCGAAGTTTATTCGTTATACCAAGAACAAAAGATTGTTTCTTCCAAAAATTTGAAACACTACCAGGAAATATTACCGCCCGAACATTTTATAAAAACACATCGCCAATTTATTGTGAATAAGAGCTTTGTCAGTGAATTTAAAAATGATAAATTAATTCTCATTAACAATGTTGAGGTAGATGTGTCGTTGCGCAAAAAAGACGAAGTGCTTCGGCAATTGATGAAAGTAAAATAACCACTCCCGGATTTAATCTGAGAGTGGTTAAAATCAATGGATTGATGATTAATCGTCATGCTCCATTTCATCTTTTTTAAGTTCGGAAATAATATAGTATGCATTGTTTCGTACAAATAAATCATCCGTTGGTTTGTTGTTAAACACGTAAAAGCTGTCCTGTTTTACAACGTTGGTGAGCAAAACCGGTTCAAATTGCCAATTATCGTTTACTTTTTTAGCTGTAAAAGCAACCGGTTCGTTATTTTCAATAACAACAGCACGTTCGCTTAAAGCAAAGGTATTGGTTGAGTCGGTAATAATACTGCCTTCAATAAACATACCTGCGATAAGGTTCGCAGTATTTTCTTTATCATCAATATCGGCGTGAATGTGAATGGCTTTGGGTTGTTCTTCAAAAGATTTGCTAACGGCAATAATTTGTGCCTTGTAATTTCTTGTGGGCGATGATTGCGTGTGAAAAATTACTTTTTGACCAATTTTTACTTTGTCGGCGTTTTTTTCATAAACCAATAAATCGGCATGTAAATGATTGTTGTTCAAAACAGAAAACATAGGTTGTTGTTCGCTTACATACTGCCCAATTTGCACAAAGATCCGCTCAATAAAACCGTCGATAGGACTTTTTACAGGGATTTGAGCAATTATTTCGCCGGTTTTTAACTTGCTTATTTCTACTTGTAACTGTTGCAATTGCTTTTGCAAACCGTTAACTTCTGCCCGTTTGCTTTTATATTGCGTTTCGGCTTCCAGCAATGCTTTGCCCGATATGGCATTTTCTTCAAACATGGTTTTTCTTCTGTTGTATTCCGATTCCAAAAAGTTGAGTTCTTCCGTTTTTTTCAGAAAATCGGTTTGCATTTGTATTAAATTCGGATGGGCAATAAGCGCCAAGGTTTGTCCTTTTTTTACTTTTTCGCCTTCCAAAACAAATATATCCTGAATATTGGCGCCAACAATGGCTGTAATCAGTGCCGAGTTATGTGGCGGAACAGATAATTTTCCATTTGCTTGAACCGTTTTGTATATCATCATTTTTTCAACCTTTCCGATGTTTAAATCCAGGTTTTTTAATTTGGATTCAGTTAAAATAACCGCGGTTGATCCTTCTTCATTCTCTTGTTCTTCCGAATTGCTTTCCGGTTCCTGACATGCAATAAGTCCAAAAAGAATTGATAGTAATAGCAGATATATCCATTTTGTTTTCATAGTCGTTCATTTTATTTGTTTAGTAAATAATTTAATTCAATAATGCAGTTGTTATATGCTTGCAAAGCTTGTAAGTACTCTTGTTTTATTTGATAAGATTGTTCCAAAAGCTGAATCAATTCAATATAACCAATAGCTTGCGAATTATAGGTCGAAACAGCCGTTTTGCGAATTTCTTCGGCTTGTTTTAAAGCCGTGTTTTGATAAAAACTCAAGTTATTTTTCTTTATCAAATAGTTTTGAAGCAATTGCTCAAACTGCAGAGATAATTGATTTTTGGCATATTCGTATTTAATTTCCGATTGCGCTTGCGAAATACTCATTTGCTTAATTTTGTTTTTGTATGAACCATAAAACAACGGGACGGATACTTTAGCCACAAAGCCGTTAAACCTGTCGGATGTGCCGGCAATATCGCCATTTTGTAAAGGATTCTCTTGCATGGTTAATGAGAAAAATCCGACAGAGAAATCGGGTAATAATTTTGATTTAGCCAATTTCTTTTCTTGTAATGCAATGGAAATTTGTTGTTTCATTTGTTGAATTGCCGGATGATTTTCAATGGCTTGTTCGGTAAAATCTTCTTCAGAGTCAAGCACCGAAAATTGTGTGGGCTGAAAAGTGTAATCAGTGGTATCGTTGAGCAATTGTTTTAACTTAGCTTTGGCAATATTTAATTCAGCACGTAAATTCAAATACTTATTGTTGATGGCTTTACTTTTTGTTTCGGCAGAAACTTTTTCCAAATAGCTTGCATCCTGTACTTTATATCTGATTTGAGCTGTTTTTTCAAAATTTTTGTAAGCAGAATCTAGTTCTTCTAACAGTTCGTATTGTGCCAAAAGCATACTGTAATTGTTCCAAGCATCGTAAACAGCCCTTTTCAGCAATGCTTTTCGAATTTTTAAATCATATTCTTTAAGTTTTATCTGTTCTTCAGCCAATTGCTTTTGCCTGATATATGTCGTTGGAAATTCAAAAGGTTGTGATACGGTTAATGATAAATCGTTGTAAAAACTGTTATACTGACCGTATTCAATATCAACATCTGTTTTTCCGGGGTTAAAAGATGCTTTTTTCTGTAAAACGGCTTTTTCCACTTCTTTTTCGGCAACTAAAATATCGCCATTATTTTTCAAAGCCACATTAAAAGCTTCTTCCGGCGTGGCAATTACATTATCAGTTTGTGCCCGGGCGTTTTGAACGGTAAATAAAGCCAGAAAAATCGCAATTCCTGCAATAGATGAAGAGAGCCCTTTTTTGTTGCTTCTTCTTTTTTCCATAAAATAATATAAAACAGGTAAAACAATTAATGTAAGCAGCGTAGCACTAATCAATCCGCCAATTACAACCGTTGCCAACGGACGTTGAACCTCGGCTCCTGCCGAAGATGAAAACGCCATAGGGGTAAAACCCATTATAGCAGCTGTTGCAGTAAGTAATATGGGGCGCAGGCGTTCTTGTGTTGCCGTCAAAATACGTTTTTTAATATCCGTTACACCCTCTTCCTTTAAGGCGTTTAGACGATTAACCAATACCAATCCGTTAAGAATGGCTACACCAAATAACACAATAAATCCGACGCCTGCCGAAATACTAAAAGGCATTCCGCGTAAAGCCAAAAAATAAACCCCACCGATAGAAGCCAACGGAATGGCAAAATAAATCATCAATGATTGGCTGACAGAACCCAAAGCAAAATACAACAAAACAAAAATCAGCAACAAAGCTACCGGTACTACTATTGCCAAGCGTTCTTTGGCACGCATCAGGTTTTCAAATTCTCCGCCGTATTGAATATAATATCCGGGTGGTATATTGCCTTTTTCATTTATAATTTTTTGAACATCGTTAATCACCGATTCTACATCACGATTACGCACGTTTACCCCTACATAAGTTCGTCTGAATGTGTTTTCGCGAGAAATTTGCATAGGTCCGTCGATAAATTCTACAGAGGCAACTTCACGCAATGGGATTTGATTGCCATCGGACAAAGGAATATATAATTGTTGAACATTTTGAATGTTTTTACGGTATTCTTCCGAAAGACGAACAACAATGTCAAACCGTTTTTCACCTTCAAATACAATACCGGTTGATTTTCCGGCAAAAGCCGTATTTATATAATCCGAAACTTCGGCAATAGTAAGCCCGTAACGGGCAATTTTTTTACGGTTAAATTTTACGGTTATTTGTGGCAAACCACTTATCCGCTCCGGGCTGACATCGGCAACGCCCGGCACTGACTTGATTAGATTTGCGATACGATTTGACAGCTCGTTTAATACATCCATATCTTCGCCAAAAATTTTAATGGCTACATCTTCTCTTACTCCGGTGAGCAATTCATTAAACCGTAGTTCTACCGGTTGCGAATAAACAAAATTGACTCCCACGAGTTCTTCTTTAAGTTTTTTATCTATTTTTTCAATTAGCTCTGCTTTTGATTTGGCTGTTTGCCATTTATTTATATCTTTTTCCAGCACGATAAACATGTCGCCAACGTCCATTGGCATCGGGTCGGTAGGAATATCACCTACACCGATACGGGCACCACTGGTAATTACTTCAGGAAAGGATTCTTTTAATATCCGTTCTATTTTTTCGGTTACGCGAATGGTTTCGTCCAAAGAACTTCCCGGTTTTATCAAAACTTGCATTGCCAAGTCTCCTTCGTCCAGTTGTGGGATAAATTCTCCACCCATACGAGAAAAGATGAAAAGCGCCGAAAACAGTAATAACACGGCTGCAGTAATAGTCAATTTTCCTTTTTGAAGTGCTTTTTGCAAAACAGGTAAATACCATCGGTACAAACGATTAACCACTTTATTACTAAATTTCTCTATTTTTTGTTCAATCTTACCAAACCATCCGTTTTTGGATGAAGGTTTCATAATTACCGAAGTAATCATCGGAACGTAAGTTAAACACAAAATAATAGCTCCAATAACGGCATATCCAAAAGTATAAGCCATCGGGTGAAACATTTTTCCTTCTACACCGGTCAGGAATAAAATAGGGGCAAAGACAATAAGAATGATTAATTGTCCGAAAAACGCAGCGTTCATCATTGTTGATGCCGATTGATAAGCCACGTTGTCCATTTCTTTTTGCGAAAGCACCTTTTTGGTTTGCGAATGCAATAAATGAACTGTCCCTTCAACAATTATTACTGCGCCATCTACAATAATACCAAAGTCAATGGCTCCCAAACTCATTAAGTTTGCCCATACATTGGTTATTTTCATTAAAATAAAAGCAAAAAGCAGTGCCAACGGAATAACCGATGCAGTAACCAATCCGCCACGAATACTGCCCAATAAAAACACCAAAACAAACACAACAATCAAAGCGCCTTCAATCAGGTTTTTAGATAAGGTTGAGGTTGTTCGGGCAATAAGGGATGAACGGTCAAGGAATGGTTCAATTATCACACCTTTGGGTAGAAATTGCTGAATTTCACTTATACGTTGTTTAACTTTTGTTATCACTTTATTGGGATTGGCTCCTTTTAGCATTAAAATCATCCCGCCGACTTTTTCTCGCCATCTTGAGTAAATGCTCCAAATCGCACTTTTTTTCCAAACGTAACAGTATCGGCAACATCGGCAACAGTAATGGGTTGACCGTTGATGTTTTTTACCAATACATTCTTTATATCGTCAAGCGAACGAATAAGTCCTTCGCCACGAATAAAGTTTGCCATTTTGTTTTTTATAATATACGCCCCGCCGGCATTGGTGTTGTTTTGTTCCAATGCAGAAACAATATCGTGCATTGTAATATTCATCGATTTTAGTTTGCCCGGCGAAACTTGAATTTCATATTGTTTGACAAAACCACCAAAAGAATTGACTTCAATCACACCGTCGAGCATGGTGAGTTGGCGCTTTATTATCCAATCTTGAATGGTGCGTAATTCGGTAAGCGAATAGTTGCCGGTAGTATCTTTTAGTGAATATTGATAAATTTCGCCTAAACCTGTAGTAATTGGTCCTATACTTGGCGAACCATATTCCGGCGGAATAGACTCTTTTATTTCGTTCAGATTTTCCAATATGAGCTGACGGGGCAAATAAGTGCCCATATCTTCGGAGAAAACTACGGTAACAACCGAAAGACCAAAACGCGAAATAGAACGAATTTCTTTTACATTGGGTAAATAACCCATTTGTAATTCTACTTGCGAAGTAACAAACTGTTCAATATCGGCGGTAGCCAAATTAGGCGCAACGGTTATTATTTGCACTTGGTTGTTCGTAATGTCGGGAACAGAACCCAGGTTAATAGTTTTTAGTGCATAAATGCCTCCAAAAATTAGGGCAATTACAAACAATAAAACAATGAATTTTTGCTTTACGGAAAAAGCAATGATTTTGTTAATCATAATAAAAAGATTTAAACGGTAAACAATCAGGATTTAAAAGTATCCGTATTGAGATTAAGAGAGGAAATTATACCGTTTGTGTTGGAGGACGCCAAACAGAAAAACTGATGGTTTTTGGTTTTTGAGTAAGCGTTGTTGGAATTTCAATTTTTCTTTCTCTTGGAAGAATATTAAATGAAATAGCAAAAATCGGTTGAACGGTTAATATAACTCCGCAATCACACACACAAAAAGGCGAGCAAGTTTCTGTGTCATCAGAAGAATCTTGATGCTTGTGTGGAATGTTTTCAAATACCGAATCGTGATTTATCTGCGCCAAGTCGCTGTCGGTACAGGGGTAAACATTTAATACTACAATGTATAAAGCAAATATGAATGAAAAAATTTTCATTAAAACAAAGATACAATTTTTTAGATATACCACTTTGCAACATTTGTGTCATTAAAAATAAGTAAGTTTGTTTTATGGCCAAACAGAAAGTAAAAACAACATTTTATTGCCAAAGTTGCGGCACACAACACGCCAAATGGATGGGTAAATGTTCGGAATGCGGCACGTGGAACAGCATTGTAGAAGAAGTAATTACAAATGAAACGGCGGCAGTTCCCGGAGTCAAAGAAACATTTTCCATAAAAAAAACATCGCGCCCTATACTAATAGATGAAGTTGAAATTTCGGATATTCCCCGCATAAAATTGCCCGGAACCGAATTGAACCGTGTGTTGGGCGGCGGATTGGTGCCGGGTTCGTTAATTCTTTTTGGTGGCGACCCCGGTATTGGTAAATCTACCTTGATGTTGCAAATGAGCTTACGCCTGAAAGGCAAAAAAATAGTGTATGTAACCGGTGAAGAAAGCGAACAACAAATAAAAATGCGAGCCAATCGCATTGGCAATGCCAATCCAACCTGTTTTTTATTGACAGAAACCAATACACAAAGCATTTTTCATCATATCAGCGAACTGCAACCCGATGTGGTGGTGGTTGATTCCATTCAAACCTTACATACGGCAGTATTGGATTCTTCGCCGGGAAGTATATCGCAAATTCGTGAATCGGCATCGGAATTTATGCGTTTTGCCAAAGAAACCGGCACGCCGGTATTTTTAATCGGGCATATTACCAAAGAGGGCAGTATTGCCGGACCTAAGATTTTGGAGCATATGGTCGATGTGGTTTTGCAGTTTGAAGGCGACAGAAACCATTTTTACCGCTTGTTGCGCGCCAAGAAAAACCGTTTTGGTTCAACCAACGAATTGGGAATTTACGAAATGCAAGGCAGCGGACTCAAAGAAGTGCCCAATCCGTCGGATATTTTGATTTCGAACAGAGAAGAACCCTTGAGTGGTGTTGCCGTTTCGGCAACGATGGAGGGTATGCGCCCCTTGTTGATAGAGGTGCAGGCATTGGTGAGTACGGCTGCTTACGGGACACCACAACGTTCGGCAACAGGTTTTGACACCCGCCGGTTGAATATGTTGTTGGCAGTTCTCGAAAAAAGGTGTGGTTTTCGCCTTTCGGCAAAAGATGTTTTTCTAAACATTGCAGGTGGTATAAAAGTAGACGACCCGGCAATTGATTTGGCGGTTATTACGGCTATTTTATCTTCAAACGAAGATGTGCCTGTAACGGCAAAATATTGCTTTGCTGCCGAAGTGGGTTTGTCAGGCGAAATACGTCCCGTGAGTAAAATTGACCAACGCATTTCGGAAGCCGAAAAATTAGGTTTCGAAGCCATTTTTGTATCCAAATACAATAAAAAAGGCATTAACCGGAGCGATTTTAATATAGAAATTATTTTTATCGGCAAAGTAGAAGAACTGTATAACAAGTTGTTTTAAATCTATTTACTCCAAACAAATAAATTTAATAATCAATTTACGGTCGTAGATATGATTTCCCGTTGCATACTTTTCACCAAAATATTGTATAAATATATTTGTGTCTTTATATCCTTGTAGAATCAATTTTTCTTTAATAAATTCAGCTCTTTTTTTTAGACAACAATAAATTATAAGCTTCATTTCCAATAGCATCGGTGTAAGAGGATAAAAGTATAATGCAATTTTTATTTGATTCGGAAATCTTGGGTATTGATATATCTGCCACTATTTGGTTAATGTAATAATAAATTGTATCGGTATATTGATATATTGGTTTTGGAGTGATGTTATTTGTTTGAAATTTTTCTTTAACTAACGAGTCTAATTTTTTTGTTATGGCAGCATCAATTTCTCCATTTAACTCGTGTTTAATTTTTTGATAAATTTTAGAAACGATACTGTCGATTGGTGTTGTCTTATTAATGGGTTCAACAATTTTTATACTGTCTGCTTTTTCCGCAAGAGTGTGACTCACTATTTGTTGATGGGTTTTGATTGTAGTATCAATGTTTTTTAAAGTTGAGTCATTTAAATTTTGATTTTCGATTAATGTATCTTTAATGTTGTTATTATCCTGAATTTTAGAACTGTTTGTGTCGACAGTATATGATAAATTCGTTGTTTCAATCTTTGATTTTACGCTTGGTTGTATGTTGTTTTCAACTGTATAATAAACAGTATCTTTATGATTTGACGAATCAGAATCTAATGCAATATTTCTCCGTGTTGGATTTACGTTTTTTAATGATTCGTTTGGATTTGAATGATTTGATGAGTCTATATTATTAACAATAATGTTATTTATGTTTATTATAGCTGTATCAATTTGGTTTATTTCAATTTTGTTTATGTGAGCAAGTTTTATTTTTTGTCGTACCGGCAGTATCAAATTTGATAGTATCTATAGAGTAACTGGATTGGCTTGTGTTAGCGTATCTATTGGTATCAATTTTATATTTTGTATATTTTGTCGAATCATTTCACTGTAAGAAAGAATACTTTTATCTTTTTCCGGTGATAAAACCATACTGTCGAGGGAAACGATATTGTTTTTTTCGAGAGAAGAGTCTAATTCTAATCTTGATGAGTCATAAACATCACTAAATAATGTGTTTGTATCTTTATAAGTATTATTAAAATTTAAAGTGTCGTGTTTAATCCTTTGTGCGTTTTATTTGGATTTTCTATAGTACATTATTTCCATGTATTTCTACATGATTTCTCAAATAAAAATAAACTCTTTTTTGTAGTTCTTTGGCCAACTCTTTTTTTTCGGCTAAGCTTACTCGAGTAAAAGTTTTTACCGTAAAATCATATTTTGTATCGGCATATAAAGGTTGACTTATTACTAATTCGAAATTTTGACCGGTATTAAATGATGAACGATCCCAAATGTATGTAGCCAAAGGTTTTTTGGCATTTTGATATTTTACTTGTACTTCAACTAAAACAATATCTTGCTCGATTTTACCTTCTAAAATAAATGGTTCGCCAAAAGGTAATTTTGATAAATTTTGTATAGAATGATTTTCGAAATCAATTTTAACAATTTCATTTTGAGCCATTAGAGTCATCAACTGTAAATATACAGCAAAGAGCAGTATGATTTTTTTCATATTAATAACGTTTAATTTTTTTAAAACATCTATTCTTCAAATTGTTTTATTTCTGTTTCGTATTCATGTTGCATAATATCTTCTTTATCTATCCAATACTTTTGTGGTTGTTAGTTCGTAACTGTTTTCACCGGTTTTGTTTAATGTTCAAATAAAATTCCCTAAGTCATCAAAAGGTGCATTTCCTTCTAATTGATCGGAATATAAGCGTTTAATAATGCTTCTTTCAGAGAGCGCCTCGCTCAATGCTTTAGCAATTATTTCATTTGTAATTTCTGTTTGAGCATCGTTTAACAATTGTAAATCGAAGTTTAATACAGTAGCTTCGGTATTTGGGAATATTCCGTTATAAGCTTTATATAAAAATTGATTTATATTAAACAAATCGTAATGCAAAGTAGGATCAGGGTATTCTTCTGCCACTCTGTCATTGATCATTTCATTGCTTAATGTAGCAATTTGACCTTCGTTTAATTTATCAGCTAATTTATATTCAAGTAATATTTGAGCAGATTCATCTGGTTCAAAGTCTGTAATTGCCATACGAAGCATTTCCAAAATTTCATTTTCAGGCACTTTTTCAGCTTCTGGAAATCCAAATTTTTCCAATAACTTATAATAATCTTGCTTTGTCCAATAATTTGGCAATTCATTAACACTTTTAATTTCTTTAATATTCACACGAGCTTTCATGATAGATGTGGTTTATAAAAATCAAAACTGATATTTAACAGATAAATAAGCAATGGTTTCATTAATTCCGGAAACGGGTAGAATTATTAAATTCTTACTTTTAGCTTTCTCGATATTATTAATGGCACTAATTTCTTTAAACCGTTCGCCTTCTTCTTTTTTATTGGTAGATAGTATAATGGTGTAATTTTCAGGGTCAATCAAATTAATTTCCATAACACCGGGTGTTTTTATAAATTGATTCATTAAAATATCGGCTTGTTCTTTATTCCCTCGTAATAACTCTGCTCTAATACTCCATGAGAAAACAGTTGTTAAATGTTTTAAATTGTCTGTGTTTAAACTGTCAATATTATTCTGAAATTTGGTTATAATAATGTTTTCTTTTTGCTTGAACTCTTCTTTTAATTTGTCTTTTTCAATTATCCAGTTGGATTGTAAAGTATTTATTTTCACTTGATAAAAAGCAATAATACTTATTAACACTACCAATAAAGTAAGGGGTATAACTACACAATAATTTTTTTTTAACCAATCAATAATACCTTTTTTGTTTTTTTGAGGTTCTTCATTTTGATTTAATGTTTTTTCCATGTTATTAATTCATTTACTTTTTAGACATTATTTAGCTGATTTGTCACAATTTACTTGTACAATTTTACATAAAAATAAAATCCAAAAAATTTACAAAACAAAATAATTATCGTAAATTTGCGATGAACTATGAAAAGAACCAAGGAAAATATAGTTTATAATGAAGAGGCAGAGCAGTTGGCAAAATTTGCCAAAGCATTGGCTCATCCTATTCGAATCGAAATTTTAAAACAGCTCGAAAGTCAATCGTGTTGCTTTACCGGTGATTTGGTCGATGTGTTGCCGTTGGCACAATCAACCATATCGCAACATTTAAAAGAATTGAAAAACGCAGGGTTGATTCAAGGCGAAGTTAATCCGCCCAAAATTAAATATTGTGTCAATCAAGAAAACTGGGCAAAAGCCAAAAAACTGTTCAATAATTTCTTTTCGACAGAAAATATGCCTTCTTGTAACGATGGAGAATGTTAAAAAAATTTGCAAACAATAATCGTTAATTTACGATAAACAATAAAAACAAATAAAAATGAAAACAATTAAAATTTTAGGAACAGGATGCCCGAAATGTAAACAAACAACCGCTTTGGTAGAAGAAGTGGTAAAAGAAAAAAACATTGACGCCAAAATTGAAAAAGTGGAAGACATTATGGAAATAATGAAATATAATGTGCTTACCACGCCTGTGTTGGTTGTCAATGAAGAAATAAAAGTAAAAGGTCGCGTGCCGAGTAAAGAAGAAGTAATACAATTATTAACCCAATAAAAATAAAAATTATGGAAGCTGCAAAAGAAATTTGCCCTACAACAACGTACAAAAAAGCATTTGAAGAAAACGCTTTATTGGTCGATGTAAGAGAACCTGCTGATGTTGAAAAACTCTCGTTTGACGTACCAAACATCATCAATATTCCAATTAGTGAGTTTGAAACCCGCTATACCGAAATACCCAAAGATAAAGAAGTAGTAATGGTATGCAAAAGCGGTGTAAGCAGTTTAAAAGCCACGTATTTTTTGATGAATCACGATTATACCAATGTGTATAATATGCGCGATGGCATTGAGAAATGGGTGCGCAAACGTTTTCCTGTAAAAGGAGATGTATCCTCATTAGAAAATTCAATCGATTGTTGTTCAAGTCCTAATTGTTGTTAACCAAGAAATAATGGAAAAAAAGCTGAGTTTTTTAGACCGTTTCTTAACCCTGTGGATATTTATGGCAATGGCACTTGGTGTAGCCTTAGGGTATTTTGCACCGTCCGTTTCGGAAGCAATAAACAATATGAGTTCCGGTACAACCAACATTCCCATTGCCATTGGTTTAATACTGATGATGTATCCGCCGTTGGCAAAAGTAAACCATAAGTTACTGCCCGATGTATTCCGAAACACCAAATTGTTATCCTTGTCGTTGTTGCTCAATTGGATAATAGGCCCCTTTTTAATGTTCGTATTGGCAATTGTGTTTTTACACGATTATCCCGAGTATATGGTGGGTTTAATCCTTATTGGTTTGGCAAGATGTATAGCTATGGTATTAGTGTGGAATGATTTAGCTTGCGGAAGCTCGGAGTATGGTGCAGGTTTGGTTGCCTTAAACAGTATTTTTCAGGTTGTGGCATACAGTTTTTATGCTTGGTTGTTCATTACCGTCTTGCCCAAATATTTTGGATTCGAAAGCACAGAAATAAATATTTCAATTGCATCAATTGCCGAAAGTGTAGCCATTTATTTGGGTATTCCATTCTTAATGGGCATATTAAGCAGGTTCGTTTTGGTAAAACTTAAAGGAGAAGAATGGTATAATAATGTTTTTATCCCAAAAATATCGCCGCTTACACTTATAGCATTATTAACCACCATTGTATTGATGTTTTCACTAAAAGGTAAATTAATTGTAGAAATACCTTTTGATATTCTGATAATTTCAGTGCCGTTGGTGTTGTATTTTGTATTGATGTTTTTTATCAGCTTTTTCCTGGCAAAAGCTTCCGGCGAAGATTATGAAAAGTCGGCTTCGGTTGCCTTTACCGCTGCCGGAAACAACTTTGAGTTGGCAATAGCCGTGGCAATTTCCGTTTTCGGGTTAAATTCAGGGCAGGCATTTGCCGGCGTAGTAGGTCCGTTAATTGAGGTGCCTGCACTTATTTTATTGGTAAAAGCATCCCTTTGGTTAAAGAAAAAATATTATTCAAACAATAAAAATTAAAAAGATGAAAGTATTAATTCTTTGTACAGGAAATTCTTGCCGTAGCCAAATGGCAGAAGGCATATTAAAAGCATTAAACCCTAATGTTGAGGTTTACTCGGCAGGAACAAAACCGGCAGATTATGTGCATCCCAAAGCTATTGAAGTAATGAAAGAGTTGGGTGTAGATATCTCGGAAAACAAACCCAAATCGGTAGAGCAGTTTTTAGACCAAAAGTTTGACTATGTAATTACCGTTTGCGACGGTGCAAAAGAAAACTGTCCCGTGTTTTTGGGCGATGTCAAACACCGTGAACATATTGGCTTTGAAGATCCTGCCGAAGCAACAGGAACCGATGAAGAAATAACAAACAAATTCCGCCAAGTGCGAGATGAAATTTTGCGCGAATTTTTCAAATTCAATAACATTAAGTTTAGACAAAGTATATAATTTTCAATTGGATACAACATATTGCCGATTACCTCACTTATTCGGTCTTTAACCTTGAAAAAGGAACACATTTAGCCGATGCCGTAGATTTTTTTATCTACGATACCACAAAAATACTGTTACTGCTTACGGTAATTGTATTTATAATGAGCATCATCAATACTTATTTTCCGGTTGATAGAGTGCGAAACTATTTAACCACGCACAAATTATACGGATTAGAGTATTTAATGGCTTCATTATTTGGCGTGGTTACGCCTTTTTGTTCTTGTTCATCTGTGCCGCTGTTTATTGGATTTGTAAAAGGAGGCATCCCGTTGGGTGTTACCTTTGCCTTTTTGGTTACTTCACCCTTGGTTAATGAAGTAGCCATTGGACTGTTTTTAGGTATGTTTGGCGTAAAGGTTACGGCAATTTATATTGTAAGCGGCGTTGTGTTGGGAACCATTTCAGGTTTTATTTTAGATAAATTTAAACTTGAACGATTTTTAACCGATTGGGTAAAACAAATTTTATCAATAGCTTAAAATGCCGAAGAAGAATTGCAAGATGAAAAAGCCCCATTTTCGGCAAGAATAAAAGAAGCATGGCAAGAAACAGTAAAAATTCTTAAAGGAGTAGTGTTGTATGTCTTTGGCGGAATTGCCATTGGTGGCTTTATTCACGGATATGTACCGCAAGGTTTTTTCGAACAATATATGGGAAAAGACAATCCTTTTGCTGTGCCTTTGTCGGTTATTCTTGCCGTACCAATATATAGTAATGCATCCGGAATGATTCCCATTTTACAAGTTTTGGTAGAAAAAGGCATTCCATTGGGTACGGCACTTGCTTTTATGATGGGTGTAGTAGGGCTTTCGCTGCCCGAAGCAATGTTGCTCAAAAAAGTAATGACTTGGAAACTCATCGGGATATTTTTCGGTACAGTGGCGTTGAATATCATTATACTCGGATACTTTTTCAATTTTATTTTCTGAATCTAAAAATCATACAAAATGCTAGAATATTCAATTACAGCACACAGCAACAAAGGTGGCGAAGCTTATGCAAAAGCCAATAACGGTATTGTAAAGATTGATGCTTCGGCAGGAAAAATCGATGAATTGCCCAATCCGGCAGAACTTTTGCTCACAAGCTTAGCCGCTTGTATGCTTAAAAATGTAGAGCGTTTTTCGGAAATTTTAAAATTTGATTATTCCGAAGCACAAGTAGAAATAAAAGGTTTTCGAAACGATGTACCGCCTTTTATGTCGGAAATACATTATGTGCTGAAAGTAAAATCGGATATGGACGAACGTAAATTGCAATTATTACATAAAAACATCCTGAAATTCGGCACAATTACCAACACATTGGCAAAAGCATCCGAATTAAAAGGAACAATAGCGTTTTTACATTAAAAAAATAAAATAAAAAAATGAAACGAACAACTGCATTTTTAGCGTCAATCATTGTGTTTTTTGCTGCTTGCAATCAACCAAAATCCAACAATGAGCAAAGAACAGAAACACAAACTAAAATCGAACAAGAGATGAAAACAGAGACACAAAATTTACCCGAAATAAAAGTGGTAGATACCGATTTTTCAAAAGGAAGGTTGGGTTTGGAACATACGCTTAGCTTAACAGACTTGGAAAAATTTCACGGACACCTTTGCGACGGATTGGTTGTAGGTTTTTTAGGACTTAAAGAAGGCTTACAGCAATTATACCCCAACGGAATAGTTGACCGCACCAATACCCGTATTGTCAGCAAAAGTTCGCCTTGCCTTACCGATGCAGCCGTATATTTAACAGGCGGAAGGTATCAGTTCAATACGTTTTATGTAGATAATAATATTGAGGATGGTTTTTACATTGTGCAACGTATTGATAATGGCAAAGCAGTGAAAATAAACCTGAAAAAAGGCGTTAAACCTGCCATTATTGACGAAATGGGCAAAAAAGCCGTTGCCGGCGAATTACCGCCTTGCGAACTGGATAAACTCAAAGAATTGGAAGATGATTTTTCCGAAAAATTACTTTCTTCCGGTCCTTCCGAAAATTTTATTGTAACAGAAGTTTCCAATTTTGAATGGAATCCTGTATTGAAAAACGATTTTGTAAAAACAGATATATTAAATAAAAATCAACCAATTTGTAATAAGTAATTATCTCTAAAAATTTATTTGTGTTAGTTTATTTAATAGTGTTCAAGTTACTTTTATTTTGTCAGGTTTGTATTATGTGTTGATTTTTACCGGAGTTATTGAATAAACAACGCTTAACCCAAGTGTTCTTTAATCTTATCCGCCACTCTAAAACTGTTGGCATAAATAGTCCAGGTGTAAGTAATGCTTCCTCCCGTAGGCATAAAACTGCCGTCGGTAACATATAAATTTTCTACTTCGTGCGCCTTGCAGTTTTTATCCAAAACCGATGTTTTGGGATTGTTGCCAAACCTGCACCCTCCTGCTTGTAAATTTGCCGGCGGATTGCCCGAAATATTTGAGGAAATATGCTTGGCGCCAATAGTTTTAAATACTTTTTCGCATTTTTCGGCTAATAATTTCCCCACTTTAATGTCGTGCGGATGATAACCGGTTTTAACACGAGCAACAGGGTCGCCCCATTTATCTTTTACTTTTGGGTCGAGTGTTACGTGGCAATTGTCATTGGGTAACCAATCGACAAAAATCTCAAACCGAACTTTGCGGGTATTGGTAAAATATTGTTTTAATCGATTTTGCAAAGGCGTGCCATATAAGAGCCGGTCGCCTTTCCATTTTTGACGAATAGCTTTTCCGATTCCTACAGCGTGCTCAAACAAAAAATGCGCTGTTCCGCCTTTTATTCTTTTTCCTGTATCAGGGTCTTCCAATTCATAAAACTCGGTAAGCGAGCGGTTAACAAATAATCCGGGTGCGGAGAGTTTTTCGGCATCTTCTTTTGGCAATTCATCATAATAAAAATACCCGTTGCCCAAACCGCCACCCGAAAAAAGGAGGTTCTTTCCCACTTGCCCCGAATTATTGGCTAATCCGTTGGGAAATTCTTTGTTTTTGCTCATTAATAATAAGCGAGATGTTTCAACAGCTTGTGCCGCAACTACAAACAATTTGGCACGAATGCTTTGCTTTTTATCTTGAGCATCATAATACCAAGCTCGGGTAACTTTTTTATTGCCGTTGGTTTCTAAATGATACACTTTCGCATTGGGAATAACGGTACAGTTTCCGGTTCGTAATGCATCGTGTATCAATGCTACGCGTGAACTGCTTTTGGCATTGGACGAACACCCGTAACTGCCGCAATAATTGGAGTAATAACAACTGTTTCTTTCATTTTTTTGGCGAGAAATAATGCCTCGGGGCAAAGGAATAATATCCCATTTCAAATTTTCGGCAGCCGTATCAATCCATTGGGCAAAAATATTTTCATTTAACGGCGGGAAAGGAAAGTCCGGTGTTGAGCGTGGCTCGGCAAATTTATGCGGAACGGCTTTTCCGGAAATGCCGACAATACTTTCCACTTTTGTGTAATAGGGCTCTAAATCATCGTAAGATATTGGCCAATCGGCAATATTGGCACCTTCAATTTCGCCATACGTAGAGAGCAGTTTAAAATCCGATGGTTTCAGGCGTTCAAAATACGCACTCATAAAGTTTGATGAACCGCCCACACAGTTGCCGTTCCAAAAACTGATGCCCGAATCAAATGTAGAACGGATTTTCCATTTTCCGTTTTCGAGTGGTTTTTCAATTACGTGACGTTCATCACGTAAGTTGGGCGAATAGATATCCCGACGCGAAACAGCCAACTCGTCTTTTGCAAAATCTTCGGTTCTGTACCACGGACCTTTTTCGAGCACAACCACTTTGTATCCGGCTTTTGACAATTCGTATATAACCGGACCGGCGCCGGATCCACTGCCTATCACACATACATCATATAATTCGGGCTGATTCATTCTTGCAGGATTTGTTCTAAAGAAGTAATTATTTTATTCTCCGATTTTCGTTTTTTTATCAATTCAGGGTATTTGTTTTGTTCAGAGGGTTGGGGTTGACCGGGTGTGTAATTCAGCCATTTCCAGCCAATTTCGTCGGGATTGCAACCGTATATCGGATTGGCAAAAAGCGATTCAAAAATTATTGACAACATTGCCGATGCCCAATTTTCGCCTTTATCTTCTATATAATTTGCCAAAATTTCTTGTTGGTTATCTATTTTTTGTTGAAAAAAGTCTAAACCGTATTGGTCTTTTGCAAAATCATTTAATTTGTCCAACCCCTTGATGAGATAATCATTTTCATTTTCATCGCGCCAAGTATCATTTAATACAGAAATAAAAAAAGGAAAACTGTTAAGGGCAATGCTTCCGGGTGTATCTTCATTATCGGGAAATAAAATTTGCTGCACAATAACACAGTTTTTTGCCTGCAACGTTGAAAGCGGAGAATGTTCAGGTAAATTTTCAATATAAGTTGCTACATTATTTTTGTTTGGCACAGAACATTTTGCCAATAAAGGTAATTGGCTGTAAACCGCTGCGGCAGCAATATGTTGTATAAAACGGCGTCTTTTCATTTTTGATAGAACGAATTTACGTTTATTTTTCAGAAAAAATATGTCAAACACACTACATTACAGCAAATAATATTTGGAAACAAAATATTTTTTATATATTTGCGCACACTTAATTTATTTATTAATCAAAAAATTTAAAAAAAATGAAAAAGTTAATGACACTTTTAATGGTTGCAGGAATGTTCTCATTAGTTGCTTGCGGACCATCTGAAGAAGAAAAAGCAAAAGCTGAAGCTGAAGCAAAAGCTCAAGCTGAAGAAATCATGAATGACATTGAAAACGCTCTTGATGAAGCTACTGATGAAGTTGCTGAAGAAGTAGCAGATTCAACTGCAGAAGGTGAGATGAAGTGTGAAGAAGGAAAATGCGGAGAAGGAAAATGTGGTGATGAGCATGCTGAGGAAGAACATGCAGAAGAAGAGCACGCAGAAGAACACGCTGAGTAATCTTACTTAAACAAGATTAAATAAAAGCCCTTTGAATTTCAAAGGGCTTTTTTAATATCTAGATTTTACGGCATTATAATATTTTTACATTTATGGGTTGCCGCAAGATAACAGCTCGTTTGCGTCCGGCTTGTTTGCCCGGAACAAATTTCGGGAATTTTTTTACAGCTTTTTTCACGGCTTTTTCAAAACTTTTTGTTGGTGAACGCAACACTTCAATATTTGTAATGTTTCCTTCAGGGTCAACAACAAATGACAGATATGCCGTAAATGAATTCCCCATTGCTTTTACATCTTCAGGTATTTTTAATTCTTTATCTAAAATAGCTTGAATACGAAACTCGGTACAAGCTTTTCTTTCCATATTGGTTTTAGCTTCACTTTTACAATCAATGAAAAAAGGCATTTCTTCTGCAAAATCTAAAGGAGGAAGTGGAACAGTTTCTGTTTTTTCGTCATCGTCAAATCCTACCAAAAATTCATCCGGATTTAATTCGTTTTGAGTCTCTTGAGCAGTATTTTCTTCAATTTCGGTATTATTTTCTACAGCCGTTAATTTAAAAGGATTAACTGCTTTTGGCTTTTCAATAATTTCTTTTTTAACTTCCGGTTTTTTTTCTTCTACAAATGTGTTTATGGGTTTCCATCCTTCATCTATTAAATCTTCGGTAATTACCGGTTTTTTCTCAATAGTTTCAGTAGTGTATTCAAAAGCTAAAAACACAGCACTAAGCGTTACAAATAACCCGATTTTGAAAAAAATCGGTCTCATTTTTTCTAGTTTGCTGTTTTTAATTCCGTGAGTGTTGTTTTTTTCTGAAGTTTTCATAGGCATCAAATTTTACATATTAACTGTTTATAACACTTATTTATTGCGTTGTTGCCGGAAAAATTTATATCCATAAAAAAGCCCTTGCAGATGCAAGGGCTTGAGAGGTGTAAAATGTATTGATAATTTATTTAATAATTTCCAATTTCTCTATAACAGAGCCAAGAGTTGTATTAACTTTTACAAAATACATTCCTGTTGGAAGATTTGAAATATCAATTCTTTCGTTCATTTTGTTGGCAACAGTATTAGCAATAACAATTCTTCCGGTCATATCCATTATCTCGTAAGAATAGTTTGCATTATTTACTGTTAACACAACAGCTTCAGTTGCAGGATTTGGATACATTCTTAAACCAACTTTATTTTTAATTTCTTCTACAGAAACAGAAGGTGTTAGGTTGGTGTCGATGCTTAAATAATAAATGTTGTTTAATGAAAAAGGATCACCATCGTCAGATGTTCCGTTACCTCCTGAGCCGGTAACCGATGAGCCCGGCTCACCGTCTTGTTGATATACAAGATGAACTTTAGTGTCAACCAAATCGGCAATTGAAGGATACATACATTCATCAAAATCATGAATTCCCGCACCTCCTTGGTTTCCGTTTACATCTACAGGGGTTGTCCATGTGTTTCCTCCGTCAGAGCTTTTCATCATATAAATATGACGATAATTTTGAATTCCGTTATTTAAGTTTTCAACCAGTGCGGCATAAGCTAAGTAAATAGTTCCGTTTGCATCAATTCCCGCAGTAGGATAGCTTGACAATGAATTAAAATAAGCAGGGATTTGTTGTGGGTCAACAATGTCAAGTTGTCCGTTATTATCCAAATCTAAAGCACCTGTAATCATTACGGCATTTGTAGAGTTTGATCCGGGAGCGGCTCCCATAGATTCATTCCAATACATAATACCATTTGTTCCCGGGAAATAAGATGTGTTTCCGGTTCCAAATCCATCATCATCTAATACACGCATATTTCCGTAAAATACATGTACCATTCCATTGTTGTCAATGATTACAGAACCTGAACCGTCTGAAGTTTGAATGGTGTCAGAGGCTGTTGGATTATCCATAAAATCATTGATAATGGTTTTTGTCCAAGTATCACCATTATCAGTAGATTTCATTAAAACTACATCATTCCAATCATCAAATACTACAATGGCAACTGTATTTCCTTTTGCAGCAATTGCATATTCATCGCCATTATAACCTTTGGTTTGTACAGAGTTGGCAAAGTTTGTAGTATCTAAACCGGGTAATATAGAATCAACAATATCCCATGTGTTTCCGCCATCTTGAGAGCGGTAATAAACTAATGCTCCGTCTAAACCTTGTACCATTGGTCCACCAAAAGCAGAAGGTGCGGTAACGGCAATAACATGTAGCGTATTGTTTGAAGGTCCGCCAACATCAATACGTGGCCAAATTAAATCAACTCCTAAATTTGAAGAAACATTTCCTTGCGTCCACGTTCCTGTACCTTTTGTTCTTTTCAGCATAGGTAATGGTCCTGTTCCTTGGTGATTAACAACAACTTCTTCTCCTGATCCCGTAACGACTATGCTCGACCAACCTGTACGTGTAGAAGCTTCTAAGCGAGCTGTAGGTTGCGGTCCCCAGGCATTTCCATCAAAATAATTATATCCTGTACCTCTGTCACTTGCCGAAACATCATAAGTTTCACTATATGTCCATACGGCTGAGATTGTTCCGTCTCCGGGATTATAGATTTTTCTTCTTGGAGATGAATTGGTTTGTAAATCGTAAGTGGTAACACCAATAATTTCCTCGTATGAAGCTTTGTTTGTTACATAAGGATTGTGAGGTTTTACCATGTTGATAATTTCATCGCCGGTATAATATACCTTGTTAAATGGCATTGCAACATTGTTGGCTTTTGATACTTGAGGTATGGATTGATTTTGAGCAATCATGCCTGCACCAAAAATAAAAGCCGATGCAAAAAGTAAATTTCTTTTCATAGCATTATATTTTTTTATTTCTACAAATATATAAAAATGAAGCAAATAAAAAAAGGGCTCCAATTTGGAGCCCTTTTAAGAGTTTATTATTTATCAGAAAATTATTTTGATAAAATTACTTTTTGCATAAATGAACCTGCAGCAGTATTTACTTTTACAAAGTATACACCTGAAGGATATTTAGTCATATCAATAACTGAACGACTGGCAGATGCAACAGTATTGTTAATTACTACTTTACCTGTAATATCCATCACTTCGTAAGAATAAGTGCTTCCATCAACATTTAATGTGATAATTCCATTAGATGGATTAGGATATAGATTAATATTAGCATTATCCTCTATAGAAGCAATACTTGAAGTGAAGTCAGCATCTGTTAAAACTACACCTGATACATATTGGTGTTGTGTAGGAGATAATACATCACTTGTTGCTGTAAGTTGTTGGAATGAAATTGGAATAGTGTAGTTACCGTTTCCGTCATCAAAAACATAGTAAGACATGTTTCCGAAAGTGGCAATACCATCGGCAGCTGTACCTGTAGTAACATTTTGAGGTGCAGCCATGTTACCTGTGGCTAAGTCTAACCCGGCTATCCAAGCATCAGGGTATAAGTTTCCATCTTGAGTTCCAAAAATATTGGTATCTGTATCAAAGTATGTATAGAAAACTTTGTCTCCGGTCCAGTTAATACCAACTTGAGCACGGCTGTCTTCAGAAATAGCATTTCCGTTAGGATCACCAAATGTACCACGGAAAGTCATTGGTTTAGCAATTAATTTAGCATCCCAAGTGGTACCACCGTCAGTAGAAGTTACATCGAATAATCCCCAAGCTCCGGGAGTAGTGTTGATAGACCAACCAGCACCTGTTGCTTGAGGTCCTATAGCACAAACAATGTGTGGGTTTCCATTGCCGTCAACAGCTAAATCTAATTCAAAACCAGTTGTGTAAGCACCTGCACCTAAAGCATTTGTAACGCCGGCTAAGTTGCTTGGTAAAATGTTTGTTGGACCAGACCAAGAACCACCACCGTCAGTAGTTTTGTAAGTGTATAAATAGTAAGCCGAATCAGGCTGTACATTGTAATCATTGTGGCCAATAATAGCAATGTACCCGGTTAATCCATCAGGTGCAAATGCCATAACTGCATCAACCATGTTATGAGCACCGGTATTATCTAAAGAAGATGGCGCATATAATTTGTTGTAAATATATGACACATCATTTCCGGAAATAATTCCTGTAGAAAGAATTAAACTATCAGTGTATTCATAGTTATTTAAACCGTCTCCTTCAACATCAACATTCCATAATACCCCGTTTTGTGTAACAAAGAATGAACTTGGAATTAATTTAAACATAGATGCAGTAGAGGAATCTTCGTGTTGAGTAATACCGGTTCCATCAAGTTTTGATACACCATAACCATAACCTCCCCAACTTGAGTTTGTTCCATTTAATGTTGGAGCAAAGTAAGTAAAGAAAGCATTAGCCACGTCAGTATTGTTTGCAGGGTTGTATATTAAACCTTGAGGATAACGTGCGTTAGAGTAAGGAGTTGATGCATTATAAACCGGACCTACATTTGCTGTCCAAGTTGTACCTCCATCATTAGATACATCAAAACGTATCCAACCGGTAGAACCATCTCCTGTGGTATTAGGGTCTGTTCTGTGTGAGAATGTTACAGCATTAAGGTTAGGGTCTGCCCAAAGGTAAGTTTTTGGACCAAAACCACAGGTATAAGCATTTCCAGAATTACCCATAGGTACTATAGATACCGCTTTGTTGTTTGGTGTGTTAGGTTTAACACCTCCAAAATTTGAGGTAGCTTGAAAGCTTAATTCGCCTTCGTTTACTACTTTGTTTGGTGCTTTTACATCATACGAAGGGTCTAACTGAGTAGATTGAGCAAACAATCCACCTGAAACCACAATCGCAGAAGCAACTAGTAAATTTCTTTTCATAGCATTTAGTTTTAAGTTAATTTTAAATTATTATTAATAATTGCGAATATACATCAATAATTTATTTATTCCAATTATTGAATAGAAGCTTTTAGATACAAAAAATATAAAATATTGTATCTCTAACTAAAACAAATTATGCAATACATCATTTTCGGGGATATTTGGTAATGTTACTTTAAGGTTAGGTGTGCGCTCCATTTCTCGTTTAATGGCAAAAATTGCTTCATCGTTTCGTGCCCAACTACGACGGGCAATACCATTGTTAACATCCCAAAACAACATACTTTCGGCTCTGTGTTCTGCTTCCGGTGAGCCATCTAATGTCAGTCCAAACCCTCCGTTTATCACTTCGCCCCAACCAACACCTCCACCGTTGTGGATACTCACCCACGTGGCGCCTCTAAAACTGTCACCAATGACGTTGTGAATGGCCATATCGGCAGTAAATTGTGAGCCGTCGTAAATGTTTGACGTTTCTCTGTATGGGCTGTCTGTACCGGATACATCATGATGGTCGCGACCTAAATTTATTGGGGCAGAAATTTCGCCTTTTGCAATAGCTTGATTAAATGCTTTTGCCAATTTAATTCGCCCTTCGGCATCGGCATATAAGATGCGGGCTTGCGAACCTACCACGAGTTTGTTTTCTTGAGCTCCTCTAATCCACTGAATATTATCCGCCATTTGTTGTTGAATTTCCGGAGGTGCAGTAGCTTTAATTTCTTCCAGCACCTCGCAAGCAATTTGGTCTGTTTTTGCTAAATCTTCCGGCTTGCCCGAGGTGCAAACCCACCGGAATGGACCAAAGCCGTAATCAAAACACATTGGACCCATAATGTCTTGCACGTAAGAGGGGTATTTGAATGTTTTTCCGTCTTCATTCATAATGTCGGCACCGGCGCGGCTTGCTTCCAATAAAAATGCATTTCCGTAATCGAAAAAGTATGTGCCTTTTGCCGTATGTTTGTTGATTGCCGCTACTTGCCGGCGTAAACTTTCATATACATATTCTTTGAATTGAGCAGGATTTTCAGCCATCATTTTATTGGACTCTTCGAAGCTTAACCCTACCGGATAATAGCCGCCGGCAAAAGGATTGTGCAATGAGGTTTGGTCTGAGCCCAAATCAATGTGTAATCCTTCTTCATAAAATCGCTCCCAAACATCTACAATATTTCCTTCGTAAGCAATAGAAACAACTTCTTTATCCATTTTTGCTTTTTTCACGCGTTCTACAACCAAATCGATATCGCTGTAGATTTCATCTACCCAACCTTGCTTAAAACGTTTGCGTGAAGCGGCAGGATTTACTTCTGCCACTACTGATATTACACCGGCTATATCTCCGGCTTTGGGTTGTGCACCACTCATTCCGCCTAAGCCCGAGGAAACAAACAGTAAAAGTTCGTCTTTGCTTATCCCTGTTTTTTCACGGTATTTTCTGGCAGCATTTAAAATGGTAATGGTTGTGCCGTGTACAATTCCTTGCGGACCTATATACATATACGAACCGGCAGTCATTTGTCCGTATTGCGTAACGCCCAAAGCGTTGAAACGTTCCCAATCGTCGGGCTTGGAGTAGTTGGGAATCATCATTCCGTTGGTTACAACCACTCGTGGTGCATCTTTGTGTGAGGGAAACAATCCCATAGGGTGACCGGAATACATAACCAAAGTTTGCTCGTCGGTCATTTCGGCCAAATACTTCATAGTCAACAGGTATTGTGCCCAATTCTGGAACACAGCACCGTTTCCGCCATAAGTAATCAACTCGTGCGGATGTTGTGCAACTGCCGGGTCGAGATTGTTTTGTATCATAAGCATAATAGCCCGCGCTTGCAGTGATTTTCCGGGGTACTCATCAATTGGTCGGGCGTACATGTCGTAATCGGGACGAAAACGATACATGTAAATGCGTCCGTAGGTTTTAAGCTCTTGGGCAAATTCTTTTGCCAACTCGGCGTGCCATTCTTTTGGAAAATAACGTAAGGCATTTTTTACCGCCAATATCTTTTCTTCTTTGGTAAGAATATCTTTTCTTTTGGGTGCGTGACTTACTGATGTGTCGTAAGGTTTGGGTTGTGGTAATTCTGCAGGAATTCCTTCTAAAATTTGTTCTTTGAATGTTTTTGCAGTTGTTGTATTCATAACAGAGCTTTTATTTAGTTTTTTTAAAAGAATCGGTTTTTTTATCGTATCCGTAAGGGCAGTGTTTGCATCCGCTTTTACAGCAATATCCTCTTTTCAGGTGATATTTTTCGGTAAAAACGATATATCCTTCTTCCGAATAATAAAATTCATCTGGTTCGAGGTTGGCTATTTTGGAGAATCCTTTCATGTGTAATTTTTCTAAACAAATTTAATTTAAATTACCTTAACAAGGTTGTTTATTTTAACAGATGAAGCATTACTCTGTATAAGCTAAAGAATATGATGATGACTAAAACCAGTATCCATACACCTTTAAAATAAGATTTGTCGCGTTTGTAATCTTTGTAATAATTATAAAGTGTGAATGCGGCGAAAACAATGATAAATATTAGCGCAAATAAGCGTTGTCCGGGTGAAAACATAAGGTTTACTTGTTTGTTTTGTAAACAAAGATATTGATTTTGGAAGGAATAAGAGCGAATAAATTACTGTTCTTTCAAATAGGTTGATTGAAAGAAATTTAAATAAAGTGAAGTGTTTTTGTCTTTATAATATTTAGGGAAATTGGATGTAGAGATAATAAAATACGGGTAAGATTTTTGCAATACTTCTGACAGTTCTTTTTTGTTGAGTTTAAAAGTGCGATAATAATTTATTGCTTCGGCTGCCGTGGGAAATTCTTTAACCGTAATCAGTTCGTTTTTTGCATCAATAAACATGCTTTCAACTTTGAGTTTGCTTTCGGGGAAATATTTGATATTGAAATCGGAAATAATGCTTTTGTATTGATTTTTCTTTTTGTCGGCAATGGGAACAACCATTACAAAATAATGGGGTATATCTTTATCCGGGCTGTATTCAACTGTTGGGAAATCGCCGGGAGGTCCGGATTTTTCTTTCTTTAATAAATTTAATATTTCTTGCGCTTTTTTTGCCGATTCGGTATTGGGATGTTGTTGGATGACATATTCCAACGCTACTTTGAAAGTATCGCGCGGTGCGGTTTCGCCTATTGCAAGTGCTTTAAGCAAGTCAAATTTATCTTGAATATGATTTTCGGCAAATATCGATTTGGATTTTTCGCAACGCAATATTACTTTGTTGTAGTAATGTTTTTTGTATAAGTCGTAAGCTCGTTCGTAATAATCTTCAGCTTTTTTTCTTTCTTCTCGAGCCAATTTCATATAAACCGGATCGGAAATGATTCGAGCATATTCACTGTCGGGATATTTATCGAGGATAATCCGCTTAATGCGCTCGGCATTTTTATCATCTTCTTGGGCTAAATATATTCTGTATTCGGCATATAATGAGGGTAAAAAGTAAAACGAGGTATCGTAATTGTTTATAATTTCGTTGTAGTTGGCAATGGCATTGTCGTAATCTTCAAAATGTTCTTTCATGATAGTTGCTGCATTGTAGAGTGCTTCTACTTTTTTGGCGTGTGCTTGCATTTGTTTTTCTTGCGAAAGTGGAATATTTTTTAAATAATATTCGGGTGTGAATTTGGGGTTGACAGTGGTGTCGCTTTCCAAGGTGTCAATATCGTTTTCTTCAATAAATTCTGCCAAAGATTGTTTGTTGCTTCGTCGCCAATCGTCTTCCAGTTTGCGGTTGCCCCATATTTTTTTAAACTCGTTTACCCCGAATGCCATTGTTGTGGGATTGTAAAAATACCACTCGCCGTTGGAGTTGTTTATATTGGGTGTGTTGGTGTTGCTATTTGTAATGTCGCTGTTTTGCATGGCTTCAAGTTGTTCTTTTTTGCGTTCCTCTTCTTCTTGTGCCTTTTCTATCAGCGCTTGAATCAACTTGTCGCGTTCGCTTTCACTCATTTGAGCCAAAGTAAGCATACTGTCTTCGTATTGAACAATTTTCAGGTTTTCGACCAAGTCTTTTAATCCTTCATGTTTGTCATAAACGGTTAAATAACTTTTATGGTCTTTGGGTAAAAACTGCAAAGTACTGTCATAATAGGCTTCAGCAAGAATGTAGTCGGGTTTGTCAAAATAATAATCGGCCAGTCGCATGTAGCTGAGTGCTTTTTGTTTGGTGTTTTTTACACTTGAAGCAACCGATTTTTTAAGATAATCGACAGCCAAATCGTCTTTCCACTCTTTAAACGCAATATCGGCAAGAGCATAATAAATTTGGTCGCGATACTCGATGTTTTTGTCGTCTTTGAGCATTTTTTCGAGCATCTTTTTTACTTCGTCTTTATTCTTTGAATTAACATCGTAAGCCAAAGCCCTGCTGATTTGCGCATTGAAATATAACTCGTAAGGAGGCTTCATTTTTATCACTTGCGAAAAATAATGCGAAGCATTTTTATAATCGCTTTGCTTCAAATAAAGTTGTGCCAAAATGTAAGTTAAGCGACTGCGTTTGTCTTTGTTTTTTGTATGTGTAATGGCTTTTGTCAAATAATGAGCCGCCAAAGGATAGTCGGCTTTTTTTATGTAGAAATCGGCTATTTGTGCAAAAATTTCTGCCCGTAAATCTTCCGGAACTTCTCTCGCTTTTTCTAATTTTTCGAGCAATTTTTCGGCTTTTTGCATATCACCAAGTGCCATATAGGTTTTTACTTGCCAAAGCAATGCCTCGTAATATTCGGGGCGTGCCGGAAATGCTTTGGCTACATATTTAAATATTTCCAATGCCCGAAAATATTCTTGCTTGTAAAAACGGGCTTTTCCTATCAATAAGTAACAATTATCTATCCATTTATTGTATTCTTTTTTGCGGATATTGATGGAGTGAAACTCTATTACATTTGAGCATTTATCGATAATCTTATCCATGTCGGGATAAAGATTTTTTGCCGTTTCTTCGTCGCCATAAACAAAAATGGGGAGTAACTCGCTGTAATCTTCCTGGTGTTCTGCCCAAATTTTTTCTTGGCTTTCTTTTAAAATTTCTTTGGCATTAAACCATCCGTTGTATCGCGAAGTGGTATTGTGATACAACCTGTGGGTAAAACCCGCTTTTTTTGTTGAGCATTGCCACAACAACAAAGCAGTTAAAAAGATGATTGATATGTTGCGCAGTTTTTTATTCAAGCCGGTAAATGAAGTTTTAAATAACTCTCAATGTGCTTTTTTATTGTTTAATTGCCGAAAATTGAGGCTAATTTTTCTTCCAATGCGGCACCACGAATGTTTTTGGCAATAATTTTTCTGTCAGGGTCTATCAAAACAGTGAAAGGGATGCCTTGAATACCAAATTCTTGCACAACCATCGATTGCCATCCTTTTAGCTCTGAAACGTGATTTGTCCATTCCAATCCGTCTTGTTGAATTGCATCCAGCCAACCTTGTTTGGCATTGGGTTGATTGGGTAAACCATCCAACGATACCGAAAATACATCAAAACCTTTGTCGTGATATTTTTTATATAAGCGCACCACGTTAGGGTTTTCTGCACGACAAGGTTTACACCATGATGCCCAAAAATCGACCAATACATATTTACCTTTTAAATCATAAAGCGAACGAATTTCGCCTTTTGGGTCGGGTAATTGAATGTTGGGAATTTGCGTGCCGATAGCCAATTGACTGATGCTTTGTACTTTTTGATGAAATGCCATATAATAAGGCGAACTAGGATATTTTTCGCCAACTGCTTGATCAACTTTTTTGTACATTTCAAGATGTTCGTCGGGGTTAAGTTGTTCTACCAATGCTAAACTCAAAAAAGAAGAAGGGTCTTGGTTGATTTCGTTGACAACATAATTAGTAAGGTCGCGAACCGCTTCTTGGAATTTTATTTCCAATTGCGGTAAAATAGTGTCTTTGCCCGGGTTGTTCATGTTCGCTTGATATAAACGGTTTAGCGAGTCGCGTAACATATAGTTTTTCTTAATAAAATTGTTGTAATCTTGTAAACGTTTACTTTCTTCCGAGCCGGTTACCGTATAAAAGTCGCTTAAACTATCGATGTTACCCGTTACGGTAACATGTTCGTTACTGTCTAAAATTAGGTTGAGGTAATTTTGATCATTTACTTTTAAACGGTAAAATCCTTTGTCTTTTACATTGTAATCAAAAGAAAAATCGCCGTTTTCTTCGGTATAAGCCGTGTCAAGCGGTTCAATTTTTCCGGGCGACAATTTTTCAAGGTAAATCGCAGTTCCATTTTCAGCATTGGTCAGAGTTCCTTTAATGTTGGCATTTTCGTTGTTTTTATTGCTTCCGCCGCAGGCAGAAAATATAATGACTGCAACAAGTGTTAGTAGGTTGATAAATTGTTTTTTCATTTTTATGGTTTTATGATTATTGTTTATTGTTCTAATTTTTCTCTTACTAATTTATTGGCCAGTTTCGGGTCGGCTTTGCCTTTTGAAAGTTTCATTACTTCGCCCATAAACAATCCGATGAGTCCTTTTTTGCCATTTTTATATTCCTCAACTTTTTCGGGGTATTTTGCAATGGCTTCCTCTACATATTGAAGTAAAGCATCGTCGTCAGACTCTTGCAGCCAATTGTTTTCTTGCGCTAATTCCTCGGCTGTTTTTTCCGGATTTTCAATAAGTGTGGGGAAAAGTTTTTGGTTGGCCAACGAATTACTTATTTTGTTCTCTTCGATTAAAGTAATAATTTGCGCTATATGTTTTGGTTGTAAAGGAAAATCGGTGATGTGTAACGCATTTTCGTTTAAAAACGACTTTACTGCACCGTTTATCCAATTGGCAGCTGCTTTAAAATTGTTTGTCAGCTCTATCAATTCATTAAAAAATAAAGCAATATCCTTATCTTCGATAATGATGGAAGCATCGTAATCGCTTAATCCCAATTCTTGGGTAAATTTTGTATAAAGTTCGTTAGGTAAAGGTGGTAAGGAGTTTTTAACCTTTGCGATGTAGTCTTGTTCAACAAAAACAGGCTGCAAATCCGGCTCGGGAAAATAGCGGTAATCATGAGCCATTTCTTTACTTCTCAAGGAAAAAGTAATGCCTTTTACGGCATCAAAAGAGCGTGTTTCTTGCTCTACAGTCCCCCCACTTTCAATCAATTCTATTTGTCGTTTTATTTCAAAGTCAATGGCACGTTGTACATTACGCAATGAGTTCATGTTTTTTACTTCGGCACGAGTGCCAAATGTTTTACTGCCTTTGGGCATAACTGAAATGTTGGCATCTACACGCAAACTTCCCTCTTCCATATTGCCGTCGCAAATACCGATGTATCGAACCAATTTTCGTATTTCGGCAATATAGGCATACGCTTCTTCCGAAGAACGTATTTCGGGTTCCGAAACAATTTCTACCAAAGGCACGCCTGCACGGTTCAGGTCAATTAATGTATTGAAAGGGTCTTGGTCGTGCATACTTTTTCCTGCATCTTCTTCTATATGTATGCGGGTAATATTTATTTTTTTCTCATTATCCGTATGCGGAAAAATAGTGATGTATCCACCGGTGCAAATAGGTGTTTTGTCTTGTGTAATTTGATATCCTTTTGGCAGATCGGCATAGAAATAATTTTTTCGTGCAAATTGGTTTTCGTAAGTAATATTGGCTTTTACGGCAGAACCTAAC
Source organism: Flavobacteriales bacterium UBA852 (assembly GCA_002295925.1). Lineage (GTDB taxonomy): Bacteria > Bacteroidota > Bacteroidia > Flavobacteriales_E > Vicingaceae > UBA852. The sequence goes on from DBGO01000003.1 coordinate 61,427, forward strand.
CGAACGGCATATTCTACCACTTTTTCATTTAGTCGCGGCAATGTGCCGGGATGCCCTAATGTAATAGGACTGACATTGGTATTTGGTGTTACACCAAACTCGGTAGAGTCGGCAGCAAAAGCTTTGCTTTTTGTTTGTAATTGGGCATGAATTTCCAACCCTATTACAGCTTCATATTTATCATAAATACTACTCATGTCGATTAATTGTATAATCCGTAAATCATTTCTTGAATCAGGTGTGAAAGTTTTGGTTCGGCGGCAGCTGCAATTTCTTGCACTTCTTCATGCGATATTTCAACTATTTTTCCGGGAACACCCAAATCGGTAATTACAGAAGCGGCAAAGCAAGGGATGCTCATATGGTTGGCAACAATTGCTTCCGGCACAGTGCTCATACCAACGGCATCACCACCTACTATGCGCACATATTTATATTCTGAGGGAGTTTCATATGTTGGTCCCGGAAGTGCAACATAAACACCTTCTTTTACATTTATGTTCAATTCTTTGGCTTTTATATGTGCTAAATCAAGCAACATTTTGCTGTAAGGCTCACTCATATCCGGAAATCGAGGTCCCAGCTCTTCAAAGTTTTGTCCGCGCAACGGATTGTCGGGCATAAGGTTGATGTGGTCGTTAATAAGCATAATATCGCCAATTTCAAAATCGGGGTTTACACCACCGCTGGCATTGGAAAGCAAAAGGTATTCGATGCCCAAAAATTTCATTACTCGAATCGGAAAAACGGTTTGTTGCATAGTGTATCCTTCGTAGTAATGAAAACGACCTTGCATGGCAACAATATCAACACCTTTTATTTTTCCGAAAATTAAATTTCCGCCATGTCCTTTTACGGTACTTACCGGAAAGTTTGGGATTTCGGTATAAGGTATTTTATGCGTTATTTCTATATCATCCACCAATCCACCCAGTCCGGTACCCAATACGATACCCACTTTAGGGTTTTCATTTGTTTTTGTCTTTAAGTAAGACGCTGTTTCTTGAATTTGCTGTAACATATTTTAATATTTCTTCATTAAACTCTTTTTCGTCATTTCCGTGAAAAACTACCCTTACAGGTTGATAATAAAGCGGAATATTGTCAAAATTACCGATAATTTCGGGCAAAGATAATCGCATTAAATCTTTTTCGGTAGTAATAATGATTTTATTATTTCCATAAAAATCCTTAAACTCTTGCAGTATTTTTTGAATGTCGCTTTCTGTAAATATATGATGGTCGGGAAATGGAATGTGTTTCACGTCTTTAAATTCGCGTTTCAATTTGTATAAAAGAGGTGAAGGATTTGCAATTCCTGTAATTAACAAAACAGACGATTCGGTAGGTGACAGGTTATTTTCGGCAGCTTTTTTGTTTACGGGTGTTAAAGGTTCATATTCCAAATATGAAAAAAACACTTTTTGATGAGGAAGAGGGTTGATTTCTTCTTCAATTCGTCGCTTGTCAATAGGTGAGAGTATTTTAGACGTTTTGGATACTATAATAATATCAGCTCGTTGTGCGCCTCGCCTAAACTCTCTCAGCCGACCGCAAGGAACAGGGTAGTCGTCAATGTATAAAGCGTTGGCGTCGGTAATTAAAATGTTAATGCCGGGTTTTATGTAACGGTGCTGAAAAGCATCATCTAAAATGATAATATCCAAATCGGGATTTTCGGATTCAAGTTTGGTAATACCTCTAACTCTGTTTTCATCAACCGCAACAATTATATCCTTATGTTTATAAGCGTATTGTGCCGGTTCATCGCCAATATCCAGAAATGAAGTGTTTGCATTTGCTGTAACAAATCCCGATGTTTTGCGCTTGTATCCTCTGCTTAATGTTGCCAATGAAAATTGGTCTTTCAACAGATTGATTAAATATTCTACATGAGGAGTTTTTCCTGTGCCGCCCATGGATAAATTTCCTACCGAAATGGTTGGTATGGCAAATTCTTTTGATGAAAATATACCCCAATCGAAAAGTTTGTTTCTGACCCATACAGCCACACCGTAAATCAGGCAAACCGGAAACAATAATATTTTAAGTAACGGCTTCATTTTCTTTATCTTTGCAAAATAATGAATATTTTTAAACTTTGATTGATATAAAATCATCTTTTCCAAAACTTTAATCGCTTTTTATATGAAAATTATTGACGTTATAAATGTTATAGAAGACTATGCTCCTTTGGCTTTGCAAGAAAGTTATGATAATGCCGGTTTAATTGTCGGTAATAAAAATGATGAAGTAAGCGGTGTGTTACTTTGTTTGGATTCAACCGAAGAAATTGTTGACGAAGCAATAGCGAAAAAATGCAATTTGATTGTTGCGCATCATCCTATTGTTTTTTCGGGATTGAAAAAAATTACCGGCAAAAACTATATTGAACGAACAATAATAAAAGCGATTCAAAATAATATCGCCATTTATGCCGCACATACCAATTTAGATAATGTATATCTTGGCGTAAATAAAATGATAGGTGATAAGTTGGGTGTAGATAATCCTAAAATATTATCGCCCAAGAAAGGATTACTGTCAAAGTTGGTTGTTTTTGTGCCCAACGAAAAAGCAAACGAAGTAAGACAAGCTATGTTTGATGCCGGCGCCGGACAAATAGGCAATTACGATGAGTGCAGTTATAATTTGGAAGGACAAGGAACATTTAGAGCAGGCGATAATACAAACCCTTATGTTGGCGAAAAAGGAGAGTTGCACTTTGAACCCGAAACAAGAGTTGAAGTTATTGTGCCGGATTATAAACTTAGTCACGTTGTGGCAAAAATGATACAAGCGCACCCTTACGAGGAGGTTGCATATGATGTATATCCGTTGAAAAACCAATGGCAACAAACCGGAAGTGGAATGTATGGAGAGCTGGAACAAGAAGTTGCTCTAAAAGACTTTTTGAACAAAATAAAAGAAGTGTTTAATGTTCCGGTAATTCGCCATACGGCAAATGATTTGCAAAAACCGGTAAAAAGAATTGCGTGGTGTGGCGGCTCGGGGAGTTTTTTATTGCCGGATGCCAAACGTGTGGGAGCGGATGTGTTTATCACGGGCGATTTTAAATACCATCAATTTTTTGACGCCGAAAATGATATAATTATCGCCGATATTGGTCATTATGAGAGCGAACAATTCACAATAGAGCTATTTTATGAGCTACTTACGAAAAATTTTTCTAATTTTGCCATTCGTTTGACCGAAAAAAATACTAATCCAATTAACTACTATTAAAGTATGGCTAAGAAAGTAAAAACAGAAGCGACTATCGAAGAAAAGTTAAAAGCGTTATACGACTTGCAACAAATCGATTCGCAAATTGATAAATTAAGAATTATCCGCGGAGAGCTTCCTCTTGAAGTGCAAGATTTGGAAGATGAAATTGCCGGACTGGAAAAACGTATCGAAAAATACGTTGACGAAGTGGAAGACCTAGAAAAAGAAATCAGCAATAAAAAGAACATTATTGAAGAGGCAAAAGCATTAATAAAAAAATACGAAGCCGACCAAAATAATGTACGCAACAATCGTGAGTTTGATGCATTAACCAAAGAAATTGAATTTCAGAAATTAGAAATTGAATTGGCCGAAAAACGCATCAAAGAATATAAGTTTCAAATAGAAGAGAAACAAAAACTCATCGATGATGCCAAAGCTTTATACGAAGAACGTAAAGCCGATTTGGAAGCCAAGAAAAAAGAGCTTGAAGAAATAACCGAGGAAACAGCCAAAGAAGAAGAAGAATTGTTGGCAAAATCGGAAAAAGCAGCAGAAAAAATCGAAGAACGTTTATTGAATGCTTACCGCAGAATTCGTAATAATGCACGCAACGGTTTGGCTGTTGTTACTGTTCAGCGTGATTCTTGCGGGGGATGTTTTGCCAAAGTCCCGCCACAACGTCAATTGGATATTAAAACACACAAAAAAATTATCGTATGTGAACATTGCGGCAGAATATTGGTAGATGCTTCTTTTGACCCTAATTATGTAGAGCCAACAGTAGAAGAGAAACCGAAAAAACGTACAACAAGACGTAAAAAAGCAGCGAAATAAATAAATTAAAGATTTCAAAAAAAATCCCTGTCTGAAATCAGACAGGGATTTTTAATTTCAGGTGTTTTTAACCTTTTCTTTATATTTGAAAACTTCGTACTTAAAGACAATACCCTTTTTGTTGATACTAAAAATACGCTCTATAATGTAAAAAAACTTTGGCGGCTGATTTTCTTTCGGTGGCTTTTTGCCAAAATAAGCTATTTTTTGCACGTATATCCATTTTTCACCTTCCGAGATTTTTTCTTTTCTGTCCGGTTCGCCCAAGCTTTTATAAAGTGCAGTAACATTTTTTCCCAGCCATGGTGAGTCAAAAGCCACAGGTTTTGGCGTACATGAAATTATCACAAGACTTATAAGTGAATAAAAAAATAGATTTCTTAACATTGCTTTACAAAATTAATCATTTAAGAACCATAACCTTGGGCCCGCTTTGTTTTTAGATAAACAGATGTTTAGATGCTCTAAACGGCTTGATTTGTTAGATATATGAAAGTTTTGATAATTGATAATTACGACTCGTTTACGTATAATTTGGTGCATTATGTGCAAGGGTTTCTGCTGAATGAAGATACTTTGTCGGTTGTAAGAAACGATGAACTTTCGGTTAATGACATTAAGTTTTACGATAAAATAATTTTGTCGCCCGGTCCCGGCTTGCCCAATGAGAAGCAAAACTTGCTGCCGGCGGTTGAACAAGCTGTTCAACTACAAAAACACTTATTGGGCGTTTGTTTGGGTCATCAAGCGATAGCGCTATATTTTGGTGCAAAACTCAAAAATTTATCTCAACCCTATCATGGTGTCGCATCCGGAATGAACATAATAAATCCCTCGCCGTTATATAATGGGATAGAAAACAATTTGAAAGTCGGACGATATCATTCTTGGGTGGTTGAAAATAGCAGTTTGCCCAATAATTTAGTTGTTGACGGTTTAGATGATGAAAATCGGATAATGTCCTTTCATCATATAACATTACCGGTATTTGGCGTGCAATATCATCCTGAGTCAATTTTAACCGAAAACGGTAAGAAAATAATCCAAAACTTCTTAAATATCTAATGGTAATAATCACGAAATCAGGTTTTTGCAATTTAATGTTAAGAAATTGTTAACACAACCTTAATTTTTTGTAACTTTGGATAGTTGTTTACGTAAAAAATTAAAAAAGTGTTAGCTATGAAATATATATTGACATTCATTTTAAGCGGATTATTACTTACCGGAGTAGCGCAATCAAATGTTAAAACTTCTACACAACCGGAATTAAAATCAGAAAAAGCAGAAGGCAAAGTTGTAACCTATTATCCCGGAACAAAACAAATAATGGAAACCGGTTATTATAAAAATGGTCAAAAACACGGACAATGGATTCGGTACAACAAGCAAGGAGTAAAAATCAATGAGGCTTATTTTGATAACGGAAAACCTACCGGAAAATGGATTGTATGGGATGATAATGGTGTGAAAAGATTTGAAATGCAATACGAAAACGGTAAAAAAACCGGCACTTGGTATATGTGGGATGAAAATGCCAATCTTGTATCCGAACGCACTTATTAACCTTATCTTTTATAGCAAAATATTCTATTCCGAAGAAACTCCATTTGTTCAAATGGAGTTTTTTAATGTTTTAAAAGTTGGGCGACTAATCGTAGGTGTAGTGAAAGATAATAATTAACATTAACTCAATGTATCTAAACAAAAAATGTAAATTTGTATCGAAATACGAGTAATGAAAAAAGTAATACTACACGACAAAACTTTTGTCCCTTATTTATCCGAATCCAAAATAAAGGAAGCAATACAGTCTTTGGCAAACTCAATCAATAATGATTATACGCATAGCGAAAAACCACCGGTATTTATCAGTGTATTGAACGGTTCGTTTATGTTTACTGCCGATTTGCTCAAAGAAATAACTATTCCTTGCGAAGTATCTTTCGTAAAAATGGCTTCTTATCAAGGAACACAAAGCACCGGCAAAGTAAATGAATTGATAGGAGTAGATGAAAACCTCGAAGGCAGAGATATAATTTTGCTCGAAGACATTGTAGATACCGGAAATACCTTGCTGAAATTGGTTGATTTATTGAAAGCGCAAAAAATAAAAAGTTTAAAAATCTGCACCCTTTTATTCAAGCCCGAACCTTACCACAATCAGTTGCCATTAGATTATATAGGAATAGAAATTCCAAATAAATTTGTTGTAGGATATGGTTTGGACTATGATAATTTAGGAAGAAATCTAAAAGAAATTTATGTACTTACCGAAAACTAAAAATCTGTAAAAATGATAAATATAGTGCTATTTGGCCCTCCCGGTGCCGGTAAAGGAACACAAGCAGAAAAATTAAAACAACACTTTGATTTAATTCACTTGTCAACAGGAGATATTTTTCGAGCCAATATCAAAGGACAAACAGAATTAGGCAATCTTGCCAAAAGTTATATCGATAAAGGACAATTGGTTCCGGATGAGGTAACCATAGATTTGCTAAAAAGCGAAATGGATAAATATCCGGATACAAAAGGGTTTATTTTCGACGGCTTTCCGCGAACTACTGCTCAGGCAGAAGCTTTGGACAAAATGCTAGCCGAAAAAGGCGAAAAAGTTGATGTGATGGTTGCCTTGGAAGTACCCGAAGAAGAATTGAAAAAACGCTTGATGGCAAGAGCCGAGGTGAGCGGCAGAACAGACGATGCCGACCCGGAAATCATACAAAACAGAATTAATGTGTATAAAAAAGAAACCGCTCCGGTAAAAGATTATTATGCCGGCAAAGGAAAATACGTAGGTATAAACGGAGTAGGTTCTATCGACGAGATTTTTAACAAACTCGTAGAGGAAATAAATAAGCACATTTAACAGAAAGGTCAAGCCCAAAACGGAATACGTCGATGAACGACAATTTTATAGATTATGTAAAAATACATTGCCGTTCGGGTAACGGAGGGGCGGGCTCTGTCCATTTCAGACGAGAAAAATATATTCCCAAAGGCGGTCCGGATGGTGGCGACGGAGGACGTGGCGGTCATATTATTTTGCGCGGAAACGAACAATTATGGACGTTATTGCATTTAAAATACCGAAAACACATTAAAGCCAAGCACGGTATGCCCGGAATGGGAGCGCATAAAACAGGTGCTTCAGGCGAAGATGTTGTGTTGGAAGTACCTTTGGGCACAGTTGCCAAAGATGCCGAAACCGGCAAAGTGCTTTTTGAAATTACTGAGCACGGCGAAGAAAAAATACTGATGAAAGGCGGACGTGGCGGATTGGGAAATGCCCATTTTAAAAGTGCCACCAATCAAACACCACGCTATGCACAACCCGGTGAAGAAGGCGAAGAAGGCTGGCGAATACTGGAACTTAAAGTCTTGGCAGATGTTGGTTTGGTCGGTTTCCCAAATGCCGGGAAATCCACGTTACTTTCCGCAATAACAGCTGCTAAGCCCAAAATTGCCGATTACGCTTTTACAACCCTGACCCCAAATTTGGGTATTGTATCTTACCGTGACCATAAATCGTTTGTAATGGCCGATATTCCCGGAATCATTGAAGGAGCTCATGCAGGAAAGGGACTGGGATTAAGGTTTTTAAGACATATTGAGCGCAATAGTACATTGCTGTTTTTGGTTCCGGCAGATGCCGATGATATTGCCCGGGAATACGAAATACTTTTACAGGAACTAAAAAAATACAATCCCGAATTATTAGACAAAAAACGCGTACTGGCAATATCAAAAGCCGATTTGCTTGATGAAGAACTGAGAGAAGAAATTAAACCGGCTTTACCAAAAGATATTCCTTCCATTTTTATATCTTCTGTTACACAAGAAAACATAGAAAAACTTAAAGATTTGCTTTGGCAAAGCATGACTGCTTAATAGTTGATTCTATTTGATAATCGAATGAATTTTATAGAAAAAATAGAAGAGTTTGATGTGTCATTGTTTTTATGGCTAAATCAATTTCATTCTCCGTTTTTCGATACTCTTTTCGGTTGGATTACCTATAAGTTTACTTGGATACCTCTTTATGCTTTATTTCTTTATTTATTCATTAAACAATATAGAAAACAATCGGTTTGGTTAATTATAGGAGCCGTTCTGGCAGTTGTCTTAGCCGACCAAATATCAGTAAACGCCTTTAAAGAAGTGTTTCAGCGTTATCGTCCTTGCCATAATTTGGAAATAAAAAACATGGTGCATATTATCAATAACCATTGTGGAGGGAAATATGGTTTTGTATCCTCTCATGCCGCCAATACATTTGCAATTGCAGTATATATGCTCAAATCTTTGTCATTCTTCCATAAAAAATGGAAATATTTATTGATATTTTGGGCGGTATTGGTTTCTTACAGTCGTATTTATGTGGGTGTGCATTATCCGGCAGATGTATTTGCCGGCGCACTTTTGGGTATTGCTTGCGGTTATCTGGCATTTGCCGGAGCGCAATTTTTAATGCGAAAATTCAACTTCGATAATTCTTAAATTATCTCTTCTAACCGATAAAATAGTCCAAACTGAATTTCCCGCCACCATAAATAACAAGAGTGAACAGCATAACTATATAATAAAGCGGAATTTCAAAACCATTGTTTCCGGCTTCGAAGCCATTACCCCAATGCACGGTTTTAATGGCTACAATCATAGTAATTATCAATGGAATGGATATTAAGCGCACACCTAAACCCAAAGTCAGCAATAAAACACCCAAAGCTTCGGTTGTAGCAGCGATATAAGCGTTAAGCGCAGGCAACGGCATACCTATTCCTTCAAGCCATTGTATAATACCGTCAATATTTTACCATTTCATCATGGCGGGTTTGTAAAATCCGTAAGCCAAGACCAATCGCATAAACAATAATGGCAAATCTTGAAGAGAAGATACTTTTTGAACAAAAAGGTTGTAATAGCGTTTCATAGTTCTGAATTTAAAAAAGTTTAGTCAAATCTATAAAACAAAGGGCAGGAATATTGTCGTGGAGAGGATGTAAAGCATATAAAACAAAAAAGTCCGGATATTTCCGGACTTTTTGTTGCCCGACCAGGGCTCGAACCTGGACTCTTCTGAACCAAAATCAGACGTGTTGCCAGTTACACCATCGGGCATTGAGGAGGGCAAATTTAGAAAATCTTTTTTTACCGGCAAATAATTTTTTAAAAATCTTTAAGAGTATTTACAAAAGATATGTTTACTAAAATTCATATATTCGCAAACATTATAAAAATGTATTGGCATGAATTATACAAAGTTGAACAATATTGTAGGTTGGGTAGTGTGGGCTATCGCAACGTATGTTTATGTATCTACTATAGAGCCGACAGCCAGCTTTTGGGATTGTGGCGAGTTTATAGCAACAGCTTATCGTTTAGAGGTCGGACACCCGCCCGGAGCACCTTTATTTATGCTTATTGCCCGTTTTTTCACGCTGTTTGCGTCGCCCGAGAATGCTGCTGTAATGGTTAATATTTTATCGGCACTGAGTAGTTCGTTTACTATTCTCTTTTTGTATTGGACCATTACATTGTTAGCCAAAAAAATAGCCCTTAAAACGTCAGGTGAACTGACAAAGGATAAAATATTTGCCATTCTCGGAAGTGGCGTAGTTGGCGCATTGGCTTATACTTTTACCGATTCGTTTTGGTTCTCTGCCGAAGAGGGTGAGGTTTACGCTATGTCATCATTGTTTACTGCTGTGGTGTTTTGGGCTATATTAAAGTGGGAAGAATCTTTTGGTCAACCACATAATCTTAAATGGCTGGTTTTAATCGCTTATTTAATGGGATTGTCTATTGGAGTCCACTTACTGAACTTATTGGCAATTCCGGCAATAGTTTTTGTATTTTATTTCAAATCTAATCCGGAGGTTACACCCAAAGGGTTTATTAAAGCGGGCATATTGTCCATTGTTATTTTGGGTGTTGTGCAGTATGGTATTATTCCCGGATTTTTCAAAATTGCTTCTTGGTTTGAATTGATGTTTGTCAATGGTTTTGGGCTGCCCAAACACAGTGGACTTTTATTTTACATCGTGTTGGTTGGAGCGGCTATTTATTATGGATTGAAAATTACCAAAGAAAAAGGCAATTATATTGTCAATACGGCATTATTGTGTTTAACTGTTATTTTAATCGGTTACTCTACTTATGCTGTAATTATTATTCGTTCGTCGGCAAATCCGCCAATGGATGAAAATAATCCGGAAAATGTATTTACCCTTCTTTCGTATTTAAATCGTGAACAATATGGCGACCGTCCGCTATTATACGGTCAATATTTTAATTCGCCATTAGATGCCAATCAACCTTATATTGACGAAGGTTATAATTATTATTTTGACAAAAAAACAGGCAAATACGAAAAAGGAGCACCCAAATCGAAACCAAATTACGATAAGCGTTTTCAGGGTTTATTGCCAAGAATGTGGAGTCCTCAGGCACAACACGTGAGAGCGTATAAAAAATGGTCGGATTTTAAAGGGAAACCCATAAAATACACCGATGCACGAGGGGAAACCAAAATCATTAATAAGCCTACTTTTGGCGAAAATATGAAGTTCTTCAAAGACTATCAGCTCGACTGGATGTATTGGCGTTATTTTATGTGGAATTTTGCCGGACGTCAAAACGATATTCAAGGACATGGCGGAATTTTATACGGTAACTGGATTAGCGGAATAGATTTTATTGACGAAGCACGCCTTGGTCCACAAGACAACTTGCCGGCAAGTATGACAGAAAACAAAGCATACAATAAATTCTATATGTTGCCTTTTATTCTGGGACTTTTAGGCTTGGTTTTCCAGTTTACAAAAGATAAAAAAGATTGGTTTGTGGTGTTTTTGCTGTTTTTCTTTACAGGAATAGCCATTGTTATTTACCTGAACCAATACCCATATCAGCCGCGTGAGCGTGATTATGCTTATGCCGCATCATTTTATGCGTTTTCCATTTGGATAGGATTTGGCGTATATGCTCTGTATGATTTACTTAAAGAAAAAGTGAAAATTCCGGGAACGGTTGCCGCCGTTTCGGTTACATTATTGACATTGGTTGCCGTGCCCGGCATTATGGCAAAAGAAGGATGGGACGACCACGACCGTTCGCATCGTTATACGGCACGTGATTTTGCCAAAAATTACCTCGATTCGTGTCCCAAAAACGCCATACTCTTTACAAACGGTGATAATGATACATTCCCCTTGTGGTATGTGCAAGAAGTAGAAGGATACAGAACCGATGTGCGTGTGGTGAATTTAAGCTTACTGAACACCGATTGGTACATTGAGCAAATGAAACGTAAAGCATACGATTCTGACCCAATTCCCGGAATTTTAAGACCGGAAAAATACCGTCAGGGAACCAATGATTATATACCGATTTATGCAAAATTCAAAGAGCCAAAAAATGTTACGCAAGTTATCAAATTCGTTGATGACGACAGTAAACAATCAAAAATACAATTGATGGATGGCTCGTGGAGAGATTACATTCCAACAAACCAATTTAAAGTGCCTGTCAACAAAGAAAAAGTGAAAAAATTAGGTGTTGTTGATAAAGAGCACGAAAACCGAATTGTAGATGAATTGGTTTGGAAAGTAAACAAAAACATTCTTTACAAAAACGATTTGATTATATTGGATATTTTGGCCGCCAACGATTGGGAACGTCCTATTTGCTTTGCCATTACTACCGGCGACGACGCTTACATGAACCTAATGCCTTATTTTGAGTTGGATGGATTGGTTTATCGTTTGGTGCCATATAAAGCACAAAGCCACGACGGACAAACCGGAGAGGTAAATACCGATATTATGTACACAAACTTGATGGAGAAATTCCAGTGGGGCGGAATGGATAGTGAACATAATATCTATATGGATGAAAATAATCGTCGTATGACAATGAATTTGCGAAATAATTTTGCCCGTTTGGCAGAAGCATTTATTGCAAAAGGAGAAAAAGAAAAGGCGGTAGAAGTTCTTGATCGATGTTTGGAAGTAATGCCCGAGCGCAATGTACCGTATAATTTCTTTATGTTGCCAATTGTAGAATCGTATTATCATGCGGGAGCAAATGAAAAGGCCAACGCATTAAACAAACGATTATATGATATATACGATGACGATTTGGATTATTATATGAGTTTACCGAAAGAGCATCAAAAATCGGTTCAAAATGAATTGAACCGAGCAATTGCCGTATTGAACAGATTGGTACAGTTGGCACAAATAAACGGTCAGCAAGAGTTATATAAAGAATTGTCAGAAAGATACAAAACATTACCATTGCCAAATATGAACCAAATGCAATAAAAATGACAAGCAAGTTATATCATAGTGCAACATTTACGGTAAAATGGTCGGATGTTGACCCCAATAAACATTTGCGTGGTGCGGTATATATGGATTATGCCGACCACGCTCGTATTTCTTTTTTGCTCGAAAACGGGATTACCAACGAATTTTTAAATCAATTGGGTTTTGGTCCCGTGTTGTTTAATGCCAATATCGAATATTTTAAAGAAGTATTTTTAAATGATAAAATAACCGTAGATTGCTTTATTGTGGATATGTCTGATGATTTTAAGAAATTCAGCATTATGCATTTGCTTAAAAATCAAAATGGTGATGAAGTAGCTAAAATTACGGTAAACGGAGCGTGGATGAATTTAAAAACCCGAAAAATAGAATCGCCGCCAAAAGAAATGACAGATAAGTTAAGTCTGATGCAATAACAAAAGGCTTTACTTTATTCTGTAAACTAAGTTTAAATTCAAGCGTATCAAATTTATTTTTGTCGGGGGCAAATCTTCCGGAAAAGGTGATATTTTTTGTTTGTTGAGCGCAATATTTTGTAAATAACCGATGCGAGGTTCCAAATACCACTTCCCTGATTGGGATATTATCCATTTTGTGCCAAACATAATGCCTCCGCCAAACGAAGTAATATTAGCTATTTTGTGTTTGTCCGTCGAACTGTATGCCCCCCATTTTCCGAGTTGAAAAAACAGTGAGAAAAAACCGCCTTTTGCAAGGTTGTTTTTATAATGATAATTTACTTGTGTAATGTAAGTATTTCCTAACCAATAAAACGATTCATAATTAACTCCTCCAGTATTATACCACGCTGCACTGAGAGAAAAATAACGGGGCAAAAAGTATTCTGCTTCCAAACCGGTTGTTCTTCTAAAAAGATTCAACGTGTTGGTTTTAAGTGCTAATTTTGGTGTATATTCTTGCGAATAAACGGTTGTATAGGTTGCAATTAAAATAAAGAAAGCTAGAAATTGTTTTTTCATTAAACCTATATTTGTTTTGGCAAAATACATAAAAAATTAAGAATTTCCTTTATGAAAAATAAAAAGACAGCAAATGCAGAATTAGGCCGGTTGAGTGTGGAAGAATTTAAGAAGAAAGAAAAAATCCCGATTTCGGTTGTTTTGGATGATATAAGAAGTTTAAACAATATAGGCAGTGTGTTTAGAACGGCAGATGCTTTTGCTTTAGAGCAAATAATACTTTGCGGAATTACGGCAAAACCTCCGCACAGAGAAATTCAAAAAACGGCTTTAGGTGCAACGGAATCGGTAGATTGGTTATATGAATCTTCTGTAGTAGAAGCAATTGAAAAATTAAAAAATGAAGGATATAAAGTGGCGGCAATTGAGCAAGCCGAGAAGAAAGTTTGGTTACAAGATGTTTCTTACTCGGGAGAAAAAATGGCTGTTGTATTCGGAAATGAAGTAAAGGGTGTGTCGCAACAAGCGGTAGATGTGTGCGATTTTGTTATTGAAATACCGCAATTTGGCACTAAACATTCCTTAAATATAAGTGTTTCTGCCGGAGTTGTTTTATGGCATTTGGTTCACCAAGTTATTGATAAATAAAAAAGAGCATCCCGTTTCAGGATGCTCTTTAAAGAGTTCAAAAGCTATTTCTTATTGTATTTCTTTTTAAGTTTTTTCAACTTTTTCTCTAATTTTTTTTGTTGCTCATCGAGTTTGGCATACTTGGCATTAATTTTCTCTTGCTCGGCTTTTGCTTTTTCGGCATCCAGTTTTCCTTTTTTTATTTTTTTGTCCAATTTTTTCTGAGCAGCATCGACTTTTTTGCGTTTCTCATCCAGTTTTTTCTGAGTATCTTCCAATTTTTTTAGTTGAGCGGCGTAAGCTTCTTCTGCTTTCTTCTCTTTCTCGGCTGCAGCAGCTTCCTTTTCGGCTTCTTTGGCTTTTTTAGCTTCTTCTTTGGCTTGTTTTTCTTCCTTCAAAGCTTTCTCTTTTTCTTCTTTGGCTTTCTTTTCTGCTTCTTCACGTTCTTTACGCGCTTGTTCTTCTTTCTTTTTAGCTTCTTCGGTTTTTTTGTTTGCTTCTTTCTTTACTTCACTTTCAGCCTTTTTGGTTGATGATTCAGCTTCTTTTTTGGCTTTTTTAGCCTCTTTTTCAGCTTTTTCGCGCGCTTGTTGCTCTTCTAATTTTTTTAGTTCTTCTTCGCGTTGCTTTGCAGCCATTTCGCGCTCTTTTGCAGCTTGTTCGGCTGTTTTGGCTTTCTCTTCGATAGTTGAAGAAGATGTTTTGGAAGCCAACTCTTCTTTTTCGGCTTTAAGTTGCTCGGCTTTTTGCTTGGCTTCTTCGGCGCGTTTTGCAGCTTCTTCTTTCGCTTTTTGAGCTTTTTCGGCATCGGTTTGATATTTTTCCGATTTCGTTTCGGCTTCTTTTGCTTTTTCTTGATGCGTTTCGGCTTTTTGTTCTAATTGAGTGGATTTTTGTTCGGCTTTAGCCAAAATTTTATCTACATGCGATTGGATGGCAATTACTTGTTCTCCCGTACCTTTGATTAAAGGAATAGTGGTGTTGAACCCATTGGTTAAAACAGCTCCGGTGATTTTATAAGTTGTAAATCCGGTTTTTGAACAACTGATAACAACCGGCATGCGGTTATAATCGGTTAAATTAATGTTGGCTAATCCTTGGTTGTTGGTGGTTGCTTGTGCAAGAGTTTTACCATTTTGCAAAATAGAAACCGTAGCCCCTTCAAGTGGTTTTCCGTTGTAGGTTACATTAATTTGCACTTTAATGTTTGCCTTTTTGCTTATTTCAATTTTGCTCGAATTAGAATTTGGCGTTGCATTTGCATGGTTAAATGTTGCGGCAATAATTGCCAAACTTAATAATGTGGTAATTTTTTTATTCATGACTGTTGATTTAATATTAGTAAATATACGTTATTTATCTTCTTTTTGTTTGACTTTTAATTCAATTTCTGTAACGCCTCCTGAGATGATGTATTTCATTATTTCGGCAGAAGGGACATCCAGCAAGCGAATATTTTGAGCCGGAACAATGATGAAATTTCCGGTAATAGCGTAAGAAAAGGGAAGATAAACGCCCACTTTATCTTCATTGATGCCTATTTTAGATAAGTCTTTGCAAGTGATAAAACCAATTTTTTCAACCTCAGGAGCTATTTTTACCAAAACCGGTTCGGTAAATCGTTTTTTTTGTCCAACAAATGCCGAAATCAAATCTTTTATGGAGGAATAAATGATTTTAATCAACGGAACTCTTTCGAACCATTTTTCGAATTTGGAAAATACCGAAGATAAATATAATGAACCAAAGTATCCGATTAGTGTAATAACAATGAGCATTAATATTAAGCCCAAGCCCGGCGTGTCAAATGGGTTTAAACTCTCGAGCAATACAAACAGTTCAATTATAATATAAACGGTTAATCCAATAGGCAAGATGTAGAGTAAGCCCTGTAAAAAATACGAAAAGAGTCGTTTATATGTAAATTTGTTCATTATGTCTAAAGTTGTAAGCAAATATACTACTTTGCAATGGTTTGTTTAACTCGTTTGGGCAGTTTGTCATAAACCAGTTGATACGAATGACGAATAAGAGAGTGTAGCATTTCATCGTTTATGTTCCCATTTGTTGAAACACTGTTCCAATGTTTTTTGTTCATGTGATAGCCGGGCAAAATATCTTCCGGATATTGTGCTCTCAGTTCAAGTGCTTTGTCTGGATTGCATTTTAAATTAATGAAGTCAAAAGAATCAATATTTGTCAAAGCAAACATTTTTCCGCCCACTTTGAAAACCAATGTTTTGTCATCAAAAGGAAAACTCTCTTCTACGCCAGGTAAAGAAAGACAAAAATCAACATATTGTTCAATAGTCATAAGGAACTATTTTGGAGTCTTTGGCTTGTGACAGTACAACCATAGATTGCATTTTGCTGATTTCTTGTATGTCGCCCAGTTTTTCTTTTATTAATTTATCAAACTCGGGGATATCTTTCACCATTATTTTAAGCAAATAATCAGAATTGCCGGTTAC
This sequence comes from Flavobacteriales bacterium UBA852, assembly GCA_002295925.1. GTDB lineage: Bacteria > Bacteroidota > Bacteroidia > Flavobacteriales_E > Vicingaceae > UBA852. The sequence continues at coordinate 77,849 of DBGO01000003.1, forward strand.
GTTATAACATTCTACCACTTCGTCAATTGCATTTATTTTTTGAATAAAATTTTCAATGGCATCGCTCATTTGACGAACCAAAGAAATTTGCATAAAAATAGTAATGTTTACTCCCAAAGCTTTTTCGTCAACCAATGCATGGTAACTTTTTATTAAGCCGCTTTTTTCGAGTTTTTTTACTCTTTCAAGCGTGGGGGCCGGCGATAACCCGATTTCTTTAGAAAGCTGAAGGTTAGTTATTTTACCGTTTTCTTGTAATCGTTTTAAAATTTTTAAATCTATTTCGTCCAAAGATAATTTCATAAAAACAAGATAATTTGAAATTTTATTTTTTGCAAATAAAAATCAAATTTTTATATCATTCAAGTTTTTTTACTGTAACCTAACAGAAAAATATTTATGTTTCTGATAGTCAATGAGGAAAATGTATTTATTGCTTTGCATTTTAAGTTGAAAAATGCAATTTATTGAAAAACCAAAGAATTTACTACCTTTGTTTACTAAGCATAATACGTATGAAAAATTTCAAAGTAGCTGTTTTGGGCGGTGGAAGCTGGGCAACTGCAATAGTGAAAATGCTCAGCAATAATTCATCAAAAATCTATTGGTGGATGCGTGATGAAGAACAGGTAAAATACATTAACAAATATCACCATAACCCAAAATATTTGCAGTCGGTGGCTTTTGAGCCCGAAATTTTGCATGTTACCACCGATTTGAATAAAGTGTTGGATGTTGCGGATATTATTATTGTGGTGATACCTTCAGCGTTTATTCATGGTGTATTGGGGGAGGTAAAAATTAACAATGTTCACAAAAAAGTATTTGTGTCGGCGGTAAAAGGTATTGTGCCTGAGTTTCACTCTATTCCCGCACGTTATATTCATAAGCAATTTGACTTGCCTTATGAGCAAATTGCGGTTATCAGTGGCCCGTGCCATGCCGAGGAAGTTGCATTGGAGCGGTTGTCTTACTTAACAATTTCTTCGCACAGCGAAAAAGTAGCCACAGACGTGGCTGAGCTGTTATCGTGCCGATATATTAAAACATCGATTAGCGATGATATTTTTGGCACCGAATTTTCGGCGGTTTTAAAAAATGTGTACGCCATTGCTTCAGGAATTTGCCACGGATTAGGTTATGGAGATAATTTCCAGGCGGTTTTAATCAGTAATGCCATTCAAGAAATTGAACGCTTTGTTGACGGAATTAAAGAAATGCACCGTGATGTGAAAAGCTCAGCTTATTTGGGCGATTTGTTGGTAACGGCTTACTCGCAATTCTCCAGAAATCGTACATTTGGTAATATGATAGGAAAAGGGTATTCGGTAAAATCGGCACAAATGGAAATGAATATGATTGCCGAAGGATACTATGCCGCCAAAAGTATTTACGAAATAAATAAAAAGTTCAATATTGATATGCCAATCGCTACGGCTGTGTATCATATTTTGTACGAAAAAATATCGCCCGTAATTGAAATGCGTATTTTAAGTGATATTTTAAAATAAATTCAGGGTATAATTTTCTGATAATCAGAAGTCAAAGTTTTATATGGTTGTTAAGCCTGCATTTTTAGTAACAAAAATTAATAGTTTTACGTTAAGTAAAAAGTACTATGGAATAAATCTTACGGGCTTATGAAACTTACTGTTGCTATTGTCGACGACCATCCTTTGTTTAGAAAAGGGTTTAAAAACTTATTGGAAAGCATACCGGAAATAGACTCGGTAATTGAGGCGGAAAATGGTGTGGAAATGCTCGAAAAACTTCAAACACACAAACCCGATATTGTTCTTACCGATATTAAAATGCCCGAAATGGACGGTAAAGAACTTACGGATTTTATAAAAAAACATTATCCTGAAATAAAAGTTATAGTGGTAAGTATGTTTGATGATGAAGATATTATTGTGGATATTGTGAAGCGTGGAGCAAATGCTTTTTTATCAAAACAAAGCACAACCGAAGAGGTGCAAAATGCCATTCAAACGGTAGTGAATAATGATTATTATTTTAATGAAATGGTTTCGGCGGCGTTGGTAAAGGGGATTGTTTCGCAAAAGAAAGAATCGGAAAATAGTTCAAAAAACGATAACAAAGATAGAGAAAATGATATTAATGGTTTTACCGATAAAGAGCTAAAAGTGCTAAAACTCTTGTGCAAAGAATACACCAATAAAGAAATTGCCGAAGCACTTGATTTAAGTCCGAAAACAATAGAAGGTTATAAGTCAAGGTTGTTGGAAAAAACGGGAGCCAAGTCGAGTGTAGGACTGGCTTTGTTTGCCGTTCGAAACGGACTTATTCGTCTTTAAGAGAGTCTAATAATTCTTGGGCTTGCGTAGCATAAAATGAACGCTCATTAACAATTTCTTTGAGCAGTTTTTTTGCTTTTTTCTTCTCGTTCAATTCAATTAAGACTTTAGCTTTATGAAATTTTGCCTCTTCGTGAAAAACAGACACTTTTTCGTTCAATGTTTTGTCAAAGTATTTTAATGCCTTTTGCCAATTTTCTTGTTCTTCGTAAACAATTCCTTTGTAAAAAAGCGCATTTACGTCGTGCGGTTCTTTTTGCTCGATGGTAGAAAATTTCCGGATAGCTTTTGGATAATCTTTATGTTTTAAATCTTCCAGCGCACTTTCCAATATCTGAACATACGTTTTTTTCACAATTATCGACGTGTCAAATGCTGCATTGAGGTCATTTTCGTTTTCCATAGCCGGCGACACAGACAGTGATTCGGCTAATTTTTGTGTCTGTTCTTTTTTGGCATATTCGGTGGTGTAATCGTATATTTTAAATCCCTTGACGTATAATGTTTTTTGGTCGTATTTACTTTTCTTGGCAGAAACTTTTTGTTTGGAGGGAGATTTTGTGGTGGTTCTTTCCGGTACTGATACCATTCGTGGAGCTGTTGTTGGCTTTGCACTTTTTAAGGTGTTTTCCTCATTTTCCGAATCATCATAAAATTCGTTTTTTATTTCTTCATCGCTTATTGTAGGTTCTTCTTGAACGGAAGATTCGATAAGAGTATTGATAAGTTCACCTTCTTGTTGCGCTTCAATCTCTTGTTGCATTTCAATGTCATTCTCTATAGTATTATCTTGCAAAGCAATGTCTGAAGCGGTTTCTTTTTGGGTTTCAGGAAGTTTATTATCAACAGTTGATTGTTTTTCAATTGTTTCAATTTCAACCTTATTTTTTTTTACAGGGGCAAATCCGGTTTCTACTTCTTCTTTTTCTGTTTTACTTTGGTTGATACTCAATTCTTTATTTAGATTTTGGTTTGGAAAATGATTGATTCCCCAATGGGCAATACCCAGCAAAAGCGCTATTGAAGCGGCAATCATAAAGTAATCTTTCAGATGATTTTTTTTGTGTGATGCAGTTTTTTTATCAATCAATTCATCAAGTTGAGCTGTAGAAATAGTTACAGGGTTCGCCAAATACCCTTCAACCGCTTCATTGCAAAGCGGACAGTCAACCAAATGCTTTTCAATAGCGTATAATTCTTTGTCGGATAGATTGTTAGCCAATAATTTGTCTATTTGCTCTTTGGTTAGGCAGTTGGTTTCAGAAAATATTTCGTTATGTAAATCTTTGTATTTCATCCTTCATTAATTCGAGTTTCCATAAGTTTTTTCAAGTTGCGCTTACCGTTTTGGATGTAGCTTTTTACTTTTTTCAGGTTGTAACCGGTTATTTGCACTATATCGGCATACGATTTTTGTTTTAAGTAAAATAACTTGATGCATTCTTTTTGTTCATCTTTTAATAATTCAATTGCTATTTCCAAATCGGTCAATTGTTTTTCTATGGTATTATGTTCATCTTCTTCCCAAAAATTATCATAAGCATCATCTTGCGAAAAACTATGTTCATACACATTTTGTTTTTTTGAAATGGTTGATTGTTTGCGAATTTTCATCAAACAAAAGTTGCGTGTTTTGCTGTGCAGCCACGATTTAAAATTTTGAATTTGATGATGTTTCAAATCGTTAAAAAGCTCTTCATAAATTTGCATCATTGCATCTTTGGCTTCATCTTCGTTTTTCAGGTATTTTAAGCTTATGCCAAAAACCAAATGATTGTATCTTTTGAACAATTCGCCCAATATTTGGGCATTGTGGCTTTTCCTGAATTGAGCAATCAATTCGGCATCCGAGAGTTGGTCAATATTTTTCTTTTGCCCGAAAAGCCACATGCTTAAAATGGTTTACTTTTTCATTTTTACAAGATCAAAATATCCTTTGGTTTGCACAACTACTACTCCGCCCAATACATCGCCATAAATGGCAGGCACACCGCCGGTATAAACTTTCATAGAGCCAATAGCTTGCCCGGGAATGTGCATTTCTCCGTCGGGCGATTTTACTCCGTCAACAATAATTTGTGTGTTTTCGGGTCGGCTGCCACGAACATAAACATCTTTACCGTTTTCGGCAACAATTATTCCGCCCAATGCGCGCAACATCATTTTGGGTTCATTGATATTTGGATTGTGTTCAAAGTCAGTAGGAGTAAGCATTTCTACACTTGGCTCAGAAGGTTTTATCAGCGGACGCTCGCAATCGTAACAAATAATATCGATTACGGGTAAATCTTCTGCCGCTGACTGCAGTGTTGCATTAACATAAGCGGTTTCGTTGGCAGTAACGGTTATGTCGGTATATTTTTTTGTTTGATATCCAAGAAATTGAATAACGACAGTATATTTTCCGGGTGTAAGCCCCGAAATTTTATATACTCCGTTTTCGTCTGTTGTAGTTCCATGCTGCGGAGAGCCGTTAACATCGAGATATACAGTTGCATAAGGAACTCTGTTTCCGCTTTCATCTTTTACCACACCTTTTATGGTGCTGCTTTGTGAAAAGGCATTTAGGTTAATACCTAAAATAACGATAAATAATAAGATTGCATTTTTCATAATGTAAAGTTTTTTGGGTTTCTGTATAGTGGATGCAACCCAAAACTTAATTCCATAAATGTAATGGAATTGTTTTTAAATTTTGAAAATAGCAAAAATTGTTTTATGCCATTTTTACAAAAATGGAGTATATGATTGTTTAATTTGTTTGATGCTTATTGTTTTAACAATTTTCCTGAAAAACTACTGTTTGCTGTATCGGTTACTTTTATTAAATAAATACCATTACTCCAATTTTGTGTATTTATATTATTGGTGATATTGTTTACATTCAAATCTTGATAGATTATTTTACCTAAGTTGTCATAAATAACAACAGATTTTATTTGTATTTGATTGAGAGAAGTTAATGATATATAATTTTTAAATGGATTAGGGTGTAATAAAATTTTATTTAATTTAATGTCGTTAACCGATGCATTTGTTACCGTTATACAAGATGAAGTGTCTGTACAGTTGTTAGTAGAGATTATGACTGCATATGAGCCATTGTTGTTAACGATAAATTGCTGATTAGTTTCTCCAGATAAATGAGAAAAATTATTATTACAATCAACCCATTGGTAAGTTCCTCCATTTTGATTAGCTATTAAAACATTTTGATTTTTATTTACAGATGTATCAATTTTGTTAACCGTTAAATTAATATATATAATACTATCGCATCCGTTTATATTTTGTAGTGTATCGGTATAATTTCCGCTAGTTGTCCAATTATATAATCCGCTGGGTGAAGTATAATAATTACATACTTCAGGGGTTATGGTGCTTGATGTACTGTTATTAATGGTTAAATTTAATGTAATAATACTATCACACCCATTTGCTGCCGCATTAGGAAATACATAAATTGGCGAATTAGTACTTGAATTGTAAGTGTTGCCGTCTATCCATGTGTAAGAGTTACAGGCAGTTTGATATTCAACAACATTAACAGGAGATAAAATAGTTAAGTTTATAGTGATAATACTATCGCAACCTTTAGAATTTAAAATGGTATCGTTATATATGCCGCTGGTAGTATAAGTGTAATTTCCGCTTGGAGAAGTATAAGCTGAACAAGAAGTTTCATAAATGTAGCTTGAAGAATTTGAGCAAGTTCCTATTTTAGAAATGAATATATCTTTGCTTCCTCCTATAGTGCTTTGAATAACACCTGATGTTGTTGGGAAATTTGATGAGTATGTTTCTCCTAATATAAATATATTGTTAAAAGAGTTAAAAGTTAAACAAGTAGCGATATCGTAATTATTCCCCCCTAAGTATGTAGAATATATTAAGTTACCTAGCGTATCCATTTTTGATACAAAGGCATCGTTACTACCTGATAAATTAGTTTGTAAAGCATCTGATGATAAAGGAAATACTGTTGAAGCAGTTTTTCCCGTAATATATAAAAAACCACTATTGTCAATAACTATGTGGTTACTGTAATCATTTTGCCACCCGCCAAAATATGTCGAGTATAAAATAGTATTAGAATTAATGTTTATTTTTGAAATAAATGCATCATTGTTTACGCCGGTTAATGAAGCTTGATAAGCGTTTGATGTTATTGGGAAATTAGTAGAGTTAGTACCTCCTGTAATATATATTGTGTTTTGAGTATCAATAATAATTTCACTACTGGTTTCATCGTTGTTACCACCAAAAAAACTGGAATATGTTAAACTGCCCGAGTTATTTATTTTAGAAATGAAAATATCAACGTTACCACCATTAAAATTATTTTGTAATGCATTTGAAGTACTTGGAAAATCAGAGGAATAGGTGTATCCTGTTATATAAATATTTTCTAACATATCTACGGCTATTCCGGTACCTGATTCTAAATCTGTTCCTCCTAAATATGTAGAATATAATAACGTACTTCCATTGGGGCTGATTTTTGAAATAATAACATCAATTAAACCGCCTTGAAATGTTTGTTGATAACCGTTTAATGTTACGGGGTAATTATTAGATTCTGTTGACCCAACTATGTATATGTTGTTATTGTTATCTAATGCAATGTCAGAAATTGTTTCGTAATTATTGCCGCCTAAAAATGTTGAAAATATTAATGAATCACCGTTTGCATTTAATTTGGTTATAAATCCATCATATCCGCCTCCTCCATATAAGGGCTGTACTATACCGTTTGTAGTTGGAAAATCTGTTGATGAGGTAGTACCCGATATATATACATTGTTTAAATTGTCTATAGCCATGCTGTAACAAGTTTCGTTACCGGTTCCACCTATAAAAGTTGAGTAAATTATAGAGCTTGCAGTTGGATTTAATTTAGTTACAAATATATTGGTGTAATTACCAATTGTAGTTTGATAAGCGCCGGGAGTAGTAGGATAATTTAAAGAATTAGTAGAGCCACATACAATAATGTTATCATTATTATCCAATTTAATTTTATTGGCAGATTCAGAATTACTGCCACCAAGATAGGTTGAGAAAATTAAAGGGTCTATTATTAAAGGTAAACTTTTATCATAATTACCGATGTTAAAAGTTATGTAATCTTTTTCTTTTTTCCATGAGGCCTGAATTTTAATTTTACGACCATTTACTAATTGATATACAAATAAATCTGTGTGAGTTACTTTTCCAAAACTTGTTGTAAACGTTAAGTTATTTTCATTAACGTTTATATTTAAGGCTCCATCAATAATAATGTTTAGTTGATTGGGATTTGCGTTTGGATTGACTATGTAATCATAACGTAATTTTCCGTTTTCAAAATAATACCGTACATCAATATTATTATGAATGTTTTTTACGAGTACTTCTCTAAAAAGAGAAACGTTTTTAACTTGTTTTAATTCATTTTTGCCTAAAAAGTAATTGTATTTAGCTTTGATAGGTTGTATACCGATACAAAATGGCGTATTATTATAATTTGCCTGTTTTGTAATAACCACATGCCCTGAAATAGATGTGTTACTTTGGTTTATTTGTTTAAAGTTGTCGTTTTCATGAGCCGGGAAATTGTTTATTTTATAAAAATCATAAGTAATACCTTGTTTTGTAATCCAAGCATTAAGTCCGTTAAGTTGTGTTAAGTACAAAACATCTTGAGGCCACTGACCTTTATTTTCTATAAAAACATGATTGTTGTTTGTTAATAGGTTGCTAGTTTCAGCCGTTATATTATTGTTGGTAAATCCAATAACAAAATAAAACTGAGCAAGTATTAATAAAACTGTATTTTTCATAAATCAAAGTTATAAATCAAAGCAAATATAACACAGTTTTATATACAATGCATATTATATTTTGAAAATTTAATTCAATTAAATATTAAAGAGATATAAGAATTTTTTGAGATAGATTTTTAAATTAAATAATAGAGTTTAATCTATCTTAAATAATGATTATCCCATTCGCTTTCGGTAAAGTTTTTATCTATTGCCACGCCGTAAAAAATAGATAAAGAAAGTGTGCCAATGAGCATGAATAAAAATAAAAACATTTTGTGTGTTGGTACAGCTTCGGGCGAGCCGTAAATAAACCAACTGTCGGGCATCAGATAAACCGCTGCAGCATTGAATGCTACGATGAGTTTTAAGAGGTTTTCTATTTTTCTGAACGGCCACATTACCCATTTACGGTACCATTTCATATCGTTACCCCATTTGTGGATGAATAAATAATTGTTGTTGCCCAAATCGGCGAACAAAATAGGGTCTTTGTCCGGGTCTTTGAGCTTAAACAGTGCCGCAGGAGCAATGATTTTGAAATTTTCAAATCGTAAACCGGTTTTATTTTCTATTCTTCGAATAGTGTTTAGTGCTTCTTGAGGCAATTCATCTTTAAATAATTTGGCATCTAAAAAGCGCAAACGATAGTCAATGCACAGCTTTTTTATTTGTTCAATATTGTAAATTTTACTCTCAGGGAACAATTGTTTAATCGTATTTAAATCGAAATTTTGATTACTGTTATTTCCGGAAAAAACTCTGTTTAAAGCGTCTTGTTCTTTTTGTGAATCGTTGTTTAGCAATTCGGTTAGATCTTCAACAGGATTTTTTTGTTGAATTTCTTCGAGTTTATGCAACAGGTTAACATCTTTAAACATAAGAATTCGATTTTCTTGTAAAGTTAAGAAAAACAAATGTTTAGGTTTTTGACCTTTTTAATGATTTTGTGGGATAAGTAAGAATGTTGTTTTAATTGCTTTTGCCAAATTTCATTAAATAAGCTTTTATAAATTCGTCCAACTCTCCATTCAAAACGGCATCGGCATTAGATGTTTCGTAACCGGTACGAACATCTTTCACCATTTTGTATGGGTGCAACACATAGTTTCTGATTTGTGAGCCCCACTCAATTTTCTTTTTACCGCTTTCTATTTCCGATTGCTTTGAACGTCTTTTTTCGAGCTCCATTTCATACAACTGCGATTTTAAAAGCTGAATGGCTTTTTCTTTGTTCATCAATTGCGAGCGGGTTTCGGTATTTTCAATAATAATACCTGTAGGTTTGTGTCGTAAACGCACGCCGGTTTCAACTTTATTTACGTTTTGTCCACCTTTTCCTCCGGAACGGAAAGTGTCCCATTCAATTTCGCCCGGGTTTACATTTATTTCAATAGAATCATCAATTAGCGGATATACATAGACAGATGCAAAAGAGGTGTGGCGCTTGGCATTTGAGTCGAACGGTGATATTCTAACCAATCTGTGAACGCCATTTTCTCCTTTTAAATATCCGAAAGCAAATTCTCCGTCAATCTCCAATGTAACAGATTTAATTCCGGCAACATCTCCCTCTTGCTCATCTAAAACCTTTACCTTAAAACCGTGTTTTTCAGCCCACATCATATACATTCGCATTAGCATTGCAGCCCAGTCGCAACTTTCGGTACCACCGGCGCCGGCAGTAATTTGCATCACGGCGCTTAAGCTGTCTTCTTCTGAAGAAAGCATATTTTTAAATTCTAAATCTTCTATTTCTTTTAGGGCTTTGTTGTATGCTTCTTGTACTTCTTCTTCGGATACTTCCCCTTCTTTATAAAAGTCATACAATACATTAAGGTCGTCAACCAATTGTTTTACTTTCTCAAATCCTTCAACCCAAATTTTAATGTTGCGAATTTTTTTTAATTGTGTTTCGGCCGATTTTGGGTCGTTCCAAAATTCGGGGTCTTGCGTTTTCAGTTCTTCTTCTTCGAGTTGCATTTTTTTGGTATCCACGTCAAAGATACCCCCTTAACGCTTCCAGGCGTCCGTTTAGTTCTTTTATCTGCTCTGCTGTCATTATTTAGATTATTTTTCTCAAAGTTAAATATTCGGGATTGAAAATTATTAAAAACCGGGAATTTCAATTATTTTAAATAATTATTCTTAAAAATGTAATTGATTTATAAAAAAGAACTGCACAATAATTGTGCAGTTCAAAAGGGTTTTAGAGCCTTCAAAATTTATTTAATAATTATTTTTTCGGTCTTAAATACATTTGTGGAGCCGGTACTCATTTTAATAATATAAACTCCGGAGGCAGCATAAGACATATCTAAATGATAATTATAACTTTTACCTGATTTTCTAAGGTTGTTAAACGCTAAAATTTTACCTTCGGCATTATATATGGCAATAGATAATGGACCCGAATAAGCCGTTTTTAATGAAATGTCGTATTGTTTATCCCCAAGTGTTTTTATCAACATGGTTGAATTTTTCAATATTTCTTCATTTATTGCAGAGGTAGAGTCGGTTACAATAACGGTGTAATCATGAGTGGTTCCATAATCCATTGGGTCACAAGGATTGTTTAAATCTCCCGAAAATTGAGTATCTCCACATCTTAATCGCATTCTGTGCGAGCCTAAATTGGCTGTTGCCGGAATGGTAAACGGAATGGTAATATCAATACCGTCGGGGTTAATAACCTGATTCGCAAATATTTGTTCATTCGAATCAAAAGTTCCGTTGTCGTTTAAATCTATCCACATAGAAGCCATTTCAGTAGTCGTGTTATATCCGGTTTGCACCGTCATATTGTATTGTACACCCCTATTTAAAGATGTGCTCATGGTAGTAAAATCGTCATAACCGGAATTGCAGGAAATAGGATTGTTTACTATTGATTCAAGAACCATTTTTGTAATGCCGTCACCATAAGAACAATCGGAGGTAGGTTGGCAATACAAAGGACCACTGGTTACATCTTTACAAAATTGGTCGTTTCCGGTATTAGAATCACCGGATAAATTTGTTTTTGCACAAATAGTATACGTTCCTTGAGCCGATAAATCAGCTTGTGTTGTAAAAGTATATTGTACGGTTGTGCCTGCGGCAATTGTGCCGGGATAAGTTTCAATAACCGGAGCACCTGCATTGATGTTATACTGAACAGTGGGGTTAGTGATATCATTGCTGCCAAAGTTTCGAATATCCACAACAATACTTTCATTGGTTGTAAGTAATCCGGAATTGGGACTGTTAATGGCTATTATTCCTAAGTCATTGGGTAGTGGCGGGTCGAGGGTGAAAGCACCTACAACACCTTTTCGTGAATTGTTTATGTATTCGGTAATAAACCAAAAAGTAGAATCATCAGCAGGGTCTATACAGATTTTGCTGTAATCGCCATATCGTGTTCCCGGAATATTACCGTTTCCGGTTGCTATTACGCCTTCCATTACACTCATAACACCCAGAGGGTCGTTGGCAAATCGTCCGGTATAATATGACCCAACATAAACAGTTGAGGATGTTGTGGGGCCGGACATTGATGAATATCCCATACCAATGTTTCCTTGTCCGTCCATTATTAAACTGGCATTCCAAGCGTGTTTTCCATTGGGTGCTGTATAGGTTCCTTCTTGATAAAGTGACCAGGGTTGGTTGTCTCCCGGTTGGCGGAATTCAAACCATCTGATGGCAGCCAATTCACCCGGACCACCATCTGCATCTACTACAAAGTTAAACACTGCCGAGTTGTAGGTGGCAAATTTTCTGAATTGCGCTTGATTCATAATTGTAGCTTGTAAAGCGTCAATATCCGCCCCGCCGTTAGGTTGTGATAAGTTAGAGAAGCTACCGCCGTCAAAAACACTGATAAAAGGGGTTACATTAATTTGATTGGCTGCAGAAATAACACCGGTACCATTTGTCCAATCAACATCAATAGTCCAATATTTAATATGGTCTGATGAAACTCCTGACCAGGCGTCATCTTGTAAATAAAAAACAGTTGCGCCGCCGGGAGCAGGCCATGTGCCGTTGCTGACATTTATGAATTGAGGACTGTAAAAACCGCTGGTTATTATTCCCGGAAGGTCAAATCCCAAAACTTGGGCAGAGGGGTCGCCCAAGAGCATTTTGGCTCGTTCCATTGCCCATACTTTATCAGTTGCGCCGGTATTGTTTGATAAATAATATCCATCACTCCAAATAGAGAGTTTTTGATAGTCGGAAATAGCACTTATTGTGTAAACATACCAGTTACAGTTTACGGGGTCGGGACCATCGGAAACCGCAATTTGAGCACCTGAACCTAAAAAAGTAATTACCCATCTGTCAGCAGCAACATCATAAGAAGCCGTTAAATCACAACATCCCGAAGAAGGAAAAATGGAAGGGTTGGGAGCTAACGGTCCGGCTAACAGATTCCCACTTTTGTCATAAATGGAAAATCCGGTGTTAAAAACAACAAATACATGATTTGGACCTACAGCTATTGCAGGATCGGTAGGTTGAGAAGAAGAAGTATAAGCATCAAATGACAATATTGTAGACCTTACACGTTTGCTTTGCTCCTGACTGTTTTTGTGGGTAACAAAATAATCATCTTCCGTTTGCGGATCTTTACCAATTACTACTGTATTTCCTAACGAACGTTTATCTTTTGCTTCACCCATTTTTTCAGGAGCCGGTAATTCATTTAATCTTGAAGCAATTGATGGAACAATCACAACATTATCTATTGTGCCCGAGTAGTGAGCTTGTGTTGGTACATTTGGCGTAGTTTCTTGTGCTGACAACAAATAACTGATGAACAGCGAAATATATAAAGTAAAAAAACGAGTGGTTTTCATTGAAAAAAAATTTATAGATGTTATTTTGTAAAAATAAGATAATGAAAAAGATTTTCCGATTTAATAAAAAGTCAAATAAAATATAAATTGAAATCCTAAGGTTAATTATGATGTGTAGAATTATAATTGTTACATTGATGGTAGTTACAATTGCCGGGTGTGGCTCATCAAAAAGTGCAAGTGAAAAGAATGATATGCAAGAAAAAATTAAAGTTTTGAAAAGTCAGGGTTTTACAGAAGGAATAATAGTACATTCGGAAAAACCGGATGATTGTGAGTACACGATTAAAGTAGCTGGTGGTGTAGAGGAATTTCTTGATCCGGTTAATTTGGATGAGAAATATAAACATGACGGGCAAACAATTTGGTTTAAATATACATCGCTTCGTCGTCAAAACAGATGTCAAAAAGCTCGCCCTGTTGAGTTAACAGAAGTAAAAACACTTGAGTAGAGGAGGTGACTATATTAGTTTTTTAAATCTAAATAAGAGAAGTGAAATTAACCTAAAATGCGCAATAATATTGAAAATAGTTAGTTTTGATTATCTTTGCAAATATTTAAAAAATAAAAACATTGTTTTCTTCCAATAAAAATAAGAATAAAATGGCAAAATCTTACGAGCAAAATACACCTGCAATAAATATAATTCGTCAAGGAACCGAAATTCAAGGAGATATAAAATGTAAAGGAGATATTCGCATTGACGGTAAACTTACCGGTACATTGGTTTGCGAAGGGAAGTTGGTGATAGGCGAAACCGGAATGATTGACGGAGAAGTTGCATGTAAAAACGCTGATGTTTCCGGAAAAATTAACGGAAAAATAGACGTTAAAGAGTTATTATTGTTAAAGAATACATCTGATTTAATTGGCGATATTTTTACCGGTAAACTGTCGGTAGAGCCGGGCGCTAAATTTACCGGAACTTGTACTATGGGAAACGCCCCAAAAACCATAAATCATAATGGCACCGGAGAAAAAGAAGCCCGACTTGTCGAAGAAACCGCTTAAAAGCTATTCTGTTTTTTTGCGCTTTTCTACTGTTGCCATCCAAATGGGTGTGATAATTGCCGTTTTCACTTATTTAGGCAAGTATTTAGATGAGAAATTTCCGGTATACCCCAATTTATTCACCATTATATTGTCTTTATTTGGTATTGGCGGGTCGCTATATATGGTTATTCGAGAAGTAATGCGCATATCTAAAAATGAAGAAAATCAAAACAGTGACCAAATATAAATTTGTCATATTATTGACCGGCGCCGTATTGCTCGGATTACATCTGCTCATTTCTCAATTGATTGATGTTTCATTACAGTTAAAAGATATTGTTAAGCTGCACCTGTTTCTGTTGGTACTTTCATATTTTGTATTAACAGCATTATTAAAAGTAAAAAGTATCGATAACGATAAAGTAGGGTTCACCTTTTTAGCCGGCGTAACGGTAAAGTTAATTTTGGGGGCTTTGTATTTTTTCTTTTTTCTGCCTAAAAGTAAAATTGTAGTACTACAGTTTATCCTTTTCTATCTAATCTACCTTTTTATGGAAACATTTATGGCGTTTAAAATAATTGTTTGGCAACCTGCTGAAAATCAAAGCGAAAAATAAAAGAACATTTTTAAGTCATTTAAAAAGATATTTCTATAAATTTGCAGCCCAAAATAATGAGGATAAATTAAGAAGATGAAGAATTTTCGTATTGCATATTTGTTGATTTTATCAGTGTTCATGTTTGCCTCGGTTGGCACAAAAGCTAACGATGAAGAACACGGAGTGAAGGAAAAAGTTCATGAGGTTGTTGAGCATATTGAGGAAGCCGAAGAGCGTTTTAATCCTGTGCCGGTAATTATGCACCACGTAACCGATGCGCATGAGTGGCATTTGTGGGGCGAGGGTGAACATAGTGTTACAATTCCTCTTCCTGTTATTTTATGGACAGATAAAGGTTTGGTAACCTTTATGTCTTCAGCATTTCATCACGATGATAACGGACATCACGTTGTAGAAAAAAACGGGATGCGTTTTGTTAAAGTGCACGAAAAAATTTATCAATTAAACGAAGGTGAAACTGCAGCAAAATTTAACGAAGAACATCTTATTGAAAACGGATTCAAACAATTAGATTTTTCAATTACCAAAAATGTTGCAGCAATGTTGATAGCCGCAATTTTGTTGTTGTTTATTTTTGGTAAAATGGGAAGTTATTACAAAAATAACGGACCTGTTGCGCCAAAGGGAATTGCTTCATTTTTGGAGCCTGTGGTTGTATTTGTTCGCGACGAAATTGCTTTGGTAAATATCGGAGAGAAAAAACACGCCAAATTTTTACCTTATTTGCTTACCGTATTTTTCTTTATCTGGATAGGTAACTTGTTGGGTTTACTTCCCGGAGGAGCAAACTTGACCGGTAATATTGCCGTTACTTTAACATTGTCGGTGTTTACGATGCTTATTGTAAACCTAAATGGAAACAAAGATTATTGGGGGCATATTTTTTGGATGCCCGGCGCACCGGTTCCTGTGAAATTTATTTTGGCGCCAATTGAATTGGTAGGAATATTTGCCAAGCCGTTTGCACTTATGGTTCGTTTGTTTGCAAACATTACTGCAGGTCATATTGTTATTTTGAGTTTAATATCGCTGATATTTATATTTAAATCAGTTGCAATGGGTGCGGTTTCAGTACCATTTGCATTATTTATAAGTGTGTTGGAATTGTTGGTGGCGTTTTTACAAGCGTTTATTTTTACGATGCTTTCGGCGCTGTTTATAGGAATGGCGGTGCAAGAGCATCATTAATAAGATTTTTAATTAGTAATTTATTGTTTAACCTTAAATATATTTAACTATGTACGCAGCAATTGGAGCCGGATTAGCCGTTATCGGTGCCGGATTAGGAATCGGAAAAATCGGAGGTTCTGCAATGGAAGCTATTGCACGCCAACCCGAAGCTACATCTAAGATTCAAACAGCAATGATTATTGCAGCTGCCCTTGTAGAGGGTGTTGCTTTATTCGGTGTTGTTGTTGGTCTTATGGGATTGTAAGCAATATTTCCGAAAAAGAAATTTCCGGAGTATTATGCGGTTGGCATAAGCTCCGGAATATTTAAACGTTAAACAAAATTTAAAAAAACAATATAAAATGAATAACCCGTTAGTAACTCCCGAAATTGGTTTAATTGTTTGGACAACAATTACTTTTCTGATTTTGTTGTTTTTGTTGACAAAATTTGCTTGGAAACCGATATTAAATGCGGTTAAACAACGCGAAGAAAACATTGAAGAAGCATTAAAAGCTGCCGACAGAGCCAAAAAAGAAATGGAGGCGCTTAAAGCTGATAATGAAAAATTGTTGAACGAAGCTAGAGTTGAGCGTGATGCAATGCTTAAAGATGCACGCGAAACAAAAGATAAAATTATTGCAGAAGCAAAAGAAAAAGCCAATCAAGAAGCAGACCGAATTATTCAGGATGCGCGCGAAGCCATCAAACACGAGAAAATGGCAGCCATTACTGAGCTTAAAAATCAAGTTGCCGAATTATCAATAGAAATTGCCGAGAAAATTCTTAATGAAGAACTTTCTAAAGAAGAGAAACAAAAGGCAATGCTTGAAAATTTTGTAAAAGACATTAACTTAAACTAATGAAAGAGGTAAGAGTTGCATCCCGCTACGCTAAATCTCTTCTGGGTTTAGCCGTTGAACAAAATAAATTGGATAAGATTTATCAAGATATGCTGTTTGTGAAAAACACCATTGCAGACAGCCGTGAGTTGGAATTATTGCTTAAAAATCCAATTATCAAAAAAGACAAAAAAGAAAAAATCTTAAACGAGATTTTCGCTTCGCACATAGATACCGTTCCGATGATGTTTATCAATATCATTACTCGAAAAAACAGAGAACGGATTTTGTTTGACATTGCTGATGCATTCATTCATCAATATAAGGTTTACAATAATATTGTTACTGCTGAAGTAACCACCGCAATTCCGTTAGACGATAAATTGAAAAACGAAATTATCGAGCAAATTAAAAAATCGGAAAACGGAAATGTTGAAGTGGATGCAAAAGTTGATAAATCAATTATCGGCGGTATAATTGTTCGTGTAGGCGATAAACAATTAAACGAAAGCATTAAGTATAAACTCAATCAATTGCGTAAGCAATTTGATGACAATTTATATATTAAAGAATATTAAAATTTATTTGATAACTAAAACCAATAAATAATGGCTGAAGTAAAACCGGCAGAAGTTTCTGCAATTTTAAGACAAGAACTTGCAGGCTTTAAAAACGAAGCTGAATTAGAAGAAGTAGGTACCGTACTCCAAGTAGGAGATGGTATTGCTCGTATTTACGGATTATCAAACGTACAATCCGGTGAGCTTATTGAATTTGAAAACGGTACACAAGCAATTGTTCTTAACTTGGAAGAAGATAACGTAGGTGCCGTTGTATTAGGTTCTACAAAAGACTTAAAAGAAGGCGACACAGTAAAACGTACCAAAAAAATTGCCTCAATAAAAGTAGGTGAAGGAATGGTTGGTCGTGTAGTGGACACCTTAGGGAACCCAATAGACGGAAAAGGACCAATAGAAGGTGAATTATTTGAGATGCCAATTGAGCGTAAAGCTCCGGGAGTAATTTACCGTCAGCCGGTAAACGAACCGTTACAAACAGGTATCAAAGCTATCGACTCAATGATTCCAATTGGTCGTGGACAACGTGAGTTGATTATCGGTGACCGTCAAACCGGTAAAACAGCCGTTGCTATTGATACTATCATCAATCAAAAAGAATTTTACGACAGAGGCGAGCCTGTTTACTGTATTTATGTAGCATCAGGTCAAAAAGGTTCTACTGTTGCAGGTATTGTAAAAACATTGGAAGATGCCGGAGCAATGGCTTATACAACAGTTGTTGCCGCCAACGCATCAGACCCTGCGCCAATGATTTTCTACGCACCGTTTGCAGGTGCTGCTATTGGAGAATATTTCCGTGATACCGGTCGTCCGGCATTAATCGTTTATGATGATTTATCTAAACAAGCCGTGGCTTACCGTGAGGTATCATTGTTGTTAAGAAGACCTCCGGGACGTGAAGCATACCCCGGTGATGTATTCTACTTACACTCAAGATTATTGGAAAGAGCTGCTAAAATTATTGCCGATGATGAAGTAGCCTCTAAAATGAATGACTTACCTGATTCATTAAAAGGAAAAGTAAAAGGTGGTGGATCTTTAACGGCATTGCCAATTATTGAAACACAAGCCGGTGACGTTTCGGCATATATTCCTACAAACGTAATTTCCATTACCGACGGTCAAATTTTCCTTGAAGCCGATTTATTTAACCAAGGTGTTCGTCCGGCTGTAAACGTTGGTATTTCGGTATCGCGTGTAGGGGGTAGTGCACAAATTAAACCAATGAAAAAAGTAGCAGGAACATTAAAACTTGACCAAGCACAATTCCGTGAGTTGGAAGCGTTTGCTAAATTCGGTTCCGATTTGGATGCTTCTACACAAGCTGTTATAGATAAAGGTAGAAGAAACGTGGAAATTTTGAAACAACCACAATTCTCACCAATGCCTGTAGAAGAACAAGTAGCCATTATCTATTTGGGAACAAAAGGATTATTACGTCCTGTACCGGTAGAAAAAGTGCGTGAGTTCGAAAAAGAATACTTGGAGTATATGCGTGCTAAGCATCAAGATATTCTTGAGCGGGTAAGAAACGGTGAATATAACGATGAAATTACATCGGTATTTGAAAAAGCTGCTGCCGAATTAACGGCAAAATACAAAGCATAATTTGAGAAAAGAACAATTATGGCAAGTTTAAAAGAATTACGAACCAGAATAACTTCCGTAAAATCTACACGGCAGATAACATCGGCAATGAAGATGGTTTCTGCTGCGAAGTTGAAACGCGCGCAAGATGCTATTGTGCAAATGCGTCCGTATGCCAATAAAATGAAAGAAATCCTTCAAAATGTAAGTGCTACACTTGACAGTTCAGAAGGTGTTTACTCGCAAGAACGCGAAGTGAAAAACGTATTATTGGTTGTTATTACTTCAAACCGTGGATTGTGTGGCGGGTTTAATTCAAACGTAATTAAAAGAACCAATTTGGCAATTAAAGAAGAATTTGCCAATGCAAATGTTGAAATTTTACCCATTGGTAAAAAAGCGTTTGATGCATTTAAGAATACTGAATATATGCACAAAAACGAGCATTTGCCTAAAGAGTATAACAGTATTTTTGATAATTTGGATTACGAACATGTGGCACCAATTGCTGAAGCAGTGATGCAACGGTTTGTTGACGGCGATTATGACAAAGTAATGTTTGTATATAATCAATTTAAAAATGCCGCCACACAAATTGTTCAATTAGAGCAATTTTTACCATTAGTTCCCGAGCAAACAGAAACGTCTTCAGCTCAAACCGAATATATCTTCCAACCTAGCAAAGATTACATTGTAGAAGATTTAATTCCTAAATCGTTGAAAATACAACTGTACAAAGCTTTGTTGGATTCAAACGCTTCAGAGCACGGAGCACGTATGACAGCAATGCATCAGGCAACCGATAATGCTACCGAGTTAATCAATTCGTTGACATTGAGCTACAATAAAGCACGTCAAGCAGCAATTACAAACGAAATTTTAGAAATTGTTGCCGGTGCCGAAGCATTGAATTAACAATTTAAATAAATAACCTTTCAAAGCCCGTCAAACATTATTGACGGGCTTTTTTGCGTTTAAAGAATAATTCATAAATTGCAATAAGTATGTTACAGAAAAAAAAATATGTTTTTTTGGGTGTAATAACCCTTGTTGTTTGGTTATTTATTTTTTTGTTGTCTTCCAATGGATATAAAAAATGGGTTTACGAACAAGAAATCCATAAAGCAGAGAAGATTATCAATCAACAAGTTGAATATATCAGTAGGTTAAACCAAGTTGATTTTAAGACGTTAAAAAGTTATCACAACCAAAATAACAATGTTAATTTTTTTGTAAAAGAAAAAGAGAAGTTCGTCTTTTGGACATCCAATAATATTCCTGTTGATTCAGTTGCGACGATTATTTCAGGAAGTTCTGTTCAAACCGTTCAATTGCGCAATGGTTGGTATATTGTGATACAAAGAGAATTAGAAGGTAAATTGCTGGTTGGCTTTATTCTGATAAAAAATATTTACCCCTATCAAAATCCACATTTACAAAATAAGTTCCCCGAAAAGTTTGGCTTTTCACAATCATACACTATTTCTTTGGATAAACCTGAGGCCGAAGCGTATCCGGTGCGTCTTTCAATATCTGATAATGTCTTTTATTTGATTCCTGATGGTAATGGCTTTAATTACCCTGCATGGGCAATTTTGCTGGGTATTGTTGGTGTATTGTTGGCATTTTTAGCCGTTCATCAGTTTTTTGAATTGATTTTCCCAAAAACAATCGTTTATTTTTTTATCGAAATTATATTGATATTGCTTGTCAGATTATGGTTTCAATTTGCTCACATTCCTTCATTATTGTATCAGCACGAATTATTTTCGCCAAAATATTTTGCGGTTTCCCAGTGGTTACCCTCTTTGGGCGACTTGATGCTGACCGTTTTAACTATTTTGTTTATTGTACGTTTAAGTGTGCACACGACAATTAAAATCAGCACTTTACCAAGAAATATTATTCTGTTAATTTTAAAACAAATAATTGCCGCAGGAATAATCATTTTAACCTATCATTTAATTTACAACTCTACGCTTCATTTCAATCTGAATGATATGTATGAGTTGTCATGGTATTCAATTTTTGCGCTCTCCTGTTTATTGATTTTGATGGGTGTATATTTTGTTATTGTTACGGGGTGGGCAAAAAAGGGAATATCACCCTATTTGTTTCTGCTCAGCATAGCACTTCATTTGCTTAGCTTTCTGATTATTTCATTTTACATTCAAAACACGATTTATTATTTTATTGCTTTGATAATTTTTGAAGCATTACTTTATTTTTACCGCAGTGGAAAAATTAACGTATCGGCATATTTTCCTCTCATTACGGTGATGATTTTTGCATTTGGCATAAGTATTACCATTGTAAAAATGAGTGAAACGGAAGAACACGATGAACGAAAATTTTTGGCCGAAAAACTCATTAACGATAAAGACCCTATTGCCGAATATTTATTCATCGATATTGAGAAAAAAATAAAAACCGATAAACATTTAATAGCCCGTTTGCCAAATTATTGGGAAAACAAAGAACAAGTAGATGAATATTTGCTTAAAAAATATTTTAACGGCTATTGGAGTAAATACGATATTACTTTTGTAGAATGTCAAGCAGGCGATTCTATTTTTATAGAAGGAGAAAATAAAGAAGTTTTATGCGAATCATTTTTTAAATCACGGATAGAAAAAAGTGCCGATTATTACTTGTCTGCATCAGCACCAATATACTTTGTTAATGATGAAAATGGTGTTATTTACATTGCCGATGTTGTATTGCCCGACGAAAATAATATTGCCCATCATATTTACATTGAGTTTTATTATAAATATTTCCCAAAAACAGAGGGTTATCCCGAATTGTTGCTAAGCGAAAAACAGCTCAAACAGATTGTGAAAATGGGCAATTATTCTTACGCAAAATATAAAAACGGGGTGCTCATCAATAAACTAGGCGAGTTTGATTACTATACTCAATTAGACACAAACTACATCAATGCACATAATTCAACCTTTTACAACGAAGACGGATATAATCACTACTTATACAGTTCGGGAAAAAATACCGTAATCATCAGTTTGCCCATAGTATCGATGATAGAGAAAATGAGCGTTTTTTCTTATGTGTTTATATTGATAGGCATTTTATTTATCTTGGGCTATTTTATTTTCTTACCCGGATTTTCTTTTCAATCATTCACTTTGCAGAGTTTCAATACCAAAATTCAGTTTTTTGTTATTGCCAATATATTTATTGCTTTTACGCTGATAGCCATAGGAACGGTGTATTATATCCGTTATCAATATACCGAGAAAAATATTACCAATATATCGGAGAAAATAAAGTCGGTAATGGTTGAGGTGGAACACAAACTTGGCGAAACCGATTCTTTAACAGCCGGACAAAAAGAATTGATGAATTATTATTTAGTTAAGTTCTCGAATGTTTTTTATACCGATATCAATCTTTACAAATTAGACGGAAAGCTGTTTGCCACATCTCGACCTGAAGTATTTTTGAACGGTTTACTCAATGAGTTTATGCCTTATGAAGTTTATGAAGCACTTACGGTAAAACATAAATCGGAGTATATTCACCAAGAAAGCATTGGCAACCTGAAATATCTTTCGGCTTATGTGCCGTTCAGAAATTACAAAAACAAAGTATTGGCCTATTTGAATTTGCCCTATTTTGCCAAGCAGCACGCCTTGGAGGAAGAATTGGCAAATTTTTATGTGGCTCTAATCAATATTTATGTATTGGTTTTTGTCTTGTCAATTATTTTGGCGGTAATATTTGCCAATTACCTTTCGGCTCCGCTAAGATTAATAAAATCAACTATATCAAAATTACAAATTGGCAAAACAAATGAACTGATTGAGTGGCAAACCAATGATGAAATTGGTGAGTTGATAAAAGAATACAACAAAAAAGTCATTGAGTTGGAAAAAAGTGCGCGTTTGCTTGCAAAATCGGAGCGGGAGAGTGCTTGGCGCGAAATGGCAAAACAAGTGGCGCACGAGATTAAAAATCCGTTAACGCCTATGAAGCTCAGTATTCAGCATTTGCAACGTATTACTACAGGTATTGACGGAAATTTAAAGGATAAGATTAACAAAACCGCCAATGTTTTGATTGAACAAATTGATACATTGGCCACTATTGCCAATGAGTTTTCAAATTTTGCCAAACTGCCCGAACCGCATTTGGAAAAGGTGGATGTTATAAAAATTGCTCGCGATTGTTCCTTGCTGTTTGAAGAACAAAAAGCTAAAATTTCTGTGGTAAATAAAAGCGGTAAAAATGAATTGTTTATTCGTGCCGATAAAGACCAAATGATAAGAATTTTTAATAATTTAATTAAGAATGCCATTCAATCCGTTAAGCCCGGAGAAATGCCTGTTATAGAAATAGAAATAAGCGAGCAAAACAACGATGTGCTCATTGCTGTAAAAGATAATGGCGAAGGAATTTCTGCCGACAGGCAATCGAAAATATTTGAACCCAATTTTACTACAAAAACCGGAGGAATGGGTTTGGGCTTGGCAATGGTCAAAAATTTTGTAGAAACCTTTAACGGAAAAATCTGGTTTACTTCTACCGTTGGAAAAGGAACTACTTTTTATATGAGTTTTCCTAAATAAAAAACCGCTCCAATTTGGAGCGGCTTTAAAGTAATTTGATGGTGAATTATTATAAAGTTCCTCTTCGTGCTTGTTCGGCTTCAATGGATTCGAACAATGCTTTAAAGTTCCCTTTTCCGAAAGATTTTGCACCTTTACGTTGAATTATTTCATAAAACAATGTTGGGCGGTCTTCTACCGGTTTGGTGAAGATTTGCAACAAATATCCCTCTTCATCTTTATCTACCAAGATACCCAATTCTTTGAGGGTTTTTAAATCCTCGTCAATTTTACCCACACGTTCTTCAACGGTATCGTAATAACTTCCGGGAACGTAAAGGAATTCTACACCGCGTTTACGCATTTCGCTAACAGTATGTATAATATCGTTGGTTGCAACGGCTATATGCTGGCATCCGGGACCTTCGTAAAAATCTAAATATTCCTCAATTTGCGATTTTTTCAAACCTTCAGCTGGCTCGTTAATCGGGAATTTAATACGTCCGTTGCCGTTTGCCATTACCTTACTCATCAGTGCGGTATATTGGGTAGAAATATCTTTATCGTCAAACGTAATTAAATTGGTAAAGCCCATTACTTTGTTGTAAAACTCAGCCCATTTGTTCATTTCGCCCAAGTTTACGTTTCCAACCATATGGTCAATATACAACAAACCTACATCTGATGGGTTATAGTCGGTTTTGTGTTCAACGTATCCGGGTAAGAATAAACCATTATAGTTTTTACGTTCTACAAACATATGAACAGTTTCTCCGTAAGTGTAAATACCTGAGCGTACCACATATCCGTTTTCATCTTCTTCTTTTGTGGGCTCCATATACGATTTTGCTCCTCGCTTGGTAGCTTCTTCCCACGCTTTTGTGGCATCTTCTACCCAAAGCGCTATTACTTTAACACCATCGCCGTGTTTTACGATATGTTCATTGATTGGATTTTTAGAATTAAGTGGAGTTGTCAGCACTAAACGAATTTTGCCTTGCTTTAATACATACGAGGCAACTTCGCGTTCGCCGGTTTCCAATCCTTTGTAAGCAAAATCTTGAAAGCCAAAGGCGGTTTTGTAAAAATAGGCCGCTTGTTTGGCATTGCCTACATAAAATTCTACATAATCGGTTCCCAATATAGGGAAAGTATCTTCTGCATCAGGAAATACTATTTCAAATCCTTCTTGATATACATCTTTTAATTTATCTTTTTCCATAATATTCTTTTTTTTATAAAATTACAACTTAATTATTATTCTTCCAACCACGATTTGTAATAACCGGGTTGTTCAATTTCCAAAGCTTGTGCCGTAACCATTAATGGTTTGAACGTATCAACCATTACGGCAAGTTCTTCGGTTTCTTTTTGTCCGATGCTGCGTTCCATTGCTCCGGGATGTGGTCCGTGAGGAATGCCTGCCGGATGTAAGGTGATTTGTCCTTTTTCAATATTGTTTCGGCTCATAAAATCACCATCTACATAATACAATACTTCATCCGAGTCGATGTTGCTGTGGTTGTATGGTGCAGGAATTGCCTGAGGATGGTAATCGTATAAACGAGGAACAAAAGAACAGATGACAAATGCATCGGTTTCAAAAGTTTGATGAATGGGCGGAGGCAAATGCACCCGACCGGTTATAGGTTCAAAATCAAAAATTGAAAAGGCGTAAGGGAAGTTGTATCCGTCCCAACCAACTACATCAAACGGATGATAAGCATACACATATTCGTGGATAACATCTTCTTTTTTTACTTTAATCAGAAAATCGCCTTTTTCATCAATTGTTTCCAATTCGTGCGGCGGACGAATATCGCGCTCGCAAAAGGGTGAGTGTTCCAATAATTGACCGAACCAATTGCGATAGCGTTTTGGTGTATATACCGGACGTCGCGATTCTACAATAAATAATCGGTTGTCTTCGGTATCAAAATCAATTTGATAAATCATTCCGCGAGGAATAACCAAATAATCGCCATATTTAAAGTCTATATTTCCTAAAAATGTGCGCAATTTTCCGCTTCCTTTATGCACAAAAATCACCTCGTCGGAGTCGGCATTTTTGTAAAAATATTCGCGCAACGATTTTCTTGGCGATGCCAATACAATTTGCACGTCGCTGTTTACCAAAACCGGTGTTCGACTGTCTAAAAAGTCGTCTTTTGGCGGCACTTCAAAACCTTTTAACGATAAAGGTTTCATATTTTTAGCCACGGCAATTTCCGGCGCAACCGAATAAGAGTTTTTTATTTCTTTAATTTGTGTAGGACGATGCAAATGATACATCAAACACGACATTCCGTCAAATCCAATGGTGCCGAAAAGTTCTTCGTAATAAAATTTGCCTTCGGGACTTTTAAATACGGTATGACGTTTATGCGGTATTTTTCCTAATTTATGATAAAAAGGCATAATGCGTTGTTTTAAAGGTTAAACTTATTAAAATGATTAAGCAATTTTGAGTTTGAAAGATGAAAACTCATTCCGGATTACGCTTGGTAATTTGCTTGATATTTATAACAAATAGCATATTTGAATTGCTTGTTCTCAAATTTAAGCATTTTTTATTGCTTTTAAAACTGATTTTCGTCAGTGTTTGCTAATTCAATTTTTATATATAGATGCTTATTTAAGATTTTCTGACAGCCAAGGCATTACATTGGTTATAAAGCTTGGTCCGTGATGTGCAATAAAATCATTTTTACTTGGTGTAATAATAATTTTACGGTCTTTTACAGCAGGTAACTCACCCAATCTTCGTGAAGTGAAATATTTTACCAATTCGTCGATAGTTCGGTTTTTACTCGAAAACATTTTGGGCTCATAAATGATATAATCTATTGGTTTTGAAAGGATTTGCTCGCTCGTAGGTGTTAGCCATTCGCAATTTTCATCTTGAAAAATATGGTTTATTCCCAACCAGCGAAAGGCGTCAGTAATGTAGCTGTAACGCCCAAAACTAACCGGACCGCCCAAATCAATTTCCAAATAAACCGTAGGAGAGTTTTTGTTTTCTTTTGGTGTAAAAGCATTGAGTTGCCGTGTGTATTCTTTCTGTAATACTGTGGCTTTTTCGGGCACCCCTAAAGCTACTCCAAGTTCTGCTGCAGAAGCTATTATTGCCGAAACCGTTGGCGGCAAAGCAAAGGTATATACATTGTATTTTTCGGAAAGTTTTAGAGCAAAATCGCGTTGATACCCCGTAGTGGTAAGAATAATATCAGGGTTTATTTCTTTTAACAAGTTTTCTTTTATGTTTTGATAAGCCCCAATAACAGGAACTTTTTTTCGCCAATCAAAAGGGTGAACACAATAAGTGCTTACGGCTTTTAATTTACCGGACAAACCAAGTGCGTGAACAACTTCTGTTGCCGTAGGACTTAAACTGACAATTTTCTCTATTTTGTCGGGCAACGTTAGCTCTGTGCCAAGTGATTCACAAAAAACTTTTCGCATCAATAATATTTATTGGGAATAAGGTAATTTTTTACGTAATCTTCAACGCCTTTTTCCAATGTGTGAAACGGCTTTTTATATCCCGAATTGATGAGTTTTGTCATATTGGCTTCGGTAAAATATTGATACTTGTCGCGAATGTCTTCGGGTGTGGGAATAAAAGAAATATTTTCGGGTTTATCCATTGCCTTAAAAGTTGCTTTGGTTAAATCCAAAAAAGTTCGTGCTTTTCCGGAACCTAAATTATACAATCCCGATTCCGGACGGTTATTCATTAAATAATCAATTACGCTAACAACATCTTTTACATAAACAAAATCGCGCATTTGTTCACCGTCTTTGTATTTGGGGTTGTGCGAAGCAAACAACTTCATGCCGCCCGTTTTTGATATTTGGTTAAAGGCATGAAAAATAACGGATGCCATGCGCCCTTTGTGGTATTCGTTTGGTCCGTAAACATTAAAAAACTTCAATCCTGCCCAAAATACAGGTTGTTCACTTTGTTTAATTGCCCATTTGTCAAAATCGTTTTTCGATTCACCGTAAGGATTTAACGGTTTAAGTTTTTCAATTATCTCATGATTGTCGTCATAGCCATGTTCTCCCATTCCGTAAGTTGCCGCGGATGAGGCGTAAATCAATGGAATACCATATTCAACAGCTTTTTGCCATACTTTTTTGGAGTAGTTCAGGTTTAATTCGTCAAATATTTCTTTGTTAAACTCGGTGGTATCGGTACGTGCCCCCAAATGAATGATGAAATCAATATTGTTGGCATTATTATCTATCCATTCAAAAAAATTATTTCTGTGCACTTGTGCTGAGATGCTTTTACCTTCAAGGTTTTTGTTTTTGTTTTCGTTGGAAAAATCATCCACTACAACAACATCGTTATGACCATGTTGGTTTAAATAACTGACCATACAACTACCTATAAATCCTGCGGCACCGGTTACAACTATCATGATAAAATATTTTTTGGTTCTACAAATAAATTTTTGTTATACGAAGATATCAATCCTTTTTTTATGGCAAAGTCAAACATGAATTTTATTGCTTCTTTGCCTGTTTTTCCTAAGTCAACCGAATATTCGTTTACATACAAATCAATATGCTTTTGCATTACATTTGCATCCATTTCTTGTGCATTTTCTTTTATAAAAGGCAAGGCATATTGTGGGTTTTGGTATGCGAAATTTATGCTTTCGCGAATTAATTCATCAATATCTTGTTGCACATCAATAGGTAGGTTTCTTTTTATGGCAATCCCTCCCAAAGGAATAAGTTGTCGGGTTTCGGTTTCCCAAAATTCTCCTAAATCAATGATTTTTTCCAATCCTTTTTCGTGATAAGTAAATCGGTTCTCATGAATTATTACACCGGCATCAACTTTATCTTCGAGTACGGCATTTTCAATATCCGAAAACAAATATTCTATGGTATTAAGGTTTTTGCCAAAAGCGGCTTGTAATAAAAAATTTGCCGTGGTAAATTTTCCGGGAATTGCAATTAGAGCTTGTTCAATGTTTTTCTCTATTTCTTCCCGTTTTTCTTTTTTGGCAATCAGCAATGGTCCCACGCCGGAACCCAGTGCACTTCCTGAAGTTAAAAAAACATAACTTCCGGTAAGATAAGCTCCGGCGTGATAGCTGAGCTTGGTAATATCTAAATGTGTATCAAAAGCTTTTTGATTTAAAGCTTCTACATCATCTAATTCTACTTCAAAGGAATATCCTCTTGTGTCAATGCGTTGATGAATAAGTGCATCGAATATAAATGTGTCGTTTGGACATGGAGAAAAACCAAGCGAAAGTTTCATGATTTAACTTTAGCAAAATTCGTCGTATGCCATTTTTAAGTTTTCGGCAATCATTTCGGCGGTTCTGCCTTCAATATGATGACGCTCTAAAAAGTGCACTAACTTGCCGTCTTTAAAAAGGGCAATACTTGGAGAAGAAGGCGGAAAAGGCAACATATATTTTCTTGCTTGTGCAGTAGCTTCACCATCAACGCCGGCAAATACAGTTCCTAAATGATCTGGTTTTTTATCTCCTGTTAACGAAGCAATTGCTCCCGGACGTGCAGAACCTGCTGCGCATCCGCAAACGGAATTAACCACGATAAGGGATGTTCCGGGTTGTTTTAAAAATTCATCTACTTCTTCGGGAGTTGTAAGTTGAGTAAAGCCGTGTTGTGTTAATTCGGCTTTCATGGGTTGTACAATTTCTTCGGGATACATAATATTTCGATTTTTGTTTTTTCAAAATTACGTTTAATTTACAAAATAAATGTTTGCCCGGTTACAATTAACTTTAATTAGAATTTGAAAAACGATTTATGCTGAGATTCACTGATTCCCAAAATGATATTTGTTTTGGTATAGAAATTAAAAAAGCCCCATCAAAAAATGAAAGGGCTTAGGATAGCTCCCCCGGCTGGGCTCGAACCAGCGACACCCTGATTAACAGTCAGGTGCTCTAACCAACTGAGCTACGGAGGAATATTTGTAATGTGTTTTGAACTTTCCCAAAACTGCTTTGTTGAGCAAATCGGGGCTGCAATATTAAGAATAAAGTCTATATTTGCAAAAAAATATTTTAAAAAAATTATTCATGAGTTTATTAGCAATTGGAACAGTGGCTTTTGATGCCATAGAAACCCCATTCGGGAAAACCGATAAAATTATCGGAGGAGCGTGTACATACATTTCGCTATCAGCTTCTTACTTTGTAAAAAATGTAAACATTGTTTCTGTTGTGGGAGGTGATTTTCCCGAAGAAGGTAAAAAAATGTTGGAAGACAGAGGTGTGAATTTGGATGGTTTGGAAGTTTTGCCCGATAAAAAAACATTTTTCTGGAAAGGTCGTTATCACGAAGATTTAAATACTCGCGATACATTGGATACACAATTGAATGTATTGTTGGATTTTGACCCTAAAATACCCAATCATTACCAAGGTGCAGAGTTTTTAATGGTAGGAAATTTAGACCCGCGTATTCAAAAAAAGGTGATTGAAGGATTAGTTGAGCGTCCGAAATTGATTGTAATGGATACTATGAATTTTTGGATGGAAACCGCTCTTCCCGAATTAAAAAGCACCATTTCCATGGTTGATGTGTTGTCTGTAAATGACGAAGAAGCACGACTGTTAACCGGTGAATATTCGTTGGTAAAAGCCGCTCAAAAAATTATGGCTATGGGTCCTGAATATTTAATTATCAAAAAAGGAGAACATGGAGCATTATTGTTCCACAAGAACAAAGTTTTTTACGCACCTGCTTTACCATTGGAAGAAGTTTTTGACCCTACCGGTGCGGGCGATACTTTTGCCGGAGGTTTTATAGGTTATTTGGCTGAAACAAAAGATATTTCGTTTGACAATATGAAGCGAGCCGTTATTTACGGAAGTGCCATGGCAAGTTTTTGTGTAGAAAAATTTGGCACCGAGCGTTTACAAAATCTTACGCAAGAAGAAATTGAGCAACGCGTACATGAGTTTATCAATTTAGTTCAATTTGATATTTCGTTAATCGATACGGAATAAATTCACTCCCGAATCATTGAAAGGACCGTCTATCAGGCGGTTGTTTTCATCCAATAATTGCAGGCGAACGGAATGTTCGCCTTTTTTTAACCCTGAAATTTGGTAAGCCATCCACTTTGTAATGATGAAATCGGTGTTGTCAATTGTGGCTTTTACTTTAAAATTGTGATTTTCGAGGTTGGTATTTATCAGTAAAAAGTCTAAATTTTCTGAGTATTTATTGGGCGAAAAATAGAGTAAATGCGGTTGTTTTTCATTAAAATAATCATCATGATTGCCTAAAATAATATTTTTTAAAATAATGCCCGAAGGTTGTTTCACAATGGTGAAATTTTCATCGGTTAAAAAACATACCATAAGGTTATTTCCGTCAAGCAAATCTAAGGAAACCTTGTTTTGGTTAGCTTGGTAAAGTGCTCCGTTCAGAAAAACAAAAATGTGGTAATTTTCAATCCCCGAAACAGAAAAAGACAATTGGTTTTCACCTTCCAAAAAAGTTTCTGTTTCTAACTTAAGCGTGGCTTTCTCGGTAATTTGGTTGTTGTAGGGCGTCAATGTGATGCCATTTTGCGTAAAAGATTCGATTTGTTCTTTTTCCGATTTGGGGGCAATAATCACGGACTTATTTTCATCAATGTGCGACGGTTTAAGCAAAGTGTCTGAGATGGGTAATTTTGTTTCTTTTTTTTCGTCTTTGCCGGGTTGGTCGCCACAAGAAATAATAATAAAAAGGGTAAAGAATATGTAAATAATCCTATTCAAATCGAATTAAAATTTGGTTTTTATCCACAGCAACTCCTTGCTCAATGCAAATTTCTTTTACAACGCCCTCGGTTGGTGATTTTAAGGCATTTTCCATTTTCATGGCTTCTAAAATCAAAAGTGTGTCGCCTTTGTTTACTTCTTGCCCAACTGATGCTTCAATTGCCAATACAATACCCGGCATAGGTGCTTTTATTTCCGAAATTTTGGATGATGCCAAATTTTCCAAGCCCAACTCTTTCAATAATTGGTCAAATTGGTCTTTCAGTTCAAATTTATATTTTTCTCCATTTACTTTTATAAAGTAATTTTTTTCTTCAGGATGAGCACTCAAAATTTCTACATTGTACGATTTGTTGTCTTTAATTACATGAAAAGTGCGGTCGTTTATTTTTTCAATGTCAACAGAAAAGGGGTTATCGTTGATAGCTCCTGAAGTTTGGTCTTTCCAAGAAATGGCATATTCTTTTTTTGTTTCCGTATTAATTGCCGTCAGTTGATTATTTTTCATTGTCGGGTTGTTTTCTTCATCCAAAAATAAAAATATTTATTGAATTGGTTTGGGCAAAACTGATAAAAGTCATAGAAGCAGAGCAACGGAAAACAGAAAAAAATCACTACATTTAACCACCTAATAAAAATTTAAAGAATATGAAATTTTCTGATGACGTATTAAAGCAATTGGAACAATTGGAAAAAAAATATAAAGCCATTGGGCAAGATTTACCCTCTTATCTTGACGGATTGTTATATTCCAACCCGTTGGATTATTGGGATTATATTCAGGTGGAAACTTTGTTGAGCTTGCAACGCCCCAGAACCGATTTTCCTGATGAGTTGATATTTATCATTTACCATCAAATAACCGAATTGTATTTTAAATTAACACTGCACGAATTGTGGCAAATTGGCAACAATGGAAAAATCATATCGGAAGCCGGACAAGATTTGGGTTGGAATGAAAAAATTTCCAAAGAGTTTTTGACCGAACGTTTACGCCGCATCAACAAATATTTCGAGGCACTCACAAAGTCGTTTGATGTGATGACCATGGGGATGGAAAAAGAACAATTTTTAAAATTTAGAATGGCACTATTGCCTGCAAGTGGTTTTCAGGCGGCTAGTTATCGCAAAATAGAATTGCAATGTACCGATTTAATTAATTTGACCGATAAAGATAAACGCGAGCAATTGATAAATGCCCCGATAGAAGAGCAAATAAAATACATTTATTGGAAACATGGTGCTACTGAGCTTGAAACCGGCGAAAAAACATTGACTTTAAAACGCTTTGAGCAAAAATACATGGATGAGTTTGTAGAAATTGCCAAAGAATATGCCGATAAAAACGTATGGAAGAAATACAAATCGTTGCCCGAAGCAGACCAAAAAGATGAAGCATTGCTCAAACAAATGCGGTTTTTAGATGCCAATATAAATATTAATTGGCCCTTGGTACATTATAAAACGGCTGTGCGCTATTTGGCAAAAGACAGCAGCGATGTTGCCGCTACGGGCGGAACAAATTGGCAAAAATATTTGCCACCACGCTTCCAAAAACGCATCTTTTTCCCCGAATTATGGACAGAAAAAGAAAAAGACGAGTGGGGCAAAACATGGGTGGAAGAAGCCATGCAAAAAATACAATAACGAAAGTATGTTTTTCTGAAATAATTGACGCTCAATAAACAATCACTTAAATTGAGCGTAAAATTCTTTGTAATCAACATTGCATTATTGATAGCTTTTTTGGTTGGCGTAATTTATTCCGGCTGATGCCGTTAATTTTACTAAAGATTAATGCAGAAAGAATAATGAACAAGATTTTTGAGAAAGTGTTGGCCGTAATGCTTGTTTTATTTTTTGTCCACTGCGGTAGCAGCAACGGCGATGAAGAAGATGCTGCGCTAAGCATTGATACATTAAGCAATGCCGTTGATTCGATAAATGAACCGCAAGAGCTTTTCGGCTTTATTGCCGATTCGTTTGAGGTACACGAAGGCGTAATCAAACCCAATGATTTTTTATCGAATATTTTACTGAAATACAATGTTCCGTATAGCGAAATAGACAAGCTTGCAAAGGCATCGAAAGAAGTGTTTGATGTACGCAAAATTGCTTCCGGCAAAAAATACACGGTTTTCTGCAAAAAAGACTCAACCGGAAAAGCCGTATGTTTTGTTTATCAACCCAATCGAGTAGAATATGTAGTTTATGAGCTGGGGGATTCAATAAAAATAAGAAAAGAAAAAAAGGAAGTGAAAACCCGTATCAAAACAGCTTCGGGAGTTATTAATTCTTCGCTTTATCAAACCTTGGCAAATCAAGATATCAGCCCCCTTTTGGCTGTAAAGATGGCCGATATTTATGCTTGGACTATTGATTTTTACCGCATTCAAAAAGGTGATTGGTTTAAAGTGATTTTTGAAGAAAAATACGTAGATGATGAATTTGTAGGCATTGGCCGCATCATTGCTTCTGATTTTAACCACTTCGGGAAAGATTTTTATGCCTTTTATTTTGTGCAAGACAGTGCAAAAGGTGCCGATTATTTTGACGAACAAGGCAACAGTTTGCGCAAAGCATTTTTGCAATCGCCCTTGAAATTTGGCAGGTTAACTTCAGGATACACTTTAAAGCGTTTTCATCCGGTACAAAAACGATACAAAGCACACTTGGGTACCGATTATGCTGCGCCCACGGGTACCCCTATTTTGGCAACCGGCGACGGTGTTGTTATAGCTTCATCATATTCGAAATATAATGGCAATTATGTTAAGATAAAACACAACAGTACATATACCACACAATATTTACACATGAGCAAGCGCGCTGTAAAAACCGGGCAGTTTGTAAAGCAAGGAGAGGTAATCGGTTATGTGGGGAGTACCGGTTTGGCAACAGGTCCGCATGTGTGTTACCGTTTTTGGAAAAATGGCAAACAAGTCAACCACCGGCAAGAAGAGTTGCCGCCTTCTGAACCTATAAAAGAGGTATATAAAAGCCAATTTATGCAAGAAGTTAAAAACTTAAAGCAACAACTGGATGCTATTGAGTTAAAGAGTAATGAAGCAGTTATTCAATGACTAATTTTTGAGTAACTAAAACATCTACTGACGAGGCTATTATTAAATAAGTGCCACTTGGTAAATTATTATTCAGTTTTATTGCTTTTAGTTGATAATTTGTTTCGATGATATGTGCTTTGGAGTAAAATTCATTTCCTTTCATATCACGTAAAACTACTAAAACATTATTATCTTTAAATCCTTTAAGTTCCATATAAACGGATTCTCCTTTTTTAACGGGGTTGGGTAAAATTGTAATCCCTTGCTCAATATTTTTTTCGTAAGCAACAGGTAAAATGTTTGAATAGGAGAATTTACCGTCAAAATCTACTTGTTTTAAGCGGTAATAAGAAATACCTTCGTAAGGATACTCATCTACTTCGTAATATTCCATGGTGTAATTTGAGTTTCCGGCACCGTCTGTCCAAACTACTTCTTCCCAATTTTCACCATCTTTAGATTTTTCAACTACAAAATAATCGTTGTTTATTTCGGATGCAGTAACCCATTTTAAATCAATTTGATTTCCATTTACTAAAGCATCAAAGTTAACGAGTTCTACGGGTAAAGGTTCACTTATTATTTGAGCTATAATTAAATTATCAAAAATAGCTTCATCAGTACCTGTACCATCCATATTGTTTCCAATTCGCAGTGTGCTGTGAGTCCAATATAAGCTTAAACCAGGTGTGCCGTTATATGTCCAAACTGTAGAACCATCAACAATTAATTTTGCTTCTCCGGTTGTAGGCAGATAATAAAATCGATAAGTTCTATAGGTATTGTCGGTTGGAATATTATATACATTCCCTGAATTTATGTTAATATATCCTCCATTGCCATCGTCTAACTTAAAAGAAACATAGAGTTTTCCACCGTTCATTCCAAATACTAAGTCATTACCTCTATTTACAAAATCGCCTACACTTTCATTTCTTCTAAAATCAATAGATATATCAATACCCGGAACATCAAATGTTGGACTAGCAGGGATGTCTAAATCTATATCTTGTTTTGGAGAGCCTGTTCTTCTTGGATTTAACCCGTTTGTTCCTCCTACTCCTCCCGGCGATGAGTATGCAGATGAAGATACTGTAGTACCGTTTGGTCCGATGTCAGCATTGGTAACGGGGTCACTATCCCAAGAAAATTTTGATATTATTTGAGCATTTGAAAATTGGATAAATAAAATAAATAGTATTAAAACCCGTTGTGCATTTGTAAA
>DBGO01000004.1 GCA_002295925.1 Flavobacteriales bacterium UBA852
CTACTACAGCGACTACATTTTTTTAATTGATTTTTTATTGTAATTATCTTTATTTTAATTATTTATATTATTTGTAGTAGTGTAGTAGTTGTAGTATTGAAAATGTTTGTTATTTTTGAACAGTACCTTATTTTAAATGTTTTAGATTGACAATATGCATACTTCGGAAGCCCAGATAGAAGAATCTTTTATTAACAAACTCCAAGAACTCAAATACACCTACCGCCCGGATATTAGAGACAGGCAAGCACTTGAACAAAATTTCAAAGCAAAGTTTGAAGCGCTCAATAAAGTCCGTTTAGAAGATGCAGAATTTCACCGATTGTTGGATGATATTATCAGCTCGGATGTATATACCAATTCTAAAAAATTAAGAGAAAAAAACACTTTTATTCGAGAAGACGGCACCCCTTTACATTATTCATTGGTAAATATAAAAGACTGGTGCAAAAACGAATTTGAGGTCATTAACCAGTTGCGCATTAATACACGCGACAGTCATCATCGCTATGATGTAATTATTTTAATAAACGGCTTGCCTTTGGTACAAATAGAATTAAAAGGTGTGGGTATTACTCCCCGTAAAGCCATGAAACAAATTGTTGATTACAAATCAGACCCGGGAAACGGTTATACCAATTCGCTCCTTTGTTTTATGCAATTATTTATTGTCAGCAACAGAACAAACACTTATTATTTT
The DNA here is from genome assembly GCA_002295925.1 of Flavobacteriales bacterium UBA852. GTDB lineage: Bacteria > Bacteroidota > Bacteroidia > Flavobacteriales_E > Vicingaceae > UBA852. The sequence goes on from DBGO01000004.1 coordinate 701, forward strand.
ACCAATAATAATAAAACGCACTTTCAGTTTGATGCCGACGAGCAATTTTTACCCGTTTATCAATGGGCAACAAGCGACAATAAAAAAATAACGCATCTTGACGAATTTTCGGAAAAAGTATTGTCCAAATGTACCCTTGCAGAAATGATTAGCAAGTACATGGTATTGGTCGAAAATGAGCAAAAGATTTTGATGATGCGTCCTTATCAAATATATGCCGTAAAAGCCATAATGGATTGCATTCATCAAAACAGAGGCAATGGATATATTTGGCATACCACCGGCAGCGGTAAAACGCTAACCTCTTTCAAAGCTTCTACGCTTATGAAAGCCAATCCCGATGTGGATAAATGTTTGTTTGTGGTTGACCGCAAAGACCTCGACCGCCAAACACGTGAAGAGTTTAATAAATTTCAGCCCGGTTGTGTAGAAGAAAACACCAATACCCGAAAATTGGTAGAGCGCCTTTTGTCTGACGATTATGCCGATAAAGTAATTGTTACCACCATTCAAAAACTGGGGTTGGCTTTACATCCGGGAAATGAAGAATATGCCAAATCCTTACAACCCTTAAAAAACAAGCGTTTTGCTTTTATATTCGATGAGTGCCATCGTTCGCAATTTGGCGAAAATCACAAAGCCATTAAAGAATTTTTTCCCAATGCACAACTTTTCGGTTTTACCGGCACACCTATTTTTGAGACTAATGCCACGTATAAAAAAATTGACGGCACCATTGGTTCCTACCTTACCACCAAAGATGTTTTTCAAAAATTACTGCACGCCTATACCATTACCCACGCTATTGACGATAAAAACGTATTGCCTTTTCATATCGACTATTACAAACCCGAAGAAAACGTAAAAATTGGCAGCGCCGAACACCAAAACGCCGTAGCAACAACTATTTTAAAAAAGCATGATGCTGCAACCAATCACCGCCGGTTTAATGCGTTGTTTGCCACATCATCTATAAACGATGCCATTGAATATTATCAATTGTTTCAAAAATTACAAGAAGAACAAAAGCAAAAAGACCCCGACTATATCCCTTTAAATATTACTTGTGTATTTACGCCACCGGCAGAAGGCAATAAAGACATTTTGCAATTGCAGGAAGAACTCGACCAAGAAAGGGAAGACAATAAAACAGAACCCGAAAAAAAGAAACAGGCATTGGCCGAAATTATCCGCAATTACAATAAACAATACGGTACCAATCACACCCTAAATACTTTCGATTTATATTATCAAGATGTGCAGCAACGCATTAAAATGCAAAAATTTCCCAACCACGATGTACCCCACAAGCAAAAACTCGATATTGTAATTGTGGTGGATATGCTGCTTACCGGTTTTGACTCCAAATATCTAAACACGCTTTATGTAGATAAAAACTTAAAATTCCACGGACTTATCCAAGCATTTAGCCGCACCAATCGCGTGCTTAATGACACTAAGCCCTACGGCAATATACTCGATTTTCGTCAACAACAAAACGAAGTGGATAAAGCTATAGCTCTGTTTAGCGACAAAGAAAGTGAGCGCGCAAAAGAAGTATGGCTGGTAGAACCCGCACCTGTGGTAATAGAAAAGTACGAAAAAGCCGTAGAAGCCATGGAACAATGGATGACTGCTCAAAACCTTGTAGCCGAACCGCAAGAAGTGTACAATATCCGTGGCGATGCCTCGAAAATAGAATTTATTGAGCGCTTTAAAGAGGTACAACGCCTGCGCACGCAATTGGAGCAATACACCGACCTGAGCGATGACCAAAAACAAAAAATAGAACAACTGTTGCCCGAAGACCAAATACTTGCCTTTAGAAGCGCATATATAGAATTGGCTAAACAATTTAGAGAAATACAAGAAAAAGAAGGCGACAACGCACCCGAAGAAATTCAACAACTCGATTTTGAACTGGTGTTGTTTTCCTCAGCAATTGTCGATTACGATTATATTATGAATTTGATAGCCAAATACACTCAACAAAAACCCAAAAAGCACAAAATTACACGCGAGCAACTTATCAGTATTTTGAGCAGCAGCGCCAATCTTATGGAAGAGCGCGAAGACCTTACCGAATACATCAACACGTTGGAAACCGGCAAAGGCATGAGCGAAGAAGAAATAAAACAAGGTTACCAACGCTTTAAAGAGCAAAAACTCAAAAAACAGCTTACGGCAATTGCCCAAAAATACGACTTAACCTTTGACCAACTCAACCAATTTGTACAAAACATCCTTAACCGTATGATATTTGACGGCGACCGCCTCAGCGAATTGTTTGCCGGGCAAGATTTGGGCTGGAAAGAACGCAGCCAAAAAGAAGAAGCCCTGATGAAAGACCTTATTCCTTTGCTCAAAAAAATGGCCGAAGGCAGAGAAATAAGTGGACTGAAAGCGTATGAGTAAAAGTTTAAAAAACAGTTATTTGTTATGAACGAAAATGAACATTTTGACAAAAAATCACTTAAGTTGCTGATTTCCAAAAATCCTGACTGGAAAGCTCTTGCTCGTGATTGTGTATGTTTTGCAAATGCTAAAGGCGGAAAAATAATTATTGGCATAGAAGATGACTGTGATATGCCTCCTTCGGGACAAAAAATTTCTAAAAAACTACCCGAACAAATTCTTAAGCGTATTGAAGAACTTACTATTAATGTTGGTATTGGTGTAAAAATAAAAACAGCCGGCAACAATACTGAATTTATTGAAATAAACGTGCTTCCTTCGGCATCTACTATTGCATCTACAAGCGATGGCCAATACTACATTCGAATAGCAGATAATTGTAAACCCGTATTACCTGACGAACTCTCACGTCTCTTTACCGATAAATCCGCTTTTCAATGGGAAACCAAAGTAGTAAGTAAATATTATTGGAATACGTGTGACCAGAACAAACTGAAACAATTTTTAACCGATATCCAAAATTCTCAACGTGTTTCAGATTTTGTTAAACAAAAATCCGAAGAGGAACTCTTGACTTATTATCAATTTATTGACTCCAATGGAAACCTCACCAATTTAGGAGTTTTGTGGCTTGGTACACAACAACAACGAGCACGCCTGCTTTATGCTCCGGTGGTACAATTTATTAAATATAACGAGAGAGGAGAGAAAGTGCGTAAAGAAGTGTGGGATGATTTTACACTCAACCCTAAAGAACTTATTGAATCTATCTGGCATTCCTTGCCGGAGTGGAAAGAAGGTATTGAAATTTCCGATGGCATCTTGGGGCGTCATATTGTCTATCATTACAATGAAACTGTGGTAAGAGAATTGCTTGCCAATGCATTGGTGCACCGTCCTTATACCACTCGTGGCGATATATTCATCAATCTTTTTCCCAACAGACTTGAAATTCATAATCCGGGACTTTTGCCTTTAGGCGTAACGCCACAAAATATATTGCACCAATCCGTAAAGCGAAACGAGCATCTTTCCAAAGTGTTTTATGATTTGGGATTGATGGAACGAGAAGGCAGTGGCTATGATAAAATTTACGAAATACAGGTTTCGGAGGCAAAACCATTACCAGAAGTGCAAGAAGGTAATGACCGGGTTTCTGTAACCATATATAATCAAATTAAAAACCCCGATGTGATACGTTTTATAGAAGAAGTGAAAAAACGATATCATCTTACTCAAAAAGAAATCATTTGTTTAGGAATTATTGCCCAACACCAATCCATATTGGCCACCGAATTTTCACGCTTGCTTCAATCGCAAAATGACAAACAAATCAAAAACTGGTTGGGCAACTTGTTAAAGTATGAAATCATCAAAACCAAAGGCAGAACAAAAGGTACGGAATACTTTGTAAATCCTAAAATATTGAAAAATACGGGTGAACTAAAAAACACTTCACTCAAATATATTCAGGAACACCGCCTTGAAGCGCTTATTTTGACAGATATTGAACGATTCCAGCCAACTAAAGTATCGGAGATTCATCAGAGAATTGGTAAAGAAATACCTCTACGAAAAATTAAATACATTTTAAAGAAACTGAAAGATGATAATAAAATTTCTCAAACAGGCAAAACCTCAGGAGCAACTTATACAATTAAACAAAATTGATAGAAAAAAAAAACATTAAAAATGAACAAATATTGTTTAAATAAATCGCAAAAACCTGATAGTCAACACTTTATTTTAAACAAAATGAGGGAAAATAATACTTCGTTATTTAAACAATTTTGTTTAATGAAATTACACCTTATTGATTATCAATCTGTTTTATTTGACAAAACAGGGGGAAATAATCGTCCGTTTTTTTTGATTTTGTCAAATAAAAACAAACAACATGCTGATTTTCAGACACTTTAATTTGACAAAACAAGGCGAAATAATGCTTAATTATATTGACAGGCTTGTCAATAAAATATAAAAATGCTAATAATAGTACCGCCTGACACCGTTGGGTGAAAAACTGAAAGAAATATGGATAATCAAATAAGCTCTGTAACAAGAAAAGACCTATTTGACGAGTTAAGCAACTTGGGATATTTATGGTATGGACGTTTGGATGAAATACAATTTTTAAATCGACTTTATAATTTGAAAAAATTACCTTCATTGGATGAAAGATTTAAAAATGCTCAAGATGATATTTGGCAACATTGCATCAATAATCCCCAAGATTGGGATAATTGGTGGGTTCTTAATGACAAAAGGTTCGATTTGTTACATTGCCCGGATGAAGATTTCTTCAAATTTATTTGTGAAATGATACACCCGTTTGTGAGAACTGAAAATGAGGTTAATGAAATTTTACCCATTATAAATAAATATCTTAATAAGGATAATTTTGAACTTTTTCCTAAAAATTACATTTCGGGCAGACCTGTCTTTGGATACAGAAAAATAGATGCATTAAAACAAAAAACCATAGAAAATGTAAAAACTATTAAAAATTATTTAAGTACGGATTACATTGACAAACAAATCAAAATAATAGAATCAGCGGTTGAAAATGACCCAGCTTTGGCTATAGGAACAGCCAAAGAATTGATTGAAACTATTTGCAAAGCCATCATTAAAGAAAATGTTGTTGAAATTAATGAAAAAGATAAAGATAATTTGCAAAAAAAATTTAAAAAAACATTAGAAATATTAGAATTACTGCCTGAAAATATTGATAACTATAAAAAAGGCGTGCAAAGCATAAAAAAGTTATTAGGAGGATTAAATACTATTGTTCATGGATTGGCTGAATTAAGAAATGAATATGGTACCGGACATGGCAAAGGCCCACAATTTAAGGGATTGCAACCAAGACATGCAAAGTTGGCTGCCAATGCAGCATCTATTGTCGCCTATTTTCTATTGGAAGCACATAATAAAAAATCAATAAAATGAAAACAAATAATAAAAAATATCTAACCCCCCGCCTCCGCTTCCCCGAATTTGAAAAGGATGGAAATTTCCAAGAAAAGCCATTGGGCTATTTCTGTAATTACTGGAATGGAAGTGGAAATGAATCTGAAGTAACAGAGGATGGTCAGTATTACCTTATTTCTCTAAATAGCATTGATATTGAAGGGAATTTGAAAAATGACATGAAAAGAGTTGCTATTACAGATAATTCGCTTAAGAAAGGAGATTTAGTAATGGTTTTAAGTGATGTTGCTCATGGAAATTTTTTAGGTCTAACTGCAATAATTCCAGATAATAACTATGTCTTGAACCAACGAATGGCAGGTTTAAGAATAAAAGATTTTAAAAAAATTGATCCAAGATATTTGCGATTGTTTATCAATTTCCACCAGAAATATTTTAAAAGACAGGGACAAGGTTCCTCACAACAGAACTTATCGAAAGCATCAGTAATTAATTTTCCTGTTTTAGTCCCATCAATCCAAGAACAACAAAAAATCGCTGATTTCCTAAGCAATTTGGATGAATGGCTCGCCACCGAAGAAGAAAAACTCACCCTGCTGCAACAACACAAAAAAGGCCTGCTGCAAAACCTTTTCCCCGCCCAAGGCGAAACCGTGCCCAAACTCCGCTTCCCGGAGTTTAAAAACTCTGGTGAGTGGGAAGTGAAAAGGTTGGGAGAGGTTGGTGAGTTTTTTGGAGGGGGAACACCAAGTACAAATAAAGTAGAATATTGGGAGGGAGATATAAACTGGTTCACACCCACCGAAATTAAAAATCGATATGTAACTGAAAGTATTAGGAAAATTACAAAACTTGGTTTAGATAATTCTTCTGCAAAATTGCTACCTGTTGGTTCAATACTCATAACCTCACGAGCTACAATCGGAGATTGTGCTATAGCATTAGCGGAATGCTCAACGAATCAAGGAATTCAATCTTTAGTTGTCAACAAAAATTATAATAACATTTTTATTTACTATTGGATTTATTCAAATAAAAATCTTTTCATAAAAAAATCTTCTGGCTCTACTTTTTCAGAAATAAATAAAAGCGCAATAAAATCAATAAAAATAACTATCCCCACCCTTCCCGAACAACAAAAAATCGCTGCTTGCCTGTCGGCATTGGATGAGCAAATAGAAGCTCAAGAGCAAAAAATAGAATTACTGCAACAACACAAAAAAGGATTGCTGCAAAATTTGTTTCCAACAGTTAGTTAATTACGAATTAACAATTACGAATTTTCAATTAATAATGAATAAAACAAATAGACAGGAAAATACAAACCACACCATAAAAAGAAAAATTAAAAATTAAAAAAAACATGACCAAACAAGACCAACAACAACTCGGAAAAACCCTTTGGGATATAGCCAACAGCTTACGCGGAGCCATGAACGCCGACGATTTTCGCGATTATATGCTTTCATTTCTATTTTTGCGCTACCTGAGCGACAACTATGAAAATGCCGCCAAAAAAGAATTGGGCAAAGACTACCCGCAACTGCCCGCCGGCGATAACCGCTCGCCGCTTGCTGTTTGGTACGAGCAAAATCCCAACGATATTGAGGCATTTGAAAAACAAATGCGCCGCAAAATACATTACGTTATCAAACCGCAATACCTGTGGAGCAGCATTGCCGAAATGGCGCGCACGCAACATCCCGATTTATTGCAAACCCTCGAAAAAGGGTTTAAGTTTATCGAAGAAGAATCGTTTGACAGTACTTTCCACGGTTTGTTTTCCGAAATTAATCTCTCGAGCGAAAAACTGGGCAAAACCTACCAAGAACGTAACAAAAAACTTTGCATCATTATTCAAAAAATAAACGAAGGCATTAGCCAATTCTCTACCGATACCGACACACTGGGCGATGCTTACGAGTATCTTATCGGTCAGTTTGCTGCCGGCTCGGGCAAAAAAGCCGGCGAGTTTTACACGCCGCAATTTGTGTCCGATATATTATCGGAAATTGTTATTCTCGACAGTCAAGACCCCACCAAAGGTAAAAAGAACAAACTCGAAAAAGTGTATGACTTTGCTTGCGGCTCGGGTTCGTTGCTTTTAAATGTGCGCAAAAAAATGTTGCAATCCGGCGGCACCATCGGCAAAATTTACGGACAAGAAAAAAACATTACCACCTACAACCTTGCCCGTATGAATATGCTGCTGCACGGGCTTAAAGACACCGAATTTGAAATACACCACGGCGATACCTTGCTAAACGATTGGGAAATTTTAAAAGAAATGAATCCCGCCAAAAAAATAGAATTTGATGCCGTGGTAGCCAATCCGCCTTTTAGTTTAAAATGGGAACCCACCGAAGCCATGGCCGATGATTTTCGATTTAAAAATTACGGTTTGGCACCCAAATCGGCCGCCGATTTTGCCTTTTTATTGCACGGATTCCATTACTTGAGTCAAGAAGGAACCATGGCAATTATTTTACCTCACGGGGTGTTGTTTAGAGGCAATGCCGAGAAAAATATCCGTACCAAGCTGTTGCAAGACGGCAACATTGACGCTATTATCGGGTTGCCTGCCAATTTGTTTTACTCTACCGGCATACCGGTTTGCATTATTGTACTGAAAAAATGTAAAAAACACGATGATGTGTTGTTTATCAACGCTTCGGAACATTACGAAAAGGGCAAAAAACAAAACCGCTTATTGCCCGAACACATCGAAAAAATTGTATCTGCCTATCAAAACCGACAAGAAGAGGAGCGCTACTCACGCAGGGTAAGCATGGAAGAGATTGAAGAAAACGACTATAATTTGAATATCAGCCGTTATGTGAGTACAGCAGAGCCCGAGCCCGAGGTAGATTTGCAAGAAGTACACGATAAAATTGTAGAGGTAGAGCAAAAAATACAAGAAACACGTAAAAAACACAATGAATATTTAAAAGAATTGGGGCTGCCACCTTTGTAGCTGCCTCAGTTCTTTCTTAAAATAAATTTTCGTTGAGTTTAAGTTTTGAATTAACAGATAGGATTTTGCGTACTTATATTTGTAAGAATGCGCAAGTTTTTTAAAACAGTTATAAAATAATTTTGTATAAATTTATAATGTTTACTTGTGCTCTTAATTAATTATTTAATTCTTGAAAAAGTTTATTTGTTTCTTTTAATTCTTTTACAACGCCAGAGTTTACAAGCTCATGGCATTTCTTAAAGTATTCCTTATAGTCTTGGTTATTCAATTTATTGATTGATTTATTGTCTGGAAAAACGGTAAATGCCTTTTGTACATTCTTAAATTGTCTAATAGCGGATTTTGGAAATTTATCAAGGTCTTCGGATTTGATTACGAACAACTTAATTGGGTTATAATTCTCATCCACTGCCACACAAACAAAATGAGTGCAAGATATATTTTTTTTTGTTTTTTTGTTTCAATGCCCAGCCCCAATATAAAGGACAATCTTTGACTTCTGCTTTCAATGTTGAAAATTTTACGTTAGTTTTAGAGTAATAACTATCTCTAAATTCCTTTGTTATACGCTTCGATTTCACTTTCTATGGAGTTTAATAAATTTGTTATTTTTTTTAAATTATAAACGGTTTCATGAAAATTCAACAGCCCGTTTTCTTGTGTTATTCGGTAGTCGGTAGAAAGTTTTGCTATCCCCATAAATTTTCCTAATCTTCCGAAATTAGAAATGTTTATATTCATTTCGTTCGCATTTTTATTTAAAAATCGACGAAAAAGTGTTCTTAGTTTTTTTCGTTTATTTTTATCGGGTACATATAACTTGAATACTAACCTGTCTTGTTCCAATTGAAGATAATATTCAACTTTTACACCTTCAATTATCGATGAGTTCCAATTCCACGAAAACCCTTCAAACCCTCCTGACGGATTTGAAATGTAACCCCATTTACCTCTTATGTATTTTTGAAGAGCAAAATAGAAACCTTTCCAAGAATATGCATTCCATTCATTTAAAGGGTTAGTTAAAAAACTATTAATGTTTATATCTAAATTTTTAAGATTTTCATAATAGTCAACAATTATATCATTTTGTTTAGATTTTCCAGTTTTTAAAATATAGTTTTTAAGAATTGACAACATTTTGCTTCTTTGAAAAATCAAATAACCGGCTTTTTTTACATTTGAGTAATCACCCTGTTCTTCCATTTTAAAGTAAATAAGTTTTACTTCTATATCCGATTTTTCATAATGTTTTTTAGCTATCTCGGAGTATCGAATAAGTTGATTGGAATGTTCTTTCGTACCTTTTTTGTCTTCTATAACCAAAAAGTATTTTTCGTTTACCAATGCACAAACATCAATGTTTTTCCACTGTTTGCGTACTTCGACTTTTTCAATTTTAAATGAATGGTCTTTCTCCAATAAACTTTGAACGAATGAAATAGCGCAATTGTTTAAATAACTATCAATGTTTTGATAATCTTTATTTGCCCATTGAATTAACCAGCATAAAAATGCATCTTGTGATAGTTCAGAAGTTGCATAATCAAAAATATTGGGTTTAGGCTTCATTATCCTTTTTTGTAAATGTTTTCACCAATTGAAGATACAATGTTTTTCTTTTTATCACTAACTAATGAAAAGATTAATAAGCCGGCTATTGATGCTAACATTGCTTTCCACTTTGTATGTGCATTACCTTTTGTGCCATCTTTGTATCTTTTGTCTTTTTTTGAATTTGAGCCTCCAAATATCGCGAACACAATTACAGCAGATATAAGCATTACAAATAGTTTTGAAAAAAATGATATAAATATGTTTAAAATGTTATTCCTGTTGTAAATAATAGAATTTATTAATGTCCCTATTATTGCAAATCCACTAAGTATTCCATAGTACAAGAAAACTTTATCGTTGTATTCAATATCATTTTCTTTGGTTATAAACATAACTACTACAAAGCCTAAGACAGGAAATAACACTAAAAATAAATCAAACCACCCGGAGATAGCGATAATAGTGCCTTTGTATGACTTATATAATGCCAAAATATAATTTACAAATAAAAAAATTAATATTAAATAAAACAGCGTTTCATTATTAAGTTGATGGAATAGTCTGTTTATTTGATTCATAACATAAAATTAATTACTTATAAGTTTGATGCTATAACAAATATATAAAAAATATTAAAAAGCAAAGATGCTTAATTAGAAGAATTGAGGATAAAATAAATCTTCATTGAGTTTAGATGTAGAATAGTTTGGGAGGTTGCTAAGAGGGTTGTTAAAATCGGTTTAAAACTATATTGTATAGAATTTGTCAGGTAATAGAATTTTTTTCGTGGAGTATTTTTTTACCACAAGATTCTATTGAACTTTTCCCTCTTTGAAAACACTCAGATAAAAGTTCAAGGTCATTTGTATATTCCATAGCCCTTTCGAGTAATTTCTTTTCCCTATCTGTCCAACTTTCAAATGCTCTATAGTGTTTTTTTCTTGCATTAATGACATATTCCGGAAGATTATCCGTTTTAAGGATACCAATTTCATTTATTTTACTTTTGAGTTGGTCGATTGCTTTTTCTGTAAGATTGTTAAATGTTTCCTTTTCAAAAAAGTCAATGTTGCTCCAAAGCTTCGAATGAGTGTCCCTTACTTTTTTTAATTTTCCATGAAGTGTGAAGCCATTCTCAGTTAAATAATGCTTGAAAAAATAGTGTAAGTCATACTTAGAATAATAACCGTAGTATTTGCCATACAATTCATTTGAATTCAATTCAGGAAACTCAAATTGTTTTGATTTTAAGAAAAAATGAGTTAAACGACTGTAAGTTGGATTATAATTAACACTTTGAAATAACTTAATTGTCTTTTCGACTTCTTCACGACTTATATTTATTTCAGTAGATTGAATTTGCTTTTCAGTATGGTTAATTCTTTCTAATTCAGAAATAGCTTTTTGTAAAGCTCTTATAACATCTCGCTCATTTAATACACTCTCATTTTCAATCAATTCTCCAGTTTGTGGTGAGCAACCTGAAGCTAATGCTTCTAAAATTTCAATTGTTCTTTCAATTTTCATAATGACTTTGTTTATTTATTGCTAGTATTTATATATGAGTCAAATCCAGAATGTTGTGGCTTATATCTATTGTTGGCTTGTCGCGTTTTTTTAATTTAGTTTTCCTTCCAAATGTCAATTAAGCTTCTAGTTTTGTTATTAGGTTCAAAGTCTTTTTCTATCGCACCAATATCTATAATTACAGGGATTTGAGCAGAAAGACCTGCTAAAATGCAAGTCCCTGTTGGTAAAATAGGTAGATATTCAAATGAAAGCTTATCTAAATAAGAAATGGTTTTTTCAACTGCAATTATGTCATTGTTATTTATTAAACGATGCAGGAAATAATTATGAAGTTGTGAGATGATAGTAGGTGAGATATCTGATGGTCTTTGACTCGCTATGGTCAAGAAAACACCAAATTTTCTACCTTCTTTAATAATTTCTTCGAAGGTCTCTAGTCTATAGTCTTTCCACTGTTCACTTTCTCTATTCGAATCTCTAGAAAGAATATTATGAGCTTCATCAATTATGATGTTCAAATGTGATTTTTCATCATTGGCCTTCTTTTGTTCTTCATAGAGTTGTTTGCATAACAAGAGCGGTAGAATTTTCCGCATTTGAATATTAACATCCTTCAGTGAAACGATAATAAAATTTCTTGTAAGAGATACATCATCACTTGCTTCGATAACCTTTCTAATATCGGTGAAGTTTTTACCTAATCGCTTAATTAATGGTGCTAGATGTTCAATGTTGGCAAAGCCTTTAATTATCTCGTCATAGTATTGAAAGATTATTTGAAGTTTTAGTACATCTAAATCATTCAAACTAACATCTGGTATTATCAGCTTTTCAAGTTCTTTGCTTATCCTAGTTTCCATCTCTTTTTCATAGTATCTAGTTCCCTCTGAAGTGACATACATGAATTGATAGGTAGTATTATGATATTGGACTTTTTCTCTAAGAACATCTCTTATCTCTAAAAGATTAGTATTTGGTATCGAATAATTTAATTCAGATAAGAACTCTACAATAATCTTAAGTCCTAATTCCTTGTCATTTTTTGCAATGCCCAGTAAAAACTCTGTTATTATAAGTTCTTTCAGAGTTTCTGGATTCTTTATCCTATCAGCTAAGAATTTGTTACTTATTGCCCTTCGTAAAAAAGGTGTTTGGGTCTTTTCCGTTGCTTCAAGCACAATTGCCCAAAAAGAATGGTCATAAAGGGTTTCTTTTGAAATTGGATATCGTTGGCCATCATTATTTTTGGTTGTTAACCTATATGTATTTTTATACTCCTTTGGGATGATGACATTGTCTGACTCGGACACATACTCTCCATTAAAGTCCAACAGGAAAAACTTTGAATTATTTTTAAAGGCTTGATTGTCCTTGTAAATATTAAAAAGCTCAAAGTAAATTTTGGCAAGGGTATAGGACTTACCACTTCCTGTGTTTCCAAATATTCCAATGTGGCTCGCAAACAAACTATCAATACCAACAGCTATTTTCTGTCCCTTTTCTAGTGTAAGAGTTCCAAGTGCTAAAGGTTTGTCTGACTTCCTGAGAAAATTATGCACTTCGTTGAATTCTTTTTTGTCAAGTAAATAGCATACGTTATCAATTAATGGCATTTCTTTGATGCCACGTTCGAATTCTTTTTTATTAAAGAAACCTAGCAGACTTACGCTTAATGTTCTATTAATCTTCTCTTTGTCACTGATGTATTCTTTCGATGAGACAATTTTATCTTCATATGTGAATTCTCCTTCTACCTTTCCAATTATTATGGTGAAACCTTTAATTATTTTAATATAACTACCTACAGAAACATTTTTTATTAAATCTGCCTTGTACATCAAATGGGAAGAATTCTTTGCTTTATCTACGGAAACCTTGATGGTTCGTCCGTCAACAGAAATGACTTTGCCAATTCTAAAAATCGAATCTTCAATAATTAACTCATCGGACATATCTAATCAATTTTTTCCAAGATTGCTTTTAGAAAATCTTCATTAAAAGTCTTTAGGTCATAGTTCTTTGCACTATCATCATGTTCAATTACTTCAATGTTGTTGTATCGTATAGATGCACTGCCTTTTTTGATGTTCTCTTCTATTTCGCTTTTAGCTTTGGTATTGTATGCGAAGACCTTGATCGTCAAGGTGGGATTTGAATTTGCAGCTCTCGTTATTATATCTCTTATATGTTCGTCAGCCATGGAAAAACCGAACACAATAAGAATTGTATTTTCTTTCTCAAGCTCATTAGAGAACAATCGCAACAACTCATAATACTGCAAATTGAGGATTGTGTCTTTAAACTTTTCTTTTGTTGGATTTACAACTGCAAATTTCTTGTATTCTTCTAAAAAATCTGAATACTCTGCTTTAATAGATTTCGCCTTAACTGCATCTGTAAAATGGGTGTAAATTGTGTCTGAAGTATTGAAATCAATTAAGTCACTCTCTATTTGTTCAAATTTTAATTTTACACTTTCGATTGATTGAAGGTTTGAGAATACTATACGGTCACCATTAGTTTCCCAAGTTAAAGACCCATGCAGTTTCAATAAATTAAAAACTGGTATTTCGGATGTATTATCATAATGAAGGCTTTTTTTGAAAAGTGACTTTTTAAAATTTGTAAGATTGAAAACAGGTTTGTAACGCCCATAGAAGCCATCATTATACTCTAGTTGAGCATTTTCGAGTGCCTTCTCAAAGAACACATCTATATTGGTAGTAAAAATATTCACCTGTTTATTTAGAATTGTGCTCTTCCTTTTTAAAACAATCGTGTTTAGGTTGACTAAAAAATCACAATAGTTTTGAAGTACGCTATCCCTTTCATCATCTGGTTTACTGTCATCAATTATTTCTGGGTTTTTAAGAATTACAGATTTGAAATATTTGCCAAGAATAGATGCACGAATAATTATTTTTTCATCTGATGTGAGAGTTGTATTTCTTTCAAGATCGGTTAATAGTACCTCAATATTTCCAAGTGTTGAGAAGTAGGGTACAGACATTCCTGACCCCACAAGGAAATTCAAATTGCAATCTTGAATGGTATTCTTATACTGTTCTATGTCCATATTCTATTCTAATGATTCCATATCTTGATTAGTGTTGTTTGCATGCATGCCAAAGAAAAAGCTACACTTGATAAAAGTAATAATTTTTTTAAATTAAAAATAATAATCATTTTATAAAACCTTTATTAATGAATTTTTTAACAAGAAAAATGATTTGGTATAAAGAGTTCTTTGTGTTTGTAGTTTACAAAAAAAGGCTTCAACATTTTAATGATTTGTAAAAAGTACTCACAATCAATTTTCTCTATATTCTCTCTAAGAATAAAATATACACTTCTAAATCCTAAAAGATACCTGGAACCATTAGTACTTATGTTATTTCGTTGATTAATTAAATATTCTGTCAATTCAGACTTCCCAGATATATTTTTTGCTCCGAAATTTAATTTGTAGTATTCAAATTGTGAAGGTGTAACATCTAAATCTATAGTGAGTTTAATCGCTACATTATAGAATGATTTAACTAATTCAATGTTCATTGTAGGATTATCAACCTCAAAGTGTGAGGTTTCATAGAGTTTTGAAATTAAAGATAACAGGTGTAACTTATACAAATCAAAAGAGTTGGTTTTGTTGCTGTCAGTAGAAATATTGTTTTTACTTAAAACATTCAAATTAAGTACATTAATTGAAACAAAACTATTTTCAAAACTTCCAAGTTTAAAATTTATCATATCATTAAAATAAAATGGTTTATAAATTGTCCTAACAGTCAAATATATAAAAAATATTTAAAATGATTGCATAGTGAGAAGCTTCAAATTATCACCCCCTCATCTCATCTTGCAGTAAGTCTTCATCGAGTTCGGAGCGTTGAATAACAGGGTACACTTTACGCGGACTTCCGTTTTTAATGCGTTTAGAGATTGGCCGACCATATCCGAGTTTATCCATGGCTTGTGAA
>DBGO01000012.1 GCA_002295925.1 Flavobacteriales bacterium UBA852
TGGCAGTAACGACAGTGTCAATTATTCGCCGCAGCATGTGTATGCCGACAGTGGTACATATTATGTTTTCTTGGAAGTGTGGTCGCAATATGGTTGTTACGATTCTATTATTAAACCTATCAGAATCAATCCCGATTATGCTATTTTTATTCCTAATGCCTTTACGCCTGATGGTTTGGGAGGAAATGAAACGTTCTTCTTTAAAGGTTACGGTATTGTTGAAGAAGATTTTGAATTTTGGATTTTTGACCGTTGGGGAGAGACTATTTATTACACCCAAAAATTTAAACCGTGGGACGGCACATTCAAAGGTGAACCGGCTAAGCAAGATGTTTATGTATATAAATTCATTGTAAAAGATATTTTTGACGTGAAACATACTTATATTGGAAAAGTGACACTTTTAAGGTAGTATTATTCTTGACTGGCAACCATAGGAATGTTTAATTCGTTAACATAAAAATGAATTCATTATGAAAAGACTCTTAATATTATTGTTAATTTTCAATTTAGCTGGAATAGTCTTTTCTCAAGAAATATGTAATAATGGGATTGATGATGATGGAGATGGGTTAATAGACTTAAATGACTCTTCAGATTGTTCATGCCAACCTGCTGTTATACCATCATTAATCCCAAATGCCTCATTTGAACAAATGAACTGCTGTCCTTCATCTTATAGTCAGGTTAGTTGCGCTTCAGGGTGGGCTCAAGCAACAAATGCTACATCCGATTACTTTAATTGTGGTTTTAATTTTGGAGCGGCAACAAATGCCGGGTTAGTCCCTCCTCCTGATGGCACAGGTTATTTGGGTACAATTTTTTCTCCTGGTTGGCAAGAATATGTCGGATCTTGTTTAACAAGTCCTTTGATTGCAGGACAAAATTATACTTTACAAATGAATATTGCTTCATTTCCAATGGACGGAAGCGGAAATGTATGTAATGGAGGAGTAATTAATTATTCACCTATTGATATTACGGTATACGGAGCTACAACATGCCCTAGTTTCCCAATTCCTGGGACAGGATGTCCTTCTACCGGTTCAAATCCTACTTGGACTATTATTGGTACAGCAACTTATACGCCTCAATCAAGTTGGGGGTTAATTACAATAAACATGACTCCAACAATAAATATAAATGCAGTAATTATAGGTTCTCCTTGTACTTTACCTGGAGATTATAGTGGCAGTTGTTATCCTTATTTTGTATATGATAATTTAATATTACAACAAAGTGCTTTATTTAGCGGTCTTTCTTTGTCGGGAGGATGGTGCACAAATGACTTGCAAATTAGTACAACTACAACAAATCCGGGAGACACATACCAATGGTACTATAATGGGATTGCAATTATTGGAGAAACTTCAACCAGTTTAAATTTATCTCAAAACAATTTTTCTCCAGGAACATATACATTAATGACTTCAAACAGTGGTTCTTGTGTAACAGCAACTATTAATGTTCCACCTCCTAATTACCCTAGTGCAAATTTCACAGCTGTTAATGCTTGTGAAGGAAATCCAATAATTTTTAATGATAATTCCACTATTAATGGTGGAGGAAGTATAGTTTCATGGCAATGGAACTTTGGCGATGGAAACTCCTCCACTCAACAAAATACTTCACATACTTATGCCAATGATGGTACTTATAATACTACTTTAATTGTCGTTTCTGATAGTGGTTGCTCTGATACAGTTACTATGCCTGTCATTCAACTTCCAAACCCAAACCCTGATTTTTATATTCAAAATTATTTAAATCAATCTAGTATAAATGGGATTCCATTAGGTATTTGTATTTATGATGCTGTAACATTTTCAGATAATTCAACGATTAATAATGGTGTAATAAATTCTTGGCAATGGGATTTTGGCGATGGCAATACTTCTACTCAACAAAACCCAAGTCATAACTATTCGAATTCTGGACAGTTTAATGTTCAATTAACCACAATTTCTGATAGCGGTTGTATTGATTCAACTACATTTTTGTTAACTATAAACCCACAACCTTTAGCTAATTTCACAGCTCAAAATGAATGTGCAGGTGTGAATATAAACTTCAACAATACATCCACAGGAAATGTTTTAGGTTCAATTTGGGATTTTGGTGATGGGAACAGTTCTACTCAACTTAATCCGTCTCATGCTTATAATTCTTCAGGAATTTATCCCGTAACGTTAATTGCTATTTCAGATAGTGGTTGTTTAGATACTACTTCGAACAATGTTGAAGCATATCCAATTCCAAATGCAAACTTCACAGGTAATGATGTGTGTATTTATGATTCGTTATGTTTTACAAATTTAAGTACAGTAAACCCCTCCGATACGATTGTTAATTATATTTGGAATTTTGGGGATAATAGCCCTTTACAAAATATACAAAATCCATGTCATTTATATTCAAACTATGGAAATTACAATATTACTTTAATTGTCGGTTCTAACAATGGGTGTATAGATGATACAACTATATCTTTTTACATTCATGATAAACCGTTGGCTAATTTTACTGCTGACACACCTTGTGTTAACGTCCCTCCTATGCAGTTTACCGATTTATCCACGGTTAACGGCATTGACAATATCAATCAATGGAATTGGGATTTTAATACCGGTCAAGGGGCTTCCTCTACTCAACATTCTACTTTCAATTTTGGTCAAGATGGGGTATTCCCTGCGCAACTCATCGTTACTACCGATTTTGGTTGTAAAGATACCGTTCTGAAAAACGTGAAAGTATATGAAAAACCAACCGCTGATTTCTCTGTGGATACGGCTATTTTCTGTCATCCTTATTGTGTGAATTTTAGCGATTTATCTTCCTCTAATTCTACAAATATTATTGCTTGGAATTGGGATTTGGGGAATGGCGAAATGAATAATTCTTCTGCTCCGGCTACTTGTTATACCAACGAAAGCAACACGCAAACGCAATATTATACACCTACGCTTATTGTTGAAAACAGTTTCGGTTGTTTCGACACCATTACCAAAAACAATTTTATTACGGTTTGGCCGTTACCTCTTGCCGATTTTGATGCGCAACCGCAACCAACAGATATTTATGAACCCTTAGTAGAGTTCCCAAACTACTCCGTTGGTGCTTCTTCTTGGTTGTGGCATTTTGGTGATGGCAGTAACGACAGTGTCAATTATTCACCACAGCACGTGTATGCAGACAGTGGCACGTATTATGTTTTCTTGGAAGTATGGTCGCAATATGGGTGTTACGATTCTATTATTAAACCTGTTCGAATCAATCCCGATTATGCTATTTTTATCCCTAATGCTTTTACGCCTGATGGTTTGGGAGGAAATGAAACGTTCTTCTTTAAAGGTTACGGTATTGTTGAAGAAGATTTTGAATTTTGGATTTTTGACCGTTGGGGAGAAGAAATTTACTACACCCAAAAATTTGAACCGTGGGACGGCACATATAAAGGTGAACCCGCCAAACAAGATGTATATGTATATAAATTCATTGTAAAAGATATTTTTGATGTGAAACATACTTATATTGGTAAGGTTACATTGCTTCGTTAATAAGCAATGTAACAACCTTTTTATCTATTGGAAAAGTAATAGCATCAGGATTTAATTCACTTAAAGAAATCCAACGAAAAATTTGAGCCATTTCTTTGTCTTCATCAAAATCAAACTGTTTAGATACAGTTTTAAATTTTTGCTTCCCTTTTAATTTGCACGTATAATAAATACTGATAATTTGATCATTTGGATTAAATGCTGAGGGTTGATAAAAATCTGTTGTATAAAAATGCTTAATATCCATTATGGGTTGATTCAATTCTTCTAAAAACTCTCTTTTTAAACAATCAATTGTACCCTCACCAAACTCTAATCCTCCACCCGGAAATTTAGTAAACTTTTGACCAAACCTTATTTCATCGGTAAGCAATATTTTATCCTCTTTAAAAAGTAAACCGTATACACGAACATTAAAGCATTTCTTCATTTTATGAAAAATTTATTGAGGCAATTCTTCAAGCAACGCTCCACTTAAGCGTAATAATTCGGTTTGTGTGTCAATTAAATTGTAGATTGCTTCTAAATGAGCCAAAGATACATTCAAATATGTTTTTTGTACTTCTCGAAAATCAAATGAATTTATTGCTCCCAAATCAAACTTTTCTTTAGCAACTTGCAAGTTTTGTTCGGCTATTTGCACATTTTCTCTTGTCAAACGTAGCAAGGTAATTCGGGTTTGATACAAATCGTAATTGGAAACCAGTTGATTGATAACCGTTGCTTTTTGTTCTTCAAACGAAATATTTGCAATATCTTCTGATATTTTGGCATTTTGAAATGCTCGGTAAGCTTTGGCTCCATTAAAAATAGTAAAGCGTAATGAAAAATTGGCGTAATATCCCAAAGAGGTATTACCACTGGTAGAAATTCTTTCATTCGAAAAACTGCTCACTGAGCGATTTGTTCCCGTAGAAACAGATAAAACCGGATATAACGCCGAGCGAGCCAATTTTTTGTCTTGTTGTTTTAATGTAATATTTAAAAATTGATTTTTTAAGGTTTGACTGTTTTCAAGCGTTCGTTTTTTTAATGATTCCAAATCGATGGTTAGTGGAATAATTTCCAAATTATCAATTAAATTTAAAGGTTGTTCAATATCTTGCCCCATTAGCAAGTTTAAATTTCGATAAGCATTTTTAACTGCTAATTGCTGCAACAAATAATTGGTAGAATCGGTTAATAGTGCATTTTTTAATTGTAATACCTCAACGCTTGACATACTGCCGAGTTTTTCTTTTTCTTCGGCCAAATGGTATTTATCTTTTGATTGCTCAAGCAATTTAGCCAAAACTTCCAATTTTTTTTCTTGTAATTTGGCATTGTAATATCCTAAAATAATGGATTGTATAGTATTTTCCACTACCATGGCGGCATTTCCTTCCGATTGTTCTTGAAGGTAGGCCAATTTTTCTTTGGTTATTTTAACTTTAAAACCACTAAACAAAACCCAATTTAAATCAATATTACCAGAAGTACTATGGTTTTCAAATTTTCCGTTGATAAAACTTGTCGGATTATTCTGGTCGTTCCAACTGTTGTTTTGATTTAAATTCGCTGTTAGTGTCGGTAATAAACCGGCTTCGAGCCAATTGTTGTTATTTTTGGCTATTAATGTAGTATTTTTGTTAATTACAATTTGGTAATTATCTGCCAAAGCTGTTTTAATCGCTTCGGATAATGATAAGTCTTTTTGCGCAAAAGCACTCAACGCACTTAATAAAGACAAACAAAAAACAAGGTATTTCATCAATTATAAAATTTTGTCAAAGATGATAAAAGATTTTTAAATGAAATGACACATTTTGATAAATGGTAAAACATGCACAAATTGGGCCGGAAAAACTGAAAAGTGGTAGTTTGCTGTTTATTACTTAAATGTTAAATTTCACGCTATTTGACCAAAATCATTTTTTAATCTTTCCTTTTTCGGTATTTTAGTACCGAAATAAAAAAATTTGTTATGAAAAATATATTATTGCCAACCGACTTTTCAGAATATGCAGAAAAAGCATACAAATACGCTGCAGCAATAGCTTTAGCATCTGATGCCACTATTCATTTGTTGCACGATTTTGATTTGGAATACATTCATCCGGCTATACCTGTCGAATCATATGACATGAAAAAAGATGATGCTAAGAAAAAGTTGGAAGAAGCTAAAGACAGAATTCAGCATTACGTAACTACCAAAGAGTTAAAGATTGTTACCCACGCTTTAATGGGCGATTT
Organism: Flavobacteriales bacterium UBA852; assembly: GCA_002295925.1. GTDB lineage: Bacteria > Bacteroidota > Bacteroidia > Flavobacteriales_E > Vicingaceae > UBA852. The sequence continues at coordinate 5,790 of DBGO01000012.1, forward strand.
GCTCGAAACTATTCAGGCATTAATTTCGCGTGAAAATATTGATTTTATATTAATGGGAACAAAAGGTGCTACAGGATTAAAATCAGTAATTTTTGGTTCAAATGCCGAAAAAATTATCAATAATACTTCTGTTCCGTGTATGGTTATTCCAAAAAATCCGGTAGAAGCATACAATTACAATCACATAGTTTTAGCGACTGATTATACACCTCTTGGTGAGAACAATCTAAATACTCTACGTTGGTTTGCCGAAACTTTTGACAGTCGATTAACTATTTTGCATATTTCACCCTACGAAAAAGAAGAAAAACATCCTTACCAAAAAGAATTGGAAGAATTTTTCAAGAACACAAATATTGACGTAACCTTTGACCACGAGGTATATGCCGATATTACCATAGGATTAAACGAATATGCCACCAACAACGAAGCGTGGCTAATAGCAATGGGAGAAAGAAATAAATCATGGTTTAAAAAAGCCATAGAAGGCAGCAATGTAGAAAATATGATTTTGTTCACCAATTTCCCCATCCTTACTCTTCCGTTAGATTAAGTATTAAAAAATTACCGTAAATAGACCGAACAGCGAATTTCAGGCAAAAGAATTACGCCTGCATTTCATATATGCTTACCTTTGAAGTTGCAATGACTACGCTTAAAATTAAAGATATAAAAAAGCCCATTACTCAAGAAATGAGCGAATTCGAGGGCTGGTTTCGTTCGGCATTAAAAAGTAATGTTCCGCTGGTTGATAAAATTATGCATTACATTATCCGCCGAAAGGGTAAACAAATGCGTCCAATGTTTGTGTTTTTAACAGCTAAAGCACTGGGCGAAACCAATAAATCGAGCTATGTGGCGGCTTCGTTAATCGAATTGTTACACACAGCTACATTGGTGCACGATGATGTTGTTGATGATGCTTATAAAAGAAGAGGTTTTTTCAGTATAAATGCTTTATGGAAAAATAAAATTGCCGTTTTGGTTGGCGATTACCTTCTTTCCAAAGGATTATTGTTGGCAATAGATAATGATGAGTTCAATTTACTTAAAATAGTATCAACTGCTGTAAAAGAAATGAGCGAGGGCGAGCTATTACAAATAGAAAAAGCCCGAAGGTTGGATATTTCCGAAGAAATTTATTTTGAAATTATCCGTCAAAAAACAGCCACACTTATTGCCGCCTGTTGTGCCGCCGGCGCCGCTTCTGTTACCGATGACAAATTAGTTATTCAAAAAATGCATCAATTTGGCGAATATGCCGGAATAGCATTTCAAATCAAAGACGACCTTTTTGATTATGGCTCAGACGATGAGAAAATAGGGAAACCAACAGGCATAGATATAAAAGAAAAGAAAATGACCTTACCGTTGATTTATGCGCTCAATCACGCTGATAAATCTACGCAAAGGCAAATCATTAACATTGTAAAAAACCAAAACACCAACACCAAAAAAGTACGCGAAGTTATTGATTATGTGATGCAATCGGGCGGAATTGAATACACACAACAAAAAATGCTTGAATACAAAGAAAAAGCACTTGAGCAAATAGCCGATTTGCCTCCTTCTGAAGCTAAACAATCTTTAATTGACTTAGTTAGATTTACTACCGAAAGAAAAAAATAACAGCAATCAGTCTTGTAAGCCCATTTCTTTACGGTATTTTTTCACCGAAGGAACAAAAAACAAAATAATCAATCCTACAACAAAAAACAACGCCAAGGCAAACACCGAATTACGCATACTTCCGGTAAGTTGTTCAATGTATCCGTAAATAAAGGTTCCGATAACAATGCCCATTTTTTCGCATATATCATAAAAACTGAAATAAGAAGCATGGTCGATGGTTTGCGGAAGCAATTTTGAATAGGTAGAACGTGCCAATGATTGAATACCGCCCATTACCAATCCTACAGCAGCTGCCACCACAAAAAACTGATTGGGGGTATAAACAAAATAAGCGCCAATGCAAATGCCTATCCATATTATAATTGAAACACCCAAAGCTTTGATATTGCCAATCAATCCGGATAAACGACTGAATAAAAATGCTCCGAAAATTGCAACAAACTGAATGATTAGTATGGTGATAATGAGCTCACTTCCATCCATGGCAATTTCTTTTTTCCCGAACATTACAGCCATATACATAACCGTTTGAACAGCCATGCTGAATATAAAAAACGACAATAAATATGTTTTTAAGACACGGTTATCTTTTAATTCGAACAATACTTTCTTTATTTCTCTGAAACCTTTTAAAATCACTTCTTTATCCGGTTTGCGACCGAAAACATTGTTGGGCAAACGTTTAAAAGTAATTTGAGCAAATCCTGCCCACCACAATCCTACGGTTATGAATGAAATTTTTGCCGGTAATGAATTATCTTCTATTCCAAACCATTCGGAATGTTGTATCATCATTAAATTGAAAATCAATAAAATGGCGCCACCAATGTAACCCATCGAAAAACCTTTTGCCGAAATTTTATCGTGCAAATCGGGTGTGGCAATTTCGGGCAAATAAGCATTGTAAAAAACGATACTTCCAGAAAAACCGATACTTGCAAACAACACAAATAGCAAGCCTAAGGCAAGATGGTCTGTATCAAAAAAATACAGCATCATGCACGAAAACGAACCTAAATAGGTGAAAAATTGCATAAATCGTTTTTTATTTCCCGAATAATCGGCAATACCACTCAAAATTGGCGATAGAATACTTACAATTAAGAACGATAAGGAAATAACATACGAATACAAAGCAGTATTGACCAATTTTAAACCAAAAATCTCTACAATGTCCGAGCCGTTTTGATGAGTTAAATTTTCGTAATAAACAGGAAAAACCGTTGATGTAATTACCAAAGGGTAAACCGAGTTTGCCCAGTCGTACATTACCCATCCGTTAATTATTTTTTTATCGTTTTTTTGGAGTACGGTCATCGTTGCAGTGTGTACAATAAATTTCTTTAATATTTAAATCTTCCAATAACTGAAAACTCATATTCGGATAACCAAATAATTGGCAAAAACGCTCGGGATTCAATTTTTGAGCAATTTTCAAATATTCGTAATATTTTGATTTTGGTACAACATCATCGGTATAAATAGCTACGGTGAGAAAAGAAAATATAAAATCTTCATTAAACTCGCCTTTATCAATCCAAGGTTTCATTAGTTCCACTGCCCATTCTATACGCATTTGAAACATAAAATAACGGGCAATATCATAAGTTTGTTTCATGGAAAGATTAGCACTTGTTAATGCATCTTTTATCTTTTTCAACGATTTTTCACGTTCTTTAAATTGCTTCGTTTCATAAAAATAATCGGCAGCTATCAAATGGTAGTTCAGTTCCAGTTGTTTTACACGCCAAGCATCCATTCCCAGTGCATTGAGCTTAATGATATCTTTATATAATTGCTTGGCATCTTTTACTATATTGTAATTATCTTCCCATCGTTTTAATAAAATCAAGTATTTATTGTAAAGCAGATAAGGATTTTTGGGAGCTATATACAATTGAATATCAATTTCTTTTGCCAAGGCGAGAAATAAACTGTCGGTTTCGGGATATAAAATTCCTTTAAAAGCATTCAGGTTGTTGTTTAATGGAATATTTTCTTTTGTATGTGGAATTTTTATATCAAAAAATGTTTCTTTTTTTATTAATCCTTTTCTAATCATTCTGAATATCGCCGCTTGAAGTGCTTTAGCTTGCTCAACTTCATGCATTTTTACAGCCGATTGATAACGGTTAATCAACACTTTTGCTAATGTTGAATCGGGCAATTTAGATGCTAAATCTATTACCACTATTCCCTTGCGCTGGTCTTCCAAATAGGGTTCAAGATTATAATCCAACGTATCGGAATTGATAATTTTCCGGATGACTTCTTCAGAAAATTCGGCAAAATCTTTTTCATAAGGAGAACCTTTTATTGATTCGAAAAATCCTGCCCAATTTTCTTGTGTTTTAATTACTGTAGGAACATTTTTCAGTTGATATTCTTGAATGGCTTTTAAAATCGATTCGGCTCTTTTGCGCTGCAACTTTTCATTATCTTCTTTTGTTCCTTCTACCGATGAGTATGCAGTAATTTTTATTTGTTGAATTTGATATTGATTTAATGAAATTGAATCTAAAATGGGTTTTATTTCGCTCAATTTATAGTCGTACTTAGCTTTTTCGAACAATATCTCAAACTGCAACTGGCGCGATATGGAATCGAATTTTTGGGTAGGCGTAACTGTATCTACCGCCCAATCTATTGCCAACGAACGAATATTTTCTCCGTCAATGTTATTAAAAAAGATGGTTTGACAAACGTGATTGTCTTTAATAATCAATAAATTAAATTCTGTGGTATTTGTATCAACATACGAAGGAACATCTGCCACCGTCGCCCAAACTTCGTTTGTTTTTTTAAGCTGATTGATTTTTAAAATTTTTGATTTATAAATGGGTTTCAGCAATTCTCCCCGGTGCACTTCGCTTGGATAATAACTGTTGCCGTGCGAACAACTGTATTGTTCCCGTCTAACAATATCAATGGCAATTCCGTCTTTTTTATCTTTAAATACTTGCTTAAATTCTTCTAAATTTTGAAAGTAGAAATATAATTTCCCATCTTCTACAAACACATTATTTGAAAGTAACTCAGGCAAATAATCAAAATTCTTTTCCAACTCACGGCAAGCATTCGGGTCGTAGGGTTTTAACCCAAATGATTTATAATTTATCTTTACATCGTCAAACGGTTTATAAGGTTCAGAGCCAAACACTTGCGCAGAATAAAAAAGTTTCTCTTTTTCATCATAGGCAATACCTACACCTTCAACCACAAAATTTTTATTGATAATATTTTGAAAATGATCTTTAGAGTTTTTCCACCCTTGTGCAAACGCATAAGCAATCTGACGATAAGTTTTTAAATAAACCCTTTGCTTTTCGCCATATATTTTGGTTTTGGTATTATAATATACTCCGTGACAATTTTCCCCTACTATTGCGCTCGTCGATTTATAAAAATGTGCTCTTTTTAAAGGTGTAGCTTTAGCTTTCGATGGTTGTTCGTGCTGAATTTTTTTTGTTTTTTTCATAAATTCAGCTTGGTCTTGTGCAGCCTTTGTCAATGTTTCATCACGACTTAAAGGATGTATTCCGTTTTCAATTCTAATTTTATTGACTTCTTCTTCAATTAAAGTCCTTAACAATTCAAAATTTATATGTTTGGGATCTATAATATCATCAGGTTTCTGTGAAATCCCTTTCAATCCTGATAAAGTAAAAATAAATAATAATATATATCGAACAGCATTCAAATTCTTCAAAATAGTTTTAAAAATTTAAAGATACAAAATTATAAATACCTGTTTTGAGAGATTCATAATTTTTGTAACAAAGCTGAATATCCCATTTTTTCAACTAATAAAATAATTGTTTAAAACAAAAAAATCATGCAACTTTTTTTGTTCAAATCCGTATTTTATGTGTAGTTTGCATCAGCATATCAACTGATTGACTTTCTCATTTTGAGAATTTCAATCCACTTTTGATACATTTAATTTATATTTAAAACTGATATTCAAACACTTAACTCCTTGGCATTAAATTAGCCACGTTAAATGTAAAACGAAAAATATGAAACGATTAGTATTATTTTTTATTATTTCTTTATCCTTTTTTGCTGGAAACTCACAAGTTATACAAATTGGTAGCGGCACACAAACTAATGGTGTTACAACGGCATCTCCTAACAATATTTATTATCGCCGACAGGTTGCCCAATTTGTTTATACCAAAGCTGAAATTAATGCTGCGGGTAAAAATATTGGCGACACAATTAAAGCCATTGGGTTTTATGTTGCCTCCAAATCACTCTACGATATCCCCGGCTATACGATTCAAATGAAACACACTACCCGTTCTAATGTCTCTAACTCATTGGGAACAACCGGATGGACAACAGTAAAAAACCCATTTACATTTGCACAAACTACCGGTGAATGGAATATGATTGTATTGGACCAACCTTTTGTTTGGGATGGAACAAACAATTTGGCTATTCAAATTTGTTGGTCACAAGTTCAACCAAATTGGGACCCTTCAGGACAAGTTTATGTATTTTCTTCAAATAGAGGTTATCGTTACCGCAGAGATGATAATTCAGGTTCTATATGTGGGCAAAATCCTGGGACCCGGATAAATATAAAACCGCAAATCAGAATAAAATTCAAAGATTACACTACTTGGCGTGGAACAGTTAGTACAGATTGGTTTGACCCAGCAAACTGGGACGCAGGTGTTCCGACAAAAGATTTTGATGCTTTTATTTCTGCTTCTGCTCCCAATATGCCTGTTATATCCGGTTCAGGTGCAGTTTGCCAAAACTTATCTGTTCGTTCGGGCGCTTCATTAACCATATCAGGAACTGACAGTTTAACCATTTACGGAAACTATAACAATCAAGGGGCATTTACAGCCAATAATTCTACGTTGGTATTTCGCGGAAACACAACATCTACTTTTGATGTGGCAGGTACGCACACTCTTTATAATATGAGCGTATTAAAAGCCAAAGGTGTTATTGTTCAATCCGGAACGGTGAATATTCAAAACAACTTAACAATCCGTGCCGCAGTACTAAATACCGGAAATGCCATTACATTATTATCTAATGCCGGTGGTGACGCTAGAATACCAAGAATTGGAAATTCGTGTAAATATGTTTTAACAATGAATGACTCTTGGGGCGATGGTTGGAACGGTGGTTTTTTGACACTATTTGTTGATGGTGCTGAAGAAGGACGTTACATGGCAAAGACATATCAAACAATAGACACTTTATACATACCCGACGGAAGTACTTTTTATTTAACTTACACTTCAGGTTCTTATGAAAATGAAAATTCGTACACTTTAAAAGACCCAAGCGGGACTACTGTATATTCTGACGGACCCAACCCTACAACGGGCACTGTTTACTCTGCTACATCGGCTTGCAGCTTTATAAATCCTATTTCAGGAACGATAACTGTTCAGCGATATATTGATGCCGGAGCAACAAACTGGCGTTTTCTTACCACACCTGTACAAGGGACAGTTTTAGAGGACTGGGATGATGATTTTGTAACAAGTGGATTCCCCGGAACTGACTTCCCGAATTGGCCTTCTGTAACAAACCCATGGGCTAGTATGTATTTCTATGATGAAACTGTTCCCGGACCACAAAACAACGGTTTTACGGCTCCTTCTTCTACCTCAGCCCCGGTTTCTCCAGGAACAGGCGTTTGGGTTTGGTGCGGAGATACAATCACCGGTACGCAACCCTTTACTATTGATGTTACCGGAGCGCCAAATGTAGGTCCTATAAATTTACCGGTTTCTTATACCAATACCGGCGACCCGGACGACGGTTGGTCAATGGTGGGCAACCCCTACCCTTGTGAAATTGATTGGGATTCGCCAAATTGGACAAAGACGAATATCAATAGTGCAATTTATATTTGGAATCCTGATTTACAACAATTCTCCAGCTATGTAGCAGGAATAGGAACAAACGGTGGCAGTCGGTTCATTGCTTCTTCACAAGCATTTTGGGTGCAAACCAATGGTGCTTCGCCACAATTAACTGCCAATGAATTTGTAAAAACTACAACACCTGCCAATTTCATTCGTCAAAATACAGCCAACATTGCACAAATAGTTATTTCCGGTGGTAATGGCAGTGACGAAACAGCAATTAGAATTGACAACGATAATGCGACATTAAATTTTGATGCTAATTTGGATGCGCAAAAAATGTATTCTACATCAAATGTGCCAAGCATTGCAACAGAGATGTCAAATATTGATTACAGTGTTAATTCCATTCCATTTAATCAATCATTAACCATTCCTGTAAAAGTACTCACACAATCATCCGGAATTTATACACTTACATTTAATAATATGGATGCTTTTGAAAATGCTTCTTGCATTACGTTAGTTGATAATTTTACAGGACAAACCAAAAATTTAAAATCTGTAAATACTTATACATTCTATCTATCGGATACAACAACAAGTGCTCGATTCACACTTCAAATTGGCGCTCCGGTTTTAGCCAATATTAATCAACCGACATGTCAAAATACGTTTGACGGCTCGGTAAATATTAACATAGGTTATCAAGGTGCTTCAACTTATGAATTATTTGATGATGAAAATAATTTATTGACATCTACAAACGATTCAACCGGAAATATCACTTTTAACAATTTATCTGAAGGAACATACATTGTTAACATATCGGAGGTTGGTTGCGGCGCTTATACTGATACACTTGTTGTATTGGGCAGCAATAGTGTATATGCAAAATTTGACATTCCAACCGATACTATTCATGCCAATAAAAATGTTACAATCATCAACCAAACACAAAATGCCACTTCTTACCTTTGGAATTTTGGTGATGGAAATCAAAGCACTGATGCAACGCCGGTACATTCTTATACTAATACAGGCAATTACACTATTACATTAACAGCAGAAAACCAAAACTGTACAGATAATGTTTCACAAACTATAACAGTGATTGATGATGCAACAACTTCTGTCTCTGAAAATAATTTGAATAAAGATGTTGAAACTTATTTTAATGATAATGACTTGATTATTAAAAATAATAAAGCAACCTATACTGCTGTAATTATTCTTGATGTAAATGGTAAAGAAGTTTATCGTTCAAACATTCAAAACAAATTAGCAGTAAACACTGCCAAATGGTCTTCAGGCACTTATTTGGTTAAGTTTACCGACAAAGCGAATAATCGTTCATTTACTAAAAAAATAATAAAACCATAACCCTCAAAACTGAATGATTTTAAAAGGTTGTCGAATGGCAACCTTTTTTCATTTTTAGACATTTTTTCTCATTTTGAAAATTCAGGTGCGCATTTTTCTGATGTTTTATTCGTCTTTACAATTATGTGCTTGTAAGAAATATACGTGTTTAAAATAGGTTTTTTTGGTCTACAGAACTCTATTTATCAATACTACCTTTGAACTGTAACCAATTAAACTAATGCACCATGAAAAGATTTACCACACTTACTTTATTACTGTTGATGATGAACATCTCTTTTAGTCAATATTTTAATGCTATCCGCTTCAGAATTAATGGCAACGGTTATTCTGACGAAACAATTGTACGATTGCTAAATGGCGCTACACCACAATATGATGCAAATTACGATGCTTATAAGCTTTTCAGCTTAAATACAAATGTTCCTTCCATTTACACACGAACCAACAACAATGAAGACTTATCGATTAACTCGATAAATTTATTGCAAAAAGATTCGGTAGTAACGGTTTATGTGAACATTCCGGCAGCGGGTACTTACACCGTAGATATTGAAAACATCTACCCTTTTGAAAACAATTACAAAATCAGTTTTTCGGATTTAATCCAAAACACACATTATTATATTAACTCGGATACTTCGTTAAGTTTTCAATTTACACAAGGCGATTCGATAGCGGCGTTTAGCTTTAATGTATCTACACCATTAGTCGTGAATACACAACACGAATCTTGTTCCGGTGCAAAAAACGGTTCATTATCAATTATAAATGCAGGAAACAATGAGTGGGAATACTCCTTGATTTCTTCAAACGGCAGTGAAGCATCGGAAGTTACTGTGCAATCGGAAACCGTTGATATTACTGATTTATCTCCCGACAATTACATCATCATCAGTCATTGGCGAGGAATAATTGATACCGTTTCTACCACTATCAATCAAGGTATATCCATTGTGGCAGATTTTCAACTTAATACAGACACCTTGTTTTTAAATAATAATGTGGCGACAGTTACACCTTTAAACAATTCAACAAATGCCGTTAATTACCTTTGGGACTTTGGAAATGGCATTTCCTCGAATGATGCAACACCGGTTATTGAATACAATGCCGAAGGCAATTATTTAATTTCTCTTGTAGCATCTAACGGAAGTTGCAGCGATACAACCACGCAACAAATTACTGTTGCCAACAACACTGTAACAAGCATAGCTGATTTATCTAATGAAAATAACGAAATGAAATTAGCCACATTATCTCCAAATAACTATAAAATTATTGGCAACAAATCAATTAACAGTATTGAAATAATCAACATGAACGGACAAATTGTACTTAGCACCAATAATTCCACTTTCAGCTTACACGATTTAGCTGCCGGGCAATATCTTGTAAAAGTGAATACTAATGACTACCAAACACAAATGTTCCGAATTATCCTAAATTAACAACTATCTTTTCCTAATGTAACGATTGATTACATGGTGCAAAAAAGCTGCTTCCGATGGAAGCAGCTTTTTACTTTATTTATATTTGCGTGCCAAATCTCGCTTTACATCCCTTTCTTTAATGCTTTCTCTTTTATCATGTAATTTTTTACCTTTTGCCAAAGCTATTTCCAATTTTGCCAATCCTTTATCATTGATGAATAACCGAACAGGTATAATTGTAATGCCTACATCCTTTTTCTTTCTTTCGAGCTTTTTAAGTTCATGCTTGTTCAATAATAATTTCCTTACTCTTCGCGGGTCGTGATTGTTGTATGTTCCTTGTTCGTATTCGGCTATGTACATGTTTTTTATATACAATTCACCATCTTTAATAAAACAATAAGCTTCGGCAATGCTTGCTTTTCCGTTTCTTATCGATTTAATCTCGGTTCCGGTCAATACAATTCCTGCAATAAACGTTTCAAGAAATTCATATTCGAATCTTGCTTTTCGGTTTACTATATTTATTTTGTTTTTTCCTGACATTACAAATGATTAGTCATCTAATTGTTTAAAAATAGGTTTAAATTCATGCCAAAATTCGTCTAAAGCAAGGATATTCCGCTCAAAAAATTCAAAAATTTCTTTCCAAGTGTTTTTATCGTAAATATTTACATGCTCTATTTGGCAATATACGGCACTGATTTTCATTCCAGCATCGTTGTATTGATTTTCATCCCATACAAATTCATCGGGTAACGTATTTGTCAACAAAGTTTTAAGTTCGCACAATTGCTCCCAGTATAATTGTCTTATTTCTTCATCTTTGTGTTGCAATTCAATTGATACGGTTGCTGTTTTATTATCTGCTTTTAAGCGAAAATACATATGGCGAATGCCGGTGCGGTAGTTTACCCAGCGTGTTTTATTGCCCAATAAAGGACGGTGTTTTTGCATAAAAATTCCAAAAGCTGTCCAAAATTCTTTTCTTAGCTTTTGCGCCTCTTCTTTGCCATACATAATACTGCAAGATTAATAATGATTTTAGAAGTTTCAGTTTTTAATGTGCTTTAAAACGAATGTAGTACATAGTTCCATTGTCGTTGGTCATATTAATTTTTCCGTCCAATTGTTGTACAAATATCTTAATCAACTCCATACCCAAAGACGGCAAATCGTTTTTTTCAAATATTTCTCGAGGCATTCCCACTCCGTTATCCCCTACTTTCAACAGGTATTCATCATTTTTACTATCATAAAATAGCTCTACAATAATTTCAGGATTTTCGATATTTTCATCAAAAGCATATTTTAATGAATTGGAAATAATTTCATTTAACAGTAAGCCCAAAGGTATTGAGGTATCAATGCCAAATTTAATATTCGGAAGGTTAATTTTCAGGTTAATTTTTTTGTTGATGGCATAGGTATCTATTAAATCTTTGATGAGCGTACGCACGTAATCGTTAAAATTGATATTGGATAAATCTTTTGTTCCATACATTTTTTCATGAATCAAAGCCATTGCTCTAATCCGGTTTTTGGCTTCATCAAAAAGTTTAAGAGCATTCTCATCTTTGGTATAAGCCGACTGGATGCTCAACAAGCTATTGATTATTTGTAAATTGTTTTTCACTCGATGGTGAATTTCTTTTAATAATATTACTTTTTCATCTCTTTGTTGAATAATCAGCTTGGTACGTTCTTTTACAATTTCTTCCAGTTGTTCGTTAATCTTTTTTTGTCGTTTTTCGCGATATGCTGATAATAAATAGATTAAGTACATACCAACAACAATTACTATAAAATAGAACCAAATGGTTTTCCAAAAGGGAGGCGTAACAGTTATTTGCATTGTAATGGGCTCGCTCCATACATTATCACTGTTTCGTGCTTTTAAATGAAAAACATATCGTCCGGGTGGTAAATTTGAATAAGTTACGCTTGTTTGGTCAGTTTCCGGTATCCATTTTTCATCTAAATTTTCTAAGTAAAATGAATATTTTACTGCTTTTGGACTTTGATAATTAATGCCGATAAATGAGAATGTAATATGATTATCATAATAAGGCAATGTAATTTCCTCAGGCAAATTTTTACGGATATTAAAATCCGGAATATAATTTTTTATTTTCTTAGAATCATAATGTATTTTGATATCCGTAATGTGAACGATTGGGGCAAATACATTTTCTTTTAATTCTTTTAAATCAAATGCTGTCAATCCCGACAATGTTCCTATCCACAATATATTATCATTGTCTTGTGCTATTGCTCGCGAATTACACTCTATGCCTTTAAATCCATTGTATTGATTAAAATGTTTAACTATAGAAAATTGCCCGTAATTGTTAAAACTGACACGGTTAAGCCCCTGATTGGTGCCTACCCATAAATAATTATTTTTATCGTCATAATGAACAAAATATATCGTATTTGAATTTAACCCGTTTTTTTCCGTATAACTTTTAAATTCAACACCATCGAATTTTTGAACGCACCGGTCTGTTCCAAACCAAATATTGTTTTTCTTATCTACAGTAATACTACCAACATACGGATTACATAATTGCTGTATGGGATAAGCTAATATTTGCCCCTTTTTCAATTTATTGATTCCATTACCTGTACCAATCCAGATAACGCCGTTTTTATCTTTTGCCAAAGTGTGAATGAAATTATGACTTAAATTGCTGTTTGAACGCGTAAAAGTATCAACAACTGCATAATTTTTTAAGGAAATTTTATACAACCCCTGTCCATTTGTTCCCACCCATATGAAACTACTGTCTATCAATAACGATTTGGTTTTTAACGTTGTATTGATTGGCTTAAGTTTTTTTGTGGTATTTGAAAATGTATATAATCCTTGTAAGGATGCTATATAAACGTCATCTCCTTTGTGTTTTATCGAAAATGTATACAGATTGTCAATTTTTTCAACCTCGTCAAAAGTTTTCTTATTCATTCTGTAAACACCACCGGTAGCTTTTCCTATATACACATAATTTCCTACTACATCAACAGCCATAATATCAGGGTCTCCAAATCCGGGCCAACCGTCAAAATAAACAAATTCTTGGTGAGAATATTTCACCAACCCCGCACCCACTGTTCCTATCCAAACATTATCGGACATGTCTTGATAAACAGCATTAAGAGGATTAACAGGCAAGCCATTATTTCTTGAATAATAAGTTATAATTTCATTTTTATCTACTTTAAACAAACCACTGCTGGAGGCAATCCACAATTGACGATTAAGAGGATTAGAATACATACTTTTAATTTCTGCATTATCTAATGTTTTGCTTCCCGGTACTTGTTTAATGATATAATCTTTTCGATTATCAATGCTGCCTTTTAATATTTTAATCAAGCCTTTATTTGTACCTAAATACACAAAATCTTTTTCGTCGTCGATGATGATTTGATTAATCTTTCTGAAAGAAAAGTATTGCGGCTCAATATGATGTTCTAATTCAAACTTATCATTATAAACAAACAATCCTTTATTTGAGCCGATATACAGTTGATTCTTATACAATGCAAGACTTGTAAAAAATACCGAATCTAATTTATGATAATATGGTTTAAAATTTCCTTTATTTAAAATTGAGATACCGTAAGGACTTAGAAAATACAGGTTACCTTTTTCATCTTTTTTTATGTCAGTTATCGACCCTTGAACCAACCCATTGGAACTGTTGAAAATTTCAAATTTTTCGCCGTCATATTTAGAAATCCCTCCCCACGTGGTTGCTATCCAAATATTATTATCGTTATCCTCATTGATAGCCGTTACAATATTTCCGGATAATCCGTCAGACTCATTATAATCTTTAAAATTTACACCATTGAAACAAAAAACTCCTCCGCCGGCTGTACCACCCCAAAGAAAACCTTTACTGTCTTGATAAATAGATGTTACCGTGGATTGTGGCAAACCATCGGGTAAACTGTACACCTTAAAATCATAGGTTTGAGCACAGACTGACTGCACAACAAAAATCAAATAGACTATATGTAAAAGTAATTTCTTCAAATTCAACCAATTCATTTAACGAAAATCGTAATATTTATTTGTTTTTACTAATTTTTTTATATGAATTTTTCACTTCATTCTTGCATAGCAAAATTCACTGACCAATATAATAAGCAAATCCACCTAGTCCCTTTCCATTTTTAACCATTTGCTAATCACGATATAAGCTTACACCGGATAATTTCATTCTCTTTATTTTTACAGATACAAATTCAAACACTATGAAACCAATTATACTACTTACATTATTTTTGCTGTCTATCAGCAACTTTTATTCTCAAAATCCCGATTGGGAAAAACGACTGGAATTTAATCATTTGGAAATTATAGGCAAATGTATTGCCAACGAACGTGAACTGCCCAATACCACTGTGTATGTTTATGAAAATGACACGTTAGTTTACAGCTTTAAAACACCTTTTAGAAAAGATTTCAGTATTCCGCTTCCTTTAAACACAGAAATTACAATTGTTTTTGAGAAAAATGGATTTGTATCCAAAAAAATATTTATAGATACACACACCACTTACCCTGAAGATAATTATAATTCCATTGCAATGGATATAGAAATGTTGCCATTTAAAAAAGATGTAGATTACAGTGCACTGGAAAATCCTGTGACCATTATCAAATACAATTTGGAAACATTTAGTTTTGAGTTTGATAAAGAATATTCCATTAAAATGTTGGAAGAGCAAAATAAGATTGTCAATCAGATGTATGTATCAAAATAAAACTTTTAATGCTTTTGGAAGTATTTCTACATTAAAAAATTCATTTTCCGCAATACTTCGAGGCTCTCCGTCAATATGAATTTTACCGGTATTTATTTTTACCAATGCTCTTTTTGTTTGAATAGTTTGCACAAATTTTGATTGATGCAGATTTTTAGTAAACAGTTTGGCAATAACTGCCGGGTAATAACGTTTTGAAAAAGGTTTAACAATAATCAACTCAAATATTCCATCGGTTAAATCCGATAAGGGGGAAACAACAGCATTGTTCCCATATTGTGTTCCGTTGGCAAATGAAATAATAAAGGCATCTCCTTGTAAGTTAGTATCATTACCCGTTTTTATATGGTATTTTATGGGTGAATATTTCCATATTTTTTCTGAGATAAGACGAATATAGGCCGTTAAACCTCGCTTTTTCAGTGTGGCAAAGTCCCAACCAATTTCTGCATCAAAACCACATCCTGCAACATTTACACTATAATAGTCTGCAACTTTCAATACATCTATTTTATTTACCTTTCCTTCATTTATTCGCTTAACTGCTTTTTCAATTTTCATGGGGATTTTAAGATGTCTTGCCAAACCATTACCCGAGCCGGTCGGAATAATGCACAAAAAAAGGTCTTTATTCACCAATGCTTGAACAGCTTCATTAATGGTTCCGTCACCTCCTACGGCAACAAATCCCGAATAGTTACCAGAATTATCATTAATAAAATCAGTGATGAATCCCGGATATTGCGAATAAATAAATGAGGCATCGAATTTTGATTTATCCAATAACTTTTCGACGGCAACTTCTACTTTTTTTTGCTTGCCCACACCCGAAACCGGATTGATAATAAATGCTATTTTAATGCGCTTGGTCATTGGCTGTCATTTTGTTTTCGAGCAAACTCTCATCATAAGTTTGAATTGCCGCCTCAAAAGTTTTCAGATATTGCTTTAAAGTATCCTCAGAAAGTTGATTTACAATGTTATCTTTCAACAAACTGTCTTGTTTAAACCTGTAACAAGCTGTAATTTCCTCGCCATCAAACCGAAACAAATAATTTCCCGACATAAATTGATAGATTCCGCTTAAATTATTCATCACCAGCGTATTGTTTTCCAGCACATTGGTGCCAAAAGCGAAAACTTGCTCTTGTTTTCCCAGCAATGATAAGACCGTTGGATATATATCTATGTGCTGAACTAAATTTGTTGTATCTATAGCATTTCTCATGTTTTTACCCGGACTGTAGATAACTATTGGAACATTATAAACACCCAAGCTGTTTTTGTAAAACAGATGCTTACTGATGGAAGTATGGTCGGCAGTAATGATAAAAACTGTGTTCTGAAACCATTTTTTATATTTTGCCGAAGCAAAAAAACGACGTAGCGCATAATCGGTATATTGTATTGTTGGTGAAATGGCAAGCCCGTCATACATTTGGTTAAATTTGGCTTTGTATTTTTCGGGCACTTTAAACGGATGATGCGATGAGAGTGTAAAAACTGAAGCAAAAAATGGCAATTTTACGGTATCTAAACAATTTGCCACATATTGCAAATAAGGTTCGTCATAAATTCCCCAATTTCCGTCAAAATCCAGGTCTTTATCCGGATATTCATAATATCCGTAATAATGGTCAATTCCGGCAGCAAAACAAAAAGCATCAAAACTCATCGTACCATTTTTCCCACCGTGAAAAAAATGTGTAGAATAACCGTATTTTTTTAATTTTTTGGGCAAACTTTCAATTTCATTTCCAGCATAATTAGATACAATAAAAGGCGTATTCATCAATGCAGGCACAGACGAAAATATTGCCGGCAACGCTTCAATGGATTTTCGTCCATTGGCATACGAATAGGCAAAAACCACCGATTCACTGAACAATGAATCCAAAAAAGGTGTAAGTGTGTGCTCTTTGTTGAAATAACTGATGTATTCTTTGCCAAATGATTCCAAAATAAGAATCATCACATTTTTATCTTTTAGCGAATTTTTAAACGGTGAGATATTTCGGACAGGGTTAAAATACCTCTTCATCTCCTCTTTACTTTCAAAATAAGTATGTGGTTCCAATTGCTCTTCAAAGAGCGTTTTGAGCAAAGTAAAAGGTGTATTTAATACAATATTGGCATCAATTCCTTCGGCATATTCGCCTGCATTAATGATAGTAACCGGCTTATGTTGAGCACCGCCTCTTACACCTAAAATTATTAAACCGGAAATCAACACAAAAATAAGTGCTTGATTAACCATTGAAATGGTTTGTTTTTTTTCTAATTGATTATCAATAGCTTTAATCAATTTTACAAAAAAATACATTATCACCAGAAAAAGCAACAAGAGATACCAGTAGTGAACCAAAAACATTGGCAGTAAACTCCACGTTTCGGTAGAGTCGCTGAAAAGTTTAAACACATCGGCAGTTGTTCGTTTTAAGGTAAACCTAAAATAAATAATATCAACAAAATTGGCAATTGTACTTATAACAATACCCACCCAATACCAAAAATTCAGCCATTTTACATATTTTTTCGATGTTTTTATTTTATGCGGAAGCGGGATAATTGAAAAGAAAACAAAAGGCAAAAACAAATAAGTTACTGCCACCCAATCAAAGCGAATACCATATAAAAAGTAGCTTAATTTAACTGAACGGAAAAATTGCCAATTAAACAAAACAAACAATAAACGTAAAAAAGTGTATAGTGCAAATGCCAACGCCACTTTCCTAAAAAACACTCTATAATATGCATTGTTTAACATTTGCAACAGGATTTACGGCTAATTTTCGGCACATTTATCACAATTATCCGATTTTTTTTGTTTAAAAAATCGAAGGGCTAAATACAAACAAGCCCCTAAAACTGCTAATATTGTGATGATATTTTGAATATCCATAGCAAACAAAATTATCAATTTAGAATTAACAAGCCGATTAAAACAACATTTATATGGAATTAAAATTTAATAAAAGACATTATTCCGAAGAATTTTTATTGGAATTATACCGCGATATACAAAAACCACGATTGATTGAAGAAAAAATGCTCATTTTGCTTCGCCAGGGAAAAATTTCCAAATGGTTTTCGGGTATCGGGCAAGAAGCTATTTCTGTTGGTGCGGCAAAAGCATTACACGATGATGAATACATTTTGCCAATGCACCGTAATTTGGGTGTTTTTACTACACGAAGAGTGCCTTTACACCGATTATTTGCTCAATTTCAGGGTAAATTGAGCGGTTTTACCAAAGGACGCGACCGTTCTTTCCATTTTGGTTCGCAAGAACACAAAATTGTGGGTATGATTTCGCACCTTGGTCCGCAATTGGGTGTTGCCGACGGTATTGCCTTGGCTAACAAATTGAAAAAAGAGAAAAAAGTTACCCTTGTATTTACCGGCGACGGTGGTGCCAGCGAAGGCGATTTTCACGAAGCACTCAATACGGCAGCAGTATGGAATTTGCCGGTTATTTTTTTGGTAGAAAATAACGGTTATGGATTATCAACCCCTTCATCCGAGCAGTTTAAGTGCAAAAACTTTGTTGATAAAGGTCCGGGATATGGAATGGAAACCGAGTTAATTCCGGGCAATAACGTTTTGGAAGTTTATCATAAAATCAGTCAAATTGCCGAATCAATCAGGGAAAATCCGCGTCCTGTATTAGTTGAATGTTTAACGTTTAGAATGCGCGGACACGAAGAAGCATCGGGTACCAAATATGTACCGCAAGAATTGTTCGATAAGTGGGAAAAAACTGACCCGCCAAAAAGTTATGAAGCATTTTTATTGACTGAAAATATTCTTTCTTTAGAAAAAATAGAAGAAATTAAAAAAGAAATAAAAGCCGAGATAGACGAAGCTTTAAAAATTGCCTTTAACGAACCTGAAATTGTTCCGGATACCGAAAAAGAATTACGCGACGTTTATGCTCCTTTTGATTTCAAAGAAACAACGCCAAAGAGTGATAAAAAATCAGAAAAAAGACTGGTAGATGCCATTTCGGACGGATTACGAATGGCTATGCAAAAACACGCCAATTTAGTATTAATGGGACAAGATATTGCCGAATATGGCGGTGTGTTTAAGGTAACCGAAGGTTTTGTAAAAGAATTTGGCAAAGAACGTGTGCGAAATACACCTTTATGCGAGTCGGCGATATTAGGTGCCGGCTTAGGGTTATCCATAAACGGACACAAAGCAATGGTAGAGATGCAATTTGCCGACTTTGTGAGTGAAGGAATCACGCAAATTGTCAATAATTTAGCCAAAATTCATTACCGATGGGGACAAAATGCCGATGTAGTGGTGAGAATGCCTACAGGAGCAGGCGTTGCCGCAGGTCCGTTCCATTCGCAATCGAATGAAATGTGGTTTGCCCACACGCCGGGATTAAAAGTGGTTTACCCTTCCACGCCCGAAGATGCCAAAGGATTGTTACTTACCGCCTTTGAAGACCCTAATCCGATAATGTTTTTTGAACACAAAGCCCTTTACAGAAGTATTTCAGGATTAGTGCCGGACGACTATTATACCATTCCTTTCGGAAAGGCAAAAATTGTAAGAGAAGGAACGCAAGCAACTATCATTACTTACGGAATGGGGGTTCATCAAGCATTAAAAGTTGCCGAAGAAAATAATTACGATGTAGAAATTATTGATTTACGCACATTACTTCCGTTAGATACGGAAACCATTTACAACAGTGTGAAGAAAACCAACAAAGCACTGGTATTGCACGAGGACACACTTTTTGGTGGTTTAGGCGGAGAAATTTCGGCAAAAATTACAGAAAATTGTTTTCCATATTTGGATGCGCCGGTTATGCGATTGGCATCGTTGGATACCCCTGTACCGTTTGCCAAACCGTTGGAAGATAACTTTTTGCCTTGGAATAAATTAAACGATACTATTGAAACACTCTTAAATTATTAAACAGATTACCAAAATACTGCTTTCTCCGGAAACATCGGTAAAAAATGAAATCTCAATTGTTGTTCAAGCTATGCTGAACAACGATTGGGATTTTTTTCATATACGTAAACCCTATTACACGTCTCAGGAACTTAATGAATACCTTCAATTATTACCGGAAAAAGTATTGCAAAAAACTGTTGTTCATCAATATGAGGGAAATATCATTCAAAACAACAATGTTTACGGATACCATATTCCTTTTCATTCTTTGGAAACCCTTGGCAAAACAATTGCGAACATTGTAAGCATCAGTTGTCATCAATTTGAAGAAGTATTGGTTTTAAAAAACAAACAAATTAAGGTAAATCATATATTGCTGAGTCCTGTATTTAAAAGCATCAGTAAACAAAATTACTTACCGCATTATACCTTTGATGAATACAATCGATTTTTAAACGAAAATGAATTCCCTTTTCGAGTAATTGCTTTGGGTGGGATAACAAAAAGCCGCCAAAATGAAGTTATTGAACTCGGTTTTGACGGCTTTGCTGTATTGGGTGATTTTTGGAAGAATTATTCTATCCGGTGACCATAAATTTTTTCGTATAAATCTTGGTATTGCTTTAAAATATTTCTTCGTTTCAGTTTTAGGGTTGGTGTAAGCTGTCCGCCTTCAATTGACCATTGGTCGGGCACCAACTCAAATTTTTTCACTTGCTCGTATTTGGCAAAATGTTTATTTATTTCTTCCACCTCACGCGCAATACGTTCTTTTACTTTTTCATTGTTAATCATCTCTTGTGGCGTAGTTCCACAATTTATTTTTTTGCGCCGGCACCAGTCTTTCAAGAACTCAAAATCGGGTTGAATAAAGGCGGCAGGCATTTTCTCCCCTTCGCCAATTATCATTATTTGCTCTATAAAACGACTTTCTTTAAATTTATTTTCCATCACTTGAGGTGCAATGTATTTTCCTCCTGACGTTTTAAAAATTTCTTTTTTACGGTCGGTAATTTTCAAAAATTTCCCGTTGACCAATGTTCCAATATCTCCGGTATGGAAAAATCCTTCATCGTCAATTACTTCTTTGGTTTTTTCGGGCAAATTATAATAACCAAGCATTACACTGGGCCCTTTTACACATATTTCACCATCTTCGGCAATTTTCACTTCTAAATTTTCCAATGGTTTACCTACGGTTCCAATCATTAACCCATCAGGGTCTAATGAA
Source organism: Flavobacteriales bacterium UBA852 (assembly GCA_002295925.1). Lineage (GTDB taxonomy): Bacteria > Bacteroidota > Bacteroidia > Flavobacteriales_E > Vicingaceae > UBA852. Next base: position 27,008 of record DBGO01000012.1, read on the forward strand.
TTAACGGCTATTACAGGAGATGTTTCTGTCAATCCATATCCTTCCAACACCGGAATACCGCCGGCCATAAATACACGTGCCAAGCGAGGTTGTAAAGCCGCACCACCGGAAACGATGGCAACAACCTCATTACCCAAAGCTTCGCGCCATTTGCTGAAAATGAGTTTATTTGCCAGTTTTAATTGTGTATTGTACCACCATCCGAAATTTTCGTTCGGGTCGTATTTCAAGCCCAATTCCAGCGCCCAAAAAAACATGGCTTTTTTTATTCCCGATAATTCGGAACCTTTGGTTACAATTTTATCATATACTTTTTCCAACAACCTGGGGACTGTGGCAAACAAATGCGGTTTTACTTCTTTCAGGTTATCGCTCAACGCATCGATAGATTCGGCATAATACAACGATTTCCCTTGATATATGTATAAGTAATCAATCATTCGTTCAAACACGTGGCATAATGGCAAAAAGCTCAATGCTCTGTCGGTTTTTTCTTTTGGCAAACGGGGTTCTGACCCCAAAACATTGCTGACCAAATTTTTATGCGAAAGCATTACACCTTTTGGTTTTCCGGTAGTTCCGGAAGTGTAAATCATGGTAGCCATTTTATTTTCGTCGAGTTGCTTTTGCAAGCGTTCAATTTCAGACACATCGCCACCTTTATCCAAATCTAACACTTCGGTATAATGTTTTACACCATTTACATTGTCGTAACTGTAAAAATGTTGCAGTGTGGGTACTTGGTCTTTTATTTGAGCAACTTTATCCCAAATTTCTTGATTGGAAACAAAAATAGCTTTGGCGCCGCAATCGTTTAAAATATAGGCATAATCTTCGGGTGTAATGGTCGGATAAATGGGGACATTGACTATTCCTATTTGCTGACAAGCCAAATCGGTTAAGTGCCATTCGGTACGGTTGTTGGTTATCATGGCAAGTCTGTCGCCGGGTTGTAATCCTAATTTTAAAAGTCCCAACGAAAAATCTTTTGACTTATCGATAAAATCTTTTGTGGATAAGGAAACCCATTGTCCGTTCTCTTTTTGTGTAAAAGCATCTTTTTTAGGAAAATGCTTTAATTGATAGTAATAAAAATCACTGATGTATTTTACTTCGCTCATAAATTTCAAGTTTGCTTTATCTTAATTTTCGAAAATAGTCAATAAATTTAAAATTTGAAAATAATATTTGTGAATTTTTGAGTGAATCCATTTAGTTTTGCTCTATTATGATACTTTGCCCCCAGATTATATTTTTTGGAATAGTTTTCCATTACAATTTCCTTGAAACTAAAAGTTATAATTTATGAAAATGAAAATTTACATTATACTCATCCTTGTTATAATTTTTTCCTGTTCACATGAGAATATTAGTAATGAAGACAAATTAACGAAAGCTAACAAACATGCAGAATACAAGTCAATAATAAGAGATTCATACATACTTTTTAAGCTTGACAGTATAACAAAAATTGATTCAAGTTTAAGAATAGGTAATGACGCCAGTTACAAAATATTTGAAGAATTTGAAAATCAAACATCTATTGAAGATTTAACAGAAATAATCAAACACCATAAAAATCCGGTTATTCGGGGATATTCATACATGGCACTGTTCCTTCGTTCGTATAAAAATGCTGAAAATTTATACAGGGAAAATTTTCTAAAAATTAAATGGTTATGTGTTTATGATATTTGCTATGCTTATAAAAACAAAGAAGAATTTTTGAAAAATCTAAATACTAAATTAAACAGAATCCAAAATATTCGAAAAATGAAAAATCAGAAATTATTATCACCGGAAGAAGAAAAAGCTATTCAATATGAAGATAGAATAAAGAATGAACAAAAACCATAAAATAACGTTATCAAATATTTTATATCGATTTATCTATACCACTTTTTAGCTTTTAGGAACAAAAATATCCACGTTTACACATATTGACTTTACTCTCAAATACTGCATCATTTATTCATATTTAATTACATTTGGCTTAAAGTTAATAATTTTAACTTTTTTTTGAAGTTATTGTTATTTTTTCAACAATAAACACATGAAATCTAAATAAATGAAATTGTCAGTAAAATAATAATAAGGTGTAGAACATTTTAAGTAATGACAATTATTATTTAAGATGCATACTCCATATTTTTCTTTAATATATTTACCTGAAATTACAGCTAAATCAACTTTAAATAAATAATATAACTTTATAAATTCCTTTGGCTTTTTTATGTTAAAAACACTTATAGTATCAGAGATGTGTTTAAATATTTCATAAGAAGAGAATATTTGAGAATTACTGAAATAACTTTTATTTTCATTTATAAATTTTTTACCACAATGTGTTCTTTGTAATTCTGTAAGAGAATACAAAGTTGTTACAGATTGATTAATATCAAATATTGTAACTATCCCTTTATTTTGTATAACGTTCATTATATTGTTTAATGCAGTATTTTCTAAAGAATAAAAATATATTCTGTAATCATACATATCATTTCTAACATTATCAGTATTATCAATATCAGAATAAATGAATTTTTCAACCACAACATATCCAGATAAAGTGTCTAAGAAATTCTGACTAAATGCAGAAAATTTTATTATAAATAAAAATAGAATTACTATATATTTCATTTTATCAAAATTGGCTTTAAGTTATTTTTTACTTTAATGATAGTTATTTTTTTGAGAGAGTATTACATTTTACTTTTATCAATAATGTAGTACTCCTGTAATACTCCAAAAAAACTGGACCACAGATTAAACTTTGCTAAGTTATTAATTTCAAAGTAAATTTTAACTTTTTGCAACTTATATATATAAATTTCAGGAAAAATTATGATTTTAATTAAAATCACACGCCAAGCAATTTTTTAATGTCTTTTACATCGTTTATGTTTTTAGACTTTAACAGCACAATCATTTGGTCTTTTACTTTATCTGATTGCTCAAAGTCTTCGGGTGAGATATAATAAACCTTGTCTTTATTTAAATCAAACCCAATAATCATGGTTTCGGTTCCGGGTAAATATTTCATTGCAAAATTATTGTAAGAACCGATAGGAAACCGGGCATTATAGTTTTTGTACACAGCATAAATCTCTTGCGGCACAAATGGTTCTTTGTTTTTTTCATCCTTAAATAAAGCATGTATCGTATTTCCGGAAGCCAGCATTGGATTATCGCAATTCCACACCCCAAATTGAGAAAAATTCAACGCTACATAAACCCGTTCTTTTTTCTCCATTACTCTAGCTATACTATCATTTCTGGCTTTTACTCTTGCATAATATGCTTTTCTGTTTTCCTCTAATTTACGGTTATATTCTTCTATTCTTTTGCGTTCAAGTTCTATCATTTCTTTTTGCTGTGCTATCAGGTTTTTTATGGAATCTCTTTTTCTGTCGGCTATCTGTTTTTCTTTCTTATAATTTTCCATTGCTTTTTTCAAATCTTCTTCGGGCAACAACGGATAGGTTTCAAATGTTATTTGTTGTTCGCCTTTTGAAAATGTTACATTATAAGTTCCTGCACGTCCTCCTTTATCAATCGTTACATTATCCCAAAGTGTTTTGGCATATTCGGGTTTGTATTTTTTTTCGTTTTCGGTTATTTCAAAAGATAATTTATCATACTGTTTTAACTCCGGAACTGATGCCGGGTCGATGGTAATAAAAAACGACGGGCGCCCGCTTTCTTTTTTGGGTTCAATGGGTTCTTGCACATTTATTTTTACATTCGATAATTTTTTCCATTCTTTCTCCAAGTCTTTTTCTTTTGACAAATCCGTTATTTGTGCCTGACCTTCATATACCCATTTGCCTTGTGCAGTATCTAAGTAATATTGATTTTTTGCTGAATTTCTTTTATCCATGGCAATATGCACAACCGGCTTTTTCTCACTTTCGGAATTGATAAAAACAGGTTCTCCGTTTTGATACGCATACATCTCTGCCATGCCCATTGACTCAAATGTATATTCCACGCCGGCGGAGTCGTATTCCATAGGAATGCCCGAAAGGATAAAATTCAACGGATTAGTTAATTCTCTGAACTTAATTTTTACTTCACCTTTTACGAGATTACCGTTTTTATCTACCAACACATTTGCCGGAAAATCAATCATTGTTCCCGAAGGATGTAAAATTGTAGTATCTCGTTCTGTATTAACAGAATATTCACTAAACCTTGGGTTAAATTTTGGAATGGGGGGATTGAAAAAGCGGGTTTGTTCCGCTACAGTTTGCGTATTCTCAACTTCTTGAGTTGATTCGGCTTGGTCATTGTTTTGACATGAAATTAAATATAAAGCGAAAAGGATAACAGCAAAAATTTCTTTTTTCATAGGATTAGTTTTTAGCGTTTTATGCTTTTAATAACTTATTGCAAGTATATTTTAGTATCTAACCGACATAAAAAAATCCCAACTCTTGTTAGAATTGGGATTTTGGAAACCAAAATATTCGTATTGAATAACTATTATTTTTTAAACTGCTCGGAAACTTTCATGTCCTTATAACTTTCGCCATAAGTATAAAAGCCCTCACCGGTTTTTACGCCTAATTTTCCGGCAGTTACCATATTGACCAACAACGGACAAGGCGCATATTTTGGATTTTTAAATCCGTCGTACATTACATTTAATATCGACAAACAAACATCCAAACCAATAAAATCTGCTAATTGCAGAGGTCCCATCGGGTGTCCCATACCCAATTTCATTACCGTATCAATTTCTTCCACTCCGGCAACACCTTCAAACAAAGTAATAATGGCTTCGTTTATCATTGGCATTAAAATACGATTGGCAACAAAACCTGGGTAATCATTTACCTCAACAGGTACTTTATTTAATTTTTTGGATGTTTCCATTACCGCTTGCAACACTTCGTTAGAAGTAGAATATCCTTTAATAATCTCTACCAATTTCATTACAGGAACAGGATTCATAAAGTGCATGCCAATTACTTTATCGGGGCGATTGGTGGCTGCGGCAATGGTTGTGATGGATATTGACGATGTATTGGTTGCCAAAATTGCATTTTCGGGCGCATACTTATCCATATCTTTAAATATGGAAAGCTTAATATCTACATTTTCGGTTGCCGCTTCTACCACAAGGTCTGCATTTTTTACACCGTCTTTTAAGTCGGTAAAAGTGGTGATATTGGCAAGTGTTTCATCTTTTTGCGCTTCTGTAATTTTTTCTTTCTTCAGCATTCTCATTAAGTTCTTTTCTATTGTAGATAATGCTTTATCTAAGCTGCTTTGAGAAATATCTACCAATGAAACTTGATATCCGCTTTGTGCAAATACATGTGCAATACCGTTACCCATAGTTCCGGCACCAATAACTGTTACGTTTTTCATAATTTATATCGTTTTTGAGATTTCTTTTCAAATTTAAGTGTAATCGTAAAATAAGAAAGAAAAAACATGAAATAATTGAATAAAAAAAAGCCCCTCGAAATTCGAGGGGCTTGTGACTTGGCTGGGGCTCGAACCCAGGACCCTCTCCTTAAAAGGGAGATGCTCTACCAGCTGAGCTACCAAGTCGTCCGTAAAAGGGAGTGCAAATATATTAGCTTTTTTTTTTCTACCTACTTTTTTTTCTACTTTTTTTCAAAAAAAATAACAACTTTCTGATTTTCAAAAAAATAAATTTCACCCACAATTATCCGAAATATCAAATACGGTTAATCCGCTGCGTAATTTGGGTTCAACCCAGGTGCTTTTTGGCGGCATTATGGCATTGGCATCGGCAACGGCTTTTAATTGTTGCATAGTTACTGGATACAAACCAAAGGCAACCGAAAATTCGCCACTGTCCACTTTTTTAACCATTTCGTCATATCCTTTTTCTCCGCTGATAAAATCGATTCGCTTATCATTTTTAATGTCTTTTATTCCCAAAAGCGGTGTTAAAATGTACTCGCTTAAAATATCACAATCGAGCGATTTTACCACATCTTTATCATTTATAACCGTTGAATGGGGTTTTAGAATATACCATGCTCCACGTAAATACATCGCTATTTCGTGCACTGTTTTGGGCTTAACCAATTGTTTCTGCGGAATGATTTCAAAATTGGCTTTTAGTTCTTCTAAAAATTCAACTGTACTTTTGCCGTTTAAATCTTGAACTATCCGGTTAAAATCAAATATTTTAAGTTGTTTATCATCAATCAAATACGACATAAAATAATTATACCCCTCGTTACCGTTATGATGGGGATTTTGCTCTGCCATTTCTTTTCCAAGTAAAGAAGATGATGCAGAACGATGATGCCCGTCGGCGATGTAAAGTGCATCGATTTCCTCAAACGCTTTTACAACCGTATCTATATCATTTTTATCTTGAATAAGCCAAAGTGTATGTCGCACCATATCGGTGGTAGAAAAATCGTATTCGGGTCGTTGCTGCATTTGTTTTTGCATAACGGCATTTATCGCGTCATTGTAATCATAGGTTAAGCAAACCGGTTCGGCATTTATTTTTGTTATTTTAAGGTATTCTTTCAGCTTTTCTTCTTTTTTGGTGAGCGTGGCTTCGTGTTTTTTTATTTTTCCGTTAAAATAATCCCAAATACTTGTCAATGCTATTATTCCTGTATAAGTGTTTCCGTTTTTTATTTGACGGTAAATATATAATGCCGGTTTATCATCATGAATAAAATATTCTTTTTGAATAAACTCTTCATATTTTTTGCGAATGGCAACAACTTTTTCTTGGTAAGAAGAAATTTTTTTTTGGTATTCATATTCGGGATTGATAATGTGCAAAAACGTAAATGGATTGCCTTTTAATTTATCAATTAAATCTTGTTGCGAATAGGTAATAAACGAGCGCGAAGCTACCAAGTGAGCTTTATCAATTGGCGGACGCCAAGCACAAAAAGGGGAAACTTTTGCCATACAATTAATCACTAAGTTAAAATAAAAAATCAGCCGAAATAAGCCATTATTTTTTCGGCAAGCTCAACGCCAATTCTGTCTTGTGCTTCTACCGTTGCTGCACCGATATGAGGCGATAATGAAACTTTCTGATGTTGTAAAACTGCACTGTCGGGTGTTGGTTCATTATCAAACACATCTATTCCGGCAGCTGACAACTTGCCCGAATCTAATGCTTGCAACATTGCTTTTTCATCTACTACACCACCCCGGGCGGCATTTATAAGAATTGCTCCGTCCTTCATTTTAGAAAATTCTTCGGCGCCTATAACGGGTTTTTCTTGCGCCGGAACGTGTAACGTGATAAAATCACTTTGTGCCAACAATTCATCAAACGACACTGTATTTACTTCAATGGATACTTCGGTATTTCCGGCAAGAGATAATCTTACTTCGGCACTTTTGCATGAATGGTCGAACGGTAAAATATCCATACCAATTCCCAACGCATAAGAGGCAACACTTTGCCCTATTCGACCAAAACCGATAATGCCTAATTTTTTTCCGCGCAATTCAACGCCTTTGGCATATTTCTTTTTCAGTTGTTTAAACTCTGTATTGCCTTTTTGTGGCATCTGACGATTGGCATCGTATAAGAAGCGGGCACATCCGAATAAGTGTGCCATAACCAACTCGGCTACCGACTGCGATGAAGCACCTGGCGTATTAATTACTTCAATGCCTTTGCTTCGGGCATATTCTACATCAATGTTGTCCATTCCTACTCCTCCTCTGCCTATTATTTTAAGCCCCGGACAAGCATCTATCAATTCTTTACGCACTTTTGTAGCACTTCTGACCAATAATACCGAGTACCCTTCAGCATTAATAGTTTCTGCCAGTTTTTCTTGCGATACATTTTCGGTAGAAACAATATAACCGTTTTTTTCCAATAATTCTTTTCCGGCATTAGAAATACCGTCATTAGCCAATATCTTTATCATCATAAAATTATTTTAAGCATATTTTTGTTCAAATTCTTTCATTACATCAACCAATACTTGTACACTTTCTATCGGCATCGCATTGTAAATAGATGCACGATAACCGCCAACACTTCTATGTCCTTTAATGCCGCTGATATTTGCCGCTTGCCACATTTCGTCGAATTGTGGCTGTAATGCCTCGTTGGTCAACACAAAAGTAACATTCATTTTAGAGCGACTGTCTTTTTCGGCAACACCTTTGAATAACGAGTTTCTATCTATTTCGTTATATAATAAAGCGGCTTTTTGATTATTTATTTTTTCGATTACGGAAACTCCGCCAAGGTTTTTAAGCCATTCAAGGGTTAACATTGACACATAAATAGGAAAAACCGGCGGCGTGTTAAACATCGAATCTTTTTTTATGTGTGTTGTAAAATCAAGCATTGTTGGAATGTCGCGTCCGGTTTTGCCCAACAATTCTTCTTTAACAATGTATAATGTAGTTCCGGCAGGTCCCATATTTTTCTGTGCGCCAGCATAAATTAATGCAAAATCGGCGACATTTATTTCGCGACTGAAAATATCGGAACTCATATCACATATTACTGGCACTTCTGCTTTTGGTAATTCTTGAAATTGCGTGCCGTATATTGTATTGTTTGAGGTATAATGCAAATAATCCACATCTGTGGGAACAGTATAATCTGTGGGAATGTAGGAGAAATTTTTATCTTCGGAAGATGCTATTACATTAATATCACCCAATCTTTTGGCTTCTTTTATAGCTTTGGATGCCCAAACACCTGTATTAATATATGCTGCACTTCCGTTTTCTTTTTTCATAAAATTTAATGCCGACATATAAAAACCTAAACTTGCTCCACCTTGCAAAAACAAAACTTGGTATCCATCAGGCACATTTAACAACTCTTTTACCAGCGCTCTGGCATTTTCCATTACTTCTACAAAATCTTTGCTGCGGTGAGAGATTTCTATCAACGAAAGATTAAGATTATTGAAATTAAGCACTGCATCGGCGGCTTTTTTAATTACTTCTTGTGGTAAAATGCACGGTCCGGCACTAAAATTATAAACTTTTGACATACTTATATAATTTAGGTATTTGCACAAAAATAGAATAAGAATTTCACTCAAAAAAATTTTGAATGTTATTCTTTTTTTATCCTTTCATTTGATTAAAAATACTTTACTTTTGTTGTTAAAAAATTAGCATTATGGAACTCAATCAACTGACAGCCATTAGTCCAATAGACGGGCGATACAGAAACAAAGTGAGTGGTTTGGCAAATTATTTCAGCGAATTTGCTTTGATTAAATACCGTGTAAAGGTAGAAATTGAATATTTTATTGCCCTGTGCGAAATTCCTTTACCTCAACTTAAAGATTTTGACACTTCACTTTTTAAGCATCTTCGACATATTTATGAAGATTTTTCTGAAAAAGATGCGCAAAAGATTAAAGAAATTGAAAAAGTGACCAACCATGATGTTAAAGCTGTTGAGTATTTTATAAAAGAAAAGTTTGATTTATTGAGCTTAGAACAATACAAAGAGGTTATTCATTTTGGCCTAACCTCGCAAGACATCAATAACACTTCTGTGCCAATGTCTTTAAAAGACGGATTGGAAAAAGAATTACTTCCGAATTTATATGTTTTAATTGAACATTTAGACGAAAAAGCATTGGAATGGAAAACTATTCCTATGCTGGCTCATACACACGGACAGCCGGCTTCGCCAACAAAATTGGGCAAAGAAATAATGGTATTTGTTGAACGTCTTAACAAACAAGTTGAGCAACTTAAAAGCATTCCCTTTTCGGCAAAATTTGGTGGGGCTACAGGAAATTTAAACGCTCATTTTGTTACTTACCCCGATATTGATTGGGTTTCATTTGCCAACAACTTTGTAGAAAATAAACTTGGGTTATCCCGCTCGCAATTTACCACTCAAATTGAGCATTACGACAATCTTGCCGCCATATTCGATGCATTGAAACGCATTAATAATATTATCCTCGATCTTGACCGTGACTTTTGGACTTATATTTCAATGGAGTATTTTAAACAAAAAATCAAAAAAGGTGAGGTAGGTTCGTCAGCTATGCCACACAAAGTAAACCCTATTGACTTTGAAAATTCCGAGGGTAATATTGGTATTGCCAATGCTTTGTACGAGCATTTAGCGGCAAAATTACCGGTTTCCCGTTTACAACGCGATTTAACCGACTCAACGGTATTGAGAAATATTGGTGTACCCGTTGCGCATTCTTTAATAGCAATTAAATCTACCCTTAAAGGATTGGACAAACTGTTGTTGAATGAAAGTAAATTAAAAGAAGATTTGGAAAACAACTGGGCAGTTGTAGCCGAAGCCATTCAAAATATTTTACGTCGCGAAGGTTATCCAAACCCTTACGAAACACTAAAAGATTTAACGCGCACCAACACTCAAATAACCGCAGAATCAATAGCATTATTCATTGATAATTTAGACGTTTCTGATGATATTAAACAGGAACTAAAAAACATTACGCCACATAATTACACCGGAAAAGTTTTTTAAACCAAACAAATTTATTTATCATTGTAGCGTTATTAAAAATTATTAAAATGAAACCACTATTTCAATTTGCGCTTATTTTATTATTTACAACTTTATTTTCGTGTGGAAATAATCACGAAGAACAAAAAAACGATTCTTCAGCCGATTCTACAACCGTAGAAACCGCTCACGAATCAGTTGACACTCTTCAAGAATCAATAGCAGACACTTCTGCAGCAGAAGAGGATACTGTTGGCACAGAAGGCATTGCCGTAGAGGAAGAAGAAATTACTGAAGAAAAGGTTGTGGAAGAAACCGGCATGAGTTTTTGCGATTGTGTGAAAAAACAAAAAGAAATTCAGAAAAAGATTGATGAAAGTGAAGATGATGAAGAATTAATGCAATTGATGCAAGAGATGAACAATTTACGCAACGGCGATTGCAAAGTACTTTTTATACAAGACCAAACGTCAGTTGACCAAGTGGAAGAGCGTAAAAGACGAATTGCCGCTTGTCAGTAAACATTACCAAACAATAGGTAAAAATACTGAACAAAGCTTTTTATTTACGTTGTAACTTTCACCTCTAAACACTATAAATGCATTATACCCTTGAATATTGGCCAACAGCTTTAATTGTATTGCTTGGTGCTTTTGCCAATATTTTTCTGTTTATTTATTTAAGAAAAAAATTTCCTGCCAATCCGGTTTCAAAATCGTTTTCTCTTTTTGTTATCAGTAGTATTTTATGGCAATTGCAAGATGTTTTCACGCGCATTTCTGCCGATTATCATACCGCTACTATTTGGTATCGGTTTTTCATACCCGGAATAATGTTTGCCGGTGCTACAGGTTTACACTTTGCTTTAGAGTTTACTAAAAAGCTAAATAAAAGAAATCGTTTCCTTATATCATCTGCTATATATTTGCCCGGGTTAATCCTAATGTTTATGTACCTGAGTGGAATGTATGGGTTTGAGCTTGAACATATTCCAATATGGAACTGGGGATATAAAGGTGATTCAGCTAATTGGTTTTTGATATCTAATGTTACGTACATAGGTTTAACTGCCACTCTAACGGTTATTTTACTTTTTATTAATGCCTATTTTAAAAATAACCAAAAAGAAGATAAATTAAATAAACAACAAAAAGTTTTAGCTTTTATTGGCTATACTATACCAGGAACAGTAGGTTTAATCGGCGAAATATATTTTCCATTTTTCACTCCTTGGGGCGACCAGCGTGTAACAACCATTAGTTTGATACTCATGAACTTAAGTATATTTTGGGCTTTAAAAAAATATCGACTATTTGATTATTCGCCGGCTTACGCAATTGATGAAATCATTAACTCAATTAGAGATAGCGTAGTTATTACCGATAATAATTATGTTATTAGATATTCTAACAATTCTTTTTCTAATTTAACAAAATATGATTCTGATAATTTATTGGGAAAATATATTTCTATAATTTTTAAAGAAAGCTCTTCTTTAAATGAAGAATATTTTTACGGAGAAAAAACAATTGATGAAAATTTTGGTATTGAATCTATAGTTTATACCCGAAATGACATTCCCATTTGGGTAACCATTAACAAAAAACCCATTATTGATAAATTCACCAATGAAGTATCCGGATACTTATTTACCCTGCATGATATAACCGACCTAAAGCACGCAGAAGAACTTTTGGAATTGAGTGATAAAAAATATAAAGATGTTATCAATACTATTGAGGAAGGAATTATTCAAGTAAATCAAATGAATGAGATAACCTTTTTTAACAATAAAACCTGTGAAATTTTAGAACTTTCAAGAGAAAAAATTGCCTTTAAAAATATAAACTCTGTATTTAACCGAAAAATAATACCCGTTGAAGGATATGAACAATTAAACGTAACCGAAACTACTTACATAACTCCTAAGGGGGAAATAAAATGGTTTCTGTTAAACATTAAACCCCTTGAAGCCTATAAAGACGGTTATTTAATTTCTGTTTCGGACATTACGCAATTAAAAGAAAAAGAATTTGAAATTCTTAATTCTATTTACGAAACACAAGAACGCGAACGTAAACGCATTGCCGAAGAATTACACGACGGCTTAGCGCAAACATTGGCGGCTGCCAATATGTACCTGAATGCTTTGAATGATAAAATCGCTACTTGTGACGATTTGGATGAAAACACTATTACAAATTTCAATGAAACCAGAAAGATATTAAAACAGTCTTTGCAAGAAACCCGCGAAATCAGTCATGATTTAATGCCCATTGCTATTTCGGAATATGGTTTACGTAAAAGTATTAATGATTTAGTTTCTAAAATAAATAAGGTAAACGAAGATATTGAAATTATCTTTTATTCTAATTTTAAAGAGCGCAGGATAAACAAAGATATTGAATTGGCACTTTACCGTATTACACAAGAGATAATAAACAACACCATTAAACACGCCAACGCAACCAATCTGGAAATAAACCTGTATTACAAAAACGGTTATACAATATTGATTAGCAAAGATAACGGTATTGGTTTTAACGCTAATGAGAAAAAAGGTTCAGGTTTGGGCATTGCCAATTTTGAAAACCGTGTAACGGCATTTAACGGCAAAATGAAAATAAAATCAAGGATTGGTGAGGGAACAAAAATTTATATCGGAATACCTACTCCTGAGGTTTTGCAATAAAACCTCCGCCCAACAAATCACTGCCTTCATAAAAAACTGCCGATTGTCCGGGTGCTATTCCTTGAACAGGCTCGTAAAATGACACTTCCAAACAATCATTATCCAATTTCTTCACACTGCTCAATGTGCCTTTATCTTTATATCTGATTTTTGTTACAACATCAATATCTTCCGGAATTTCGGCATACTTAATCAGATTAGGATTTTTCACCACCATTTGTTGTTTTTTCAAATCCTCTTTGGTACCCAATACTACTCTGTTGTTTGGGGCATCAATTTCTACCACATACATCGGTTCGCCTAGGGCAATTTCCAAACCTTTGCGTTGCCCAATGGTATAGAACGGATATCCTTTGTGTTTGCCCAGAACATTTCCTTGTGTATCAACAAAATCTCCGTTGGCTACTTTTTCTTCCAGCCCTTCAACTTTTCGTTTTAAAAATCCGCGGTAATCATTATCAGGAATAAAGCATATTTCGTACGACTCAGATTTTTGTGCCAATTCTTTATAACCACGCTCCATTGCCATTTCTCGTATTTCGGATTTTTTAAATCCTCCCAACGGAAAAATAGTGCGCGCCAAACTTTCTTGTGTTAACCCCCATAGTACGTATGATTGGTCTTTCCACTCATCCACTCCTTTAGAGATTACATAACGACCGTTTTCTTGCCTGATTTGGGCGTAATGCCCGGTGGCAATAAATTCACACCCCAACTGATCGGCGCGTTTCAGTAAAGCATCCCACTTGATGTGTGTATTGCATAAAACGCAAGGATTTGGTGTTCTTCCGGCAAGGTATTCATCTACAAAATTATTGACGATAAAACTGCCAAATTCTTCTCTTATATCAATAATGATATGATGAAACCCCATATTTACAGCCAATATACGGGCATCGTTGATATCATCCAAACTGCAACAGCCGGTCGATTTTTTCTTTCCTCCGGATGAGGAATAATCCCAAGTTTTCATCGTTACTCCAATCACTTCGTATCCTTGTTCGTGCAACAACATTGCTGTTACCGAACTGTCTATACCGCCACTCATAGCGACCAACACTTTTCCTTTTTTGCTCATTTTGGGATTTAAGGTTTTGATTTTGGATTATACAAAATACCGCCCGGCATAAAATCTTCGGGTTCTAATTGATCTTTGTATATTTTATCTTTTTCTTCTACGGGTTTTTCAATATTTTCTTGACACCCTTTCACACACTCACCGTTTTGATACGTTACTTGCCGGTCAACTTTTCCATCTTCTGAATAATATGTCCAAACGCCGTGGCGTAAATCTTTGTGGTAATAACCAATAATTTCAGGCTTTCCGGAATAATAATAATGGGTGACTTTTCCGTTTAACGAACCGTTTTCAAACGTAGCTTCCATTTTTTTCTTTCCGTTATCGTAATATTGAATCCAAGGTCCGTTTTCAACGCCATTTTCGTACACACGGGTTTCCAGTAATTTACCATCGGGGTAATAAAAATGCTCTGTTCCTTGTTTTTTGCCGTTTTCATAAAATTCATCCGACACTACAAAACTGTCGTAAGCATCGTAATACAGCCAAAGACTGTCTTTTTGTTGATTGACATATTTTCCTTTTGCCATTATTTTTCCATCGGGAAAATACATGGTGGCTCGTGCTACATTACCGTCAAAAACCATATAAGTGGTCAGGTTGCCTTCTTCATCATAATAAAAAAATTCACCTACGGGTTTATTGTCTTTAAATTGTCCGACATATCGCGGTTGACCGTTCTCATGATATTTCACCCATTTCCCTTGCTTCCGCCCTTGCGCATCCAATTGATTGATGGTGTCGTTTTGTGCTTTCGCCACAAAGCTAAAAAGGGTTAAAACAATTATATAAAAGATTTTGCTGTTCATTTGTGCAAATTTACAGATTTGTATTGGTGAAACGAATACTGTGCCAAAAAATTATACCAATTCTCTAAACAAAATAGTTTTGACTATTTTATTTTATTAGAATGGTTGATGACGATTCCAATTAAAAAGAGATTTTTAATAAGTCTTTGAGCGAGTGCGCTTTTATATCGGCTACACACCATTTTCCGGTGTCAAACTTTTCTTTTTCGGGAATAACAACCGTAAACATATTGGCGGCTTTTCCGGCAATCATTCCATGAAATGAATCTTCAATAACCATGCAGCTATGCGGATTTACATTTAATTTTCCGGCAGCATTTAAGAATATTTGCGGATGCGGTTTGCCGTAAGGTAAAAACTCTGCCGACTCAACAACCTTAAAAGCGTGTTTTATGGCTAATTTTTCCAACACCAAATCTATTAAGCTGTATGGCGATGATGACGCCATAGCTAAAGGCAATCCTAATTTTTGAAAGTAATCAATAATGTCGTGCACACCTTCCATGGGCACGCCTTCTTCTTGTATGCTTTGATGAATTTTATCCAACAAAATTTGAGTTACTTCATCTATACTTTTATTTTTCCATTGCAAAACATTATGCCAATATTCTATCACCTCTTTGGTGCGCATGCCCATAGTTTGGCGACACATCTCATCGGTAAAATCAAAACCAAGTTCGTTGAACGTTTCAATTTCGGCTTTTCGCCAAAGCGGTTCGGAATCGATAAGCACGCCATCCATATCAAAAATTACGGCTTTAATTGTTGAATTTAATTTTCTATCCATGTTTTATACCATTCTTGCAGCGAAATTAATGCGTAAATCAATGCCGAGTTGTCTTCAATTCCGTTTAGATGATTATTTATGATGTTTTCAATGTTTTGCGAATGAAAAATTTGCATATCATTGAGCCAATTCCAATCGAGCAATTGGTTTATTTTTTGCTTGTCGGAAAAAATACTGCGCAAAGGCATGCCAAAACCGGCTTTTCTTCTTTTTATAATTCCCGAGGGCAGTTCATTTTCAAATGTTTTTTTGAGAATATCCTTTGTTTTAAGCGTATTTGTGAGTTTATACTGCCGGGGCAATTGCCAGGCAAATTCGGCAATGCGATGATCGAGAAACGGCACACGGCTTTCTACATGGTTTGCCATTGCCATGCGGTCGAGGTAATTAAGGTTTTTTTGCAGAAAATTATCTTTTTCAAATGCATGTAAGGCGGTAAAAGGTTCTTCGCCGGCGGTAAAATATTGCTTAAATATGTGCAAAGACGATTCATCATTTTTTTTCAATACACTTAGCGCATTTTGATAATCGCCTACAATATTGTAAAAACCGTATTTAAGATAATCTTGATTATGATATTTGCCTATTTTGACCAAATAACGCTTAAAAGCTTTGAGCTTTCCTTTGCCTGCGTGCAGATTCTTGAAAAATTGAGCAATAGCTTTGTGAAAGGGAATTTTTGACAAATATTCGTCGAACAAAACGAGCTGATGCCCGGCATAACCGAAAAATAATTCGTCGGCCCCCATACCGCTTAAAATAACTCTTGACGATTGCGATGCTTTTTTGGTGATTAAATACGATGGTATTTGTGAACCGTCGGCAATTAAATCGTCGCCAAAATAAACAGTTTTACGTATCAATTCCGGCGTGGTGTTATCACTCCCAATGGCAATTTCGCTGAAGGGCAAATGCCATTGTTCGGCAAGCAAACGTGCATATTCGGCATCGGAAGTTGTGCCTTCTTTTTTGATGTCTTTTTCGTCTTTTACGGCACAATAATGCTTAATTGCCGGATTATTCTTTAAAAAGGACGCTATAATGGAAGAATCCACTCCACCGGATAGAAAATTGCCCACCTCTACATCGGCGATTAAACGGTAATTAACAGCACTTTGCAATAAGATGAGTAATTCTTGCTTGGCTTCTTCAAATTTTATGTTAATTGTTATGCCCACAGGCGATTGCCAATAAATTTGATTGGTAAATGATAACGCCCGGACATCAACTTCAAGATGTGTGGCAGCAGGTATTTTTTCTACATTTTTTATCAATGTTTGATTTTGCGGTAAATATTTGAAAACCAAATAATTTTGAACCTTTTCGACATCAAACTCAAAGGGCAAACCAAGCGCTTTAAATGCTTTTATTTCAGAAGCAAACGCAACGGTGTCATTACTTTTGAAAATATAAAAAGGTTTTATACCCAAACGGTCGCGATACAAATGAACGCTATTTGTTTGTATATCATAAATTGCTATGGCAAAAGCTCCATTCAGATAATTGACAAATGAAGAACCGAATTTTTGATACAACATTAAAATAACTTCCGTATCGGTTTTAGAATGAAAGGTTTCGCCGGGAAAATGCGCGTTTTTTAATTCTTTAAAATTGTAAACTTCTCCGTTAAATACTATAATGTATTGCTTGTTTTGAGAAATCATAGGTTGATTGCCCGAAGAAGATAAATCTTGAATACTCAAACGGGTATGACCAAGAAAAACATGTGTATTTCCGGTTGAATAATTAAATTCGCCGCTGTTATCCGGTCCACGATGGTGCAACGATTGTAGCGCAGCACTGCCATTCCAATTTTTTAAACTTACATACCCTACAATTCCGCACATAACCGTTTACTTCTTTAAAAATTCGATGGTTTTATTCAATACTAATTGAGCCGGTTGGGGTAATTGGTTTGCCGTAAAAGGATGTTTCACATCAAATGTATGCCCTGTATTGGGTATAATCAATAATTCGGATGCGGGATTAAGCTTGTGTAAATATTCGGCTTCTGAAACGTTTACTACTTCATCCTTTTCTCCGTGAATGATTAAATGAGGAATTTTTAAGTTTTGTTCTGCATTGGGAATATTTAAGCGGTCTTTGTTTTGCAAAAAATCTTCGTAAAACGAATAATACAAAGGCATTTGTTGTTTTGTTCGTGCATTTTGAATATAAGTAACTTGATTTTTTTTCCAATTTTCGAGCTCCTCTCCTTTAGGAAAGCGCTTTTCGAAATCACTTACAGCTGCCCAGGTTACAATTTTCTTTACTCTAGAATCTTCATTTGCTTTAAGAATTGTAATTCCTCCACCTCTACTGTGCCCAATCAGATATATTTGTTTAACATCTTTTTCGCTTTGCGGAATTAGCGGATTTTCATCATCGCTTACCCAATCGATAATTGCTCCCAAATCATCCAATTCTTTGGTGTATGTGTTATTGCCAAAAGCTTCCAAATCGGGAAAATCTATAGGATTATCCAATGTTCCGCCATTGTGCGAAAAGTTAAATTTAAGGGCTACAAAACCACTTTCAGCCAAGCGTTGATGCACCAAATTGAAATGCCCCCAATCCTTAAAACCTTTAAATCCGTGAACAAAAACGACTATGGGTTTTGTCCGGTTGTTTTGCTCAAATGCCACATCCAGCAAAGTAGGTTTTGCCGTGCTTTTAATTATATAATTTGTTGTTTTTTTAATCATCGGTTAAAAATAACATAAATCTGAATTTTAATGCTAAACAAAAATTATTTTTTATGCAATACTTTTAAAATTTCAGCGTATAGTAGCTTGAAAGTTATAATGCAAAATTGCATCATATAGCGGTAAAACCGTATCTTGAATTTATGGCTAATTTATTTTACATTAAATTATGAAAAAATCATTCCTACATATCATATTTTTTATGAGCAGTCTTGTTTTTAACATGTTATATTCACAAACCTACTATGGTGGAGGAAATATTTATTTTTCTTATAATCGTTTTACAATTGGTGGTAATTTTATGAAATTAAATAAGCACCATACCATCTATCACGAAATTATGTTTAATGCAGGGCTTACAGGTTATAAAAAATACCCGCCTGTAAAATATGGATTTACCTCAGGCACATATTTAGGGAGAGGTGTAACTGTTATTGGAGATGACTCTCCTTATGCTCTTACCGGAGCATTTAAAATTCCGTATGGCAATTACTTAAATGCTTATACTGCAAAGGTGTTTGGTTCTTTTATTAAATATAATTTTGCATTTGTACTTAAAGATAATAAACAGCACGCTCTTTTTCACGGTTTTAGCGTTGCTTATTTTTGGAACATTGATAAAGGTACCTACAATTATTATTCTATTTACACGCCTGATAAAAAAGGTGAACTTATTACCAAAAAATTAAATGTCCGGTTTAATACTTATTCCATCGGTAATTTTTTCTCCTATTCGTACCGTATAAATAAACATTGGAAATTTCAAAGTACTTTGTATTCATCATTTTATTTCCCTGTTTTAAATAAAGAATACGGTATAGCCGAGAAATTTCCTTTAAAAGGAGTAGGATTTGATTTATCGTGCAGTATATTATATAAATTCTAAACTCTTAAACTCTACATATTATGAAAAAATTGGTTATTTTATTATTCGCATTACAAGGCATCGGGCTACAAGCCCAATACGAAGCCGGTATTCGCATTGGTGCAGCAAACTCTGCAGTATTACGTTCTATCCCTACTTCCGGTAGATTGTTTATGCAAGGGAATTTCGGTTATCGTTTTTTTCATCAAAAACGAATGAGCGTGATGGCTTCCGTTATACTTGAACAATCGTCTTATACAATGGAAGATTTAACCTTTGGCGGATTAATGACCAAAAACTCCATCACCTTTCGTATTGCCGCTGCCGGAATACGTATTGCTCCTGAAATTAAATTACTGAGTCCTGAAAAAAGCACCAATTTTTACTTAATGCCCCAAGTTGGTTTCCGTCGGGTGTTTTCGTTTACTCAAATTGCTTCGGCACCTGAAATTGACCTTACGCGGCACCCTTCTTACGGCAAAGGAATACTGATTGATGGCGGATTGGAACTCGGTGTAAAATTTAACATGTTTAAAACAGGTATTTTTTACCGGACAATTGTTAATCGAGATGCACAAAATATCTCTGATTATACCAAAACTACCTGTGTAGGTGTTGGATTTTCGTATTTTATTAATCGAAAAACAAGCGAATAGTTGCAGTTTTTACAAATCCGTTGTATAAAAAACATTGTGTTTGAATAGAGGTTAAATTAAAAAAGCTGGCTCAATGAGCCGGCTTTTTCATTTATGAAAAATAAATTATTAAGCATTTACTTGCGAAAGAACTTCTTTTACTTTTTCGGCAGCTTCTTTCAATTCTACAGCCGAAAGCACTTTTAATCCTGATTCGTCAATTAATTTTTTGGCTTCTTCGGCATTTGTTCCTTGCAAACGAACAATTATTGGCACCGGAATGTCGCCAATATTTTTATATGCATCTACAATACCTTGAGCTACACGGTCGCAACGTACAATACCGCCAAAAATATTAACCAAGATAGCTTTTACATTAGGGTCTTTTAGTATAATGCGGAAAGCTTTTTCTACACGAGCAGCATCGGCTGTACCTCCTACATCAAGGAAGTTTGCCGGCTCTCCACCGTATAATTTAATCATATCCATTGTTGCCATTGCCAATCCGGCTCCGTTTACCATACAACCGACATTTCCGTCAAGTTTTACGTAGTTTAACCCTGCTTGGTCGGCTTCTACCTCAATGGGGTCTTCTTCATTTAAGTCACGCATTGCGGCTAAATCCGGATGACGGAACAAAGCATTATCATCAAGGTTTACTTTAGCGTCAACAGCTATAATTCTGTCATCAGAGGTTTTTAATACTGGGTTGATTTCAAACAATGATGAATCGGTTGCTTCGTATGCTTTGTAAAGAGCAGAAACAAATTTTGTCATTTCTTTGAATGCTTTTCCGCTCAAACCTAAATTAAAGGCAATTTTTCTTGCTTGAAAAGGCATTAAACCAACTTTTGGGTCGATTTCTTCTTTGAAAATAAGATGTGGTGTTTTTTCAGCCACTTCTTCGATATCCATTCCACCTTCGGTAGAATACATAATAATATTGCGTCCGGTAGAGCGATTCAGTAAAACAGACATATAAAATTCTGCCGGCTCACTTTCTCCCGGATAATAAACATCTTGGGCAACCAATACTTTACGAACCAATTTACCTTCGGGTCCGGTTTGAGGGGTTACCAAAGTCATTCCTATGATTTGAGAAGCGATTTCTTTTACTTCATCCAACGATTTGGCCAATTTAACTCCACCGCCTTTACCACGTCCGCCGGCGTGAATTTGGGCTTTTATTACCCACCATTGTGTTCCGGTTTGTTCGGTTAATTTTTTAGCGGCTTCAACAGCTTCTTCGGGTGTTTCGGCAACAATACCCTCTTGTATTGCCACGCCAAACTTCTTTAATGTTTCTTTTGCTTGATATTCGTGAATATTCATTATTAATGGATTTTTAAAATTTTAAAGTTCAAATGTAATTTTTTTCCTTTCATTTTCAAAGCAATATTTCTGTTAATATTTTATTAACTTGGCATTTTAAAACCAACCGTGATTTTAGAGGCTAAAAATATTATTAAATCCTATGGCGATTTGCAAGTGCTAAAAGGTGTTGATTTACAAATCGATGCTTCGGAAATTGTATCAATTGTAGGTCCTTCAGGGGCTGGGAAAACAACTTTATTACAGATATTGGGTACATTGGAAAAACCAGACAACGGCAGTTTACATATTGACAACATTTCGGTTTTTGACTTAAAAGATAAAGCACTTTCGAAATTCAGGAATAATAATATTGGTTTTATTTTTCAATTTCATCAACTTTTACCCGAATTTACAGCGTTGGAAAATGCGGCTCTTCCGGCATTGATAAAAGGCATTGAAAAACAAAAAGCATTTGCACAAGCCGAAAAATTATTGGATCGCTTGGAAGTATCGCATCGAAAACACCACAAGCCCAATGAATTATCGGGAGGAGAACAACAACGAGTTGCCGTTTGCCGTGCTTTAATCAATAAACCGGCTATCATTCTTGCAGATGAACCATCGGGGAATTTGGACAGTAAAAATGCCAAATCGTTGCACAAGCTCTTTTTTGAGCTGAGAGATGAAATGAAACAGACCTTCATTATTGTTACTCATAATGATGAACTTGCCAATATGGCCGACCGTAAACTACATATGATTGACGGTTTGTTAGCCAATTGTTAATTTTTTTATTATTTTCTTTTTTCAAATAAAATGTTTTTATCTTTGACATTATTAACCTTAAAATTTAAACAAAAATGAAAAAAATTCTAAGCATTGCTTTGGTTGCCTTAATCGGTGCAACAGCTTTAACAGGGTGTGGTAAATATCCTGACGGTCCAAAAATTTCTTTGGCATCAAAAAAATCAAGATTAGTAAACAAATGGAAAATCGATGAGAAATTTGAGAATGGAGTTTCTCAAACCATTGACCCAGATGAAAAAGATGATTATATAGAATTTAAAAAAGACGGTTCTGTAGTATATACTGCTGTTTCCGGGTCCACCACAACTACAATGGAAGGAACTTGGGAATTTGATAGTAAAAAAGAAAATTTATTAGTGACATTTTCATATACATTATTAGGACAAACTATAACTTCTACTACAACTTCTAAAATTCTTCGCTTAAAATCAAAAGAACTTTGGTTAGAAGAAACCGATGACAATGGTGATGTTGATGAATATCATTATGTGCAGTATTAATTAAACCTAAAAAATCTTCACAAAAAATCCCTTGCCGTTTGGCAAGGGATTTTTATTTGTATCTAAATATTCTATCTTAAAATTTATTCAACTCCGCTCTTGAAATTACTATTTTTTGAATTTCAGAGGTTCCTTCATAAATCTGAGTGATTTTTGCATCACGCATTAAACGTTCTACGTGGTATTCTTTCACGTATCCGTAACCTCCATGAACCTGAACGGCTTCGGTAGTTACCCACATTGCTACTCGCGAGGCAAATAATTTTGCCATAGCACTGGCTTCATCAAAGTTTTGTTTTTGGTCTTTTAACCAGGCTGCACGCATACATAATAAACGCGCCGCTTCAATTTCTGTAGCCATATCGGCTAATTTAAATGCAATGGCTTGATGTTGAGAAATTGGCTTACCAAATGCTTTTCGTTCTTTAGAATAAGCCAAAGCCAATTCATAAGCCCCAGAAGCAATTCCCAATGCCTGAGAAGCTATACCAATGCGTCCGCCGCTTAATACCATCATGGCAAATTTAAATCCAAAGCCGTCCTCTCCTATTCGGTTTTCTTTTGGAACTTTTACATCGTTAAACATTAACGTATGTGTATCCGATGAGCGAATACCCATTTTATTTTCTTTTGCTCCAACCGTAAAGCCTTCCCATCCGCGTTCTACAATAAATGCATTGATGCCTCGATGTCCTTTTTCAGGATGTGTTTGAGCAATGACTATATAATATGTTGCATTACCGCCGTTGGTTATCCAGTTTTTTGTTCCGTTTAGCAAATAATAATCGCCTTTATCTTCTGCTGTGGTTCGTTGACTAGTTGCATCACTTCCGGCTTCGGGCTCCGATAAGGCAAAAGCACCCAACACTTCTCCTTTGGCAGCCGGAACCAAATATTTTTGTTTTTGTTCTTCTGTTCCAAATTTTTCAATTCCCCAACAATACAACGAGTTATTTACCGACATAGCTACCGATACCGAAGCATCAACTTTTGAAATTTCTTCCATTGCCAACACATACGAAATGGTATCCATTCCGCCACCGCCGTACTCGGGACTGGTCATCATTCCCATAAATCCCAATTCGCCCAATTGCTTAATTTCGTCTTTGGCAAATATCATTTTCTCGTCGCGTTCAATAACGCCCGGTTTAAGCACATTTTGTGCAAAATCTCTTGCAGCATCGCGCACAGCTAAATGCTCTTCGGTAAGCTTAAAATTCATGATTTATACTATTTTTTACGATTTTACTTTTTTAATAACGGGAACAAATTTAACTTTAAAAAGATTTAAATTGAATATAAATTAGCTTTTTTTATGTCTAAAACATACAATATCATAGGAATAATGTCTGGAACATCGTTGGATGGTGTTGATTTGCTTTGGGCCGAATTTAGAGTAAACAATGAAGATATAAAATATTCAATCAAAAAAACGAGAACCGTTCATTATGATAAATGTTGGCTGAACAAGCTACAATTGGCGCCATCGTTAAACCCAATGGATTTTTTAAATTTACATAATGAGTACGGGCGATATTTAGGCAATTTGGTCAATAACTTTATAGGTAAAGATGAAAAGCAAAAGATAGACTTTATTGCCTCACATGGTCATACTATTTTTCATCAACCGGAAAAAAAATTGACTTTTCAATTGGGCAACGGAAATTCTATTGCGGCACAAACCTGCATTTCTACCATTTGGGATTTCAGGGCAATGGATGTTGCCTTGGGCGGACAAGGTGCGCCACTTGTTCCCATTGGCGACCATTTGCTTTTTGGCGATTATGATTATTGTTTGAATTTAGGCGGTTTTTCCAATATTTCTTATGCGAATGAAAATAACCGACGAATAGCTTTTGATATTTGTCCGGTTAATATTGCGTTGAATTATTTTGCTCAACAAATCAACTTGCCTTACGATAAAAATGGACGTATAGCAAAAACAGGAAGAGTAAATAATGAATTGCTTAACAAGTTGAATCAATTGCCGTTTTATCAATGGCAACCGCCAAAATCTTTGGGGCGAGAATGGTTTGAAAAGGAATTTTTACCTGTTGTAGAAAATTTAAATTTACCTTTAGAAGATATTTTGGCGACGATAACCGAACATATTGCACAACAAATTGGAAAATTATTATCCAAAAAAGACACGAAAACTCTTGTAACAGGTGGCGGAGCGTTTAATGCTTATTTAATTGAAAAAATAAAAAATTACAGCGGCAGCAAAATTATTATCCCCGAAAAAGAAATAATTGAATACAAAGAAGCGTTGATTTTTGCCTTGTTGGGCGTTTTATTTATTGAGAAACAAAACAACTGCTTACAATCGGTTACTGGTGCCGGTAGAGATAATATTGGCGGATGCTTGAGTTATGGGAATATTGAAAAATAATAAATATACGTGAGTTTTGGATTACACATCATTAAGAAAATAAGCTTTTAGTATTTTACTTTTTCTTTTCCATCGATGAAAAGAAACAAAAATCTAGTGTCTTCAAAAGGTCTTCCGAGAAATAAAAAATTTATTTAAGAGCAAATCTCACTCGGACTAGCGCATTGTCATCTCTATTTGCAATCTATTCGCACGACTGCTTGAAGACATAAAGAAAAAAAAAGAGGCATCTTACAAGTTTCGTAGTGGAGCAGAAACTTGTGAGCAGCCTTAATGTTTTGGTTCTTTTGCATCAAGGTAAAAGAACAATAATAATTTTTCTTAAACAAAATTAACGTTAAATATGATTTTTATTCTTAAAAACCGGTTTATTTAGCACATTTGCAGGCTTTTTGTGTTTCCAACGCTTATGTGTCCAAAGCCAAATTTCGGGTTGTTCTTTAATATCTCTTTCGAGTAATCGTGTGTGAGCTTCGGATATTTCACCAATTATTGATTCTTTTGGGCAGGTGTGAATCACTTCTAGTTCTACTGAATAATAACCCCGTTTAGGTCTTTTTAAAGTCGCATAAACTACCGGTAAATTTGTTTTTCGAGCCACATTTTCTGTTCCCCAAAAAACAGGTGTATCTTGGTTCAAAAAAGTTGTCCAATAAGCATTATCGGGCGAAGGTGTTTGGTCGGCAATAAAAGCAACAGTAAATAACTCTTCTTTTTCAACCATCGAAAAGATCTTTTTGTAGGTTTCTTTCATTTTAATTAATCGAACGCCCGACCTTGAACGCATTTTAATCAATAAATTATCAAACTCTTTGTTGTGTAACGGCTTGTAAATAGCGTAAAATTGTGAGTCAAAAAAATAATTGGATGCGGCACCACATAACTCCCAATTGCCGTAATGCCCTAAAACCAAGATTACAGATTGTCCTTTATTGTAAAACTTATTAACTACTTCAGGATTTTCAAATGTTACATGTTGCAATACTTTCTTTTTTGAAATAGATAATGTTTTGATGGTTTCAAGAATTAAATCGCAAAAATAAAGGTAGAATTTATTGGCAATTTGCTTAATTTCTTTTTCCGATTTTTCGGGAAAAGCATTTCTCAAATTTGTTTCCACCACTTTTTTACGGTAACCGATAACATCAAATATCAAAAATTTAAAAAAATGCGACAGTCCGTAAATTGCCCAAAACGGCAGCAATGACAATAAATAGATAAACGGATAAATTATCAGGTAATATATTATTTTCCCTACCATTATGCTTTTATGATATCGTGTTTAAATTCAGAGGTTGTATGGAATACCAAATCGGGAAAATCATCTTGCGCCGATTGCAACAACCAGGCACTTTCGGCTAAAAACACCGGATTATTATCTTTATCGTAAGCTATATATTTGGCTTTTCTACGAATAAAATCTTGCAGTTGCTCTTCGTTATCGGTTGTTATCCAACATGCTTTGTAGTATGATTTGGGCACAAATTCGGCACTGGCACCATATTCGTGTTTCAAACGGTATTGAATTACCTCAAACTGAAGTTCGCCCACGGTACCTACAATTTTTCGATTGCTTAATTGTTTTTGTGTAAACAATTGAGCAACTCCTTCGTCGGTAAGTTGTTGAATGCCTTTTTCGAGTTGTTTAGTTTTCATTGGGTCTTTATTGACCAATTCTTTGAATATTTCGGGAGAAAAACTTGGAATACCTTTAAACATAAACTTTTGCCCCTCGGTTAATGTATCACCGATTTTAAAACTCCCTGTATCATACAAACCAATTACATCACCGGGAAATGCCTCGTCGATAATTTCTTTTTCAGCAGCCATAAAACTGGTAGGATTGGCAAATTTTAATTTTTTCCCCAACCGAATATGGTCATAAAATTTATTACGCTCAAATTTTCCGGATACAATACGTAAATAAGCAATTCTGTCGCGATGTTTTGGGTCGAGATTGGCGTGAATTTTAAATACAAATCCCGAAAATTTGGGGTCATCGGGTTTTACAATACCTTCTGATGTTTCTCTGGGCTTGGGTGTTGGTGCAAATTCTATAAATGCATTCAGCAATTCTTCTACTCCAAAATTGTTTAAAGCGCTACCAAAAAATACCGGTGTAAGCTTGCCTGCCAAATACTCATTTACATCAAATGCATCATACACGCCTTCAATTAATTCTACATCTTCACGTAATTTATCCGCAGCATCCTTTCCTACCAAATTATCCAACTCGTCACTGTTTATATCATTAATGGTAATTACATCATCGGTAATTTTTGTTTTGTTAGATTCGAACAAATTTAAACTGCCGTTGTAAAGATTGTACACACCTTTAAAAGTTGCACCTATACCAATGGGCCAACTCAACGGGCGTACTTTTATTTTTAATACTTCTTCTATTTCATCCAATAAATCAAATGGGTCTCGACCTTCCAAATCGAGTTTATTGATAAACGTTAAAACAGGTGTATCGCGCATACGGCAAACTTCCATCAACTTTTTGGTTTGTGTTTCTACCCCTCCCACACAATCTATTACCATAATTACACTATCCACGGCGGTAAGTGTACGGTATGTATCTTCGGCAAAATCTTTGTGCCCGGGTGTATCCAAAATATTTATTTTCAACCCTTTGTAATTAAAAGCCATTACAGAGGTAGAAACCGAAATTCCACGTTGTTTTTCAATTTCCATAAAATCGGATGTGGCGGCTTTTTTAATTTTGTTTGATTTTACAGCTCCGGCTGTTTGTATTGCTCCTCCAAAAAGCAGTAATTTTTCGGTTAAAGTTGTTTTTCCGGCATCCGGGTGACTAATAATCCCAAAAGTTTTTCTTCTTGCTATTTCTTTTTCTAAACTCATAATATGATGTAAAATACAAAGGTCTTAAAAAAAGTCTATTTTTTTAATCTAATTGATATAATTAAAAAAAGGTTAAAAAATTTACATTATGTTTTAAAAAAAAACTAATCTTGTTTTAGTAAAAAAACAGCATTTTTGAAATCGCATTATAAAATAATAGGCAGAATAGAAAAAATTTCATTTACAGAATTTAACATCAATGATGTTGATGCTAAAATTGACACCGGAGCATATAGAAATGCATTGCACTGCAGCGAAATAAAATTAGCCGACGGTAAGCTTCATGTTACAATTTTAGATCATCCAAATCACCCCGAAAATATAACTATGGTCTTTAATGATTTTAAGACTGTTAAAATTAGAAGTTCTAATGGTTTTTTACAAAGAAGATATTTAATAAAAACCAAAGTAAAATTTGGAAAGAAAATTTATCATACTTCTTTCAGTTTAGTAAATAGAGAAAAAATGAAATATTCGGTTTTACTGGGCAGGGAATTTTTGAAAAATCACTTTTTAATTAATGTAAACTTTAAATATTTAATCGATGAAAATTGGCGTATTATCAAGGAATGGTAAATTATACTCTACTAAAAGATTAATTGAAGCCGGTGAAAAAAGAGGGCATGAAATGCACTTAATAGACCATACCAAATGTTTTTTATCAATTGAGCAAGATCAACCTATGGTGTATTATAATGAAAAGAAAATTGATTTTTTAGATGCTATTATTCCTCGAATAGGAGCAAGCGTAACTTTTTATGGTGCTGCGGTAATTCGTCAATTTGAGATGATGGGTGTTTTTACCACTTTAAAATCTGTAGCTTTAACTCGATCAAGAGATAAACTTCGTTCTATTCAAATATTGGCAAAGAGTAATGTTGGGATTCCAAAATCAGCATTTGCCAAATCTACACATGATGCTAAAAATTTAATTAAATCAGTTGGCGGCACTCCTGTAATTATTAAACTTTTGGAGGGAACACAAGGTTTAGGTGTTGTTTTGGCAGAAACAAAAAAAGCTGCAGAATCTGTTATAGAAGCTTTTTACAGTTTAGATGCAAACATGCTCGTTCAAGAATTTATTAAAGAGGCAAATGGTACAGATATTAGAGCGTTTGTGGTTAATGGTAAAGTTGTTGGAGCTATGGAAAGAAAAGGAATAGAAGGAGAATTTAGGTCCAATTTACATCGTGGAGGTAAATCTAAGGCAAAAAAACTCACTGTTAAGGAGCGCAGAACAGCATTAAATGCAGCTAAAGCAATGGGGTTAAGTATTGCCGGAGTTGATATGCTGCCATCTGAAAAAGGTCCTTTAGTTTTAGAGGTTAATTCATCTCCAGGATTGGAAGGAATTGAACATGCCACTCAAATAGATATAGCAGAAAAAATTATTGAATATATTGAAACAAATGCACAAAAAAACAAGAAAGACAAAGTTGGCGTATAGCTTAAAATCTCCTATTGAAAATCTTAATAAAAAAGGACGGACAAAAACAGCTATTCCAATTGCCAAATTGCCAAATGAAAATGAAGTTTCATTATCTGTAATTATTCACAATTCCGGCAAACCCGGACCTACTATATTATTTTCGGCCGGTATGCATGGCGACGAGATTAATGGTGTTGAGATTGTAAGAAATATAGACCATTTATTAACTAACGAATATCAATTAACAAAGGGTAAAATTATATTGCTGCCAATAATTAACCCATTTGGGTTTATAAATTTTTCAAGATATTTACCCGACGGAAAAGACTTAAACCGCTCATTTCCGGGGTCAAAAAATGGATCTTTGGCAAGCATTATTGCATTTATTTTAACAAATACTATTTTACCTCATATTGATTTTGGAATTGATTTTCATACCGGTGGCGAACAAAAGTTCAACTATCCTCATTTAAGAATTGACTTAAATGATAAAAAAGCATTAGAAATAGCAAAAATAACTGAAACCAACACTATAATTCATTCTACATATATCGCAAAATCCTTTAGAAAAATTTCAGCTCAAAAAAACAAACCCATATTAGTATTTGAAGGTGGTGAAAGTAACAGAATTGACAATGCTGTTATAGATACCGGAATTACTGTAGCATTGAATTTAATGTCAAATTTAGAATTGATTAAAGATATTTACATACACACATCAAACCAAAAGATATACAAACACAGTTCTTGGTTAAGAGCAAAAAGCGCCGGTATTTTTAAGTCAGTTGTAAAAGTAGGTGAATTGGTTACAAAAAAACAAACCATTGGATTTATTTCTTCACCTTTAAATGCATATAATATACCCATTATTACACCACATGAAGGTATAGTTTTTGGCATTAACAATTCAGCAATTGTATACAAAGGTGAAGCATTATTTCATTTGGCTTTTAATTAAAAAAGTTTTTTCACTTTATATAAATATTATTATTTTTATCAATTATTAACCTTAAATAATTTAATCATGAAAAAATTACTCTATTTATTTATTGCAGGCGCATTATTTGCATGTAGCAGTTCAACTCAATTAAGCAACTTCAGTAAACAGAAGTACACCAAAAAATTTCATCATAAAACAAAAAAATATAATGATGTAATTGATGAATATGCTAATGAATTTAAAAGTACCAATAAATTAAATGAATATACAATCAGCCACAAAACACCCAATACAAAATTCAGCCACTTATACAAACCTGTTTTTAAGGAAATTACGACAAAAAAATATGTAAATAAAACTATTCGTGTAAGAAAATCCGAAAAAATAAATAAAAACCTTGACAACAGTATAAATAATGAATTAGCATCGTTTGAACAATTCTCATTTAAAAATCAGGTTAAAAATGAGATTTTAAACAATAAAAAATCTTCTAATAAAAGTAAAGATGTTGATACTTTACTGTTGATAATTATAGCAATATTTATTCCTCCACTGGCTGTTGCTTTATATGAAGGAATTACAACAAACTTTTGGATAGATTTATTATTAACACTTTTATTTTTTATTCCTGGATTAATTTATGCAATTATTGTAATTACCGGATAAAATCATTTCATTAACAATCTTTAAGCCACTGACTGAGTCAGTGGCTTTTTTTATGTTTAATTTTGAAACATGAACTTGTTTTCTATTACATCTGTATTGCTGATTATTTATTTATCAACTTTATCAACCGGCTTTAATATAAATGCTCAAACAGTTTCAGAAGATAAATCGCATTGTCAAAAAATAGAAGTTGTAGGGTTAAACGACACGACAAACTATGTTATTTTACGCGACAAATTAATTTACTTAAACGGTTGGGATACACTTAATCAACCCAATTTTTGGCGAAAGCTTATGCAAACTCCTCCCGATTCGGGGTATATAAACATTGGCAGTACACGACAAATTTTAGCCAAATGGCATATCGATGATTGGGAAAATTTACCGGATGAAAAAAAACAAGCTTATCGCGACAGTATAAAGCAATATTACAACTTACCCGAAACGGAACACATTTACTTTACTTCGGGGAAAAGCGATTTTTACCGATTTGAGAATGTTTTGGAAGCCATTCACAAAGCCATTCCTATTTTTGAGCAGCAAGGCGTTGACCCGTTTTATGCAGAAGCAATTTTATTGATAGAAAGTCCCAATAAGCTACAAAAAAGCCCGGTAGGTGCAGACGGCCATTTTCAGTTGATGAAAAAAGTTGCCATACAAATGGGATTAAAAGTTAATAAACAAGTGGACGAACGTAAAGATTTTGACAAATCAGCCATGGCAGCCGCTAAATTGATAAAAACCGTTTGCATACCTTACACCGACACTATTTTAAAAGATTTAAACATTCCCCGTGATACTACTGCCTTATGGTACCGCTTATTAGTTTTGCACGTTTATCATGCCGGTGCATACAATGTTCGGCAAGCGGCTAAGGATATAAAAAATCCTCAACCATCGTTGGAGCTAATCAAACAGCTTTGGACTATTGAAAAAGGTAATTTCCGTAATGCTTCGCAAAATTACTCGCAACTCATTTTGGCTTCATTAATGGAATTTGAAAAAATGCTTTACGAAAAAGCAAAATACATTTACGTGTGTGAATAACGTAAATCTATCATTTCTCATTGCTTAAATAAGCAAGTAATTTTCTTTTCAGCACAGGAACAACAGACTGTATAAAAGGAAAATCCGAAGGCACTTCGGCTTGATAAGTAACCGGAAAATAATTTCCTTTTGAAAATTTATCCAACAAACGGCTGTAATAATCTGTTAAGGGTAAAGAAGTGGTTTCGACAAATTTTACAGCAACATTATCCAAAACCGGTTCTTGCACAAGAATATTGTTTATTTTGAAATTTAACACATAATTACGAGGAGTTTTATTGACAAACAAAATACCTTCTTGCGTGTAGTTGTGCTCAAAGCCAAATTTCTCAATTTGAATTTCTTCATCAATCAATTGTTCCATTTCGGTAGAAATTTCTTTTAATTCGGCAAGTTTGGGAACAGACAAATTAATGAGTTTTTTCACTATTTCAGTGGTATTATTAAACTCATCATCGATTTTATTGATAATTTGCTCTAATTCTTTGGTTTCACTGTAGATTTTATCGGTAGTTTTCTTAACTGGATATAATCTGTAATCTCTAAAACTTTGTAATGCCTTTTGGTAAAAAGCCAAAAACACATACGTTTTATATTCATAATCAAAGGGTTCGCTATATAACCAGGATATTTTCATAGCCAACAAATTTTATTTCATTCTTTCACTTAAAAATACGAATTTCGGGTGATTTTGTTTTACCTTTATTAGTGAAAATATGTTAAAATGAGAATGTTATCTATTGTAAATAAAAAATGGGCGAAATTCGTCATCTTGTCAAATGTTTTCTGCCTATCTTTACAGGCAAAATCAGGCACAGTGCAAAACACATCTGAAAAAATAACATTGGGCGGCGGTTGCTTTTGGTGTATCGAAGCCGTATTTAAACAACTGAAAGGTGTAGAAAAAGTTGAATCGGGATACTCGGGCGGAACGGTAAAAAACCCTTCATACAAAGAAGTGTGCACAGGCAAAACCGGACACGCCGAAGTTGTACAAATTACCTTTAATCCCTATATTATTTCATTGGAAAAAATTTTAGAAATATTTTTCACCGTACACGATCCTACACAGCTTAATCGTCAAGGGAATGATATTGGTACACAATACCGTTCGGTTATTTTTTATCATAATGAACATCAAAAACAATTGTCCGAAAAAATCATTCAAAGATTGAATGAAAAAAAAGTGTTTGATAAGCCCATTGTTACAACTGTTGAACCATACAAAAACTTTTATCCGGCAGAAGACTATCACAAAGATTATTATGAACTGCACGGCGAAGAACCTTATTGCCGTTTGGTAATTAAACCAAAATTAGATAAATTTAAAGCCGCTTACAAAGAATTTTTGAAAGACTAATGCTCATTATTGAAGGAACATATAAGACACCTACGATTCACTTTGACCCCGAACAGGGGAAGTTGAGCATTACCGGACGTTCTATTCCCGAACATCCGATAAAGGTATATCAGCCACTGATTGATGCCATTGAAGAATATATAAAAAATCCGGCGCCAAAAACAGCTGTTACCATTCGTTTGGATTATTTAAACACGCACTCCATTGAAGTAATGATGCTGATTTTAAATTTATTGGCAGAAGCCAAAGACAAATCGGACATTACGGTTTATTGGCAATACGAGGAGGAAGATGAAGATATGCTTTTTGTAGGCGAAGATTTTCAACTTCACACGGATTTAAAGTTCGTTTTTCAATCATTTGCCGAAGACGAATATTAAATAAAACTCACTTTTGTATTTTTTGATTTCAAAAATACAACGTTAATAAGTTTGTATTGGCAACCGGTAAAGAATTGTAATTTTCCCTTTCCTTTGAAAAGAAAAACAAATCGGATATGATTCAAGCCATTTACCAAGCTTATAAGCAAAGTACGGGGGTAACAACCGACACTCGTAAAATTGGAAAAGACAACCTGTTTTTCGCTTTAAAAGGTGCCAATTTTAATGGTAACACCTTTGCCAAACAAGCATTAGAACAAGGAGCAAAATATGTAGTGATTGATGAGTTAATCGAAGAACTTCCATCAGGCACATATTTTTTGGTCGATGATGTATTGCAGACCTTGCAAAAAGTGGCCAATTATCACCGATTGCAAATGACTATTCCGTTTATCGGAATAACCGGTTCTAACGGAAAAACAACCACAAAAGAAATCATTAAACATATTTTACAAACCACCTATGAAACCTACGCCACGCAAGGTAATTTCAATAATCATATCGGTGTTCCGTTGACTTTATTGTCAATTCCCGAAAGTGCTGAAATTGCTATTATAGAAATGGGTGCCAATCATGTTGGTGAAATTGCACAATTGTGTGAAATAGCCCAACCCGATTACGGTATCATTACCAATATCGGTAAAGCGCATTTGGAAGGTTTTGGTTCGTACGAAAGTGTAATTAAAGCCAAATCGGAATTATACGATTATATAAAATCGAAAAACGGAAAAGTTTTTGTCAATGCCGATGATGATTTGTTGATGGAACTGAGCAAAGACATCTCTCGCATTACTTACGGCACTAAAAGAGCCGATATTAAAGGCGAATTACTCCAAGATATTCCATTTATAAAAATGAAATGGGAACGCCACGGAAAAGTTTACGAAGCCCATTCATCGCTATTTGGAAAATACAATTTTTATAATCTGTTGGCAGGGATTTCCTTTGCTTCTTATTTTAATGTCTCGCCAAATCAAATTCAAGAGGCGGTACAAAATTTTAAATCGCAAAATAATCGTTCTGAAATTAGAGAAACTGCTCTAAACAACACTTTAATATTGGATGCTTACAATGCCAATCCAAGCAGTATGCAACAATCTATAGCTGCATTTTCGCAGTTTTCTTCACCAAACAAAATTTGTATTTTGGGCGATATGTTCGAACTGGGTGAGTTTGCCAAAAAATCGCATTTAGAGATACTGGAACAAGTACAGTGTGCCGGATGTAAAAAAGTATTGCTTTGCGGAAAAGAATTTTATCAGTTTAAAGATGATTTTCCTTCATTTTTATTTTTTGAAACTACTGAAGAATTACTTGAATATTTAAAAGAAAATTCTATTTCGAACAGTACTGTTTTGATAAAAGGTTCAAGAAGTATGCAGTTGGAAAAAACAGCCGAATATTTATAAAGATTTCTGCATTAAATAATGCTGAATTTCACCCCACAACAAATACGATTTTTCAAACGTTTCGTAACCGTTTTTCCTGTAAAAAGGCAAAGCATTTTCACGCGCATTTAAAATTATGGTTTCTATTCCCAGTTCTTTGGCTTTAGTTTCCAAATACTTCAATAACTTACTCCCTACTCCTTTACCCTCAAAACTTGACAAAACGCCCATGTATCGAATTTGCCCTTTAGTACCTTCTGCTTTTTGCAAACGGGCTACACCAATGATTTTATTGTTATAAAAGGCAGCAGCATGAACAGCCGAGTCTTCCTCACTGTCTTTTTCACTGCCTTTGGGTTGTCCCCATGGCTCTCTCAGGGTTTTGTACCGTACGGTAAAATATTCTTCCCATTCATTATTTTTTGGCGAACGAACGTGTATATCTTCCATAAAACTCACTATTTGTACCAACTGCTGTAAAGTAAATAACTTTCGGCAATACGTTCAATCTCTCCTTTCGAAAGATTTTCGTCCATTTCTTTTACCTTTTTGGCAGGAATGCCCGCATATACACTATTGGGTTCTACAACAGTTCCTTTTGTAACCACTGCTCCGGCAGCAATTATAGAATTTTCATTCACAACACAATCATCCATAACTATTGCCCCCATACCAACCAACACATTATCTTTTATGGTACAACCGTGAACAATGGCATTATGCCCAATAGAAACATTATTACCTATATTTGTTGGCGATTTTTTATACGTACAATGAATTACCGCACCATCCTGCACATTTACTTTATCGCCCATTTTTATGTAATGAACATCTCCTCTGACCACTGCATTAAACCAAAAACTGCATTGATTACCACATACTACATCCCCTACAATTGTGGCATTTTCGGCAATGAAGCAATCTTTACCAAACTGTGGTTTCTTTCCGTTAACTTCCTTAATTAGAGCCATCTGTTTTTATTTTTTAACAAAATTACTACTTTAAAACTGTTTAAATATTTGTATATTTGATAATTGAAATGAAAAAAATCCTATCCATATTCTTGCTTCTAGCTTTTCTGACATCACAATTATACGTGAGTGTAAGCAAACATTTTTGTGGCGGAAAAGTACGTAATGTTTCCATTACATTACTCAATGATGCAAAAGGATGTGGTATGGAAGATGCAAAAACAAGTAATGCGTGCGAAAATAATCAAATAAAAAAGAATTGTTGTGAAGATTCTTTTCAAACATTTGTTGTAGAAAATGATTATTTACCACAAAAGCAAGAAGCATCTTTTTCGTCTATATTCTCTCTCATTTATTTAACAAGTATTTTTTTAAGCTTTGTATTCAGTCTGTATTTTAAATCTGAAAAAATATTTGTTTTTCCCTCACCTCCTACGGTCATTCCAACAAAAAAAGCATTGGCTTTAAAGCAAGTTTATCGTTTATGATTTTAGTGTAATCCAAAGCGTTATTTCGCTTACTTATTTGTTTTGCGCAATGCATGCAGAATCAATTTTATGTTTACACTAAAATCAATCCGTTATGATGAATAGAATCATCCGTTATTTTCTGGAAAATAAACTTATTACAACCATAATATTATTAGCAATAATTATTGGCGGTATTGTTACTGCCCCTTTTAATTGGAAAACAGAATGGTTGCCTCGCAATCCGGTTCCAGTAGATGCTATTCCCGATATAGGAGAAAACCAACAAATTGTTTACACCGAATGGCCAGGGCAATCCCCTCAAGACATTGAAGACCAAATAACTTACCCTCTGACTACTGCACTTTTGGGTATTCCGGGCGTAAAAACTATTCGTAGCAGTTCTATATTCGGCTTATCCAGTATTTATATCATTTTCAATGATGATGTGGATTTTTACTGGAGCAGAACGCGTATTCTGGAAAAAATCAATTCTTTGCCTGCCGGCTTACTTCCGGCTGATGTTACACCGGCATTAGGTCCTGATGCTACGGCATTAGGCCAAGTATACTGGTACACTTTGGAAGGACGAGACCCTAAAACCGGAAAACCCACCGGTGGTTGGGAGCCGCAAGAATTACGTACCATTCAAGATTTCTATGTTCGGTATTATTTAACTGCTGTTGAAGGTGTTGCCGAAGTGGCTTCTATTGGCGGTTTTTTAAAAGAATATCAAATAGAACTTGACCCCGACGCTATGAAAGCGCACAATATCACTATTAATATGGTAATGAATGCCGTAAAAAACAGCAATTTGGATATCGGTGCACGAACAATTGAATTTAACAAAGCCGAATATTTGGTAAGAGGATTGGGCTATGTAAAAAATTTAAAAGACTTGGAAGAAAGTGTCGTTATTCAACGGAACAATACACCAATCAGAATAAAAGATATTGCAAAAGTACAATACGGTCCTGCTCCTCGGCGTGGCGGATTAGACAAAGGCGGTGTAGAAGCCGTTGGCGGAGTTGTGGTTGCCCGTTACGGCGCAAACCCATTACTTACCATTGAGAATCTGAAAAAGAAAATCAAAGAAGTTTCACCCGGATTACCCCAAAAAACATTACCCGATGGAACCGTATCAAAAGTAACCATTGTACCTTTTTATGACCGCTCGGGTTTAATCCGCGAAACACTTGGCACATTGGAAGCCGCTCTTTCGCACGAAGTGCTTATCAGTATTTTGGTTGTCATTATCTTGGTTATAAATCTTCGTGCCTCAATTATTATTTCCGGATTACTGCCCATTGGGGTATTGGCAACCTTTATTTTAATGAAATGGTTTCATGTAGATGCCAATATAGTAGCCTTATCAGGAATTGCCATTGCAATAGGTGTAATGGTAGATATTGGCATTGTATTTACCGAAAATATTATCCGGCATTTGGAAATGCCAAAAAATGAAGAAGCAAGAGGTACACACTTACGTAAAGTGATTTATGAGGCTACAACAGAAGTTGCCCCGGCAATAATTACGGCATTAGCTACTACGGTGGTTAGTTTTTTACCGGTTTTTGCCATGGAAGCGGCCGAAGGTAAACTTTTTCGCCCGTTGGCTTATACCAAAACTTTCGCATTAATTGCATCATTTGTGCTAGGCATTGTTATTTTACCGGCATTGGCGCACGTAGTTTTTGCTGTTAATTTCGATAAAAAGAAAATGAAACGAATATTCAACTTTACTTTAATCGGTCTTGGAATTACATTTATCATTCTGTACCAAAGTTGGATTGCGCTTGCTTTAATCGGCTTTGGCATAAACAATCTCCTTGAAGATAAATGGCCAAAGCACAAAAATCATCTGCCCAACTATATCAACATTGGCATTACACTTGCCGTTGTTTTGTATTTTCTTTCTCTTGAATGGATGCCTTTGGGTGCCGATAAAAGTTTGTTCGTCAACTTTCTTTTTGTGGGTGTTTTGGTCGCGGTAATTCTTACCGCATTATCATTAGTTGTAAGATTTTATGTTCCGATATTAAAATGGGCTTTGGAAAATAAATGGAAATTTATGGTCCTTCCGTTCATCACCTTGTTTTTTGGCATAATGGCTTTTTTGGGGTTCCCAAAAATATTTGGCTTTTTACCCGAATCGGTAAAAGATTCAAATGTTTATTCTACTCTATCAAAAACATTTCCGGGATTAGGAAAAGAATTTATGCCGGCTCTTAATGAAGGTTCTTTTTTGTTGATGCCTACCACCATGCCGCATTCGGGTATAAGTGAAAACATGGAAATTATAGCAAAGCTTGACCAACATTTAAACTCAATACCGGAAGTAGATGCGACGGTAGGAAAATGGGGACGCGCAAATACTGCCTTAGACCCCGCACCGATTTCAATGTATGAAAACATTATCAATTACTTGCCGGAATATATTGTTGACGAAGACGGACACAGAATGCGTTTCAAGGTAAATGACGATGAAGCTTTTGTTTTAAAAGACGGCTCAACCTATAAGTATGGAGAAGATAAATTTAGAAAAATTGGTAAAGAGGAGTTGGTTCCGGATAAAGACGGAGAATATTTCAGACAATGGCGTCCGCAAATAAAATCACCGGATGATATTTGGCAAGAAATTATTAAGCATTCGAAATTTCCGGGATTAACCTCAGCACCAAAATTACAACCTATACAAACACGGTTAATCATGTTATCCACAGGTATGCGAGCACCAATGGGAATAAAGGTTTTCGGACCGGATTTAAAAACCATTGAAAAAGTTGGTTTTGAATTAGAAAATATATTGAAAGAAGTGCCAAGTATAAATCCTCCTTCTGTTTTTGCCGACCGGGTTGTGGGCAAGCCCTACCTGGAAATTAAACTAAAACGCACCGAAATGGCTCGCTACGGATTAACCGTTAATGATTTGCAAAAACAATTGGTTACAGTCATTGGCGGAAAACCTTTAACAACAACTGTTGAAGGAAGGGAGCGCTATCCGGTAAGGATACGTTACGCCCGTGAATTACGCGATAATCCGGATGATTTAAAAAAGGTGCTCATCAGTACTCCTTCGGGAATAAACATTCCGCTTGAAGAAGTAACGGATATTCAATATGTAAGAGGTCCGCAAATGATAAAAAGTGAGGATACTTTTTTAACTTCTTACGTCATTTTTGACAAAAAAGAAGGTGTTGCCGAAGTAGATGTTGTTGAAGATGCTCAAAAATTAATTCAAGAAAAAATCGATAAAGGTGAATTTCAACTTCCCGCAGGAGTTACCTATAAATTTACAGGTAATTACGAAAATCAAATTCGGGCAACCAAACGGTTGGCAATTGTTATTCCTGTCAGTTTAATCATTATTTTCTTAATCCTCTTTTTTCAATTTAAAACAATTACAGCATCAAGCATTCATTTTTCAGGTGTTTTTGTGGCATTTGCCGGAGGGTTCATCTTCTTGTGGTTATATGCACAACCGTGGTTTATGAACTTCGAAGTTGCCGGAGTAAATATGCGCGATTTGTTTCAAATCCATCCAATTAACATGAGTGTAGCCGTATGGGTAGGATTCATTGCCTTATTTGGTATTGCCACTGATGATGGTGTAATTATGGGTACTTATATTCACGAAACCTTTGAAGAAAGGAATCCGCAAACTGTTAAAGCCGTTAGAGAAGCGGTTATAGAAGCAGGTGCAAAACGGGTTCGCCCGGCTATGATGACTGCTGCCGTAGCCATTATAGCTCTGTTGCCGGTTCTTTCATCAACCGGAAAAGGTGCTGATATAATGGTGCCAATGGCAATACCCACCTTTGGCGGAATGGTTATTCAAATTATGACCATGTTTATTGTTCCGATATTGCAATGCTTTTGGCGCGAAGGTGTGGTAAAGAAAAATGAATCGAACATTTAAATTCAACTACTTATGAAAGCACTAAAATTAATAATGACAATTATACTCTTCGCAAATTTTGGGCAACTTGTTTATGCTCAGTCACCGTTAGATAATTATTTGGTTATAGCGGCAAAAAACAATCCTTTGCTCAAAGCAAAATTCAACTCTTATTTGGCAGCTATGGAAAAAGTGCCGCAAGTTGGTACTCTCCCCGACCCGCAAGTATCTTTCGGTTATTTTATCAGCACACCCGAAACACGTGTTGGTGCGCAACAATGGAATGTTTCACTGATGCAAAAATTTCCGTGGTTTGGTTTGTTAAATGCGCAAAAAGATGCCGCAACACTGTTTGCAAAGGCAAAATTTGAAGAGTTTAATCAAGCGAAATCCGAATTATTCTTTTCTGTAAAAGAAACTTATTACAAATATTATTTTATT
Source organism: Flavobacteriales bacterium UBA852 (assembly GCA_002295925.1). Taxonomy (GTDB): domain Bacteria; phylum Bacteroidota; class Bacteroidia; order Flavobacteriales_E; family Vicingaceae; genus UBA852. Next base: position 67,897 of record DBGO01000012.1, read on the forward strand.
GAGAAAGCTATTGCCATAACAGACAAAAACCTGAAAATACTCGAAACCATTAAGCGTTTGGCGGCTATAAAGGTAGAAGCAGGTATTGTTTCATTAGCCGATGTGCTACGCATAGAAATGGAAATTAATGAACTTGCCAATCAATTGGAATTGCTGAAAGACAAAAAACAAGACCTTGAGGTTAAATTCACCAATTTGCTCGATTCTGCTGTTACGATACAAATTCCCGACAGTATGGGGGTGCTTAACTTTTCATTGGATGAAAAAATGGTATTGGACAGCATCTTGCAAAACAATAATATGGTAAACAGCATAGAAATGCGTATGCAAGCTTTTGCATCAAAAGAAATAGTGGCAAAAAAAATGGGAAAACCGTCATTTTCCGTTGGCATTGGCTATACAAATGTTGCCAACCGAACGGATTTATCTCCGCCGGATAACGGAAAAGACATATTAATGTTCCCTTCTGTTTCGGTTTCAATTCCCATTTACAGAAAAAAATATATTGCCATGATTAAAGAAGCTTCGCTAAACAAACAAGCGCAAGAAAATGTTTTGCGAAATACAAAAAATACATTGCAAACGGTTTTTAAAAAAAACACCACCGAATATACAGATGCCGAAAGACGGATTATTTTATATCGCAAACAACGAATTTTAGCCCAAAAAGCACTGGATATTTTAATCGTTTCTTACTCTACCGACAATAAAGATTTTGATGAGGTATTACGTATGGAACGATTGCTCTTAAAATACCAATTGGAAGAGGAAAAAGCCATTGTGGATAAAAACATAGCAGTTGCCTTTACCGATTACTTATTAGGAAAATAATATTTGAAATTTAAAAACTTATTCATCATGAAAAATATAATGAAAAACAACAAATTGTTATTACTCGTAACATTAATTGCCGGAATTATCATTGGAAGTTTATTTACAGGCAATTCAAACGAAAACAAAGACAATAAAAACGAGCAACATGTTCATCAGCATGATGACGGTAATAATGAGGAAAAAACCATTTGGACATGCTCTATGCATCCGCAAATAAAAATGGATAAACCCGGAAAATGCCCCATTTGCGGGATGGATTTAATACCGTTGGATAAACTCAAAAAATCAGGCAAGAAAGAAAAATCAGACCCTAACGAAATAAGCATGACCGAAGAAGCTATGAAATTGGCTGAAATTCAAACATTGAAAGTTTCCCGTTCAAAACCGGAAAAAGAAGTTCGATTGTTGGGAAAAGTTAAACCCGACGAACGACTGTTTTACACTCAAGCAGCACACTTCCCGGGACGAATAGAGGATTTATATGCCAATTTTACAGGAAAAAAAGTAGCGAAAGGTCAAAAAATTGCCAAAATATATTCGCCCGAACTCATCACGGCTCAGAAAGAACTTTTTGAATCAATAAAATCAAAAGATACTTACCCATTGCTTTATAAGTCGGCTCGCAATAAATTGAAACTCTGGAAACTGTCTGATGCTCAAATTGAGGCAATTGAACAAAAAGGAGAAATTGTTGAAGAACTGGATGTTTTAGCCGACTATTCCGGTGTAATCATTAACCGTAAAGTAGAATTGGGCGACCATGTAAAAGAAGGTGGCGCACTTTACGAATTAGCCGATTTATCGCACATTTGGGTAATGTTTGAAGCTTATGAGCCCGACTTGCCGTGGCTGAACATCAACGATAAGGTAACGTTTACGGTTCAAGGATTAGGCAATAAACTTTTCAAAGGAAAAATCACCTACATCAATCCGTTTGTTGATGCCAAAACTCGTGTTGCCGAAGTGCGTGTGGAATTAGATAATCCCTCCTTAAAGTTATTGCCAGAAATGTATGCCAACGGTGTTGTTAAAGCAGAATTAAAAGGCATTAAAGATGCGATTATCATTCCTAAATCGGCTGTATTGTGGACGGGAAAAAGAGCTATTGTATATGTAAAAGTTCCTAATAGAGAAATGCCCACATTCCTATACCGAGAAGTATTACTTGGAGAAGATTTAGGCGATTTTTATGTGGTAGAAAGCGGTTTGAAAGAAGGTGAAGAAATTGCCGTAAACGGTGTTTTCCGTATTGATGCGTCGGCTCAATTAGAAGGTAAAAAAAGTATGATGAACCAAAGTGGAGGAAAAGCGGCAACAGTACATAACCACGGAGGAATGAAAATGGATTAATATAAAAATTTAACATTAAAAAAATAAATCTATTATGAAAAATAAAGAAAAAATTCATCATCATAATCATGACAATAATCCTCCTCATGGACATATGGGGCATGATCATCATAAAATGATGATTGAGGATTTTAAAAAACGTTTTTGGGTAAGCACTATTCTATCTGTGCCTGTATTGCTGCTTTCTCCAATGATTCAAGAATTTTTCTCCTTTCAATTGATATTTAAAGGCAATTTATATGTCCTTTTTGCTCTTTCATCTTTCATATTCTTTTATGGTGGTTGGCCTTTTTTAAAAGGATTATTTTCTGAAATTAAAAAAGGAGCTCCAGGAATGATGACTTTAATTGCTATTGCTATTACTGTAGCGTATGTTTACAGTTCGGCAGTAGTATTTGGTTTAGAAGGTAAAATGTTTTTTTGGGAGCTCGTTACATTAATTGATATAATGTTAGTTGGCCACTGGATAGAAATGAAATCCGTATTAGGAGCTTCCAAAGCATTAGAGCTATTAGTAAGTATGATGCCTGCAGAAGCTCATAAGGTTCATGGTGATCATATTGAGGATGTAAAAGTAGAAGATTTGAAGAAAGATGACATCATATTAATTAAACCAGGAGAAAAAGTGCCGGCTGACGGTATAATAATAGAAGGTGAAAGCTACCTTAACGAATCAATGCTTACAGGAGAATCGAAGCCAGTTAAAAAAACAATTGATGATGAAGTAATAGGTGGCGCCATCAATGGTAATGGCTCATTAAAAGTTAAGGTTAAACATACCGGTAAAGAAAGCTATTTAAATAAAGTAATTACCTTAGTTCAAGAAGCTCAAAAAACAAAATCAAAAACCCAACACCTTGCTGATAAAGCCGCTAGATGGCTAACTTATATAGCATTAACTGTGGGTATTACCACTTTAGCAATATGGCTACTTTTAGGGTACGATTTCACGTTTGCTTTAGAACGTATGGTAACAGTAATGGTTATTTCTTGCCCGCACGCTTTAGGATTAGCTATCCCATTAGTAGTTGCTATTTCAACAGCAGTTTCTGCTCAAAACGGTTTATTAATTCGTAACCGGACTGCATTTGAAAATTCCAGAAAAATTTCGGCGATAGTTTTTGATAAAACAGGTACTTTAACTAAAGGCGATTTTGGAGTAACCCGGTATGAATCTGTAACTGATAAATTTAGTAAAGATGAAGTATTAAAATTAGCAAGTGCTTTGGAGCAAAGCTCAGAACATCCTATTGCAATTGGTATAGTAAAAAAAATTAAGGACTTACAAATAGCTATTCCTAAAGCTAAAAATTTCAATGCTATTACAGGTAAGGGAGTTGAAGCAAAAGTAGAAGGATACGATGTTAAAGTTGTTAGTCCGGGTTTCCTGAAGGATGAAAATATAAACATTCCGAAAAGTGCATATAGCAATGCTGCTGAAACCGTAGTATTTGTAATCATTGACAATGAATTGGCAGGTTATATTGCATTAGCAGATGAAATTCGTCCCGAGTCGTTTGGAGCTATAAAAAAGTTTAAAGAAAATAATATTAAAGTTTTTATGGCAACTGGTGATAACGAGAAAGTTGCGAAAGCCGTAAGTGAGCAATTAGGTTTGGACGGTTATTATGCAGAAGTCCTACCTCATCAAAAAGTAGAAATTGTAAAAGAGATACAACAAAAAGGAGAATTTGTAGCCATGACTGGTGATGGCGTAAATGATGCACCTGCTCTGGCTCAAGCAGATGTAGGGATTGCAGTTGGTTCAGGAACAGATGTGGCAGCTGAAACAGCCGATATTATTTTGGTAAACAGTAATCCTCAAGATATATTAAATCTTATTTTATTTGGAAAAGCTACTTACAAAAAAATGATTCAAAACCTAGTCTGGGCTACCGCTTATAATGCTTTTGCAATTCCATTAGCAGCTGGTGCATTATATAAATTTGGTTTTGTTTTAGGCCCTGCTGTAGGAGCTGTATTTATGAGTTTAAGTACTATAATTGTAGCAATTAATGCTCAACTACTAAAAAAATCAATAAAAACTGAAAATTAGTTTATTTTTCATCAAATTTTTACTAATATTAATTTTAAATGATACAACTAACATGAAAAACAAATTAAATGAATACCATTTGTTTACCAAAGTCTAAACTACCCAGAATTGTAATTATTGGTTCCGGATTTGCCGGTTTTTCTTTCATAAAAGCTGTTAATCATAAACTTTTTCAAATTGTATTAATTGACCAAAATAATTTCCATCAATTTCAGCCGCTTTTATACCAAGTTGCAACCTGCGGAATAGAACCCGACAGTATTGTTTTTCCGGTACGGAAAATGTTTGAAAAATATGAAAATTTTCATTTTCGATTAGCAACAGTTACCAAAATTGATTCGTTAAAAAATATTTTACATACAGATATTGGCACCATTTCTTATGACTATTTGATTATAGCTACCGGAAGCTGTAATAACTTTTTTGGTTTACAAAATGTAGAAAAATATGCCATCGGTATGAAAACAATACAAGAAGCGTTAGATATTCGTTCATTTATTTTGCAAAATCTAGAAACTGCTGATGCCACATGTGTCTCAAAAGTTCGAAAATCATTGTTGCATTTTGTAATTGTAGGCGGTGGACCGACCGGTGTAGAAATGGCAGGAGCTTTAGCGGAATTTAAAAATTACATAATACCTAAAGATTACCCTGAATTGGATTTAAATGAAATAAAAATTTCGCTTATCGAATCCGGAGACAGACTATTAAAAGCCATGCCTGAAAATTTATCAAAAAAATCGTTGAAATATCTTCAGGATATGGGTGTTGAAATACATTTAAACACAACCGTTGCAGATTATAAAGATGATGTTATTACTACAAAAAAAGGTGATGAATTTATTTGTAAAACACTTATTTGGACAGCAGGAGTAAAAGGGAATGTTATAGACGGACTTCCCGATTCAGTAATTGGTAGAGGAGCCCGTATATTAGTTGACGAAGATTTTAAAGTAAAACACACAACCAATATATTTGCTATTGGCGATATAGCAGCACAAATAAATGAACGCACACCATTTGGACATCCACAGGTAGCACCCGCTGCCATTCAACAAGGAAAATGGTTGGGTAAAAACTTTCAAAATATTATCAAAAACCAAAAAGTTAAACCATTCGAGTATTATGACAAAGGAAGTATGTCGACAATAGGTAGAAAAAGAGCTGTAGCACAAATAAATAACAAACAATACAGTGGTTATATTGCCTGGTTATTATGGTCTGTTGTTCATTTAATATCAATTAGTGGGTTTAAGAATAAAATAATGGTCGGTTTAGATTGGGTTTCAAGTTACTTTACATATGAAAAAAGCAACCGATTTATTATAAGAAAATTCCATCAACAAAATAAAGTCAAATAAATACCACTAATTTTTCTTTAAACCTCTTTTCCGTTTAAGAATACTTTTTCAATGGAATTACTGCCAAAAGCATACGGTAAATAATACAACGATGGTATTTCTTTTGTAATGATAAAATTTGCTTTTTTACCCACCGAAATACTGCCGGCTTCTTTATCAACTTCCATAGCAAACGCACCGTTAATCGTTACGGCATTTAAAGCTTCTTCGGGTAATAAATTCATTTTTATACAAGCCAACGATTGCACAAAATTCATGTTTCCGCTTGGTGTTGAACCGGGGTTGTAATCAGTTGCCAGTGCCAAAGGAATGTTTCGGTCAATTATTTCACGAACCGGCGCATAAGGAATATTGATAAAAAACGAACACGAAGGAAGTGCCGTAGCAATGGTGTTACTGTTTTGCAATGCTTCAAAATCATGCGGAAGCATTACTTCAAGGTGGTCAACTGATACGGCGTTTCGTTTTGTAGCCACTTCCACTCCACCTATTGATGTAAACTGATTGACATGAATTTTAGGTTTTAAACCGTATTGTAATGCCGCATCTAAAATATGTTCGGTTTCCAAAATGGTAAAGTAATTGGTTTCGGTAAATACATCTATATATTCGGCTAAATTTTCTTCAACAACTTTGGGCAACATTTCATTGATGATTATATCAATATACTTTTCACGGTTATTTTTATATTCTTGCGGAATGGCATGTGCTCCCAAAAAAGTGCTTTTAATAATCAAATCCGATTCTTCTTTCAGCTTCTTAATTACACGCAACATTTTAAGTTCGGCTTCTACCGATAATCCATAACCGCTTTTAATTTCTACCGCACCAGTTCCCAATTGCGCTATTTCACGTAATCTTTTTCTTGCACCGGTCAACAATTCTTCTTCCGAGGTGTTAGCCAATTTTTTAGCCGAATTTAAAATTCCTCCGCCTTTTTGAGCAATTTCTTCATAGGTTAAACCTTTTATTCGGTCAACAAATTCTTCTTCTCGCGTAGCGGCAAAAACCAAATGCGTGTGCGAATCACAATAGGCAGGCAACACATATTTATTTTCGGCATCTATTACGGTTAAATTCGACCAATCCGAAATACCTTCCCAATCTGCCATTTCGCCATAACCTACAATTTTATCATCTTCAACCGCCAACCAAGCATTTTCTATTATGGGCAATTCTGCCATTTCTTTTCCGCACAACGGTGAACTCACATTTTCGCGCACCTGAACCAATCCTTTTATGTTTTTAATCAATAGTTTTTGCATAATTCGTTACTTTTGATAAAATCGAAATTACACTTTTCGGAAAAACTATGGGAAATACCTTTGGTAAAATATTTACCCTTACCACGTTTGGCGAGTCACACGGCGAAGCCATTGGCGGTATTATTGACGGCTGTCCGGCAGGCATTACAGTTGATGTAGAAAAAATCCAGAAAGAATTGGACAGAAGAAAACCGGGACAATCGACAATTGTTACTCAACGTAAAGAAAGTGACAAAGTACAAATTTTAAGTGGAATATTTGAGGGCAAAACTACCGGAACACCCATTGGGTTTATTATTCCCAATCAAAATCAAAAACCAAAAGATTACGAGCATATAAAAGATGCTTATAGACCTTCGCACGCCGATTTTACCTATCATAAAAAATATCAACATCACGACTACCGGGGCGGTGGCAGAAGCTCAGCCAGAGAAACAGCTTCACGTGTTGTGGGTGGTGCTTTTGCCAAACAAGTCTTGCAGCATTTCTTTCCGGAAATGACTGTTCAAGCATTTGTTAAAAGTATTGGAGAAATTACACTGAATAAAGATTTTTCGGAAATAGACTTTTCACTTACTGAAACCAATATGGTGCGCTGCCCCGATGCCGATACAGCCCATAAAATGATTGACTATTTAAAGAAAATTCGCAAAGAGGGCGATACGGTTGGCGGTGTTATCAGTTGTATTATCACCAACATTCCTACCGGATGGGGCGAACCCGTTTTTGACAAATTACATGCCCAACTGGGTAAAGCAATGCTCAGCATCAACGCCGTAAAGGGCTTTGAATACGGTGGCGGATTTGCCATGTGCAAACAAAAAGGCAGTGAGGTAAATGACTTATTTGTAAATGACAACGGAAAAATCAAAACAAAAACCAATTATTCGGGAGGTATTCAAGGAGGAATTTCAAATGGTATGCCCATCTATTTTAATGTTGGTTTTAAACCAGTTGCCACATTGATGCAATCGCAACCTGCCATAAACAAAAACGGCGAAGAAATTACCTTGCAAGGCAAAGGAAGGCACGACCCCTGCGTAGTTCCTCGTGCAGTGCCAATTGTAGAAGCTATGGCCGCTATGGTATTGCTCGATGCTTATTTATTGCATAAAGCAAAAAACAACTGAAACTATGGCTTTGTTTTGAACTTTCTGTACAAATATTTTTGAGGATTATCCAAATTCACTTTTCTGCCTTGAATAAACGCCAAAATCACATTATTGGTTTCCATATCCAACGCATCCCCGTCGGAGACAAAAAGTGTAGCATCTTTTCCAGGCTCAATGGAACCTGTAAAATCATCAATTCCTAAAATTTTAGCGGCATTTAATGTAATTAATTGTAACGCTTCTTCTTTATCCAAACCGTAAGCTGCGGCAGTTCCGGCATAAAAAGGTAAATTACGGGTTTGCATAGCTTCCATATCACCGGAATTTTCCAAACAAAACAACACACCGGCATCCCATAATTTTTTAGGTAAGGTAAAGGGTAAATCTACGGCGTCATCATCGTATTCGGGTAAGCTGTGGATTCTGCGTAACATTACCGGTATTTTATTTTCTTTTAATTGGTCGGTCAGCAAATAACTCTCATATCCGCCAACGATAACTACTTTAGGGATGTTAAAGTATTTTTTAAAGGCAATGGCTTCTTCTATTTCTTTAGAAAAATCGGCATGAATGAATAAAGTTTTTGAACCGTCAAACAATCCGCGCATTGCTTCAAACTCAAGATTTTTCTCTAAATAATCTTTTTTTCCTGCGTAAGCTTTGGCTTCTTCAAAATATTTATACACTTTATCGTATTGTTCTTGGTAGTTTTTATTTTCCGATATTCCGCCTTTTTCTGCCCACCAACCATTTTTTCTGTACATATTCATCCAATTCATATGAATACCGTCATCTTGTTTTATGGCGGCATCTTCCCAATTCCAAGCATCTAATTGTACAATACTTGATGTACCGGATATAAAACCGTAACGCGGTGTAATTTGTGCAATCAATACTCCATTTGAACGCACGGTAGGTGTAATGCGAGAATCGGTGTTGTAAGCAACAATTGAACGAACATTGGGTTTAAAAGCACCTGTTTCGGCAAAATCGCGTGTTGCCCGAACGGCTTCAATTTCTACCAAACCCAACGTTGAATTTGGAGCAATAAATCCGGGATACACGTGTTTTCCTTTAATATTGATTACTGTATCAAATACCAATTGATTGATTTTAATGGTGCGCGCATCGGCAACCAAAGTCAATTTTCCGTCTTTAAATCCTATTGCCGAATTTTCAATTACCTTGCCGTTTCCAAGGTGGGCATATCCGTTCAACAATAAAATGCTTTTGGTTTGTTTTTTTCCCGGCGAAGGAATTTGAGCATTTATTGAAAATAAAATTGACAGCGATAAAAGGGCTAATATATTTCTCATAATCTGATTATATTAAAAGTTTTCTTCCATTGTGTTGCAATGGTATAATTTTTTCTTTTTCTTTTCGGGTTTCTTAACCGGATGACCGGCATTTTTGGCATCCAGCATCTTTTGAATTAAACGGTTTCGTTCTTTTTTGATGTACTCTTGCAATTCTTTATCTTTTTGTGCATCATAAAAAACAATACCGTCAATGATTGTTTTATCGGTTTTGGCATACACACTCAACGGTTTATCTGTCCAAATCACCAAATTGGCTTCTTTACCTGCTTTTATACTTCCGGTTCGGTCATCAATGTGTAATAACTTAGCCGGGTTCAGTGTAACAAACTTTAATGCTTCTTCTTCAGATACACCGCCGTATTTTACTGCTTTTGCCGCTTCTTGATTCAATCTTCTGCCCATTTCGGCATCATCGGAATTAAAAGCAACAACAATTCCTTTTTCGTGCATTAAAGCACCATTGTAAGGAATAGCATCGTTTACTTCAAATTTGTATGCCCACCAATCGGAAAAAGTAGAACCGCCGGCGCCGTGTTCTTTCATTTTATCAGCTACTTTATATCCTTCTAAAATATGGGTAAATGTATTGATTTTAAAGCCCATTGAATCGGCTACGTGCATCAACATATTTATTTCGCTTTGCACATACGAGTGACAAGTAATAAATCGTTCGCCATTAAGAATTTCAACCAAAGTTTCCAATCGTAAATCTTTGCGAGGCGGAGGCGTTTTGGCTTTTTCTTTTTTGGGTAAACTTTCGTAAGCTTTCCATTTGGCTTCGTAAGCTTTGGCTTGCCAAAATGCATCATAATACAGTTGTTCTACCCCCATTCGCGTTTGCGGATAACGTGTAGTATTAAAATCGCCCCAATTGGATTGTTTAACATTTTCGCCCAAAGCAAATTTTATAAATTTAGGCGCATTTTCCATTTTCATTTGTTCGGGAGAAAAACCCCATTTTAATTTGATAATCGCCGACTGACCACCAATTGGATTTGCCGAACCGTGTAATAATTGAGAAATTACCACTCCACCCGAAAGCTGACGGTAAATGTTGATATCATCACTGTTTACAACGTCGCCTATGCGCACTTCGGCACTTATGGCTTCGGAACCTTCGTTCACTCCTTTACTGATGGCAATATGTGAATGTTCGTCGATAATACCGGCAGTTACGTGCTTTCCGGTAGCATCAATGATTTGAGCATTTTTGGGTGCTTCTAAATTTTGGCCTACAGAAATGATTTTGCCGTTCTCAATTAAAATATCTGTATTGTTAAGGATTCCCTCCTCTTCGTTTGTCCAAACGGTTGCATTTTTAATCAGCATAGTTGATGATTGTGGTGGAAAATCTTTCCAACCGTATGCCATATTCGGATGCCAAATACTTGGAATTGACGGAATGCTGTCTGACGAAATTTCTTTTTTATCCTTTTTGGGATGTTCTTCATTTTTAACGGCATTCCAACTCACCCATTGTTCTTCATTCAACAATGCTTTTCCGTCAAGAATGGCACTGTTTTGATGAATTAAACCGGATAAGCGTACCAATTGTTTAGAAAAATCATCATTTGGATTAAAAGTTAATGTTATCAAATTGTTCTCTACTTTTACTTTTACATCTACTTTTGATGTATCCTTATCTTTAATAATTGTAATTTTTCCCGAAGGTTTTTCCAATTCCCCTTCAATTGTCAAGTCATAAATTTTTTTATTGATATTCAGATGATATTTTCCGCGAACATCTACCAAATTTTTATCTGTAATGATGTGCTGTTGACCTAATGTCCAGTTTTCAAGAATAACCGTATTTTCATCAAACAGATTTCCATTGGTAATGATAAAATTGGCGAAATAATCTTTTTTAAGCGTTCCAATTTTATCTTCTACTTTAAGAATTTGTGCCGGTGTAAAGGTCAGTGCTTTTAATGCTTCTTCTTCGGGTAATCCTTTTTTAACTGCTTGGCGAAGATTTTTCAAAAACTGTTTATTATCTTTTAAATTCCGGGTAGAAAAAGCAAACGGAATTTGGTGTTCGGCAACAATGCGCGGATTAAAAGGTGCCAACTCCCAATGTTTAAGTTCTTCGAGCGAAACCACGCGCGCATCAAAAGGGTCGGACACATCGTAGGCATCGGGAAAAGCTAACGGTAAAATTAAAGCTCCGTTGGTGTTTTTAATATCCTTAATTCGTTTGTATTCATCACCATTTCCTCTAAATACATACTGAATGCCAAATTCATCACCTATTTTATCGGCACGTAATATTTCCAAATAATCGGAAGTTTCGAAAATTGCAGGCAGTGGTTTATTTTGGTTCAATGCTTCGAGAGATATGTTATATTCTTTTTTTTCGGTTGTTGTTGCATACCATTGAGCATCGTAATACGTTTGGCGCAACAAAGCAATCGCTCCCATTTGCGAACTAGGATATGCTTGTCGTGAAGTTCCTTTTTTAAAGGACAAATGATTGGCTGCTTTATCTTTAAGTATCAATAAATTATCATCTTTGTCGGCTAACGAAACCAAAGCAGATGTTCCGCGCATAATGCCATCGTGGAAATGTGTTAAGACCGTTCCAAATCCCAAATTCAAATAGTCTTTTGCTTTTTTTGTGTTTTTGGTGAATTTTTCAAAAGCGTTTTGTTCGGGTTTTACGGCTTCATTCCAACTGTATGCACCTGGTTTGTTCGATTCGTATTGCGGAAATAAATCTTCGATTGTAAATTTTTTCTTTTTCTTAATTTCGGGCAAACCGTAATCACTGTCAAGCTCTATAAACGAAGGATATACATAATTTCCTTGCAAATCAATTACGGATGCGTTTTCGGGAATTTTCACATCCTGCCCTATGGCAACAATTTTTTCATCTTTAATCAACACCACTGCATTGTCCATTTTATTTTGATAATCGACATAAACAGTGGCATTTTTTAAGGCATAGTATATATTTTTCGGATGATGCATTCCGTTTACGTGGTGCGTTTCTTGCGCATTGAGCGGATGCATCCAACTTAATATGATACTTAATACAAATACAGATATGAGTCGCATATATTTTTAGTTTAATTGAAGATTTGTAAAGGTAATGGAATTATAATTTCCGTTTAGGATTGTTTAAAAATTGTTGATATTACATCAAACTCAGGATTCCAAGTGTTGTTCGAATTGCTCCATATCGGTGCCATTCAGAAAATCTTTTATTGCCAAGCGTTTTTTTCCTTCCAATTGCAAATCGGTTAAGATTAATAATCCATCGGCTGTACTTACGTGAATATAGCTTTTATTGTCTGTGATAATAGTTCCGGGCTTTTTAGCCGGTTTGTCATTTATTTTTTCGGTAAAATAAATTTTCAGCACTTTCCTATCCCCTGACTTTGATTTTAAATAAGTAAACGCCGTAGGATAAGGACTCAATCCTCTGATTTTATTGTAAAGTGATTCATTGGAGTTGTTCCAATCGATTAAACAATCTTTTTTGAATATTTTAGGTGCCGGACAAGCCATTTTATCGTCTTGAGGGGATGTCTTAACCGAACCGTTTTCAATAGATTGAACCGTTTTTAACACCACATCCGCCCCAATTAGCATTAACTTATCATGTAAAGTTCCTGCCGTGTCGGTTTCGGATATTTGCACTTTTTCTTGCATAATGATTTCTCCTGTGTCTATTTCGTGTTGTAAAAAAAATGTGGTAACTCCCGTTTCTTTTTCACCATTGATTATAGCCCAATTGATAGGTGCTGCGCCACGGTATTTTGGCAACAGAGAAGCATGTAAATTAAATGTTCCCAACTCGGGCATATTCCATACCACTTCGGGCAACATTCTGAAAGCCACTACAATTTGTAAATTGGCGTTGTAGCTTTTTAATTCTTCGATAAAATCAGGGGCTTTTAAATTTACAGGTTGAAGTACAGGTAAATTATGCTCCAAAGCATATTTTTTCACCGCCGATTGTTGCAATTTTCTGCCTCTTCCGGCAGGTTTGTCGGGCGCAGTAACCACAGCCACAATATTATAGTTATGTTTTAATAAAATATCTAACGAAGGAACAGCAAAATCGGGTGTTCCCATAAAAATAATGCGTAAATCTTGCTTGGTGTACATGGGTTTAAATTTGATTTTCACGCAAAGTAAAACAATAAATTCCGGCTAAAAAACCGAATATGTATAGATATATTTGGCAGAGATATGCTTTTTACATAGAAAATTTAACAGAAAACCTGTCAAAATATCATCATTTTAAATAAAGGAATTATATTTGAAGGATCATAGAAAATTTAAACCAAAAACGTATATTTTTATGGAAACAGCAGTGAAGAAAGCAAAAAAATTACAGTCGAAAAAAAATACGGCTATTGAAAAATTAGTTGATTTGATGGTTGCCAACGAAACACCATCCATATCAATTGTTCACAAAAAAAGTACTCCTTCCACTCGTCACGAAGAGTTTAAAATCAGCTTTAAAAATGAAGTAAAAAAAGCTATTGAAAAGCTAAATGATTTTGACCTTCCTAAACGTACGGTAGAACATCTTCAAAACGAATTGGCAGAAATTGAAGAAAAACTTCCGTTAATGGACGGCTTTAAAAGTGTGGGTGTTTTTGTATCGCCTCAACGAACAGAAATTGTCCCCTTACCAATTGAAGCTCCTGATCGTGTTGTGGTAGATGACAACTCTTTTGAAGTTCGTGATATTTTAAGAGCTATAAACCGTGCTTTTCAGTACGACATTGTTGTTTTAAGCAAAAAGAAAACTCGTTTCATCCACGGGTTCGAAAGCGACTTAATGGAAAATGAGCATAATCTTCCGGAAGGAATGGAACATTACTTAAATACACGTGTTGGCGATAAAAATGACCCGGCAAAAGCCGAAACCGAAGCTGCTAAAATTTATGTGCACGAAGTAGATCATTTTATCCGTCAACATTCGGATATGAATACGCCGTTGATTGTAATGGGTGATGAAAAAGAGGTTGCCTACTTTAAAAACTACACAAAACGTCCGAAAAAGATTTTGGCCGAAATTACAGGAAGCTATGCTGACAGCACATTAGCCGAAATTAAAGACAAGGTTACTTCATTATTCCCCGAATTATTAAAAAAACGCGATGAGCAATTATTGGCTCGAATTAAAAACGACATTGACAGCTTAAACTATGCTGCCGGAATACAAGATTGCTGGACAGCCGCTGCATTGCGTGAAGCTCGAGTATTATTGGTAGAGCAAGGATATACCGAAGAAGGATACAGCGTTGAAGGCGGTTTATTTATAACATTCAGCAAACCGAATGAAGAATATGAATACCACGCCGATATTGTTGATGACCTTGCCGAAATGGTATTGGAACAAGGTGGCGAAGTATATTTTGTACAACCCGGATTATTAGACCAATTTGACAAAGTTGTAATGACTACTCGATTCTAATCAATAATCTTTTATTATTTGGCTAAAGCCATATCATTGTAGATATGGCTTTTTTATTTCAATAAATTTACATTTAACTTTTTGTGTAAAACAATATATGAGAACAAAGCCAGCAAACCCATATAAACAAACTCTGACATCCATACAATATGGAGTGGTTGTGGAAATTTAACCGTTATTAAATAAACCACTGATAAATAAATCGTAATGGTTGATGCTTCAATTGCAAGTGCATATTTAGTCATACCGGCACCCAAAACAGCATTGAACAATATAAAAGCAACCGAAAATATAAACATCGTATATCCGATTACAGACAGTGATTGTACAGATAACGAGATTAATTCATTTACATCTGTAAAAAGAAAAATAATTTGCTTTGGAAAAACATTTATCAGAATGAACAATATCATTGTTACACTTAAACACAAAAGTATAACCCTTTTCAACAATACTGAAATATGGCTCACATCTTTTGCACCCAGCATATTACTGACCAACGTATTGGTTGTATTGCTAAAGCCAAATAAAGGAATCATCAACACCATATAAATACTTCGGATAATATGAGCCGATGCCAATTGCGGTTTGCCTAATTTTTCTATCAGCATAAAAAATGTAAACCACGAACCAATTGATAATAAAAACTGTAGCATTACCGGAAATCCAAGTTTAATTACGGCAATAAAATAAGCAGGTTTTATTTCCATAAACCGAAATAATTGATAAACCTTTACTCTGTTTTGTAAAACAATAAAAGTGACAAATAATACCGATGCAACCACCTCTGAATAAACCGACGCCAAAGCAGCACCTTTTACCCCCATGGCTTCAAATCCAAAATGTCCGAAAATCATTGCATAATCCAAAATGATATTCACAACAGACATAATAACAGTTACCCAAGAAATAATTTTTGTTTGTGTAATTGCCGTATAAAAAGCAATGATTAAAAAGTTGAACAAGGCAAAAAACACGCCCCAACTTCTATAATTTATAAAGGTAACGGCTTGTGTTTTAATTTCGGCATCGGAAATGAATAGTTTAAAAATAGATGTACCAAAAAAATGCAACAAAATAAAAAGCAATACCGATAATGGAATAAGCATTAAAAAAGTATGGGTAAAAATTTGTCCAACACCCGAAAAATCTTTTGCTCCGTTTTTATTTCCCATTAAAATTTGTGCTCCGGTAACCAATCCCAGTGCCAACATAATGGTAAAAAAATAAAAAATTCCGGCATTTCCGGCTGCTCCCAAAGCCGACTCACTTAAATTTCCCAAAAATATGGTATCGGTAACACTCACTACATTTTGTGCTATTCCGCCAATAATTATGGGAACTGCAACACGAACTATATTTCGATATGAATACAGCTCATTATTCGACATACAAAACCAAACCTTTTAAGTACTCTCCTTCAGGATGATAGATATTTACCGGATGGTCTTCGGGTTGTCCCAATTTGTGCAAAATTCTGATATTTCTTCCGGTTTCCAATGCTGCTGAATATATGGTTTTGTTAAATATCTCGGCAGTAATTACCTGAGAACACGAAAAAGTAAAAAGAATTCCTCCTCTTTGAATTTTTTCCAATGCTATTTTATTCAAACGCTTATATCCTTGAATAGCATTATGCTTGCTTTTTTGATGCTTGGCAAATGCCGGTGGGTCAAGTACTATTAAATCAAAAGCATCTTGGGGCATTTCTTTTAAATAGGCAAATGCATCGGTGGCAATGGCTTGATGATTGGAAAATTGATTCAGTGCAACATTTTTTTCGGTCAGCTCAACGGCTTTTGCGGAATAATCTACAGAAACAACTTTCTTTGCCCCTCCTCTAAGCGCATATACGGAAAAACCGCCCGTATAACAAAAAGTATTTAATACATTTTTTTGACAACTGTATTTTTCAAGCAATACTCTGTTGTTGCGTTGGTCGATAAAAAAACCGGTTTTTTGTCCTGTTTCCCAATCGATATGAAATTTTAAATCATTTTCTGAAAAAATTTGTTCAACCGGCTCGTTTTGAATCAAATATGCATTGGTTGCATTAATTCCTGTGTTTTTTGACAGCGTTTCGGCACTTTTGTCAAATACATTACTCACAATTTTTAAATCCACCAATGCTTGAGCAACTTGCTCTCTTACTTTATACATTCCGGCAGAATGGCACTGCATAACGGCAGTATTTCCATAAACATCAATAATCAATCCCGGAAGGCCATCACCTTCGGCATGTACCAAACGGTAAATATTGGTATGCTTGTTTTTGGTCAAATTAGCATTTTCACGAACAGAGTAAGCACTTTGAATTTTCTTTCGCCAAAATGTATCATCTGTTTTTTGTTTTTCAAAACTGATAATTCTTACAGAAATTGTTGCTTCTTGATAATGCCCGATAGCCAAATAATTGCCTTTTGCATCTTCTACACTTACCAATTCGCCGTTTACGGGCGGTTGTTCGCCAACATATCCCGCCAAAGCGCCGGAAAATATCCACGGATGTTTACGCAATACCGATTTTTCTTTACCGGGTTTTAATACTAATGTTTTCACAAATGCTGTTTTTTATTTGTATCGATATGTTATTTTGCCAATTGCTCCGATACGATTTGCAAACCTTCTTCAAAACTTTTTGGCGAGTAGCCTAAGTCGTTTTGTGCTTTATCGATAATAAATCCTGTTTTGGGCGGTCGTTTTGCCGCTTGATTAAGCGAACTTGATTTGATGGGTTTTATCAACGATTTATCGAAATTGTAAAAATCGGCAACACGTTGCACCAATTCGTAAATGCTCATTAAATCTTTTCCGGACAAATGATATATACCTTCGGCATTATGTTCAATAATTTGCCAACAACCCAAAGCCAAATCTTCGGCTAAGGTTGGCGAACGAAATTGGTCGTCAACAATGGTTAATTCTTGTCCTTTTGACAAAGCATCTTTTGCCCATAGTACAATATTTGAGCGACTCATTTGCTCCCCTACTCCATAAACAATTATTGTGCGGGCAATTGCCCATTTTATGTTACTGTTTTGCAATAATTTTTCGGCTTCGTATTTGCTCTCTCCGTAGTAACTCAACGGATTGGGTTGGTCTGTTTCTTTGTAAGGTCCGTTTTCACCGTCAAAAACAAAATCGGTAGAAAGATGTACAAAATGAAAAGGATTATTTTCTGCCGCTTCGATAAAATATTTTACTGCATTTACATTCAAATCCCAACACAATTCCCGGTTTGTTTCGCAAGCATCTACGTTTGTCATTGCTGCAGTATTGATAACAGCATCGGGTTTAAATTCGGCTATGGTGTTTTTTATTTCTTCCTTGTTGGTAATATCCAACGATTGATATTGATAGCCGCTTGTATCAGAAATTCGGTTTTCGCCTTTTGATGTAGCCAATAGTTTTATTCCGGGACGATTTTTTAACAGATGAACTAATTTTTGCCCCAATAATCCGTTACTTCCGGTAATAAGTATCTTTTTTTCTGCCATTTTACTTTTGTTCTTTAAGTTTCATCACATTTTTAAAGGCTTCAATCTGATTGGAATCGCCTAAAACAAAAATCTTTGTTCCGGGTTTAATTTGCATTGCCGGATCGGGATTGATAATGTATTCTCCGGAAGGTAATTTTAACCCTACAATATTGGCTCCGGTTTTATCTCTAAAATTAATTTCTCTAATTGACTTACCTTGATATTCTTGAGGAATTTCTTCAAAAATAATCTCTTCCAAATTCATCGTTCCCGAACCTTGCCCCATTACATAATCGATAAACTCAATAACATCGGGTCTTACCACCAGCGAAGCCATATGAGCTCCACCAATTTTATCGGGCATAATTACATTGTTGGCTCCTGCCACACGTAATTTTTTATCTGAACTGTCTTTTGACGCTCGAGAAATAATCAAAATGTTTTGGTTTAATGCGCGTGCAGTAAGTACCACAAACAAATTATCGGCATCGTTGGGTAAAGTGGTAATTAAAGCTTTGGCTTTATGAATACCGGCAGCTTCAAGCGTTTCGTCAGATGTAGCATCGCCGTAAATGGCATTTATATCTTTATTTAAGCTTAATTCATCAATAATATTTTGGTCTTGTTCAATTACCAAAAAATCAAGATTATGATCTTTTAATTCTTCTACGGCTTGTTTTCCGTTTCTTCCGTATCCGCAAACGATGATATGATTTTTCATTTTCTTAAGATTTCTGTTTATACGTAATGTTTTTAAATGTTTTTGAAACTCACCGTCGAGCACATAACCGGTAATTACCGATGCTGCATAGGCAAAGGTACCAAAGCTGGTAATGATTAGGAATGAAGTAAACATTCGCCCGGCTTGTGAAAGTGGTCTGACCTCTGAAAAACCTACAGTAGATACTGTGATTATAGTCATGTAAAATGCTTCTTCAAAGGTATATCCTTCTACAAAATGGAATCCGAACACTCCCATAATTATAATGCCCAGCAATATAGCCAGCGCATAGTAGAGTTTCCGGAAAATGTAAAATTGTTGAAGCATCTAATAAGAGGGTTTATTCAATTCGTAATTGTCGCAGCAAAAATAGTTTGAATAATCGCCAGTTGCGCAGAAAAAAAGCAAAAATTAAATACAAAACAGTAAAAGAACCCAATGTGGCAAAAGACAGGTAAATAAAAAACAAACGTATTGAATGCACATCGAGGTGTAGTTTTTCTCCAAACCACTGTGCGACACCAAATAAGCCGTTTTCTATTTTATCTTTTAACGTATTCATCTATTTTTATTCAAAATACGAATATATTATTTTCCAATGAAATTTCCTTATTGAAAATTTAAAAGATTGTTAAACGATAAATCTCTTGGTTTTAAAGAATTTTACCACAAATTCTCTTATTCTGTAATGATTTTATTGCCTATGCCACAATCCAGGCATTTTTTAAGTTGACAATAATTTTTATCCAAATACAACATTCCTTGTGTTTGAAAAGCATTTGCAAAGGCAAAGTGTTCTTTTATATGTTTAATTAAACGATTGCTCTCAGGTGGTAAGGATTCGAAAAATAAAACGATTTTATCTTTCAATGTTTCGTTTGCCGTATAATCGGCGTATGCAAAAGCAAAGGGTAAAATTGCGTTTATGGTGAGCAGCGTTACCGTATTTGCCGATATTTTTTTGTTTTTTTCGGGACTTTCATTGCCAAAGGTATAATGCGTTTGCCAATATTGCGAAGGCGAAACGGTAAACAACTCTTGCAATTGTTTTAATGAATTTGCTTGCAACACACTGCGAAACAATCGGGTATGTTTAGTGAGCAATGCTGCCAATTGGGCAATTTTTACGGTAGGAAAAGCCGTTGGTCGCATACGCGAAAATTTCCACACTTGGCTATCCATTGGGTCGAGGTTGTATTTGGCTTTCAAAAATTCATATTCTTTTAATAATTTTTGCGCATAAAGCGATTCGTGATATTTATACAACAACCCGGATTGTCCAAAAAGCAATGCTTCAACCTGAAAAAGATTATCGGCGTGTTTTTCAATTATTTTCAAAGGTGTTTGCTTTGCCAATCGCAGAAATGGTTCATTATTTACCTTCATTCCGAAATACCGGACTAAATACACATAAAAAGCTTCGTCCCAATCGTTGTTTAATTGCTTTAACAGTTGTGTTATTTCCGCTTTTTTGTCGCTCAGCTTTTCAATAACTGCTTTGTTCAGCATAGCCGAAATATGAATATCATCTATTGATTTCCAATGCGGCAAGCAATAATCCAACCCGGTTTGAAACAGGCGATTGATGTTTAATAAATATCCTTCGGGAATAACGTTTTTTAGTTCGAGCAGCTCAATACTTTCATTCCACTCCGAATCATGCTCATAGACTACATGCAAAATAACATTCTCGTAATTTCTGTCATGTTGATGACCGTGCTTGTACCAATCGGAAGTTTTGCAATGAATCTCTACGTTCCCTGCCCACAGCGTTTCACCAATTTTTATTTTGGCATGACTAAAATCGGGTCCTTGATTTGTATTTCTAACTCCTTGATTTTTTATCACCAAAGATTTTCCCGAAATGGTTTTCAATCTTTGTGCATCAAAGAGTTTAAATTGCCAAATATGATGTAGGATATTTTCATTCATCAAAATTTTACTTTTTAAAAATTAAATAAACAGCCATTAAAATTAAAACAAATGCTATTATATGATTTAATCTAAATGTTTCATTTTTAAAGACTAATAATGTAAAAACAGCAAAAACAAACAAGTTTATTGCTTCTTGTAAAACTTTTAATTGAATAAGTAAAAAAGGACCTCCGTTTCCTTTAAATCCGTATTTATTTGCAGGAACTTGAAATATATATTCGAAAAGTGCTATTCCCCAACTAATTAATATAATTGCAAATAAGGTTAGTCTTTTTGACCAGTTCCACTCAGAAAATTTCAAATGTCCATACCAAGCTAGAATCATAAATGTATTACTAATTATTAGTAATACTATTGTTTGAAGCGCTTTCATTTTAATCTAAAATTGATTTTATGATGATTTTTGCTGAGATTGCTTTGGATTTTCCTTGACTCCTTTTGTAATGGTGTCAGCGGCAATTAAGCTGGATTGAATTTGCGTTTGCAAATCGGCAACCGTTCCGGGCGAATAAGGAACAAAAATTGTATTCACGCCTTGGTCTGCCAAACGACTGATGGTGTCGTAATGTTGCGTCATGAACAACATATTCATCACTTGTTGTCCGGTTACATCTTCTTCCATTGCACCTTTCACCTCTTCAACCGATTGTTTAATACCGTTGGCAATAGCAATTCGCTGATTGGCAATACCTTCTCCTTGCAGTTTTTTACTTTCGGCTTCGGCTTGGGCTGCGGCAACAACCTTAATTTTTTCGGCTTCGGCGTATTCTTTTGCCGCTTCTTTCATTCTTTTTGCTGCATTAATTTCATTCATGGCGTGCTTAACTTTTGAATCGGGGTCAATATCCGTTACTAACGCCTTTATAATATTAAAGCCATATTCTTTCATCGTTTCGGCCAATTCAATTTGCACAACACGTGCAATTTTATCTTTTTCACTAAATACATCATCTAAATTCAAATTTGGCACTCCCGAGCGAATAGAGTCAAATACATAAGACTGTATTTGTTGTGCCGGATGGTCAAATTTATAAAACGAAGTTTGTATTCCCTCTTCAGTATCAATTACAAAATATTGAACCGAAATAATCAGTCGCACAAACACATCATCTTTTGTTTTGGTTTCAACCTCTACAGGCAATTCCATCACACGCAAGTTAACACGTCCGGCAATTTTATCTATAAACGGTATTTTCATGTGAATACCTGCCCGGGCAACTTTTTGAAATTTACCCAAACGTTCTATAATAACGGCTGTTTTTTGTTTTACGGTATAAACCGATGCAATAAGCAATAATAGTGCGATGATGCCTAATACTATCGGCAAAGCATTAAAGTCTGAATATTCATTCATTGGTTAAAATTTAGATGATTAAAATAACTATTTATGAAGCAATATAGTCATTTCTTTTTGAATTTGCAAAGCTGCCTCTCGTGATTTTTGAGCAAAATCTTCGTCGGTTCCGGCATAAATAATTCCTCGTGATGAATTTATCAATAAGCCAATTTCATCGGTTAATCCGTATTGGCATACCTCTTTTAACGAACCTCCCTGAGCCCCTACACCCGGCACCAATAAAAAATGATTGGGAATAATTTTCCTCACCTCGGCAATCATTTCCGGACGTGTGGCACCTACTACATACATAATATTTTCACCCCATTTTTTTGAGGTTTCCAATACTTGTTGATAAACATATTTTCCAGATTCGAGCTTTTGCAATTCAAAATCATCTGCTCCCGGATTAGAGGTTAAAGCCAGCAAAATTGTCCATTTATCTTGATAATCTAAGAAAGGTAAAACCGAATCGTTCCCCATATAAGGCGCAACGGTAACCGAATCAAACCCGTAAGTATCGAAAAATGTTTTGGCATACATTTTTGCTGTATTTCCAATGTCGCCGCGTTTGGCATCGGCAATGGTAAAAATATTTTCAGGGATATATTCAATGGTTTTTTGCAGTGTATCCCAACCTTTGCTGCCATATTGCTCATAAAAAGCGATATTGGGTTTGTAGGCGACACAAAGGTCGTGCGTTGCATCAATTATTTGCTTGTTAAACTCAAAAACAGGGTCTTCAAAATCCAATAAATGCTTGGGTATTTTATTTATATCCGTATCTAATCCGATGCATAAAAAGGAATTTTTACGCTTAATTTCGGCTACAAGTTGTTGTTTATTCATTTTTTCTATAAAATTTAATACCCCATTGATTTATAAAGTCTCTCCCGCTTCCATTTTTTCGGCATTTTCTGCCATACGCAATGCTTCAATAATTTCGTCTAAATCACCATTCATTACAGCATCCAAATTGTATAATGTCAGTCCGATTCTGTGGTCGGTTACACGGCCCTGCGGAAAGTTATAGGTTCTGATTTTTGCCGAACGGTCACCTGTAGAAACTTGCGACTTACGTGCAGCTGCACGTTCTTGTTGTACTTTTTGTAATTCCATTTCGTAAATACGGGAACGTAGTACTTTTAAAGCTTTTTCGTAGTTTTTTATCTGGCTTCTCCCATCCTGACATTCTACTACAATACCTGTGGGAATATGGGTTAGTCGCACGGCAGATTCCGTTTTGTTTACATGCTGACCTCCGGCTCCACTCGAACGGAATGTATCTTTTTTAATATCTTCATCACGTAAATCTACATCAACGTCTTCGGCTTCGGGCAATACGGCAACGGTTGCCGCCGAGGTGTGCACTCTCCCTTGCGACTCTGTGGCAGGAACTCTTTGCACCCGATGCACTCCACTTTCAAATTTCAACGTTCCGTAAACATCTTCTCCTTCTACCGAAAAAGATATTTCTTTAAATCCGCCCGAAGTGCCTTCGTGTTCGGTCATTAATTCGTATTTCCAACCTTTTTTCTCAATGTATTTTATGTACATACGATACAAATCGCCGGCAAAAATTGAGGCTTCATCTCCACCGGTTCCTGCACGTATTTCAATAATTACGTTCTTAGAATCTTCGGGGTCTTTAGGTATGAGCAGCATTTTTATTTCTTCTTCGAGTTGTTCTTTTTGAGGTTCCAATTCTTCCAACTCCATTTTTGCCATTTCTTTAAATTCGGCATCCTCATTACTGCTCAATATTTCTTTTGAAGATTGAATATTTTCTACTACATTTTTATATTTTTCGAAAACATCGACAATTTTTTTAAGGTCTTTATATTCTTTATTAAGCTTTACATAGCGTTTAACATCGGAAATTACATCGGGGTCAACAATTAAATTGCTGACTTCGTCAAAACGTATTTTTATACCTTCGTATTTTTTCAACAAATCACTCATAATTCTTCTATTTTAGTGATAGATAAATTCTCCGTAAGGAGATTTAATGGTTAATTTTTTTACTTCGCTCGCTTCTACTCTTCCTATAATCTTGGCATCTATATTAAATGATTTAGATATGGCTATAATATCATTTGCAATTTCTTGCGGAACATATAATTCCATTCGGTGCCCCATATTAAAAACTTTATACATTTCTTTCCAATCGGTTCCGGATTGTTCTTGAATAATTTTAAATAGAATCGGGGTTTCAAATAAATTATCTTTAATCACGTGATATTTATCCAAGAAATGCAAAATTTTTGTTTGCGCTCCACCACTGCAATGCACCATTCCGTGAATTTGTTTACGAAAGTTTTTCAGGACTTCTTTAATAACCGGTGCGTACGTTCTGGTAGGCGACAAAACCAATTTACCAACCGTTGTATTCAATTCGGGTATTTCATCGGTTAAGTTGTATTTCCCTGAATAAACAAGTTCATTATCAACTGCAGGGTCAAAAGTTTCGGGATATTTCTCTGCAACAGACTTATTAAATACATCGTGACGGGCAGAAGTTAATCCGTTGCTTCCCATACCACCATTGTATTCTTTCTCGTAGGTTGCCTGTCCAAATGAAGCCAACCCAACAATTACATCACCGGGTTGAATGTTGGCATTATCGATAATATCTTCTCTTTTAGCCATTGCCGTAACTGTAGAATCAACGATAATGGTTCGCACCAAATCTCCTACATCAGCGGTTTCTCCTCCGGTAGAATAAAGTGTTACGCCATATTGTTTTAAATCTTCAATAATTTCTTCTGTTCCATTGATAATAGCGGCAATTACCTCTCCCGGTATTAAATTTTTATTCCGTCCAATTGTAGAGGAGATTAGAATATTATCTGTGATTCCCACGCACAATAAATCATCAATATTCATAACAATGGCATCTTGCGCAATACCTTTCCACACGGATAAATCTCCGGTTTCTTTCCAGTAGGCATAAGCCAAAGATGATTTTGTTCCGGCACCGTCGGCGTGCATAACAATGCAGTTTTCGGGATTATTGGTTAAATAGTCGGGAATAATTTTGCAAAATGCTTTAGGAAAAAGCCCTTTGTCTATATTCTTAATTGCATTATGAACATCCTCTTTATCTGCCGACACTCCACGTTGTGCGTATCTGTTTTGTGACATATTGTTAGTTTTTGCAAAAATAAAAAAAAGCACCCGCGAAAACGGATGCTTTTTAAATAAAATATTAACAATTTATTTTGATGTGCTTGTACCTTCTGATGTTGAATCACCTTCTGTTTTTGGTTGTTCTTTTGGCACATAATCCGTACGGATAACTTTAAAGTCCGTACGACGGTTTAATTGGTGAGCGGCTTCTTGCTCTTCTTTTGTTTTAAGTGATTTAATGTATTTTTCGTCTAATACGGTTCCATCAGGTAAAACAAGTGGCTCGTCCTCTCCCATACCTTTCGCAACTATACGATCTGCAGGAATTCCCTTTTCTTTCACCAAATAATCAACTGCTGATTGCGCACGACGTTGTGAAAGTTTTTGGTTATACGAACGTGAACCACGGAAGTCGGTGTGTGAACGTAATTCTACCACAATATTCGGGTTATCCATCATTACATTATATAAGAAATTCAATGAATCTTTTGATTGTGGTAATAAATCTGCCTTATTGTATTCGTATAATATTTGAGGCATGCGAATTGGTTTCTTTGTAGAAGTTAAAGCATATTCGTGATAGAATATTTTTGATTTATCAACTCCAACTGTAGTTTCTTTTCCTTTAGCATTCAAATAATCTTTGGCAGAAACTAAAATGTTATACGTTGTATTAGGTTTAATGTAACGATCGTTTCCGTTTTCGGCAAATTTAAATTGACCGTTTTCGTCAGCAATTGCTTCAGCTTTTGTTCCGTCAGAACCTACCAACTCAATTTTTGCTCCCGGAATTGGCTTTCCTGTTTCAGCATCTTTAACGATACCTTCTAAAGCAAATACCAATGGTGGTAAATAGAACGACCAAATATCATCGCCACCTTTACCGCCCTCACGGCTTGTAGTAAGGTAACCTTTATCTTTACCGTTTTCAAATACAATTCCAAAATCATTGGCATTTGAGTTAATCGGGTATTTCATATTTTCTACTTTACCCCATTGGTTAACACCAATTGATTGAGCTTTAAAAATATCCAAACCACCCATTCCGATATGTCCGTTAGAAGCGAAGTATAATTCTCCGTTATCACGGATATAAGGGAACATTTCATCTCCTTCGGTATTAATTTCGGGTCCTAAGTTAACAGGTTCTCCCCATGTTTTGGCTTTTTTGTCGTAAACAACGTACCATAAGTCTTTGCCACCTTGTCCACCGGGCATATCCGAAGCAAACACCAATGTATTATCATCGGGCGATATGGCAGGATGTCCAACAGCAAATGTATCAGATGCAATAGGAATCAATTCAGGTGTTCCCCAACTTTGACCGGTCTTTTTTGACCAGTAAATACTACATCCCATTACACCTTTTTTAGGTACGCCACATCTTGTAAAATAAAGAATATTTTTTCTTTTATTTAAACAAACAGCTCCTTCAGAAGCAGGTGAATTTACTTCACCTTCCAATAAAATTGGTTCGCTCCATTTTCCTTTTTTATCTCTTTTAGATTGATATACATCCGAGAAGTTCATTCCGGTTACATCAGAAGGATCATTTCCGGTAGAACCTTCACGTGTAGAAGTGAAATACAACACATCTCCTTTTTTAGAAGCAATACAAGGAGAAAAATCATATTTTTCACTATTTAATAACGGTTGTGGTTCAACAACATAACGTGTAGGATCATCCATCCATTGCTTAGCCAATTCACAAGCTTTAATTGCGTCTTCGGCTTTTTTATCGCCGGGCACTTTGGTTAAATATTCTTTATATTTTACTATCGCTTCTTCGTAATCACCGTTTAAGCGTTTGGCTTCGGCCATATAAAAAATGACAATAGGATTGTCATATTTTGCTTTAAGCGCTTTGTTATACCAGACATAAGCTTGTTTCATATTATCGGACAAACGATATGCTTCTCCTATTTTGAATAATATTTCGGCTTTAACGTCTTTTTTACGTTCCTTAGCGTATGCCTTTTCATACAAGTCAATGGCTTTGTAATACTGCAAAGCTTTGAAAGCAGCATCGGCTTCAGCTTTGTAATTTTTTTGCGCAGCCAATGTCAACGAAAACATTACAGCTACCAGTAATAATCCAATTTTTTTGATTTGCTTCATGATGTTAAACTTTGATTTTTTAATTATCAGGGGGCTAAAATAAATAATCTTTTTTAATAAATCAAACCTAATTTAAAATAAATAACCCCGCATAATATAAATTTTGCGGGGTTTGAATGAAATAAAATGCAAATTTGGAATTATCTTGTAAAAAGCATCTCTCTTAGTTTTGGCAGTGGCCACATTTCGTCATCAACATTTATCTCTAACTTATCAGCATGATATTTTATTTTATCGAAATAAGGTTTAACTTTATATGCATAAGCCTCTGCTTTTTTAACTGTATCTTCCAATTTATTGGCTTTTTTACGCTCTTCTATCATAGCATCCACCAATGATTTTACTTGCGTGATATGCCCTGAAATGGTTTTTATCAGTTCAATTTGCGTTTTTGCTATCGTTTCAAACTCTTTTTCCGAAAAAATTTCTTTTAAATTTTTAACGTTTTGTGTTAATTTATTTAAGTATTCGATAGATGCAGGTAAAATATGATTTTGTGCAATATCACCCAACACACGTGCTTCGATTTGCAATTTAAGAATGTAATTTTCGAGTTCAATTTCGTAACGGGCTTCTATTTCGCGTTCATTAAACACACCTAATTCTGCAAATAATTCTTTTGTTTTTTTATCTACAAAAACACGTAGGGCACTTGGTGTATCTTTTAAGTTGGAAAGTCCTCTTTTTTCAGCTTCCTTCACCCATTCTTCACTGTATCCGTTTCCTTCAAAACGAATATGTTTAGATTCTTTGATGAGCTTTTGAATTTCTTTTAAAAGTGCTTCATCTTTTTTATCACCTTTTTCTATTCTTGCATCCACATTCTTTTTAAATTCACGTAATTGTTTGGCCACTATTGTATTTAAAGCAATCATTGCTGAAGCACAGTTAGCCGATGAACCTACGGCTCTGAATTCAAATTTATTCCCAGTAAAGGCAAAAGGTGATGTGCGGTTTCTGTCGGTATTATCCAATAAAATTTGTGGAATTTTACCAATGTTCAACTTCAACTCTGTTTTGTCTTCGGGTGTCATTTTACCGGCTTTTACATTTTCTTCTACCATATCCAACAACTCTGTCAGTTTTGAACCGATAAACACAGAGATAATTGCCGGTGGTGCTTCATTTGCGCCCAAACGATGATCGTTTCCTGCACTTGCTATACTTGCTCTTAAAATATCTGCATTATCGGCAATGGCTTTAATGGTATTAACAAAAAAGGTTAAAAACCTGAGGTTTGATTTCGGGTTTTTTCCCGGACCCAATAAGTTTACGCCGGTATTGGTAGCCAACGACCAGTTATTGTGTTTACCTGAACCATTTAAGCCCGCAAATGGTTTTTCGTGCAATAAAACTCTAAAATCGTGATTTTTGGCTACTTTTTCTAATAAATCCATCAATAATACATTGTGGTCGTTAGCCAAATTGGTTTCTTCAAATACAGGTGCAACTTCAAACTGATTTGGAGCCACCTCGTTATGGCGTGTTGTTACCGGAATTCCCAATAAATGCGCCTGAGTCTCGAAATCACGCATAAAAGCATTCACTCGTTCGGGAATTGAACCAAAATAATGGTCATCCAACTGCTGACCTTTTGCCGGGTTGTGTCCGACCAATGCGCGTCCTGCCAACTGTAAATCAGGTCGGGCGTTAAATAATGCTTTGTCTATCAAAAAATATTCTTGCTCCCAACCAAGAGTAGGATTTACTTTTGTAACATTTTTGTCGAAATATTGGCAAACAGCGGTTGCGGCTTCATCAACGGCGTGTATGGCTTTTAACAAAGGCATTTTATAATCCAGTGCCTCTCCGGTATAAGAAATAAATATGGTGGGAATACAAAGTGTTTTCCCCATAATAAATGCAGGAGAAGTTGGGTCCCAAGCGGTATATCCGCGGGCTTCAAAAGTATTTCTTATTCCTCCATTAGGAAAGCTTGATGCATCGGGTTCTTGTTGTACCAATAAATCGCCACTGAATTGTTCGATAGCTCTACCATCGGACATGGGTTTTAAAAATGCATCATGTTTTTCGGCAGTTGAGCCGGTCAAAGGTTGAAACCAGTGCGTATAATGTGTTGCCCCTTTACTTATTGCCCAATCTTTCATGGCTGATGCTACTTGATCGGCAATTTCACGGTCTATTCTGGTTCCGTGATTTATTGAAGCCATTAAACTTTTGTAAGCTTTCTCGGGCAAAAACTCACGCATTGCCATTTGATTGAATACATTTTGACCATAAAAATCGGATATTTTACCTGCCGGTAATTCAATGTGTTTTGGTTTTCTGTTTAACACATCTTCAAGAGCTTTAAAACGTAATGTAGGCATATTTTTATATTTTTTTTTACAAAACTATAAAATTTTAAGGGGGTAATTCAAATTTTTAAACTATTTTTTATCAACACACCCCCTAAATTTTACCTCTAATTTTTAAAATATCAATTCAAAAACACATCACTAATTTCATTTAGCTTTCAAACCGTTCATCAATTTTATTATTGAAATATATAATTGAATGAGTACTTTTATGGTCAATACTTTCAAATATTTATTTACTATGAAAAAGATTTTTACACTTTTAACTGTCGCATGTTTTATCTTAACTGCCTCAGCTCAAATGAATATGACGCAATTAGGGAAGCTATCTTACCCTAGTCAAAGAGGAAACTTATCCGACATTTGGGGATATGTGGATGAAAATGGAAACGAATATGCCTGCGTTGGATTGGAAAATGGAGTTTCAATAGTAGATGTTACCAATCCGTCCAATCCGGTTGAAGTATTTTGGACTACAGGTACAAACACCATTTGGCGTGATTTAAAAACTTGGGGAGATTATTTATATGTAACCAATGAAGGTGGAAACGGTTTAATGATTATTGATTTATCGCCTTTACCCAACAGCACTAATTTGACAGTAACAAATTATACCGGTGTTAATTACGCTTTTAATACTGCGCATAATTTATATATTGACGAAAACGGAGTATGTTATATATTTGGTGCTGATTACGGCAATGGTGGAGCAATAATGTTAGATGTAGCAACTAATCCCGGAAACCCTATTGAATTGGGTGTTTTTGACACTTATTATTTACACGATGGAATGGCAAGAGGTGATACATTGTGGGGCGGTGCAATAAACGACGGCTTTTTGGTTGCCATTGATGTATCAAATAAAACAAATCCTACAATTTTAGCAACACATAACACGCCCAGTAACTTTACACACAACTGTTGGATTTCTGATGACGGGAATACATTATTTACTACAGATGAAGTTTCTGACGGTTATATTGGTGCATACGATGTATCTAATTTATCAAATATTACCGAAATTGACCGAGTGCAATCTTCTCCGGGGCAAAATGTTATACCACACAATACCCATGTAAACGGAAATTTCATAGTTACTTCTTATTACAGAGATGGTGTAGTTGTTCACGATGCAACATATCCCTCAAATTTAATTGAAGTAGGAAATTTCGATACCAGTCCTTTATACAGCGGCGACGGATTTAATGGTTGCTGGGGAGTTTACCCATGGTTGCCCAGCGGAAACATTATTGCTTCAGACATTGAAGAAGGACTTTATATTTTGGGAATTACCTATACACAAGCTTGTTATATAGAGGGAACGGTAACCGATTTAAATACAACTGCACCTATAAGCAATGTGCAAGTAGAAATTCTTACTTCAAATAATGTATCCTACACTAATCTTAATGGGTATTACCAAACTGGAATTTTAACTGCCGGAACATATAATATTGTATATTCGGCAGCCGGATACCGAAACGACACTGCTTACAATGTAAACCTTCAAAACGGAGTAATGGTAACTCAAAATATGCAATTACAACCAATTGTCCCCATTACGTTGAATGGTCAGGTGTTAGAAAACGGTACACAAACGCCAATTGCCAATGCTCAGGTTTTAATTGAAAACAGCCAAACAAGCTACACAGCAACAACCGATAATAATGGAAATTTCACTGTTACCGGATTTTATGAAGGTTCTTATAATGTTACCGTAGGAAAATGGGGATATATTACCGATTGTACAAATAATGTTTATTTGGATGGACAAAGCGCTTATACTGTATATCTTGACAAAGGATATTATGATGATTTTGCTTTGGATTTCGGATGGACTGTTTCAGGAGATGCTTCAACCGGAATATGGGAAAGAGATGACCCTTTAGGCACGATTACCACCAATAATGAGCAATCAAACCCTAATGTTGATGCTACCGGAGATTGTTCTGACAAAGCTTATGTAACGGGAAATGCCGGCGGCGGCGTGGGTGATGATGATGTTGACGGAGGAATTACCATTCTTAAATCCCCGGTTTTTGATTTAACTGCCTATCAAGAGCCAATTGTAAATTATTACCGTTGGTTTTTCAATGCCGGAGGTTTTGGCACACCAAACGATTCGTTAAACATTTACATAGATAACGGCACACAAAAAGTATTGGTAAAAAGCATTACTTCATCTGACAATAATCTTTCTGTATGGAAAAAGGAATTTTTCAAAGTGTCGGATTATGTAACACCAAATGCCAATATGCGTTTTATTGTTACGGCAAGCGACTATTCTCCCGGACATATTGTAGAAGGCGGTTTAGATATATTTGAAGTAACCGACAATTATCCTGCAGGCATTGGTAATTTTCCTGCAAATGAATTATCTGTTTATCCAAATCCTGCAAATGATTACCTGTCTATTTCTACAAATAAATCAATAACAAATTACACTATATTCTCGCTTGACGGAAAACTTATAAAACAAAGAACTTTGAGTAATAAAATGATTAATATTTCTGACATTGCCCAAGGTATCTACTTATTGCAATTATTTACAGCTGAAAATAATAAAATGAAGCCCATTAAATTTATCAAGCAATAAAAAGTAACAGCTTCAAAATTATTTGCACCCCGTTTGATTTTAAACGGGGTGTTTTATTTTAACATTTCATCTAAATAAGGAAATAAATTCTCTCCCAATAAATTATGTCCTTTTTCAATAATTACCCTTTTAACATTATTTCCGGTTTTACTGATTAAAAAATCGGCAAATTGTGGTTTGATAACAGAATCATATTTTCCGAAAATCAGCAAAACAGGCGTATGATATTTATTTAACAGAAAAGCAATTCGTTTCATATCGGGTGTTAAGTTTTTATGCGCTATCCAAACATCGTAAACTAATTGTCTTTTTTCTTTATTTACCAATTGATGAAAAACAAATTTTTTTAAACCGTTGGGAACCAAATACAATTTATTCAACACTTTTACCGAGTTTAAAAACCACATAGGATTAGGAACAATATAATCGCGATAAATTTTGGATGCCAACCGATTATTGCTGACTAAATTATACCACGTACTTATTCGAATCCCGTCGGGAGCGGCTAATATCACTTTGGATAGTTTTGGGGCAAAAAGTTTATATAAGCACAAGGCAACTTTACCACCCAAGCTGTAACCAAACAAACCAAAAGAATGAATAGCATATTTTTTAAAAAATGCATCAAACAATTCCTTTAATTCTTGTTTATTAATTGAAACTTGTGTTTTTACTTGACTATTTCCGTGATAAAATAAGTTAAACGAATAAAAAGTATAATTATCGCCGTATCGCTTATTTAAAAAATCAAAATCATTGGCATGCCGACCAAATCCATGAAAACAAAGTAACACTTTCTTGCCCTTTCCAAACTGCTTAAATTCAAGCACATAACTATTATATTCAAATTGTTTTAACATTGTTGATAAAAGTATTTTTTTTTTCGGTTATCCGATAGTAATTTCGTGCCAATTTAACCATAAGTATTTAAAAAAATTAAAAAAAAAATCGTTATGCCAAAAGACCCTTCCATTAAGCACGTATTAATAATAGGCAGCGGACCAATAGTCATCGGTCAAGCTTGCGAATTTGATTATTCAGGCTCACAAGCCGCTCGCTCTTTAAGAGAAGAAGGAATTGAAGTAACATTAATCAACTCTAATCCGGCAACTATTATGACCGACAAAGTAGTTGCCGACAATGTTTATTTGGAACCGCTGGAACCCGAAAGTATTGAAAAAATATTACAAGAACATGATATTGATGCCGTTTTGCCAACCATGGGAGGTCAAACGGCATTAAATTTAGCCATAAAATGTGATGAACTCGGTATTTGGGAAAAATATGGCGTAAAAATGATTGGTGTAGATATTAATGCCATTGAAATTACTGAAAATAGAGAATCTTTCAGGAAATTAATGTCCGAATTAGGTATTGGAATGGCGCCACAAGCTACAGCAAAATCTTTCTTGGAAGGAAAAGAAGCGGCGCAAAAATTTGGCTTTCCGCTTTGTATTCGTGCCTCCTACACATTAGGAGGTGCAGGAGCTTCTATTGTGTATAATCAGGAAGATTTTGACAAACTCTTAACACGTGGATTGCACTTATCTCCTATTCACGAGGTAATGATTGACAAAGCCGTAATCGGTTGGAAAGAATACGAATTGGAGCTATTACGCGATAAAAATGATAATGTTATTATTATTTGTTCCATTGAAAATATGGACCCGATGGGTATTCACACCGGAGATTCCATAACGGTTGCTCCGGCAATGACATTATCCGATACCACATACCAAAAGATGCGCGATATGGCCATAAAAATGATGCGTGCCATTGGAGATTTCGCCGGTGGTTGTAATGTGCAATTTGCAGTAAGTCCCGACGAAAAAGAAGAAATCATTGCCATAGAAATCAATCCTCGTGTTTCGCGTTCTTCAGCATTAGCCTCTAAAGCAACCGGATATCCTATTGCAAAAATTGCAGCCAAATTAGCTATAGGTTATCATTTGGATGAATTAAATAATCAAATTACCAAAACAACTTCGGCTTACTTTGAGCCAACGCTTGATTATGTAATTGTTAAAATTCCGCGATGGAACTTTAATAAATTTAAAGGTGCTGACCGCGAATTGGGACTGCAAATGAAATCGGTGGGTGAAGTAATGGGAATTGGAAGAAGCTTTCAGGAAGCACTGCAAAAAGCTTGTCAATCATTAGAAATAAACCGAAACGGGTTAGGTGCCGACGGAAAAGAATTGACCGACCAAGACAAAATTTTGAACAGTCTTAAACACCCAAGTTGGAACAGACTTTTCCACTTATATGATGCCTTAAAATTAGGTATCCCTATGCGAACGGTTCACGATATTACCAAAATTGACAAATGGTTTTTACATCAAATTGAAGACCTGATAAAATTAGAACAAAAAATAGAACAATACACGCTGGACACAATTCCTAAAGATTTACTTTTTGAAGCCAAGCAAAAAGGTTATGCCGACCGGCAAATTGCCCATTTGCTGCGATGCTTGGAAAGCGAAGTGCATAACAAGCGAAAAGAAATGGGAATAAACAGAGTGTTTAAGATTGTGGATACTTGCGCTGCCGAATTTCCTGCAGAAACACCTTACTACTACTCTACTTTTGAAACCGAAAACGAATCATTGCCAAGCAATAAAAAGAAAGTTGTGGTATTAGGTTCAGGACCAAACCGCATTGGTCAAGGAATAGAATTTGATTATTGCTGTGTGCACGGCGTATTGGCTGCCAAAGAATGCGGCTACGAAACAATTATGATAAACTGTAACCCCGAAACCGTATCTACCGATTTTGATACGGCCGACAAACTTTATTTTGAACCGGTTTTTTGGGAACATATTTATGATATTATTCAACATGAAAAACCCGAAGGGGTGATTGTCCAATTAGGTGGACAAACCGCTCTAAAATTAGCCGAAAAACTTACCAAATACGGTATTAAAATTTTAGGTACTTCATACGATGCCTTGGATTTAGCCGAAGACAGAGGTGAGTTTTCATCCTTGTTAAAAGAATTGGATATTCCTTATCCTAAATTCGGTTCTGTAACAACGGCAGATGAAGCCGTTGAACTGAGCAAAGAATTGGGCTTTCCTCTTTTGGTTCGACCATCTTATGTATTGGGCGGTCAAGGAATGAAAATTGTTATTAACGAAGATGAACTGGAAAAGCACGTAGTAGAGATTTTGAAAGATTTACCACGAAACACTAATATCTTACTCGACCATTTTCTTGACGGAGCAATTGAAGCAGAAGCCGATGCCATTTGCGATGGCGAAAACACTTATATTATAGGTATTATGCAACATATTGAACCGGCGGGCATTCACTCAGGCGACTCGTATGCAGTACTTCCTCCTTACAACTTGGGCGATTTAATTATTCAACAAATAGAAGATTACACTAAGCGAATTGCCGTAGCACTTAGAACAGTTGGGCTTATCAACATACAGTTTGCCATAAAAGACGACAAAGTATATGTTATTGAAGCCAATCCGCGGGCAAGTAGAACAGTACCGTTCATATCAAAAGCATACGATGAACCTTATGTGAATTACGCTACCAAAGTAATGCTGGGTGAGAAAAAAGTGACAGATTTCAAATTCCAACCGCGAAAAAGAGGTTATGCCATAAAAATTCCGGTTTTCTCGTTTGATAAATTTCCGGACGTAAATAAAGAATTAGGCCCGGAGATGAAATCTACCGGAGAAGGCATAAGATTTATAGAAAACCTCAACGATAAGTATTTCAGAAAAATTTATACCGAAAGGAATTTATATTTAAGTCGATAATTTCAAATCCCGTTCTGCGAAGAGCGGGATTTTTTATTTCAATTAAACTTCATCATCTTTTGAGAACTGAAAACCTAATCGTTTGGCTGTTTTCACACGAAGAGCTCGCGAAGCATTAGATATTTGTGAAAGCGAAACCACACTTACCGCATCATAAGGCGGTGTAAGCAAATCAAAATCCAAGGCATATAAAATGGCTGATTCTACTATCTGGGTGGCTTTTGATTTAGTTATTTTTTCTTCGGAAAAATTATTATACAAATAGCCCAATTGCCTTTTCCCTTCAACAAAATAATGACTTTCATGGTTGATAAACACACGGGCTACCATATAACCCAAATCATCTTCACGGTTAAACCGAAAAGAATCGGCAAGGAAATTATAAATTTGAATCATCCCACAATAGGCATTGTTTGGGTTGTTATAAACATAAGGCAATTTCCATATCATATGAGATTTATCAAAATCAAACACATTGGTGTGCATTAAAAATACCAACACATCGCCGGCAATTTGTACATGAAACTCAAATGCTGCTTTTTCAATAAATTTCACCGGTATTTCGGGATTCTTTTTATGTACACGTTGCTCAATATCTTCTATTAATGCTTTTGTTACTTCTTTAAACAAAGCAAATTTTTCAATTGTATTTTTATAAACTTTTCGTTTTATCCCTCCTTTTTCAAGAATTGTATCTACAATTAGTTTTTTAGAATTTGTCATTACATCTTAATATTACTTTTTGTAAAAATAGAGATTTAATATTGTATACAGCAAATATAATCATCTCTTCTTTCATTTACCATATTACTATTATATGTATGTAAGCCAATGAAAATAAAAAAATTAAAAAGTCCAATATTTTAAAACCAAAACTGATAAAAGTCATTTTTTCAATTAATAAAGTAATCTACTTTTGATTAAAAATTACGGAAAGATTATGAGTGTAATCGTCATTTTAATAGCAGCCAGTTTAGTTATAGCATTAGCTTTTCTAATTATATTCATCTGGTCTGTTAAGAATGGGCAATATGATGACGATTACACTCCTTCCGTAAGAATTTTATTGGATGATGCAGTAAAAAACACAAAAGAAGCTAAAAACAATAATAAAGTTGAATAATTAAAATCAATACACTATGTCAGAACAACAATTAGAAAAATTCAGTTACGACAACACGATTGTCAAGAAATTCCTTATAGCAACTATCGTATGGGGAATTGTCGGCTTTTTGGTAGGGTTGATTATTGCTCTCCAATTAGCATTTTCCGATTGGTTTGCCGAGCATTTGCCTTATGCTCAATTAACTTTCGGACGTTTAAGACCGTTGCATACCAATGCAGCCATTTTTGCATTTGTGGGTAACGGTATTTTTATGGGGGTTTATTATTCATTACCCCGATTATTAAAAACACCAATGTACTCAAAAGTATTAAGTAATATTAACTTTTGGGGTTGGCAATTAATTATTGTTTCGGCGGCATTAACACTGCCTTTTGGAATTACTTCAGGAAAAGAATATGCCGAATTGGAGTGGCCTATTGACATTGCCATTGCTTTAATTTGGGTTGTTTTCGGATGGAATATGATTGCAACCATTTTAAAACGTAGAGAACGTCATTTATATGTGGCCATTTGGTTTTACCTTGCAACATTTGTAACAGTTGCCATGTTACATATTGTTAATTCGTTCGAATTACCCGTATCTTTCTTAAAAAGCTACTCGTGGTATGCCGGTGTGCAAGATGCTTTGGTACAATGGTGGTACGGACATAACGCCGTGGCATTCTTCTTAACAACACCTTATTTAGGTTTAATGTATTACTTTGTTCCAAAATCGGCAAATCGTCCGGTTTATTCTTACCGTTTATCGATTGTACACTTTTGGGCTTTGATATTTATTTACATTTGGGCTGGTCCTCACCACTTAATCTATACTGCACTTCCCGATTGGGCTCAAACATTGGGTATGGTGTTCTCGCTTATGCTTATTGCTCCATCTTGGGGAGGTATGATTAACGGATTATTAACTCTTCGTGGTGCGTGGGACAAAGTAAGAGATAACGCCAACCTTAAATTTATGGTTGTTGCTGTTACGGCTTACGGTATGTCAACTTTTGAAGGACCAATGATGTCAACCCGATGGATAAATGAAATTTCACACTATACCGACTGGACAATTGCTCACGTACATATTGGTGCATTGGGTTGGAACGGATTTTTAACCTTCGGTATTTTATACTGGTTGGTTCCCAGATTATGGGATACAAAATTATTCTCTGAAAAATTAGCCAATTTCCATTTCTGGATTGGCACTTTAGGAATCTTACTTTACGCAATCCCGTTATATTGGGCAGGTTTTGCACAACACTTTATGTGGAAACAATTTAACCCTGACGGAACATTAGTTTATCCAAACTTTTTGGAAACCGTTACGCAAATTGTCCCCATGTATATAGTGCGTTCTTTGGGAGGACTTTTATATTTGACCGGTGCAATAGTAATGGTTTACAACCTGGTAAAAACCATGAAAGCCGGCAGTTTCATCAAAGAAGAACATGCAGAAGCGCCTGCATTGGCTAAGAAATTCCGTCCGCATGCCGGTGAATATTGGCACAGAGCTATTGAGCGCCGTCCTGTACAATTAACTATTTTAGCTTTTATAGCTGTTGCCATTGGTGGTATTATCGAGTTTGTTCCTACTTTCTTGGTAAAATCAAACATCCCGACTATTGCAAGTGTAAAACCATATACTCCTCTTGAACTGGAAGGTAGAGATATTTATATCAAAGAAGGATGTTACAACTGTCACTCGCAAATGATACGTCCTTTCCGTTGGGAAGTTGTACGCTACGACCCTAATGACTTGGAATACTCTAAACCGGGAGAATTTGTTTACGACCACCCATTCCAATGGGGTAGTAAACGTACAGGACCGGATTTGCACAGAGTTGGAGGTAAATACTTAGATTCATGGCATTTCAATCATATGCTTGCCCCAACTTCTACTTCTCCTGGATCAATTATGCCACCATATCCTTGGTTATACGAAAACGAGGTGGATACAACTATCACAACCAATAAAATCGCCGCTATGCGCACATTAGGTGTTCCTTATCCGGAAGGATACGAAGCAATAGCTATGGACGACTACATGAAACAAGCACAAAAAATAGCAGGAAATCTGAAAAAGGAAATTGATGTTGAAATAAATCCAAATAAAGAAATAGTTGCATTAATTGCATACTTACAACGCTTGGGAACCGACATTAAAAAAGCTCCTAAAGAAGAAACTACTGTTGCAGAAAAATAAACTTTAAAGTTATGTTGAAATTTATAAAACAAAGCTTAGAATCTATCCAAAACGTAGAGGTATATGCAACCATCAGTTTAACAATATTCTTCTTATTTTTTGTAGGATTAATTTGGTGGGTAATGACACGTAAGAAGAATTATTTAAAACACATGGAACATTTGCCATTGGAAGATTAATAAAATAAAAATTGTAAAACCATAAAATACGCTATTATGAACCGGTTATCAAAATATTTTTTAATTCTAACACCTCTTTTATTTTCGGGAGGAATTATAAAAGCTGCAGAAGAAACAACAACCACCTCTTCCGGAATATCCGACAGCACATTATTAATGTTAATGGTTGGTATTATTTTGGTATTGCTTATCATCATCTCATTTTTAACAGGAATGTTAAAAAACATCGCTTCGAGTAAATACTTATGGGATAACAATAAAAACAATAAAAAAGAAAGCAACATTACAGCAGTTGTTTCCGCTTTGTTTTTATTAAGCATCTCCTCTTCAGCATTTGCTGCCGGCGGTGAATCGGCACCATACGCCATGAGCACTACAACTTTTTGGTTATTAATGAGCGTTATCATTATATTGTTGGCAATAGCCATTCAATTATTGGTAACAATCAGAAAAATGATTCGCAAAATATCAGGCACTGATGCAGTAGAAGAAAGCACCGAAATTTTAGGTATAAAACTAACCGATAGTGTGCCTGTAGAACATGAAAAAGACATTTTACTTGACCACGATTACGACGGTATTAAAGAGTTAGACAACAACCTGCCTCCATGGTGGTTGTATATGTTCTACATTACCATTATTTTCGGAGTTATTTACTTTTCTGTGCACCACATTTTTGGCGACGGTGATATTATGTACAAACAATATAATGAACAAATGGCATCTGCGGAAGCAAGTATTGCCGAGTACATGAAAAATTCAGGGAATGCCATTGACGAAAACAACGTAGAAGCTTTAACAGATGCAGGAGCCATTAGTGAGGGTAAAGCTATATATGACAAAAACTGTGTTACTTGTCACGGTGCTAATGGAGAAGGTAAGGTAGGTCCAAATTTAACCGATGAATTTTGGTTGCATGGTTGTGGAATAAAAAATGTGTTTAAAACAATTAAAGAAGGTGTACCTGCCAAAGGGATGATTTCTTGGAAAACACAACTAAGTCCTGTAGAAATACAAAAAGTGTCAAGTTATATACTTACACTTAAAGGAACCAATCCTGCAGGAGCAAAAGAACCTCAAGGAGATAAATGTGATGAATAAAATTTGGCATAAATAAACATCTATATAAAAAGGGGACTTGTTATCCCCTTTTTATTATTTAATCAATTAAAATAAAAATTTTACATATTTTCAACTCTTGTAATAGAAGTTACTTTAACATTGAAAAATACATCATATATTTATAATAAAAATGGCTACAACAAACGATAAAGAATCTTTTAGAGACCATATTGGTACAATTACCGAAGAAGGTAAACGAAAATGGATATATCCGAAAAAGCCAAGCGGAAGATTCTACAAATACAGAACTTATGTCAGTTATATTTTGTTGGCATTTTTGTTTTTGGGTCCGCATTTGCATAAAATATTCGGTTTAGACCATCCTTTGTTTTTGTTTGATGTAATAAACAGAAAATTCATCTTATTCGGGCAAGTTTTTTGGCCACAAGATTTTCATTTGTTTGCCTTTATTATGATAACGATGATTATTTTCATCGTGTTGTTTACAGTAGTTTTCGGGCGGATTTTCTGTGGATGGGTATGTCCGCAAACTATATTTATGGAAATGGTGTTCCGTAAAATAGAATATTGGATAGATGGTGATTACAAACAACAAATGAAACTCGCCAAGCAAGAGTGGAATGCCGAAAAAATCAAAAAAAGAGTGTTGAAACATTCCATTTTTTGGATTGTGTCTTTTATTATAGCCAATACATTTTTAGCATACATCATTGGTGCCGATAAACTTTGGGAAATTCAAACGGATAATCCAAAAAACCATATTGGCGGACTAATTACATTGATTGCGTTTACAACCGTATTCTACTTTATATTCTCGTGGTTTAGAGAACAAGTTTGCATAATTGCTTGTCCTTACGGACGATTACAAGGGGTAATGATAGACCGCAACACTATTGTAGTAGCTTACGATTACAAGCGTGGCGAGCCAAGAGGCAAATTTCGTAAAAACGAAGACCGTAAAGCCGCAGGAAAAGGAGATTGCATTGATTGTAAACAATGTGTTGATGTATGTCCTACCGGTATTGATATTCGCAATGGAACGCAATTGGAATGTATAAACTGTACGGCATGTATTGATGCGTGTGATTTTATGATGGAAAAAGTAGGGTTACCAAAAGGTTTAATCCGTTACGACTCCGAAGCACATATTGCCGAAGGCAAGAAAAGTTTACTCACTACACGAGTTAAAGGTTATATCGCCGTATTAATTGCATTAATTGGAATTATTGTTTACTTATTTACTTTACGTGGTGATGTTGAGGCTACCATATTGCGTGCACCGGGAAGTTTATATACTCAAGTAGATGATAATCACATCAGTAATATTTACACCTTTAATGTGGTGAATAAAAGTAATGAACCCATTGATGTGCATTATGAATTGGTAGAACCCAAAGGTGAACTTAAATTGACCGGACAAGATAAAATTCACTTGGAAGTTGGCGAAGAAAAATCAGGTTCATTTTTAATAATTTTAGACAAAAAAGATGTAACCAAGCATAAACTTCCGGTAAAGGTTAATGTAGTTAGTAACGGCAAAGTAGAAGAAACCTTAACCGTAACATTTTTGGGGCCATTTGGCAATGAGTTTAAATAATTGATAACAAAAATCTTAAAAACATAATATTATGAAATTTCATTGGGGAACAGGATTATTTACCTTTTACGGATTATTTGTTTTGGCTTTTTTGGTGATTTTGTATTTTGCCGCCAAAAGCAAAACAGACCTTATTTCGGAAACCTATTACGAAGATGGGGTTAACTACCAGCAAATCATCGACAAAAAACACAATAGTGACATGCTTTCCGAAAAAATTCAGATAAAAAACGGTAAAACCGGCATCGAAATTACTTTTCCGAAAAGTGTAAATTCTGTTGAGGCAAAAATTAAATTAGTGCGTATTTCGGATAAAAATTTAGACAGGGAATACACAACAAACGAGCATACTTTCACCATTCCAAACAGTGAAACCACTACGGGCGTTTACCAACTTCAGATTGATTGGAAAGGTGATAATACCGAATATTATTTCGAAGAAAATATTTATGCACAATAAATTTATATAAACAATATGTGGCTTGCTTTAAGCATAGGATTTTTGGGCAGTTTCCATTGTATTGGAATGTGTGGGCCTATTGCAATGGCTTTGCCACTGAACAGAAATTCGGTAGTAGAAAAATATTTGGGCATACTTACTTATAATGCCGGGCGCATTACCACATACGCTTTAATCGGGGCAATTTTCGGGTTATTGGGGCAAGGCATAAGAATTGCCGGATTTCAGCAAGCGTTAAGCATTTCTATTGGAATTTTATTGGTTATTTCGGCATTTGTTCCCAAATTATTGGATGGTATTTCTTTTAAAGGGAAAATTGGTTTGCTGTTATCAAACATGCAACACGAATTGAGCTTGCTATTTAAGAAAAGTTCGTACGAATCGCTATTCAGCATTGGATTTTTGAACGGTTTTTTACCTTGTGGTTTGGTTTATATGGCTTTGGGCAGTTCGCTGGCACAAGACACATTGCTCGACAGCATTCTTTTTATGGTATTTTTTGGTGTTGGCACTATGCCTATGATGATATTTGCCTCAGAATTGGGGGGCGTTATCAGTATCAATTTCAGAAATAAAATCAAACGATTAATTCCGGTGTTTATTGGGGTTGTAGGAATTTTCTTTATTGTGCGTGGAATGAATCTGAACATTCCCTATCTTTCTCCAAAAATTAATGTGGAACGCCCCACTATTCAGCAATGCGACTAACGAATAATTTTCTTTATTGTCAGTAAAATAATTTTAATATCCGTTCCCAATCCCTGATTTTGAATGTATTTTTTATTCAATTCCAATTTATGGGGCATTATTTCTTTAATATATGTTTCTTCCGGATTTTCGGCTCTTGCCAAAACATCATTTTCATCTACGTATTCAATTGAAGCATAATCGGTTATTCCAGGTTTTACGCTTAATACCCGACGTTGTTCTTCGGTATATAAATCGGTATATTTTTTTACTTCGGGGCGAGGACCGACAATGCTCATATCTCCCTTCAACACATTGAACAATTGCGGCAATTCGTCCAATTTGTATTTTCGCAACCAATAGCCCACTTTTGTAACTCGGGGGTCTCTCCCGCCCACCGTCAGCAATCCTTTTTTATCGGCATTGGTATGCATAGTTCTGAATTTATATAAACCAAAAGGTTTACCATTTTTGCCAATGCGTTGTTGGATATAAAAAATTCCGCCTTTCGAATCGATGATTATCAATAAAGAAATAATCAGAAACAAGGGCAAAAGTAAAATTATCCCTATCAATGAAAAGAATATGTCGAATAAGCGTTTAAGCATTTTTTAACACATTGTTTACGACATCAATTACCGTATCAATGACTTTTTGCATTTGTTCATTGGTTAAATCATAATAAACGGGTAAGCTGATTTCGTGCGCATAATTTTTATATGCCACAGGATAATCTTCAATATTGTAACCCAAATTTTTGTAATAACTCAATAAAGGCAAGGGTTGAAAA
Source organism: Flavobacteriales bacterium UBA852 (assembly GCA_002295925.1). Taxonomy (GTDB): domain Bacteria; phylum Bacteroidota; class Bacteroidia; order Flavobacteriales_E; family Vicingaceae; genus UBA852. The sequence continues at coordinate 112,140 of DBGO01000012.1, forward strand.
TGTACATTGACGGAAACGCCGTTTTCGGCGATTTGCTTAATAATTGCGTTGCGTTGCTGTTCGGAAATACCTTTAATTCTCAACGGATATAAATGGTAGGAACTTTCTTTTGTTTCTGTTTCATAAGGCGGAAGAGTTGCCCATTGCTGTTCATTTAATTTTTCGGTATAAAACCGGAAAATTGCTTTTCGTTTGGGTAATGTTTCTTTTTCGTAATATTTTATTTCTACCAAGCCCAGCGAAGCCAAAATATCGGTCATATTGGCTTTATAGCCGGCTTCTATTACATCGTACTGCCAAGCACCGGCTTGTGTTTTTGCCAAGGCATCTTTGCTTTGCCCATGCAAACTGATGATGTTTAAATATTTGTAAATTTCAGTATTGGCAAATGGTTGGGGTAAATTCAATGCTATGGCGCCACCTTCGGCTGTAGTGAAATTTTTAACGGCATGAAACGAAAATACCGTTGCATCGCATAGTGTTCCTGTTTTTTGTTTTTTATAGTTTGCACCAAACGAATGCGCCGCATCGGATAATACAAATATTCTGTTTAGTTTATGTTGATTCTCGTTTTCGGGAACAAAATGTTGCTTGATTTGCTCCGATTTGACCAATTGCATTATTTCATCGTAATCGGCAGGGAAACCGGCAAAATCTACCGGAATAATGGCTTTTGTTTTGGAAGTAATGGCATGTTTTATTTTTTCGATATTGATATTGAAATCGTGTTCGTTTACATCAACCATTACAGGTGTTGCACCACAATGTCTTACCACATTTGCCGTAGCACAATAAGTATAGGCGGGAATAATGACTTCATCGCCTTCTTTTACGCCATACCAGCGCAACATTAATTCCAATCCGGCAGTTGCCGAATTGACACACAACACTTTGAGGGCACCGATATACTCCTCGATTTTTTGTTCGAGCAACTTGGTTTTGGGTCCGGTGGTTATCCATCCGGATTTAAGTGTATCGGCAACTTCATCAATTATTTCTTGATAAATTTTTGGTGGCGAAAAAGGTATCATGCAAAACTTGTTTGCACCAAAATTACATTTCTTTTCGGGCAATTGCCAAAATTATTCCACCAAACCGTTTTTAAGGGCAAATTTCACCAACTCGGCAGTATTGCGCACATTGAGTTTTTGCAACAAATTTCGTCGATGAGTATCTACCGTACGGTTACTGATAAACAATTTATCGGCAATTTCCATATTGGTAAAACCGTCAACAATGAGTTGCAATACTTCCATTTCTCTTTTTGACAAATCGCCCACAATTTTAGATGCCGAAGGTTTGTCGCTGAGCATACTGTTTATCATGGTTACCGACACTTCGTTGCTGTAGTATTTTTTGCCGCTACGCACTGCTTTAATGGCACTAATCAGCTCTTCACGTCCGCTTTCTTTAAGGATGTAACCATCGGCGCCGGCTTTTATCATGTTTACAATAAAACCTTCTTCGGCGTGCATGGTAAGTGCCAACACACGAGTTGCGGGATGCCGTTTTTTAATAATTTCAGTTGCATCAATACCGTTTAACTCAGGCATATTGATGTCCATTAAAACCACATCAAAGGGTTCTTTTTCTAATATTTGAACCGCTTCGGCACCGTTGGATGCTTCGGCGGCAATTTCTATTTCATCTTTAGCGGGTAAGAGCATCGCTCTGATACCGTCGCGTACAATTTGATGATCGTCAACCAAAAGCGTTTTAATTTTTCTCATAGCTTAATAATTTTGGGTTTATATTAAATTTTATTTGATAAATAGTTCCTGTTCCGGGAGAAGAAATAAGTTCAATTTCGCCATTTAGATAATTTACTCGCGTAAAAATATTTTGAATACCTATTCCTTTGCCTTCTTTCATAATTCTCTCATAATCAAAACCTTTACCGTTATCTGAAATTGTCAGCAGTAGATTATTGCCTTCAAACAAAGCTGATACATTTACTTTATCTGCTTTGCTGTGCTTGATAATATTGTTAAATATCTCTTGTATGATACGGTAAATGGCAACCTCTGTATTTTGTTCTAAACGTAAATCTTGAATATTGGATTTAAAATCAATAACTAATTCTTGATTTTGTAAATCACTAATCATTTCGTTTAGTGCATAATGCAAGCCAAACTCACGCAACGAACGCGACATTAAGCCATGCGATATATTACGGGCTTCTTGTACCGATTTTGTCAGTAAACTAAGGATTTTATCATAAATATCATTTTCATAATCATCTAATTTTTCTTTAATAGAATCTAAGGCAGTAAGATTCATTTTAGCGGCAAGCAAAATTTGTCCCAAACCATCATGCATATCTTTGGCAAAGCGGTTTTTTTCTTTTTCTTGTGCGGCAATTACCTCTGCAACCAGTTTTTCATTCAATTCTTTTTGCTCGGTAATATCGCGTTCAAGCACCAAAACCGAATTTTTATCATAAGGGGCTATTACACTGTTGTAAAATTTCACCTGTTTATTCTTAATCAGATAATATTCATAATATTCTTTCTTTTTGTTTTTTAATACCCGGTTGATAACCTCTAAGTATTTTTGTGCAAATTTAGGATGGTGCAATTCGAGTAAACTTTTATTCAAATATTCTCTTTTGTTGTGTATCAAATTTTTTTCATCATCGCATTTAATAAAATGGATAATACCTTTGTTATCTATTTGATACAGTATATCTGGCAAGGCATTGAGTAAACTGGACACTTCCGATAATTTTTTGTCCAGTTGTTTTTTTAGCAAATTGTTGTTATATATCATTTTAAACGTTCTGAGCAATCGGGCGAAATTGTTAATGTATAACGTTTTTAAATTTTTATCAATACCGGATAAATCAGTCATCCAATTACCGATTAATTTTCCATCAATGATTACAGGGGTTACTTGTGCTTTCTTTTTATCAATAATCTTTTCTAACGTATTGGCGAGTTGTTTCTCCCCAAGCATTATTTTATTAACCACTTTTACTTTGTGTTTATCCCAATAATAAAGCGTAGAAATATTTTCATCATTTAGTTCTACAAATGCCATAGGAATATTTTTGCCGGCGAATAAGTTTTGAGTGTAAACGAAAATAGGCCGGATTTGATAAGAAAAGTTAGTGTATTGATAAGCATTTTTGTAAAAATGATTAATGCTTTTTTGCAATAAGTTGTCTAAGTGTTCCTTAGTTACATCTTTGGCATTAAAAATGACACCTGTAAACTGTTTGTTTTCAGTTCTGTTTTTTACTTTAACATTTAAGAATTTTACGCCTCCATTTTTATCAATCAATCTCCAAATATTTTCAGTGATAATATTTTCAACTGACTGTCTGCTTTTAAAAATATGCAGTGCCTCTTTTTTATCCTCATCATAAAAATAATTCAGGAATGATTTACCGATAACTTCTTCGGGTAAATATCCCAATATGTTTTTAACAGCCGGCGAGATGTATTCAAATTCTCCTTTACTGTTTAATGTGCCGATAATATCAAAAGCCCCTTCAACCAACTCATGGAATTTCTTTTCATTTTTAAGCAGTTCTTGATGAAATGCAATATTTTGTAATGTGTGACTTATGTGTTGCGCTACAAATTCAAATATGGTCTTTTCTTGTTCAGTTAATTTTTCTTTTCGGTAAATTATCAAACTCCCGCCTTCTCCTTCTATACTTTTAATCGGAATGTTTACTTCGTACCCTTCATTATACTTATTGTGTTGACTTTTATACCTTTGACTTTTTTTAATTTTTAAATTTCTTACACTTTTAACAGTAACCGAATCATTATCCAATATAAAATTTTTTACATTTTTATTGAATTCAATTTCAATAATTCCTTTATCAAATACAATTACTTCTTTTAGTTTTAGCAATATCCTGGATAACAATTTTTCTATACTAATATAGTTTTTAAACGTTTCATCTGATATCTCTATAAAAAAGTCTTTTATTTTACTAATGTTAACTTCATTATTTATATCTTCAAACGTTCCGATGGCATATTTTTGATTTTGAAACTCAAAAAAATTGTTGGAATGCGCCACATAACATTCTTCATTATTGGGTAGTTTTAATTTATAAACTAAGTTTTTGAATGATAGTTCATTTGCCCAATTCTCATTAACTTTTTCAACATCTCCTTCTATAATCAACTTAGAGAAAGCAAAACAAGGCATTCCTATCAGTTCTTCTTTTTTAAATCCGGTAAAGTTTATTAGTGATTCACTTACATCAATAATTATATATTCTCCGTTTACTTTTTTTGCCCAATACAACCCTTGCAATAATTTTTTACGCATTACTTCATTTTGTGCTAATACGAAATCATGAATATTATTTTCGGGCTTTGATAAATCGTAAACCTTTACAATTGACTTTAAGCCAATAATTTGTTTATTAATTCCATGTTTTTTGGTTATCCATCCTTGAATAAACAATCTTTTATTTGTTTTTGCCGTATAACTGTGATGACTATACATCATCATATCTTGGTTTGAATCTTTAAATGACATAATTTCATCCATTATGCGTTGCTTTTCTTTTTTATCTATTAAATTAAACAACGCTTCAGGGTCATATGCCTGTTGGTTTGATATTTCAAGAACTGATTTTAGTTTATCAGAAAGAATCATTTTATTTAACCGGGCATCAAACTCCCAATTATAAAAATGATGAAAATCTTCCAACTCGGTCAGGTATTCCAATTTCCTGCTTTCACTTTCTTTTAATATTTCTATTTCCAGTCTTTTCTCTATCAATGGAGCAACATTAGAAAAGACATCAAGAGCCAATTTTTCATCTTTCAAACTGTGTTGCGTTGTTAAGCCAACCAGTAAGCCAATTTTTTTATTATTCGAATCACGCAATTCGTAACCTATATATCCCCTTAATTGCATCTGCTTTGCCAACACATCATCAGGGAACAATTCGGATAACTTATCATTATATACGGCATATGCTTGTTTATTAAAAACAAGCTCACAAGGTGTATATTCAAGATCATAAATAAAATTATCAATAATTGTATTATTGTGCGCCACAACTACTGTCTCCGATTTATTTTCTATAGGTAAAAATTTACCCACAAAACAATAATCAAATGCCAAATGCTTTTGCAAATACAAGCATGCTTGTTGCAAAAATTCTATGTTCGATTTAATGCTTAACAACGGGTAGAAATTACCGATAATTATTTGCGTTTTTTTATTTATTTCTTTTTTCAAAATGCCGGTAGGTTTTTATACAAATTAACATCTATATTTTACAGATTTCACCGACTAAAATACTTAATCTTTTCATCAATAACTACGTAAAAACACGTAGTAATTTAAAAAAATAATTATGCAATGTTAAATTTTAGTTAAATTTTTTACTATATTTATTGATTGAAAATCATTCCATTATGAAAAAATCAACACTTTTATTAGTTGTATCTTTAATTTCCTTCTACGGATACAGTCAAAACATCGATAAAACAAAAAAACAATATGAAAAATATGTCTTTGAACATCGTCAAAATGAAAATTTAAAATTACGCGAACATGTTTTTCAGATAGATGTGAGTGAATTAACCCAATCTAAAATGGATAATTTTTTTTCAGTTTTAGATGCAAAAGAAGGCATTGTAGATTATTATTACAATAAAAATACAGGAGAAATACATATTTTCTATGTCAATTACATTGATGAAGGAATAATCGAAGAATTAATCAGAAAAAGTGATTTTTCATCACCACAAAAAATTAAGGACGAAATTTTTGAAATTAAATAATTATACAATATGTTATTACAACTACGCATTTATATATTCCTTATGGTAAGTTTAACTTACTTTTCCTTATCTGGTCAAACATTTAATAATGGCACAAATACCAGTATCCCCGATTGTGGTAGTCAGGTTTGCTCATCCATAAATGTATCCGGGTTACCGTCAACTATTGACGGCACTTTTGGTCTTGAACAAGTGTGTATAAAAATCAACCATACCTGGGATGCTGATCTTGATATATTTTTAGTGGCTCCTGATGGTACAACTGTAGAATTAAGTACTGATAATGGTGGCAGCAGTGATGATTACGGCTCGGGATCAAATAACAATTCAGGTCCTTATACTTGTTTTGACATGACAGGAGGTACTGCTATTACTGCAGGCACAGCACCTTTCACTTCAGGACCTTATACACCTGAAGGAAACTTGGGGGATGTAAATAATGGTCAAAATCCTAACGGAACATGGCAATTATGTGTTACTGATGATGGATGTGGTGATAATGGCTTCATAAACTATTGGGAATTAACATTTGGCAACAATCCTGCCCCACCAAGTGGAGGTGGTTCTGCTCCTACTAATGATAATTGCTCTAATGCAACTACAATGAATTGTGGTGATAATCTAACCTCTCAAACAACAGTTGGTGCTACAGCAAATGGAAGTTCTACAGGCTGCACCTTGGGAATGGGCGTTTGGTATTCCTTCACTCCAGTGTCAACACAATCGGTAACTGTAACTGCTACTCCTGAAGCCGGTTATGATATCGAATTAGCCATAGCTTCAGGTTCTTGTAGCTCCATGGCAAATGTTGCTTGTGAAGATGCAGGATTATCGGGAGACCCAGAAACAGTAACATTTACTGCTTCTGCCGGTGTAACTTATTATTTTTACGTAGCTCATTACAGCAGTTCCAGTTCTACAACGGGAGCATTTGATATTTCTTTAAGTTGTAGCGCACCCTGCTCTTCACCATCAAATGATGACTGCTCTGGAGCTACTGCGGTAACTGTTGGCACATTTAACGGTGGATGTACTAATACCGTAAGTGGTACTGTAAACTGTGCTACACAATCCAGTCAAAGCACTTCTGCTTGTAGTGGTACAGAAGATGACGATGTATGGTATTCTTTTGTTGCTCCTGCGTCGGGTACTGTAAATATTGACCTTCTAAATGTATCAGGTTCTACTACGGATTTGTACCATTCTGTTTGGTCTGGCTCTTGCCCTACGCTATCTTTAGTTTCCGGAAGTTGTAGCGATCCTAATTCCAGCACCTTATCCGGATTAACGCCCGGGCAAACTTATTATGTACGGGTTTATACTTGGACCAGTACGACAGGTCAAAATACTACTTTTGACATTTGTATTGAAGATGGTACTTGTCCTTCTACTCCTTCTAATGATGAGTGCTCAGGAGCAACGCCTGTTACTGTTAATACATCCGGATGTACTTCAACAGCGAATGGTGCTGTAAATTGTGCGACTCAAACTACCTCACCTGCAAACTCTTCCAGTTGCTTTGGGACAGCTGACGATGATGTTTGGTTCTCATTCACAGCTCCGGCAACAGGTGCCGTAAGTATTAATTTACAAAATATTTCAGGTTCTACGACTGATTTATATCATTCTGTTTGGTCCGGGACTTGCCCAAGCCTAACTCTTGTTAGTGGCACATGTAGTGACCCAAATAGTCAGCAAGTAACAAGCTTAACTCCAGGACAAACATATTACTTACGTGTATATACATATACTTCAACATCTGGACAAACAACCACATTTGATGTATGTATTTCTGAAATAGATGCTTGTGGAAGTAATGGGACCAATGATTTTTGCGAAGATGCAGCAACACTTTCTCCCGGCGGAAGTTTTTTGAGTAATACAACTTCTGCTTATACAGTTGATGCACCCGGTAACTTAAATTCAGAATTTTGTGGTGCTTTGGATAATAATTCTTGGTATCAATTTACAGCAACTTCTACAACCGAAACTTTTAATTTTAATACCGTTGCCAATTGTGCAAATGCTGATGGTATTCAAGCCGAAGTTTATTCAGTAACTACTGATGCTAATGGTTGCTGTTCGAATTTCACATCAATGTCGAATTGTTGGAACCCTACTACTCAAACCTCAGGAACGGTAACAGCAACCGGATTAACAGTTGGGCAAACCTATTATTTAATGGTTGACGGTTATGCCGGCGACCAATGTGATTTTGAAGTATTAGGATGGTCTTCTACTCCTGTACTGCCTGTTGAATTAATTTCTTTTACAGGAAAACCAATAGCAGAAGGAAATTTATTGAAATGGGCTACCGCTACAGAAATTAATAATAAAGCGTTTTTTATTGAGCGTTCTGTTGATGGGCACTTATTCGAAACGATAGGACGAGTTGAGGGGAATGGCAACAGCAATGTTATCAATAACTACTCGTACATCGATGAAAATGTAGCGCCTACTTCTACCTTTTATTATCGCTTAAAACAAATGGATTACGATGGCAAAATATCTTATTCGGATGTGATTGTAATAAACAGGAATGATGCCGTTATTGATATTTACCCCAATCCATCGGATGATAATTTCTACCTAAATCTTCAAAATATTGATGAGCAAAATATAACTATTAAAATTTATGATGTTGTGGGAAAAGAAATTTATTCTTCAACCGGAAATATTTCATCCAATTCGCAAACCATCAATTTATCTAACGAAATAAATTTACCGAAAGGCATTTATTTTATTGCTGTTTACAATAATCAAAATGAGAAAATTTTCTTTGAACAAATCATCAGAAAGTAAATGTTTAATTTCATTTTAATTTTCTAATTTTAAAGCGTCCAAATTGGGCGCTTTTTTATTTAACAAAAAACTACCAATGTTATGAAAGATAAATTAATGCTTAAAGATAATGCTCTTGAAAATAAAACAATTATTGTAACCGGCGGTGGAACAGGTTTGGGTAAAAGTATGGCAACCGCTTTTTTACACTTGGGTGCAAATATTACCATTTGCAGCCGTAAAATTGAGGTTTTGAAAAATACGCAGGAAGAACTGATTAAAGAAACCGGAAACGAAAATTTACATATTGTTGCTTGCGATGTAAGAAAATATGAAGAAGTCGAAAATGTTTTGAATGAAACAGTCAATCGGTTTGGCTCATTTAACGGTTTGGTAAATAATGCGGCGGGAAATTTTATCTCTCCTACCGAAAGATTATCGCATAAAGCTTTTGATACTATTGTTGATATTGTTTTAAAAGGAACATATAATTTTTCATTAGCTTCGGGCAAATATTGGATTAAAGAAAATATTGCCGCCAATATGCTAAACATTGTTACTACCTACAGTTGGACAGGAAGCGGATACGTAGCCCCCAGTGCTGCTGCAAAAGGTGGCGTTTTAGCTCTTACTCGCTCTTTGGCATCGGAGTGGGCAAAATATAAAATCAGAGCAAATGCCATTGCTCCGGGTCCCTTCCCTACTCAAGGCGCTTTTTCCCGGTTATTTCCGGAAGCCATTCATAAACAACTGGACCCATTGAAACGTATTCCGCTAAAACGATATGGTGAGCATTACGAATTAGCTAATTTGGCGTCTTATTTAATGAGCGACTTTTCGGCTTATATGACGGGCGAAGTAGTAACCATTGATGGTGGAGAGTGGATTTACAATGCAGGAGAATTCAATGCTTTTGATAATATTCCGCAAGAAATGTGGGATTATATCGAAAAAGAAGTGCGTGGTAAAAATAAAAAATAACCGGTTACAACATATTTAAAATTGCCAAATAGACTTGTTGCCAATTTTTCCAGTTTTCGGTATTGCTGAAAGCATCATTGTGCCATAAGCAAATAAATGTACCATTAATTTTTTTCACCTCATCAATCAATTTTTGATATTCGGAAATGGCTTGCTTGGGCGTGAGTTTTAAGTAATATCGAAATGTTGCATCCATTGCGGTTAATGGGAAAATTTTCAACTCTTCAGGTTTATTTTTCTTTAAATTAAAAAATGTAAAAGGTAAACATACGCCGGCTCTAAAACCAGGCAATTCTGCATAACCGAGCGTGTAATCGTTTTTTATACCCAAACGAAGTAAATTTTCATAAGTTTGAGGTAAAGTTAATTTAAGAAAATGCTGTCGCGAACTGACAATTTGTGTTTCGGCAATCAGCTCCAAGCGTTCTTTTTCTATTTGTAATTGATGACCATTTTCGTTCGACAAATAAGACGGATGTAATCCTATTTCAACATTATGCTTTTGCAAAAATTGAATTCTTTTTTTCAACAGCGGATAATCGAAAGGCACATTTTTATCATACGCAGTATAATTTCCAACCAAGAAAAAATAAATCTGCTTCGTAATGTTTTTATTTCGGGTAACTTCAATATGCCATTCATACGTATCAAACGGATCAGGTTCTTTACCCAACAACACATTTATTCTTTTTTTTAACCATTCGGGTGATTTTACATCTCGTAAAACCCCTCCTAAATTGCGTGCAAACCCTTTTCCTTTAAAGGCAAAAGCATTATCTACATCAACTGTATCTATGTATTGAAACGTTTGTTCGTTAAATCGAAGTTGAGGATATTTTTTTTGAACCGTTTGTTTAAATATCGCCAACCAATAATTTACAATCGGTTTTTGAGCGATATTATTTTGATAAGCAAATGAATTTTCAGCCAAAAATCGTCCGTGTGCGTCTCTTTTTTGCTCCAAATATTCTTCGTAACGCGTAATCATCCAGAACGTGGCGGCAAATATATCAAATGGTAAATCTCCAGACTTTTTTTCCTGATGAAATAATGTGATAATTTCGTCAATTTTCCCTTTTTGTAAATCTTGTTTCTTTATAGTATTATCAAAGAGTATTTCAGTGTTTTTGGGAATGATGATAATTTGATTATTAGAAAAATTTTCGCCATAACTGATTCTAACTCCTTGAAATGTTTCTAATGCTTGTTTATCTGTTGTTATTTTGCAGTTAATATTTAGCCATTGATTAAAAATTACATCAATTATATATTGTAAGCGGGGCGAATTGTTATGGGAATAAAGAAGAATCATAGAATACCGTTGTCGGCAAAGCTAAAATAAGAATTATTCGTGATTATTAAATGGTCGAGCAAGGATATATCCAACAATTGACAGGCATTTTTTATTTTTTGTGTCAATTGTTTATCAGCAGGGCTGGGTTGTAAATTTCCCGAAGGGTGATTATGTGCCAATATTAAGCCCGAAGAAAGTTTTGAAATTGCCGATTTAAGGATTATTCGCACATCGGCAACTGTTCCGCTTACTCCGCCCTGTCCTATTTTTTCTTTGGCAATTACCTGATTTGCTCTGTTTAGGTGTAAAATCCAAAATTCTTCAAACGGTAAATCAATCATTAAGGCGTGTAATACGTTAAAGGCTTCTTTTGACGAGGTAATTTTTGGTCGTTCGGGCAACTCTTCGTTTTTTCGTCTCCGTCCAATTTCCAATGCCGAAGCAACGGTAATGGCTTTTGCTTCGCCAACACCTTCGAACTTGGTAAAATCGCTTATTTCCCATTGCGCCAACTCATTCAACGAATTGTTTGCCGATTGTAAAATTCGTTTTGATAATTCTACCGCATTTTCGTTTTTATTTCCCGAGCCCAAAAGTATTGCCAATAATTCGGCATCGGTCAATGAGTGCCTGCCTTTGAGCAGCATTTTTTCGCGAGGGCGGTCTTCGAGCGCCCAATTTTTTATTCCTAATTTTTTATGCATAAGTAAATATAAAAAAAGCTCTTCAAATGTTTGAAGAGCTTTAATTTTTTAACCTATCTAAATTATGCTAATTTATTGGCGTGCTTTGTAAGCTTCGACTTTAAGTTAGCAGCTTTATTTTTATGAATAATGTTTCTTTTGGCTAATTTATCAATCATAGAAATTACTTTTGGAAGATTTTCCATCACTTCTTTTTTATCTTCCGAAGCACGTAATTTTCTAATCGCATTTCTTGTTGTTTTGTGATAATAGCGATTTTGCAATCTTCTTTTTTGCGATTGTCTGATTCTTTTTAATGCTGATTTTATGTTTGCCATAATAGTATTCTCTAAATTTCTTTAAATAAAAAAAGCAGCCCGTAGGGGAATCGAACCCCTGTTTCCAGGATGAAAACCTGGCGTCCTAACCCCTAGACGAACGGGCCGTGTGTTCTGCTTTGAACTATTCCTCATTTTTGAGGAGTGCAAATGTATTTATATTTTTTTATTTACAAAATAATTTTTAGATTTTTTTTCACTTTTTCCGCCATTAAATTTTTAAGTAATTATTTTTCAATAAATTATTATTTTAATTTTTTTCGAATAATTTTTTCAACCGCTCAAAAGCCCTTTTGTTTTGCGGCAAATCGACTCCGGTAATGATTTGCTGCCGCTCTTTTGGGGTTAAATGCCAGCTCAACGAAATGGGCTGATTTTCATCAAATGAAAGTTCAAAATTTAATATATCTACGTTGCCTTCATACCAATAACTGAGCGATTGTATCAATTCATCTTGCGAGTAATCTTGAATGCGAAACAAATTTTCGTACACACTACCAATCGGTGTAGAAATACTTTCCAATATTTTCTTCAACCTGACATCTTCTTTTATTTTTCTGATTTTTTCTTTATCTCTGATTTGTACAATTATTATCCCCGAAGTATTTTTATTTAACCAATTTTTGAATACCATAATAAACTGATGCGAAATTAAATAACCGTAATTATCGCGCATTCCGGCATCTACAATATTTAATATGGGTTGAGTAGGCAGCTCGGGGGTTGGCATTATGTAAGGAAATGTTGCGCTCATCCGGATTACGGATGTAAACTTCAAATCATCAATATTTTGATTAACAAATAATTTTCGTGCTTCTATACTTTCCAGTGTAGGTTTGTTTTTTACATTAGTTTTTGGGAAATTATTCATCAAATAAGATACGCCTACCGACGAAAGCAATAATCGTCTTCCGTCGTTTAAAATGGTGGGCGAAAATACCATCATCGGAATAATCGCTTTTTTTTCATACGGTTTGTAAAAACCAAGTGTGGTAGTATCAAAAGCTTGTAAATTAACCGATAATTGTCGCTCAAATTCATACCCCCGGTCTCTTGTATATACTTGATTTTTAAAGGTGAATTTTTTTAGTCGTATAAAAAAATCATTGGTAGCAATGCTGAAAGTTATCGGGTTTAACAAATCCTTGGCAATATTATCCAAATACTCTCTGCTGTTTAAGTCAACCGGTTCACCCATTTGTTTTTTTCTGTATAGCTCGCGATAATAGGCTGCGCCTATCATTCCACCAGAAGAACCGGAAATAAGTTGCGTACAAGGCATAAAGTTTCCGTTGGTCAAACTGTCTGCCATTTGCAACACGCGCATTACCCACAACGCCGAGCGACTACCTCCTCCACTCACATTAAGCATAACCATTTTTGGTTTCTCTCCGGTTGCTGAAGTATTTTTTGATTTCCATTTTTCCAAAATTTCCAGGGTTTGAAGCCAATCTTCAGCATAGCTTAGCGTATCCGATTTAATCTTTTCAATAATATCATTTGAATATTTTTGAGGTACCTCATTGTAATTAAGTCCATATATTTTATTGGCATAATTAAATTGTGGAAATTGCGAAAGGTAATTTATGATTAAAACCACAACAATAAAGACCGTAACTGTCCAGCCACGTAACCACGAGTGAAAAGCACTGTTGAGCATTATAAACATTGTAAACAATAGTGTTAAGCTTGCTGCGGCAGGTATTTGCACAAACGGATAATCTCTAAACAATCCCAATAATATTAAAGAAACAACAATGGCCAATTCAAACAATGAGGCGTTTAAGTGGTTTTGTTTGAAAACCTTTACCAACATATCTTTATCGTAGTGTGAAACTTTTCTGGCTAATTTTATTTTAAATGGTAAATCAAAATATGAACGCACGTACCATTTTCTTTCGCGCTTAAAGAAATCGTACCAATGAGTTTTTTTATGTAACGTCATTGAAACGGGCTCAATGGATTCTTCCTCGGAAGCAGGTGCCAAATTGAATAAACCGAAAAGATTTTTGTTTCGTGTAATAAAATAACTAAAGGCAATAAGTATAAAAACATTAAAGCCAATGATAAATGCGGCAATATATTTTAGTATTTGCCAAATGTTAAATTCGGGTGTGTTGTAATAATACATCACAACCTCATAAATGTAAACCAATATAAATGCAAACGGAATAATAGAATTATTCACTGTATAGCGAAAAAACGGATTTTTCAGCGTGGCTATAAACGGAAACCGGTGACTGTTCATAATATAACTGGAAATATGAAAAGCCATTGTAAATCCGCCCAGCGAAAATCCCATAATAAAATATGACCAAAATCCGGTTTTACCTAAATATTCGGGCGCAATAAACAAATATGGAATACCATATTTAACGGCAATAGAACGGGTAATTATCAAAAAATAAAGAAACCAAAACATCAGCAAAAACTGATTCTTTTTTAAATGCACCAAAAGCAGCTGCACAGGAAAAAAGTAAATGATTTTCTTTATCATTATTGATTTTATTTATGAGAGTTTGAAAATACGATTCCGGTCTTAATTTATACTACGTAAAAATACGGGTATTTGTTAACTAAAAAAGGCATTTGCTAAAAATACAAATGCCTTTTTTTAAAATTCGTCAATTTACAGGTAAATTAGAGCTTTTCATTTACCTTTTTCAATAATTTACTTTCTAAATCCAACGTTTTTTGTTGAATATCATTTCCTTTGGCAATCATTTCTTCGGCGTAATTTCTGTCTTTTAAATCTTTCGCATTAATTTTTACATTTAAAAATGCTCCCATTACGGCTGTTCGAGCACATAAAACACCTACAGCGCTGTCGCTTAACGATGATTGCATACCAATATCAATCATTGCCTCCATTACTTCCATACTTTTATAAGCCGTTTCCATTACTTTAAAAGGAACTTCTATTGCATATTTTGTAGCGTCTTCAATGGCTTGCGCTCGCTTTTGTTTTTCTTCTTCGGTAGATTTGGGCATTTTAAATGCATTCATAATTTTATTAAACGCATTGGTATCTTCATCTACCAAAGCCAATAATTGGTCTTTGTATTGTTGGCCTTTTACCGCCCAATTGGAAAATTCTTCCCATCTGTCGTCCCAACCGCGTTTATGAGAGGATAAATTGGCAACCATTGTTCCCAATGCCACTCCCAATGCACCTACGTAAGCCGAAATAGAGCCTCCACCGGGGGCAGGGCTTTCGCTTGCCGTTTCGTTGGCAAAATCTTTCAATGTCATATTGATTAAAGGATGTTCATTTTCATCCTCCAACATATATTCTATTACCTTTTCTTTTGGGTTGAAGGGCTTTAAATCATCCAATCCCAACGATTTTACCGCAATTTTCATTTTTTCTTCTTCGGATATTCCCAAAGAACGCTCCTGCTTACGCAAAAAATAATCGGCGGCATCAAGCATCGCTTGTTTAGGAATAAGACCAACCAATTCCGAACCGGTTACACGTAATCCGCGTGCTTCGGCAGCTTTGCAAGTTTCATCAAAAGCAATATGAACAGGCGTTAATGATATATCGGTTAAGTTATAAGAAATTTGCGCAATTCCATATTCTTCTATATACCATCCTATGCCTTTTACGGCTTTTAGCTTACCCGGTATGCGCACCGGCTCACCTTTTTCATCTAATACAGGTTTGCCCCAAGGTTTGCCGTTTTCGGTTTTTACCCTTCCGGCTTCTCTTATATCAAACGCTATTGCATTGGCTTTTCTGGTAGAGGTTGTATTGAGGTTGATGTTGTAAGCAACTAAAAAATTACGTGCCGAAATTGCAATTGCACCGGTTTTCTTTACACTTTCGTTAAATTCGGCAGGACCAAAATCGGGTTTCCATTCAGGATTAACTAGTTTTTTAGGTAAACCTTCGTATTGTCCTTCGCGGCAATTTGCTAAGTTTTTTCGTTTGGGCTCTGTAGCAGCATATTCATAAAAATATCCCGGAATACCCAACTCCTCTCCTATTCTTTTCCCTAATTTATGAGCATATTCAACCACTTCTTCCATCGTAATATTGGCAACAGGCACCAACGGACAAACATCGGTTGCTCCAAAACGAGGATGCTCACCTTGATGTTTGCTCATATCAATCAATTCGGCAGCTTTTTTCACCAATCGAAAAGCAGCTTCAATAACAGGCTCGGGCTCTCCTACAAATGTTATTACGGTACGATTCGTGGCTTTTCCGGGGTCAATATCCAATAATTTAACCCCTTCTACGGTATTTACCACTTCAGCAATTTCTTTTATTTTTTGCTCATCGCGTCCCTCGCTGATATTAGGCACGCATTCTATCAGTTGTTTTTCCATTTTGCTCATTTTTTTAACAAATTCAAAACTAATAAAAGAAAAAATATTGCCCGAAGAAAACAAAGAAATTTATTAGGGTTTGTTGAGAAGAAATTTCGGATATTTGTTGAAAATAATCTATTATGCTCAATGTGGCCATTCTTTGCGGCGGCGACTCGTCGGAATACGAAATATCACTTAAAAGTGCACAAACGGTTTTAGACAATTTACCCAAAGAAAAATACAATGCTTTTTTGGTTGTATGTAAAACCGGCTCATGGAAAGTAAATGAACAATTTGAGATTGACAAAACCGATTTTAGCTTTACAGATGATACAGGCAAAAAAACAAAATTTGATTTTGCTTACATAACCATTCACGGCACTCCCGGCGAAGACGGTAAAATGCAAGGATATTTGGATATGCTCAATATTCCTTACAATACACCCTCGCAATGGGCTTCTACTGTTACTTTTAATAAATGGACTACAACCACTTTATTAAAATCCATTGGCATTAAAGCGGCTAAATCCATTTTACTGCACAAAAACCAATCATTTGATTATCAACATATTGAAAAAGAAATTGGCTTTCCTTGTTTTGTAAAACCCAATGCGGCGGGTTCCAGTTTTGGTGTTTCAAAAGTAAATTCACTACAGGATTTGCCGGATGCAATAAGCAAAGCATTTGCCGAAAGCAATGAAGTATTGGTAGAATCTTTTATGAAAGGAAGAGAGGTAACTTGCGGTTGTTTTAGTGATGGAAAAAAGATACATACTTTACCGGTAACGGAAATTATTTCTGACAATGATTTCTTTGACTATGATGCCAAATATCACGGAAAATCAAAAGAAGTTACCCCTGCTGATATTCCGCAGGATATATTCTCATCGGTGCAGGAAACAACAAAATTCATCTATCAAGCACTTAATTTAAAAGGTGTTATCAGAATTGATTACATACTGCAAAACAATGAACCCTGGGTAATAGAAATTAATACCACACCGGGACTTTCTGCTCAAAGCATTATTCCGCAACAAGTAAAAGCATACGGAATGAACCTTTCTGACTTTTTTGACTCAATTATCAATGTAAATTTAAACCCTTGAGAAAAAGACCATACATATTAACCATTGCCGGATTTGACCCTACGGGCGGCGCCGGTATTTTAGCCGACTGCAAAACGTTTGAAAAACACAAATGCCTTGGCATGGCAATTATTACAGCCAACACCATTCAAACCGAAGATGAATTCCGGGCATTAAATCCTGTTGAAAACAACCTGGTTTTAGCTCAGCTGGAAGCTCTGTTAAAAAAATACTATTTTAATTATGTGAAAATCGGTTTGATACCCAACCTTGAATTATTGCGTTTGTGTATTGAATTATTAAAAAAATATTTGCCCGATATAAAAATTATTTGGGACCCTGTTCTTTCGGCATCGGCAGGTAAAGAATTTAACATCAACTTAAACGATTTTGACAATTTATTGAATGATATTTTTTTGCTTACGCCCAATTTTAATGAGGTGAAAATTTTAGGCCAAGAAGATGACGCTTTTTTGGCAGCAGAAAAATTGGCTCAAAAAACAAATGTGTATTTAAAAGGCGGACACAATCCGGAAAATCCGGCGAAAGATTATTTGTATTTCAATCAAAAATGTTATCCGCTCAATCCTAAACCCAAACAAAAAATATACCCCAAGCACGGTTCGGGGTGTATTTTGGCTTCGGCAATAACGGCAAACTTGGCAAAAGGATATCCAATGATAAAAGCGTGTTTGCGTGCCAAACGTTATATTGAAAAAGTAATGAGTTCAAACCCTTCATTATTATGCTTTCATTATGAATAAAAAAATAGCTCCTTTACAATTTATCACACCCGATTTAGCCGACAAAAATCAACTCGAAAAATTGGTCTATGATGTGTGCAAAAATGGTTGCCGTTGGGTGCAGTTGCGATTAAAAAAGTGTTCGGATAATGATTTTTTGGAAATCGGAAAAAGCATACGTCGAATAACAGAAACTTTTAAGGCATCATTAATTGTAAATGACCGCGTGCATTTAGTGGAAAAAATAAACGCCGACGGAGTGCACATCGGCAAAAATGATATGCCTGTTCTCGAAGCACGTAAAATTATCGGGTCAAATAAAATAATTGGCGCTACCGCCAATACCCTAAACGATTGTTTACAGCACATTAACAATAAGGTTGATTATATCGGTTTGGGCCCATACCGTTTCACAAATACGAAAAAAAATTTAAGTCCTGTATTAGGCATTGATGGTTATAAAACTATTTTAGAACAATTGCCAAAAAATCATCTGCCTATTATTGCTATTGGAGGCATTCAACTGGAAGATTTAAAGCTGTTACTAGAAGTTGGCCTTTCCGGAATTGCTGTTTCTTCTTCTTTGAGTAAAAATCCTAACGAAATCAAATCTTGGTTAAAAGAAATTGAAGATTTTCACAATTAAGCATGTTTCATTTTAGTTTTATTACTTTCCAAAAAGTATACAATATTTGAAATTCTGTATAACTAAAAGAATTTCTTTAATCCGACCTTTGTCCAATATATATAGCACAAAAAAAACAGACAATATGGAAACTACTCAATTTGGACCAAAAGGTTGGACACCCGACAGAATAGGAAATCTAAATGGAAAAGTATTTGTAATAACCGGAACAACCAGCGGAACAGGTTTTGAATACCCACAATATTTTTCGCGGTTATTTAAAAAGAAAGAAGGAATAAGTCCAAGCGAATACATTGAAAAATTTAATTTAAATTAATGATGGAACTTTTAAAATTAGCCACCGAATGGGCAAAAGCCGAAGTATTTTCAACCCGTTTTTTCATTTTATTTGGGTTACTGTTTATAGCCGCTAGCTTCGGATTTTTGAAATTGGGCAAAACCGACCTGGCAAAAGCATATATAATCCCAATGTTGATAGCCGGCATATTATTGTTAATTATTGGTGTTGGACTTAACTATACTAATATTCAACGTGTAAAACAGTTTGAGAAAGAATTTAAAACGGATGCTGCTGCTTTTTATCAATCCGAGATTGAGCGTTGCGAAAGTACGCTAAAAGAATACACCGTTGTATTTAAAGTCATTCCTGTTTTAGTGATTATCTCCGCTTTATTGATTTTTATTTTTCAAACTCCACTTTGGCGGGCAATTGGAATAACAACTATTGCCATGTTAGCAGTTATTATGTTAATTGACGGATTGGCACACGAAAGAATCAAAGTTTACTATCATAAACTAAAATTATTAGAAGTAAAAAATATTCAATCTATAAATTAATCGTTTTGAGCTTTAAAAAATCAATCACTAACTAATTGATATTTATTATTTCTAAACTGTATAATGAGAAGTACAATCCGACTATTATCAACATAGTAACACTAATGTGAAGAAAAACATAGAGTATTCTCCTGTATAATTTCATGTCAAATGTTCGGTTGTTCCAAAGCATAATTAACAGTAAAAAGAACAACAATAAAGCACTTTCAAAACCTTCATAATCAGCACTTTCTAACAGAATTGAAATCGGAACAAAAATAATTGTCCATAAAGAAACCGAGTAAGTTGTTAAGACCAAATGCTCGGCAAAAGTTCTTTTTTCAAGAATATAAGTGATAAAACTACTGACCGAAATCAAAATGATGAATAATGTAAGTAAAGCAAATTGTTTTGACACACCGTTCGATGATATTTCTATCATTAAGAATGAATTTGCAAAATAAAAGTGAATTGCCAAAGCCAATAATGCAACCATAAAAAACCGAAAAGGCGAGTAAAAATATCCGCGAAAGCCATTCCAATAATTTGTTACATATTTTTTTGGATTAGCAAAAATCGTCTTGATATTATTCCACAACTTACCGTCTAATGCAAGAATATTGCTAAAACCATCAACTATTAGTTGAAAAAATGTGAGTTTATGACTATTATTATGTTGTCCGCAATTAGAACAATAATTTCCCTTTATCTCGATATCGCAAATACTGCATTTCATCAGAAATTATTTTAACAGTAAATCTAAAATGACAAAAAAGGCAAAGACTATACTGGCAATTCCATTGGTGGTAAAAAAAGCTAAATTCACTTTTGACAAATCATTTGGCTTGACCAATAAATGTTGATAAACGAGCAAGGCGATAAAAACAAATGCTCCTATCCAATACCAAAAATTAAAATGTCCGGCATAACCACCCAAAATAATAAAAAATGCAGTAAAAATATGCAGCATTTCGGATAATCGAAGTGCGTTTTTCTTTCCCATAAGTACGGGAATGCTTTTTAATTTATATTGCTTATCAAACTCTTCATCTTGCAGGGCGTAGATAATATCAAACCCACTTACCCAAAAAAATACGGCAAACGAATAAAACAAAGGCAACCAATCGAACTTTGCCGTAACAGCCAAATAAGCACCTATAGGTGCCAATGCCAATCCGGCACCTAACACCAAATGACATAACGGCGTGAAACGTTTGGTATAGCTGTATCCCAAAACAACAATTATGGCAATGGGCGACAAATAAAAACAAAGTGAATTGATAAAATACGTATCGATAAAAAACAATATTACATTTAGAATGACAAAAAATAATGCATTTTTGGGTTTTATCACACCCTTGGGAATTTCTCTTACTTCTGCCGTGCGTGGGTTTGCCGAATCAATATCTCTGTCGATATAGCGGTTGAATGCCATTGCGGCATTGCGGGCAAATACCATGGCTAAAATTACCAAACCAAAAGTTTTCCAATTAAAAGAATATTGCGGTTGAGAAACAGCCAAAAAATATCCAATAAGGGCAAAAGGCATGGCAAATACCGTATGGCTGAATTTTACTAATGAAAGATAATTTTTTATACTCATAACTACAATTACGTAAGCAAAGCTAACATTTCTTTCACATCTATGGTTTCGGCACAGTTAAAATGTTGCTTGGGGCATTTTTTTCTGCCGTGCAAACCACAAGGACGACAATCCAATTTTTCTTTTGTTTCAATAATTACCGATTTATCGGCAAGTGGTCCAAAGCCAAAACCCGGAACCGTTGAACAATATACTGCACAAGTATTGGCATTCATTGCCGATGCCAAATGCATCGGGGCAGAATCGTTTACATAATTCATAATGGCTTTTTCCATCAAGGCAGCCGATTGCAACAATGATAATTTTCCGGCAAACGAAATAATATTTTTGTTGGTCGATTCGGCAATAATTTGCTCACATAGTGTGCTGTCATCTTTACTGCCCAATAAATAAACACTGTAATCTTGCGGAATTTGATTGATAAATTTCACCCATTTATGTTTTGGAAATTGCTTGGTAAACCAAACAGAAGCCGGCGAAACGGTTATATACTTAGTGTTGGTATATGTTGTAATGGTAAATTTATCGAGTGACGAAGGGTATAATTTTGGCTTTTGAGGTGAAGTGTCGGTAAGGTGTTCTATCAATTTTAAATTTCTGTCAACTTCGTGCACACCTTGTTTTATTTCATGTTTTATTTTTTTTGTAAAAAACAATGAAAATGGATTTTTATCAAAACCTATCTTTTGCTTAGCTCCCGAAAACGCAGTTAAAAAACCGGTTGCGGCAAAGCGTTGCAAGTTAATTACCGCATCGTATTGTTGTTTTTTAATGAATTCGAGTAATTTGAGCAGATGCGCATATTTGTTTTCTTGTTTATCCCAAATCAATAACTGATGAATAAACGGATGTTCTTGAAATAAACTTTCGTTTCCTTTACAAACTAAATAATCTATTTTGGCTTCGGGATAAAAACGGTGTAATTTTTCCAAAACGGCAGAACCAAGAATAGCATCACCAATAAATGCCGTTTGAATAACCAATATATTTTTTGCTTCCAAAATTAAACAGCTACATTATATTCACGCAAAGCATCGTTGAGCGAGGTTTTTAAATGGGTACTCGCTTTACGTTTTCCAATAATCAAAGCACAAGGCACTTGATATTCGCCCGCTGGGAATTTTTTGGTATAACTGCCCGGAATTACAACCGAACGTTCGGGCACTTCGCCTCTGTATTCTATAGGTTCATCACCGCTTACATCAATTATCTTGGTCGATTTTGTCAGCACTACATTTGCACCTAAAACCGCTTCTTTTTTTACATGCACACCTTCTACAACAATACATCGTGAACCAATAAAACAATTATCTTCTATAATTACCGGTGCCGCTTGCAAAGGTTCCAACACGCCTCCAATACCTACACCTCCACTTAAATGGACATTTTTACCTATTTGCGCACAACTACCCACTGTAGCCCATGTATCAACCATTGTTCCTTCATCTACATACGCACCAATATTTACATAAGAAGGCATCATAATTACGCCGGGGGCAATATATGCACCATAACGTGCCAAAGCGTGCGGCACAACACGAACGCCTAATTTATCGTAATCGTGTTTAAGTGCCATTTTATCATAAAATTCAAACGGTCCGACCGAAATTTTCTCCATTTTACGAATAGGAAAATAGAGCACAACCGCTTTTTTCACCCATTCGTTTACTTGCCAACCGTTATCCGTTGGCTCAGCAACTCGAAGATGTCCTTTATCCAAAAGTTCAATAACTTCATTTATAGCATTTTGGGCAGAAGATTCATTCAAAAGCGAACGATCTTCCCAAGCTTTTTCTACAATTTCTATCAATCGTTGCATAAAGGATTATTTTTTTAATTTAGGATTCATGGCATCGGTTAATCCTTCACCAATTAAATTGTAAACCGTAACGGTAATAAAAATGGCAAAACCGGGAATAACAGCCAACCACCAGGCACTGGCATCGCCACGTGCAGCAGAAAGTAATTTACCCCAAGTAATATCTTCGGCAGGTACACCAATACCAAGGAATGAAAGTGTACTCTCTGTTAATATTGCCGATGCAATTCCAAATGCAATTGAAATTAATACCGGCGATAAAGCATTGGGTAAAGCATGTTTAAAAATAATACGTCCTTCTTTATATCCCAAAGCGTGAGCCGCTTCAATATATTCCAAACTTCTTACACGTAAAAGTTCGGCACGTGTAAAACGGGCAATTCCTGTCCATGAAGTTAAACCGATAATCATCATTACAATATATAATGACGGTTTGGCTACAATTGCCGTAATGGAAATAATTAAAAACAAACTGGGAATAGATACAATTATCTCGATAAAACGGCTAATCATAATATCTACCGGAATAGGATATTTTTTAGATAAAAACTTGGGTTGAAAATTTTTACCGATGTAATTAAATACATACATTATAGCAGCAGTAATACCTATACTGATTATCAATTCCAATATAAATTTTCCAAACGATGTTGCCAAGGCATCTGCCAATACATACGAACGTGTTCCAAATCCGTAAAACAATGCCAAAATAAATCCTAATACATTTAAGATAATTTGCATCATCGACATTTTCAATTTGGTATCGCCATAATATCCGGCAGCAGCACCAAACAAAATACCTATTGTTGTGGCAATCATCATAGATATAATTCCCACTAAAAGAGCTACTCGCGTTCCGTGAATCATACTTGCCAACACGTCATGCCCCAAGTCATCTGTTCCCAACCAGTGACGCCATTTTTTAGAATCAACTTCTTGGTCGTCAAACGGGCCTACATAACTGTTCAATACATCTGTATTTTTAGGTAAATAAGGAACTGCAGGCCAAAACGCCCAATCGTATTCCAAATCTTTCCACGATACATTTTGAAATTCAACCGGCCATTCGGATAGTCCCAAATCCACTGCATATTCTTTAAAAACAGGGAAATAAGTATTGCCTTGATAACCACAAGCAATGGGCTTTTCATTGGCTATAAAATCGGCAAAAACAGCTAAGAAAACAATTATATATACTACACGCAACGACCATACCGCTATTTTGTTTTTACGAAATTGCTTACGAACATTAGCCCAATAACTTTGTTTGGCATTTTCGTTAAATACCTCTCTTTGATTTTCATCTACTAAATCTTCCTGAATTAATAATTCTTCTTCAGGTAAACTTGGGTCATTATAATTTTTCATAATATCAATTTCTTTTATTTGTAAGAAATTCGTGGGTCAACAACAGCATACAATATATCGGCAACTAAGTTACCAACCATTGTGAGTATTGCCGAAAACATAAATACGGTAAATACAATTGGATAATCACGGGCAAAAAGTGCTTTAAGCATCAACTGTCCCATTCCGGGAATTGAAAATATATTCTCAATTACAAACGAACCTGCAATGGCTGCCGGAAAGATACTGGCAAATAGGGTAATTATAGGAATTAACGAATTTCGGAAAGCGTGTTTCCAAATAATAACTTTTTGCGACAATCCTTTTGCTCGAGCCGTTCTGATGTAATCCATATCCAATACATTAAGCATTCCGCCTCGCATTTGGCGAGAAATAAAAGCAAATGATGCATAAGTTAAACAGAACAAAGGCAATATAATATGATATACCGTTTCTATAAATCGCTCCCAAAACGGTGCATCTTCCGATAAACTACCCAATCCGAAAGAGGGGAAAATATCTAAATAATCGCCACCGCCAAAAAACATTATCAGCATTGTTGCCACCCAGAAATTGGGTAATGAATAAAGTAAAAATAATGCCGTGGTGATTATTTTCTCAGTTTTTGTTCCTTTCTTAACGGCTGAAGTTACCCCCAACGGAATAGCAACCAAATAAGCAATAATAATTGAAAGCACCGATAACAGCATTGACCATTTTATGGCATCATACAGCACAGAAGTAACCGGTCTTTTATCTTGGTAAGAAATTCCGAAATTTCCGGTAAGAAAGTTACTCAACCATCGGTGGTATTGATTATTTAAACCGTACCAATAAATTACTGGAATGTATCTGTTTACAACATTTTGATTTTGAATTACTCGTAAAATAGAATTTTTAAGCGCTAAAAAATAAGGGTTTACTTTATTCTTAATTTCCTTATTGTTGTTTAATGTAGTTTCTATTTGATTGATGATATTATCCACAACATTTTCGCGATACTCAAGATAAAGCGAGTTTGTCATATCTTTGAGCTTACGCAAATCTTCCGATGTATTTTCATTTATATCTACATCATACAGTGCCATTTCGAATTTTCGGATGTTTCTGTAATATGCGGCAACATCATCCCAGTTTCCGTATTTATAGGATAACCTTGCCAATACATCGCGATGTGTTTTTTTGGGCACACGGTACAATGTATCGGAATAAGTCTTGTTTGTCAGCGTAAAATAAAACAGAGGTAAATCAAAGCCCAATTGATGACGTAATTCTACATACGCTTGTTCTGTTGCAATTTTTTCGCCGGAACGTCCTTCTCCCCCTACATTCTGATTAAGCATATTTTCGATCGGGTCTCCGGGCGTATTAATCGAGATGAGAAATGTAACCAAAGATATTGCTATAAATGTGGGTACAAAATAGATTAATCGCTTTAATATATATTGCAACATAAAACTCTAAATATTTAATTAAAAAATTGCATCAAACACATAATTATTGAGCGGCTTGTTCTTCTTTCAATTTAAAACTTGCCACATGGTATCCCGGACGCATCGGTGATGTTTCGGCATTTGTAAAGCGTTTGTGAATTGCAATTCTTTCTTGTGGATAATATAAGAATATGTAAGGAACTTGCTCGTGAAGAATTTCTTGGAACCTTTTCACCATTTTAGCTCTTTTATCTTCATCTATTGTTACACGAATAGAATCAATTAATGCATCGGTTTCATCATTTCCGAAACCTACATAGTTTGAACCGCCATTGTAAGACGATGTATGCCAAATTTGTTTTGGGTCGGAAGGAATGGGTGAACTAATCCAAGCACCACAATATAAGTCGAAATTATGATTTTTGGTATTTTCCAAGAAAATTGACCAATCCAATGAATTTACATTCACTTTTATTCCTACTTTACGAGCTTCTTCTTGAAGTAATAATCCTATATTTTTACGAGTATCATTTCCGTTGTTATAGATATATGTTACTTCAAATTCTGTCAATTCACCGTCAATCATTTTATCCAATGTTCCATTTCCGTTAGAATCTTTCCACCCTGCTTCTTCCAATAATTCTTTAGCCTTCTCTGGATTAAAATCATAGGGTTTCAACTTATCATTATAAAATTTCTTTTTAGACGGATGAATAGGACCAACTGCAGGCGTTGCATATCCGTAAACAACGTTTTTGATAATTTTATTCAAATCCACTAAATGAGCAAATGCTTTACGCGTTGCCAAATCGGCAAATTTTGGGTTACGCATGTTTAAACCAATATAAGCATATGCCATTTGAGGAGGTGTATGTGCATTGAAGTTTGCTTGAAACTTTGGAGAGTTTGGTAAATCTTTAAAATCTTTTGGTTTAATACCACGCATTACATCAATATTTCCACCTTTAAGAGCTACCAATGCTGTTGATTGGTCATTAATGGTTTGATAAATCAATTGTGGCGGATAAGCTTCGAAATATACGTTCTCGGCTTCTAAAGCATCTCCCCACCAATCTTTTTTGCGCTCCAATACAATTTTTTGTCCGGTTTGCCATTCTTTTAACTTATAAGGTCCGGAACCAACAATATATTGCGGTTCTCTTTGGTATTTTTCAGAATTGAAATTTTCGGCAAACTTCTTAAGTTTTTCATCCTCTTTTAAAGCATCAAAATTTTCAGAAATTTGTTTTAGTGTGTAATTATCCATAATTCCTTCAGGGTCATACACTTTTTGAGGTAAAACAGTATAATCACCACTCATAATTTCACCCAATACATAAACTGTATTGGTTACCAATGTGAATTTTTTAGGATTACTTTCGTCAATAATTATATCTTGTAAAAACTCATAATAAGGTTTTGCATTTAAATTATCAACTCCGGGTGCTTTTATTACTTTTAAAGTAAACTCAACATCTTTTGCTGTAATGGGCGTACCATCATCCCATATTGCTTCAGGTCGTATTTCATACACATAGTTCAATCCACCTTCATTGTTTTCTATAATTTCGGGACGAGATTTAGCTAAAACAGGAATTAACTCTAGCGTTTTAAAGTCTATTCCCAATAAAGATTGAAAAATATTTGATTGGATATAAGTTGCCGATGCATCGGTTGAATTTACAGGATTAAGCATTTGCGGGTCACTAAGCTCATGGTTTATCACATTGGGATTATCCCAATTTCCTAATTTTTCGCCTTTTTCATCATTTTTACTTCCACCGCACGCAACAATAGAAAGAGCTGTTGCAGATACTAATGTAATTTTCAATAAATTCTTCATATTCATAGTAATAATTTTTTCTGAGATTTGCAAATATAGTATTCAATATTAAAAAATAGCGTGATTTTAGATGAAATTGCATTATTTTTTCATCAGTAACTGATAATAATGGATAATATTTATTTTTTGTTCTTCTTTTTCAATATTTTACCCTTTTGAAAATAATTAAATTGAAAAATTTTGCCTGAAAAATCATGCTGTTTAATATATTCTATCGTAAAATTTGTACAAAAATTTTTCATCAATTAAAAACCAATTATTACATTTGCCGTCCAATTTTTTGGGAATGTTCCGGTGAGATGGGTGAGTGGCTGAAACCAACAGTTTGCTAAACTGTCGTACCTGCAAAGGTACCGGGGGTTCGAATCCCCCTCTCACCGCATTTATTTTTTTGCAAAAAAGTGTACAGAATAAAAAAATTTGTTTTCTTTGCACTCGCAAAATTTCCGAGGAAAGTTCGGGGTGTAGCGTAGCCCGGTTATCGCGCCTGCTTTGGGAGCAGGAGGTCGCAGGTTCGAATCCTGCCACCCCGACAAAAAAGCCGATTATCACTTGATAATCGGCTTTTTATTTATCCGTTTCTACTCTTTTGTTTAAGTCAATTCCAACAATGTAATTTCGGGCGAAATCCCTACTCTACCGGGATAACCGATAAAACCAATTCCGCGATTTACATAAATGTGTTGATGCTCATGCGAATATAACCCTGCCCATTGTTTATACAAATACTTTGCAGGACTCCATTTAAATCCCGGAATTTCGATTCCAAACTGCATTCCGTGAGTATGACCGGATAATGTTAAATCGATTTGCGGATAGGATTTCTTTACCATTATATCCCAGTGCGAAGGGTCGTGACTTAACAATATGGTAGGAATTTCAGCGTCAAGATTGTGCAATGCTTTATCCAAATCGCCATATTTAGGAAAACGATGAGCGGCACCCCAATTTTCAACTCCTACAACGGCTAATTGATGATTATTGATATTGATAACTTCATGCTCGTTCAACAATAATCGCCAACCTAATTTTTGGTGTATTTCAGTAATTAATCTTCTATTATGTTTTTTACCTTCTACATCGTCTGCTGCGTAGTAATAATCGCCGTAATCGTGGTTGCCCAGTATGGAATACACGCCGTATTTGGCTTTAATGCCTTTTAAAACATCTACAAAAGGAAGTGCTTCTTCGGCAATTTCATTCACCAAGTCGCCGGTAAAAAATACAAGGTCGGCATTTAGTTCATTTACCATTTTCACCACTTCTTTCAAGGGCTCATCACTGATGAAACTGCCTGTGTGAATATCACTTATTTGAACAATTTTTAAACCTTTTAACGTATCGGGCAAATTACGAAGAGGAACATTTTTCTTTTTGACCTTAAAGTTGAAAGCCGTACGCAATACGCCATACATTAAACTGCTAAAAGGAATAAATGCCGTGATGACGGCTGCTTTTTTTAGAAATTCTTTTCTTGATATTTTGTTTTGCGATTTTCCGCTATTATTCAACTCGTCTGCTGTAAGCTTTTCTTTATCTTGCTTTTTTATTTGTTTGAGAATATACTCAAAAAAAGTTGAGGCATCGTGCACCATTATCCACAAACTGCCCAATAATTTGGAAATAAATTGAATGAATAAAAATCCGAAAATGTAAATGCGGGCAAATTTTGGCGGTTCTTCTTTTGCCAAATAAAAATAAGAGGCATAAAATAAAAAGGCGATTGACAAAGCCGAAAATCCCCAATAAGTATATTTTATTGTTTTTTTGAACTTTTCGGACTTGCGGATGGTATAAATTTTTACTGCCCGGTAAAAATACCAATCGATAATAAAGAAAATCAAAGCTAATATGAGAAAAGCATAAAAATACATTAGTTGTTGCTGCTTTTAAATAGTGTTTCTTTTTCTTTTTTGGTCAAACTGTCGTAACCCGATTTTGAAATTTTATCAAGTATTCTGTCAATCTCTTCTTGCGAGGGTTTATTTGTATTTTTATTACCGGAATTAAATCCCGACTTTTTTTTCTTCGTGGTAGAATGAACTACTTTCATTTTACGTTTAAATAAATTTTTAAACCACGATAAATCCAACACAAAACCCCTGCCCTGCTGATAGCTTTTTATCATAAAGTAACCAAACAATGCTCCGCCTACGTGTGATAAACTTCCTCCCGGATTTTTGCCTGAAATATTTAAAATATCCAAAATAAAATATCCTAAAGCTATCCATTTTAAAGGGACTTGAATGGTGAAAAACAAACGCACAATAAAATTAGGAATATAGGTTGCAATACCTATAAAAACAGCCATAATTGATGCACTGGCACCCAATAAATATGAATGTGCAGGATAATATCTGAATGCAGGGAATAAATTAAAACTGACGGCAAATAAAACATAGCCGGCAATTCCGCCCAAAATATACGTTGAAATAAATTTCTTTTCTCCTAAAAACGAAATAAATAATTGCCCCGAAAAATACAACATAACCATATTAAACAAAAGGTGCATAAACCCTTCGTGATAAAACATGTAAGTGATTATTGTCCAAGGTTTAAAAAGCAACTCTTCGGGTGAAGCGGGCGCACCCAACAAACGTAAAAATGAAATCGGCTGCTCGGCAAATAAGAAAAATAATAATTCAATAATATTGACAAATAAAAACACGCCTACATTGATGTATATTATTTTCATCAATGCCGAACCTGATTTGAAACTTCTTTTTATATCTTCAATTAACGGATTACTCATTTCAATAACTTTCTATATCTTTATTTCGCCAATATCGCAAAAGGATGTACCCAAAAATCATACCACCCAAATGGGCAAAATGCGCCACATTATCGGTTGGATTATGCTCCATTCCGCTAAAGAGTTCTATCAATCCGAAGATTAACACAAAGTATTTTGCTTTAATGGGTATTGGCGGAAAAAGTAACATAATCATAGTATTTGGAAAAGTCATTCCAAAAGCCAACAACACACCATACACGGCTCCTGAGGCGCCAACAGTAGGGATATTCAATTTAAAATTGACATAATCGTTTATCAAAGGTTTTACGCTTTCCAAATACATAGGGTTGTTGGGGTCGCGCGACCATTCGGTAATCACGTGTTGTAATTGGAAGGTTAAATTAGGGTCCATTCCCACAGGAATATATCTTTTTACAAATTGTGAAAAAATGACAGGTGAAGGATGATTTTGTAATTCTGTCAGTAATGCATTCATTACCGAGAAATCATACGTCAAGTATAATTCATAAATCACTCCGGCTCCTATGGCTACCAATACATAATAGGTTAAAAAACGTTTAGGTCCCCAGAAAAGCTCCAAATTCCTACCAAACATCCAAACGGCAAACATATTAAAGAAAATGTGCGCAAAATTGGCATGCATAAAGGCATGAGTTATCAATTGATGCGGCATAAACTTTGGGCTTCCCCAATAATACAGTGCCAGGTATTCGTCCAAATCAATACCAATGCTTTTAAAAGACATGGTGGCAAAAAACATCAATACGTTGATGATTAAAATATTTTTAACAACGGGTGGTGTAGTAAACATTAGCTGAATAATTTATCGAGTTGGTTTATAGAATAGTTTTCAATTACTTTTTTACCGTCGGGCAAATAAGAAGGGTTTGCACACGAAAAAAGTGAGTCTATCATAAAATTTACTTCTTGCGCTGCCAGTAGTTTGTTATTGTTAAATTTAACCGTTTTGGCAATACTCCATGCAATTTGCTCTATTTTAGATTCTACGGTCAATTGTGTATTGTGCAAGTAATTCTCGGTCAATTGCTGTAAATCATACTTAAAATCCATACTTGATGATACTGCCGGAACGGCGTGAACGATAAAAGTATTTTTACCGAACAAGGCAATTTCGAACCCCAGAGCGTTTATTTCGGGTAAAATTTCTTCCAAAACCGAAGATTCATTGTCGGAAAACTCGTAGGTTTCGGGAAAAGCCAATTGTTGCTTGGCAATGGATTGGTTTTGTAATTTTTCCAATAAATTGTGAAAAACAATATTGCGGTAAGCTCTGTTGATGTGTATAAACAATAAACCGGACTTTCGTCGGGTAATTAAATATTTACCGGCAATTTGAATATTGGGGTAATCGGTTGAAGAATAGGCAATATCCTCTTTATCTTCTTGCTCAAAAAGTTCACCTTGCTCAACATTTTGTGCCGATAAAATTTGTTCGGCATCTTTTTGCGTATTCTCAAAAAACGACTGCCAATCGTACTTCTCCGTTTTTTTATCTTTTTTTCCGGAAGAAGATTTTTCTTTATCAAACGGATTGTACGAAGGATTTACCTTAATTCCCGGCACTTTTACAGGCTCGCCTTTTTTTGGTAAAGGAATATCAAAAGATGTTTCTTGCTCAAAATCAAGCGTTGGTGTAAGCTGATGTTTGCCAATTGCTTGTCTTACAGCTGTGCGCAATATGTGATATATGACTTGCTCGTCGTCAAATTTTATTTCGGTTTTGGTAGGATGAATATTAATATCAATTCGTTCGGGGTCTAATTCCAACTTGATAAAATACGCAGGATAAGTGCCTTCAGGCAATAACTCATCGTAAGCCCGCATGATGGCATGATGCAAATAACCGCTCTTGATAAAGCGATTATTGACAAAAAAGAACTGTTCATCTCTTTTTTTCTTGGCAAATTCGGGTTTTCCGATAAATCCTGAA
This sequence comes from Flavobacteriales bacterium UBA852, assembly GCA_002295925.1. Lineage (GTDB taxonomy): Bacteria > Bacteroidota > Bacteroidia > Flavobacteriales_E > Vicingaceae > UBA852. The sequence continues at coordinate 144,337 of DBGO01000012.1, forward strand.
ATTTTTACCACATCAGTTTCTTCTTTTACGGCAACCAAGCGTTCTTGAAATTTTTTGCCAAACACTTGCACAATGCGTTGCTTGAAATTTCCAACAGGCAAAACATAGCGTTCTTCATTGTTATGATACAAACTAAAAGTAATATTGGGATGCGCCAATGCTACACGTTTAAACTCATCTTCAATATGCATCAACTCTACTTTGTCTGATTTCAAAAATTTGCGACGCGCAGGCACATTGAAAAATAAGTTTTTCACCAAAAAATTCGTTCCTTTCGGACATTGACAAATCTCTTGGTTTATCAATTTATTTCCTTCAATAACAATATGCGTTCCCACTTCACTTTCAGCTGTTTTGGTTTTCAGCTCCACCTGTGCTACGGCAGCAATAGAAGCTAATGCCTCACCTCTAAATCCTTTGGTTTGTATATGAAATAAATCTTCGGTATTTTTTATTTTGGAAGTCGCATGACGCTCAAAACATAAACGAGCATCGGTTTCGTTCATTCCGGTTCCGTTGTCTATAACTTGTATAAGTGATTTACCCGCATCTTTTACTACCAAACGAATATCTGTGGCTGTGGCATCAATAGCATTCTCCAACAATTCTTTCACTACCGAAGCCGGACGTTGTACTACTTCTCCCGCAGCAATTTGATTAGCTACCGTATCGGGTAATAATTTTATTAAATTACTCATATCTTACAAAGTTACGAAACAACTTTTAGCAAGCGGTTATTTAACTTTTTTTAATTAATACTTGAAATTTTTTAAATGCTATAAGGAAATCCGACTTAAATGTTATAAAAGAAAATTAAATTTCTCAAAAAAAAAATATAATTTTATTACATTGAAAATATTGTTGTAACATAAGCAAAAGATAATTATGTTCCCACAAAAATTTACTACACCGAGACAAGAATATCATTAACTTAAATAAAATTTGGAGGAGTTGAAATGAAAAAAATTATAATGCTTCTTTCTTTTATCACGTTAAACACAACAGGTTTTACACAAGATACTTTACAACATAAACAAAGTCGCATCTTTGGTGAATTTCTTGGTCGAAGCGCAATAGCATCGATTAATTTCGAGCGTCAATTTTCAAAACATTTTGCTTACCAAACAGGTATTGGATATTCACATCATTATTATAGTGATATGATAAATTTCTCACTGGCATTTACGGCTATTTTAGGAAAGAAGCATCAAATGGTATCCAGTGTTTATGGCGTGGTAAATTATAATTTATATCCCTATCCGAAAACCAAACAAGAAAGGAAAGAACAAATTAAAAATGAACCTTACGACAAAGGTGTTCCGGCAATAGGTTATTTAGACATATATTATTATGGCATTTTGGCCGGTTACAGATATAATTGGAAAAATATGTTTATTCAGTTATCACCTTTTTTATCATATGCATATCATCTTAAATACAATCGCAATATGGGTAAATGGTTTTTCATCTCTCTTTCAATAGGTTATAAACTTAATTAAGTATGATGAAGAAATCATTTTTATTTTTTCTATTTCTTTTCAAACAAAGATTCAAATTCAAAAATATACATTGAAATAAAAAAAGATTAGTCTTGTTTGTTTAAAATCCAATTTTAGCGCATAAGCGACAATTTTATTAGCCGAAGAATGGCTAATTTTACTGTTAACTTACATTTTTAAGCATGAAAATAGGCATCGTATTATACCCTACTTTTGGCGGAAGTGGTGTTGTGGCTACCGAGCTGGGAAAAGCATTAGCAAAACAAGGACACGAAGTTCATTTTATCACCTATGAGCAACCCGTAAAACTTGACCGTTTTTATCAAAACATTTATTACCATGAAGTAAAAGTGCAAGATTACCCTCTGTTTGATTATCCGCCTTACGAGGTTGTTTTAACCAGTAAATTGGTAGATGTTTCATTATATGAAAAATTGGATATTTTACATGTGCATTATGCCATACCGCATGCTTCGGCGGCTTTTATGGCTCGTGAAATTTTAAAGAGCAAGGGCGTCTATATTCCTTTTATCACTACCCTGCACGGAACAGATGTAACACTTATAGGCAAAGACCCTTCGTTTGAACCTGTTATTTCTTTTGCCATTAATCAGTCGGATGCTGTAACAGCTGTTTCGGAATCTTTAAAAGAAGAAACTTATAAATATTTTGAGGTAAATCGTGAAATAAATGTCATTCACAACTTTTTATGCGAAGAGGAATATAACATTCCAAAAAATGTAGAAAAAATAAAAAAAGAAGTTGCCCCAAATGGGGAAAAAATACTTTTACACGTTTCCAACTTCCGTAAATTAAAACGTGTTCAAGACATTATTGAAATAATGAATCTTTTAAAGGATAAAGCCAATGTAAAATTATTGCTTGTGGGCGATGGGCCTGAACGTGCAAAAGCCGAAATATTGTGTCGAAAATACAATTTGTGCGATAAAATAAAATTTATGGGAAAATTGAAAGATACCGATATGGTTTTTGCCATCAGCGATATTTTCATATTGCCTTCAGAGCATGAAAGTTTTGGTTTGGCAGCATTGCAAGCAATGGCAAAAGGCAAACCTGTGGTTTCTTCAAATATTGGAGGTATTCCCGAAGTAAACATTAACGGCGTAACCGGTTTTACCGAAAATGTGGGTGATATTGAAGCAATGGCAAACGATATTTTAAAATTAGTTTCGGATAATGAACTTTACAATCGTTTTGCCGAAAATGCTTATCAAAAGGCAAAAGAATTTGAATTGTCCAGAATATTGCCTTTGTATGAAAAATTATACAATGAAGTTTTGGCGAAAAAACATTTAGCGGAAGCTTAGCCCAAATACGACTTTAACAATTTACATCTTGATTTATGTCGCATTAAGCGGATGGCTTTTTCTTTGATTTGACGCACACGTTCTCTGGAAATATCAAAATTTTCGCTTATTTCATCCAACGAATAATTATGCGAATAACCAATACCGTAATACATTTTTAAAATTTCGCGTTCGCGTGCAGGTAAGGTTTGCAGCGCACGCTCCATCTCTCTTTGCAACGATTCATAAGTTAATTGTTTATCCGTTTTAGGTGCCGAAGTATTGGGCAACACATCCAATAACGTACCTTCTTCATCATCTTTAAATGGTGCATCTACCGAAACATGTCTTCCGGAAACACTGATAGAATCAATCACTTTATCTTTTGGCAAATCAAGCGCATCGGCAATTTCCTCAGGTGTTGGCTCACGCTCATATTCTTGCTCAAGCAGAGCAAAAGTTTTATTGATTTTATTTAAACTTCCTACCTGATTGAGCGGCAAACGAACAATACGGGCTTGTTCTGCCAATGCTTGCAATATAGATTGACGAATCCACCATACGGCGTAAGATATAAATTTAAATCCTCTGGTTTCATCAAATCGTTGAGCGGCTTTTATCAATCCTAAATTACCTTCATTAATTAAGTCGGGCAATGTTAACCCTTGGTGTTGGTATTGTTTGGCAACAGAAACAACAAAACGTAAATTGGCTTTTACTAATTTTTCCAATGCACGTTGGTCACCGTTTTTGATTCTTTGCGCCAATTGAACTTCTTCATCTGCCGAGATTAATTCTTCTCGACTTATTTCTTGTAAATATTTATCTAATGAAGCACTCTCTCTATTGGTAATGGATTTGGTAATTTTTAATTGCCGCATATATAAATGGTTTTAGACAGGTTTACATCAAATTTAACAAAAATTAACGTTGCATAATTCTACTTGCAGTATAATTTTTTAAAAAATTAGGTTTTTAACAAATATATTATTGCCTATACGTCCAATTCTAAAGATTGTTTCGTTTTGCAAATAATAACGGAAATTTAATTTGGAACATTAGAAAATCTAAATGATTTTAAATATTCAACCAATACACTAATTTGACAATCAAAGCTACATTCTTTTTGTATTGCGGAGTAAATGCCAAATCATCGAATTGATTAAAGCGGGCTTCTGTAAAATAATTATCGGTATAAACAATAAATAAGTCCGACATGGGTTTGAAGCGCCATTGCAAACGACTGTTTACATTCAAATTATTCGATTTTTGATTGTATTGCACATAGGTAGTCCAAAATAAGTTTCGAGTAAATGAAAATTCAATCTTGGGGCCGAAAACCGAATAAAATGCCGTTGTAAACGGTTCGGGCATGTAAATATTTTGTTGGTTGAAATTCAATGAAAAACGTCCCCAAGGTTGTGCCCGGAATGTAGCACTTAAAGAAAATGCCAAACGGTTTCCGTTATAATAAGTTCCATAATCTCCCGAAGCACTGAAAGATAATTTTTTTCTACCATCGGAATTATAATAAAAAGATAATCGGTCGTAAGCAAATGCATCACCTGCATGCAATACAGTATCATATACTCCTGAAGGGTCAAAATCAAAAGTTAGCCGAGTGTATAAATGCGAAAAACTAATTTGCCAAAATGAAGTAGAAAAATAATTTTTTGAGAAACTGACTGTTACATCCATATCCTTAACATAACTCATATCCGAAACAAAATAATAATCCGGACCTATACTTATCGAATTGGATATAATATTTTGTTTTTTGGGATACCATTTGTAACTTATGCTTGGCTCAAACCGAATATGGTCATTACGAGGAACAAACCCCACTTCGGGATTATAATTTTTGCCCACATACTCATGATTCCATGCTATTTGCCAATTTTGGGTATTGTAATACAAAAAAGTGGCATTGGCTCCCTCATTTCCTTTGGGTTGCGGCGAAAATTGCTGATGAATGAAAGCTATCCCTTTCCATTTATTATCTTTTGATGCAAAATTAAAATCTACGCCGGCAATTCGCTGAAAATGATTTGGATTGACATAAATTTCTGCTGTAGAATCATTACCTAAATCTTGTTTGTTTACCAACGAAAAAGTAATATTTGAATTTGAACCGACTTGCTGTTGTGCAACAGCTACAGTATAATTTGTTACGGGTAAATTCAGATTCCTGTTTTGCGGCGTGGTAATATTCAAAAATCCGATTCGTAAATCGTTATTTACTTTTCCGCTTAAACGGGCACCTGCCATTATTGGAATTTGCTCATAAATACCGGTATTAGGGTTATATGCAATTCCTATTTTGCGACTAAAAAACGGACGTATCTTAGAAAAGCCCAAACGCCCAAACAAATCGGCATTTTCAAGAAAAAACTGTCTTTTTTCAGGATAATATATACTGAATCGTGAAATATTGGCAACTTGTTGGTCTACATCTACTTGCGAAAAATCCGGATTGATGGTCAAATCTAAATTTAACGATGAAGTAACCGCAATTTTGGCATCTCCACCTACATTCCCCGACCATTTTTCTTGCGGAATACTATCGGTGTAATCACCCGAAAATTTCCCCAAAGCATACGGTATAAGCGATACATTGGTGCCGGTTTTATTAAGTGGTTTTTCAAACATTAAATTACCACAATAAGTAAGTGTAGCCACATTAAAATTTCTGGGAACAGGATTCCACGTTGACATTTCGTTTATTTTCAAATCATTACGTGCAAAATTGACATGCCACACAGTAGAACCTTGAGTAAAACGGATACTTTTAAACGGAATAGCTATCTCTACTACCCATTTGTCTATATAATTTTTCACTTCTGAATACCATTTGTTATCCCAATTGGTGGTTACGCCCCAGTTTCCGCCGTTTGTAATGACACCTTCGCGCTGTGCCCCCAAAGCATTTACGCCAAAACTAAATCCATTGGTATTATCGCCGTAAGGGTCAAAAATTACTTGAAAAGCATCATTTCGTGGAAATGAAAAATCGCGCTTGAGTGACTGAACGATATATTCTTTTTGTGAAGAATTATAACAAACGGCACTAAAATAAATGGTTTGATCATCAAAACAAACCTTTACTTCGGTTTGGGAGCGAGCTTCGGCAGTATCATAAGGTGAATTTTGCCAAAAATGATTTCCCGGTTCTGCATTTTGCCAGGCATCCTCATTCAATTCTCCGTCAATGGTTATTTTTTCAGTAATATATGCTGCTTTTATTGATTTCTTTTGGTTTAAATTGCCAAAAACAATCCAAGAATGAAATAAACAAAATACTAAAACCAACCATCTCATGGCTGCGAAATTACATACAATTCACTTCTTAATTCATTAAAAAAACTAAAAAGCTTGGATTCATTAAATTAATATAGAATGTGAATAAAGTTAATTCTACTCGCTGTTTTCAAGTAAAACTTTTTCACTTACAAGCACCATAAGTGTTTTTACTTGTTTCTTTTACGATTTTTCACCCTTATATTTTTTCATCTGTTGTATAGCTTTACAAAAAACAAAAAACCTATTAGCTATGAACAAAATTCTACTTTCCTTGTCGTTATTATTTTATACCGTATTAACAGCTCAAAACACAAAACCTTACATTCCGCAACAAAAAAACTTACAAGCACACTATTCAAAAGTGCCTGTTAATCATTCCAAATCATCAGGGTGTTGGCTTCCGCTTGATGCAACTTACACGGACATTACCAACATATTTACGAGAAGTTACTCTCCTCAAGACGACGGTTCCTACGGACCACTCAATTTGGGTTTCAACTTTACATTTTACGGACAAACGTATAACAGTATTTATATCAATGTAAATGGTAATATTACGTTTGGGAATTATTATTCATCTTATTCGCCGGCAGGGTTTCCTTCAAGCTCAGCGCCGGCAATGATTGCTCCTTTTTGGGCAGATGTAGATTTAAGAGGTACAGGTTCGGGAACAAATAAAGTTTATTACAAATTAGAGTCTAACAGAATTATCATTCAATGGGTAGAAGTAGGATATTATAATAAAAAAACCGTTCCGCTAAATACATTTCAGTTGATATTAACCGATGGTACCGACCCCGATGTCGGTATTGGATTTAATACGCGTTTTGCCTATGACGATATGAACTGGTGCGTTGGTGATGTAGGTGGAACAAATGGCTTTGGAAACGGAAATTTTGCCACAGTAGGTGCTCAAACCTCGGGTGGAGGAAATTATTATCAAATCGGTTTATTTGGTGAAGATAATTACAACTACGACGGTGCCGGCGGAAATTTAGATGGTGTGCATTTTCTTGACGGCAAATGCTTTACAATGGATTTAAGCGGAACAAATGTAGCACCTATAGCTGTAGGATTCCCCGACAACCAAACTGTAAATATGTGTATGAACTCTACTTACACATTAACCACAGGGTTCAGCGGACCGGAATCCAATCAAATTGTTACCACTACAATATCAAACGCCACATTAAGCAATTTGCAAACAAGCATTTCAAACGGAAATTATTCCTCGCAAACCATCACCATTAATGCAACATCAGCCGATGTTGGCACGCATACCATAACCTATACCGCAGTGGATAATGGAACGCCTGCAAAAACTACAACCGTGAATTTAACGGTAAATGTTTATGATTGTGGTAATTTCATTGGACCTTCATCAATTGAATTTGACGGAACAGATGACTATGTACTGTTTGGCAACATTGGTAATTTGAATCTCTCGGGACATATTACATTAGAAACTTGGATGAAGCCTTATGTTCAGAATTTCGCTGGTGACATAGCGGTTATTCATAAAAACGACCAATATATGTTAGGATACAATGGCAGTTCAGGACAAGCTGTTTTTAAAGTAAATATTGGCGGAACATGGTATTCAATATCATCCAACGCAACATTAACAGCCAACAAATGGAATCACGTTGCCGGAACGTTTGATAATAATGTTATGAAAATTTACATAAATGGAAAATTAGATAATTCTGCTAATGTATCCGGAGCGTTAAATGTAAGTAATTCAAATTTTGTAATCGGAGCAGATTTAACAGCCACTAAATACTTTGCCGGAAGATTGGATGAAATCCGCATTTGGCGAGTGGCAAAATCGGAAAATGAAATAAATATTAACCGGTTTAAAAGCATTCCATCCAATACCAACTATCTACAAATGTATTTAAAATGCGACGAAGACGAAGGCGCTGTTTTAATAGACACCAGCGGATATTACAACAATGGTTCGTTAACCAATATGGATACCGTAGCGTGTTGGAAAGATAATTTTGCCAAAATTTGGTATGGAAATACCGATAATAATTTCAATACCGGTTCTAACTGGTCAAAAGGTTTGGCACCGTTAGTTTCAGACAACGGCTCGTTAGAAGCTTTTGAATACGTTATTATTCCCAACAATTTAAGCAATTACCCGGTATTAACCGAACAAACCGAAATAAATAATTTGGTTATCCTTGATTCGGCAAACATAGCCTTAAACCCGGGTGCAGAATTAGTCATATACAACGATTTATACAACTTTGGTGTCGATACTTTTGATGCAACCATTCGGTTTAGCGGGCAAAACACTCAAAACCAATACGGCTCGGCTACTTTTGAGAACCTTACTATTGATGCCGATGTAATACTTAACAATGATATAAACATTCGTGGTGAATTGCTTTTAAATACCGGCGTATTAAATATCAACAATCAAATTTTAACCATAAAATCAGACAGTTTACAAACCGGACTGATATACCACAACTCCGGAAGCATCAACGGAGAAGTTACTATGGAAAGATACATTGACCATCAAGTAAATACTTTTGGTTATCACTATTTATCATCTCCAATGACAAATATTAATATTGCTCAAATTGACGACGATATTCCCCTCATCAACTTGGGCGGAAATACAACCAGCAACCCTTTACCTAACTTATGGTATTATGACGAAACTGTTGCAGACACCAATTTCATGGGTGGTTGGACTTCTCCGGGCTCAATGTCGTACCCAATGACACCTATGCAAGGATTTGCCGTATATGTTTGGAACAGTAAACTGTGGGACGTTACAGGCACGGTAAATAATGGTTCGGTTAGCCGTGCGGTCTATAACACCTCATCAGGTAATCCTCTTGCCGATGGTTGGAATTTTGTAGGAAACCCCTACCCTTCGCCAATGAATTGGGACAATGTATCTTTACCGTCTGGCGTTGATAATGCAGTATATTATTGGGATTATGAAACCAACCAATATGCCAGCTATGTAGATGGTATTGGTACCAACGGAGGCAACGGCTTTATAGCCACAATGCAAGGATTTTACGTTCACGCCACATCCAACACTACTTTAACTTTTGATAATTCGGCACGTACCACACAAAACAACAGTTCGTATTACCGTACAGGAAACAGCGTATCTTCTTATCCGGAAACTATTAAACTTAAAGTGGACGGAAACGGATATACCGATGAAACAGCCATTCGATTTGGCAGTAATGCAACCGACTCTTTTGATGTGGCAATTGATGCTTACAAACTATTGAGTGGCGACCCAAATGCGCCTATTTTATATACCTTAATTCAAGATAAAAAATCATCCATTAATTCATTGCCTAAGTTTAACAATGGAAACTATACCGTTCCACTATACTTTGAACCCGGCGTTTCAGGAAACTACACGATTGATTTAAGCTATAAAGGCGAATTTGATGCCAATACAACCATCACATTAGAAGATGCTGTTACAGGCACGTTCCACGATGTAATATATGGCGGACCTTATCAATTCTCTATGAATGTAGGTGATGCGCCAAATCGTTTCTTTGTTCACTTTAACAAAGTGATTACAGGAGTAGAAAACAATGATTCCGAAAATCTTTCAGTGTACAGTTTTGAAGATAAAATATACATTACACAATTAAAGCAAAATGCCCGGGTTGAAGTACTGGATATTACGGGAAAACAAATTGTATCCAAACAATTAATACCTAATGCTCAAAAAATCATCAGTTTACCGGAAAATACTTCTTCAGGAATTTACTTTGTAAGAATTTACTCTGAAAATTTAAACATTGTAAAAAAACTGTGGATAGAAAATAAAGAATTAAAATAAAAATGTTAAACCTTAAAAATCAATTTATTATGAAAAATTTACTAAACATACTCGTATTTATTTCGACATTACTTATTACAAGCGACCTTTTGGCACAAGGACCTCCACCACCACCTGCAAACACACCTTTGGATTCAGGGTTATTATTGCTGATTGGTGCTTCTGTAGGGCTTGGAGTAAAAAAATTGAATGACAAAGCCAAAAAAAGAAAGAGTGAATAATTCGGAAAAATCACCTTCGGTTTATTTATGGAAACTTCCTTATGTATCTAAGGAGGTTTCCCTGTTTCTTTTTCGGTTAATATTTATTTTCATACTGTATAAGGCAATATTTTTTATCGTTTGGCGTGTTCCTGTTTTAACTCAATGGCACGAAAATTATACGGTTTTTGTTATTAAAGCCATTCTTTATCCAGTTAAGTGGATATTAGATTTTTTTGAATATCCCATAACTTTCATTGAATCCGAAAGGGTTATTAGAATTGCAAACAGTGGTGGTGTAAGGGTTTCTCCTCCATGCTCTGGATTGGATATCATATTTTTATACTTATCTCTAATAATGGCTTTTCCAAAAAAATTAAAACAAAAAATCTATTATTCTGTAACCGGAATTTTCATTATTCACGGATTGAACATATTAAGAATTACCGCATTGGCACTTATCTCTTACTATTCACCGCAATGGGTAGAAATCAATCATAAAGTGATTTTCAATATTATTGTGTATTCAATTATTATTTATTTGTTTTTACGATTTATAAATAAATAATTTAAAAAGTTTCATATAGAATAACAACTCCGGCAATAATAAAAAGAATACCGACTATTTTATTGAATATAAATAATATTTTGCGATTTATATTATTTTTCAGTTTATAGGCCAAAACTATTTTTATTAGATCGGTAGATATAAAAGTAATTATACACGATAAAAAATAAATTGTAATTTTAAATTTGCTTCCATTAAATAATTCCTGAGCCAATGTAGAAGTTGACAACCAAAATGCCCATACGGACGGATTTACTGTATTTATCAGATAACCTTGAGAAAAAAGTATTTTTTTGTTAGCTTTAATTTGTAAAGTATTGCTAACACTTGGTTTGGACAACAACTTTGTTATTCCAAATATAATAAATACGACAAAAGCAAGATATTCTAATATTTTAGACTCTAACAAATGCCATTCTTCAATTTGGTTAATTAAAACGACACATAAACTCAATACAGTAATATCACTTAACCATACTCCAAATGCGAAAATTAAAGCCGTTTTTTTATTTTTTGAAATAGACAAGTCTATCATTTGAAAAAAAACAGGACCGATTAATACCGCTAAAACAAGTCCAAGAAAAAAACCTTCCAATATGGCATTAATCATGCTTTAGTAATTCTCTTTTTTGTAAAAAAGACAACCAATTGTTTAATCGCTCACCTTTTAATACTCTGGGGAATTTGTTTTGATTCCCTAATTTTCCTATACTATTCATCCAATCGTAAAAAGTTTCTACCGGCAAAACCGTAACTTTCATATATTTTAGTGCGGCTTTTCTTTCAGTTGCATAATCATCATTCAAAGTACTTAAATGTTTATCCAAAATATCTCGAATTTTATCTTCGTCTATTTTTCCGACATAATCCTTTATACCCAAAAACCAGTGATGTTCAAAGAACGGCCCCTTATTTTTTGCATAAACCGCAAACTCATTTATGGCTATATTCAATTCGTCTGCCGTCTGTTGTACAGCTTCATTCATATTTTCTATAGAGAGATGTTCTCCACAAACACTCAAGAACATTTTTACTCTACCGGTAATTTCTATAAAACATTTTTCGGTATCAATAAATTTAATGGTATCGCCTATTAAATAACGCCAAGTTCCTGAACAGGTTGTTACCAATAAGGCGTAATCAATTCCCGGTTTTACATCATTTACACATATAGCTTGCACATTTGACTTAATATTACCATTTTCGTCAAAATTATTTTCATTAAACTCTACAAACTCAAAGAAAATACCATTATTGAGAGATAATTTTAAATTAGAATCGTTTGCTCCCTGATAAGCAAAAAAACCTTCAGAAGCTAAATAAGTTTCCAAATAATAAACCTCTTCTCTAAAATATTTTTTAAACGATTTTTCATAGGGTTTAAAACTTACTCCACCATGCAAAAATATTTTAAGATTGGGCCAAATATCATGAATAGATTCCACCTGATAATAATCCAGCATTCTATCAAAAAGCAATTGATACCATGAGGGAACTCCGGTAATAATTCCAACATCCCATTGATTGGCCTTGCGGGTAATTTCATCCAATTTTTTATTCCAATCGGTAATTTTGGCTATATCTCTACCCGGTTTATACAATAATTGCATCCATAAGGGCAATAGTTTAATCAATATCCCGCTCAAATCACCTTCATAATGTTCATTCACTTTTTTTAACGATGTAGAACCTCCGAGCATCATTGCACTTTTATCATAAAACTTTGGTGGTAATTTTAACTGTGTTAATGTAAGTGATTGATTTACACTTGTTTTTTTAATTGCTTTTATCATATCAATAGTAACAGGAACCCGTTTACTTGATGCGTCAGACGTTCCTGATGTTAGAGCAAAATATTTTATTTTTCCGGGCCAAGATATATTGGGTATATCCTGTAAAGAATATTTCCAGTACTTTTCATATATTGTTTGATAATCAAAAACCGGTAGGGTATTTTTAAACGATTCATAAACATTATCTTCATTTAATATATTGCTAAATGAATAATCTGTGCCTATTTTAGTTTGAGCAGCAGTTTTTAGCAATTTAATTAATTCTTTATATTGTAAATCAGCAAACGAATCAACAATTTTTTTAGAACGTAATTTCTCTGAAGCTTTATTTTTTATTTCTTGTAATAATATTCCTATAAATGCCATATTAATTTATTAATTTTTCAAAAATAAAGTTTAAATATGTAAACATCAACTTTATGTCAGAATATTGAGTATAATTTCATTAAAAGACTTTTTTAAGTTCGGAAATATTCTAAATTTGTACTTGCATAAAAAATTCAAGTAGAATGGCGAAGAAAAAATCACTCGGAAAAGAAACTTATTTGCACTGGTACGAATCAATGTTGTTGATGCGTAAATTCGAAGAAAAAGCCAGTCAGCTATATATCCAACGAAAATTCACCGGTTTTTTACATTTATATATTGGTCAAGAAGCAGTTGTAGCCGGCTCGGTTTCTGCAACTACCGAAAACGACAATATGATTACCGCTTACCGCTGTCATGCCCATCCTTTAGGTCGTGGAACAGATCCTAAAAAAGTAATGGCAGAATTGTACGGAAAAGTTACCGGTTTATGTAAAGGTAAAGGCGGTTCTATGCACATGTTCGATAAAGAACGTCGTATATTTGGCGGTCATGGTATTGTGGGCGGACAAATTCCTTTGGGAGCAGGCATTGCTTTTGCCGAAAAATACAAAGGCACAAAAAACGTTACACTCACATACATGGGCGACGGTGCCGTTCGTCAAGGTGCTTTGCATGAAACATTCAATATGGCTATGACATGGAAATTACCCGTTGTTTTCATTATTGAAAACAATCAATACGCTATGGGTACTTCCGTAGAACGTACATCAAACGTTACCGATTTATATAAATTGGGATGCGCTTACGACATGCCCAGCGAACCGGTTGACGGCATGACTTGCGAAGCTGTTCACGATGCCGTTTCTCGTGCAGTAGATAGAGCCCGAAAAGGCGAAGGACCTACTCTTTTGGAAATGAAAACCTACCGTTACAAAGGTCATTCAATGTCCGACCCCAGAAAATACAGGACCAAAGAGGAAGAGGAAGCTTATAAAAAACTTGACCCAATTGAAAAAGTTTTAAAAACCATTAAGGATAAAAAATACGCTTCCGCAAAACAAATAGAAGAAATTAACAAGCGTGTGAAACAACAAGTAGAGGAAGCTGTAAAATTTGCCGAAGAATCTCCTTTACCAAGTCCTGAAGATATTTATAATGATGTATATTCAGAACCAAATTATCCTTTTATAAAAGAATAAAAAATTACAAGTAATATGGCAGAAGTTATAAAAATGCCCAAATTGAGTGATACCATGACCGAGGGCGTGGTGGCTAAATGGCATAAAAATATAGGCGATAAAGTTTCTGACGGTGATTTACTTGCCGAAATTGAAACCGATAAAGCCACTATGGAATTTGAATCTTACGCAGACGGATATTTGCTTTATCAAGGTGTAAAAGAAGGCGAAAGTGCTCCGGTAGATGCTGTTTTGGCTATTATTGGCGAAAAAGGTGAAGATATTTCTGCATTATTGCAAGAAAATGCAGCAGAAAAGAAAGAAGATAATGATGACAACAACGAATCTGCAACAGTAGAAAACACTCCTGAGCAAACTCCCGAAATAGATTTATCAGATGTAAAAGCCGAAGTAATACGTATGCCCAAATTGAGTGATACCATGACCGAAGGTGTGGTAGCAAAATGGCATAAAAAAGTAGGCGACAAAGTAGCTGATGGCGACTTATTGGCTGAAATAGAAACCGACAAAGCCACAATGGAATTTGAATCATTCTTGGACGGTTATTTACTTTATCAAGGTGTAAAAGAAGGCGAAAGTGCTCCGGTAGATGCTATTTTGGCAATCATTGGCGAAAAAGATGCCGATTATTCTAAAATATTGGAAGCTGAAAAATACAGAAATAACGCCCAATCCGAAAAAACTGCAGAAGCGCCAAAGCCGGTAAAAGAAACCAAAGCCGAACAAAAACAGGATGTTAAAAAATCATCTGCAACGGTAACTACCACTACCACATCAACAGAAGGTAAACGAATAAAAGCTTCGCCATTAGCCAAAAAATTAGCCAAAGAAAAAGGCATAAATTTAGCTCTTGTAAAAGGAACCGGCGAAGGCGGAAGAATTATAAAACGCGATATAGAAAACTATCAAGGCGGTGGCATGGCAATGGCAGCAGCAATGCACGAAGGATACAAAGATGTTCCGGTATCGCAAATGCGAAAAACTATTGCCCGCCGATTATCCGAAAGTAAATTTACCGCGCCACACTTTTACTTAACCATGGAAATTGACATGGACAATGCCGTAGAAACACGCAAAGCAATTAATACGGTTTCTCCTGTAAAAATTTCTTTCAACGACATGGTAGTAAAAGCCGCTGCCGCAGCATTGCGTCAACATCCAAAGGTAAATGCTTCTTGGCTTGATGACAGAATTCGCTATTACGACCATATTCACGTAGGTGTCGCCGTAGCCGTTGACGAAGGTTTATTAGTGCCCGTTGTGCGCTTTGCCGACCAAAAACCATTATCGGCAATAGCATCTGAAGTAAAAACTTATGCCGAAAAAGCCAAAAACAAACAACTGCAACCCCAAGATTGGGAAGGAAACACGTTTACTATTTCCAATTTAGGAATGTTTGGTATAGAAGAGTTTACTGCCATTATCAACCCACCGGATGCTTGTATTATGGCAGTAGGTGCTATTAAGCAAGTGCCTGTTGTGAAAAACGGACAAATTGTTCCGGGCAACCGAATGAAAGTTACCCTTTCTTGCGATCACCGTGTAGTTGACGGCGCCGTAGGTTCGGCTTTCTTACAAACATTTAAAAACTATATGGAAAATCCCGTTTTGTTTTTAGGTGCGTACAATATATAAGAGATTAACCCGTTGTGCATTTGTAAATA